>CAYMPV010000035.1:0-66338 GCA_964392305.1 uncultured candidatus Brocadiaceae bacterium
GGCGAGCGCCGCATGAGCTAGCCACGTGGCTGTCCGGCGGTTATAATGCTGTCTAAACAACACCATGCAGCCGGCCGCGCGCCGCAGCGCCGCAGCGGCGCTCGCCCGGCTGCACGGTCAAAGACGTTGGACCCAACCCGTTGTGAGCCTTCCCGACAAGAACGTTGGACCTATCAGGCGAGTCCTGCTGCTCCTGGGTTGTTGGCCACACGTCTGGATCCCGCTCGTGTTCTTGATCGGCTGGATCGCGATCGAGATCCAGAGGAACGCGCGTTGAGTCACTGCTGCTCAAGGGCACCCATGGGCTGATGCCTGTAGGATGGCGGTCCAACTCTACGCAGCAGCCCGGACCGCGAGATCACGCAACCGCGAGATCCGCAGCGCCGCCCCGACATCGACAGCAAGCGCATGTGATTCACGTTCGGCAAGGCAAGGGGCAGAAGGACCGCTTCGTGCCGCTGTCGCCGAGCGTGCTGTCGATCCTGCGCGAACACTTCCGGATCGCGAGGCCGCGCGACTGCCTGTTCTGCGGCCAGCGTGAAGGACGGTCGATCACGCACTCGGCGATCCAGCGCTTCGTCAAGCGGGTCGAATGTGGCCGGCATCGAGAAGCGCCTGACGCTGCACTGCCTGCGACACTCGTCGGAGCTCGCGGCGACCAAGAGTCCGATCGATCAGCTCGAGGACTTCGTCGAGTAGCGCCGATGGCCCGGCCGCCCTTCGATGTGCCCGACGTCATCCGAGCACACGCCGAGGTCTATGCGCAGGCCCACGGCGGTGTCGCGTCGTCGGGCAGGAGACGCGTGATGCGAAGGCTCACCGCGTGCAGGACCGCTGCGCCACCCCGCGCCGCCGGCCCACTCCTTCGCCATGGCTGAGTATCGCCATCGAGACGTTGTCCTTCTCTGTCGTCCGCTGCTCATCAGAGTCACGGACCGGGCCACGCCCACGACCCCACCGCTCCGGCATCGCCATGAACTCGTCGATCGCCGGTCGCTCGGGTTGGATACCCTGTGCTTCGCCGCCCTCAAGCCCGCCCTTCGGCGATCTCGTCATCGCTTCCGGCAGCACCGCCTCACGACGGCCCCAGCGAAGCACCCACCAACGCCCATGACCGCGGCTACGTCCAACTGATTCTTGCTACCATGGCCGGGACGCTGCCGACTCAGGCCTGTCGCGGACAGGCGCGGTGTCGCACCGATTCTCACTGCCGCGAGTTTCGGCCACAGCAGCAAGAATCCCATTCGTTGGGCAGGACCAGTGTTCGCGATGACTGTGAGTCGATGTGGAACCTGCGCGCTCGCGGCGTTGGCGTTGACCGTTGCGTCCGCGTGCACGTCCACCGAAGACCCCGCTACCCAGGGTGAGGTGTCTCCGGCCATAGAGCTCCCGCTCGATGATCTGTTCTACTCTTGGCAGTTCAGGCAGGAGCCGTTCGATCCAGGCCAGACCATGGCTCGCGGCCGAGCGGTTGCCGATTGGATTCGCGTGTTGTCCACGAGTGCAGACATCATGGAACGCAGGCTCGCAGCACACGTCTTGGGGCAGAAGTGCGCGGGCTACTCATTCACTGCCATGCGGTTCAGTTGGCCAAGTCGCGACGAACGTCGGGCGATGATCGAGGCCGTTCAACAAGGGCACGTAGGACCAACGGCCCAGGCCCTCGTCCCGGTTCTCGCGAGGGCATTGGACGACGACAACGCTGATGTCCGTCAGACCGTCGCCTATGGGTTCGTTCACATTGGTCCAGTTGCGGCCGCCGCCGTTCCCCAACTTCGTCGGATGGTTGAGGACCATGATCCCTTCGTGCGCTTGTGGACGGCTCGTGCGCTGCACTGCATCAACCTCGATCCCGACCTGCCACTAAGAACGAACATGGGCGGCCTCAAGGACGAGGATCCCAAGGTGCGCACGATGGCCGCGTACAACCTGGATCTGATGGGGCTCGATGCTCAGCCCGCCCTCGACGAGTTGCGACGAGTAGCTGTGTCGGACCCCAGCGAGGATGTGCGGAGCCAAGCCAGGCAGGCTGTCCAATCCGTGTCTCAATGAGCGGGGACCTTCAGGAGTGCTGGGCTCGGACGCAAGGACACTTGGGTCACGCCGCTGCACTCCTTCCTGCTGGTCTCGTGGAGTCTGACGAAGGCGGACGACTGCACCGATACCGCGAGTGGATCGAGCACAACGAGCTGGAGTTGGCACTCGACGAGTTGGAGAGTCTCGGAGGAATCAACCGAGTTCCGCGCGAGTTCTGGGCCCACCTACGTGACGCGGCGCTCGAGATGCAACTCTCAGAGCACCGGTTGCGTCTCGACCGTAGGCTGAGGGAGAATGCTGGCTAAATCGCCGCAGGAGCCGGCGAGCGCCCAGAGACGCTCGCAGCTCCCCGTCAGAGACGTTGCGCGGTTGCGCGGGCGCTCCCGACCTTCGAACCTGGAAGGAATTCTCATGCACAAGTGCACGACTGTTGGCGTGACCGTTCTGGCGATGTCGTGTGCACCGCTTGCGGCCCAAGAGCCGACGCTGTCTCCGGAGCACGCGCTGTTGAAGGAGATGGCGGGTGCTTGGAACGTGACCGCGACAGGGCCGACGACAGCCGCTGGCCAAGCGGGTCCGTCGGCGCAACAGGAGACCTCCGAGTTGGTCTGCGGCGGATTCTGGCTCGAGACCGTCACGCGCGCCGGCAACAGCGAGATGCTCTGGCTGACCGGCTTCGACCCTGGGCCGCACCGCTTCGTGCGCCTTCGCGTGGCCGGCATGGCGGAACCCGTCCTCGAAGATGGTGAGTTCGACGCGGAACACCGCACCATCATCTGGCGCGGTCGATCCGCTCTGGCCAAGCGGATCGGCTTGCAAGACGTCGTCACGCTGCGCATCGGCGAGGCCCGCGTCGACCGCACCATCCGGGTGCCTGGCGGCGGCCAGCCGCTCATCGAACGTGTCTTCGCCCCGGCCAAGCAGGACGAGCGAGCGGTGCCAAAGCGCGAGCAGCCGAAAGCTCCCGCATCCGAGTACGAACTACTCGCGCAGTTCGCCGGGGATTGGGAGTGCGCGCTCTTGGCGACGATGCCGGGCCAGGAGAAGCCGATACGCAGCACGGGCCGCATGCGCGAGGAACTCGTCGGCGACGGCTGCTGGTTGCGCTCGTCGTTCGAGAGCGAGTTCGGCGGCAGCAAGATCGAGGGGCGCGGTCTGCTGGGCTTCGACCGCAAGCAGATGCGTTACGTGCGCTACTGGGTCGACAGCAGCAGTCCCGTGCTGGCGATCTCCTCGAGCGCGCTCGACCCGACCGGCAAGAAGCTGATCGGCACTGGCACGACCCAGATGTCGGGCGGCGAAGTGACGATCGAAGAAGAGGTCGAACTGGGCAGCGACCTGCGCCGCGTGGTTCAGCGACGGCGCACGAGCGAAGGCAAGGACGCCGGCACGTTCGAGATGGTGATGATGCGACGACCGCCGCCGAAGGCGAAGTGACGCCGCGGTCACCGGCCAGGCTGGTGGCGAAGATGGCGGTGACGCGGACGGATTCCGCATCAGAGGACTGCCAGTCGCCATGGGCGTTGGTCTGGTCGCCGGCAACCTGGTGCAACCGGGCTACACCTGGTGGCCGGTTCCGGCGGGCATGGCATTGGGCGTGGTTGGCTGCCCTTGCGGCCCTGGCTCGGCAGGTTGTTGGCGATCCGCGAGCCTCGCGCCCCTGGTGAAAGACTCTGGTAGAGTCGCCGCCCAACAAGACCTTGGAGCCGGCCAGCGCCCAGAGGCGCTCGCCGGCTGATGGGCAAACACGTTGGGCATGCGAGGCCAAGGAGCTGTGCCGATGAACCAGACGATCGTGATCAAGGTGTTCTGCACTCTGCTGATGCTGGCTATGGCCGCAGTGCTCGTCGTCGGGTGGACTGGCGGGCTTCCGGGTGTCGACCTCGTTTCCGTCGCCGTGGTGTTCACGGGGGCGTTGATCGGTCGGTGCGTCTTGGAGTCGCGTCCAGCGAGCGCTGCCCAACAAGACCATGCAGCCGGCGTGCGCCGCAGCGGCGCTCGCGGCTGATGGTCAAAGACGTTGGGCCGACTGGAGCATTCGGGAGTGCTGATGCAGGACACCATCAGGGCAGCAAGGATCCTCCTGGTCTCGGCCATGACCGTCTGCGTTCTGGTTGGATGCGCGAGGCGGGCAGCGTCACCGACGATGCGGGAGGTCCTCCTCGAGTTCATGGCTCCTGGTGGCCGCGAGGAGCAAGTGGAGCGCATCAAGATTGATCGACACCCCTCGGTGGAGTTCGTGACGTCAGACCCTGCGCGAGTCCATCTGCTGCTGGATTCCCTTCGTGCTCTGAGTTTGGATCCCACGATTGACACGGGGGTCAAGTGGACGAGCTACGGCAGCATGCTTCTAACTCGGAGTGACGGCTTTGAGCTCGGTATCGCGTTGATGGCGGTAGACGGCAAGTGCGCCCTGAGGCTCTCCGACACGTACTACTCCGGTGACAAGTCCATCGATGACTGGTGCGCGGCCGTGGGCGCAGTGCCCAAGTAGTGGCCTGCTTGTGGATGAGTGGTAGACTGCGGCCCAACACGAAGAGGAGCCGGCGAGCGCCGCAGCGGCGCTCGCGGCTCAGCGTCAAAGACGTCGGACGGGCCGCACCCCTGCGATCTCGATGAACCGGTGCCTCATCATCTGTGGCTGCTTCGTGGCGCCCATCGCATCCGGATGTTCTGCGGTTGACGCCACGCAGCCACCACAAGCGTCGATCCATCAACCGAACGCGAGTGGTCGGCGCTGCTTGACGATCGAGGACGTGAGCACGGGTGAGGTCGTTGAGGACCGTCCGACGGACAAGGCATGGCTCCGCCTGCCCTGGATGGTGCCGCTGCTGCGTCGGGATCTCGTCGACGCATGGGGCTTGATCGAGTCTGCCGAGAGAGCCTACGACCCTGCGCACGTGCTGTTCATCGACGGCAGGACTGGTGTGCTGCACACGAGATTGGGGGACTATCGCTTCCATGTCGGCGAGGAGAAGACTGCATCCGGGGTTCACTGGGTGTCTCTGTACCCAGCAGGAGAGCCCGATGGCCGGGACGAAATGCACTGGAGTCTGCCCAACGATGAGGGCCAACGGCTGACTCGACTGCTGGATCAGCGCCTCGCAGACAACGCCCCCCTCGCGAAACGACAGGGCTACGTCTCGAAGAGGCTGTGACGTGCTAATGTGGCCGTCCAACTCGCCGCAGGAGCCAGCGAGCCGCGGAACACCAAGGGCAAGGCATCCCATCGCACGCAGCTCGCGGCTCAAGCGGCACAGACGACGGTAGGCAGCGGAGTCTCGCGATGATCCCAGTGGACGAGGTTGCGCTGATGGAGTTCTTCGGTGTCGCGCCCGAGCCACAGTCCCAAGAGGAGCGCGAGTTCTTCGCAGCGCCGATGTTCGTCAAGCGAGCCGACGGGCTCGAGCTGCGGGTCTCCATCTCCCGTCAGTTCTGCGATCTCAGACTCGACCTTCGCAAGGTCGGCCAAGCCACCGCCATGCTGGATCTCGTCGTACCGAGGGTCCGTTCGGTTGGCATCGAGCGCTGCGCCGGTCGCCAGTGGCTTCGGGTTGCGTCCGAGACTCACGGCGTCGTCGAGCTGGCCGTCGAACCGACCATCCTCATCAAGTCCGCATGACTGATTTCGAAGAACAACAGCAACTCGAGAGGCCAGGTGATCCCTCGCTTGCGCGTGAGATCGGGTCGAGTCTCAAAGCTGAGTTTCGCACCTCGATGCGATGGGCCTTCTGGGGAGCAGCACTCGGCGCCATCGTCCTCGGGGCCGCCGGGCTCTGGTTCTTCGGAACCACAGGGCTCGCGATTGGTGCGGCGATCGGCGCCGTTGCCGCTGGCCTCGGAGCCTGGTTCCTCTATCTGAATGCATGAAAGCCGCCGTGCCAGAAGCAGTGCGGCAGAACCTCACGGACGTTGGGGCGACAGACATGAGCGGCAAGGTGAGATTCGCAAGCGATGCCAGAGGATGGCTCTTCGCCGTGGGCCTTGGCGTGCTCACCGGCTGCCTCGTTGGCTCGGGCGCGATGGACAGCTACACGCACGCCCAGTGGCCGGCTTTGGCGGGCATCGTGTTGGGCATGGCAATCCCCCTGGCGGCCCCCGCTCGGCCAGTCCGACTGGCATTCTGCGGAGCCAGCGTCGCCGTGGTGGCGGCGGTAGCGATGATCGTCTCGGGCCAACTCCAGAGCGGACGTTGGCCCATCGCCGACGAAGTCGCGGTCGCCCTGTACGGGACGGCAACCCAGGCAGCCATGCGGGCTGCAGTCATCCTGGGCGTCCTGCTCGGTGCTCCATGTCTGATCGGCGCTGCCCTGGTCGACGTTGTCAGGCGCCGCTACACGCGCGAAGATGCCGCCCCGACTTGGCGCAACGGCTGACGCGCCCCACAGGGTGCACGATCGAACAATCGCGCGAGGAACCCCGTGAGTCGACACGAGACCAAGTGTGAGGAAGCCATCGAGGTACTGCCCCGGACGCAAGGAAGCTGAACGCGCGGGACCACGGCTGAGCGTGAGAGATGTCGAACGAGACAACGAGATCGCAGGGATGTGATGCCCGAGGATGAACTGCAAAGGTTGCTGGAGCGGCTGTGCACCCAATTCGGGCTCTGTCTTGCTCCAGAGGGGCGGCAGAGGCTGACGGAGCATCCCCCGTCCGACGCCTTGTCGTTCACGGATGCCGTGTTCATTGAGGAGGGGCTGGATCCGACAACTGTTGATCGACACCTGTACCGGCAAGTTCGCGACGTGATCGGGCACGCGCTTCGACGTGGTGGGCATGGTGTCGCCTGAAACACCGCTGCCGCCGATGCGCGACCAACGCAACCGCGAGAGTCGCCCGGGTCCGAAGCCATCGTGCGGCTGGCGCTCAACCCCACAGGCATGGCCCCGATCAGCTGCGTGCTGCCGTGGGGCCGTCACATGCCGATGAAACCCGCTGACTTGGTCGCCTTCGTCGACATCGACGACACGCTCGTCAGGTCTACCGGCACGAAACGGATCCCCATGCCAGCGGCGATCGAGCATGTGCGGCACCTTCATGCATCCGGCGTTTCCCTGTTCTGCTGGAGCGCCGGCGGTGCGGACTATGCGCGAGTCACTGCCCAGGAGTTGGGCATCGAGGAGCTCTTCCAGTGCTTCCTGCCCAAGCCCAACGTCTTGATCGATGATCAGCCACCGAGCGCCTGGCCGCGACTCGTCGTAGCTCTCCCTCACGGCTTGGCGAGCAAGACCGTCGAGGATCACATCAGGGCCCTGTCCCGTGAAGGGACGGGCTGACTTGCGGCCGGTGGCCGAGCCCACGCGCCGCGGCTCGATGAGGTAAGGTGCGCACCCCCCACCTGGCACACCGAACAGGAGACGACGAATGCACAAGTCATGGCTGGTAGCTGCTGCTGTCGCAACCACGGCAACATTGTTCATGGCCCCGTCCGCTGCCCCGCATCGCCCCGCCACGCAGCGCATGGCCGTTACGTACGCGGACTGGTTGCTCCCTCACGTCGGCAAGCAGTTCTACTTGTCGGCTGACCGGACGATCGCGACCGAGAAGACGCGCACGTCTGCCATGCCAGTCGGGGCTGATGGGGAGTTCACGCTGGCCGCGGTTCACCAGGACTTCGTCTACTTCGAGAACAAGTCAGATCGGGTGTGTGTCCCCCTGACCGTGCTGCGAACGGCTCTCGCGAAGTAGGTGGGCGCCCCCTACCGACCCGGGTCACTCTCACACTGCACCGGACCACCAGGCTCAGGTGCAGTGGTATGGTCACCCCTGACTGGCCCCCGCGCCGACGAACCACGAGCCCGGCAAGCCCACGCGCGGCGCTGGATCGAGACACCTTGGATCGAAGAGAACCGGAGTCTGCAATGAACCCCGACACAACCGCCATGGGCGATGCACCTCGCGATCGCTGGATGGATTCGTGCGGTGCGGCGGCGTTCGTCTCGCTGCTGCTCATCGTGGTCTACATCGCGTGTCCACCCATGACCGGACTGCAACTGCCCTACGCCGGCGGTGGCGCCGCCGTTCTCGGCATCGGAGCGACGCTGTGCCTCGCGCTGCACTCACGGTCCGCCCGTCTGGCGGCGGCTATTGCCCTGATGGGCCTCATCAGCCTTCGCACCCTCTCCGCGTTCCGGCCGGACCTCCTCGTCGCCGAACACGGTGAGCTGACGCTGCTCGACGCGGGTGGGCTGGCCCTGCTGGTCCTCACGGCCGTGTTGCTGGTCAGCGTTGCGATCCGGACCGCCTCGTCAGGACCTCTCATGACGCAACATCCGACCGATGCGCCAAACGGCGCCAGCGGCTGATCGCGCGGAGGAGCCTTCTGCACCGTGACGCCAGGACCAACACGGGCGACGCCTTCCGCAGCGAAACTGGCGATGGGCATCGCCTTGGCGGTCCAACTGCTGGCGTTGCTCGTGCTCGTGTTCGGCGACATCGGGTTCGACAAGCCGGGGCGCTTCGGGCTGGACTTCGGCCACCTGCTTCTGCTCGCAGCCCTGTGGGTCGCGGCGCTGGGTGTCGGTCTGTTCTTGGCGTGCAGACGACGTCGGTTCGGCATCGTGGCTCTGCAACTGATCGCTGGCGTATCGACCGCTGTCTGGTTCATGGCGCAGTAGACGGCCGAGCGCTGCCTCACCACCGTCCGTGGTCACCACGACACCTGGCCGCCCCCACCCTGACCGACTGACGCAGCATGGACGATCCGACGACCACATGCTTACACTCGGCCGCGATGGTCAAGCTGTTCCCCACCCCACCGGACAAGCTCTGCGACACCGCGGGACGCCCATACTTCCTGTGGGACTCGGACATGACCCTCGCCGAGTTCACTCGACGGCTGCATGAGGAGAACGCCGAGGGCCGTGCCTACCTGGTCGGCAAGTTGATGCGGCAGGCAAAGCCAGACGACGTGTTCACCTTCGTCGACGTCGACGCGATCGTCGAAATGTGGCCACTGCTGCAACGGTATCTGGGCCGTCAGCAGCCGTTCTGGCGCTGGTTGCTCGACTTCTGGGGGTGCAAACTTGCAGCGGCTTAGCGAACTGCAACTGCGTGTACTGGCCACACTCGCCGGCATCGATCCCCCGTGGACATTGACCGGCGGCGCGGCCCTGGCCGGTTTCCATCTGGGGCATCGCACGACGCGCGACCTCGATCTGTTCTGGCACGGTCGCGAGTCCATCGCCGATGTCCGACAAGAAGTTGCCGCTCGCTTGCGCGCAGACGGACTCGAGGTCACGGACCTTCGTACCACTGCTGCGTTCTGCGCGTTGCAGGTGAGGCATGGCGCCGAGTCGGTGGTTGTCGACCTCGTCGCCGAACCCGTGCCTTCGATCGAAGCACCGCAGAAGATCGTGCACCGGGGCGTCACGATCCTCGTCGACACCGCACATGAGGTCCTGGTCAACAAGCTCTGCGCGCTCCTGCATCGATCTGAATTGCGCGACCTCGTCGACATCGAGGCCCTGTTGGCAAACGGCGCGAATCTCGAGCGCGCGCTCGCCGACGCCCCCGCCAAGGACGGCGGCTTCTCCGCGCTCACCCTGGGCTGGACCTTGAGCGGTTGGAAGATCGCCGACGCCGCACGCGCAGCTGGCATGGAGGCCCGCGCTGGCAGCCTCGAGCAGTTTCGCGATGAACTGCTGAAGAAGGCCGCCGGCGATCGACCCTGAACCGGCGCCGCCCTTGTGGAACCTGCAGACTGCACACGACGCCCCAGACTGGCACGCCCGCCAGGGATCGAACCTGGGACCGTCGCTTTAGAAAAGCGATGCTCTATCCGACTGAGCTACGGGCGCCTTCGCGGCGCAGCTTAGCGCGGGCCTGCGGACGTCGCTATTCGTCGTCGCCCGACTCTTCGTCGTGCCCAGCGTCGGCATCAGCCACGCCCGCGACGTGGCCCGGCGGCGGTTGCGTGCGATAGCGATCGTGGATCCAGATGTACTGCTCGGGGGCCATGCGGATGAGTTCTTCGAGGCGGCGATTCACCTCACACACGGCGCCATGGATGTCGCGTTCCTTGTCGCCGGTCTTGGGCAGATGGAACGGCGCGCCGCTGACCAGGCGGAACCGGAAGCCGTTGCCGACGCGCAGCACCGACCCCACCACCACCGGGTAGTCGTGCCGCAGCGCCAGGCTCACGGCGGCGCGTTCGCAGCTGGCGATCTTGCCGAAGAACGGCGCGAACACGCCGCGCAGGCGCTGGTTCTGGTCCACCACCTGCAGGCCGATCGCCCCCTCCGCGACCGCCTTGCTCATGCCGCGGATGCCGCCGCGCCGCGGATGGATGACCACGCCGCCGCGCCGCCGGTTGGCGACGATCCAGCGCTCGAGCAGCGGGTTCTTGGAGATGCGCGCCACGCAGTGACCGACGCCGAAATGATGCGCCAACGTGATGCCCGCGACCTCCCAGTTGCCCAGGTGCGGGCTCAATGCGAGGAACGGCGGTCTGCCGGCCAGCGCCCCCGCACCGTCGGTGACGTCGACGACCGAACGCACGTCGCCGCCGCGCGCCAGCAACCGCGTCAGCCGCGCCATGTCGAGCGGCACCTTGAACAGGTTGCCCGTGGCGATGCGGCCCAGCCGCAGCAGTTCTGCGTCGCTGCGATCGGGATAGGCCTGCTTCAGGAATCGCAGCGCATACTCGCGGCGCCGGCCGTCGAAACGGAAGTACAGGCGCCCGAGCAACGCCGCGAAGCTGTAGCCGAACCACTGCGGGATGCGCGCCGCGATCGCGAACGCCACCACCGCGAAGACGTAGACGACCCGATCGGCGAAGCGCACCTTCACAGCAGGAACTCCGCGGCGCGCGGCTCGGCGCCCAGGAAGCGCAACTCGATGCGCAACACGTGACGGGCCAGCGCCGCGTCGCCAAGCCGCGCGTCGTCCTTGGCCGTGGTCAGGATCACCGCGCCGTCGGCACGCGCGAGCTGTTCGGCGTGTGCCAGTTCGGCGGCCGTGAACCGGTGGTGATCGCGGTGCCGCAGGTCGTGCACGACCTGCGCGCCGAGCGTTTCGCAGGTGTCGCGAAAGCTCGCCGGACGCGCGATCGCCGACAGCAGCACCACCCTGCGACCCTGCAGCCAGCTGAGCGGCAAGACCTCACCCGAAGGCGACGCCGCGATCTCGGCCGGTGCGTGGTCGGCGGCGAACACCGGCAACGCCGCCTGGCGCGCGATCTGACGCAACCGCTCCACACGCTGCGCGATCGCCGCCTCGTCGAGACCGCCGGCGCGCGTCAGCAAGACCACGCCGGCGCGGCGCAGCCCCGACCGGAACTCACGCAGGTCGCCGGCCGGCAGGCACTGGCCGTTGCCGAACGGCCGCCGCGCGTCGAGACAGACGACGTCGAGGTCACGGCGCAAGCGCCGATGCTGGAAGCCGTCGTCGAGGATCACGAAGTCCGCGCCCTTGTCGAGCAAGCGCCGCCCGGCCGCGACGCGATCGGGATCCTGTTCCTGCAACAACCACGGCAGCTGTCGCTGCAGCATCAGGCCTTCGTCGTTGAGCGCGGTGCCCGGCGCGCGCCCGTAGCCGCGCGCGAGCACGCCGGGGCGGCGACCCGCTGCCTTGGCCAGCGCAGCGAGCCAGGCGACGGTCGGTGTCTTGCCCGTGCCGCCGACGGTGAGGTTGCCGATCGAGACCACCGGCGCTTCCAGCCCGACGCGCTGCTTGACGCCGGCGTCGAAGCACCAGTTGCGCAGCGCCGCGACGCCGCCGTAGAGCAGGCCCAGCGGCCAGAGCGCCTGCCGCAGCGCGTCGCCGGCGCCGCTCACGCGCCGGCCAACGCCGCGATCTCGTCGGCGGTCGTCGCCGCTTGCGTGGTCACGCCGTCGACACCCTTGCCCGCGGCGATGCGCTTGACCATGTTGACGAGCGTCGGCTTGGGGCCACACTCGACGAAGTCACGCACACCGGCGTCGAGCATGCCGTGCACGGTCTGCAGCCACAGCACCGAGCCCGCGAACTGCCGCTGCAGCGCGCTGCGCGCCGCAGCCGCGGTCGTCACCGGCGTCGCGTCGACGTTGCACCAGATCGGGAACGCCGGGTCGTTCATCGCCGTCTCGTCGAGCACCTTGGCGAACTCCGCGCCGGCGCCCTGCAGCAGCGAGCAGTGGAACGGCACGCTGACGTTGAGCTTGAGCGCCTTGCGCGGTGGCGCGAGCGCCACGATCTGGTCCATCGCCGCGGCGGCTCCCGAGACCACGATCTGTTCGGGCTCGTTGACGTTGGCGATCTCGCAGACGCCGGCGTCGACCTGCGTGACCAGCGCCTGCACTTCGTCGAGCCCCATCTTGCGCAGCACGACCATGCCGCCGGTGCCGACCGGCACTGCGGTCTGCATGAACTGGGCACGGCGGCGCACCAGGCGGACCGCGTCGGCGAACGCGAACGTGCCGGCCGCGACGTGGGCGCTGTATTCACCGAGGCTGTGGCCGGCCGCGAGGTCGGGCGCGATGCCGAGTGCGCGGAATGCGGCAACCGCGACGGTCAGCGTCGCCGGCTGGGTGTTCTCGGTGAGGCCGAGTTGCTCCTCGGGGCCCTCGACGCACAAGCTGAGCAGCGGCTCACCGAGCGCGGCTTCGGCCTCGGCGAAGGTGTCGCGAGCGATCGGGAACCGCTCGACGAGGTCCTTGCCCATGCCGACGAACTGGGAACCCTGTCCCGTGAATAGGAAGGCGCGCTTCATGGTGGGCCGGGCATTCTCGGCCCCACCAGTGGCCAGTCAACGGCGGATTGTCCGCCGCGACGATCAGCGCTTGCTGCGGCGACCCTTGCTCTTGCTCTCGCCAGTGCCGGTGCTGCCCGCGTCTTCGCCTTCTTCGTTGTTGTCCTTGGTGGCGCTGCCGTCGACGCCGAAGTGTTTGCAGGCCTTCAACCACAAGTCGAACTTCTCGACGAACGCCTTCTCCTTGTCGCTCGGGTTGGCGCCGATCACGGCCTTGCGGCGCGAGATCTCGTCGCGGCGTTCCTTGTTCCAGCCGCCCGCGGGCGGGTAGTCCTGCAGCAACTGGAAGTAGGTGCGCTGCAGTTCGACGTTGGCGTCGTCCTTGCCGTCACCTTCACCTTCCTTGGCGCCGGTCTTGGCGTCCTTCGTCTTGGCCTGTTCGACCGCCGGCTGCCCCTTGGGAGACCCCGTCGGTTGGCCAACCGGCTGCTCCATCGCGGGCGTCCCCAGGACCGGCGTGCCGGTCTCGCCGGCGGGCGCACTCGGCGCGCCTTCGGCCTGCTTGGCCGCGTCCTTGCGCGCGTCGGCCACCTGCCGCTGCTCCTTCATGCGCAGTTCCACTTCGATCTCGTCGAGCTGCTTCTGCGTCAGGCGCTGCATCACCTCGTACTGGGCGACGTCCGCGAACGGCAAGAACACGTAGTTGCGGCGGCCACCCGAGTACCACAGACGGATGCCGGCGCCACGCTCCTTGGCGCTGGCGTCGACGAACCGCAGACCGTCGACGCGTTCGACGAACCGGCCGTCCTTGACGACGCCTTCCATCTTGTTGCCGTTGCGCAGGCGCAGGCTCACGCGCACGTGCGTGATCACCTGCTTGCCGCTGGCGATCTTGTCGCGCATCGACTGGGCGCGGCGATCGACGCGCTGTTCCTCGCTGGTCGGCTTCTCGTCGGCCGGCTTCGGTTGCTCCTGCGTCGGGGGCTTCTGCTGTTGCTCCGTCGGCGGCTTGGCGTCGGGCTGTTGGGCCCGGATGCCCGTGGCGAGGGCAAGAGCGCCGAGAACGTGCAGGGTGAAGCGGTTCATGCCGGTCCTATCGGCCACAGGTCGCGTCGACCTTCTGCGCAGTTGCCCCATTGCGGGACTGGCCACCCAAGGGGGGACGGGGCGCGCGCCGATAGGGCACCGAGGTCGCCACCACGACCCCAAAGACACGAGCATGGCAACAAACGACTTGCACCGGCAGCCGGAATGCCACGGCGAACGCGGCATGGCCCTGATCATGGCCATCCTGTTCACCATCCTGGTGGTCGGCATCGTCACCACCGGCGCGCTGATCCTGCGTGGTCACCAGACCAAGACCAACGTCAGCTTCGTCGCCAAGGGCCAGGCGGTGCAGTTCGCGCGCTCGGGGCTGATCGAGGCACTGGGCTGGTTCCGCAAGCAGACCAGCCAGCCCGTGCTCACGTTCGCGCCGGTGCTCGACACCGGCGTCACGCCGCCGGTGCTCGACACGATCGATCCCGACATCGGCATCGTGCGCGAGTTCTCGATCGAGAACTCGATCTGGGGCCGTTACGAGGTCTGGAAGGAATGGGCCGGCGACCCCGACCCGGTGCGGCTGGCGTTCCGTGAACAGATGCAGGTCACCGACATCTCGTCGATGCGCGGCAACCTCACCGACGGCTCCGTCTGGCGCATCCGCTGCATCGGCTACGTCTACAAGCTGGTCGATCCCAACGTGCGCTTCGACGTCGCGCCAAACCACGTGATCGGCAAGGAAGTGGCCGAATGCGAGACGCGGCGCCTCGCGCTGCAGCCGCCCGGCCAGGCGGCGCTGTGCGCGGCCAACGGCAGCGACGTCACCATCGGCACCCGCGGCCGCGTGCTCGGCGGCGGCGCCGCCGCCGGCGTCTACTACGAGAGCAGCACCGGCACCGCGTCGGTCTCCGGCACCGGCGCATCGCTGACCGGCACGCCGCCGCAAGCCGGCGCGATCGACTACGACGACAGCTTCGACTACGTGTTCGGTGTCTCGTTCGAGGAGTTGGTGGCGATGGCCGACTACGTGGTCGATGCGGCCAACGACTTCCCGAGCCCCGTGCCGGTCGACACCGTGGTGGTCTGCAACACCGGCATCACCTTCACGGCCAGCAAACCGCTGGCGGGCACCGGCGTGGTCGTCTGCATGGGTGACACCACCGTGTCGCCCGGCAGCAATTCGAGCTTCTCCGGCCTGCTCTACGTCGATGGCAACCTGACCCTGCGTGAGCCGTGCGAGATCCAGGGCGCCGTCGTCGTCACCGGCACCGTCACGGTGCTCGGCGACAGCGACTATGCCACGATCACCTTCGACGACGCGATCCTGCAGCGCCTGCGCCAGGAACTCGGCACCTACCGGCTGTCGAGCGCGATCGCGCGGCCGCTCAATTCGGATCGCTGATCGCCCCGGACGCGAGCGGCGGCACACCGCGCCGCGCAGCCAGCAGCAACACCTCGAACTCGACGTCGGGATCACTCGGGTGACGGGCGATCGCGCCCAGGATGCCGCCACCGACACCGAACGGCGGCCGCGACGTGCCGACGACGAGTTCGGCGACCAGCGCCGGCGAGTCGTTGACGAGCAGGTCGATCGGCACGCGCCAGACGGCGCCGTGCGGCATCTCGGCGATCGGCGGCACGGTCTGGGTCGCGCGCAGGAACCGCGGCTGCACCACCACCGACACGCCCAGGTTGCCGAGCACCGACAGCAGCGACGGCCGCCGCACCACCTGCCACAGGATCGGTGACAGCAGCGGGTCGTTGCGCACCGTGTCGAGCAACGCCATCGCGCTGACCACCGCCTCGGCCAGCAACCTGGCGTCGACGCCATCGTAGAAGCCCTGCGCGGTGTCCAGGTCGGGATGAGCCTCGCGGTACGCGCGCACCTGTTCACAGGCCGGCGCGAACCCGCGCGCCAGGAAATCGCGCGGCATGCGCGGCCGCGAGCTGCCCAGCACGTTGCCGTCGGCGTCGGCCACGGTCGCCGTGACGCGGCTGTGCACCGACTCGAACCGCTGCATCTCGCCGTTGACCTGCAGGTCCCAGCGCAGCGGCGCGGCATCGACATCGACATCGACTTCGTCCAGTCGCAGACGCAGCAACCAGCGCTGCTGCGTCGCACCGCGGCGAAGGCGCAGCCCGTAGAGCACGGTGTCGCCCGGCACCCACTCGGAGGCGAACGTGAACGGCGAGAAGCCGTCGAGCAGGCGCGCCGCGCCCGGGAACTCCGCGGCCGCCAGGCTGGCCGCGCCGGGCGACAGGGTCACCTGCGGCGCGCCGGCGCAGGCGGTGAGCAGCAGCAGGCCTGCCGCGACGGCGTGATGGCGGCGAGGCGGACAAGACGGCGACGACACGCGCGCAAGGTAATCAGCGATCGCTGCGTCGCAAGCACCGCTGATCACGCGCCGCCGCACCGGCTCACTTGCCGGTCTCCTTGTCTTTGGCCGTGTCCTTGGTCTTGTCCTCGCCGTCCTTGCCTTGAAGGGCCTTCAGCGCCGCCTCCTCCTTGGCCTTCTCTGCGGCGAGGCGTTTGCTCCTCTCGACGTGCAGCTTGGGTTCGGTCTTGTGGATGACGACCTCGACCTCGGTCTCGGGCGGCGGCAGCACGTCCGTGAGCCACCAGTTCTGATCGTCGCGCGAACGTTCGTGGACCATCGTGCCCAGGTGGTTGTCCGGTGACATGTAGCAGACCGACACGAAGTTGCCTTCGAAGTCGGCGACGAAGACCTCGGGCTCGTTCTTGTAGATCTGCGCCATGCGTCCGCCGAGGTAGACCCAGCTGCACTCGGTGACGGGCTTCTCCGTGGCCAGGTCGAGCAGCAGGTCCTCGACGCAGTGCTCCTTGACCTTGCCTTCGCCGTCCTTCCAACGCACCGTCATCCAGAACGGCTTGCCCTGCGGCGGCGTGACGATCAGCGGATCGGCACCCTTCTCGATCTCCTCGAGCGTCGGCGGCGGATCCTTCTCGACGTAGTTGGCGTTCTTGCCCTGTTCGAGGCCGAGCATCAGCATCGCGGCGTTGAGCACACTGGCCTTGCTGGGTGTCCAGAACATCGCCTCGTGGCGCTTGCCGCGACGGTTCACGAGCAGGTACTCGATCGGGTCGCGCGGCTGGTTGACGGTCGCCTTGATGGTGAGCGTCTGCGCCTTGCCATCGAGCTTGATGCCCTCCTTCTCGAATTGCGCCAGCACCTCGCCCAGCACCTTCTGCGCGGCGGCCTCCGGATCCTGCGCAGCGGGCGGCGGCACGGGCTTCTTCGGTTCCTGCTGGCACGCGACCAGACCTGCAAACAGGACAACGGCAGTGACGAACTTCATCGGCGGGACTCCATGAGGCGGTTGATCTGGTCGAGAGTGGCCCGGTCGTGACCGGCGAGGTCACGCGCGCGAGCCAGAAGCTGTTGGCGAACGGATTCGTGCTGCTGCACCTGGGCTTCGAACCACGGTGCGGCAGCGGCGAGAGCGGCCCACGGATCGACGCCGCCGGCCGGATCTCGTTCACCGAGGAACAGGCGCGCCTCGCGGCGGGTGTCGGCAAGCCGCAGCAGACAGCGGCTCGCGACGCGCGCCGCCGCGGCAGCCGCCTCGGGGCGCCCTTCGGCTTCGTGCCGCTGCATCGCGAACCACGCCGCCGGCCCGGCGCCGACGTCCCCGGGCAACTCGTCCAGGCAGCCGCAGGTCGCCATGCCGACGGCGAGCTGCACGGGCCGGTCGGCCTCGAGACTGCGCCACAGCACCAGCAAACCCTGTCGCGCCAACTGCTGGCGCTGCGGGTGGGCTCGCCACCGCGCCGCGACCGCGTCGAACGCGGTCCGAACGGCGGTGGGATCGGTGCCGCGCAACGCCTGCGCGATCGCCGCGACGAACGGGAAACCGTGACTGCCGTCCGGCCAACGTTCGGCCCGTTCGCGTTCCGCATCGGGCTCGGCGAGCGGCGCGAGCAGCACCAACTCGGCGAGCAGCTGCAGGTCCTGTGGCGACTTCGGCTCTGCCATGGTCGCGACGATCTCGTAGCGCATCGAGTCGAGTTCGTCGGACCACTGCCCCGAAGTGATCGCCGCGCGCAACTCGGCGACCAGCGCGGCGCGGTGGCCACCGGCGCACAACGCACGCAGCGCGATCTCCTGCGGCTCGAACCCATCCATGTTCGCCCGCACATCGATCCACAACGGCACCAGCTCAGGCGCCGGGCATCGCGCCGCCCACGCGAGCAGTTCGGCGGCGAGCGCTTCGTCCGCTTGCCGCGCAGCGGCGATCAACGAACGTGCCAGGTCGGCGTCGAGCGGCTCGTCGAGTGCCGTGCAGCGCCGCACGAACGCCGGCGACAGCTGCGGGCTCTGGGCGACGAGCTGCACCAGCTGCGCGCGTTCGCCGAGGGTCACCAACGCCAACCTCACGGCCGCCAGCTGCAGGTCGCGCGCCTTGGCATCGACGCCCTCGCCAGCCGGCGCGCGTAGCTCGTCGAGCAACAGCGCGCGCACCGCCGGCTCACGGCGCTGCGACAGCGCTTGCGCCAGCGCCGAGAAATCCGGGTGCTTGCGCAACAGCGGCCACGCGGCGGTCAGCGCCTTGGGCTCGGCGCGCATGGCGACGACGATGGCGGCGCGCTCGCACCACAGACCGGCGACGCCACCGGCCGCTTCGATCGGCGCCATCAACGCCGACACCAACTCGGATTCGAGCGTCGGCCGACGCCCCAGCGCGACCAGCGCCGCGTTCGAGATCTCGGGTGTGCCCTGCAACCAGACCAACAGCCGCTGTGCGGGGATGTTCTCCACGGCAACGTCGAGCAGGCGACGCAACGGCGAACGTGACGCATCGGCCGACTCATCGACCCAGTCGAGCACCCGCGCGTCGACGACCTGCGCCTTGGCCAAGGTCTCGAACGCAGCGCGGCGCAGTTCGGGCGCCGCCTGTTCGTCGGTGAGCAGGCTGATCACGCGCTCGATGCGCGCCGGTCTGTCGAGCAGCGGCGCGGCGCGCTGCAGCCAGAGGCGTTCGAGCGGCACCTCACCGTCGAGTGCCGCGGCGGCGCGCTGTTCGTAGACGCGCGGCGCATGATCGATCACGTATTGGCAGATCTCGCTGCCCGGCCCGGGCGGCAAGGTCACCGCCAGCGACAACAGCCGCGCACGTCCCTGATCCGACAGGCGGTCGAACCACGGCACCACGGCGCCGACGCCGACCTTCTCCGTGAGCAACAGGCCGTGCACCTTGGCAACCAGGGCGTCGGCGACGAGCGACGGCAGCACCGCGAACGCGGCGTGACAACCGTCGTCGGCTTCGCCCTGGACCAGGGTCTGCAGCACGATGCCGCCCTCGGCCAGCGTCAGCGGCATGCCCCGCACCGCCAGCCACAGACAACGACGGTCCCCGGTCACACGCGGATCGGCGAGTTCGCGCTCGGCGAGCGGCACGAACGCGGCGCGCGGCGCGAGCGCCAGTTCGCGCGCCAGCGTGAGCGCGGCAGCGGGCGCCTGCTGCAAGGCGTCGAGCAGTTCGGGCGGAATCTGCAGCCACTCGTGACGCACGATCGCCGCCGTCGAATCGGCGACCTCGGCGCTGGCGCAACCCAGCGCCGCCACCGCCGTCGCCACGTCCAGCGCGCCGGCGTCCTGCAGCTGCGACAACGCCGCGCAGCGCAGTTCCGGCAGGCGGTCGTCCTGCAGCGCGTCGCCTCGCAGTTGTCGCACCTGCTGCGCGTCGAGCTGCGGCGAAGTCGGCTGTGCCTGCGCCATGAGCGACGCAGTGAGCAGCACCCCGGCGACGTCGACGGTGATCCTCATCGCAGCTCCTCGGCGATCGCTGCCGGCAGGTCGCTGGCGATCAGGCCGCGCGGCGACAGCCGGGCGGCGACGCGATCACCGGCGCGCCCGTGAACGGCGGCGCCCAGGCACGCCGCGTCGAACGGCTGCAGGCCCTGCGCGAGCAGCGCGCCGATCAGCCCGGCGAGCACGTCGCCCGAGCCGCCCGTGGCCATGCCGGGGTTGCCGCTGCGATTGTCGAAACAGCGCCGCCCGTCGCCGACCAGCGTGCCGGCGCCCTTGAGCACGACCACCGCGCCGCTGCGTTCGCACAGCGCGGTGAGCGCCGCGCGGCGATCGCGCTGCACGGCCGCGGCGGTGGTGCCGAGCAGGCGCGCCGCCTCACCCGGATGCGGTGTCAGCACCAGCTGCCGCCGCGTCGCCGGCGCGCGCCGCAGCGGCGCGAGCGCGTTGAGCGCGTCGGCATCGAGAACCGCCGGCGCGTCGCCCGCGGCCAGCACCGTGCGCAGCAGGTTCTTGGTGGCGACGCCACCACCGAGCCCGGGCCCCACCACCACCGCATCCGCGCCGAGCAGCGCGGCGGCGAACGGCGCCCCCGCCCGCAGCACCGTGGTCGCACACGGCACCGCCAGCGGCAACAGCGGCAGCAGCGCCTTGGGCAAGGCCACCCGCACGAGGCCTGCACCGGACCGCAGCGCGCTGGTCGCACACAGGATCGCCGCACCGAGCATCACCTCGCTGCCGGCGACGACCAGGACGGTGCCGTAGTCACCCTTGTGGCCGTCGGGCGCGCGTTCCTTCAACTTCGGCAACTGGCGCACGAGCTTCATGCGGGCCACTCCACGGTACTCACGACCTCGCCGACGGGCCGCCGCTGCGTGTTCTCGATCGGCGCCCGCCAGAACGACTGCAGCGAAGCCGGCACCTGTCCGCCGCCGAACGCGCCGAGCCAACGCAGCGTCTCGACCACCACGGGCTCGTAACCGCGCTGGCTGCCGTCGTCGATCTTGCCCGCGATCCCGACCGATCCGGGGCAACGCCGCCGCGCCGGGTCGGGCGCCAAGGCCACCGCGAACACGCCTTCGGCGCCGTTCTTGGGGAAACACCGGCCAGGCAGCGCCCGCACGATCTCGGTGCACAATTGGCCCTCGCCCTGCAGCAGCACCGGCTGCGCCGCGACCGCGTCGAGGATCGTGCGACATGCCGCCGCCCGAACGGACCCGAGCCCCTCCGGGTTCGCCAGCCGCGCAAATGCCCGAGCCAGCGCCACCAACGGCAACCAGAACGTCGGCGCACCGCAACCGTCGAGACCGACCTCCGGTGCCGCGCTCATGCCGGCCATCGCCGCGACCGCGGCGCGCACTTCCTGCTGCGCCTCGCACTGCGGATCGAGGTATCGGTCGAGGTCGTCGCCACACGCCCGCGCCAGACACAAGAATCCGGTGTGTTTGCCGCTGCAGTTGTTGTGCACCTTGGTCGGCCGCTCGCCGGCCGCGAGCAGCGCCAGTCGGCTGGCCTGGTCGAACGGCGCGTGCGGGCCACAGCCGAGCCGTTCTTCGTCGAGCCCGGCGCGGGCCAGGAACGAGCGCACCGCCGCCAGGTGCACGGGCGCCCCGACGTGACTCGCACACATCACCGCGATCTCCGCCGCCGGCAGCGCCAACTCGCGGTGCAGACCGCGCTCGAGGAACGGCAGCGCCTGCAGCGGTTTGGTCGCCGAACGCGCGTAGACCGGGCGCTCGACGTCGCCGCGCGCCACCAGCAGCTCGCCGTCGTGCACCACCACCAGGGCGCCGCGATGCCACGACTCGACCCGGCCACTGCGGGTGACCTCGGCGAGGATGGGGTTGGCAGCAGGCGATCCAGCGGCAGACATCGCGCACCCTTATACGTCGCCGGCGCCGACGAGGCTCGCGCCGGAAGGTTCGCCCGGCTACAACGCCCCGGTCCGCGCATGGAACTCGTCGAAGTCGAACTGGCCCGCGTCGTCATCCATCAGAAGGGTGAGCAGCAGTACATCCACCTGCGCGAACGGCACGGCGACCGGGGCTTCCCGATCGTGATCGGCTACAACGAGGTCGAGGAGATCAACCGCAAGCTGTGCGGCGTCAAGCCGCCGCGGCCGCTGACCCACGATCTGGTCGGCCGGATCCTGACCGCGCTCGGCCACCGCCTGTCGCGCGTGATCATCAACGAACTGCGCGAGGGCACGTTCTTCGCCAACCTCGTGCTCGTGCCCAGCGACAACCCGCAGGGCCCCGAACAGACGGTCGATTGCCGCCCGTCCGACGCGATCGCGCTGGCGGTGCAGACCGGCGCCCCGATCCTGGTCGCACGCGAAGTGTTCGAAGCCGTCGCCAACGATTGAGTGCGGCCACCAGCCGCGCTAGCGTGCGCCGCCTCGGCACGGCGCACGGCGCCAGCTGGTCTCCCGCGGAGGGATGGCAGAGTGGCCGAATGCGGCGGTTTTGAAAACCGCTGTCGGTGCAAGCCGACCGGGGGTTCGAATCCCTCTCCCTCCGCCACTCTTCGTTGCGAGGACTCTCTCGCCAACCATGTCGACGCAAGCGGTGACCGTCGTCGCGAACTCCACGCAGCCACGCTTGTCTGCGGGGCGCGCCGCGTGGCTGTCGATCGGCATCACCGCGTCGATCCCGCTCGGACTCGAGGTCGCCGATGTGTTCCCCACGATCCCGGTCCTCGCCTTCTACCTTGGACTTCCGATCGTCACGGCCCGAGTCCTTCGCGGCACATGGTGGCCCCCCACGACCTTGATCCGAGGCCAGCGCTGGGAGTGGATGGTGCTAGGCTCACTCACGGCATCACTCGCCATCCTGCGTTGGCTCACCTACGCACCCGCGCCCAGCTTGCGCTCCATCGAGCTCGCCTGGTGGGACGCCCATCTGCTCGGGCCGATCCTCTGGGAGTGCGTGTTTCGGGGCCTGGCCTGGTTCGAACACACCAACAAGCTCGTGATGGTGATCGTCTCGTCGGTGATGGTCGCGGCGACCGCGTGCTTGTCGGATGCTTGCAGCGATCGCTGTTGGGACTGGTGGATGCTGAGCCTCTACATTCCCTGGATCCTGCCGTCGCTGGTGAGTTGCTTCGCCAGGATCAGGCTGGGGCTGTGCGGTGCCATCGTGATGAACGCCACCTTCACCCTCGCGCACGAAGTGGGCCTGCTGGGCTGGCTGCGGTGATCTCCGGTACCAAGGCTGCGGCCGCCTCGAGCCTTGCCGGGCAAGGAGTGACGGACACCGGCACAGCCAGCCTCGTGACCAGACGTGATCCTTGCGTTTCGCTCCCAGGCAGGTCGTTCTTGAAGGTTGTCGCGCCAGGTTCCTTGAACATCGCACTCTCGCGAGTCGAGATTCGAGGATCTCGTGGCTACCTGCCCCGCGCTCGCCTGATCGCGCTCACCGCCCGATTCTCCGCCGCGCCAACTCGAGTACCAGCCCTACTTGCCCCGCGACGACATTCTCGACCGTCGCCTGCACCAGCCAATCGTCGGGTGAGTGCGCGCCGACGGTGCCGCGGAACGACGCAGCCACCTCGACGCGGAAGGTGCCGTCGTCCTCCGTGGCGTGCAGTGCCGACCCACCGCGCGCCCCTTCGTATCTGGCATACACCCGTGCTTTGACGCCCTGGCCCTGCGCATTCACGACCTTGCCGGAGACGAACGCGGAAGCTTCCAACACCAGCCGCAGGTCGATGGTGCCCGCGATCACTTGCAGGCGCGGTGCCAGCGACCAGCCCTTGGGGGGCCCGAACATCGACACCGTGTAAGCGCCGGGCACGAGACCACGGAACACGAACTGGCCATCGGCCAGCACGCGCGCCGACGACGATTGGCCACCCTTCTCGGGCACCGCGGACAAGTGCATGCCCCCAGCCGCGTCGCCCGGCTCACGGCCATCGGCGAACGTGATCACGCCGGCGATGCTGAGCCCCTTGTTCACGATCAGGTCCTCGACCTCGATGACCTCTCCATCCTTGGCCAGGACCTTGCTCTCGATCGCTTCGGATCGCCCCTGCGGCCGCACGCTGACCGCGTACTCGCCAGCGCTCAGATCGGTGAAGCGGAACATGCCGGCAGCGCTGCTCTTGGTGTCACGACTCTCGAACTGCGAGACGCCGAACCGCTGGCCAACTTCGCCGCTCCACACCAGGCGATCGTGATTGCTGCCGCGCAGCGACACTTCGACACCGGCGATCGGCTGCCCTTCATCGTCGACGACGCGACCCTCGAGGCCGCCGGCTGCGCGCAACACGATGTCGCCTACATCGAGTCGATCGCCGCTCGTCAGCTGGCGCGCGAGCTTGTAGACGCGCGTGCCCTTGCCGCTCGCGCGCGCATAGAACCAGTAGTGCAGCGCCGGCCGCAGCCCCAACGCGACGAATCGTCCATCGCCGCCCACCTCCGCTTTGATCCAGTCGCAGCCCACCATGCCAGGGCCCTCGTCGTAGTTCGCGGCGATCGCCACGTAGGCCGAACGGATCGGCGCGCCGCCGTCATCGAGCAAACGCCCCACCACTTCCCCACCGCGCACCAACTCGAACACCACCTCCTGATCGAGTTTGCCAGAGAGGTTGGCGAACGCCGACGCGTAGCCCGCCGCACGCACCTGGACGCTGACGAAGCCCTTGTCCTCGACGCCGGCCAGCTCGAACTTGCCATCGAGGTCCGTGCGCACCGCTCGCTGAAACGTCCATGAATCCGCAACCGCCGCGTCGACGATCGGCGTGCCCGTCGTCGCCTCGACCACGCGTCCGCGCAGCGCCTTGCCCGGATCGAGGTCGATTTCGACGCGGTGCACCTTGCCGGCTTCGAGGACGAGGGACTTCCACTCCTCGCTGTGATTGGGTGATTTCACCTGCACGAACACTTCGCTCGGCTGCAGGCCGGTGAACGAGAACGCACCACCCGCGGCCGTCCTTCCCTGCGCCAGCTCGATGCTCTCGCCGCGCACGTTGACGGTGACCGGAATGTCGACCAGCCCTTGCCCGCCGCTGCGCACGACGCCTTCGACCGCCGCACCGACCTTCATCTCGACGAGCACTTCGCTACCGCCGCTCAAATCGGTCCGCGTGACCGGCGCGAAGCCCGCCGCCTGCACCAACAGTTGATGCTGCTTGGCTCGCGGCACCGCGAACTTGAACGTTCCGTCGGCCGCGCTCTTCACCTTGCCGACCTCTTCGATGCGCTTGCCGTATTCGAGGTCGAGGTTCCAGAACTCGTCGGCGTCGCGATGCCGCAGCGTGACGTCGGCACCCACCACCGGCGCGCCGCTGCCGGCGACGATCACGCGGCCCCAGAGTTCTTCGGGAGATGGAACCGCGACCGTCTGCGCAGCGGCGTCCACGGCCAACGTCGGCTCTGCCGCCGTGCGTTGTTGTTCGTCGGGCGGAACGGGAACACCACCAACTTCGAGTGCCGCAGGTGTCGATGTAGACGTCTCAGCGACAGGCAACGGCGCCGGGGCGAGATCGCGACTCCACCACCACAGACCCAGGCCGAGCAGTGCGGCGAGCACGATGAGAACGGCGGTCTGTTGGCGCATTGTCTTGCTCCGAAGCGGCGAAGGTTACGCGCTCATCGCACCGTGGGACACCCCGCGTCGTGCGGCACCCGGCGCGCGGCGCGGACCGCAGCGGCTGGCTTTCGTGTCGGCCTACGGGCTCTGCTCCTCGGTAGCAGGCAGTCGCTCACGGACCGACACCCTGCCACGCATGGAGCCCCGAGCCAGGTGCTCGCCCCCACAAAGGTCCCAGCTATGCTCACGTCCGTGACCCGATTCCCAGTCGAGCCCGCAGCACCCTTGTCGCCAGCCGAGAAGCTCAAGCTATCGCTGCAGATGTTCGAGTACGGCTGCCAGTTGATGCGCCAAAACCTGCGCCGAAGATTCCCCGAACTGGACGCCGCAGCCTTGGAGCACGCACTCCAAGACTGGTTGCGGAATCGCAACGACACCGACTGCGGCGATGGCCCGCTGCGCCTTGGTAGCTGGCCGCGAGGCGTCAATGGGAATTGAGGAACTGCTCCGAAGGGCAATGGCGGACCTGCGATCCGCCGGTGCCTCCTATGCCTTGGTGGGCGGACACGCAGTCTCGGCTCGCACGGAACCGCGCTTCACGAGCGACATCGACTTGGCCGTTGCGACCGCGAGCGACCACGACGCAGAATCGCTGGTGCAGCAACTGGTGGCGCGGGGGCACCGGATCAGGGCAATCGTCGAACAGGAAGACACTGCGCGCCTCGCCACAGTACGACTCGAGCATCGGGACGCACCGGGCATCATGATCGACCTGTTGTTCGCGACGTCTGGCATCGAACCGGAGCTCGTCGCGGCCGCGGAGCCACTGCTCATCGGTCCGGACCTGCAAGCACCGGTCGCCAGCATCGGACACTTGCTTGCCCTCAAGCTGCTCGCCGTCGACGACGCGCGGCGTCCCCAAGACACCATCGATCTCGGCGCGCTGGTGCGCGTCGCGACCAGAGAGGACTTGCGCACAGCGGAAGGTGCGGTCGACCTGATCACCCACCGGGGCGCCAACCGCGAGCGCGATCTGCGCGCGATGCTCGCGGCGCTCATCGCCAAACACCGGCCGTAGTCCCCGCGACTCACGGCACGAGCCGATACCCCACGCCATGCACCGTCACCAGCCAGTGCGGCGATGACGCGTCGCGTTCGATCTTCTTGCGCAGCTGGAATACGTGCGTATCCACCGTGCGCGTCGTCGGCGTGGCGTCGTAACCCCACACCGCGCGCAGCAGGTCGTCGCGCGAACACGCCTGGCCGCGGTGGCGCAAGAGGTGCGCGAGCAGTTCGGCTTCCTTCGGCAACAGGCGGAACGTCTGCCCGGCGCGGCGCACTTCGTGGCCCGCGAGGTCGACTTCGACGTCGCCGAGCTGAACGGCACTCGCGGGCTGCTCGGTGCGGCGCTGCACCGCGACGATGCGCGCGGCGAGTTCGTGCACGCTGAACGGTTTGGTGACGTAGTCGTCGGCGCCGACGGACAGGCCGAGCACCCGCTGGTCGACCTCGCCGCGCGCGGTCAGCACGATCACCGGCGTGCGGTCGCCGGCGCGCCGCATGCCGCGCAGCACGTCGAGTCCTTCGCCGTCGGGCAGCCGCAGATCGAGCAGCACCATGTGGAAACGCTGCGTGGACAGCGCGTGCTTTGCAGTGTGCACGCCATCGCACGCGGTCACGAGCCACTCGCGCGCCGCGAAGAAATCGACAAGGCTCTCGCGGATGCTGGCGTCGTCTTCGATGACGAGCAGCTGGTTCACGACGCGGCCTCCGAGGACGCCGCGAGCGGCAGCGACAAGGTGAACACGGCGCCGCCGCCGTCGCGTTCGCGCACGTCGACCGCGCCGCCGTGCGCACGTGCCGCCGCGGCGACGAGCGCGAGGCCCAGACCGCTGCCCGGCGTCGCCGAGGTCGCCGCGTCGCCGCGCACGAACGGCTCGAACACCGTCTGCCGCTGGGCCGGCGCCACGCCGGGCCCCCGGTCCCCGACCTCGACGACGAGTCGCTGCCCGTCGGCGAACGCACGCACGGCCACGATCGAGCCCGGCGGCGCGTACTTCGCGGCGTTCTCGAGCAGGTTGCGCAACGCGCGCGCGAGCACGTCGACGTCGACGTCGAGCACGGGCAGCTGTCGCGGCGCATCGACCTCGACGTGCTGACCGACGAGGCGCAGCGCCGGACGGCCACTGCGCAGCCCGCGCGCGAGCAGGGCACGCGCCGGCACGACCCGGCGCTGCAGCGGCGCGCCCTTCTCGAGCCGGCCGAAGTCGAGGATGCGCTCGACCTGGTCCGACAGCCGCAGCACGTCGCCGTGCAGCGCGTGCAGGTAGTGCGGCACGCGCGCTTGGGGAACGTCCCCCGCGGCGAGCATCTCGGCCTTGAGCGACAGTGCCGCGAGCGGCGTGCGCAGCTCGTGCGAGACGATGTCGACGAAGTCGGCGCGCAGACGAACGAGCGCGTGTTCGCGCCGCGTCATGCGCCACACGAACAGGTTGCCGAGCAGCAGCGTCGCGGCGGCGAGCACGTAGCAGGCGAGCACGGCGAACCCCAGCAGCGTCGTCGAAGACAGGCCCTTGGTGCGCAGGCTCCATTCACCGGCGAACGGCGCCGCGGCGAGCGTCATGCCGCCGTGATCGCGGCCGTAACCGAGCGCGAGGTCTTCGTTGCTCTGCTCGAGCGACACGCGGGCGGCCTCGACGCAACGGCGCACCATGCCTGGCGACGCGACGAACACGAGGTCGTCCTTGCTGACGACCACGCCGCCCCCCGCCACTGCCCCGGCGCCCTCGGCGAGCGGCAGATGGGCATGCTGCACCGCGACCGCAGCGGCCGCGCGCAACGCAGCGAGCCGTTCGTCGTCGGCGAGTTCGGGCAGCGCAGCCACGATCGCGTCGGCGACGGTCGGGATCGCGGCCGCAGCAGCGCCCTGCGCCGCACGCAGCAGTTCACCGGCGATCGCACTGCGCGCATCGGGATCGCCCACATCCGTCCACTCCGCTTCGAGCAGACGCGCGAGCAACACGAACGGCAGGTTGCCACAGCGCGTGTCCGCCGCCGCGAACGTCGTCGCCGCGAGCAGGTCGCGCGCCGCACTCAGGTCGGTCTTCGCCAGCGCGCGCGCTTCGAGCAGACGTCCTTCGGGAGACAGCGCACCGGCGAGCCGCGCCCGCAGGAAGCAAGGCAGTGCCGCGGCGGGATCCCCACTGGCGAACAGGGCACAGGCCCGTCGTTCTTCCTCGCCGATCGGCATCGCCGGCGCCAGGCCTTCGCGGAACGGCCCGACCACCCGCCGCGCCGCGTCGAGTTGCAGCTCGATCCGCGGCGAGGCTTCGTCCTGCGCGTGCGCGCCGAGTTCGTCGAACGCCGCATGCAGCCACTGCCGGTGCACCTCGAACGCGCGCATGCCTTCGGCAGCGATGGCTCCGCGCAGCGGACCGCCGTGGTGCAAGAACAGCCCGATGCCCGCGAGCACCGCGGGCACCGCGAGCGTCGCGGCGAACCAGATGCCGATGCGCGAACGGGCCATGAGGTGCGGCATCCTAGGCAACGCCGCCGCCGCCAGGTCATGGGCTTGTCAAACGTCGTGGGTCGGCCGCTCGGCATCAGCGCGGCAGCACCACCTCGCAGCGGTCGCCCACCTCTTGCAGAGAAGGCGCCTCTCCACTCCCTGCCAGAGCCACGCGGCCCGCCCGGCGCACCTGCACGGTGAAGTCACCCTTCGGCAACCACAACCGCAGCTCACGGGCTCGCGCCGCTGCCAGCACCTCGGGCAACTCCATGCGCCGTGCCGGCCTCGTCCCTTCACGCGGCGCAAAACACAGCTCCGTTCCTGGCTCGATCGGCCCCTGGGCGGTGACGCGCACGCTCACCTCACGCAAGCTTTCGCGCAGATCGACGGCACGCAGGCGATCGTCTTCGGCGACTCCGGTGGCAGGCACGGCGAGGCCGGCGACGCGCGCGACTTCGAACGCATTGTCCAACAGGACGAGCAGGTCGTAGGTGCCGGGCGCAACGGGCCACGTCGTGAAGCTTCCGTCGGCCGCCACGAGTGCAGGCACACCGGCGGGCAACGGCGAAGCAGCTACGGCCTCGGGGGAGACCGGCACCATCACGACCTGCAGATGGCGGGCCGCGCGCGCGGCCGGAAGCACGAGGCGCCCGCGCACGGAGCGATGCGCCGGCACCTCGATCGTCACGTCCCGCGCACCCGGTTCGAGTTCGTACTCACGGTTCTCGGATCGGGCCGAAGGCTGGCAGCGGAGCTTCACCGGCACTGTGGGCAGCACCGCGGCGTGCACCGCGAAGTGACCGTCGTGGTCCGTGAGGCAGGAGCTTCCCGGCAGTGCCGCAACGTTCCCCGTGCCGGGGAGGACCTCGATCCGCGCGTCGACGGGAAGCCCGTCGGTGTCGACGACCCGACCTGCGAACAGCAGCGGCGCGACCACGCTGCGCACGTTGCCGAGATCCGTTCTCGCTCCGCCGAGTTCCAAGGCCCCTCGCGCCAGACGATCGACCACCCGCGTCGCGACCATCGCCCCACTGCCGGCGATCGCCAGCAGCACCTCGTCGCCAGCGCGAAAGGCATCGACCAGGTGCACCTCGAATGCCCCATCAGCGTCGGTGACCCCCGTCGCGATGGCGGGCAGGCGCGCGCGACCATCCCGCTGCACGACCGCCGTGAAGCCGCAGCGCGCCAGCGGTGCCCCTGCTTCGTCGAGCAGGCGACCCGTCACGCGGTGTACCACCTTGCCATCCGCGCGCCCGGCCGGGGCGTTCACTTCACACACCACTTCCTGACCGGCTTCGCTCGGACCGTCGACGAGCACGAACGTCGGCTGCCGATGCTCGCGACCGACCTGCACCCGGACCTTGGTCCCGATCGCGACGGCCTCGAAGCGCGCGACGCCGTCGCGCACGAGGCGCGAGACCGAGGCGCCGGACCTGCGACCCTTGTCACCCACGACCATGGCCGCCGCGAAACCATCGTTCACGCGCGCCCCATCCTCGTCGCGGACCTCGACGCGCAGCGAACCGAGCACCGGCGCACGGAGTTCGACGCGCGACGGCAGCGGGGCGCCGAGATCCAACTCGAGCGCGATCGGTCGCGCAGCGACCACGTCGAGGCTCACCTCCACCGACGCCCCGTCGTCGATGCGGCCCTGTTCGAGCAGACCATGCCGCGCCTGCAGCGTCAGCGGCAACGGCCGCAGCCGGGACATTCCTGTGCGCGGGTCTCCACGCAGGCACAGGTGGCCGATGCGACCTGCCCCGGTGGGCAGGATGCCACGACAGGTGGCAGTCACCGGTGCCGGCTTCCCATCGGCGCCGAGCACGTAGACGTCGACGACGGGATCCCGATGCACCTCGACGGCGAAGGGGCCGCGTGTCGGTCCGGCCAGCGTGCGTTGCCCCCACCGCTCCCCCGCCAGCGCCGCAACCTCGGCCAGAGGCAGGTCGGGCAACGTCACTTCGCCGCGCGCATCGGCACGCAGCGGTCGACCCTGCGCAACGAAGCGCTCGCGCTCCGTCATCTGTGGATCGCGCACGACGTGGCGCCAGGGCCCGTCGAGCGGGATCACCCAGATCGCGGCCTCGGCACACCGCTCCCCGGTCTCTGCATCGAGGACCACCAGCCGTTCCTGGGCGGAGACGGACACGCCCGTCAGGGCCAACGCGAAGAACAGGTGGCGCATCGTGAACGACCTCGTCACAGGGGAGACGTCGCAGACCAGGATACGTATTGCGAGAACTTCGAATCTTCTCCAAGTCATGGGCTTGTCAAACGTGCCGGAATCCCTCGCCGAGTTCACAGCCCCATGACAACGCCGCGCAACCGTTCGCCGTCAATGCGCGCATGGCAACGAACAAGGTCGTGGGCGCGGCACTCGCCGCGCTGTTCTCGCTGGGGCTGGGCGCGCAGGATCCGAAGTCGTTCGAGCAGCGCATGGCTGCGGCAAAGCTCGCGCAGACGCGCGGCGACCTCACGGCTGCCCTCGAGGAACTGCGTATGGCCCAGGGGAGCGCTCCGCCCGAGCAGCAAGAACAACTGCAGCGCGCCATGCGTTCGCTCCTCGACTCGCAAGCGGGCGTTGGCGCGCAGGATCCGCAGGGCGGCGATCCCGTGCAGCGGTTGATCGCGGTGCTCGACACCGGTTCCGACGCAGACCCGGCCGTTTTCAACGCCTACCGCCAGCTCGAACAACTCGGCAACCTGATGCTGCCGCAGGTGCTCGCGGCGTTCCCCAAGATGGGGCCGTTCGGGATGCGCAACGCACTGTCGCTGCTGCGGCCCTTCGACGACGCGCGCATCGTCGACGTGCTCGGCAAGCGGCTCGACGGTGCCGATCCGGCGGTGACGGCTGCGATCGCCAACATGCTCAGCGAGATGAGGCCGACGGTATCGGTGCCGTTGGCGCAGAGCATTGCCGCCAAGGCAACCGACGAACAGGTCCTCATCGCGGTGCTGTGGTCGCTGATGAAGTTCGACCTCGACAACGAAATGACCTCGAAGCTGGCGATGCACCTCGCGAACAGCTCGTCGTCGAGCACTCGTGCACGCGTGCTCGACTTGATCGTTGATTTCGAATCGCGGTGGGCCGCCACGGTGCTCGATATGCTGCGCCAGCGTGGCGAGGAGGCGTTCCGCGCCAGGGCCACCTACGAGTGGCTGCAGCGTGTGCCGGACCTCAGCGAAGCCAAGGCGCTGCAAGCCCTGCAGACGATGCCGGCGGCGACGGTTGCCAGTCTCGCGACCGACCTGCTCCGGCAACATCCGCAGTGGGGAGAGGTGGCGATGCGGGCACTGCGCTCGGCCATCGACAGCGGCGCAACCCTCGACCTGCGCGCGTTCGACAAATCGCCGTGGGGCAAACAGCGCGACGCCGCGGGCACGTTGCTGCTTGAACTTCCGATCGCGCCGCACAACGAGCGCTCGCAGCTGGCCGATGCCTGCATGGCGCTGATCAAGTCCGGCTGGCAGGTGCCCGCGGGCAATGAAGGTCGGCTGGCGGAGATCATGCGCGCGCAAGGATCTGGGCGCTGGACGACGCTGGTCACGGCGATGCCCGCCGACGCCGAAGACCGCGCGATCGCAGTGTGGCGCGAGCTGTCGCCCGACGATCAACCCCAGTTCGCAGCCGCCGCCAACAAGGCCGGGCGCAGCTGGCACCGCCTGTTCGCGATGCAGTTGAACGGTTCGCCAACCCAGCAGGCAGTCCCGATGGACCTGCTCAACCGGGACTGGACCGGCGCGCCGGCGGCGGCCATGGACGAACTGATCGAACTCGCCACGCGTTGGCCCGCACCACCCGCGGGATGGGCCGGATGGCAACCGTCGCTTGTTCAGGCATGGCAACGCACGCCCGACATGCCGGTCGAGGTGATCCTGCCGCTGGTCGAATCGGGTTACGGCGCATGGCCCGCCTTCGCCTTCCGCGAACCCGAACGGGCCCTGGCGTGGCTGCGGCAGGCCACCAAACGCAACGGCGTCGACCCGATGTCGGCGATCGAACTGCTGCGCAAGCGCGGCGGCCCGGACGATGTGCCCAGCGCGATCTGGATCGTGCACCAGCTCGCCGGCCAACCGTCGAGCACGTTCATGGACTTCTTCTACCTGCACGCCAGAGGCAACCTCGACGCCATCGGTCTGGCCAAGGTGCCGATGTCCGCCCGCCCGGAGATGACGGGTTTCTGCGTCTCCATCGCGAGCCAATGCGCGTTGGACGTGCAGGTCGCCGATCTCGATGCCCTGCTGGAACTCGTGCCGGCACTTCCCAGCGAACCGGGGTGCAACGTGTTGAGGACGCTCGCCAAGAAGGTCGGCGCCGATCACGCCGCGGCCCTCATGAAGGCCCTGGAACAAGCAATGATGCGCCAGGAACCGGCACAGGGCAGCTCCGGCCAGACCACGCCGATCGGCAACTTCTCTCTACGTCTCGGTCTGCTCACCTGTCTCGCCGCGACGGGCAATCCTGTTGTTCTGCCACAACTGCGTCGTCTGCTCGCCGATGGCGTGTCGGACGACGATGCTGACGGCCGGTTCGCAACGCAGTTCACCGAGACTTGTCTTGCCGTGGCTGGCGACCAGCGCCACGACCTGCTCGCCGACATGCTCGGTTCAACACGCACCCCGATCCTGACGGCAGCGCTGTCCGCTGACGAACTGCGCCGCGATGACGCGCTGCGAGAGAGCGCGCGCAAGGCCATCCTCAGGCACGGCGAGACCCTTCATCTGAAGCTGTCGGAGTTGGCGCTCGAACCGGGCGATCTCGAGAGTTTCGCCAAGGACGTGGTGCGCGACGACCGTTTCGCGCAGTTCAGCAAGACCCTCGCGCGCTCGGCGTTGTCGGTGCTCGGCAAACGCAAGGACAAGACTTACCTCGCGGAACTGCTGCGCGGCGCGACGCACCCGGACCACGAGGTCCGCACGGCCGCCGCCCTCAATCTGGGGAACACCTACTCAGGCGAGGCTGCCGCACACCTGCTCGAGCTGCTCAAGGACGACAGCGAGTCGGTCCGGAAGGCGGTCCAGGAGTCCTTGGACCGCATCGCCAACTACCTCGACGAACGCAAGAAGTGGGAAGAGCGGCTGAAGTGAACCGCGCCCGCGGCGCGCGACATCGCAACGCACAGCATCGGCGCCCAAGTCCGCGACGTCGCCGGTTCACGACTGCTCCGGCTCACGGCGCGAACGTCGCCGCGGCGCCCGCGCCCGCGTCTCGAGCCCCGCATCGAGCAGCTTGCGCCCGAGTTCGTCGTCGCGCGCCACGACCGCGAGGTCGGCGACGAGACCCAGGCTGTGCAGCACGTTGGCGACGGCACCGAGCGTCACGCTCGAGGAGCCGCGTTCGATCGCCCGCAAGGTCGTGCGCGACATGCCGGCGCGTTCGGCGACCAGTTCGGCGGCGAAGCCGCGGCGCAGCCGCGCCAGCTTCACGTTGGCGCCGAGTTCACGCAGGGCACGCTGTGCGGCCGGCAGCAGCTTGGCGGATTGCTTCGACATGATGGCCATTATTCTAGCCATGATCGGCACATCATGGGCAGAATATTGACCGTCTCAGGTCAGCCCACCCCCATCGACCCAGCGCAGCCCCGGCAACCCGTCGAGGCTGCGCGCGTTCTTGTCGCGCTGGTACTGCTCGATCCCGGCGGCGCCCTTCTTCTCGCCCCAGGCGCCCATCTGCGGTCGCTCGCCGACATACTCCATGAGCGGCACGCCGTAGCCGCACGCGTCGGCGACCCGCGTCACGTCGAGCACGAGGATCGCGCGCAGTGCCGCATCGGGCAGCGGTTCGAAGTGCGCGCGCAGGGCCGCGAACTCGCCGTCGGCGGGCTCGACGACCCTGCCGGTGCCGTGCAGCCGCAGGATCTTGGGAGGGCCTTCGAACGCGCAGACCATCAGGCACAGCCGGCCGTTCTGGCGCAGGTGCGCGATCGTCTCGACGCCGCTGCCGACGAAGTCGAGCCAGGCGACGCGCGTCGGCGACAGCACGCGCAACGAGTCGAGCCCCTTGGGTGAACAGTTGACGTGCCCGCCGGGTCCGGTCGGCGCGGTGGCGACGAAGAACACCTTCTGCGCGAGAAGGAACTCGATCTGGCGGTCGTCGAGTGCGGAGCTGGCCTGGCCCATGGGGCTGAGCATTCTGCCAGGGGCACGCCGAGGACAAGGTCGGCGGCAGCTTTCCGTCAGCAAGCAGTTGCACATCCAGAGCGAGCCGGCTTTACTGCCTCGCCGTCCACCGGAGAGGTGGCAGAGTGGCCGATTGCGTCACCTTGCTAAGGTGATGTACCGGTAACGGTACCGGGGGTTCGAATCCCCCCCTCTCCGCCAGTTTCCCCCCGGGTCCCCGGACCCGCGCGGGGAGACTGGTCCTGCGAATCAGGTCCTGCAGATCCGGTCCACCGACCACCCGACCCAAGCCCTTGCGAACGGAACCCGGACGCCGGCCAGCCGAAGCGGCGCGCGACTGCCCGTGCCATCGACGGCGGTCCTGCCGTCGTCTTGCCGCAGCGCTGATCCTTGCCGCGGCCGCCTGCACGGGACCGCACACGCACATCCACAACCCGCAAGGCCATCGCGTGTTCATCGACGGCCGTGAGCTCGATCGTTCGGAGCTGCCGTTCCGCTACTACGGCACCAGCCGCTGGGACGCACAACCGCGCGACCTCGGCCAACCGCCGCCCGAGCCGGAAGTCACGGAGCCCAGCGAACCCGTCCAGCCGCGCCAGAACCCGCCGATCGTGAGCTTCGACATCCACGGCTGGCAGCCCAGTCCGTGGTTGGCCAGCGACGAAGAACTGGTGCCCAAGGCGCCCCGGCGCGTGCCGCTCGGCGCGACCGACCCCGACTGGAACCTGCAACCCGCCAGTCAGGCGATCGCGTTGCCGGCACCCGTGAGCCCGTGGCTGTTCCCGTTCGACCTGCCGCTCGAATTGATGGGCTTGTTGCTGGGTGGTCAAGACGACTTCACCACCACGATCGAACTGCCGCAGACGCCGATCGAGGAACGTCCCAGCGCGGAGTTCCGGCCGCTAGAGTTGGACCGCGTCGCCGAGCGCGCGCGCCAGGCCCGCACGACGCGCTGATCGCCGCCATGCCCTCCACCTCCGACTTCGATCCCGCCCTGCCGGGAGCAGGCACACGCGTGCTGGTGCACGGCCTGGGCCGCTTTGGCGGCGGCCAACAGGCCGTGCGTCACCTGTGGCGCCGCGGCTGCGCGGTGACCGTCGCCGACCGCAGCGCCGGCGCCGATCACCTGGCCACGCAGAAGGCGCTGCGCGATCTGCACGGCGTCGACTGGCAACTGGGGCGCGAAGACGAAGGCCTGCTCGACGGCGTCGACGTGCTCGTGGTCAACCCCGCGGTGCCGGACAGCCACCCGCTGCTGCTGGCCGCCCGGACGCGCGGCGTGCAGATCACGCAGGAAGTCGATCTGTTCCTCGCCGCCTACCCCGGCCGCGTCGTGGCCGTGACCGGCACCAACGGCAAGTCGACGACGGCGACGCTGCTGCATGCGGCGCTGCAGCGCGCCGGCCACGACGCCCTGCTCGGCGGCAACATCGGCCGCAGCCTGCTCGCCGACGAAGGGCTGTGGCAACAAGACCAGGTGGCGGTGCTCGAGATCTCGAGCTTCCAGCTCGAGCGGCTCGACAACCGCCGCCGCGTGCACGGCGCCGTGTTCACACGGGTGACGCGCGACCACCTCGACCGCCACGGCACCCTGGCCAGCTATCACGCCGCCAAGGCCCGGCTGGCGATGATCGCCGAGCAGTTCGTGATCCACGGCGCCGCCGATCCCGTGGCCAGCGAGTTCCCGAGCACCGCGCGACAGCGGCTGGTGTTCGCCGACGCCACCCCGGCGCCCGGCAGCGGCGGTCTGCAGGACGACTTCCTGGCCCTGCGACTCGACACCGGGCCCGCCGAACGGCTCGTGCACCGCGACGCGTTGCGCATGCTCGGCGACTTCCAGATCGAGAACGCGCTCGCGGCCGGCCTCGCCGCGCGCATGCTCGGCGCCGAGCCGCATGCGATCGGCCTGGCGCTGGCCATCGCCGCGCCGCTGCCGTTCCGTCTGCAGCTCGTCGCCGTGCACGGCGGGGTGCGCGTCTACGACAACGGCGTCTCCACCGAGGTGCAGTCGACCGTCGCCGCGCTGCAGACGTTGGCGCGCGGCGTCGAGCAGGGCCGCCGCATCCATTGGCTCGGCGGCGGCAAGAGCAAGGACGGCGACTACGCGGCGGTCGCCGACGCGGTGCGGCCGTTCGTGGCCAGCGCGCATCTGTTCGGCGACGCGGCCGCGCCGCTCGGCGCCCTGCTGCAACCGACGTTGCCCACCGCCGTGCACGCGACCCTGGCCGAAGCGCTGGCGACCGCGTTCACCACCGCGGCCGCGGGTGACGCCGTGCTGTTCAGCCCCGCCTTCGCTTCTTTCGATCGTTATCCGAACTTCCGCGCGCGCGCGCAGGAGTTCCATGCCTGGCTCGCGTCCTCGCGTGCGCAGGCGGCGCAGGGCGGTTAGAGTCGCTCGACCTCGATGCAGTACTGCACGGCATGTCAGAAGGCCATCGCCACGATCGTCATCATGGACGTCAGCGATGGCTCGGTCACGGGCTCCCAGCACCTGTGCGCGGCGTGTGCCGAGCAGATGGGCGTGGTGCAGCCCAAGACGCCGAAGTTCTCCGCCGAGATGCTCGAAGACCTGCTCGGCGGCTTCGACAAGGCCAAGGCCAGCGCCGGCAAACGGCAGCGCGCCGAAGCGTGTCCCGGCTGCGGCATGACGCCGGCCGAGTTCCGCACCAAGGGCCGCCTGGGTTGCCCACGCTGCTACGAAGTGTTCCGCGACGAACTGCTGCCGCTGCTGCAGCGCATCCACGAGGCGCAGACGCACCGCGGCCGGCTGCCCGCCAATCTCGGTGAGGTCACGCCGAGGGCCGAACGCGACGACGCAGCCCTGACCGAGTTGCGCCGACGCCTCGAAGAGGCGGTGCGCAACGAGCGGTACGAAGAGGCGGCGCAGCTGCGCGACGCCCTGCGCCGCGCCGAACGCGGTGAGGAGGCGGCGTCGTGAGCAAGTCCCGCCGCGACGACCGCAGCGACAAGCCGCCCGAGTTCCACGCCGGCGCCTGGCTGGCCGGCACCGGGCCCGACAACGACATCGCCGTCTGCACGCGGGCGAGGCTGGCGCGCAACCTGCGCGGCTTTCCGTTCTCGCCGTGCCTCGACGAGGTGCTCGCCGCCGAGCTGTACGAGTTCGCCGTCGAACAACTGCAGCAGCCCGGCCTGCCCGAGAAGCTCGGCATCCTCGAACTGGACTCGGTCGACGAACTCGAACGTTCGGTGCTGGTCGAACGGCACCTGATCAGCCGCGACCTGGTGGCCGCCAAACGGCGCCGCGGCGTCGCCTTCGACACTGCCGAAAGCGTCGCGATCATGATCAACGAGGAGGACCACCTGCGCATGCAGGTGTTCGCACCCGGCCTGCAGACCGAAGCGGTCTGGCAGCGCGCCGAGCGCCTCGACGACGCCGTGATGCAGCGCCTGCCGGTCGCGTGGTCCGAGGAGTTCGGCTTCCTGACCTCGTGCCCGACCAACACCGGCACCGGCCTGCGCCTGTCGGTGATGGTGCACCTGCCCGGTCTGGTGTGGTCCGACGAGATCGACAAGGCCACCAACGTCGCGCAGAAGATCCACCTGGCGGTGCGCGGCCTCTACGGCGAAGGCAGCCGCGCGCTCGGCGACTTCTACCAGGTCAGCAACCAGATCACGCTCGGTCGCGACGAGACGCAGATCCTCGGCGACGTGCAGTTGGCCGTCGGCCGCATCGTGCAGTGGGAACGTGAGGTGCGCGGCGCCCTGCAGCGCGGCGCTGCCCGCGTGCGCACGCTCGACCGGGTGCACCGCGCGCTGGGCACGCTCGAACGCGCCCAGATCCTGACCAGCGAAGAGGCGATGGGCTGCCTGTCGGCGGTGCGCTTCGGCATCGAGACCAGGCTGCTGTCGGGGTTCACCATCGCTCAGGTCAACAAGGCCCTGCTGCTGGGCCAGCCCGGGCACCTGCAGCGCCACACCCGCGAACGGCTGCTGCCCGAAGAACGCGACCAGCGCCGGGCCCAGCTGCTGCGCGAGGTGCTCGGCCTTGGCTGATCGGCCGTGGCGGATGCGGGGGTCGCGAGCGCCCCACATTCCTTCCCGCAGCGGGTTTTCCCCAAACCGGCGCGGCTACGCCCCTTGACCCGTGCGACGGGAAAAAAGATGCCCCGATGACTCGGTGGCGTCCTGGATCTACATCTGGTGTAAATCCTATACCCGCGGCAACCGATCTAAGGATCTAGCCAGCAGATATCGCCACCGGGCGCACACCGGCCACCGGAGTCACCGCACCATGTTCGATCGCTTCACCGACCGCGCCAAGAAGGTCATGAGCTTCGCCCGCCAGGAGGCGATGAAGTTCAACCACGAATACATCGGCACCGAGCACATCCTGCTGGGTCTGGTCCAGGAGGGCAGCGGCGTGGCTGCCAACGTGCTCAAGAACATGAGCATCGACCTCGAGAAGATCCGCCACGAGGTCGAGAAGATCGTCAAGACCGGCCCATCGATGGTGACCATGGGCCAGCTGCCGTTCACGCCGCGCGCCAAGAAGGTGCTCGAGCTGTCGATGGAAGAGGCCAGCCAGCTCAGCCACAACTACATCGGCACCGAACACTTGTTGCTCGGTCTGATCCGCGAGAACGAGGGCATCGCCGCGCAGGTCCTGATGAACCTGGGCGTCAAGCTCGACGAGGTCCGCGAAGAAGTGCTCGAGTTCCTCGGCGCGTCCGAGAACAACGAGGAGGAAGAGAGCTCGAGCAGCGAGTCGATGGGCAGCGGCCCGCGCGAATCCAGCTCGAGCGGCGGTTCGCCGTCGGGCAACAGCAAGAGCAAGACCCCGGCGCTCGATTCGTTCGGCCGCGACCTCACCGACCTCGCCCGCGAAGGCAAGCTGGACCCGGTGATCGGCCGCGACGGCGAGATCGAACGCGTGATCCAGATCCTGTCGCGTCGCACCAAGAACAACCCGGTGCTGCTCGGTGAAGCCGGCGTCGGCAAGACCGCGATCGTCGAAGGCCTGGCGCAGCGCGTCGTCAAGGGCACCGTGCCCGAGATCCTGCGCCGCAAGCGCCTGGTCGTACTCGACCTGGCGATGATGGTCGCCGGCACCAAGTACCGCGGCCAGTTCGAGGAACGCATCAAGGCAGTGATGACCGAGGTGCGCCGCGCCAAGGACGTGATGCTGTTCATCGACGAACTGCACACGCTGGTCGGCGCCGGCGGCGCCGAGGGCGCGATCGACGCCAGCAACGTGCTCAAGCCGGCGCTGTCGCGCGGCGAGGTGCAGTGCATCGGCGCGACCACGCTCGACGAGTACCGCAAGTACATCGAGAAGGACGGCGCGCTCGAGCGCCGTTTCCAGACCGTCAACGTCGAACCGCCGACCCCCGAGCAGGCGTTCGAGATCCTCAAGGGCCTGCGCGACAAGTACGAGGCGCACCACCGCGTGCAGTACACCGACGGCGCGCTGCAGTCGGCCGTCGACCTCAGCACGCGCTACATCACCGGCCGTTTCCTGCCCGACAAGGCGATCGACGTGATCGACGAGGCCGGCGCACGCATCCGCATCAAGTCGATGACGGCGCCGCCCGACCTGCGGGAGATGGACGTCGAGATCTCGCGTCTCAACAAGGAGAAGGAAGAGGCGGTCGCCGGCCAGGACTTCGAACGCGCCGCGGACCTGCGCGACCAGGCGTTCAAGCTCGGCAAGAAGAAGGAAGAGATCCAGAAGGAATGGCGCGAGCGCGAGTCGTCGCGCGAGTCGGGCGGCATCGTCGACGAAGACGTGATCGCCGAGACCGTGTCGAAGATGACCGGCATCCCGCTCAACCGTCTGGACCAGGCCGAAGCCGAGCGCCTGCTCAAGATGGAGCAGGAGCTGGGCAAGGACGTGATCAACCAGGAGCCGGCGATCCACGCGATCGCCAAGGCCGTGCGCCGCACGCGCGCGGGCCTCAAGGACCCGAACCGGCCGATGGGCTGCTTCGTGTTCCTCGGCCCGTCGGGCGTCGGCAAGACCTGGCTCTCGAAGTGCCTCGCCAAGTTCATGTTCGGCAGCGAGGAAGCGATCATCCAGATCGACATGTCCGAGTACATGGAGAAGTACAACGCCTCGCGGCTGGTCGGCGCGCCCCCCGGGTACGTCGGCTACGAGGAAGGCGGCCAGCTCACCGAGAAGGTGCGCCGGCGCCCCTACTCGGTGGTCCTGCTCGACGAGATCGAGAAGGCGCACCCGGACATCTTCAACATGCTGCTGCAGATCATGGAGGAAGGCCGCCTGACCGACTCGTTCGGCCGGCACATCGACTTCCGCAACGTGGTCATGATCATGACGTCGAACATCGGCGCCAACCTGATCAAGAACAGCACCGGACTGGGCTTCGGCAAGTCCGGCAAGGAGTCCGGCGCCGACAAGATGCGCGAGCTGATCCAAGGTGAGGTGGAGCGCCACTTCCGCCCCGAGTTCATCAACCGCCTCGACGAGATCGTGGTGTTCAACCAGCTCACCCGCGACGACATGCAGCGCATCGTCGAGAACGAGCTGCGCAAGGTGAACAAGCGCCTGGTGCAGAAGGGCCACAAGCTCGACGTCGACCAGTCGGTGATCGATTGGATGATCGAGAAGTCCTTCCACGAGGACTTCGGCGCCCGTCCGCTCAAGCGCGGCATCGAGAAGCACCTCGAGGATCCGCTCTCCGAGCAGATCCTGCGTGGCGAGCTCGACACGCCCTACCACATCAGCGCGACCGTGCGCGACGGCGAGATCGTGTTCGACCTCGAGGCGCTCAAGGCCGAAGGTGACGCCAAGCCCCAAGCAGCGAAGAAGGGCGACGACCGCGAGTCCGACAAGAGCTGACGGCGCGCACGACACTGCGGCGGCCAGGACCCGAGCATGAAATCGGGGCGCGCTTGCCCCCCGGTTGCACACCTGCCCGTGTGCAAACCTACCTGATGCTCGCCCTGGCCGAGGGTTTCGGCCCGGCGCCGATCGCGGCGCTGCTCGATCCCGACCTCGACCCGGCCGCGACCATCGCGGCTCCGCCCGCAGTGCCCGAGATCCCGCCGCGCGCCGCGCGCCGTCTGCGCCACCCGGGCCTCGCTGCACAAGCGCATGCGCTGCAGCTCGCCGCCGTTCGTCACGAACTGCAGCTGCTGACCCCGGCCGACGACCGGTATCCGCAAGCCTGGCGCGGCATGCCGCTGCGCCCGTTGGTGCTGTTCGTGCGCGGCGATCCGACCGCCCTCGAACGACGACCGGCCGCAGCGCTGGTCGGCAGCCGCACACCGACGCCGTACGGCGCCGAAGCCGCCCGGGCCCTCGGCGCCTGCCTGGCGCGCGCCGGGGTGACGCTGTGGAGCGGCCTCGCGCGCGGCATCGATGGCGCGGCACACCGCGCCTGCGTGCAGGCCGGGGTGCCGACGGTGGCGGTGCTGGCCGGCGGGTTGGACCGCATCTACCCGCCCGAGCACGAGGCGCTGGCCGACGAGATCGTCACCGGCGGCGGCTGCCTGCTGACCGAACTGCCACCCGGCCACCGCGCCCAACGCGGCCACTTTCCGCGGCGCAACCGGCTGCTCGCCGCCGGCACCGGCGCCGTGATCGTGGTCGAAGCCAGCCTGACTTCGGGCGCGCTGCAGACCGCGCGCCTCGCCGCGGATGCGGGCGCCGACGTCTACGCGGTACCTGGACCTTGGCGCAGCGAACGCAGCCAGGGTTGCCACCGCCTGCTCAACGAAGGCGCGAGCGTGGTCGAGAGCCCCGAGCTGCTGCTGCGTGATCTCGGCGTCGCCGCGGCCAACTCGCAGCCCACCGCGCATCACCTGAGCCGGTCCGCCGGGCAGGAAGCGATCCTGCAGCAGCTGCGCGCCGGCCCGCGGCCGCCCGACGTGGTGCAGCGTGAGTGTGGTCTGCCGCGCGACGAGTTCCTGCGCGCGCTGTTCGTGCTCGAGGCCGCTGGCACCGTCGGCCGCCTGCCCGGCGACCTGCTGGTGGTCAGAAACCGATGAACAACAGTTCGAGCAGCAGCATGCAGACCACCAGACACGCCGACCAGACGGTCCAGCGCACGGTGCGCTGCACGGCGCCGCGGATCGTTGCCGCGGCAGTGCTGTGGTGCTGGCCGACGACGACCAAAGCGATCAGGAACAGGACCGGCACGTAGATGGCGATGCGCAGCAGCAGGCTCATGCCGACACCTCCGCTGCGACTGCTGCCGGCAGCGGCAGGGCCGATCGTTCGGCGACGGTGTAGGCGTCGACCATGACCACGAGGTTCATCAGCCCGGCCACCGTGGTCAGCACCACACCCATCGGCAAGTCGAGCGGTTCGCTGTCCATCGGCCAGGGCCCGGTGACCAGCGCGGCGAACAGCGAGCCGCCGCCGAACAGGTTCTGTCCGATCCACCACACCGAGGCGTTGGCGCGATCGACGGCGTGGCCGCTCGACGCGATCAGCCCGATCGCGAACACCAGCAGCACGGCGAGCCCCATCAGCACGCCCTTGTCCTTCTGCCCGGCTTTGGCATGGCCGAGGCCCGGCACGAGCCACGACAGCGCCGCGCACAGCGCCGGGTTGGCGACGGGTTTGGGCGTGTTCTCGTCGCCGTCGCGGCGCAACCTCAGATCCCAGTGCGCCGCGGCGGACCAGAACGCCGCGAGCATTCCCGAAGCACCGGTGAGCCACGCGGCGAGATGCTCGAAGTCGCGCGGCATGCGCGTCAGGCGTTCGCCGGTCGGCGTGCCGTCCCAGGCCATCAGTGCGCCCAGCGCATTCGCGGGCAGGTTCAGGATCTCGGGAAACGCGGGCAGCAGGCCGAACCGGGCCGGCGTGCCCCACATGCTGCTGCCCGTGGTCTCGACCAGCGCCCAGTAGAACAGGCGCTCACCGACGATGATCCAGCCGAGCAGGAACAGCGCCGTGCAGCTGACGAAGGCGACCAGCGCGCGCGACTTCTGCCCGAGTTGGTACTGCAACAGCCCCGGCACGAAGCCCATCAGGAACGGGCCCCAGCCGAGGCCCTTGGCCGCGAGGTTCGAGTGCGGGGTCGACATGCGAGCGGAGGAGGATAGCGGCACGGCCGCTCAGGTCGAGCCTCGGCCCTGCGGGGACCGGTCTACCTGGCGAGTTCCTTCGGGAACACCGCCTCACGCGACAGTTCGAAGCGGCGGTCGCTGCCGGGAGCGCCGACCAGCCCCTTCTCACCGTGTTCGGCCAATCGCAGCTGAAAGCACCACGGCTCGTGCCGGAACACCAACGAGTGCAGCGTACCGAAGGCGTGGCCGCCGCCGCGCTGCACCGAGCCGAGCATCTGCCAGGCCTCGTCGATCGACACCTCGTGGTCGTCGTCGCCCAGACACGCGTCGATGCCGGCGCGCACCTTCTTGGCACGGTCGAGGCTGTCCCGGCTGGCGTCGCGCCCGTCCTGGCGCGACAGGAAGTGGTTGGTGACCACGCACGGCGACGCCGGCAACGGCGCACGCACACACTTCTTGGCATCGGTCTCGAACAGCGCCAACGGTGGCGCGCCCGGGAGGGCCGAGGGCAACACGATGCGCGTCAGGTAGCCGATCGGCGGGCTGGTGTAGCCGAGCAGGTCCTGCACCTTGGCCAGACCTGCCTCGGCGTCGTTCGGCGCGAACGCGCGCAGCGCCAACTGTGCAGCGGTGGCAGTCGGCCACGACTCGGGCTCGGGCGTGCGCGTGATCTTGCCGGTGCCGACGTGCAGGAACGCCGCCACGCCGTCGCTGCTGACCGCGGTGACGCTGCCGACGAAACCGGGCCAGCTCACCGACGCGACCGCGCGACCGCCGGGCAGGTGCTGCACCAGCAGCACGGTGCTGTCGAGCATGTGATCGCCGGTGAACGGCCAGTCGAAGTTGCGGCCGGTAAGCACCCCACCGCCCACGACCTGTTCGCCCCAGACGGTGAAGCCGCTGCAACCCATCAGCCCGAACACGTCGAGAGCGTTGGCGACCAGCAGGTCGTCGAGGTCGAAGTCGCGGTCGAGCTCGGACATCTCACGCGACGCGCCCGAAGCGATCAGGCCGGCGTAGACCGCTTCGATCTCGGCGCGCACGTCGTCGGGATAGGTCACCACCCGGCCGAGCGCCGCGCGCGCCTGCACCAGCAACCCCGGCATGCGCGAGAAGCGCGCCGAGAACTCGGCGGTGAGGATCGCGGCGATGTCCTTGCCGAGCAGCTTGCCGTGCGCGAAGCCGCGTTCCTGCGCGGTGCCCCAGACGTGCACGACGCGCAGTCCGGCGTGGGTCTCGACGCGCCCGTTGACCACGAGCTGCGGTGTCGCCGGTTGGGCCGCCGATTGGCTGCCCGCTTGGGCCAGCAGCGGCGCGAGGGCCGAGAGCAGCGCCGCGCCGCAGGTGATCAGGGTACGCATCGCGGCAACTGTGCCGCGTGGGCGACCAGCCGCCAAGGGGGCGGAACAGGCTCCGGTCACGCGCCGCGGCATGAACCGGCGCGACTCACTTCGCCGCGCGATAGATGTCCTGCACGCTCTTCAGCAGCTGCAGCGCCTCGGCCTTGGGCCGCTGGAACGCGTTGCGGCCCATGATCGAACCGAACGCGCCACCGTCGGCCAGACCCTGGATCTCGGCGAGCACGGCCTCGGTGCCCTTGGCCTCACCGCCGGAGAAGATCACGATGCGACGGCCGCCGAAGGCAGCGTCGATCACGTGGCGGGTGCGCTCGGCGAGCGTACCGATGGCGATCTTCTCGGCCTCGTAGACCTTCTTGGCCGCGCCCTGCTCGAGCACCTCGGTCGGCGGCTTGACCTTGATGATGTGCGCGCCGAGTTGGGCCGCGATCTGCGCGGCGTAGGCGCAGACGTCGATCGCGGTCTCACCCTGCTTGCTGAGCGCGCTGCCGCGCGGGTAGCTCCAGACGACCACCGCGAGGCCGGCTTCCTTGGCTTCCTCGCTGATCTCGCGCAGCTCCATGTACATCTCGTTGCGATCGCTCGAGCCGGGGTAGATCGTGAACCCGATCGCCGCGCAACCAAGGCGCAGGGCGTCCTGCACCGAGCCCGTGACCGCCGGCTTGGGGTCGGCGTTGCTGTACAGCGAGTCGCTGTTGTTGAGCTTGAGGATCAGCGGAATGCGACCCGCGTACTTGCGTGCGCCGGCCTCGAGGAAGCCGAGCGGCGCCGCGTAGGCGTTGCAGCCCGCGTCGATCGCCAGCTGGAAGTGGTAATGCGGGTCGTAGCCGGCCGCGTTCTTCGCGAACGAGCGCGCCGGACCGTGCTCGAAGCCCTGGTCGACGGGCAGGATCACGAACTTGCCGGTGCCGGCGAGGTTGCCGGTGTCCATCATCCAGCGCAGGTTCTTGAGGACGCCGGGGTGATCGGATTCGTACCAGCTGAGGATCTCGTCGACGCGGGAGGACATGGCTTTCTGGGAGGGACTCGAAAGAGGGAATGGCGGTCGACGCGACGTTGCGCCGACTGGCAAATGGGCCGGCGATTGTGAGCCGGGCACGCATCGATGCAAGCATCGGGGACCGGAACGCACCCCGGTCGCGCGCTCCCGTGCGGGGCCCGTACAGGCGAGCGGCGGGCACCCTGAGCAAGTACCCGCCGCAGCAACCGCCGGCGCCATCGGCCGGACCGGCGCGCGTACCTACTTGATGCGCAGGTCGCGGCTCGAGCTCCCGGTCGTGAACTCCCAGACGAACACCAGCGGATCGGCGGTGCTGAGCTGCAGGCTCACGCGCACCTGGTAGGCCTTGCCCTTGTCGAGCGCTTCCTTGGGCAAGCAGAAGATCACGTCGCGCAGGTCCATCTTCTTGTTGAGCGGGACCTTCGGCGTGTGCACCCAGATCGGCACGGGCTCGGGCTTGCAGCGTTCGGTCCAGGCCTTCCAGACCGCTCCGTCAGCCTTGGGGTGCACGAAGTGCTGCGTCGGCGGCCGACCACCCTTGCGCGATTCGAACAGCTCGATGCCCGAATCGACGACCTGGATCGCGAGTTCCCGCTGCAGCTGCAGGCTGATCGGGTAACCGCACTGGGTCACGTCCTGCTGATCCTCGGGCTGGTCGGCGAGCGGGTTGGGGCTCTCCGGCGCCGGGAAGCTGGTGGGGATGCCGTCCGAGCCGGGCGGCGGCCAGATCAGGAAACGCGGCGCGGTGCCCGGATCGTAGGGCTCCTCGAGCGAGTGCATGTCGAGCACCGCGACCGACCAGTCGTTCTGGTAGACGAACGAGTAACCCAGGCGCTTGATGTTGTGCTCGAGCATCGGGAACCGGTGGTAGGGCGTGCCCATCCACAGGTCGACCGTTTCCTTGGCGAAGTCGACACCGCGTGAACCCTTGCCGGTGACGATGTTGCCGCCGCCGGCGAGCTGGCCGCGCCTCGTGAAGTCCTCGTGCGCCGGATCCTCTTCGTGGATCTCGGGGCCGGGCTTCTCCATCAGCTCGGGGTGGTTGGCGACATAGTTGGCGTGTGCGTCACAGCCGAACGAAGCCTCGGCGTCGAGCTCACACTCGGGCAGACCCGACAGCGTGCCTTCGGTCATCTTGCCGCCGTCGGCCCACGTGAACGCGATCTGCTGGCCGCGGATGAAGTTGACGCGCTCGATCGCCGCCAGCTCCTCCTTGTTGGGCCGCTCGGGCAACAGCGGCGGGCCGTAGCCGGTGCCGAACGCCACGCCCGAGTCACCGCGCGCCCACTCGCGCCACTCGGCGTCGATCTCGTCGGTCGACTTGCCGATCACCTTGACGACGATCGCCTCGATGTCCTCGAGCGTCGGCACCTGCTTGTCGGCATCGGGCAGGGCCAGATACAGCTCCAGCCACTTGTCCGGGTAGGCCGCGAGCACCCAGGTCATGAAGCTCCACGACTTCAGGCGGCAGTCGTTGCGGAAGCGCGACAGCTTCTCGCGCGGCACCTGCGCCAGCGGCCAGTCCTGGTTCGAGGTCGCCTGATCACGCACCGTGCGCAGCCACCAGTTGGTGCCGTGCGGCAACTGCAGCGCGTCGTCGCCCTGCGTGCCCTCGGGCAGCGCGCCCCAGCGCGAGATCGACGTGGCCTTGAGATACCACGTCACCGCGTGGATCAGACCCTGACCGATGCCGTCGTTGCGTCCCTGGGTCAAACCCATGAAGAACACGTAGGCGATCATCGTGTCGTGGATCGACTTCGGCGAGCCGCCGATGTGCACCGACGCCGCGCCTTCCTTGGCCCGCCACTCGGTGTTGGCGAAACGCATCGCCGCCTCGACGTTCGGCTGGCCCGCCCAGATGTTCGGGTTGGCCTTGAGCAGTTCCTCGCGCTCACGACCCGTGAACAGGAAGCCGTACCACGCGTAGGACCGCGAGGCGCGCTCGACGAACCGCAGGTCCTTGGCGCTCTTCTCGCCGAGCAGGTAGACGCCGAACTCCAGCGCGCGCTCGGCCCACATCACCGCGTCGTTGGCGTTCTCCTGGATGCCGCGGGTCCACACCGTGAAGTGCTCGGACTTGGCGCCGAAGATGTTGATGTCCGGCTTCTTCATGAAGTCGGGCACGTTCGCCTGCAGGTTCTGCAGCTCGACCGGCATCTGCTCCAACGGCAGCTCGGTGACCGCATAGTCCTTCTTGCGCGCCAGCTCGACCGCCTTGAGCTCGATCTGCTTCATGCGCGCCGCGTAGGCGATCTGCGTATCGGTGCCGAAGAAGCCCGGGCCTTCCTTGTAGCCGAGGGCGATGTTGGCCTCGCGGTCGTTGGCGTTGTAGTAGACCGCCTTGCCGAGGTGGTACTCGGCCTTCTGCGCATCGCCGGCTTCCTTGTACTTGAGCCCCAGTTCGCGATGCAGCTGCCCCATCTTGATGGCGGTGTCGTACCACTGGCTGGTGACCTTGAAGCGCCCCTCGTAGTTGGCCTTGTCGCGCCACTTCGTGCGCTTCTCGGGCGGCAGCTGCGTCCACTCGCCGCGCTCCTTGCGCCAACCGAGCTCACGCCGCGCCGTGCTGTTCTCGGGGTCATAGGCCAGGATCAGGTCGTAGGCCTGCTTGGCGCGTTGGCCCACCTTCGCGGACTTGGCGGTGCCCGCGAACGAGTTCAGTGCGCTGACCGTCTTGCGGATCAGCTCCTGCTCGGCTTTGGCCAGGTCGGCCTGCGCGGACACGGGGCGCGCGCCGAGCAGCGTGACCGCGGCGAGCAGAAGGAGCGATACGAGTCGTTTGGTAGGGGTCATCAGCTGGCGATTGGGTGCCATCGGGGGCGGAAGAGTCTAGACAGCGGGTCGGTTCCAGGCACGCACGGAGAGCTGCGATCGGCTCGCAAACGGCGTACGGCCGCGCGTCAACGCATCTGCAGATACGTCCCTCCCGAGTCGGTCGCCAGCCATTCGAGGATCTCGAGGCTGCTGCCGATCGCGACGGTGTGGATCTTGATCTTGCGATGGGCGTTCCAGAACGCGACGTCCTGCCGGATCTTGTGCGGGTCGGTCACGTCGCCGGTCGGCTGGCCGTCGGAGAGCACGAACACGGTGTCGACGTCGGGGTCGGCGAACACCTCCTGCAGCGATTGGTAGAGGTTGGTCGCGCCGCTGGCACCGAGCCGTTCGACCCAGGTCTTGGCGGCCTGCCGGCTGGGCGCGCTGTTGTCGCCGATACCCTCCTTCTGCCAACGCGCCACGCCGTTGCTGAACGCGAACACGTTGAACAAGGCGCCGTCGTCGAGGCTGTCGATCGCGGCGAGCAGCTCCTCCTTGGCGACGTCGATGCGGGCCGCGCCGCGTTTGCCGACGTAGCGACCGTACATCGATTCGAGCATCGAGCCCGACACGTCGATCACGAAGATCACGCGGCTCGACGCCACCTGGATGCCGAAGAACTTCGCCTCCTTGCGGTTGCTGGTGCGCAGCGCCGCCCGCGCCTGCTCACGCCGCCGGTTGGCCTCGTCGAGTTCCTTCTCGGTGACGATCGCGAACTTGCCGCCGGCCTCACGCCACCACGCCTGCCACTTGGCGGCGTCCTCCTCGAACGGCTGCGCGGTCAGCTGCCACAGGTGATCGGCGATGCGCCGCGACAACCGCGCGCTCTCCACCCCGAGCCGATCGATCAACTGCGGCACCACCTTGGGGTCGCGGCACGCGGCGGCGGCGTCGATGGCCGCCAACCGCGTCGACCAGTCGGCATGCGTCAGCGCCGCGAACAGCACCGGCAGGTGTTCCTTGGCCGGGATCGCGCCGATCTGCTCGATCGCGGCGTTGCGCACGTCGGCGTCGGCGTGCGCAGCCAGCTCCCCGAGTTCCTTGGTCCAGGCCGAGGTCGGCCCCTCGATGGCGGCGATCGCCTCGATCGCGATGCGCCGATCGCCGGGCTTCTTGCCGTTGGTGAGCATCTCGCGCAGCACCGGCAGGCAGTCCCGGTCGCGGCGCGCGGCCAGTGCGATTCCCGCCGCACGGCGCACCTCGAGCTCGGCGTCGTTGAGCGACTTGCGCACCTGCGCGACCACCTTGGCGTCGTCGATGCGCATCGTCGCCACCAGCGCGAACACCTTCTCGTGCGGCTTGCCCTTGCCGACCAGCTTGGCCAGCTTCTTGTCGGTCGCCGGATCGCGCAGGTTGGCGAGCAGCCTGGCCATCTCCTGGCGCAGGTCGTCCTGGGTGACGTCGCGCTTCTTGGCCAGATCGAGGAACGTACTCGCGACCTTGGCGCCCTGCCGGTCGGCGAGGATGCGCGCCGCTGCGACCCGGTCGGCGCCGGTGAAATCGACGCGCGACAGCACCCACTCCGCCATCTCGTCGGTCTTGGCCGAGTCGCGCCGCGCCAGCTCGTCGAGCGCCTTGCGGCGGATGCGCGGCTCGACCTCGCGGCGCAGGGTCTCGACCAGTTCGTCGTCGCCGAGTTGCGCCAGCAACCCCGTGAACGCGAGCAGTCGGATGCTGTGCAGTTCGGGCGGCGCGATCTTGCCGTCGGCGCCCTTACGCTGCTCGAGCTTGGGGTTCCACAGGGTCCGATAGAACTCGGCGTCCTCGGCGCCACCCAATCGCAGGTGCTCACGCAGCGCCGGCTCACGCACCACGTCCATCGCCTCGGAGTCGACGATCTGCCGCAGGAAGTGTTTGCCGAAGCGGCTCGAGCGACCGAGCGCGACGATCGCAGTCTGCGCAAGCTCACCGTTGCCGCCGTCGGCGGCGATGCTCGCGACCTTCTGCATCGCCGGCTGCTCGGCGTCCGGCGCGTCGACGAAGCGCGCCAGCGCATCGAGCACCGCGCGGCGCATGCGCAGACTGGCCATCGCGTCGAACGCCGACACCAGCCCCTCGGCGGCGCGACGGTCGCGGGTCACGGCGATCTTGTCGATCAGCGCCGGATCGGCTTCGTCCTTGTAGCGCAGCAGTTCGGCAACCTGGGAAGCGACGTCGTCCTGGGCGCGCACGAGCGTCGGGCAAAGCAGGCAGAGACAGAAAAGGGCGGCGGTTCTCACCGGTGCAGTCTAGATCGCCGAGGGGCGCCTGCGAACGGCTCGCGGCAGAAGTCCCGGCCCGCGGCCCGGCGGCCCACCGGCCCGACACTCACAGGCCCAGATGCAGATGTCGTCCGGTGCTCAGGTCACCGACGCCGAACATCGGCCCGCTGCTGCCCAGCAGGAACGTCTGCGCGGTCAGCTCGGCGCCCACGATCGACGGGATCGGCGGCAGCACCAGCGGGTGGGTCCAGGTGCCGGTAGACGAGGTCGCGCCGGCAAAGTAGGCGGATGCAACCGGCAGGTCGACGACCACCGTACAACCACCGAGCGGCACCGACACCGGGGCGCCGAAGTTGACGGCGAAGAACACCGGCGCGTTGGCGCGCGCGGCGCTCAACGCGAACTGGGTGGTCGTGCCGATCACCGGCGCGGTCGCGGTCAACACCGGCGGCGTGCCGACGGCGCAGCCGGTGCCCGCGGTCTGCGTGCCCGCCAGCGGCAAGGTCGCCAGATACACACCGCGACCGTGCGTCACGCACAACAGCTCACGATCGTTCTTCCAGACCAGCTGATCGATGCAGACGTTCTCGGGTCCGTCGACGATCGGCGCCCAGTTGGCCCCGCCGTCCGTGCTGTGGAACAGGCCGAGGTCGGTGGCGACGAACAGCAGATCGTGCAAGCGCGGATGCATCAGCACCCAGCTGATCGGCAACGCCGGCAAGGCGCCGCTGCCGCTGCCCGAGATCGACGACCACGTGGTGCCGCCGTCGAGCGTCTGCCACAGGTTGTCGCCGTAGTAACCCATCAGGCTCAGGATCACGCGTTGATGGTTGCTCGGATCGATCGCGATGCTGCTGACCCATCGGTCGGGCAGCTGGCCGCCGGCGCCGTCGATCAACGTCCAGGTCGGCGCCGGCGAGGTGCCGTTGACGCTGCGGTGGACTTCACCGTCGTTGTGTCCCACCCAGACGATGTCGGCGTTGCCGAGCGCGATCTGCGCGGTCGAGTGGTTGCACGGCGCGTTGTCCTGGAAGTGCGAGTTGGCGGGCCCGGCGGCGGTCGTGCACGTTCGCGGCGCCTTGACCTGCACCCAGATCGGCGGCGACCCGGTCCTGACGTTGTCGGTGCGCCACAGCGAGCGGCCACACGCATACATGCGATCGGGTTGGTTGGGATCGAGCAGGAAGTACGGGATGAAGTTGAAGCCGATGTCACCCGTGGTGGCGCCGCGGATGTCGCTCCAGTTGACGCCGCCGTTGCTGCTGCGCTGCAGACCCAGGCGCTGATAACCGCCGTAGAGGTAGTTCGGGTTGGTCGGGTCGGCGGCGCAGAAACCGCCGTCGCCGCCGATCACGTTGTAGACCCAGGCGTTGGCATTGCCGGTGAAACGGTTGGTGCCGTTGTCCTGCGCGCCCGCGACCATCACGCCGTTGCTGTTCATCGCCGCGCCGTAGAACTGCGTCACACCCAGGCCGTTGTTCAGCGCCGACCACGAGCCGCTCTGCCAGTCGGCGCGGGTGTGCAAGCCGCCGTCGTCGCCGGTGTAGATGCGCTTGTTGCTGACACCGTCGAAACCAGGGTGTTCGACGATCACCTGGTAGTCGGGGTGCGCGCCCGTCGAGATCTGCGTCGCCGAGGCCCCGCCGTTGGTGCTGCGGTAGATCTGCACCCCGCCGTAGACGAGGTTGTTGGCGTTGGTCGGATCGACCCACAGACAGTTGTTGTAGAGCGAGTAGGTGGCGATGCTCGAACTGCTGCGCTGCGCCCAGGTCTGGCCGCCGTCGAGCGAACGCCAGACGTGCACCACCCAGTTGTGGTCGCTGATGGTGGCGAACAGAGTGTTCGGCGCGCTGCGCGCGTAGGCGAGTTCGACGCGGGTCGCGTGGAGGTGCACGGCGCCGCCGTTCCAGGTGACACCACCATCGGCGGTCCACCACGCCTGCCCATCGGCGCCGCCGGCGACGGCGCGCAACGGGTCGGTCGGATGGAAGTCGAGGTCGAGCGTGCGTGTCGCGGTGCGCTGGGTCCACGTCTGCCCACCGTCGCTGCTGCCCCAGATGCCGCTGCCGGTCGCAGCCAGCATCACCAGCGGACTGCCGGGCGCGAACGCCAACCGGTTGACGAAGTACCACGCCGGCGTCGCGGTGCTGTTGATGCGGGTCCAGGTGACGCCCGCGTCGAACGACTCGAACAGTCCCGCGCCGCGCAGGATCGCGGTGTTGCTGCTGCCGGCGTCGGCGTCGAAGAAACCCTCGCCCGAGCCGAAGTAGAGGTGGTTGCTGTTCGCCGGGTCGAGCGCCATGCAGCCGCAACCGAGCATCGTCAACATGCCGTTGCGCGGCTGCCAGCTGGCGCCCGCGGTGTCGCTGTACCAGACGCCGCCGCCGGCAGAACCCACCCACATGCGCTGGGGGTTGCCCGGATCGATCAGCACCGCGCGCAGGCGACCGCCGATGTTGCCGGGGCCGAGCCACGTCCACGACACCGGCGCGCCGAGGTCGTCGACCATCGCCATCTGTTCCTTACGCTGCCAGGCCGACATCAGCGCGTCGTGAGGCACGTTGCCGGCGGCGCCGCGTCGCGCCTGCGCGCGCTGGTAGATGCCGCTCGGGTGCTTGTGTTCTTCGCGTTCGTCGCCACCGCCGCGCTGCGGTTGCGGGGAGGCACAGGCAACGAAGAGAACGCCTACGGCGACGGCGAGTTTGCTCTGCATGGGAGGGCTCCACGAGATCAGGTGGCGACAAGCCTATCAGGGTGTGGCCGCCGACCGACGAATGCCCGGCCTTCCAACGCCTGCTTCGGCAGTTCGTCGTCGAACCCGCCCCGTGGTCCACCGCCACGCCGTAACGCGGGTCCTCGATCACGTTGACCGTCACCAGGTCGCCGTCCTTCTGCAGCAGCACGCGGCAGCCCAAGCTCAGATGGCGCAGCTGCAACCCAAATGTGCCGCGGGTCGACATGGAACTACGCGAGTCAGGGCGCCACACTGCGCGCGTGTCCTTCGCCCCACGACGCCCTCGCCGATGACCGCCGAGTCGCTCTACCTGTCGCTGGTACTGCTGCTCGCGCTGGTGTCGTTCTACCTGCAACGCCTGCGGCCCGACGTCACGGCGCTGCTGGTGATGCTGTCGTTGCTGGTGCCGTGGCGGTCCACCGAGCAGGGCATCGTCTCGATCCTCACCCCGACGCAGGCGTTCCACGGGTTCGGCAGCCCGGCGCTGATCATGGTCGCGTCGATGTTCGTGCTGTCGGCGGCGATGGTGCGCACCGGCGCCGCGCAGTTGCTCGGCGGCCGGCTGCTGGCGCGCGGCGCGACCAGCGAGCTGCGGTTCCAGTTGACGGTGCTGATCCTGGTCACGGGCTTCAGCGCCGTGATCAACGACACCACCACGGTGTTGGTGTGGATGCCGCCGGTGATGGCGATCTGCCGCGAACGTGGTTACTCACCGTCGCGCATCCTGATGCTGCTGGCGTTCGCATCGCTGCTCGGTGGCCAGTGGACCCTGATCGGCACGCGCAGCAACATCATCCTGTCCGACTACCTGCGCGATCGCAGCGGCGAGGGCCTGGGCTTCTTCGCGTTCACGCCCGTGGCGCTGTGCGTGTTCGGCGCGTGCCTGCTGTGGTTCTTGCTCGTCGGACGCAGCCTGTTGCCGGCCGCCAAGCACCGACCGACGCTCGAGAGCCGTTACGAGGTCGCCGAGTTCCTGACCGAGACCATGGCCCAACCCGGCTCGGACATCGTCGGCAAGACCCTCGCCGAACTCGACCTGCCGGCCCGCGACGTCACCGTGCTGCAGGTGATTCGCGGCAAGCAGTTCTTGCCGCCCAACCCGATGGTGCGCATCCAGCCCGGCGACGTGCTGGTGATCCAGGGCCGCGTCACCGCGATCACCGACGTGTTGCGCGCGCCGGGGTTGAGTGTCAAGGAAGAGCTCAAGATCGACGACAAGACCCTGCGCTCCGCCGATCTGCGCATGGTCGAGGCGATCCTGCCGCCGGACAGCACCCTGCTGCGCCAGAGTTTGCGCGACGTCGATTTCCACCATCGTTACGGCATCAGCCCGTTGGCGATCAGCCGCGCCGGTCGCTCGATCCGCGAACGGCCGCTCGCCGAACCGCTGCGCAGCGGCGACTCGTTGCTGTTCGTCGGCCACGAAGCCGAACTGGACCGCCTCAAGAAGTACAACCGCGAACTGCTGGTGCTCGAATCGCAACCGGTGCCGACCGCGGCGCGCGGCCGTGCCTACGCGGTGATCGCGCTGATGGCGGTGATGGTGCTGGTCGGCGCCACCGGCCTGTTGTCGCCGGCAGTGGCGATCCCGGCCGCGGCGCTGGTCGCAGTGTTGACGCGGCTCGTTGGCATGAGCGGTGCCTACGGCGCCATCGACCTGCAGTCGCTGGTGATCGTCGGCGCGATGATCCCGTTCGGCACGGCACTGCAGACCACCGGCACCGCCCAGTGGGTCGCGACCCAGTTGTCCGACAGCTTCGCCGGCAGTTCGCCCCAACTACTGCTGATGGCGATCCTGCTGCTCGCGGTCCTGCTCACGCAACTGATCGAGAACGCGGCCGTCGCCGTGATCCTGGCGCCACTCGCCTACGAGCTCGCCGTCACCAGCGGTTGCCACCCCGAACCGTTCTTGCTGGGCGTCGCGATCTGCGTGTCGTCGGCGTTCGTGACCCCAGTCGCCCACGAATCGACGATCCTGGTGATGGGTCCGGGCCGTTACCGGTTCCGCGACTACACGCTGCTCGGCGCGCCGTTCGCCGTACTGACCTGGCTGGTGACGAGCCTGGTGTTGCCGATGTACTGGCCGCTGCGCGGCTGAACGACGGCGGGCCTGAGGTTCTCGTCCATCTCGCGCCGAGAACGGCGCCACCGCCGCGTCGTAGGCCGCGAAGCGCACGTTCAGCCGATCGCGGCGCCCCAGCGGGCGTTCTGCAGCACGACGCGGTAGCCGTCGGGATCGACGAAGGTGCGCCCATCGACCTCCCAGTACGGGTTGAACGAGGGCACCGGCACGAAGCCCGCTGCCGACATCCGGGCGCAGGCCGCGCGCCACTGCGCGGGCTGCGGCAGATACAGCACCAGCAGGTCCTCGTCGGTCGGCGCTGGCGTCACGGGGTGCCGGCGGCAGACCGTGAACTCGAGGTGCCAGGCGCCGCCCGGCACGCCGAGCATCACGCCGTCGAAGCCGGCGTGGTCTGCGAAGCTGCCCAGCAGTTCGAGTTGAAGACCGTCGGCATACATGCGGTGGACACGCGCGAGGTCGGTGACGGGACGGGCGATGCGCAGGTGCATGGTCATTCCGGGCTGGAGAGGGACGAACTGGTGACGGACCGCGACGCGATCGCCTGCTCGAGGTCCCGCGCGGCGCCTAGTTGAGCACCCACGCGTTGGTCGCCGGGTCGTGCGAACCGAGGAAGTTGCCCCCGGCAAGGCCAACCACCCCGTAGGAGAACGGCAGGATCGCGCCCCCGAAGCCTGGAGTCGGCACCGGCACCTGGAACGAGCCGCGGCCTGCGGTGTCAGCGACGAACGGCCAGCCCGGCACGCCCGCGAGCGAGTTGTTGGTCATCGCATCGGGGGTCACCGCGACCTGGATGCCAAGCGCCGGCACAGGGAACAGGCTGGGCAAGCTGATCGAGAGCACCGGGAACACGAGGCCGCCGGCCGCGCCGGGCCCGAAGTCGAAGTGCACGGTCGCGCTGGAGCCGCTGACCACACGCGCCTCTTCGACGCGGCAGTCCAGGTCCGCATCGGGCCGGTAGACCGACACCATCGACAGCGGGCTGGCCTGTGCGACTGCGATCACCTCACTCTGCCCGGTCGCGGCCATGTAGTAGGGATGCCGCCCGAAGACCTCCAGATAGGTACCCGGGGGCGCCTGAATGGCCAACTGCGGCGCAGTCGTCGGGGTGGCTTCGAAGATCTCCTCGACGACGTTCGTGGTCCTCCTGGTGTAGAAGAAGCGGCCCGACGCGTCGGGCGAGGTCGCGCGCCCGAACCACTGGTCGGGAGCGCCCGCATCGACCGGCGTCCACTGTCCGGTCGTCACGTCGAGGACGTCGATGCGGCCGTGGATCTGCGGCCAGATGAGATCGGCGCCCGAGCTGACCACGGCCCTGCCACCGCCGAGGTCGGTGATGCCGAAGCGCCCTGCGTTGCTGCCGGGCGGCAGCGTGCCCACGAGCGTCTTGTTGCCGTTCAAGTCGACGGTGAAGATCTTGTCAGCGCCAGGCGCACTGACCAGGATGCGGTCACCTACCGGGTCGCGCAAGACCGCGGCGGTGGTGCCGAACTCGTCCGACGCGCTGTCGCCCACCGCCAGGGGCGTGAACGTGTTGGTCTGGGCGTCGAAGATGCCGATGCGGCCCAGGCCCAGGCCGTATCCGCGCGCCGAATAGGCGACCTCGAGTTGCAGGTCGGAGTCAGCCTGGACCAGCCCGGCCCAGCGCAACACCGTGTCGCCTGTCGGCAGCGAGCCACCGGCGATCTGCGTGCCGGTCGCGTCGTTGGCATACACAGCCAGGTGTTCGCGGTTGAAGGTCGTCGAGAAGATCACCGGGACGTTCTGCCCGGGGGTGAAGACGTCGCCGATCAGGAGGAGGCCGCCGAAGCCGGCCCCCGACGGGCCAACGAAGCTGCGCATCGACTGGTTCCAGCCACCGTGACGCTCGACCCGATTGACGTTGCGGTTGGAGATCCACAGGTCGGCGGCGCCGTCGCCGTCGTCATCAGTGAGTACCGAGACCGTCACGGGCCCACTACCGGTCGGGGTCCGATGGCTCACGAAGACCCGGTCGGCGAAGGCGCCCTGGGCGCACAGCAGGCTGGGGAACAGGACGAGGGCAGCAACAACGAAGGATGGATTGCCGGACATGGGGACTCCTTGGAGAGGTTGGTTCCCCCTCCCGGTCGTGATCCGGGCCCGCGATGTGCCACGACAATCCAGAATTCTTGCGGCGCACTCAGCGCGGCTTCAGCCGCCCCCGGAACGGCTCTGCCTGCGCCGGCTTCTGCCAGGCCTCGTACAGGTCGACGATCGACTGCAGGGCCGTCTGCGTGCGGGCGTTGTCGTCGCCCAGCGCCGCCGCGAACACCTCGACGCTGCGGAGCAGATCGGGTTCGGCCTGTGCATATCGCCCCAGGGCGGTCGACGCCGCGCCGCGACCGCGCAGGAACGTGGCATGCAGCCAATGTTCGGGTGAGATCTTGCCCTCGGCCTTGCCCAGCAGCACCTCGTAGGCTTCGCGCGCCCGGGATGCGTCGCCGTGGCGCAGCAGCAACGAGGCGAGGTTGTTGCGCGCGATGATCTCCTGCAGGGCGTCGTCGCCGGCAGCTTCGTGGGCGGCGACGAGCTGCTCGAACGCCGTGATCGCGCCGGGCAGGTCGCCTCGGTCCTGCCGCAACACCGCGAGGTTGCCGAGGATCTGCCGCGCTTTGGAGCTCCGTTCGCCGTACAGCTCGCCGGTCAGCCGCAGCGCCTGCTGATACCCCGCCTCGGCCATCTCGAGTTCCCCGCGATGGCGGTCGTCGTTGGCGGCGCTGAGCACCAGGCCGACGGTCACCGGATGGGCGCCGCCGAGCGACCCGAGGGCGAGATCGCGCGCCGAGTGCAGCGCCGGGCGCACCTCGTCATAGTGTTCGAGCTGATGCGCGGCATCGACGCGATCGGCGATCACGCGCAGGGTCTTGGCGTCGTCGTCACCGAGTTCGCGGGCGAAGATGGCCTGGGCCGCCGCGAAGTGCACGCCGGCCTCGTCGGCATGACCGCGACGCACGTCGTTGACACCGAGCGCGTGCAGCACGTGCGCGACATCGACCGTGTCTGGGCCGCCGTGTTCTCGCCGCAGTGCCAACGCCCGCTCGAGCTGGGCACGCGCCGCGTCGAAATCACCCTTGGCGTCGAGCGCCAGGCCGAGCAGGTAGCAGGCCTCGGCATGGTCCGAGTGTTCGACCGGCAGCTCGGCATCGCGTCGCGCCGCACCGTCCTGGAGGATCGCCAACGCGCGCCCGTCCTCGCCCAACGACAGCCATGTCTGCGCCATCACGTTGCGCAGCGCCCCCTCGATCTCGACCGGCTGGCCGGCCAGTTCGTGCAGGCGGCCCTCACCCGCATCGAGCAGATCGGCGACCAGCACGTCGCGCCCCTGCTTGTCGACGCGCGCCGACTGCAGCAGTTAGGTCAGCCAGGTCGTGATCGCGGTCTGCGTGCCGGCTTCGGCGCGGGCCAGCCGCTCGCTGCGCGCCGCGTCGATCCAGCCCAGCGCCGACACCACCGCGCCGACCAGCAGCGCGAGCGCGCCGGCCATCGACACCGCCACCAGCGCGCGGTGGCGCCGCACGAACCGGCGCAGCGTGTAGAGCACGCTGGGCGGGCCCGCCGTCACCGGTTCTCCGGCGAGGTACCGGCGCAGGTCGGCGCCCAGTTCGGCAACGCTGCCGTAACGACCTTCGGGCTCGGTGGCCATCGCCCGCATGCAGATCCAGTCCAGATCCTTGGCCGTGGCCGTGGTCGTGGACGGCCGCGGCGGCGCTGCGTTCGCGACCTGCCGGGCAAACGCCTCGAACGAGCCACCGTCGAAGTCGCGCGGCGGCCGGCCGGTCAGCAACTCGAACAGCATCACTCCGAGCGCATAGACATCGGTGCGCGTATCCACGTGCGCCGTGTCACCGACAAGCTGCTCGGGACTCATGTAACGCGGCGTGCCCAGCACCTGCCCGGTCATCGTCTGGCCCGCAGCGTCCGGGTCCGTCGCCCGCGCGATGCCGAAGTCGATGACCTTGACGCGACCGTCCGCTGAGACCAGCACGTTGCCGGGCTTGAGGTCGCGATGCAGCACGCCCTGCCGGTGGCCGTGGGTGACGGCGTCGCAGACGTCGAGCAACAACGCCAGCCGCGCACGTTCGTCGAGCCGCCGTTCGGCCGCGAAACGATCGATCGGCAACGCGTCCGGCACCAGCTCCATCGCGATCCAGCACAGTTCCTGTCCCGACGCCGGGTCGCGTTCACTGCCAGTGGAGAACACCTGCGCGATGTGCGCGTGCTGCAGCCGACCGAGAACCTCGCCCTCGTACTGGAAGCGCCGCCGCGCCCGCTCGCTGACCAGCGGGCCCGCGAGCACCTTGAGCGCGATCGCGCGGCGCGGTTGTTCCTGTTCGGCGCGCAGCACCACCCCCATGCCGCCGGCGCCCAACACCGCCGTGGTACGGAAACCGCCGATCGTGCGCCCGAGCAGCGCCGCGCCCGGCGCCACGACCGCGACATCCGCCAGCAGTTCGACGGGGATCGTCGCGTCGAACGCGCCATCGCCATCGTCCCGATCGGCGGCGAGCAGCGCCGCGACGCGTTCGCGCAGCCGTCGGTCACCGCCGCACTGCTCGTCGAGCCAGGCCTGCCGCCGCTCCACGGGCACCTCGTCGGCGCGTTCGAACAGCTCCCGGACGCGCGCCCACGACGCGTCGGTCACGATTCGCCTCCCGCGTACTCCTCCACCCACCAGGCGCGCGCCAGCTGCCAACCGCGTTGCACCGTGCGCCGCGACACGCCGAGCAGCTCGGCGATCTCCTCCATCGTCGAGCCACCGAAGAAGCGCAGTTCGACGATCTCGGCCAGCTGCGGATCGAGCGCCGCCAACGCCAGCAACGCCTCGTTGACCGCGAGCACTTGCGCGCCGCGATCGCCGTCGCTCGCCACCGCCTCATCGAGCGTCGCCGGCCGCTGCCCGCCGCCGCGTTTGTCAGCCACGCGCGCCCGTGCCCGATCGACGAGCACGTATCGCATCGCCCGCGTCGTCAGCCGCCGGAAGTGCCGATGGTCCTCGACCGTCGGCGCGCCGCCTTCGCCCCCAACCAGTCGCAGGTAGGCCTCGTGGATCAGCTCGGTCGGCTGCAGTGTGGCCTTGGGCTGATCGACGAGCAGCCGTCGCGCGATCTGGCGCAGCTCGTCATAGACCAGCGGCAGGAGCTCTTCCGCTGCCGCTGGGTCGCCGCCGGCGGCGCGGCGCAGCAGCTGGGCGGTACGCTGTTGGATCTCGGTCGCCACGTGTTCGGCTCAATCGACCTGACAGAGCCTAACAGCCCCGGACGATCGCGCCAGCCGACGGTTCAGTTGCGCGGCTGGAACACGTCGCGCTCGACCAGATACGCATAACGCTGACGGAACTCGTCGGGGCTCATGCCGGCGGCCGCGGCGATCGGCGCCAGTCGTTCGTCGCTGCCGAGGTCGTCGCGCTCGAGGCGGATCTGGTATTCGCGCGCCACGCGATACGCCTCCGAGTTCGGGTTGACGGTACGCACCATCGGCCGCCCCGTCGCCGGATCGTTGAACGTGCCGAAACGCAGCGGCACCAGTTCGCCGCGTTGAATCGTCACCATCGCGCCGACCTCGACCGGGCTCTCGCAACGCAGCAACCCGCGCAGGTAGTCGATCGCGCCGTAACCGAGGTCGCGCGTGTACTCGATGTCGAACGGAATCGGCGGCGCGCTGCGCAGCTCGTAGCCGATGTTCTTGGCGACGATCGTGACCTTGTGGCCGCGGTCGGCGAGGCGCTTGCGCACGATGTCGGTGAGCAACCGGTGCAGGTGCACTTCCGACAGGCGAACGTGACCGTGATCGTCGCGCTCGGCGTGCGGCATGGCGCGGTCCAGTTCTTCGGCCGGAAACCGCAGCGACAGACCTTCGGCGAGCACGGCGACGCCGAACGGCCGACCGTGCGCGATGCGTTTGTAGATCGCCGTCTCCAGGATGTCGACGAGGTGCTCGAGGTGGATCGGCGCACCCGGCGGGAAGTCCTCGGGGATCACCGTGATCGTCGCGCCCGACGACTTGCCGATGCCCTGCGCGAGGTGCCCTGCCTGCCGCCCCATCGCCACGACGAAGAACCAGCGCCTGGTCGTCAGCGCGTCGGTCATCAGGTTGCCGACCTGTTCGGCGCCGACGTGGCGCGCCGTCTGGTAACCGAACGTCGGCACGTCGCCGGGCAGCGGCAGGTCGTTGTCGATGGTCTTGGGCACGTGCGCGACGCGCAGCTTGCCGGCCGCGGCGTTGGCGACCACCGCCGCCGAATAGCCGGTGTCGTCGCCGCCGATGCTGAGCAACGCGTCGATCTGCAGTTCGCGCAGCGAGTCGACCGTGCGCTGCAGATCCTCGGGGTTCTTGGTCGGGTTGGCGCGCGAAGTGAACAGCACCGAACCGCCGAGGTTGTGGATGCGGCTGACGTCGTCGAGCGTCAGGTGGCGGACGTGGCCGAGTTCGCCGCGCATCAGGTGCGAGAAGCCGTCGTGGATGCCGAGCACCTGCCAACCCGAGTTGAGCGCTTCGATGGTCGCGGCGCAGATCACCGAGTTGATGCCGGGAGCGGGGCCACCGCCGCAGAGGATGCCGAGTCGGATGGGGCGTTGCGTCATGGGGGCGCATGGGGTAGCGGCGCCGAGGCACCGGCGCAACGGTGCAGTCGCGAAGTGGACAAGCGAACGGCTCGAGCCCAGACTGCGGCGATGCGTCGGATAGCGAGGTTCTTGTTCTGCGCCGCCCTGGCGCTGTCGCCGATGGTCACCGCCCAGGAACCTGCGGCCCCACAGGCAGCGACCGCCGTGGCGCTGCCGCACGGCGTCGGCCACCTCGTTCCGGGGCCGGATTGGACCGTGCTGACCGCCACAGACTTCGCCAAGGAGACCCGCAACACCGATCCGACCGAGGATCCGGCGCGATCCCGGCTGGTCAACACCTGCCGCCAGCTGGTCGCACGCGAGCGCGCCGACGAGCACGTGCTGCTGCACCAACCCGGCATCCAGCCGACGCAGTTGCGGCTGGTCAACGCGTATTCGACCGAGCTGCGCGTGACCTGCAAGGACCTCTGCGCCACCGCCTCGATTGCGAAGTTCCGCGACGAGTTCACCCGCAGCCTCTCCGGCCCCGACAACACGATCGAGTTCGTGGAAGAACGCATCGTCGACCTGTTCGCGGAGCTGAAGTGCCTGTCGCTGACGTTCCGCACCACCGGCGGCGGCGACTCGTGGCTGCTGACCTACTACTTCGTGCCCAGCGGCGAGCGCTTCACCTACTTCGAGACCGTGCACTTCCCCGCCGACATCGAGGCGCCAGCGCAGATCGAAACGCTGCTGAGCACCTTCGACGGCGCGCTCGATCCCGGCGCGGCCAGCAACCTGCTCGTGACCATGAGCCTGGGCGGCATCACCGGCGGTATCGCCGGGGCGCTTGCCGGTCTGATGCGGCGGCGGCGCCGCCTGCGTGCCGCTCAGCAGGCGGCCAGCTGAGTCGTGCGCAGCATTTCCAGCTTCGGCGAGCCGGCGCCGCACCCCACCGACGTAGGGCTTCGATCTTGAACGAGCCGCAACCGATCCGCGACGACGTCGACGGCGTCTCCTGGGAAGCGCGCCCCGAATGGCTGGCCGGTCGCTATTGGTGGCGCGTCTACGTCGCCAAACACCCCAAGGTGCTGCTGCGTTATCGCGACAGCGCGGTGGCCGTCGCCACGGCGATCGCCGCTGACGAGGCGCAGTTCCGCCGCGACGCGCAGGCAGCGGAGTAGCGCCTCACTTCGCCGTCGCCGCGGGCCGCCACGGCTGTTGCCCGTCCTTCGCGCGCAGGAACTGCACCTGGTGCTGCCGCTGGAAGTCGTGCAGCAGCGCACGCAGCTCCGCGACACGTTCGGGCAGTGCGGCCGCGAGGTCGTGCCGTTCACCGGGGTCGTTGGCGAGGTCGTAGAGGTGCACACGACCGTCCTCGTAGCGCTCGAGCAACTTGAAGTCGCCGAGGCGCACCGCGCCGCCCGGGAACCCGCCCTGGTTGCCGTAGTGCGGGTAATGCCAGAACAGCGGCCGCTCGGCCATCGGCTCGCCGCGCAGCAGGGGCGCGAAGCTCCGGCCGTCGATCGCATGCGTCACCGGCGGCGCGCCGACCAGTTCGAGCAGCGTCGGCAGCACATCGCACGAGCTGATCGGCGCGGCGCACGTCGTACCCGGCACACTGCTTCCGGGTGCGACCACGAACCACGGCTCGCGGATGCCACCCTCGTAGAGCCAGCCCTTGCCGCCGCGCAACGGCAGGTTGCTGGTCGGCGAGCCCTCCGACGTCGACAGGCCGCCGTTGTCCGAGGTGAACACGATGATCGTGTCGTCGGCGAGTCCCTGCGCCTCGATCGCGTCGAGCATCACACCGACCGCCTGATCCATCGCCTCGACCATCGCCGCGTAGACCGCGTGCCGTTGCAGCGTGCGCACCTGGCGCGGATGACCGTTGGGCAGGGTCTGCTCCTCGTCGGCGAACTCCGCGGCGCCGTCGCGCCGCAGCGCGGCGACGCGTTCTTCGTATTTCTGCACCAGGTCCGCACGCCCCATCAGCGGCGTGTGCACCGAGTAGAACGACAGATAGGCGAAGAACGGCCGGTCGCGATGCGCGGCGACGAAGGCGGCGGTTTCGCGCGCCAGGCGGTCGGGCAGGTGCTCACCTGCGGGCCCGTCTTCGAGCTGAGGATTGCCGTAGGGTGAGAAGTACTTGTCGCCGCCGTACGGACCGCCGCGCTCGTGCCCACCCTTGTTGACGTCGAAACCCTGCGCCTGCGGCCAGAACTCTGCGGTCGGCCCCAGATGCCACTTGCCGGCGAAGAACGTCGCGTAGCCGCGTTCGTGCAGCACCTCGGCGAGCGTGACTTCCTCGAGCGCCATGCGATCGACGGTGACCGCTGGCAAGAACCGCCCGGCGCGCGTGCCGACGAGCCAGTCGGTGAGCCCCGAACGCGCTGGCTGTCGCCCGGTCAAGATGCTGTAGCGCGTCGGCGAACACACCGGGCAGGCTGCGTAACCGTCGGTGAAGCGCACACCGCGAGCGGCGAGCCGATCGAGGTTTGGCGTGTCGTAGAGCGTGTTCTGGTTGTTGGCGCGCACATCCATGAAGCCGAGGTCGTCAGCGAGGATGAAGACGATGTTGGTGGCGCGGCGGGCCGTTGGCGGCACGGCGCATGCGACCGCGAGCAGAGTGAGCAGGACCGACAACCAGCGACGCGTGCACATGACCGGTCATCCTAGAAGCGATTTCCGTCGCTTCCGTGCCAATAGTCGAGAGCCAGCATCCCCACGGGATGACCCGTGGCGACCCCACACGATGCCCTGTTCCACTACACGTTCCGCCATCCGGCCCACGCCGGACCGTGGTTGAGGTCGGTTCTGCCCGCCGAGGTCGTCGGGTGCATCGACTGGCAGACGCTGAGCAGCGCGCCGGAGCGGCGGCACGGTCAGGCGCTGCGGCAGTCGATCAGCGACCTGCTGTTCACGGCGGCGCGCGCGGACCAGGCGACCGATGCGTTGCTGCTGGTCGAACACCGCCGCTACCTCGATGACGAACTCCCGAACACGATGCTGCGGTACTTCGTGCACCTCGATCAGGGACGCCGCCGCGACGAGTCACAGGTACCCGTGATCGCGATCGTCTGCTACCACGGCACGCGGCCGTTGCGAGCAGATGCAGACGAAGACGACCCCCTCGCCGCCCTGCAACCGCGGCTGCCGTTCTTCGTCGATGACCTCGGCGCCACCGACGAAGCCGCGCTGATGGCGCGCGACCTCACACCGTTGGGCACACTGACGTTGTTGGCGCTCGCCGTGCTGCCGGGGCTCGAGCCGCACCAAGCCCTCGCCGCCATCGATCGCTGGGGTGAGTTGCTGCGCGCAACCGACCGCGACCCTGGGCCGCCGTTCGGGCCCGACGCCATCGACACGTTCGGCTGGTATGTTCTCCACGTCACCGAGACGCCAGCCGAGGATCTGCACATGGCCATGCAACGCAACCTGCAACGACCCGAGGAGAAGATCGTGAGCACTGCCCAGAGACTCAGGGAGGAAGGGCTGGCCGAAGGGCGCGCCGAAGGTCAGGCGGAGGGTCTGGCCGAGGGGCTGGCCGAAGGGCGCGTCACCATGCTGCTGCGCCTGCTGCAGCGCCGCTTCGGCACCATGCCGGCCGCTGTCGAGGATCGCCTGCGGGCAGCGAGCATCGACGAACTCGACCACTGGGCAGATCGCATCCTCGATGCAGAATCGCTCGAGGCGGTCTTCGGCGACAGATGACGGCAACAGGTGCTGGAGTCGGCGGCCCACGGTGACACCTGGCCGCCCGCAGCAGAATCCCTTTCGCCTGACGCCAATAGTTGAGGGCCAACGTCCCCACGGGATGACCCGTGGCGACTCCGCACGATGCCCTGTTCCACTACACGTTCCGCCATCCGGCCCACGCCGGACCGTGGTTGCGGTCGGTTCTGCCCGCCGAGGTCGTC
>CAYMPV010000036.1:0-65936 GCA_964392305.1 uncultured candidatus Brocadiaceae bacterium
CATGGCCGTGGCGGCCTGATCGGCGGTGGCCCTTGAACTAGGTGCGGCTGGCCCGACCGTCCTGCAGCCCCATCAAAGCCAGCAGTTCCCAGCCGCACCCACACCGCGCCGCCAGAGACCAGTTCCCGGCCAGCGTTGACCGCCTCACCCGGGCACCCTATCGTCTGCCGGCTTTTCCCGGCCCACGAACGACCCCGACCACGGTGCGGAAGACGGTATCCCTAGGCAACGGACTCACGATCGGTGGCGACGGCTTCGTCGTCATGGCCGGTCCGTGCGCCGTGGAGTCGCGTGAGCAGTTGCTGACGGTCGCCGAGGCGGTTGCGGCGGCGGGCGCAGCGGTGCTGCGCGGTGGCGCGTTCAAGCCGCGCACTTCACCCAAGTCGTTCCAGGGACTCGGTGAAGCAGGGTTGCGCCTGCTCACCGAGGCCGCGGCGATGACGGGCTTGCCGGTGGTGACCGAGGTGATGGACCCGCGCGACGTCGACCTGGTCGCTGCGCACGCTTCGATCCTCCAGGTCGGCAGCCGCAACATGCAGAACTTCCCGCTGTTGCGGGAGGTCGGCCGGCAGCGCAAGCCGGTCCTGCTCAAGCGTGGCGCGGCGGCGACGCTGGACGAGCTGCTGCTCGCCGCCGACTACATCCGCAACGAAGGCAACGGCGACGTGTTGCTGTGCGAACGCGGCGTGCGCGGCTTCGATCCGTCGACGCGTTATCTGCTCGATCTCGCCGCGGTGCCCGTGCTGCGCAGTCGCAGCGATCTGCCGATCATCGTCGACCCCAGTCACGGCACCGGCGCCGCGCACCTGGTCGCGCCGATGGCCAAGGCGGCGATGCTGGCCGGGGCCGATGGCCTGTTGATCGAGGTGCACGCCAACCCCGAACAGGCGTTGTGCGACGGCAAGCAGGCGCTGCGGCCCGAAGAATTCGCGGTCCTGGCGGCGGAATTGCGCGCGCTCGCTCCCCACTCTGGGCGCCGCTGGATCGGACCGGTTCCGGTCGGTGGAGCGCTCAACGAGGTTCACGCCGCCGGACGCGGTGTTCTCGTCTCGCCACAGCAGTCGTCCGAGGAGCCATCGTGACCAACCGCGCCCGCAAGCCCTACATCGCCGGCAACTGGAAGATGAACCTGGATCGGGCGCATTCGCTCGATCTGGTCAAGACCGTCAAGGGGCGGCTCGGCGACGGCGGCGATCGTGAGGTCGGGTTCTTCGTGCCGTCGATCTATCTCGCCGACGTCAGCGCCGTCGCCCAGGGTTCGCCGCTCGGTGTCGGTGGCCAGAACGTCTGGTACGAGGACAGCGGCGCGTGCACGGGCGAACTGGCGCCGCGCATGCTGCGTGAGGTCGGCGCCGACCGGGTGCTGATCGGCCACAGCGAACGCCGGCACATGTTCCGCGAGCTCGACGAGTGGATGGCCAAGAAGGTGCGGGCGGCGCTCGACGTCGATCTGTTGCCGATCTACTGCATCGGTGAGACCCTCGACGAGCGCAAGGGCAACAAGACCGACCGCGTGCTCAAGAAGCAGCTCGAGAGCGGCTTCGAACGCGTCAAGGTCGAGGACGCGCACCGGGTCACCGTCGCCTACGAACCGGTCTGGGCGATCGGCACCGGCGAGACCGCGACCACCGAGCAGGCCGACCACGCGCACCGCCTGATCCGCAAGTGGCTCGCGGCCAAACTCGGTGACGAGGCCGCCAACCTGATCCGCATCCTCTACGGCGGCAGCGTCAAGCCCGACAACGCCAAGGAGCTGATGGCCGTGGAGAGCGTCGACGGTCTGCTCGTCGGCGGCGCCAGTCTCAAGGCCGAGACCTTCCTGCCCATCATCGAATACGACAAGAACTGACGTCGCCGCGTCGCGTCACCATCCTTTCCCGACGGCTCAACTGCCGACTGTTTCCTCACTGCAATGATCGTCCTCCACTATCTGGCCTGGATCCTGTTCTTCCTGTCCGCGGTCCTGATGACCGTCGTCGTGCTGCTCCAAGAATCGAAGGGCGGCGGCCTCGCCGAAGCCTTCGGCGGCGTCGGCGCCGAGACCTTCGGCGTCAAGACCGGCGGCATCAGCCGCTTCACGTTCCTGCTGGCCGCGATCTTCTGCGGCTCGGCGATCGTGATCAGCTCCACCTGGAACGCCTGAGAGGCGCCCAGCCGCTCTAGCCCAGAACACGACCCGTGGGCTGCCCCCCGCACAGCATGACCGGCGCCGGCTTCGCCGCCGGCCCTTCCGAACACGGGGAGCTGCGCGTCGAGATCCGCGCCGTCAACGGCCGCAGCCTGGTGACCAAGATGCGCCTGCCGACCGTGTGCAGCGGTTACGAGGCGGCGATCGAGGAGTTGCTGCGGCAGCACCTGCAACGTGGCTCCGTGACCGTCGTGGTCGAACGTGCCCAGCAGGTGGCCAACCTGCCCGATACCGAGGTGGTGCGACGCGTCGCGGCGGAACTGCGCCAACTCGCGGTGGAGCTGGATCTGCAGCCGCCGACGTTGGCCGAGGTGTTGCAGGCGGCGGCGTCCGGCCGCGGCGGTGACGCGTTGACCTCGCGACCTCTGCCGCCGCAGCTCGCGGCGCTGTTCGCGGCGGCGATGGCGGATCTGCTGCTTCACCGGCAGGCCGACGGGCAGGCGACGGTCGCGGCGATCGAGGTGATCCTGGCGCAGTTCGAAGCCCAACTCGCGACCGCGCGCGAGCGGGCGCCACAGCTCGCGGACCGTTATCGCGAACGGCTGATGCAGCGCGTGCAGGAGTTCGTGGTGGCGCAGGCACAGCAGGCCGCGCCGATCGCGGACCTGGTGCGTGAGGTGGCGATCTATGCCGATCGCGTCGATGTCGCCGAAGAACTGCAGCGCGCGGATACGCACCTGGCCGAGATCCGGCAGGTGTTGGCGCGCGGCGGTGAAGTCGGCCGCAAGCTCGAGTTCCTGCTGCAGGAGCTGCTGCGCGAGACCAACACCATGGGCGCGAAGTCGCCGGACACCGCCATGACCCACGCGGTCGTGGCGATGAAGACCTGCATCGATCGGCTCAAGGAACAGGTGGCCAATCTGCAATGAGCGACGCCGGCAAACTGGTGGTGATCTCCGGGCCGTCGGGGGCGGGCAAGACGTCCGTCTGTCGGGCGCTCAAGCAGCATCCCGACGTCGAGTTCTCGGTGTCGGCGACGACGCGCGGCAAACGCGCCGGCGAACGCGACGGCATCGACTACCACTTCCTGTCGCGCGACGACTTCCAAAAGCGCCTGGCCGAGAACCAGTTCCTCGAGTGGGCCAGCTACAACGGCAACCTCTACGGCACGCCGCGCTGGCCGATGGACGCGGCGCTGGCGCGTGGCCGCACGTTCCTGGTCGAGATCGAGGTCAAGGGCACGCGGCAGCTGCGCGAACGGGGCATCCCGGGGCTCTACCTGTTCATCGAGCCGCCGAGCATCGACGAACTGCGCGTGCGCCTGCAGCGCCGCGGCACCAACGCACCCGAGGAGATCGAGCAGCGCGTGCGCATCGCCGCCGACGAGATGGCGGCATCGCGCGAACTGCTCGATGGCGCGGCGCTCTACGACCACACCATCCTCAACGCCGACCTCGACGCGACCATCCGCCGCGTCGAGCAGCTGATCTGGCCATGAGTGCGCCATCGTCGCCTTCGGCAACGCGGGTCCTGCTCGGCATCGGCGGCGGCATCGCCGCCTACAAACTCGCGTTCCTGACCAGTCGGCTGGTGCAGCAAGGGCATCAGGTGCGTGTGGCGATGACCAGCGCCGCCACCGAGTTCGTCGGCGCGCTGACCTTCGAAGGGCTGACCGGGCGCAAGGCGATCCTGACGACGACGCAGGTCGATCCCGATGGGGGCGTGCCGCACATCGACGCCGCGCGGTGGGCGCAGGTGCTGGTCATCGCCCCCGCGACCGCCGGCCTCTTGCACAAGCTCGCCGCCGGTGCCGCCGACGATCCGGTGTCGCTGCTGGCCCTGACCTGCCGCTGTCCGGTGCTGGTCTGTCCGGCGATGAACGACGCGATGTGGCTCGCCGAACCGGTGCAGCAGAACTGCGCGTTGCTGCGCGCGCGCGGCTGGCAGTTCCTCGGACCGGTGTCGGGCCACCTCGCCGAGGGGTACGACGCGATCGGCCGCATGGTGGAGCCCGACGAGATCCTGGCGCGCACGCTGGCCATGGTTCCTGCGCCGTGACGACGAGCGGCCAACGCGCTTACGAACTGCGCGGCGGCGACCTCGCGGCGGCGCTCGACTGGTTGCACGTACACGCCGACCTGCAGGGCGTGCTCGAGGAAGACGAGCGGCTGGTGGTGTGGCTCGATGGCGAACTGCCCGCGGTGCCGCAGCCGGCGCTGCGCGTGGTCGAGATCGCCGTGGATCCCGCGGATGCTTTGCGCACGGGACTCGAGAACGACGCGCCGATCGTGGTCGCCGACGACCTGCTGGTGCGCCCACCTTGGGTCGAACGGCCGGCGGGGTTCGTCGGGATCGAGTTGATCGTGCCGCGCGGTGACGCGTTCGGCAGCGGCGAACACGGCAGCACCCAGGCCGCGTTGCGCTGCCTGCATCGGCTGTGGCGCGACGTGCCGAGTCTCGCCGATGTCGGCACCGGGTCCGGCATCCTCGCCCTCTACGCGAGCGTGCGTGGCTGTCGCGACCTGCAAGGCTGTGACATCGACCTGCCCTCGGTGCGCGCCGCGCGGGAGTTGCTGCCGCACGGGCGTTTTGCGCACGGCGGTCCGGAACTGCTGACGCCGGCGGCCTGCGTCGTCGCCAACATGACCGGCGCCGAACTGCGGGCGGCGATGGCCGAGATCCTGCGACTGTGGGACGGCCGTGGCCCGCTGGTGCTCGGCGGCATGCGTGAGGCCGAGGTCGCGCCGATCGCGGCGTTGGTCGGATCGCCACCCGTGCACCGCGAGGTCGTCGGCGACTTCACATCGCTGGGCTTCGGTTCGCGTCCGTGACCGGCGCGGCGTTCAGGTAGACGTCGAAGCGCACGCGCTCGCCTCCGACCGAGAACGAGACCCCTGGGGCGAGCGGCGCGCCCTTGCCGTGCCGCTTCACGACAACCCGTTCGGTGGCGATCTCGCGGGCCACCTGTAGCAGGTGGCTGGCGTCCACCGGTGCACCGCACAGGGCCCGGCACACCTGCATCTCCTTCTTGACCTGCGCCTTGCCGACTTCCTCGAACATCGGGTCGAGGTAGATGGCCTCGGGTCGCTGGGCTTCCGGCAGTGCCTTCAGCCATTCGACTGCTTCGGCCGACACGACGCGCAGGCCGCCCGCGAACCGCGACGCTGCCGCTGCATCCCTGGTCAGCATGGCCAAGGCTGCGACCCGCTCGATGGCGGTGACATCGCAGCCCAGCCGTGCCAGTACCGCCGCGTCGCGGCACAGGCCGGCGGTGGCGTCGACCACCCTCGGCGGCTCTTCCCGCCGGGCCAGACCGAACGCCCGGGGCAGCGCGTCCGTGCGTCGGGCGGTCCGAAGTCGTTGCGCGAGGGCGCCTTCACCGAATCGCACCGAGATCGACAGGGCCCCGAGGTCGGCCGGGGCATGCAGTTCGAGGGTGCCGAGACGCCGCCGCAGTTGCCAGCGCGTAGGGTCGTCCGCCGAAACGACTTGGATGCCCAGTAACGCTGCCGCGGAGAGATCTTCGGGCCGAGCGGGCAGGGCCAGGGTTACTTCTGCGGTGGGTGAGGTAGGAAACATCTGCGGTCCGGCGTGAACGGTGATTGTCTCGTCCCCCTCGTCGGCCGAAAACCAACTCTGCCATGCCAGCGGGCCAAGGGCCGCGGTCGTCCCGAACCAGGACCACCGTTTTCGTGCTGCGGAAGTCCATTTCCAAAGGAAGTGCTACACTTTCGCAGATCGCGAACGGCCCGTCCCTCGCGACCTCGCCCCGAAGTCCTTTTCCCTCCAGCAACTAGCTCCGATCCTCCCCATGCGGCGTCTGCACCTGAAGCTGTTCTACCTCCGCACCCGCCTCAAGCGTGAAGCCCAGGGCGTAACTGCCAAGATCCTCGGCGTCCGCCCGGCGACGATGTCCCATCTCGAGCAGGGGAGGTCGTTGCCGACCCTGCCGATGCTGTTGGCATTGTGCAAGCACTACGACGTCACGCCGACCTACCTGCTCGACGATGCGCGCCCGATCGACCCTTCCGGTCGCGATCGGTGGAGCGAACGCAACAACGTCGTGGCGCGCGGTAGCTGGCTCGAGGTCGCCGAGGCCGCCATGGTCACTGCCCACGACGGCACCCGCCTCGTCGCGGTGCAACCCGGGGCGCGCTTCTTCGACGCGGCGGCGCAAGCTCAACGCGTCACGTGCCCCGACGCCGCTGCGGCGTCGCAGCTCGAGGGCGATCTGCAGGCCGCTGGTTCGCAGCGCGACCGCGAACTCGAAGAGATGCTGACGCGCGAGTTGATCGGCCAACGCAAGCCGCGCACCAAGCCCGTTGCCAAGAGCTCGCTGAAGGCCGCGATGGCGCAGGCCGAGCTGGGCTGATCTGGCTGGGCTGTTCTGGCTGGGCTGGCCCGGCCGGAACGCTGGGCCGGCCGGAACCGGATCTTGACGCGCGCCGCGCAGGCGCGCGTCGATCATTCCAGCGGGGCCGCCAACGGCCACGGCGGACCGGTGCGATGTCCCGGCCGCGCCCCCTGCGGTGAACGCGAACCGAGGCGTTCTTCGATCGTGTTGGCGAGCCCGATCAGGCCATTGTGGTCGGGGTGACTCGGCGAGCACCACACGTGATCCTGACCGAGCAGCACGGTGAGCAGTCGTTCGCGCAGCGTGTCGGCATCGGCGGCCAGGGCGGGACCGAGAACGTCGACGAAGCCCGCCGAGGGACCGCGATGGGTGACCCCGCCGAGCCCGTACAGCGCGCGACCACAGTGCAGCACGGGCGTTCCCGTCAGCATCGCCGTGACCGCCAGTGGGTGGTTGATCGTGAACGTGGCGAGTGCGGTGGCTGCCGCGTCGATGGCCGCGACGGCCGGCAGCAAGTGAACGCCGGGATCGGCGGCCAGCGTGGCCAGTTGGCGATGGTGCAGCCCGCGCGGTGGCAAGACCACGGCGAGGCCGATGCCGCGATCGATGGCGGCCGTGGCGGTGCGCGCCGCGGCGACCAGTTGGGTCGCGTCCGGGGCGCCGGTGGCGTCCAGACACACGGCAGGGTCGTCTGCGTCCTGCAGGAGCACTGTCGCGAACGGTGCGCGCGGCAGTTCGAAGTTCTGGACGGCTGAACTGACGATTGGTGGCAACGCGGCGTGCCAGCCGCTCCAACACCGGGCCACCTCGTGCCAGGAACCGCGGCGCGCGGCGCGCCAGGCGCCCTCGACCTGGTTGCGCCACGGCGGTCGCCGCAGTTCGCGCCGCGACAATGCGGCGGGTTCGGCGCGGCCCAGCAGATGCGCCAGGCACGAGCCGAGCAAGGCGGGTTGCTGCGGCGCGTCGCGATAGTCGCCGGCGACGCGGTGCGTGATCGCGGCGTCGCCGTCGCGGCCGAGTTCGTCGTGCTGCAAGGTGTGTGGCAGCAATCCGCGGCCCAGCCACAACACCCGCACGCCGAGTTCGCGCGCGACGAAGTGCAGCATCTGGGAATGCGCACCGCGCGCGCCGGGCAGCAGCAGCAGGTCGGGGCGTTCGGTTTCGAACCAGCGAACACAGGCAGGCAACAGGCGGTTGAGTTCCCTCTCGGTGCGTGACACGCAGCGTCGCCGAGCGGCACTGCCGTGTCGCAGCCCGTTCGCCGTCGCCTGCAGTTCGGCGAACTCGCGCAGCGGCGCGCGCATCGCATCGGCAGCGGCGGGCACCAACTGGTGTGCGGCCAACCCCTGCAGTCGCCAGAAGTCCGCCGTGGCGTCTTCGCAGCACAGCGTGTGCATGCGATGGCCGCGCTGCGTCAGCTCACGCTGCAGGCGGTCGAGCAGGTGGAAGGAGTCGAACTCCGGCGCGCCGATCACGACCGTGCCCATGTCATGGCGGCATCGGTTCCGGGCGGATCCGGGCTTGAGGCAGCGTGGGTGGGATGCGGCGTTGCGCAAGGCGAGGGCGCAAGACGTGTCGGCAGCGACCGTGTCGTTCCGGGGCGACATGAAGTCTGCGCGCATCTCGCACGGACCTTCTCTTCGCCTCGATGCCGTCCCGGCGGGGGCGCGATGGGTTGCCCCGATGCACTCGGTGAGTCCGGACGATGGACCTCGCCAGCGCCGTTGGTTGCGATAGACTGCTCCGCCCCTGCCCGGCGGCGCCGCGGTTGCCGTCACCCACACACACTCTCGCCGAGGTCTCGATGCTGCGTTCCCTTTCGCTGTGCGCGGTGGCCGTTGGACTGTCAACTGCCGCCTCCTTCGCCCAAAACGTCCCGTCCGGCTTCGTCGTCGACACCCTGGTGTCGACCGGCCTGCAAGGGCCGACCGACTTGTGCTTCCTGCCCGACGGGCGCGCGCTGCTGGCCAACCGCGGCGGCCAGGTGCATGTCTACGCCGGCGGCCCGATCGTCAGCGTCGGCACGGTGCCTTCGGTCGAGACGGGCTCCGAGCGCGGCCTGCTCAGCATCGAGGCGGATCCGAACTTCCCGAGCAACGGCTACATCTACGTCTGGTACTCGAGCTCGGCCGATGCGTTCATGCACCTCGATCGTTTCACGTGCACGGGCGATCTGGCCAACCCGGCCAGCACCAATCTCACGTTCGCGACCTCGAGCCGGCGCGTGATCCTCGGCGCGATGCCGGACAACGCCTTCAACCACAACGGCGGTTCGACGCGTTTTGGACCGGACGGCATGCTCTACCAGTGCGTCGGTGACGACGCGAGTTCGTGCACCGCGCAGTCGACGACGTCTTCGACCGGCTGCGTGCTGCGCATGGACGTCTCGACGTTGCCGGCGGGCGGCAGCACGACGGCGCCGACCTTCGGATCGCTCGATCCGGGCACCAATCCGCTGAGCGCCAACAACGACATCAGCCAACTGGTCGTCGCGCACGGTCTGCGCAACCCGTTCCGGATGGAGATCGATCAGCTCACCGGCAACCTCTACATCGGTGACGTCGGTCAGAACGCAGTCGAGGAGTACTCGGAGTACGTCTACCCGGCGGCGACGCCGCTGCCGCTGCGCAACTTCGGCTGGCCCTGGCTCGAGGGCAACAGCACCTACACGACGTGCGGCGGTTCGATGCCGACGGGCCTCACGGCGCCGCTCGCGGCCGTGAACCAGAGCACCGGTTGGGGCTCGGTGATGGGTGGGCCGCGCTACCGCAATCAGAACGGCCCGTTCGACTTCGGCCCGAGCTACGAAGGCTCGGCGTTCTTCCTCGACTACTTCTCCGGTCAGGTGCGCCGCCTGGTCAACACCGGCACGTGGGGGCCCGCGCCGGCCGTGCCCGGGCAGCCCAACGCCAATGACTGGGCGACCGGCTTCGTCGCGGTCTGCAGTCTGCGCCAGGGTCCCGACGGCGCCCTCTACTTCGTGCAGCAGGCCGGCACCTACGGCACCAGCGGCGGCTCGATCAAGCGCGTGCGGCCGCAGGGTCCCGTCAACAGCGTCGTCGCCGTGAGTGGTGGTGGTCAGATCGTGCCGGCGCTCGAACCGTTCCCGCTGCCGATCGTGGTGCAGGTCCTCGATCCCAACAACCAGCCGTTGCCCAACGGCATCGTCAACTTCACCGTCTCGGGTGCCGCGACGTTGTCGACCACCAACCCGGTGACCGCCGACGGCAACGGCATGGCCTCGACGATGGTCACGGCCGGCAACGGCGGCGGCAACATCACGGTCACGGCGAGCACGCCGAACTCGACCACGAACGCCACCGTCAACCTGTTCGCCCGCAACCTCACCGTCGCCGGCAACAGCACGCTGGTCGTGCTCACCGTCACCAACACGACGACCGCGATTCCGGCGCAGATCCCCTACATCGTGATGGTGGCCCTGCCCGGCGGCCCGATCTGGAACTCGCCGCTCGGGCCGATCTGCACCGACCCCGCCAGCCCGGCGACGATCGTGATCGAGGACAGCATGGGCGTGTTCGGTGGTGTCAGCCTGTCGGGCACCGGCAGCATCGGCAATCCGGGTCTGACCAAGATCTACAACATCGCCCCGGGCCTCCTGAACGGCCTGAACCTGCGCTTCCAGGCGGTCGGCTACGACCCGGTCACGGGCCTGTTCCGCACCGACTGCGAGACCAAGCAGTTCTGAGCTCGTTCGCCCAAGAGGCGAGCAGGCTCCGATGTCGATGGCGCCGCCGCGACGCGGGGACGTGCTGGGGGACCTGCGGGGGGACGTCTGATCTTCGGCGCAGCCGGCTCTTGACCGGACAGGCGGGGATCCGCACAATCCTCGCCCCCTTTCCCACGCCACGCCCTTCCTCCCACCCATGTCGCGCCCCCTGGCGGTCATCAGCCTCTGCGCCGGGCTCGGCAAGCGCACCAAGGTCAGCATGCCCAAGGTGTTGCTGCCGCTCTGCGGCCGGCCGCTCGCGGTCTCGGCGCTGGCGGCGACGCGCTCGCTGGAGCCCGACCGGACGATCGTGGTCGTGCATCACCAGGCGGCGCGGGTGCAGAAGGAACTGACGGCGCACGCCGCGGTGACCGGTCCGATCGAATTCGTCGACCAGGGTCAGCCGCGTGGCACGGGGCACGCCGTGCAGGTGGCGATGCAGGCGCTGAGCGGCTTCGTCGGCGACGTGCTGGTGGTCTATGGCGACGTGCCGTTGATCAACACCGAGACCCTCGCGGCGTTGCGCGACGCGCGTGAGGACGCGCCGTGTGCGGCGCTGACCGCGTTCTTCGAGGACCCGACCGGGATGGGGCGCATCCTGCGCGACGACGAAGGCAACTTCGCCGGCATCCGTGAGCAGCGCGACTGCTCGCCCGAGGAGACCGCGATCGACGAGATCAACGCGGGCTTCTACTGCTTCGACAGCGAGCTGCTGCGACCGGCGCTCGATCGCCTGTCGCCGAACAACGCGCAGGGCGAACTCTACCTCACCGACGTGATCGCCGACTTCGTCGCTGCCGGTCACGAGGTGCCGACGCTCGAGATCGCCGATCCCAGCGAGATCCAGGGCGTCAACTCGCTCGCCGACCTCGCCATGGCGCGTGTGATCATGCAGGAACGCATCCTGTTCGAGCATCTCGCCAACGGCGTGCTGATCGTCGACCCGGCGACCACCTGGATCGACCACGACGTGCAGATCGGCGCCGACTCGAAGATCCTGCCGTGCACGGTCATCGGCACTGGCTGCCGGATCGGCAACGGTTGCGAGGTCGGCCCGTTCGCGCACCTGCGTGCGGGCACCGTGCTCGAGGACGGCGCCGAGATCGGCAACTTCGTCGAAGCCAAGAAGACGGTCCTGGGCAAGGGCGCCAAGGCCAAGCACCTGACCTACCTCGGCGACGCGACGATCGGCGCCAAGAGCAACATCGGCGCGGGCACCATCACCGCCAACTACGACGGCGTGCACAAACACCAGACGACGATCGGCGAACGCTGTTTCGTCGGCAGCGGCACGGTGCTGGTTGCGCCCACCACGCTCGCCGACGGCGCCATGACCGGCGCCGGCGCGATCACCAAGCGCGGCTCGAAGCTCGGTCCGGACGAAGTCTGGGTCGGCGTGCCTGCCCGGCTGCTGCGCAAGCGCGAGGCGGCTGCCGCCAAGCCCAAGGAGCAAGCCTGATGAGAATGCGCGGAGAACGGCTGCGGGTGTTCACGGGCACCGCGCACCCCCGGTTGGCCCAGGACATCTGCTCGTTCATGGGTGTGCCGCTCGGTGCGGCGTCGCTGTCGCGGTTTCCCGACGGCGAGATCAACCTCAAGGTCGAGTGCGACGTGCGCGGCGCCGACGTGTTCGTGGTGCAGCCGACCTGTCCGCCGGTGCACGAGCACCTGTTCGAGTTGCTGTCGTTCGCGGATTGCTTGCGCCGCGCCTCCGCCGACCGCATCACGGCGGTGATCCCGTACTTCGGTTACGCCCGCAAGGACCGCAAGGACGAGGGGCGCGTGCCGATCAACGCCAAGCTCGTCGCCAACCTGCTGGTGACCTCGGGCTACCATCGCGTCGTCGCCGTCGATCTGCACGCGGCGCAGATCCAGGGTTTCTTCGACATCCCCGTCGACCACTTGTACGCGCGGCCCGTGATGATCGACCGCGTGCGCCAACTCGACACCCGCGACGTGATGGTGGTCTCGCCCGACATCGGCGGCACCAAGCTCGCACGGGCCTACGCCAAGGACCTCGGCTGCGACCTGGCGATCATCGACAAGCGCCGCATCAGCGGTGAGCAGACGGTGATCGAACACGTCATCGGCGACGTCAAGAACCGCGATGTGCTGCTGGTCGACGACATGGTCAGCACCGGCGGCTCGATCGTCGACGCGGCCCGCATCGTCAAGGAGAAGGGCGCGCGCAAGGTGTTCATCGTCGCCACGCACGCGGTGCTCTCCGGCAACGCCGTCGAACGCCTCAACAAGGCCGACGTCGAGAAGATCCTGTTCGCCGACACCGTGCCCGTGCACGACAAGGGCATCACGCGCCTCGAGGTGTGCTCGATGGCGCAGCTCCTGGCCCGGGCCATCGACCGCATCCACCGCAGCGAGAGCGTCAGCAAGCTGTTCGAGTCCGACCGCTGAGTCTCCACAGACAAGCCCCGCCGCATCCATTCCCGATCGCATTCGTCACTCTTAGAGGTAGTCATGAAAGTCGTCCCCATGAAGGCTGAGCGCCGTTCCGCGCTCGGTCGCAATCAGGTCGCCCAGCTGCGCAAGGAAGGTTGGCTGCCCGCCGTCGTCTACGGCGAGGGTCGCGAGCCGGTCTCGATCTCCATCTCCGAATGGGAACTCGAGCAGCACGTCAAGCAGCACCACAAGGTGTTCCACCTGGACATCGGTGGTCAGGTGGAATCGGCGTTCCTGCAGGAGATCTCCTGGCAGGCGACGACCGACCGCCCGCTGCACGCCGACTTCAAGCGCATCGACCTGACCAAGCCGATCGAGGCCGACCTCGAAGTCACGGTCGTCGGTTACCCGGTGGGCTTGAGCAAGGGCGGCGTGTTGTCCAAGGACCACATGGTGATCCGGATCTCGTGTCTGCCGACGGCGATCCCCGAGTCGCTCGAGTACGACATCAGCGGCCTGGACCTCGACCAGACGCTCACGGCCGGCACCCTGCCGCTGCCCGAGGGCGTGACGCTGGTGACCGCACCGCACACCTCGATCTGCCACGTCGCCCACGCGAAGGTGGTGGTGGAGGCTCCGCCGGCCGAGGCTGCGGCGGCGACGCCCGCCCCGGCGGCGCCGGCCAAGCCGGGCTCCTGAGGCCTTGCGCGTAGGTCCGGCTCGGGGCTTGCCTCGGGCCGTCCCGACGCGTAGCTTCTTCGCCCCCAAGTCGCCCCCATGGGCTGGCACCGCATCGTGCTGGGCATCGGCAACCCCGGTCCCGAATACGAGAACACCCGACACAACGTCGGGTTCATGGTGCTCGATCTCATGGCTCAGCGCCTCGGGCTCACCTTCGACCGTCTCGAACGGCGCTCGGGCGATGGCTCGCGCGTCTTCTCGGGCAAGGTCAAGGCGAGGATCTGCGAGGGTCGCCGGAAGGGACGCGAGTTCCTGCTGGTGAAGCCGCAGAGCTACGTGAATCTGTCCGGTGAAGTCGCCGCGCCGTTGCTTCGGCACGCGGGGCGCCAGCCGGACTCGCTCTTTGTCATCGTCGACGACCTGAACCTACCGCTGGGCCGGATGAGAATCCGGCCGTCGGGGAGCGCAGGGGGCCACAACGGCCTCAAGTCCATCCAGCAACAGCTGGGCACGGACGCGTTTCCTCGTCTCCGTCTCGGTATCGGTCCTGTCGCCAGCGACCCCCTCGACGAGGTGGTCGATCGCGGCGGGGCCAAGGGGCAACCCTCGGGGATCCGTGCGGCCGACTGGCCGGACTACGTCCTCGCTCCATTCCTCCCGGAGGAACGTGAGGTTCTCGGTCTTGTTCTGGGTCGGGCGGTCGACTGCGCCATGGCGTGGCTCGACGGTGCCGACCTGCAAAGTCTGACTGGAACCTTCAACGGCCCGCTGCAGGGCTGAGTCGCACGATTCGAGAATCGGCGATTCGAACCTGCGGGGTCAGTCCGAACACGGGCTCGTGCCCGGGAGAATCAAGTTGCAACGCACGTACGAATGCATGTGCCTCCTCGACAACCGGGAGGTGCGTAATGGCTGGGAACCGCTCAAGCAGGCGGTCTCCGGCGTCTTCACCAAGCATGGTGCCAACGTGCTCAGCGCCCGCCGCTGGGACGAACGTCGCATCGCCTATCCGATCAAGGGGCAGAATCGCGGCACCTACCTGCTGGTCTACTTCGCGGCCAATACCCAGGCCGTGACGGCCATCCGCCGCGATCTGCAGTTCAACGAATCGGTGCTGCGCTCGCTGCTGCTCGATTGTGAGGAAGTGCCGCAGGGGGCTTACGAGCCCGAAGCGGCGTTCGACGTCAACGCGATCCCGCCCGACGACAGCGATGCCGTCACCGAGGTCGAAGTGCCTGCCGAAGAGATCGTCGCCGACGAAGTCGCCGTCGAACCACTCGCTGACGAGGCCGCCGAAGGGGAGGACAAGTAACCATGAGCTCCAGCTATTCCGACAGAGACTCTCGTGATCGGGGCGACGGTGACGGCCGCGATGGCGGCGGCCCGCCGCGCCGCAAGTTCGGCCGTTTCGGCGCGCGTCGCCGTGAGGTCCTGCCCGAGGAACCCCTCGAGTACAAGAACATCGCCTACCTGTCGAAGTTCGTCTCGGCCAACGGCCGCATCCAGTCGCGCAAGCGCACGAACTTCTCCGGCCAGAACCAGCGCAAGCTCGCCCTCGCGATCAAGCAGGCGCGCATGATCGGTCTGATGCCGTTCGTGGGGAGGCTCTGATCCATGGAACTCCTGCTCAAGCAGAACGTCGAGCATCTGGGTCGCACCGGTGATCTCGTCGAGGTGAAGTCGGGTTACGCCCGCAACTTCCTCCTGCCGCGCGGCCTCGCCGTCGCGGTCACCAAGAGCAACGTCGCCGAACTCGAGCGCGTGCGGGCCATGGCCATGGTCGAGGAGCAGAAGCGCCTCGCCGAACTCAAGGAGATCGCCGCCAAGCTCACCGACATCTCGGTGACGGTCGAAGGCCGCGCCAACGCCGAGGGCCACCTGTTCGGTTCGGTCGGTGTCACCCAGATCGCCGCCGCGCTGCGCGAGAAGGGCATCCCGGTCGAAGAGCGTCAGGTCCGCCTCGAGCACCCGCTCAAGGAGATCGGCGTGTTCGACGTGGTCGTGCACCTGCACGCCGACGTCGAGCCGACGATCAAGGTCTGGGTCGTCCAGCAGAAGCCGGAGTGATCCGGCTGACCGCGGGCGCGCCGCGCAGGCGGCCGCCCGCGTCGAGGTTTTCGTGAACGAAGCGATCCGCGTCTCCCTGATCAGCCTCGGTTGCGCGCGCAACCTCGTCGACTCCGAGGTCCTGCTCGGCCACGCCGTCGAGGAGGGTCTGCAGGTGGTCGAGAACGCCGAGGACGCCGACGTCGTCGTCGTCAACACCTGCGGCTTCATCGAGACCGCCAAGCAGGAGTCGATCGACACGATCCTGTCGGTCGCGCGCCTCAAGAAGGAGGGCAACCTCAAGGGTGTGATCGCGGTCGGCTGCCTGGCGCAGCGCTACGGCGAGGAACTCGGCAAGTCGATCCCCGAGCTCGACGCCGTGTTCGGCCTCTCCGACTACTCAGGTGTGCCGAAGATCGTGCGCAAGATCGTCAACGGCTCCACCAAACGCTGGGTCGCCACAGTCGACGGCGGCAAACCCAAGGGGCCGCGCAGCGACAAGAAACGCGTGCTGCTGACGCCGAAGAGCTTCGCCTACCTGCGCATCAGCGAAGGTTGCGACCACAAGTGCACGTTCTGCGCGATCCCGCAGATGCGCGGTCGCAACCGCAGCAAGCCGATCGACGTGCTCGTCGAGGAAGCGCAGCAGCTGGCCGCCGCGGGCGTGCAGGAGCTGGTCGTCGTCGCCGAAGACACGACCGCCTACGGCCTGGATGTCGATCGCAAGCGGCGCATCCACGAACTGCTCGAACAACTCGGCGACGTCGACGGCATCCGCTGGATCCGGCTGATGTACGCGTATCCGCACACCGTTGCGCCCGAGCTGACCGCGTTCCTGCGTGAGCATCCCAAGGCGGTCAAGTACCTCGACATCCCGATCCAACACATCAGCTCGCCGATGCTCAAGTCGATGAAGCGCGGCGTGTCGGACAAGCAGGTGCGTGGCATCCTCGACCGACTGCGCGCCGAAGTGCCCGGCATCGCCGTGCGCACCACGTTGATCACCGGGTTCCCGGGCGAGACCGACCAGGACTTCGCCGAACTGCGCGACCTCGTCACCAGCTACCGCTTCGAACGGCTCGGCGTGTTCCCGTACTCACACGAGGAATCGACGCCGGCGTTCGAGATGCCGGCGCAGGTCGATCCGGAGGTCGCCGAAGCGCGTGCCGCCGAACTCATGGAACTGCAGCGCGAGGTCATGGGCGGCTTCCAGCGCGGTCTCGTCGGCAAGACCCTGCCCGTGCTGGTCGACGGCTTCGATGCCGAGGCCGAACAACTCGTCGGTCGCACCTACGCCGATGCGCCCGAGGTCGACTGCCGCGTGTTGCTGCCCAAGGGCGCGGCCGAACCCGGTGACTTCGTCGACGCGGAGATCACCGCGGCCGACGACTACGAACTGACGGGGCGCCCGCTGCGGGCGAAGCAGGCGTGAACATCCCCAACCTGATCACGACGGCACGTCTCGTGATCACGGTGCTGGTGTTCGTGTGTCTGCAGCTCTCGGTCGGTGCCGGGGATCTGGCCACGGGTTTCGTCTGGGCCGCGTTCGTGCTGTTCCTGTTGGCCGCGTTCAGCGACTTCCTCGACGGTTACCTGGCGCGCAAGTGGAACCTGGTGACGGCGTTCGGCCGCGTCGCCGACCCGTTCGCCGACAAGATCCTGATCACGGGCTCGCTGATCATGCTGCTGCAGTTCCCCGCCGCGACCGAAGTGCTCACTGCGTGGTACGTCGTGGTCGTGGTCGCGCGTGAGTTCCTGGTCACGGCCGTGCGCGGCGTCGTCGAAGCCAGCGGCCAGCCGTTTCCGGCGGATCGGCTCGGCAAGTACAAGATGGTCGCGCAATGCTGGACCGTCGGTGCGCTGCTGACGATGGTCGCGGGCACCGGGTTCTGGGTCTGGGCCGCGGTGTCGGGCTACTGGGTCAGCCTGTTGCTGACCGTCGTCTCCGGTGCCAACTACGTCTACAAGGCGCGCAAGATCCTGTTCGGGGGGGCGATTTGACCTTCGTTGACCGCCTGCGCTGGTTGCTGATCACGTGTTTCGGACTGGGTCTGTCGCCGTTCGCCTCGGGCACGGTCGGCACGCTCGGCGGTGTGCTGCTCGCCGTGGTGCTGCAGTCGCTCTTTCCCGATCGGCTGATCCTGGTCTGGTCGCTGGTCGCCGGTGCGCTGTTCGTCTGGGGCTGCCTGCAGTCCAGGTTCGTGGCCCGCATCTGGCCCAAGGAAGACCCCGGCCAGTTCGTGCTCGACGAGGTGGTCGGTTACCTGGTGACCGTGATCACCTACGCCGCGTTCGCGCAACAGGCCCCGGGACCGCTCGCCCACACGGCAGCCTTCTTCGCGTTCCGGTTCTTCGACGTCGTCAAGGTTCAACCCGCGAAGAAGCTCGAGGACCTGCACGGCGCGTTCGGCATCATGGCCGACGATCAGGTCGCTGGGTTATATGCGGGCCTGTCGATCTGGTTGGTGCTGCCGCTGCTCGGCTGGTGATCCAAACCGCTGTTGCGGGCGTGACGCCGGCCGCCGGGCCGCGCATGATGCGCGCCTTCCCGACCTCCCCAACGGGTCCGTGAACGCATGGCGCGCAAAGGCAGCAGCAGCAAATCGAGAGGCAAACTGGCCCGCAACCTGGCCTTGGGCACCGGCATCGCCGGCCTGCTCGGCGGTCTGCTGTTGACGCTGGCCCTGGTCAACAACCTCAGCGGCGCCATCGACGACCCCGCGGTCGTCTCGCGCGGCTGGCAGATCGGGCTGGGTCTGTGTGCCCTGCTCGCGGTGTTGTCGGCGGGCACGGGCTGGGTGCTGGGCGGCAAGATCGCGACGCGCATCACCGACGTCGGCCTGGGCGTCAGCAAGCTGGGGCGCGGCGGCAGTGAGGTCAAGGTGCGCGTCGCCGGCGACGACGAGGTCGCGGCGCTCGGTCGCGCCGTGCAGTTCCTGGCCACCGACCTCGCCGAACTGCTGCGCGGCCAGGACGACGCCGGCGGTGTCGCGCACGTGTCGATGGACCCGCAGGTCCGCCAACTGCGCGACAAGGTGCTGCCGCACGGGCTCGGCGGAGTGCCCGGCTTCGAGGTGGATGGCGCCCTGGGCGCGGGTTCGCGCGGTGGGCTCGACTACTTCGATCTGGTCAGCGGCGGTGATCCGGCGCAGCACGTGCTCTACGTGGTCAGCGCCGAGGGCCACGGCGCGCTGGCGGTGTTCGCCTGCCGGCTGGCCCGCGACGAACTGCACCGCGCGCTCGGCACCGGTGCGACGCCGCGCAAGTCGCTCGCGCACGTCAACAAGGTGCTCAAGAACAACCTGCCCGCCGGTTGCTGCGCCAAGGCCTCGCTGCTGCAGATCACGCCCGAAGGCGCCAAGCTCTACCAGGCGGGTGCCCGTTCGCCGCTGCTGATCTGCCAGCGCGGTGAGGTGCTCGAACTCAACGCCGAGGGCCTGGCGCTCGGCCTCGACGACGGCCCGGTGTTCGAGAAGTCGCTGCGGCCGCAGGAGGTGGCGATGAGCCCAGGCATCCGGCTGGTGCTCGGCAACGACGCGTTGCTGCGCCAGGAGGGTGTGCTCGACCTGCTGCGCCAGCACTCGCCGCGCCACACCAACATGTTCATGAACATGGTGCTCGGCTCGCTCGAGCAGGACGCCGGTGACGACGGGTTGCGCGAGGACGTCGTGCTGCTGACGGTCAAGAAGGCGGGCCAGGAATGAGCCCAGGGATGGGAGATGGCCGGCAGCCGGCGCCCGAGGGCACGTTCCAGCGCCTGATCGAGGACATCTACTTCGAACGCGACGCCGCGCGCGGTGTGCCCGGCACGCTGCTGTGGTTCGTCGAGGAGGTGGGTGAGCTGGTGCGCGCGATCCGGCGCAAGGAACGCAAGAACCTCGAGGAGGAGTTCGGCGACGTCTACGCGTGGCTCGCGACGTTGGCCTCGCTGCACGGTGTCGATCTGGAAGCGATCGGGCGCAAGAAGTACGGCGGTGGGTGTCCGCGGTGTGGGGCGACGCCGTGCGCGTGTCCGCATCCCGCGGGCTGAGCGTGTTCACCGCCGCCGCGCGAACTCACGCAGCGCCGTCATCTGCTCGCCCCACCACAAGCCCACGGAGCGCGCGAACGCTGCGTGATCCATGCCGTGTTTCGCCGGGTGGTCGTCGGGCAGGCTGTCCCAACCGCGGTGGCGCACGGTCACCAGCGTGCCCGAGCCGATCGCCGCGAAGGTGACCTCGACCTCGGTGTCCTGAAGTGGCGTGAAGGTCGCGTTGCGCCAGGTGAACTGCAGTCTGACGCCCGGTTGCCAGGCGGTGACCCGGCCCAACTCGAACTCGCGATCGCCTTGGTCGTCGCGCCAGCGTTCGTAGACCCGGCCGCCGACGCCCGGCGCGATCGTGATCACGCCGTCGCCATGGCGGAATTTGCGCCCGCGACGCCACCACAGATCGACCTCTCGCGTGAACAGATCGAAGGCGACCTCGGGCGGCGCCGGTACCTGCACCGCGACGGTGGCGGTGGCCTCGGTCATGGCGAAGGGCGCCTGCCGCCGGTCTGCTTCTGCACGTGTGCGGCGAACGACTCGAGCTGTTCTTGCCACAGCAGTTCGATCTGGTCGACCCAGGTCCGCAACCTGGTGAACGTCTCGCGGCGTAAGCGGTAGACGCGGGCGCGGCCGTCGGCCTCGTCGACGACCTCGTCGACGAGGTGGCTTTCGCGCAGGATGCGCAGATGGCGCGTCAACGCCGGGCGGCTGACGTCGAGTGCGTCGGCCAGCTGGCCGGCGCGGCGGGGCCCCTTGCGCAGCAGCTCGATCACGCCGCGACGCGTGCCGTCGGCCAGCGCGGCAAAGGCGCGGTCGACTACGTCAGCCGCCATGGGCAACGCCACCGGTGTTGAGTCGTTGCATGAACCACCACAGGTGACCCTCGCAGTCGAAGGCGGCGTAGTTGCGATCGGACCAGTAATCGTCGCCGTAGTCGGTGGTCTCGGGCGCGTGGCAGATGATCGCGCCGTGGCTGCGGGCTTTGGCGCAATGCGCGTCGACGTCGTCGACGTGCACGGCGAGGTTCATCGTCAGCTTGCCGTCGACCATGCCGGGGTGGGCGAGTCGCTGGCGCCAGGGCTGCCCGGTCTTGGCAGCCGCGGGTTTGACGCCGGCGACCATGATCAGCCCGTCGCCGAGCTGCAGTTCGCTGTGTTCGACGCCGCCGTCTTGGCTCTCGACGAGCAGTCGGACCTCGAAGTCGAAGGCGCGGCACAGCCAGTCGATCGCAGACTTGGGGTCGGCGTAGAACAAGGCCGGGGTGATGCGCGGCCAGCCAGGCGGGGTTGGTTTCATGAGTCGCAACAAGTTAACGAACTCGTGAACTAATGCAAGCGGCGTCCGGTTGGGCCAATCCAGAATCATGCGGTCTGGCTCGCGTAGGGCGGCGCTCGCCACGGATCGCCTACACTTGCCCCTCATGTCCGAGCCCCAGCCCGCCACGCCCGCCGCTGCCGACTGGGAAGCGTTCTACGCCAACTACCGCAAGCCGGGCTATGTGCCGGGCTACGAGCTGACCACCAAGCTCGGCGGCGGCCAGTTCGGGATCGTGTTCCGCGCCAGGAAGCAGTCGATCGGCAAGGACTACGCGATCAAGTTCCTGCAGGTCGACGACGGCGAAGTGCGCCGCGCGATCGTCGCCGAACTCGAGCAGCTCAAGTACTTCGCGCAGATCGACCATCCCAACCTGGTGTCGATCGAGGACCGCGGCGAGGTCGACGGCATCCCGTACCTGGTGATGTCGTTCGCGGGCACCGAGACGCTGCGCGATCGCATCGTCGGCGACGGCAAGGCGCCGACCGGCGACGAACGCGACCAGCTGCTGCAGTTCTTCCTGCAAGCCTGCCGGGGTGTCGCGGCGCTGCACGACCGCTCGCTGGTGCACTTCGACCTCAAGCCCGCGAACGTGTTCCTCAAGGGCAACGTGGCGCGCGTCGGCGACTACGGCTTGTCCAAGCTGGTGACGCACAGCCGCGGCAGCCTGTCGATGGGGCGCGGCACGCCATACTACATGGCGCCCGAGCTGCTGCAGCGGCGCGGCGACGCGCGCAGCGACGTCTACTCGCTCGGCGTGATGCTGTTCGAGATCCTGTGCGGGCGGCTGCCGTTCACGGGCGACAGCGAGTGGGAGGTGCTCAAGAAGCACGAACAGGCGCCGCTCGAGGTGCCCACGCACGTCGGCCACACCGAACGCGCCGTGTTGCAGCGCTGCCTGGCCAAGGATCCCGCGGCGCGGTTCCAGTCGGTCGCCGAGGTGCTCGCCGCGTTCGGGGCGCCGTCGGGCGCCGGCGCGGCGGCGTGGAGTGAAGTGCGACAGGGTGCGGACGGTGCAGACTTCGCTGATGGCGCCGCACCCGGTTGGCCGCCGCCACCACCGCCGCCGCGCGACGGTGACGATCCCTACGCCGGGTTCCGCAAAGCGTCGCGCGAGGCCTGGGACCACGCGCGCAAGATCGCGCAGGACGCCAGCCAGAATGCGCGCAAGATCGCGCAGCGCGCGCAGCAGGAAGCGCGCGCAGCCTGGCGTGAGGTGGCGGAGGGCAAAGCCCGCAAGGCACGGCGGCGCATCGGCGCGTGGCAACGATGGCGCTCGATCCATCGTGTTCGCCGTGAGCGTGAGCGCGCCGAGAGACGAGTGCACAACCGCCGCGCAATGCGCACCGCGGCCATCTTCCTGGTCACGACCATCGCGTTGGCGGCGTTGGTGCTCCTGCCCTTCACCTTGGCGGCACCGCAGCCGCAGATGACCTACGTCGCCGCGCCGGACATGCCGACCGCGCCCATGGATGTGGCGACGGTTCCGCCGTCCCTGGCGCCCGGCGATCCGGGCGCGCTGGTGCTCCGTACCGTCAGCGTTCCCGAAGAACTGATCGCCGATGTGTCGCGCGGCGTGCCCCAGTGGGTCGCGATGCTGCAGAGCGACGTCAACGCGGCGCGCGACGATCTGCACGCCCGCCTGGCGCGCATCGAAGCCTTGCAACAGCAGGCCGCGATGCTGCGCGACATCACCATCCCCAAGTTCCGGGTGCAGTATGGGCTGCCGCCGATCGAACAGGTCGAGATGCGGCGCCTGCTCGATCAGTTGCTCGACGCCAAACAGTGGCAGTCGCAGGTCGCCGCCGAGCTGCAGCAATACGCGCCCGAAGTGTTGGCGCTGGCCGCCAACGAACTCGCGGCGACGCCGCCAGACGGGTCCGGCAACACCCGCGCGGCGCGTTTGCGACGTTTCCTCGAGCACGTCACCGGTTACCGCGGCCTGCGTCCCGAAGGTGCCGAGCGTCTCGGGGTCGAACAGTTCGCCAAGGTCAACGCCGAGCTCGGCAGCCTGTGGATGTGGTATCTCAACGAGGTGGCGCCGTCGAAGCAGGTCTGGGACGCGTCGCAGCAGGTGCGATGAGGGGCGGGTGAGCGTTCGAAGCAGAATGGTGTTCGCAGCCCCTGTGGTCTGGTAGCGCGGCGTGGCATCGGCCAAGCTGCGCGTCATGAAGGCACCGCGTGTTCATCTCGTCGCCGTCAGCGCGTTCGTCGTCTCCCTGCTCGCCGGCTGCCAGTCCGGTGACCAGACGCGCTGGTACAAGGGCAACCTGCACACGCACACGCTGTGGAGCGATGGCAACCACTTCCCCGAGATGGTCGTCGATTGGTATGCGAAACGCGACTACGACTTCCTCGCGCTCACCGACCACAACATCGTCGCCGATCACGAGAAGTGGGTCGGCAACGACGTGGTGATCAGCCGCGGCGGGCGCACCGCGCTCGCTGACTACCGCAGTCGGTTCGGCACCGACTGGGTGCAGACGCGTGAGGTCGAGGGCAAGCTGCAGGTTCGGCTCAAGACGCTGGCGGAGTTCCGGCCGCTGTTCGAGGCCGCTGGCGGGTTCCTGCTGATCCCGGCCGAGGAGATCACCTCGAGCTACGAGAAGAAGCCGATCCACATCAACGCCTCGAACGTCGCCGGCGTCATCCCCGCTCAGCAGGGCGTCAGCGTGACGGAGGTGATCCGCAAGACGATGCTCGCCGTGCAGCAGCACGCCGAACAGCACCAACGACCCGTGCTCGCGCACCTCAACCACCCCAACTTCGGCTGGGGTGTGACCGCGGAGGAACTTGCCGCCGTGCTCGAGGAACGCTTCTTCGAGGTCTACAACGGACATCCGAGCGTGCATCACCTCGGCGATGCGACCCGACCCGGCGTCGAGCGCCTGTGGGACATCGCCAACACCATCCGGTTGCGCGATCTGCAGGGCCCGGTGATCTACGGCCTGGGCACCGACGACTCGCACAACTACCACAACGCCACCGGCTCGACGCCCGGCCGCGGTTGGGTGATGGTCAAGGCGCGTGAGTTGACCGCGGTGGCGCTGATCGAGGCGATCGAGCGCGGTGACTTCTACGCCAGCAGCGGCGTGGTGCTCGACGACGTGCGCCGCGGTCCTGACGAACTGGCCATCGACATCCACCCCGATGGCGACGCGACCTACGTCACCGAGTTCCTCGGCACGCGCGTCGGCGGTGAGCAGGTCGGCGAGGTGCTGGCGCGCGTCGAGGGTCTGCACCCCAGCTACCGCCTGTGCGGCGACGAGTTGTTCGTGCGCGCGACCGTGACTTCGAGTCTGGCGCCGGAGAACCCGGCGTTCGAGGGGCAGTTCCGCCAGGCGTGGGTGCAGCCGGTGCCACTGCGACGCTGACCGGCCTGATCGAAGCGGTGATCGTCGGCCTGCCGAGAGAGAAACCCCGATTTGTGGTTAAGGGTCGCGGCGTTCGCGGATTCGAGGCCGCGAGACGTTGTCGTGCGCGGGGCGCCCGCGCCGATGCAATACGACCGGGAGGAACTGCGAAGCGTTCCTCTTCGAGGTGAGCTTCATGGAGAGATCGCATGGGAAGTGGCGGCGCTCCCGGTGGTCGGGGCGACCGGCCGACACAGGAGGAAGAACTGCGCACCTTGTTGGAGTTTGCGCGCAGACAATGTCGTCGTCTGCGTGGTTTGCGAAGCACCGACCATGAAGACGCTGCGCAGGAAGCGATCATCGCCTATTGGCGTGCGTGCGCCGACGGGCTCGCCATCGGCTCGCCCGAGGGGTTCGTCGCGAGGGCGCTGCGCTTCCAAACGGGGAAGCTCGCCAGATGGGCCCAGAAGCGTCGTGTCTTGGAGAGCATGGAGATTTCGAACCCGGAGCCGCAGGCTGCGATCGACCTCGACGTGTCGGTCATCTCGCGATTGCGCGCAGAGGCACCGCCACAGCTGCAGCAGTGGTTGGACGAGGTGACCGGTGCGCGCTCACGTTCGCGAGAACTCTCCGACGCGGCGCGATGGAAGCGTGACTCGCGCGCGCGCCGCTGGATTCGCGAGAACTTCACGACATGAACAGGCAGCCGCGAAGATGCGCGATTTGCGGCCGTGACCGCGGTCAGGATACGCGTTGCATGGGTACTTCCCGTTGACTGCAACCATCAACAGAAGGAAGTGCACATGAAGTCTCTCACGAAACTCGTCTTCGCGGCGATCATGTTCCTCAGCGCAGCGGCGGCACAGGAGGTCCCGATCGGCGGGACCATTCCCAACCCGTTCGGCTTCCCCGTGAACTACCAGCTCGCGATCCCTGATCCGTCCAATCCGCTCGATCCCTGGAAGGAGATTGCGACCGGCGTCGCGCCGGTCGGCGGCGGGATCACGGTGCCCGAAGATCCCAGCTTGTGCGGTCTCGAACTGCGCGTGGTCGCGTGGGTCTGGGGGCCGCCGATCCAGGTCTGGGGACCGTTCTACTTCAAGATCACCTGCTGATCGGCAGGGTCACCGAGCATGGCGAGAGACAAGCAGACAGCGCTGTTCCTGGTCCTGTTGGCTCTCGCCGCGTTGGTCGCGCTGCTGGTGCGTGGCTCGTCGCCGTCCGTGGCAGAACCGAAAGCGCGAGACGGCGATCCCGGGTCCGTACCTACGCCGGTCGATGGGCCGGCAACGACGCACCGGGACGCACCGACGGCAACGGCGCGCGCCGAGATCTCGCCACTCGGGTGGCGGGTTCGTGTGATCGCGTTGGGTGATGCCATGTCTGCCCAGGGTGCTGTCAGCGAGGACGCTGGCCTCGAGGGCGTGAACCTGGAAGGCGCTGTCGTCGAGGTGCGTGTCGGTGCCTCGTGGCAACAGGCGGACACCGGCGTCGAACCCGTTTTCGTGGGCCTGACCGACGCCGTGGGTGAATGCGCCGTCGAAGTGGTCGGGGTGCCGTGGCTGAAGCTGCGTGCCGCGCATTTCGGGTTCGTGCCCACGGAACTCACGATCGCGGCGCCGCGCGCCGGTGAGGAAGTCGTGCTCGCTCTCGCGACGGAGTCCCCTGGTCGGGTGCTCGTTCGCGAAGCGGCTACGGGGCGGCCGGTCGCCGGTGCGCACGTGTATCTGCAGGCTGCCAGCTTCGCGCCGGTGACCACCCGCTACGCGCGGCCCCTGCCGGTGGTCGCCGGCAGGCTGGATCGCGTGTCGGCGGTCACCGCAGCGGACGGTCACGCAGTGATTCACGGCTTCATGCCTGGCCTCTACGACCTCGCCGTCGTCGCGCCGGGCCTGCTCGCCGCCGATCTGCGCGGCGTCGAACTGCCCTTTGCGCCTTCGCCGTTGGTGGTCGACATGCAGCCGGGATTCGCGATCGACGCGCAGGTCGTCGACGAGCAGCAGCAGGTGAAGGTCGGTTGGGACGTGCAGTTCCAGCAAGGCGGTCGCACATGGATCGCGGTCACCGATGCGTCAGGTCACGCGACCAGCCCGGGGTTCGCCGCAAACAGTGTCGTCACGGTGTTCGTGCCGCGCGACGATCTCGACCTCGCGGCGCGCTTCACCGAGGCGGTGATGCGGCCGACGCGCGTTGATGTCACATTGCCGGCGCCGCAGACGGTGCGGCTGGTGGTCTCCTCGGGGCACGCCAATCCGTTCAAGGTCGTGTGGCCGCCGGGCGCAGCCGACGACCACATTGAACTCGAGGTGCTGCAGGAGATCACGCCGGCGGGTCACGGGCTCTCGCAGCGTATCACAGTGCCCGCGGCGGCCGGCGAGGTCGAGGTGGGAGCAGCGGCGACGGGCGTGCGCGGTCGCTTCGTCGTGCAGGGCATCGGCAAGACATCGGGGCTGTGGCGCTCGGAACCGTTCTTCGTCACCGGGCCGGGCCAGATCGTGCAGTTGCGCGAAGTGACCTTCCGTTCGGGGGTGCTGCAAGGGCGGGTCCTGGACGCCGCCGGCGCACCGGTGCCCGCAGCGGTCGTCGCACTCTCCGCGGTGCCCGCCAGCCTCGGTCGCATCGAGGCGACGTTCGAGCCATCCACTTTCGTGGCGCCCGAGCGAGAAGAGGCGACAGCGGCAGACGGCTCGTTCTTCTGTGATCTGCTGTTGCCCGGCAGGTACCTCGTCGCCGCGCGTGCTCCCAGTGGGCGCGCTGCCGCCAGCATGGTGCAGATCGCAGACTCGAGCACGGTGGACCTCGTGCTCGCCGCAGCCGGTGGCATTCGCGGCGTCGTACGCAACTGCCCTCCGACCGGTGGGCCCAGCGTCGTCGTCACCTGTGCCGAGCGGTCATGGCGCACGCACCTGCCCGTCGATCCGGCCGGCAACTTTCGTGGGTCGGGGCTCGTCCCGGGGCTCTATGCGGTCGCTTTGCAGCGGCCGCTGACCGCGAGCCAGCAGAATCCGTTCGCCCGGGCGAGGTCGTCGGGCGAAGTCGTCATCGAGGTGCGCAGCGGTGAGGATTCCGACTGTGTCCTCGACGCGCTGACCGTGCAGCGCTCCGTGCGCGTCGTCACCTCGGGGTTGCCGCCGGATGTCGAGCACGAGGTGCAGGTCGAGCGTCTGCACCCGTACGACCGCATCGGCGCGCAGGTGTGGCGCATGCGCAGGCCGGTGCCGCGCACCGGGTTCGTGACGTTCGACGACCTGGACCCCGACGCGGACCACTTGGTCAGCTTGCGGCGCCTGATCGATGGGCAGGTGCAGGCCTGGGCGGAGGTCTCGCGTCGCGAGTTGGTGGTGCACCTGCGGGTGCAACCCGGCGTCAACCTGACCGTGACGTCGATCGCGGGCACTGCGGCGCTGGCCCTGGTGCCGGTCGCGTCGTCCGGCGTGCTCGCACGCGACTGCCTGATCCGTCCGACGGCGAACGGGGACGAGCAGTGTGTGTTCACCGGCCTGGTTGCCGGGCAATACCAACTCGTTGCCGTGGGTGATGGGGACTACTGTGGACTCGTCACTGCTGCGATGCCGGTGACTGTGGGTGCGGTTGATGTGACGCTGCCTTGGGCGCCCGGCAAGTAGCGCTGCGCATCACGAGGAAGTCGACCTCATGTCGACACCCGGTCGAGCGACGGCAAGGTCAGTCGCTCGCCGTCGGCAGATGCGGGGCCCGTTGCGAGGCGTCTGCCTGGGGTGACGGTGCGGTTCCGGGCGCTGCACGCGAAGATGCCTCCTAGCAAGGATGGCGATGAGGTCAGGTCCGCCTCATACCGAGAAGTGCTGTGCAAGGACGGCGCGACTCTCGTGCCGGTCTTGGCGGGTGGCAAGGTGATGCATACGGAACATCATGGATGAGGTTCTTCAGGAGTTCCTGATCGAGACCCACGAGGGGCTCGATCAACTCGATCTCGATCTCGTCGCGCTCGAGCAGACCCCGGACGCCACCGAGGTGCTCGGGCAGGTGTTCCGGACGATCCACACGATCAAGGGGTCGAGCGGATTCCTGGCACTCGACAAGCTCGGTGCGATTGCCCACGCCGGTGAGAACCTGCTGAGCCTGATCCGCGACGGCAAGCGGCAGATGACCTCGGCGGTGACCAGCGCGCTGTTGTCGATGGCGGACGCCATCCGTGAGGTCCTCGAGCGGCTCGAAGAGGACCACGTCGAGGGTGAGGCCGACTACACCGATCTGGTGCAGACGTTGGCGGCACTCGCCGAGCCCGACGACGCGTCGAGGTCGGGCGACCCGGCGAGCCTCGGCGTCGAAGCGATGCCCCGCGGATCGGCCAAGAGGCCGACCGGTGTCGGGGGGGCCGGTTTGGCCAGCAACACCATCCGAGTGGACGTGGCCCTGCTCGACACCCTGATGAACCTCGTCGGCGAACTCGTCCTGTCGCGCAACCAGATACTGCAGTTCACGGCTGCGCATCCGGATCCGGCGATGCTCAGCAGTTGCCAGCGGCTCGACCTGGTCACCACCGAACTGCAGGAGGGCGTGATGAAGACCCGCATGCAACCGATCGGTGGGATCTGGAGCAAGCTGCCGCGCGTGGTGCGCGATCTCGCGGTCGCCTGTGGCAAGAGCGCACGGCTGGAGATGGAAGGGCGGGACACGGAACTGGACAAGACGATCATCGAGTCGATCAAGGATCCGCTCACGCATGCGATCCGCAACGCCGTCGATCACGGCATCGAGGACGTCGCGACGCGCCGGGCAGCCGGCAAGTCCGAAGAGGGTTGCGTGCGGCTGCGTGCGTTCCACGAAGGTGGCCAAGTCAACATCGAGATCGCGGACGACGGTCGCGGCATCGATGTGCAGCGCGTCAAGGAGAAGGCCGTGAGCATGGGGCTGGTGCCAGTCGATCGCGCGGCGCGCATGACCGACCGCGAGCTCGTCAACCTGATCACCATGCCCGGGTTCTCGACGGCCGTACAGGTGACCAGCGTCTCGGGCCGCGGCGTCGGCATGGATGTCGTCAAGACGAACATCGAGAAGATCGGCGGCACGCTCGACATCCAGACCGTGGTCGGCAGGGGCACCACGTTGCGCATCAAGATTCCGCTCACGCTGGCGATCATCCCCGCCCTGATCGTGACCAGTGGCAGCGAGCGCTTCGCCATTCCACAGGTCAACTTGCTCGAGCTGGTTCGCATCGAGCCGGATCAGGTCGACGACTGCATCGAGTACATCGACGGCACGCCGGTCCATAGATTGCGCGGCGACCTGTTGCCCCTCGCCTATCTCAACACCGAGATCGGTGACGCCGGCGGCCAACAGCGCGACCTGGTGCGCGCGCAGGGAGCGAACATCGTCGTCTTGCGAGCCGACGACCGGCAGTTCGGCCTCGTGGTCGAGGAGGTGCTCGACACCGAGGAGATCGTGGTCAAGCCACTCGGCAAGCAGCTGAAGAACGTGCCGGCGTTCGCCGGTGCGGCGATCATGGGGGACGGGCGAGTTGCGTTGATCATCGACGTCATCGGTCTCGCTCAGAAGGCATGCATCATCGGTGCCGATCGAGCCGACCACGAAGATCGCAGGGCGAGTTCGGCAGCCGTCGAGAGCGACCGTGAGGTTCTGCTCCTCGTGACCACCGGTCGGGGTACCCGGGTCGCCATCGACCTCGCCACGGTCGCTCGCCTCGAGGAGTTCGACACCGAGGCGATCGAGTCGGCGGCCGGTCACCAGGTTGTGCAGTACCGCGGCCAGATCATGCCGCTGGTGCATCTGTCCGCCCTGTTCGGCGGCGACCGAGCGATGACCACCGACGGGCGGTTGCAGGTCGTCGTGGTGCGCGGCAAGGAAGGACAGTGCGTCGGCTTGGTCGTCGCGCGCATCCTCGACATCATCGAAGAGAGGCTGGAGGTCACCAGTCACCGGGTCAGCGACGGCATTCGCGGTGCCGCCGTGCTGCAGGGCAAGGTCACCGACGTGCTCGACGTCGAGCGGATCGTCGCTGGGGAACTGGCAACGTTCGCGAATGGGCGGCAACTCGTGGAGGCGTCGTGACCGACAACAGCAAGCAGTACTGCACGTTCTCGCTGGGGGACCTGTATCTCGGTGTCGAGGTGCATCGCGTGCAGGAGGTCCTCAAGTACCAGAACATGACGCCGGTGCCGCTCGCGGCGCGAGTCGTCGGCGGCCTGATCAACCTGCGCGGTCAGATCGTCACCGCCATCGACCTGCGCAAGCGCTTCGGGCTGCCGCCGGCGAGCGGCGAAGCGATGCCGATGAACGTGGTCGTGCGGGCCGAAGATGGCATCGCCAGCCTGCTCGTGGACGCGATCGGCGACGTGCTCGAGGTCGGCGACGACACCTACGAGTGTCCCCCGGCGACGTTGCGAGGCGTCGTTCGTGAGCTGGTCATGGGAGTGCACAAATTGCCCGGGCGCCTGCTGCTGTTGCTCGACGTCGAGGCAATCCTCGACTTCGACGCGAGCGACGTCGCGGTGGTCTGAGTCGGTGTGGGACTTCACGGCTCGCGGCGCCCGCGTGGCCCGGCGACGTCGATGCGGACGGAACCAAGGAAACCGAGAAGGGAAACAGGAGAGCAAGATGCAGCCAGCAGCAATTGAAGATGGTACGGACGTGGCCAGCGAACTCGTGGATCTGCGCGGGCAGATCGAGGCGCTCGGCAAGGCCCAAGCCGTGATCGAGTTCGAGCTCGACGGCACCGTGCGCACGGCAAACGAGAACTTCCTCGCGTGTCTCGGCTACGAACTCGACGAGGTCGTGGGGCAGCACCATTCGCTGTTCGTCGACCCTGTCGAGGTCGGCACCCGCGAGTACCGGCAGTTCTGGAAGGACCTCGGCAGCGGGGACTACAAGGCCGGCGAGTTCATGCGGGTCGGCAAGGGCGGCAAGGCCGTATGGATCCAGGCCACCTACAACCCGATCCGCGACCAACATGGCAAACCGTTCAAGGTCGTGAAGTTCGCCACCGACGTCACGGCGATGGTCGCCGAGCGCGCGGTCAACGTGCGTTACGCGTCGATGACCGACAACTCGCCGATCAACACGATGTTCGCCGATCGCGAGCTGGTGATCCGCTACATGAACAAGGCGTCGATGCAGACGCTCACGGGGCTGCAGAAGCTGTTGCCGGTTCCTGTCGACAAGATCGTCGGCCAGAGCGTCGACATCTTCCACAAGAAGCCGGCGCACCAGAGGCAGCTGCTCTCGGACTCGTCCAATCTGCCGCATCGTGCCGAGATCCAGCTCGGCGACGAAACCCTCGACCTGCTCGCCAGTCCGGTCTTCGACGCGGAGAAGCGTTGGATCGGCACGATGGTGACGTGGTCCGTGATCACCGAGAGACTCGCGACCGAGCGGCAGATCGCGGGCACCGCCAAGGCGCTCACCGGAGCAGCCGAAGAACTCGCCTCGACCAGCGCGCAGATGTCCGCCGGCGCCGAGGAGACCTCCACACAGGCCACGACCGTGTCGAGCGCCTCGGAGGAGGTCAGCAGCAACGTGCAGACGGTGGCGACGGGCATCGAAGAACTCGAGGCCAGCATCCGCGAGATCGCCAAGAACGCCAGCGAGGCTGCGAAGGTGGCGACTCGGGCGGTCGAGGCCGCGAGTTCGACCAACACCACCATCAACAAGCTCGGCACCAGCAGCGCCGAGATCGGTCAGGTGATCAAGGTGATCACGTCGATCGCGCAGCAGACCAACCTGCTGGCGCTCAACGCCACCATCGAAGCGGCGCGCGCCGGCGAAGCCGGTAAGGGTTTCGCCGTGGTCGCCAACGAGGTCAAGGAGCTGGCCAAGGAGACGGCCAAGGCCACCGAGGACATCAGCCAGAAGATCGAGGCGATCCAAGCCGACACCAAGGGTGCGGTCAAGGCCATCTCCGAGATCTCCGAGGTCATCGGACGCATCAACGAGATCCAGGTGACCATCGCCAGCGCCGTCGAGGAGCAGACCGCGACCACCAACGAGATCGGGCGCAACATCACCGAGGCTGCCAAGGGCAGCACCGAGATCTCGAGTGCGATCACCGGCGTGGCCCAGGCCGCGCGCGACACCGCGATGGGCGCCAGTGGTACGCAGAAGGCGGCCTCCGAACTGACCGAGATCGCGGCCGGGTTGCAGGCCTTGCTCGACAAGAAGAAGTGACAGGTGCCGCGCGCAGGGTCCTGCGGTGGCGCCAGGGGCGCCGCCGCAGTCTTGCCACGCCACGCGCGCAGATCAGGAGACCATGGTGATCCCCCCAATCCGTGTCTTGGTCGTCGACGACTCCGTTGTCGCTCGACGCATTCTGGCCGACGGCATGTCGGCCGATGCGCGTGTCGAGGTCCTGCGCCCGGCGCGCAGCGGCGAAACCGCGCTGCAGCGTCTGGAGACGGAGGCCGCGAGCGTCGTGGTTCTGGACGTGGAAATGCCCGGCATGAATGGCCTCGAGACGCTCGTCGAGTTGCGACGGCGACACCCGGACCTGCCCGTGATCATGTTCAGCGCGCTGACCGAATGTGGGGCGAGGACGACGATCGATGCGCTCACGCTGGGGGCCTCGGACTACCTGGCGAAGCCCGGCACGGTGGCCGGCGGTCTGCTGCCGGAGCAGACGATGGCGCTGTTGATCGAGAAGGTCGTCGCGCTCGGCGCCGGCGCCGAGGCATGTACCGTGCAAGGCGTGCGCCGACCGGCGACGGACGAACGTGCCAACAAGGTCGGGGTGTTGGCGATCGGCGTCTCGACCGGTGGGCCCAATGCCCTCGTCGACCTGTTGCCGCGTCTACCCGGGTCGCTGCCTGTTCCGGTGCTGATCGTGCAGCACATGCCGCCGATGTTCACGCGGTTGTTGGCCGAGCGTCTCGACGCCAAGTGCGAGTTGACCGTTCGTGAGTGTACGGACACGGTCGCGCCACGCGCCGGCGAAGTGTGGATCGCTCCCGGTGGACGGCACATGGTGGTCGCGCGCGGCGCCGCTGGCGTACAGCTGGAGCTCGGCGACGGACCGCCGGAGAACTCCTGCCGCCCGGCAGTGGATGTGCTGTTCCGTTCCGTCGCCGAGATCTACTCGGCCGGCGCGCTGGCGTTGGTGCTCACGGGCATGGGGCAGGATGGCGGACGTGGAGCCGAGGCGATCGTCGGTGCCGGCGGCCGCGTGCTGGTGCAGGACGAAGCGACGTCGGTCGTATGGGGCATGCCGGGTTACGTCGCGAAGGCGGGCCTGGCGAGCGCGGTGCTGCCCCTCCCGGAACTCGCCCCCGAAGTGGTGCGCCGCATCGGTGTGGGACGTGTCGGTTGCGTTTCCTGAAGGAGTTCGGCCATGGCGATTCAGACGCGACAGTTCGAGAGTCTGCGCACCCTGCTCTTGCGACACGCGGCGATCGCGCTGGAGCCGGGCAAGGAGTATCTCGCCGAGGCGCGGCTCTCGCCGCTCGCACTCGAGCTCGGGTTCCCGTCGACGGACGAACTGGTGGTCGCATCGGTGGCGGCGGGCGGTGAGGTTCGGCGTCGCGTCATCGAGGCGATGACGACCAACGAGACCAGCTTCTTCCGCGACAAGCATCCGTTCGAGAAGCTCGGCGAGTTCGTCCTGCCGCGGCTGCTGGCGAACCGCCTGCGGCAGCGCCAGCTCAACGTATGGTGCGCCGCCAGCTCGACCGGACAGGAGCCCTATTCGCTGGCGATGGTGTTGTTCGAGCACATTCCGGACATCTGCAACTGGCAGGTCCGCATCCTGGCAACGGATATCGCCGAGGGAATCCTGGAGCGGGCGAGGTCGGGCAGCTACACGGAATTCGAGATGCGGCGGGGTGTGCCCCCACACCTTCAGGAGCGGTACTTCCAGCGCGAGGGTGATCGCTGGCGCATCGACGCTCGCGTGCGTCGCCTGGTGGAGTTCCGGCAACTCAATCTCGATTCGGACTGGGGACAGATGCCGAGACTTGACCTCGTCTTCATGCGCAATGTGCTGATCTACTTCGGGGTGGACGTCAAACGGCGCATCCTGAACAAGGTCCGCGAGGGCATGTCCGCCGATGGCTGGCTCTGCCTGGGGGCTGCCGAGACGACGCTCGGAGTGTGTGAGCGATTCGATCGGCACGCGGTCGGCGGGGCTGTCTTCTACAGCCCTCGCGCCCAGAGTCCCGGAGTAGCGTAGTTTGCTAGTGAATCTCGAACCTTGACTTCCGATCTTCTAGTCTGGAATGCGGGCTTTCGAACCTCCGGTTCACCGATCCGATGCCGATGCTCAAACAGACGGAAGGCGCCAGCCGCAAGGTCTCAGTCATGCAGGCCGTGACCGTGCACCTGGTGGAAGACGATCGAGGTGTGCGGGAGGCGCTCGCCACGATGCTCGAGTGTCTGCCATGCGCCGTCTTGTCCCACGGCAGCGCGGAGGACTTCCTGGCCCGGTATTCCCCAGAGCGCGCGGAGTGCCTCGTGCTCGACATCGGTCTGCCAGGCATGAATGGTCTCGAGTTGCTGGCCAATCTGCGGCGGGCGTCGGTCGAGTTGCCGACGCTGGTGCTGAGCGCCAGTCCCGATGTCGAGCGCGTCGTCACCGCGATCCAGCGTGGTGCGATCGGCTTCCTGGAGAAACCACCTGAGCCGGCCAGGTTGATCGAGCACATTCGCGGCATGATGCAGATGTCCGTCGGTCACGCCCAGGACAGGGTTTCCTTGCAGCAGCTGCATGCGGCCCATCGGCGCCTCACGGAGCGTGAGATCGAGGTGTTCGAACTGCTCGGCAAGGGCCTGACATCGAAGCAGATCGCTCACGAGTTGGGGCTCAGCATCCGGACGTCGCACATTCACCGCAGCAACGTCATGCTGAAGTTCGGTCTGGAGACGCAGCTGGAGATCGTCCAGGCGGCGGCGCGCCTGCGCGAAGCGGCTGCACGCGCCACCCGCTGACCCGATCCGGTCGACGTCGTGGGGCGCCTTCGTGGGGCGCCGTCGTGAGGCGCCGCCGACAGGCGTCACGCGTCCGGTCAGCGCACGGCTGTGGCGATCGCGTCGACCAGGTCCGCACGCCGGATGGGCTTGCTGAGCAGTCGATCGAAGCCGGCGGCGCTGCAGCGGCTCTCGCTGTCCGGATCGCCGTCCGCACTCAACGCGAGCAGCGGGCCGACGAAGCCCTGGGCGCGCAGGCGCTGGGCCAGTTCGAAGCCGCTCAGTTGTGGCATCATCAGGTCCAGCAAGGCCACGTCGAACGGGTGCTGTGCGGCGTGCTCGAGGGCTTCGAGCGGGCTCTCGAACGAATCCACTGCGGCGCCGGCGGCTTCGAGAGAGCGCCGGGTGACCTTCAGGATGTCGCGTGCGTCGTCGACGATCAGGACCCTGGTGTTGGCGAGTGGCGCCGTGCCGCCAACGCCAGATGGAGACGAGGCCAGCAGCTTCGGCGTCCTCGCGCCCGTCTGTGGGCAACGCGGTAGTTCGATGCGGAAGCGTGAGCCGACACCGGGCACGCTGTCGACGAGCAGCAGGTCGCCGTCGAGCAGCCTGGCGAGTCGCCGGCAGATCGACAGGCCGAGCCCCGAGCCGGTGGTGCCGGACTGCGCGCGCTGTTCTTGTTGAAATGGCTGGAACAGGAGCTTGGCGAAGTCGGCGCTGATGCCGAGGCCGGTGTCGGCCACATCGATGCAGAGGCGTTCGGAGCCTGCAGGGGCGGCCTGCGTGACTTCGATACGCACCCAGCCCCGATCGGTGAACTTGATCGAGTTGCCGAGCAGGTTGAGCAGGATCTGCCGCAGCCGCAGCGGGTCGGTCACCAGGGTCACATCGGTGCCCGGGTCGAAGACCACGTCAAGTTGCAGCCCTTTGTGGGTGGCGTTGCGCCTCACCATGCTCGCGACGTCGGCGACGAGGTCCGGCAGGTCGATCCGTTGCGGATGGATCGGCAACTGACCGGCGGACAGTCGCGCGTGGTCGAGCAGGTCGTTGAGCAGTTCGATCAAGTGGCGGCTGTTGCGCAGGATCGCGTCGGCGGACTCGTGCCGTTCGGCGCTCGTGCTGTGGGGGTCGACGAGGATCTCGGCATGGCCCTGGATGCCCGCCATCGGCGTGCGGATCTCATGGCCGAGATTGCGCAGCCAGCGCCATGAGAGTTCGGTCGAGAAGTCTTCCTGATTGGGCTGTTGGCGCTGCGCACCCGAGTCGGGGATCGGCTGCAGCAGACCTTCGAAAGCCAGCTTGCCCCGGTGTCGGATCGGCTTCACGAACAGCGTCAGCGGGATCGCCCGGCCATCGCGGTGGCGGCCCAGGACCTGGCGGCGCGCCCCGAGCACCCGGCTCGGGCGTTCGTGGTTCTGCACGAAGCGGGCCAGATAACCATCGTGCTCGCTGGCGATCGGCTCGGGCATCAGCATCGACACGTTCTGATGCATCACCTCTGCGGCCTCATAGCCGAACACCTGCGTGCCGGCAGGTGACCACTGCAGGATCTTGCCGGCCGGATCGATGCGCACACAAACGATGCCTGCGTCGTCGAGGAACCGGGCCCGCGCGCGCCTGCCGGTGAACAGTGCGATGACGCCGGCCGTCACGGTGCCCAGGGAGAGCGCCGTCGCCAGAGGCGCTTCGAGAGCCAGCCCGGCGGCGGTGAGCGACGCGGCGGCGACTCCAGCGATCACTTCGGCGGCGATCCCGTGGCGGCGAACGGCGCGTGGAGGTGGTTTCATCATGGAGTCGTGCTGGCGGGATTGCCTTCACGACTTCGGCTGTCCGCCGGGCCTGCGCGGTCACAAAATGCGCTACGCCGGTGGGCGCGGATCGTCCGTTTCGACGGCTGCTTTCTGCGTTCGCACGGGCAGGCTGAGCGTGACCCTGGCACCGAGACCGCGGCGCGTCGGCTCGATCCGCAGGTTGCCGCCCATCGATCGCATCGCCTGCCGGGCGATCCACAGCCCCATGCCCGATTGTGTCTCGGTACCCGTGGGCTTGGCGGATCCGACCACGCCCGGCAGGAACACGGCTTCCAGTTCGGACTCCGCGAAGCCAGGTCCCTGGTCATCGACGTGCATCAGGAACTGTCCCTCCGCCAGCTCGCAGGTGACGGTCACGGTGCTCCGCAGTGGTGCGTACTTGATGGCGTTGCCGACGAGGTTCTCGATGACCCGTCCGAGCCAGACCGGGTCGAAGGTCGCCGACGCCTGCTTGTCGGTCGCGTGCAGGGCGATGGCGATTCCCTTGCGCCGGGCCGACGGTATCAGGCTGCGGATACGTTCCTCGACCAGTTCCTTGGGATCGCCCTCGACCGAAGCGGCGATGGCCGTGCGGTTCTGGTTCTCCACCAGTTCGTCGATGGCTGCGACGACCCGTTCCGCGGCCGAGGCGAGCAGTCTGGTGAGCTCTCGCTGGGCCGGTGAACACTGCTCGCCGGTGGCAAGCAACTCGCTGGCGCACAGCCGCAAGGTCGTGAGGGGACTGCGGAGGTCGTGCACGTCGGCCACCAGCGACGCGGCGGTCTCGGCCTTGTCCGACTCCAGGCGGCCGAGCCACTCGTGCTTGCGGATCGCGGCGAGGACCGGGAGGGTCGCGGTGCGCACCGACTCCAACGTCTGGGGGCCCACCGCCGCCGGCGCATGCAGCAGGATCTCGAACTCGAGGTTGCCACGATCGCGAATGTGCACCAGCAGATCCGTGCCGTCCGCGACCCTCTGCACGTGCAAGCTGTCGTGCGGGCTGCTGTTGCCGCAGCAGCAGTCGGCGCGTTGCTCGGCATCGGGGCAGTGGGAGCCGAACTCGGCGAGCAGCAAGCGCTGTCGACGTGTGCGATCGCGGATCCAGATCGAGGCATGCTTCGCGTCGGTTCGGCGCGCGCACTCCTCGGCGATTGCGACCGCGAGGAATGAGACGTCGAGCAGTTGGTCCGTGTCGAGGCGTTGTTCGGTGAGCATCTGTTCGACGACGATGCGGCGCCGTCGACGTCGCTGACGGCTCTGCTCGTTGCGATGCACTGCGAACCACGCTCCGGCGCCGCCCATGGCGATCGCCGACAGCAACCACCAAGGCCAGACGGCGGATGGCGCGACGACGATCAGGTGACCCATCGGTATCGGTTGCGTCTCGCCACTGCAACCGGTGACGAGCACGGTCATCTCGAAAGATCCGAACGGGAGGTCGTCGAATTGCCCGGTGCGCGATCGGTACACTTGCTCGGTCGCGTGATCACGCAGCATCAGATCAGCGGCAGGCGGATAGTCGCCCGCGCGGTCGATGAGTCGTGGGCGAATGCGCACCGGACCGGGAGCCACTTCGACCTGCGCGAAGAGTCCGTGCTCGACGTCCCGTTGTTGGGTCGAGCCGTTGCTGAGGGTTTCGAAGCCCAGCAGCTGGATCGGATGTGCCGAACTCGGATCGCTCCCGGGCTGGATCCGCGTGTACCCACCCTTGGACCCGAGCCAGATCTCGTGGTTGCTGCGGCTCAGCGTTGCGCGGTGACCGTAGCCGTGTGGATGCGCTCCCATTCGGGCGGCGACCAGCTGGGAATGGCCCGTGCGTGGGTCGAGGTGCATCAGATGCCGAGGATGCGCGATCCACAAGGACCCGTCACTTGCCTGGGCGAGGCTGCGCATCGTGCCGTTGCGCGGTGTGGCAATCAGCGTCGTTACCGAGCGATTCATGGCGTCGACACGGTGCACGCCGACCGTCGTCAGAGCCCAGAGGAAGTTCGGGTCGGAGCGGTCCTGTTGCAGACCGAGCACGGCGCTGCCGATGTCGCCGACGTCGCAGGCGACCATGGACCTGGCGTCCTCGTCGTAGCGCAACAAGGACTCGCGGTAGGTGCCGAGCCACACACGGCCGGTGCCATCGCTACTCAACACGCACGGACGCGGGTCGACGTCGGCGTGGGGGCGGCGGATCGGCACGTGGCTGGACCGGTCGTCGCCATCGATTCGCCACACCTCGGTCATGCTCGCGAGCCAAACGTGTCCGTCGGGGGCTTGCAGGATCGACCTCGCTCCGGTGATCACCTCCGCACCGATCTGACGCCATTCGCCACGCTCACGTCTCCAGACGCCGTGGGTGCGTGTGCCGACCCACACCCGGCCCTGCGCGTCCTTCACCAGGCACTCGATCCTCACCTTGCTTTCTGAGCTGGTCGACCAGGGTGGATGGAGCGTTTGCCATCCGCCAGTGGATGTCGTCAGCAAGCCGCCCTGCGTCTGCGCGGCCAGAATCTCATTCGGCCCGGTCTCGAGCAGGGCGGTCACGAACTGATCCTCGTCCATCGCGTCGATCATGACGTTCTCGACGCCTTCGATGAGGCCGGCGCGATAGACGTTGTCGATGCCGGCGAACCACAGGAGTCCCTGCCGGTCGCCGAACATCGCGCTGATACCACCGGCTTCGAGCGATTTGCCGCGTTGGAACAGCTGCACCTCGCGCAGCTCTCCCCCTTGGTGCGGCAACTTCCAAACCTTCGCGTGGCTGGCGAACCAGAAGGCCCCGGCGCAGCTCGTGAACCCGGTGATCGACTGCAGCTCCTGGCCGTGGTAGAGCGCAGTCCATTCTCCTCGGTCTGAAACCTGGAACACACCCGTGGCGGACGCGACCACGGTCAGGTCACGCCAGCGCAACAGTCGCCGCACCCCGGCGGGCGCTCCGGCTGTCACCTGCCAACTCGTGTCCGGGTCGCCGAGTCCGGACCACCACAGCCCTTCGCCGTTCCAGCACCAGATGCGGTCACCGAACGTGGCCAGCCTGGTCACTCCCTGGTTGTCCCAAGGCAGGGGCACTGCTCGGGTGGTCCCATCAGGGCGACAGCGCAGCAGTCCTCTGGTGGTGCCGACCCACGCCGTGCCGCTGGGGTCGACCACGATCTCCCAGACTTCCGTGGCGCGTTCATCGGCGTGAGGCACCGCTACTTGCCCACCGCGAGGAACGTACCAGACTCCCTCTGCTCCACCGATCCACAACGCGCCATCGTCGGCTGCCGCGAGGCAACGCAGCGTCCGACTGCGGGCCTGGTCCTCAGGGCTCCACTTGAGCTCGAAGCCCCCTTCGGCGTCGTGCCATTGCACCCGATCCCGGAACGCGCACCAGATACGGCCGTCGTTCGCCTCGATCAGATCGGTGACCCGATGGGCCGCACTGAACGCTGGAAACGAAGCCACCTCCACGGCGACCCGTTGGGCGCGCAAGGCGGTGAGGGAAAACAGCGTCAGCCCGAAGGCGACGACAAGTTGACGTGACAAGGTACCCGGGTGACGAACGTGCGAGCGTTCGGCGAAGCAGAGAAGACGGGGGGTCTCTGACTCGGACTGTCGTGTAGCACAATCCGGATCCTCGGTGCCCTAGCAATAAGTGCTAGGCGTCGCGTTGCGAAGGGCCCCTGGGCCGACGCGGCATCGTTGACATGCCTCCAGTCCCTGGTGATCCTACTGCGCGGTGAACCGCGAGGCCGACGCCAGCATTCCGACAGAGTTCACGGTCTACGTGGTCGACGACGAGGAGTCGATCCGCAGTGCTTTCGAGCTGTACCTGACGTCTCGAGGCATCGCGGTGTGTTCGTTCGCCAGCGGTGAGGAGTTCTTGGGGCGCTGCCAACCGGACTGGCGAGGATGCGTCTTCCTCGACATCAGGATGGCATCGCTCAGTGGGCAGGAAGTGTTCCGCCACATGCGTGGTCGAAGCCTCGACCTGACGGTCGTGTTCATGACCGGACACGAGGATGCAGGTTCGCTGAAGTCCGAGTTCGGCGCGACTACGCAGGTGCTCGAGAAGCCGTTCTCCGGCAACGACCTCGATGAAGTGCTCCGCTCGCTTCCAGGAATGACGCGGTGAAGGTTCGAGAGGCGCGATCCTCGGCGACGTGCCCGAAGCACCTTGCCGATCTGGCTTCCCGTGGTGATCACGGGGGGCTCATCCCGAGGAACGCGTCGTCTCCTCCAGCTGCACTCCTCGTGTCTGTCGAGGTGGAACCGTTCCTCCTGGTCGCCCTCGAGGCCCCTGCGGACAGCGCCGACGCCAGATCTCCCTGGCTTCCGGCGTCGAGATCGAAGGCATCAGCGAGGAGTCATCGGGTCAGGATGGAGGGGGCATGACCGAGTTGGAGCGCGTCAGGCGCGAGCGCGACGACCTTCGACAGATTCTCGACTCCCTGTGCGGGTTGGTCTGCGTGATGGACGTGACGGGAGTGATGCAGGAGGTCAACAAGAGGCCACTCGAACTGATGGCGGTGACGCGCGAGATGGTCATCGGCCGTCACTTCAGCGAAGTGGGTTGGGTCGATCCGGAATCGGTCGAGGAGGTCTTGGTCGCGATCGAGGCGGCCGCTCGCGGGGAAACCGTGCGGCGCGATGTCGTGCGGGTGTTTCCGACCGTGGGGCGACGCATCGTCGACACGGTGTTTCGTCCTTGGCGGGACGAGGCGGGCAACGTCGATCGGGTGATCGCGTTCGGTGTCGATGTCTCCGAGCGCAAGCAGGTCGACGAGCAACTGCAGGCGAGCGAGGAACGGTTGCGCCTGTCGTTGTCGGCGGCCGGGCAGGGGCTCTACGACCTCGACCTCGTCACGGGTGTGGCGCGGACCAGCCCAGAGTACGCGCGCATGCTCGGCCACGATCCCGACGACTTCGCCGAGACCAACACGAAGTGGCTCGAGCGTATGCATCCGGAGGATCGGCGACGGGCCGAGGCTGCGTTCTTCGACTACGTGCAAGGCAGGACGGATCACTACGAGGTCGAGTTTCGGCAGCAGACCGCCGCCGGGGACTGGCTGTGGATCCTCTCCAAGGGCAGCATCGTCCGCTTCGACGAGGCCGGTCGGCCTCTGCGCATGCTCGGCACCCATACCAACATCGACGTGCGCAAACGGGCTGAACAGGAGCTCCGGCGCAGCGAGCGTCGTCTCCGTGAGGCGCAGCGCATCGCCATGGTCGGCAACTGGACGCTCGACTGGGCGACTTCTGAACTGGAGTGGTCCGAGGAGGTGTATCGGATCTTCGAAGTCGATCGCGAGACGTTCGCGGCGTCCTACGAGACGTTCCTCGAGCGTGTGCATCCTGACGATCGACGAGCCGTGGACACCGCCTACAAGAACTCGGTCGCGACGCGTGTGCCATACGGCATCACCCACCGCCTGCTGATGCCCGATGGGCGAATCAAGTTCGTGCGGGAACAGGGCGAGACGCGATACGACCAGGCGGGGTCTCCGGTGCAATCGGCGGGCACGGTCCAGGACATCACCGCGCGCATGCAGGCGGACGAGCAGGTCGCGGCGCTGCTGGCGCAGTTGGCCCATGCGTCACGGCTGGGTACCCTGGGCGAGATCTCGGCGGGACTCGCCCACGAATTGAATCAGCCGTTGACGGCGCTGCGGCTGTACTCGGCGGCGGCTTTGGCTGCAGCCGGGGACGCGTGTGCACAGAGCTTGCGAGACTGCCTCGTGCGTATCGACGAGCAAGCCGGGCGCGCGGGGGAGATCATCAGTCGTATGCGTGCTTTCGCCGGGCGCGGTGAGCAGCAGCGCAGATCGCTCGACGTCAATCTGCTCGTCACCGATGTGGTCGCGATCCTGGATCACGAACTGCGCCAGGGACAAGTTGGGCTGGACGTGTCACTCGGGCAGGATCTGCCGCGGATCGAGGCCGACGCGATCCAGATTCAACAGGTGATGGTCAATCTGATCCGCAACGGCATCGAGGCCATGTCCGAGGTCGTCGGGGGTGAGCGTCGACTGACGATCCGCACTGGTGTCGAGGCGCGGGAGGTCGCGGTCCGGATTCAGGACACCGGCATCGGCCTCACCCCCGAAGTCGCTGCGCAGATGTTCGCGCCCTTCCAGACGACCAAGGCGACCGGGCTCGGGTTGGGCCTGGTCATCTGTCGCAACATCGCCGAGGCCCACGGCGGCCGAATCACGCTGGAGCCCGGCCCGCATCGCGGCACGACCGCCTGCCTCACGATCCCGATCGCCGCGTCGCACGACGTCGGGTGACGTGTTGCGCAGGGCACCGTTGCGCAGGGTACTCGCCCGCGTTTGCTGAGCTACTTCTCCCGCTCCCAGACGTTGTTCTTGCGGTCGACGTCGATCGTGCCCAGGTCCGGATCCAGCACGACCTTGACCACGTCCTTGCCGAACGACACTCGCGCGCTCGTGTGTGTTCTCCACCAGTCCATCGCCACGTTCTTGCGTTCGGTCTTGCCGTCAGCGTAGGTGGCCTCGACGACGCTCGGGTGCCAGGCGCGGCCGTGATCCTCGATCGTCACGGTCGTGCCCTTGCCGTTCGCCTCGACCGACGCCACCGCCTGATCGAGCGGCCACTGCTCGAAGAACCAGGTGCGGAAGTAGGGCTCGAGGTCCATGCCCGCCGACTTGCTGAACGAGCGGAAGAAGTCGTACGGCTGCGGATGCTTGTAGGCCCAGTCGGTGACGTAGCGGCGGAACGCGTTGAAGAACACCTCGTCGCCGAGCATCGCGCGGGTCTGGTGCAGGATCGCGGCGGTCTTGCTGTAGCTGGCGAAGCCGAAACTGTCGGTGCCGTAGGCATCGCCGTGGCGCATGCACACCTCGTCACCGCCGCGCGCGATGGCGTTGGCGACGCCCAGGATGTCGCCGCGCGGACCGTTCTCGCTGTTGGTGAAGTCACCGCGGCACAGCGTCGTCCAGAACGACGTGAAGCCCTCGTCCTGCCACGCGTAGCGCTTCTCGTTGCTGCCGACGATCATCGGGAACCACATGTGGATCAGCTCGTGCGCGATGGTGCCGGCCGGGCGCCGGCCGCCGATGATCGTCATCATCGGAAACTCCATGCCGCCGCCGATGATGCCTTCGCAGGCGGTCATGTGCGGCCACGGATAGGGGAACACGTTCGCCGACATGTACTCGATGGTGTGCCGCGCATACTCGGCGCCGCGCACCCAGTCGCCGGCGTTGGCCTCGTAGACGGCGTGGATCTCACACGTGCCGTCCTTGCCGGGGCCGTGTTTGTCCTTGACCACGGCGCTGGTGGCGTCCCACAGGTAGGTGCGGCCGATGCTGACCGCAGCGTCGCGAACGTTCTCGGCGTGGAACTTCCAGGTCAGTTTGCCGGTGGTCGATTCGCGCGTCGCGGTGCCGTTGGCGAGGTCGTTCTGGTCGACGATGTGCACGATCTCGCGCGACTGCCGCGCCTGGTCGAGCGCGTCGTTGGCCTTCTCGGTCAGCACCTCGCCGGGGTTCTGCAGCACGCCCGTCGCCCGCACGATGTAACCGACCGGCACCGTGAAGCTGATGTCGTAGTCGGCGTAGCCCATGTAGAACTCGCCGTTGCCGCGGTAGGGATCGGCGACCCAGCCGTCGACGTCGTCGTAGACCGCGAACTGCGGATACCAGTAGGCAAGGTAGAAGACGTTCTCGCCTTCGTAACCGGTGCGCGGTGCGGTGCCGGCCTTGGGCACCTGATAGGCCCAGTCGATCGCCACGGTGACCTTGCCGCCGGCGGGCACCGCCTGTGGCAGGCGCAGCGTCAGGATCGTGTCGCGCACCAGGGCGCGCACCTTCTCGCCGTCGATGCTGACGTCACCGAGTTCGAAGCCCGGAGTCGGCACGACCGTGCGCGTGCGCTGCGCGCCCGGCTTCATCAGGTCCTGGTAACAGTGGATCACCAGCCGGTTGATGCTGTCCGGCGAGCGGTTCATGTAGGTCAGCTGGGCTTTGCCGGTGACGCGCTTGGCGGCCGGATCGAGCTCGGCGGCGAGGTCGTAATGCGCGTAGTTGGTCCAGTGTTTGGGACCCGGGGCGCCGTCGAGCGTGCGGGTGCCGTTCTCGACCGCAGCCAGGAAGTTGGCGGGCAGGTCGATCGGGTAGGGAACGACGCGCGCGGCGGTGGGCACGCTGCTGTCGGCGGGGGTCTGCGCGACGAGGAGGCAGGGCAGACAGGCGGCCGCGACGGCGGCGAGGACGGAACGTGGTTGCATGGGCGCTTCTACGGGATGGTCGGGGAGACTGTTGGAGCCCAGGCAGGCTCGCTGCGCAACCCGCGGCTTGCAGAGATGCGGTCGCGGTACATGCGGCCGGGCCTTGGCTCGCGCGTCAGCGGCGCTGCGGCGGCTGCAGGGTGACCGTGACCTGCGTGGTTGCCCCGGCGACGGTCGTCACGGTGGCGTTGCCGCCCATGCCGCCCGGCGAATAGACCATCACCCGGAGCGGCGCCGCGGGCAGATGCGCGATCGTCGTGCGGCCGGGTCGCGCGGCGATCGTTCGCGACTGGAAGCTGCCGCCACCGTCGCCGCCTGCCATCACCATGATCTGCGTGTTGTCCGGCATCGTCTCGGGCCCGCTCAGAGTGACCACCAGAGTCGCGTCGCCGTCCGAGGCGACGAACCCGAGGCGCCGTGGTTCGCGGCCGACGTTCACGCTGCGGGTGAACGTGCCGTCGCTCGGGATGGTGACGCGCAGCTGTCGTTCGCCGGGGGCGATGCGCATCAGGATCGCGGCTCCCGTGGCGTCGCTGCGTGCATCGGTGCCCGCGATCTGCACCAACGCATCGGCGACGGGCTTGCCGTCGACGTCGCGCACGTCGACGGTGACGTCGACGCCGCGTTCGAGCGCGATCTCCTGCTGGGGCACGGCGACGTCGGGCGTCACCGTGATCGGGCCTTGGGTGCGCGGCAGCCAGTCCGCGTGCGTGACCGCGATCGAGATCTCGCCGGGGCCGACGTTCTCGAGGCGAAACCTGCCGGCGGCGTCGCTCGTCGCCGTGGGACGCCCGTCGAGGTCGTTGGGCTCGTGCGGTTGCAGCGGTCGCCCGGACGAGAACGCCGTGAGCTTCGCGCCCGCGATCGGCACCGCCGTGCCTTGCTCGCGCACCGCCCCTTCGATCACTGCGCCCGGATACAGTCGAATCACGACGGCGGCCGGGTCGGGATCGAGCACGGCGACGACGTGTTCGTCGATGCCGGGTCCGTAGCCATCGGCGCTGGCCTCGAGCGCGAACACCGCCCCGACCGAGACCTCCTCGTCGATGCGGAAGACACCGCGCTCGTCGTGGAATCCCTTGCCGCCGCGCACCCACGACGCCGAGTAGCCGCCGCCGGTGGATCTGCCGAAGCGGATGCGGAAGTCGGTCACGGGCTTGCCCGTGCGGCCGTCGACGACGGTGCCGGCCATGCGGCCGTGGCGCGGCAGCCGGACCTCGAAGGTCTCGTGGTCGACCGCGGTCACGTTCTCGGTCGCGCGCAGGATGCCAGCGCCGTAGAACTCCAGGCTCAGTCCCTGCGCGGGCAGTCCCTCGAGTCGGAAGCGGCCGTCTTCGTCGCTCTTGCCGCGGATCGCGTCGAGATACTCCCCGTCGAGGCGCGGTGCGATCGAGACCCCCGCGAGCGGTTTGCCGTCGCTGTCGAGCGTGCGACCGCCGAGGAAGTGTCCAGGTTCGAGGCGCACGGGCACGACCACGGGGTTGCTCGGCGGTGGCGGGACCTGGATCTGCTGACGAAGGCCCGAGAAGCCGCGGCGTTCGACGTTGAGTGTGTGCTCCCCGGCGGCGACGCACGCGAAGCGGAACGCGCCCGCGAGGTCGCTGACGGCGTCCTGGCGGTTGTAGGCGCTCGGCGAGAAGCCGAGGAACACCGTCGCCGCGGGCACCGGTCGTCCCTGCGTGTCGACGACGATGCCTCGCACCTCGACGCCGCGACGCAGCACGAGGTCCTGTTCGACGTCGGGCGTCTTGGCCTGCACCTGTTCGCGGGCCTCGATGTAGCCCTCCTTGCGCGCGAACAGGTCGTGCGAAGCGAGGCTCGGGTCGAGGTTGTCGAGCACGAAGCGGCCGTCGGCGTCGGTCGTCCCGGGGGTGTCGTAGATCGTGAAGAAGGTGCGCACGGTCGCGCCGGCGACCGGGGCGCCGTTGTCGTCGGTGACGCGGCCGTGGATGCGATTGGCGGTGCGCAGGTGCAGTTCGGCTTCACCGACGCCGGTGTCGAGATCGACGGAGACCTCCTGCCGCAGGAGCACGAAGCCGGGCGCGCTGACGTAGAGACGCACCTGGGCCTTGTGTTCCACGGGCACCTCGAAGCGCCCGTCCGCGTCGCAGTCGACGCCGCTGTCGTCGCGCAACGAGCTGCCGACGTGCGCGCCCGCGACGGGTCGCTCCTCGGCGTCGAGCACCCGGCCGCGCACCTTGGCCAAGAGCGGCATGACCCACAGATCGAACGGATCGGGCGGCGGATCGCCGGGCCCGAGCAAGAACGTCTCGGCGTAGCTGCGCACGTGGTCGCCGGAGCCGCGCAGTTCGAGGAACATGATCTGCGCGGGCGGCTGCAGCGGCCACGTGAACTGGCCTGCGGCGTCGCTCGTGAGCATGGTCTCGACGAACGGCTCGCCGACGGCTTCGGTGCCCGCGAACGCGCGCGCGCGCACGTTCGCGTTCGCGAGCGGCTGCTCGACGCCGGACACCGTTCGACCGCGCACGACCCAGGCGCTCGCGTCGACGACCGCGGTGCGATCGGGTTCGTCCTGGGACGGGTTCTCCGCCTGTTCCAGCGCGTCGATGGGGTTGTTCTGCGCCGCTTCGGCTTCGGCGCGCGACGTCGTCGCCGCGTTGGTTTCTCGCGTTTGCGAGGGCGCCAGGTCCGGTGTGCTCGGCCACCAGGAGTAGGCCGCCGCCGCGAGGCCGATCAGCAGCAGGGCGAGGATCGTCTTGGCACGCATGGTCAGCGACGCAGTCTAGCGGTGCGTGGCGGTGCAGGTGCGATTCACCCCGGCAGTGCCGCGACCTGCTGCGCGACGCGATGCGCGAATGCCATGATCGAGAACGTCAGCCCGTTCGACGGCAGATATGCGAAGCCCGAGCCGTCGGTGACGTGCACGCGACGCGTGCCGCCCAGGCGCCCGTCGGCTCCCAGATGCAGCGGCCGCTCGTCGCGGCTCAGCGGCAGGCAGCCCGAGTAGTGCACCGAGGAGCCCGGCGCCAGCTCCTGCCGCTTGAGCGGATAGGCGCCCAGACGGCGCATCGCGCGCAACATCACCTTCTCGGAGGCTGCGTTGCGCGCCTTCTGCTCGGCCGGCAGTTGGTAGTGGATGCGCAGCCGGTCGCCGGTCGGTGAATCGGCGTCGGGTTCGAGCTCGAGGAACTTGCCGGGGCTCGGTTCGTCGGGGTGGTTGATCGACGCGATCAGCAGGCTCGGCGCGAGACGTTGCATCAGCCTCGTGCCGCAGCGCAGGTCGAACGGCACTTCCTTGATCAGCTTGAACAGCAGCAGCGAGCGGTAGGTGTAGAGCGACAGAAGCCGCGGCCCCAGGCCGGTGCCGTCGATGTCGTGGTACATCACCAACTGGCCCATGCCGGTCTTGTGGCGATCCTGGGGTTTGCCGAGCTGGCGCAGGTGCAGGCACGGCGCGAGCGCGTAGGTGTTGGTCAGGATCGGCAGCCGCTTCGCTTCGGGACGCGAACGCAGCACCAGCCGGGCCGTGCCGAGCGTGCCCGTCGACAGCAGCAGCCGGCGCGCGACCAGGCGCACGCGCGCGCCGTCGGCCAGTGCTTCGACGACGACGTGTGCGCCGTCCGCGGTCTCGGCGAAACGGACCACCAGATGACCGGCGCGGTAGGTGAAACGCGGGTGACGACGCAGTTGGTCGACGGTGACCCGCGGCCGGTAGACGGCCTGGCCGCTGTCGGTCCAGAACTCCATGTCGTGATAGCGGGTCGCCAGCCGCGACGCCTGGGGTTCGGTCAACACCGCGAGCGGCGGCTGGCCGAGGAACAGGCGATCGCGGTTCAGCCGGGTCCGTTTGCGTTCGTAGGCGCGCTGCAACGCGCGCATGCTCGAGTCGAGTTGCATCGCCGGCTGGCACGACGTCGTCGGCAGGCCGTTCAGGCAGAAACGCTGCACGTCGTCGTCGGCGGCGCTGATGCCGATGCGGCGCGCCACTTCGGGATACGCGGTCTTGAGGTCGTCGGGGTCCAGACCCATCGCGCGCAGTTCGACGTCGGCGTAGGCCGCGCAGCCGGCGCCCCAGCCGTTGCCGAGGCCGCCGTAGGCGAGGCTCTCCATCGGGCTGAAGTGTTCGGCGACGTGCGGCAGCAGGCGATCGACGTCCGCGGTGATGAACTGTCGCGGCGGCGTCAGCGTGTGCCGCGCACTGCCCCAGGGCACACCTTCGAATTGGTCGCCGAGGAAGTAGCGGTGCTGCTGCGCGTCGTTCTGCCGCGTCGACACGAAGTCGTCGTCGGGCACCAGCGGCCGGTAGTGCGTGTCGTCGTTGCCGACGTCGAGCATCAGCACGTCGCGCCCGGCTTCGAGCAGCGTCTGCGCGGCCTGCGCGCCGCTGATGCCGGAGCCGACGACGATGCAGTCGAAGCTTGCGCTCATGTCAGGGACCGCAAGCGCAACAGGGCGGCGCCGATGAGTGCGTGCCAGACGCCGAGCGCGCCGGTCCAGAGCAACACGAGTACGCCGCCGGGACCGAACGGCGCGGGCAGGAAGTGTGCGGCGTGCCGCGGCGAGGCTTCGAGGATGGCCAACATCAGCAGCAGACGATGGCGCACGGCCCCGGTCGGCGCAGCGCGGGCAAGGGCGGCGTCGAGATACGGCAGCCAGCCGGCGTGGCGGATCGCGAACCGCCATTGGCGCTGCTCGCTCGGTGACGACAGCGGCGCCTGGCGTGCGGCGCGGGCGAACAACTGTCGTTCGCGGTCGTCCGGGTCACAGCCCAGCAGGTAACGCGTCAGGACCGCAGCGTCGCGCGCCAGTTCCTGGTCGGACTCGGCGGTTGCCTCGGCGTTCGCTTCGACGACGGACTCTGGGGTGCGCACGGGTGTCCGATGAGGGCTCACGAGGTCCGCTTGCGAATCACGATCACGTGGTGCAGCGCCAGCAGCCGACGCACGGGGATCAGCAACTTCTCGCACAGCCGCACCAGCGGCAGGGTGAAGTCGGGCACCAGCTGGCGGAAGTTGAGCCCGCCCGAGAGCAGGTAACGCAGGTAGTTGTCGATCGGACGTGCCAGCGCGATCTCGAGGTCGGGAAACTCACGTTGCCAACGTTCGCGGTCGCGGAAGAAGACGACGTAGGACAGCGCCTGGTTGGCGCCGACGAAGTGCTCGGCGTCGGTGCGGTCCCAATGTTCCTGCCGCTTGTTGAAGTGTTCGACCGCGAACACGTGTTGGTAGAAGGTGCCGCCCAGCGCGCCGAAGTACGGTTCGATCAGCACCGCGCCGCCACCCGGTTGCAGCGTGCGCTGCAACTCGGCGAAGAACCGGCTCGGGTCGGGGAAGTGGTGGAAGCAGTTGATGCAGTAGAACGAACGCACCGTGCCGCCTTCGAACGGCATCGCCAACGCGTCGACGACGCGGTCGAGGTGCGCGGCCGGCTTGATGTCGGTCGAGACGATGTGCGGGTAGGCCTGTTTGAAGAAACTCGAGCCTGCGCCGATCTCGACGCGCGCGCCGTCGCCGCGCAGCAACCGTTCGTCGAGGCCGTGGCACAGGTCGTAGAACTCGGCGAAGACCTGCTGCATGGCCTTCTTCTCGCGCAGGATCTCGCGGTGGCGCACGATGATCAGCGGGTCGTCGATCGAGACGCCTGTGAGGCGCGGATCGGCGAGCCAGCCGCGCAGCCGACCGGCGAGCCGCGCCAGCGCGCCGCTCGCCGCGGGGGTGGCCGGGGCCGCGCCGTCGGGCGCGGGAGTCGTGGGGTTCGCTGGCGTCACGCGTTGGGCAAGTATGACCCCCGTGATCGGGTGCGCAAGCGACAGCGGCGCGGGTCGGCGCGGTCGTCAGGCCGGCGTGCGTAGGCAACGCAGCACTTCCACCAGCGTCGGTGACGGATCGAGGCCCAGGCGGCGCAGGTCCGAGGCGAAGCCGTCGGCGACGTTCTGGCGGTAGCCGCGCAGGTTCTCCGCGTCGATCGGCGTCGGGATGTGCAGCAGTTCGAGCAGGCGCAGCGGGCCGAGCACCAGCCCGAGCGGCACCGGCAGGAATGCGCGGCGCAGGCCGGCGTCGCGCGCCATCGCCGCCATCAGTTCGCGCAGCGTCGGGCGCTGTTCGTAGGCGAGGTTGAAGGTGCCGCCGGCGGGCTCGTCGAGCACTGCCAGCAACGCGCGGTTGCTGTCGTGGATCGACAGGATCGGCACCGTGTTGCGGCCGCCGTCGGGCAGCGGCACCACCGGCAGCCGCCGCAGCGTGTCGGACATGCGCGCGAACAGGCCGCCTGGGCCCAGCACCAACCCCAGCCGCACCACGGTCGTCGCCAGGTCGGGGCGCGTCGCGAGCGCCTGTTCGATCAACAGCTTGCCGCGGCCGTAGTGACTCGTGGCGCGGGCGTGCGCCGAGTAGCTGCTCGTGAACACCAACCGCGCCACGCCCGCATCGCGCGCCGCCGTCGCCAACGACAACGTGCCGCGCAGGTTGTCTTCCTGGCCATCGGCGCCGCTGGCGTGCGCCAGATGGAACACCGCGTCGTAGCCGACCAGCATCGCCGCGTCGATCGCATCGCCGAGCCGCAGCTCCACCCGCGCCACCAGCCATTCCGGTAGCCGCGCCGCCGACTCGGCCCGTGACGCCGACCCCCCGACCTCGTGCCCTCCCTCGTGCAGGAACCGGGCCAACTGGCTGCCCACGAAACCACCGATGCCCGTGATGAAGATGCGCACGCCAGGGTCCCAGTTTGCGTACCGAACCGGGTACAAACCACAACTGCCGGCAGCAAAGCTGCCGGCAGTTGTGGTTTGTACCCGGTTCGGTACGCAACTCCGCCGCGGCATCGTCGCCGCGACGCGTCACTTCGGCAGTTCGATCTTCGCCTTGGCAGTGAGCAGGTGCGTGCCGAAGTCGATGTCCAGCGTGCCATGGTCCTGGTCGGCTGCCGCGATGCGCAGCTGGATGCTCAGTTCATCGACGACGACGTCGTCGTGCGTGCTGTGCGTCAGCGGGATCTCGATGCCGCCCTGCAGCCGGTCGGCGACGTAGGCATCCATCTTCAGCTTCTTGACCGCGGCGGCGTCGTGCAGCGCCAGGATGAAGGTCTTGGCGTCGCGCTGCTCGAGCGTCAGGAAGTAGTAGCCGGCGGGCACTTCGACACCGGCCAGCGTCATCGGCAACGACGAGTCGAGCGAGGTCCAGTAGTCCGCGCCCAGCCGCCACTTCTTGCCCATCAACTTGTCGTTGCCGACCATCGCCGCGTACTTGTCCTGCCAGGGCAGGGCCGCGTGCTCGATGGTGATCTGGCCCGGCGAACCGCGCTTGCCGAACCAGGCGACGCGGTTGCGCTTGCGCGCGGTCGTCTGCGCATAGACCTGCAGCGGTCCGCCCGCGCCGCTGGCGTTCTTCTCGACCTTGCTCATGATCTTGGCGAAACGCGGGTCGTCGCGGATCGCGTCCATGTCGGTGTCGGTCTGGATGTGATCGTAGAGATCGAGGCCCGCGTTGGCGGCCTTGTCGAGCCACGCGATCGCCTTCTCCTTGTCGCCCTTCAAGGCGTAGACGCACGCGGCGTTGTAGCAGCCGTGGCCGGCGAAACGCGGGAACGTCGCGGCCTTCTCGTGCGCGGCCAGCGCCTCGTCGAGCTTGCCGAGCGAATGCAGCGCGAAGCCGAGGCGGTGCCACGCCTCGCCGTCCTTGGGATCGGCGTCGACGACCTTGCGGTAGTTGACGGCCGCGGCTTCGTAGTCCTGTTTGCCCCAGGCGGCGTCGGCGGCGCTTCGCGACTGCTTGCCGACGGCGGGCGTGGGTTCTTGGGCGAAGGCGACGGGAGCGGCGGCGAAGCAGGCGAACGCCGACAACGACGCGACGAACAACAGGTGACGCATGACGGACTCGTGGGAACGGGTTGGGACGAAGGCCCCGCGGGCCGCGGAGCACCGCGTCTTGTACGCGATCGGCGCCGTTCGTTGCTGCGGAACGTCACCCGGGCGATGCGCCGCCGCAGGCGCCCGGCTTGCGTTCGCGGGGCGCGCCGGTTCACTGGGGCGCCCGCCGATGACCGACGCCGCGCCCGAACCCGCCACCAGCTACGTGCAGGTGGCCCTGAACCTGCCGCTGCGGCGCGAGTTCACCTACGCCCTGCCGCCCGGCGTCACCGCGGCACCGGGCAACCGCGTCCGGGTGAACTTCCACGGTCGCGCCCTCGGCGGCGTGGTCGTTGCGGTCAGAGGTGACTCGGAGCTGCCGCCACACAAGGTCAAGCGCATCGACAGCGTGCTCGACAGCGAGACCACGCTGCCGCCATCACTGCTCGAGCTCAGTCGGCACATGGCCGCGACCTACGGTTGTTCGCTCGGCGAGGCGCTCGACGCGACGTTGCCGTCGGTGGCCAAACGCCGCGGTCAACGCCGCATCCCGCACGTCGAGCTCAAGGCGCCGCACGACCTCGCCGCGCAGGCCGTTCTCGAACTCGAGGACAAACACCAGCAGCAGTCGCGCGTGTTGCGCACGGTGCTCGAGTTCGGCGGGCCGATGCCGATCCTCGACCTGCGTCGGTGCACGCAGACCAGCGACAGCCCGTGGCAGACCCTGGTCAAGAACGGGATCCTGCGGCGCGTGATGATCGCCGAGCAGCTCGAGGAGCTGGTGCCGGCGATCGAGGAGCGCGCCGTGCGTCACCAACTCAACGAGCACCAGCAGCGCGCCGTCAGCAAGGTCAGTGAGTCGATCGTCGCGCAGCAGCATCGCACGTTCCTGCTGCACGGCGTCACCGGCAGCGGCAAGACCGAGGTGTACCTGCGCATCCTCGAAGAGGTGCGTGCGGCGGGACGCAGCGGCATCGTGCTGGTGCCCGAGATCTCGCTGACGCCGCAGACCGTCGGCCGCTTCGCGTCGCGCTTTCCCGACGTCGCGGTGCTGCACAGCGGCCTCACCGACGCCGAACGCGGCCGGCAGTGGCAGCGGCTGCTGCAGGGCAAGGCGAAGATCGCGGTCGGCGCGCGCTCGGCGTTGTTCGCGCCGGTGCAGAACCTCGGCCTGATCGTCGTCGACGAGGAGCACGAGACCTCGTTCAAGCAGGACAGCACGCCGCGTTATCACGCCCGCGAGATGGCGATCATCCGCGGCCAGATCGAGAACGCGGTGGTGGTGCTCGGTTCGGCGACGCCGACGCTCGAGTCGATCGGCAAGGCGCGGCGCGGCATCTACGAGCTGTTGACGCTGCCCGAACGCGCCGGCGCCGGTCGTCTGCCCAAGATCGTCGTGCAGGACCTGCGTGCCGAGCCCAAGGAGACCCGTCGCGCCGGCGTGGTGCTGTCGCGCACGCTGCTGGTGATGATGCAGGAGCGGCTGGCGGCTCGCGACCAGGTGCTGCTGTTCCTCAATCGTCGCGGTTATTCCCCGGTGTTGTTGTGCCCGGGCTGCGGCGAGGCGATCAAGTGTGAGTCCTGTTCGGTGTCGATGACCTGGCACGTGCGGCGCGGCCGGCTCGTCTGCCACTGGTGTTGTCGTGAGAAGCGCCGCCCCGAGACCTGTCCGACGTGTCAGCACGCCGGCATGCACGAACTCGGCGTCGGCACCGAACGGCTCGAGCAGGCCGTCAAGGCGCAGTTTCCCGAAGCGATCGTGGCGCGCATGGACGCCGACACGATGGCCGAACGCGGCGCGCACGAGCGCGTGTTGTCGTCGTTCCGCAAGAAGCACATCGATGTGCTGATCGGCACGCAGATGATCGCCAAGGGCCTCGATTTCCCCGACGTCACGTTGGTCGGCGTGGTCTCCGCCGACACCGGCCTGTTCGTGCCCGACTATCGCGCCGCCGAACGCACGTTCCAGCTGCTGCACCAGGTCGCGGGTCGCGCCGGACGCGGCGAGAAGGCCGGGACCGTGGTCATCCAGACCTACTGTCCCGACAACTACGCGGTCGAGGCGGCGGCGAAGAACGACTACGAGTCGTTCGTGCAGCAGGAACTGGTGTTCCGCAAGGTCACCGGTTATCCGCCGTTCGCGCGGTTGCTGCGGGTGCTCGCCGAAGCGCGCACCGAGAAGGAGGCGCAGGACCTGCTGCGCGCGGCGGTGTTGCCGCTGCGCGAGATGGCCGACGTCGAGGTGCTCGGGCCGGCGCCCGCGGTCGTCGCCAAGGTCAAGGACCATTGGCGCTGGCACGTGTTGGTCAAGTGCTTCGTGCCGGACTCGTTCGCGGCGGCGATGGGGGCGATCGGCACCGTCGAGGATCTGGGCACACGTTCGTGCCGCGTCACCTTGGACGTGGATCCCAGCAGCTTGATGTGAGACCTTGCGCCGATGGCCAAGATGCTGACGTTCGAGCAGGTGGGCAGGCGCTGTGTACTGGTGCTCGGCGTCGTCGCGGCCCTGGTTGCCGCCGTCGCCGTGGTCGTCGTGCTGCACACCGCCGCCGTTCCCGCGGTCGCCTGGGTCGCGGCGATCCCGTTCGGGGCCGTCGTCGGCTGGTCACTGATGCTGTTCGTGGTCGTCGCCGCCAGCCTCGCCACGTGGTCCGCGCGCTCACACGGCCTCGCCGTCGAACACGGCATGATCCCGCGCTGGAGCACCGGCTGGGCCGCCTTCGCGTGGTTCGTCCCGCTGCTCAACTTCGTGCTGCCGTTCTCGATCCTGCAGCAGCGCTTCCGCAGCTACCACGTCATCGCCAAGAAGGCGATGCGCTGGCTGCAGGCGTTGTTCGTCGGCACCTGTCTGCTGTGGGGCTGGCTGCTCGCGGGCATCGTTCCCGAGGCCAAGGAACGTTGGCTGCCCCTCGCCGTCGCCGCGACCGCCCTGCTCCTGTGGCGCCTGCGCGGCCTGATCGCCGCCCTGACCCGAGTCCAACTCGCCGCCGAGGGTACGGTACCGGGTACAAACCACAACTCCGCGCCGCCACCGTCACCGCCACCACCGTCACCGCCACTGCCACCGCCACTCGTCGACTAGGTTGTGGTTTGTACCCGGTACCGTACCCTCAGCCGCGTGAAGTTCGTCGCGTCGAGCCAGCCCGCCGAGGGGCTTGGTGTGCTGATCCTGTTCCGCCTGATCGAGGACGCGACGCCGGCGTTCTTCAATCCCGATCGGCGGCTGTGGATTGCGCGGGCGCCGGGGCGCCTCGATGTGATGGGGGGCTCGGCCAGCCGGTCCGGCGGCCCGGCGCTGCAGCTGCCGATCGCCGAAGCCGCGTGTGCGGCGATCCAGGCGCGCGACGACGAACTGCTGCGCGTGTGGTCGCCGACGCGGGAAGGTCACCGCAGCCAGCGTCTGTCGACGACGCTCGGGGATCTCGGCCTGCGCGCCGGGGAACAGCCCGGTTCCTACGCCGACGCGCGCACCTTCTTCGCGGCCGATCCGCGTGATCGTTGGGCGGCCTATCTGCTCGGCAGCCTGCTGGTGCTGGCGCACGAACGGGGGTTGCGGCCGACGCACGGTTTCGAACTGCTGCTGCACAGCGACGTGCCCGAAGGGCGCGGCGTGGCGTCGTCGTCGGCGATCACGGTGGCGACGTTGCGCGCGTTGGGCCAGCTCTACGGTTTGCAGCTCGACGGGCCCGACCTCGCCGCGCTCTGCCAGATCGTCGAACGCGAAGTCGCGGGCGCGACGAGCGGCACCGCCGAGGCGGTCACGGCGGCGTGTTCGGAAGCCGATGAGGTGTTGACCGTCGCCGCCGACACCGGGGTCACGCCGAGCGGAACCCTCGTGCCCGAAGCGCTCGAGTTCGTCGGCATCGACAGCGGCGTGCCGCGCAGCCGGGCCGACGAACTGCAACTCGCCATCGCCGACGCCGCCGCGGAACGCGCGCGCACCGAGCGTTTCGCCGACCTGCTGCGGCAACCGATCACCGACGAAAGCCGCCGCGAACTCGGCGAGCTGATGTTCGCGGCGCACGCCGCCCACGGCGCGCGCGGCTTCGGTCACGCGACCACGGACTTCCTCGTCGATCTCGCCCGCCAACGTCGCGACGTCGGCGGCCCGATCGTCGGCGCCAAGGCGACCGGGCACGGCAGCGGCGGCACGGTGCTGTTGCTCGGCGAACGCGGCAAGGTCTGGCTCGAGGCGCTGCGCTTCAAGAAGGCGCTGCTCGAACGTTCCGGTCACTCGGCGCACATCTTCCGCTGGTCGTCTCCGGGCGCGTTGTCGTTCGGCACGATCGAGTTGGTGCCGGCGAACGGCTGAGCGGGCGCGCGCGGTTGTGGTTTGTACCCGGTACCGTACCCTCAGGTCGTACCGAGGGTGAGGGTGAGCGCGTTCGAGGTGGTGAGGCCGGTGGCGAAGTGGGCGGCCTGGACGTGCAGAGTGGTGCCGACGAGGAACGGCAGGTTGGGCAGGGTCACGGGCAGTTGAGTGGCGGTGCCCAGGCTGATGGTTGCCGACGACGTCGGCGCGACGAACAGGGCGCAGTCGGGCACGCCGAGGGCGCCGAGTTCGAGCGCGGGTGTGAGCAGTTGCCAGCCGAACAGCAGCATCGAGCAGCCCGGAACGGCGGCGCCGTCGAGGCACAGGGTGGTGGTGGTGCCGGGCACGGGGCGGCCGAGGGCGTCGAGGCGGAGGCCAGGATCGTCGGTGGCGGTGGTGAACTGCAGCTGCTGCGAGAGATCGATGGGGCCGGGGTCGCGAGCGCCGAAGCCGGGGCTGAAGCCGACGACGCAGGCGTCGGTGGGGTTGTTGGCGTTGGCGATGTGCACGTCGATGACGCCGCTGGTGTGCACGGTCACGGCGAAGGTGCAGCGCACGTTGTTGGGGCCGCCGAACACGGGCAGTTGCCACCATGTCAGCGTGGTCGCGCCGGTCGCGGCGTCGACGTGGCGGTAGACGTTGTCGCTGCCGGACGGGGCGAAGTCCTGCCACAGTGCGGCGAGGGTGGGGCGGCCGCTGAGCAGGGTGCTCGCGGCGGCGGCGACGGTGCTGGAGCCGAGCAGGCCCTCGTCGCCGAGCAGCACGCGGCCGTCGGGCAGCACGAGCAGCGACGAGGTCGAGCCGCCGGGGAACTGCAGCGGCACCGTCAGCGGCACGAACGCGGCGCCGCCGCGCACGAGGTCGAGGTTGTGGGCGCCCGCGGGCAGCGTGATCGAACCGGCGCTGCTGCGAGCGACGTCGTAGCCGCCGCTGGCATTCGGGGTGAGCACGAGGCGCTGGCTGGCGAGGTCCAGGGTGCCGGGCATGAAGTGTTCGTAGAACGATCGCGCCGCGCGGTGGCAGCCGATGCCATGTTGCTCAGCGCTGGCGACGACGAACGGTCCGCCGCCCAGCGTGTAGTGCACGGCGCCGCTGAAGACGCGCGAGAAGAACTGCTGGCCGCCGAACAGTTCGGTCGACGAACCGCCGCCGACGAGGGTCAGTTCCCCGTTGCCGTAGGTGCGTAACCCGAACGCGAACATGTAGGCGGGCATCACGCCGCTGCAGTGCAGCGCGATGCCGTAGGTGCCGGGCGGCAGGCCGATCGGTGCCGACAGCGGGCACGGCGTCGGCAACTGCGGTCCCGCCGAAGTCACGTTGCCATGGCTGAGCCGCGTCCAGTCGCCGCGTTGTTGCGTGTGATCGACCCACGAACCGGGGCGCACGTAGACGTCGACGTTGCCCGTTGCACCGAGCGGTGAGTGCAGGTCGAGGTCGAAACGGTCGATCTGCAGCGTCTGCGGCACGACGAGGTCGAAGTAGACGGCGCCGTCGAGCGAAGCGAGGAAGTAGTTCGACGCGTACGAGGTGGTCAACGTCGTTTGCGCCGCGAGAGTGGCGGTGGCCAGCAGCGCTGCGCCGAGGTGGAGTCGCATGCCGCCATGTCGCTCGCCGCGGTGCAGGATTGACACCCGCCGCGCGCTTTGGACGAATCTCCCGGCAACTGGCAAAGTCACCCGGTGCCGATCGCCGCGGCGCGATTGCCGCCGCGCGATTGCGTCCCCGATCGGCGTGCGCGAGGATGCGGCCATGAGCAAGCAAGCACCCGACCATCACGACGCCGAACTGATCCTGAAGTTCTACGACCTGCGCCGCGAGCCGGTGATGCGCGAATCGCGCGACACGATCCTGCGCGACTTCTGGCCGCGCAACGAACAGGAGGCGCTCGCGATCCTCGCACCAGGTCATCCGCTCAACCGCGCCTATCGCCAGGTGTCGAGCTACTGGGAGATGGTCTACGGCATGGCCCGGTTCGGCGTGGTGCACACCGAGTTCCTGCTCGAGAGCAACGGCGAGGGCCTGTTCTTGTTCGCGCGGCTGCAGCCGTATCTCGACGCGATCCGCAAGGCGACCAGTCCGCGCGCGTTCGAGAAGGCCGAGTGGGTGGCGAACAGCAGCGAGCTCGGTGGCCGCCTCGTCGAGATGTTCCGCAAGCGCGTCGAGCAGAAGCTCGGCGGCTGAGGCCGGGCGGGACTGCCTGATCTGTTCATCTCAGGACGACGACTTCGGTGCCGTCGGGAAGTTGCCCGATGTCCTGGCGCTGCCACCTGGCAGCCAGGGCTTGCAGTGCGGGTCGGCCGAGCAATTGAGTCCACAGACCGGGTGGTGCGTCCAGTGGCGGCAGACACAGCACCCATGCCTGCACGGCGCCGGCTTTGGCGATGCGTTCGGGCAGAGGCAGGTCGCCGAGGTAGCCGATCTGCACGCATTCGATCGCCAGTTTGCGTTCCCAGAGCAGGAGGCGCAGGTTCTCGATGTTGAGCGAACGATGGTCACCAGCCAGGGCGATGCGCCGAGTTTCCTCGGGCAGGGCGTCCAGCACCGCCGGACGAAGGTCGGGATCCCGACAAGGCGGCGGTAGAACGGCCGGCAAGCGGCCGATGTGCGGCAGGTCGACGCGCAGCACCGGATGCTGGGGATCGGCAGACAGGAAGGTGTTCGACCACGCGGTGGTCAGAGCGACGATCGTGACCACGAGGGTTGCCGGGTACACGAGCGCGGGGAACTGTTGGGCGAAGATCGATGCGGCGATGCCGACGAGCAGAACCGCGGCGACGATCGCGCCGACGGTGAAGCGCGGGTCGATGACCGGAAAGTGGTAGCAGACGGCGAGGTTGACGAGGATCGTCAGCACGAGTGCGCCGATCACCGAGGAAGTGCTCGGCCCGAGGCCCGTGGCGCGATTCTCCGCCGCCGGAGCCGCGGTCTGCCGGCGCCGCTGCAGGAACACCAGCGGCGTCAGCACCAGCAGGATCACCCAGATCCAGCCCAGGAAGTCGGCCCACGTGGTGGCGAAGTGGGCCAAGTGGTCCAGGCTCAGGCGCTCGACCTCGCCGCCGAGTTGATCGCCGGCCCAGCCGTACTGGGCTTTCAGGTTGCGCCAGCAGTGCCGGAAGTTCTCTCCGCACAAGGTGAACACCACGGTGACAGCGAGCCCGATCGCGAGCAGGGTGCGGCCCAGCAGGGCCTTCACCTTGCCGCCGCGCCACGCCGTCCGCAGTTCATCGAAGAACAACCACAACGCAACCGGACCGCCGATCAGGGGGAAGCTGAGCTTCGCGGTGACGCCGAGTCCGGCCAGCAGTCCGAGCCCGGCGCTGCCACGCGTGGTCTGCAGGCACGGGCGCGACAGGGCATGGGTCAGGAACGCGGTGGTGCAGCCCACGACGTAGACTTCGGCCAACTCGACGCGCGCGAACATCAGCATGCAGGGCGAGACGGTGAACAGGGCCGCGGTCGTGGCGGCGGTGTGGCGGCTGCCGAAGCGCGCGAGGAACAGGAACGCCAGGTAGGCGCTGCCCAGGCTGACGACCAGATTGTCGAGTGTCCGACCGACAGCATCCGTGCCGAATGCCGCCATCGACATCGCCGAACCCAGCATCGACAGCGGTGGCTTGAAGAATCGGGTTCCGTACCAGGTCTGCACGACCTCGAGCGGCGAACCGTCGCCGCCAGCGCGCAGCAGCTTGTGCGGCAACTGGGTCAGGTAGGCCTCGTCCCAGCTCGGCGGTGCGGTGTCGAGTTGCGCGAAGGCCAGCGTCGAGACGACGAACGTCAGGATGGTCAGACCGAGCCCCAGGACTGACAGGAGGCGGAGCTGGGGGACTCGTGACTTCCTGGCCATCTTGGGATCGAAGGAAGGCGCCATCGTCGCGGCGCAGGCTTTGCCGTCAGACGCGTTCGAGCAGCGTCAACACCTCGATGTGCCCGGTGTGCGGGAACAGATCACACAGGCGCAGCGCGGTGACGCGATACCGCGGCGTCAGCACCGCGAGGTCGCGCGCCAGCGAGCCGAGCGCACACGACACCAGCAGCACCCGCGGCGGCGCCGCCGCCAGCACCGCGGCGGCGCCGGTTTCGCCGAGGCCGGCGCGCGGCGGGTCGAGCAACCACAGGTCGGCGTCGGGAAGCGGCGCGCTGCCGAACGGCTGCTCACGCACCTCGCCGCCGCGCAAGCCGTTCGCGGTGAGGTTGACGCGCGCGTCTTCGCAGGCGCTCGGTGAACTCTCGACGATCGTGACCTGCGCGGCGCCGGCGCGCAGCAGGCGGCAGCCGAAGCTGCCGATGCCGCCGTAGCCGTCGACGACACGTTGGCCGGTGACGTCGCCGAGCATCGCCAGCGCCGGCCGGAACAGGATCGCGTCGCTGTGCCGACTGAGCTGGTAGAAGCTCGCGAACGACACGCGCAGACGCAGGCCGCCGATCACATCGGTCTGGAAGGTCTCGCCGTGGAGCGCCATCGACGTCGCGCCGAGCAGGACGTTGCCGGGTCGGTCGTTGACGTTGAGCACCACGCCGACGGTGCGCAGCGCGCGGCCCTGGCCGTCGCGCAGGTCCCTGGCCGCGGCCAGCAAACCGCGGCAGAGGTCCCTACGCTGGCTGAAGGTGCTCGTGGTGACGACGCAGCCGAGCAACAGTTCGTTGCTGCCCGGCATCACGCGGGCGCGGAACGCACGCACGAGGCCCTGGCCGGTGATCTCGTCGTAGGCGGGCAGGCGCAGCTCGCGCAGCACCTCGCCGGCGCGCACGCCCAGCGTGGTCAGCGCCTTCATCTGGATGCGGCAGTCGCTGATCTCCTCGAGGTCGTGGCTGCCGGTCCGGTAGATGCCGAGCTGCAGCTGACGGTGTCGATGCGGCTGCACGGGGTAGAGGATCGCGATGCGATCGTGCCGCGGCGTGCGCGGCGGCAGCGTCACCGCCGGTTCGACGCCGTCGAGGAACGGCGCCAGCAGCGCCGCGGCCTGCGCCTGTTTGGCGGCGAGCTGCTGTTCGATCGGCACGTCGAGCCGGTCGCAGCCGCCGCAGCTGCCGAAGTGGCGACAAACCTGGGTCGAGTGCGGCAAAGAGGTCACGGGCGCGGAGTTCCGCTTGCTGGTGACGAGGTGTGCCGGCACAGTGCCGCATCGATGGTTGCCATCGAACCCCGCACGTTCCACGCGTCGGCGGGCCGCGCGCGGCCGATGTTGGTGCTCGGGGTTCTGGTCATGGGCGCAGGACTCTACCTGCTGACGACCACACAGCCGCACATCGTCGGGCTCGCCGCGCTCGCGTTCGGCGCGGTGCTCGCAGGGTTCCTGGGCCGGCCGGCCTGGCGCCGCATCCGCATGATCTGGCTCGACGAGCAGGGGCTGTCGGCGCGGCTGCCCGGTTTCGGCTGCGTGCGCTGGCAGGACATCGAGGCCACGTGGGTCGATCGCGTCGAGGGTCGCGTGTTCCTGTTCGTCGACCGCACCGCGCCGGCGCGGGCGGCGGCGCCGCTCGGCATGGTGTTGCGCACCTTGGCGACCATGACCAAGGCGCCGGACCTGGCGCTGCCGATCGACATGCTCGACGTGCCGCCCGATCAGGTCGCCGCGGCCATCGAAGTGGCGCGGCAGCAGACCGCCGCCGACCGCGGCAAGCCTGCCCGGTAGCCGGGGCGGCGGCGTCTTGGCGGCAGACGCACGACACCTCGGCGGCCGAGGTGGCTACAGTTGCCGACCCTTCGCCATGGAGAATCGCGACCGACCCGCCCGCCCCGAGCCTGTTGCCGATGAGCGCGCCGCCCCCGACTGGGAAGCGTTCTACGCGAGTTACCGCAAGCCCGGTTACGTGCCCGGCTACGAGATCACCAGCAAACTCGGTGGCGGCCAGTTCGGCCTCGTGTTCCGCGCTCGCAAGCAGTCGATCGGCAAGGACTACGCGATCAAGTTCCTGCAGGTCGAGGACGGTGAGGTGCGCCGGGCGCTGCGCGCCGAGCTCGAGCAGCTGCAGCACTTCGCGCAGCTCGACCACCCCAACCTGGTGGCGATCGAGGACCGCGGCGAGATCGACGGCATCCCGTTCCTGGTGATGGCGTTCGCCGGCACCGACACCTTGCAGGGACGATTGCAGCAGCACGTGCCGGCGCCCGGGGTGCCGGCGAATGGCGCCGCCAAGGACGAACTGCTGCACTTCTTCCTGCAGGCCTGCCGCGGGGTCGCGGCGCTGCACGAACACTCGCTGGTGCACTTCGACCTCAAGCCCGCGAACGTGTTCCTGCGCGGCGACGTCGCGCGCGTCGGCGACTTCGGCCTGTCCAAGCTGGTCACGCACAGCTGCGGCAGTCTCTCGGTCGGCCGCGGCACGCCCTTCTACATGGCGCCCGAGCTGCTGCAGCGGCGCGGTGACGCGCGCAGCGACATCTACTCGCTGGGGGTGATGCTCTACGAGATCCTGTGCGGGCAGCTGCCGTTCCGCGGCGAAACGGAGTGGCAGGTGTTGCGCCAGCACGAGTCCGAGCCGCCGCCATTGCCGGGCCATCTGTCCGCGAGTGAACGGGCGCTGCTGCAGCGTTGCCTCGCCAAGGATCCCGCCGCGCGGTTCCAGAGTGTGCACGATCTGCTGGCAACGTTCGGCGCGCCGGCCGCCAGTGCCGCGACCACCAGTGCCGCGATGGCCGGGCCGAACGTGCCGCCGCCGTTGCCGGCAGGTGGCGCCGCCGAATGTGTGCCCCCGTGGCCGGTGCTCAACGAACCACCGCCGCTGCCGCGCCCTGGTCGTGCGCGGGCGCGCCGGACCTCTGCCTTCCCGGCCTTCGTCGTGCTGTTGCTGGTCGCCTTCGTCGCCTCGCGCTGGGTGTTCACGGTGCGCGACACGCACCGCGCCGAGCGTCGCGCCGCCGTCCTCCACGCCGAAGCCACGCAAGCTCGCGATTCTGCCTCCCGACTGCCGGTGCCGGTGCTGGCCGGCAACCAGGATCCGTTGCAGGCGCAGTTGCTCGGTTTCGTCGCGGCGGCCCAGCGCGACGCGCGCGCCGCCGAGCAGCGGCGGCAGCCGCCGGCGTTGCGCGCCCCACGGCTCGCCGGGGCCGCGCCGCCCGACCTGGTCGCGTGTGTTTGCCTCGTCGACGGACTCGCCGACGCGCCGACGTTCTCCGCCGGCCACGCCACCAAGCTGGCGCGCAACGGCTACGGCGTGTTCGTCGCCGCGGTGCAGCGGCTGCAGGAACTGGACTACCAGGACGCGCGCGATTGCCGTCGCGCCGACCACCTGACGCGGTTGCTCGCGCAGCTCACCGAGCTGCCGGGCCTGATCGCCGCCGCACCTTCGGGCCGACCGTCGCGTCGCGACGAGTGCCGTCAACGCGCCATCGCCGCGGCCTGGTGCACGTTCTGCGAGCGTTTCGCCGCCGACGAGCAGGCCTACGGCAAGGTCGTCGGGCGCGGTGACGGGTCCGGCGGTGTCGGCGCGGGAGTGCGGGTGGAGTGGCGATGAGCAATCCGTTCGCGGATTGGCTGCTGGTGCACGCTTCGCCGGCCGAGGGCGCTGAACTGAACGGGGCGCCGGCCTTCTGCCTGGGCGTCGGCAAGACCGCGGCCGCGCTCGAACTGTATGCGACGCTGCTGTCGCTCGAGACCCGTCGCACGGTGCGCGGCGTGCTGCTGTTCGGCGTCGCCGGCGCGTTCCCCGACCGGCATCGCCCGGCGGCCAGTCCGGTGCGCCTGGGTGAGGTCTGCATCGTCGGCAGCGAGCACTTCGGTGACGAAGGCGTCGAGACCCCTGACGGTTTCTGGGACCTGGCGAGGTTGCAGCTCGGCGACGTCGGCCCGTTCCCGGCCAACGCGCGGATCGCCGCCGCTGCGGCCGAACAGCTCGGCGTTCCGATCGTGAACGGCGTCACCGTCAGCTCGTGCAGCGGCACCGAAGCCGCCTCACGCCGCATGTTCGAACGTTGCTGTGCCGACGTCGAGACCATGGAAGGCGCCGCCGTCGCCATGGTGTGTCGCCGCCGCGAGCTGCCGCTGCTGCAGGTGCGCGCGATCAGCAACTGGACCGGCGACCGCGACCGCGGCGGCTGGGATCTTGGTCGGGCCGTGCAGGCAGTGCACGAAGCGGTGCGCAGGTTGTGCGCCCAGTGACTCGCGCCCGCGGCGTCACCGATAGTCGATGCCGGCGGCGTTGGTCTTGCCGCCCGATTCGACCTCGATCCAGATCTGGCTGCCGTCGGGCACCGTCTTGGGCATGTCGAGGTGACCGTGCAGACCGGTGGCGCTCTCCTTTTGCAGCTGCGCCTTGCGCGAACCGACCGCGGACTCGATCCCGACCCAGCCGCGCACGATCTCGGGCAGTCTGGAGCCAGCCGGGAACTCGACGTCGATGTTGGCGACGCCACCGCTGATCTCGCCGAGCAGCGCCACCTCGATCTGCATGCCGTTCAGCGTGATCTTGCCGAGCGGGCGCGGAGTGCCGTGCTCGTCGGCCATCGGCTCGGTCGTGCCGCTTGCGCCGGTGGGTTTGGGGTTGGCCGGGGTGTCGGCGCCGCAGGCGGCGAGCGACACCAGGCAGAAGCAGAGCAGGACGTTCTTCATCGTGGTGGTCATGGGTTGGGGTCGGACGCGCCCGCCAGCGGACGGTTTCGGAACAGCAGATGAAAACCGGCGGGAACGACGACCAGGTTCAGGAAGGTGGAGGACAAGAGGCCGCCGAGCACGACCACCGACAGCGGCGCGAGGATCTCGCTGCCGGGTTCGCCGGCGGCGAACACCAATGGCAACAGGCCGAGCGCGGCGGTCAGCGCGGTCATCAGGATCGGCACCATGCGTTCGCGCGAGCCGCGCAGGATCGCCTGCTCGAACGGCACGCCGGCGGCCAGCAGGTCGAGGTAGTGGCGCACCAGCAGGATGCCGTTGCGCGCGGCGATGCCGAACAGCG
>CAYMPV010000037.1:0-62521 GCA_964392305.1 uncultured candidatus Brocadiaceae bacterium
AACCTGCGACTTCGACCTTGTGACGATCGCACTCTACCAACTGAGTTAACGGCCCCACCGACCGTCCGCCGAGGCGGACGTCCACAGCGCTCCAAGGAGCACTGCGGGCCCGGCAAGTTAGCGCCGGCGACCCGAAAGGCAAGCCTCAGTTGCCACTGGGCAGCGCCCCGTAGAACGCGGTCTGCAGGGTCAGCGTGGTCGCCGTCCGGCCCATGTTGCTGAACGCGGTGACCATGGCCCGGGCGATCTCGACGGCCCGGCCGGCGACGGTGGTGAAGGCGATGATGCCGGGGCCGTGGCCGCAGATGGTCGCGCCGGCAGCGCCGGCGTCGACGGCCGCTTCGAGGGCGCCGTCGAGGCCGGGCGTGAGCTTGCGGCGATACGGCAGGTGCACCTCGTCGATCATCGACGTGCGCAACAGCGATTCGTCGCCGTGGGCCAGGGCGTGCAGCACGCCGATGGTGCGGCCGATGCTGCGCGAAGTGGCGGCGTGGGGCAGCGTCGGCGGCAGGACCCGTTTGGTGTCGGCGGTGCCCATCTGCACGTCGGGCAGCGCGATCACATAGTGCCAGTCGGTGTGCACGGGCAGGCGCAGCGGTCGTTGGCGAACGACGCCGTCGCGCGGCAGGGCCAGGGGCACCGTCGCGCACAGGCCGCCGAGCAGCGCCGCGGCGCCGTGGCCGGGGTCGCCGCCGAGCTGCACGAGGGCGTCGAGTACGAGGCCCGGGTCCGGCGACTTGTGGGCGAGGCGGACGGCGGCGCCGAGGCCGGCTGCGAAGCCGGCCGAGAGAGTGCCCATGCCGGTGCCGCGCGGGATCGTGCCGTCGACGACGATGGTCACGCCCTTCTGCAGCGAGTAGTCGAGCAACTCCGCGCCGCGGCGCAGCCCGCGCAGCACCGGGTCGTGGCGCGGGTCTTCGAGGTGCGCGCTCGGGTCGTCGCGGCGTTCGACCAGCAGCTGGCCGTCGGCGCGCACGTCGACGGTGATGCCGATCGGCAGGTCGAGCGCGAGACCGAGCACGCCGTAACCAGGGCCGAGGTTGGCGGCGCTGGCGGGCACGTGGAAGGTGATCGGCGCGGTCTTGGCCACGGCTCTGTATCGGCCGTCCGGGGGCTCAGTCCCCGCCGAACTTGATGCCCTGGGCCAGCGGGAGGTGTTTGCCCCAGTTCACGGTGCTGGTCTGGCGGCGCATGTAGGCCTTCCAGCTGTCCGACCCCGACTCGCGGCCGCCGCCGGTCTCCTTCTCGCCGCCGAACGCGCCGCCGATCTCGGCGCCGCTGGTGCCGATGTTGACGTTGGCGATACCGCAGTCGCTGCCGACCGCCGACAGGAACCGTTCGGCGGCGCGCACGTCGGTGGTGAAGATCGCGCTCGACAGGCCCTGGGGCACGTCGTTGTTGAGGTGGATCGCCTGCTCGACGTCCTTGATCGGCGTGACGTAGAGGATCGGCGCGAACGTCTCCTCGCGCGAGATCGGCAGGATCTGCTCGCTGCGCACGATCGTCGGTTCGACATAGGCGCCGCCGGCGAGACTGCGCGACACCTTGGCGCGTTTGCCGCCGCAGATCACCTTGCCGCCTTGCTGCTTCGCCGCCGCGACGGCGTGCTCGAAGGCCTTGGCCGAGTTGTCGTCGACGAGCGGGCCGATCAGGGTCTTCTTGTCGAGGGGGTTGCCGATTGCGCACTGGCCGTAGGCCGTGGCCAGGCGCTTGATCAGCGTGTCGATCACGGCTTCGTGCACGAACAGACGGCGAGTCGACGTGCAGCGCTGACCGGCGGTGCCGACGGCGCCGAACACGATCGCGCGCACCGCGAGGTCGAGGTCGGCGTCGGCGAGCACAGTGATGGCGTTGTTGCCGCCGAGTTCGAGCAGCGTGCGACCGAAGCGCTGGGCGACGCGCGGGCCGACGATGCGGCCCATGCGCGTGCTGCCGGTCGCCGAAACCAGCGCGATGGCCGGGTCGTCGAGCAGCGCGCTGCCGACGGTGAGGTCGGGGCCGATGCACAGCGCCACCAGCGGCGCGTATTCCTTGCCCAGCACCGCGGCCGCGATCCTGGTCATCGCGATCGCGCACAGCGGCGTCTTCAGCGACGGCTTCCACAGGCACGCGTCGCCGCAGACGAGCGCCAGCATCGCGTTCCAGGCCCAGACGGCGATCGGGAAGTTGAACGCGGTGACGATGCCGACCGTGCCGAGCGGGTGCCAGGTCTCGCGCATCGTGTGCTGCGGCCGTTCGCTGGCGATGGTGAGGCCGTAGAGCTGGCGCGACAGGCCGACCGCGAAGTCGGCGATGTCGATGCACTCCTGCGCTTCGCCGAGCCCTTCCTGCAGGATCTTGCCGCACTCGAGCGAAACCAGCTTGCCGAGCGCGTCCTTGTGGGCGCGGAACGCCTCGCCGATGCGGCGCACGTATTCGCCGCGCTGCGGCGCCGGCAGTTCGCGCCAGCGTAGGAACGCCGCGTGGGCGGCCTTGCTGGTCGCGGCGTAGTCCTTGGCGTCCGCCAAGGTGACGGTCGCGATCGTCTTGCCGTCGATCGGTGAGCGCACCGCCAGGGCTTCACCCTTGGTCTTGCGCCAGCTGCCATCGAGCGCGCCGGGGTTGCTCTTGCCGATGCCGAGTTCTGCGAGGAAGGAGAGATTCATGCCGCGGTGACTGTCCACGGCGCTCGCAGCGGTGCAAGTTCGGAAATGTGCAGGTGGCCCACCCCCGGCGCCAATTGTGCCTGAGGTGCGCTGCCTGCGGGCGGATCAGCTCAGAGCCAGTTGCGGTTCTTGTTGGCGTTCAGCAGCGCGTTCTTGAGGCGGGTCTGCGCGGCGCGATGCTGGCTGCACGGCGGCGTGTAGGGGTGTGCCGCGAGGCTGGCGATCGAGTTGGCGATCAGGTCGCCGACGGTGATCTGGCCGAGCGCCGGGTCGTTGACGATGCACATCGGATCGACGAAGCCGCACATCACGTTGCAGTGCATCACCAGCAGTTCGGTCGACAACGCGTAGGCCATGTTCCAGCTGTTGGTCAGTGTCAGATACCAGCGGAACGACAGCAGGCTGCCCGGGGCGACCGGGTGGCCGAACATGTTGCTGAGCTGCAGCGCCGGCAGTGTCGGCAGGACGCCGTTCTGCTGCACCAGCTGCAGGCCGTGGCTGTGGCGCCAGAAGGCGCGGGCGCGGGGGTCGCAGGTCATCACCGCGTTGTTGACGCCGAAGTCCTGGCCGCTGACGTTGCCGCAGCCGCAGACGTCGATACCGCGGGTGGCGCTGCCGCTCGGCACATAGGCACCGCCCGTGACCAGTTCGAGCGAGTAGCTGCCGGCGGGCACGTCGCTGAAGGTGTAGTGGCCGTCCGTGCCGGCAGTGGTGATCACCGTGCCGTTGGCGCCGACGAGTTGCACGTTGAGACCTCCGACGCCGATCTCCGTCGCGTCGAGGGTGCCGTCGTGGTTGGCGTCGGAGTAGACCTTGCCCGAGATGTCGCTGCCCAGTGCATCGCCGACCTTGAACTGCGCGAAGGAGAAGACGCTGCAGCGACCCAGCTGCTGATTGAACCCGGCGCGGATCAGGTAGGGCCAGGTCGGGCCGAACCCGAGGTCCCAGGTGTCGCCCATCTGCACGCCGAATTCACACGGCGTGTGCGCCGCGCTGTTGAACGGCGACAGGAGCAGGCTCTGGCCGACACCGTTGAGGCCGGCGCCGAACACCGTCGGATTCGGATTGTTCGTGAACGGCAGTGTCAAGCTGATCACGCCGTTGTCGTTCTGCACCGTGACGAAGCGGTCCATCGGGTCGTTGGCGGACAGCACGACATCGTCCGCGGGGTCGCCGATCACGTCGGTGACGTGCACGTAGTAGGTGCCGCTCGGCGTCGTCGGTGCGAAGGCCAGGTAGACGGCTTCATCGGCGAACTGTGAGTAGGCGCCGCCGGTGCCTTGCAGCACGGGGGCCGCCACGCCGTCGGCGGTGACCAGATGGATCGGATGATCGTTGGCCGCGCACACCTGAGCATGGGCCAGGCCGACGAGAAGCGACATGGCGCCGAGAGCTACGATTGGGGTTCGAATCATGGTTGCAGAACGGAAGGGGCTGTGACGAAGGGTAGCTCGACGACGGAGGTTCGGGGAGGTGCGTCGGCGTGCGTCGAGGCCCTCACCTGCGGCGTCGCGGGCGAGATGCCCATGACGTGGGTGATTGGCGCTTCCTGGGGGCGCGAAGAAAGTGACGGCACGCCGGTCGTGGATCCGCTCTACAGCGCTTGAGTTTGGCCGCCCGCCAGATAACTCAGTGCCGTGCTCGAACAGGTCCTGCTCGAACTGGCGCTGCTGTTCGCTCTGTGCGTCGGCGTCTCGGTGACGTTCCATCGCTTCCGGCTGCCGCCGATCGTCGGCTTCCTGGTCGCCGGCGTGATCGTCGGGCCGCATGCCATCGGGTTGGTGCGCCACGAGGAGATGGTGCGCGAACTCGCCGAGGTCGGCGTCGTCGTGCTGTTGTTCGCCGTCGGCCTCGAGGTGCCGCTCGGCCAGTTGGCGCGGCTGCGTCGCACGATCTTCCTGCTCGGCGGCCTGCAGGTGGTGGGCACGTCGCTGGCCGGCGCCGCGATCTGTTCGCTCGCGGGCCTGTCGTGGCAGCAGTCGATCTTCTTCGGCTTCCTGCTGAGCCTGTCGAGCACCGCGGCGGCGACCAAGCTGCTCGTCGACCACGGCGACTTCAGCACGCCGCACGGCCGCCAGGTGCTCGGTATCTGCATCGCCCAGGACCTCGCGGTGGTACCGATGATCCTGTTGATCCCGTTGCTGGCCGGCGCCGCCGCCGGCTCGGGCGGCAAGACCGTGCTCGAGGCGCTGCGCGACTTCGGCGTGCTGTGCCTGGTGTTGGTGGCGGCGCGGTTCCTGTTGCCACCGATCGTCAACATCGTCTGTCGCACGCGCAGCCGCGAACTGTTCGTGCTGCTGCTGGCGACGTTGTGCCTGGGCATGGCGGTGGTGACCTCGCACCTGGGCCTGTCGCTGGCGCTGGGTGCGTTCCTGGCCGGCATCCTGCTCGCCGACTCCGATCATCACGGTCAGGCGGCCGCCGAGGTCGAACCGTTCAAGGACGCGTTCGCGAGCCTGTTCTTCGTCTCGATCGGCATGCTGTTCGACTGGCAGGTCGTGGCCGAGGCGCCGCTGACGGTGACGATCGCGGTGATCGCCGTGATCGCCGGCAAGGCGCTGATCGTCGTGCTCGCCGCCTGGGGCTTCGGGCACCCGTTCTGGGTGCGCCTGCGCGCCGGCTTCACGCTGGCGCAGGTCGGCGAGTTCTCGTTCGTGTTGGCGCAGCTCGGCAAGCACGTGCAGGTGCTGTCGGCCAGCGCCGAACGCATCTTCGTGGTCGTCGCGGTGGTGTCGATCGCCGCGACGCCGCTGCTCTACTCGCTCGGTGGCGTGTTGGCACGTCGGGCACGGGGCATGACCGACAGCGGCGCCCGTGGTGGCGGCGAGCAGTTGCGCGACCACGCGATCGTGGTCGGCTACGGGCCGACGGGGCGAACTGTCGTGCACGGCCTCAAGCAACTCGGCATCCCGGTGATCGCTTCGGAGATGAACGCCGCCACGGTCAAGGCGGAGAAGGCCAAGGGGGTGCCCGTGGTGCTCGGCGACGCGACGCGCATGCCGGTGCTGCGTTCGCTCGGCATCGACCACGCACACATGATCGTGCTCGCGGTCAACGACACCGCGGCGACGTCGCGCATCGCCCAGCTGGTGCGCCAGATCGCACCGCATGTGCACATCGTCGCGCGGGTGATCTACAACGCCGAGGTCGAAGGCCTGCGCAAGGCCGGCGCGCACGAGGTCGTGCCGCAGGAACTCGAGGCGTCGATCGAGATGTTGGTGCGGGTGCTGCGCCGGTTCCTCGTCGCCGACGACGAGATCGGTCGTCGTGTGCGGCAGATCCGCCAGGAGAGCGGCAGCGATCGCATCGCCGAGGTCGCGCCCGGTGAAGTGGCGCGGTTGCACGACTTCGTGCCCGGCGTCAACTTCGCGATCTGGCGGCTGCAGGCCGGCGCCCCGGCGGCAGGCAAGAGCCTGATGCAGGTGGGGATCCGGCGGCGCACGAGCTGCAGCGTGGTGGCGGTTCGGCGCGACGGGCGCAACCTGCGGGAGGTCGTGCCCGAGACGGTGCTCGAGGTCGGCGATACCGTGGTGGTGATCGGGCCCGAGCAACGCCTGCCCGAAGCCGCGGCGATGTTCCGGTTCGACGAGCCGCTGCCGTCATGAAGATCAACTACACGCTGTGTTCGGTCGTATGCCTGCTGTTGTCGGTGCCGCTGGCCATCTACGTGCTCAACCGCCGCACGGGCGCCGTGCCCGCCGTGCGCTTCGCGACCTTCAACATCGCCGGCAATCGTGCCGCCGCCGGACAACTGCTGGCTGAGCTGCGCGGCGGCGAGGATGGGACCGCGCGGCGTCTTGCCGAGATCGTGCAGCGCTGTGAGGTCGACGTGCTGCTGCTGTGCGAACTGGATTGGGACGCCGAAGGTGCGGCCTTGGCGGCGTTCGCCGACGAGTACCTCGCCGTCGGACAGAACGGGCAGAAGCCGATCCGTTTTTCGTTCCGCTACGCCGCGCCGGTCAACACCGGCGAGCCGTCCGGCCTCGACCTCGATGGCGACGGCACCGTCGGTGGCGCGGGTGATGCGTACGGCTTCGGGGAGTTTCCGGGGCAGTACGGCATGGCGCTGCTGTCGCGCTATCCGATCCTGACCGAACGCGTGCGCACGTTCCGTGAACTGCGGTGGTCGACGATGCCCGGTGCGCTGCGGCCCGCGGGTATCGACGACGGGACCTGGAACACGCTGAGGCTGTCGTCGAAGAGTCACTGGGACGTGCCGATCGGCATCGGGCCGGTCGACGGTGGCATGGTCGTGCATGTGCTCGCCAGCCATCCGACGCCGCCGGTGTTCGACGGTCCCGAGGACCGCAACGGCTGCCGCAACCACGACGAGATCCGTTTCTGGATCGACTACACCACGCCGGGCAAGGACGGCTGGATCGTCGACGACGCCGGCGTCGCGGCCGGGCTCGCTGCGGATGCGAAGTTCGTCGTCATGGGCGACCTGAACTGCGATCCCGTCGACGGCGACGGCCGTCGCGACGGCATGCAGACGTTGCTGCAGCAGTCGCGCCTGCAGGATCCGTTGCCGACCAGCCCCGGCGGGCTCGAGCAGAGTCGGAAGCAGTGGGGTGTCAACGCCGGTCACCAGGGTGACCCTGCGTGCGACACCGGCGACTTCCCCGACGAACCCGGCGATGGCCCTGGCAGTGGCCCCGGCAATCTGCGGCTGGATTTCGTGTTGCCGTCGCGGTCGCTGCGGGTGCTCGGCAGCGGCGTGTTCTGGCCGCCGGCCTTCGAGCCGGCCGCGGCGTTGGTCACGGTCAGTGATCACCGCCTGGTCTGGGTCGATGTGGCCAGCGTGAAGTGATCTCACCGGCGCGGTCGGCAACAGCGTCGTCGAGGCGATGTCAAGGGCGGTATCCGGCCGGTGTTCTCTCCGGCCGGGGGCGGCGACGATCATCGTCGCGCGCAGCCGGGGTGTGGTAGCGTCGCGTGCGCGCCGTACCGACCCCTCGCGCGGAGCGTTCGTTCGTGACCACCATTCTCCTCTTCGGGCTGTTCGCTGCGACCCTGTTCGGGATCGCGCGGTTTCATCATCAGGCCGTCAAGATCGCGATCAGCGGTCTGCTGCTCGTGATCGTGACGCGGTTGTCGCTGACCGACTTCAGTCTCGGCGAGCACCTGCAGCACGAGGCCAAGGAACTGCTCAACCTCGGCGGCTTGCTGCTCGGGTTCGCGGTGTTGGCGAACTGTTTCGAGCGCAGTCGCCTGCCCGAGAAGTTGACGGAGGTGCTGCCGGCGGGGCGCATGGGCGCGTTCCTGCTGCTGGTGATGGTGGCGTGTCTGTCGTTCGTGCTCGACAACATCGCCGCGGCGCTGATCGGTGGGTCGGCCGCGATCACGCTGTTCCGGCGCAAGGTGCACATCGGTTACCTGGCGGCGATCGTCGCTGCCAGCAACGCCGGTGGCGCCGGCTCGGTGGTCGGCGACACGACGACGACGATGATCTGGCTCGCCGGCGTCTCGCCGATCGACGTGCTGCACGCGGCACTGGGGGCCGTGGTCGCAGTGGCCTTCTTCGGCTACTTCGCTTCGGGGCAGCAGACCCGTCTGCACGCGCTCGAGCGCAGCGAGCATGCGGCGCCGCCCATCGACTTCGTGCAGGTCGGCATTGTCGGAGCGATCCTGGCCGGCGCGATCAGCACGAACATCCTGTTCGGCCTGCCGGCCGCCGGCGTCTGGGGCGCGATCCTGCTTGGCGCGTTGGTGCGCAAGCCCGACTGGACGGTGTTGCCGGCGGCGACAACGGGCATGGTGTTCCTGCTGAGCCTGGTGCTGTCGGCGTCGATGATGCCGGTCGAGTCGTTGCCTCCTGCCGGGCCGGGAACGGCCCTCGGCCTGGGCTTCGTGTCGGCGTTCTTCGACAACATCCCGCTGACCAAGCTGGCGATCAAACAGGGCGGCTACGACTGGGGCTTCCTGGCCTACTGCGTCGGCTACGGCGGTTCGATGTTGTGGTTCGGTTCGTCGGCCGGCGTCGCGATCTCGGGGCTGTTCACCGAGGCCAAGTCGGCGCTCAACTGGATCAAGGGCGGCTGGCACGTGGTCGTCGGCTACGTGCTCGGCTTCCTGGTGATGCTGCTCGTGCTCGGTTGGCACCCGCACCCGCCCAAACACCAACAGGCGGGTGAGCACGCGAAGACCGTCGAGCAGCCGCATTCCTCACCGAGCGGCAATCCGCCGCGCTGACGGGGGAGTTACGGCGTCAGGAGGCGTTTGGCCGCGTCGATCGTCGCCTGCTGCGGATAGCCGTACGTGGTGCGCGGCCCGGCCCAGAAGTGCCGCGCGGGATCTTGCGGAACGGCCGCGATCGCGCGCCGCAGCAGCGCCTGCGCGGTTTGCCGTTCTGCCGGGTCCTTGCTCTCGTTGAGCGTGATGCCGATGCGCGCATGGATGTCGGCCAGCTCCGCTTCGAGCAAGGGCGGGAACGGCGCCTGCCCTTGCACCTCGGTCAGCGCCCGCAGCGCCTCGCGGCACCCGTCCGCGGTCGGCTGGCCGAAGCGCACCGCCTCGAGCAACGGGAAGATGGAGTTGATGGCGCGCGTGGCCTGCGCCAACGGTGTCAGCTGGCGTCGCGCCGTGCCGTCGTCGCCAGCCACGGCGTCGTGGATGCGACTGGCGCTGACGTGGCTGGGGGCCGCATCGAGCTGCAAGCGCACGGCGGCGTTCTTGCCTTCGAGCCAGGTGGTCGCGAAGTGCACGTCGTCGCCGCTGATCACCGCGGCCTCGACGGCGATCGGCTCCCGGGGTTGCTGGGGCCGCGCTTCGATCGCGATCTCGTAGAAGGTCTTGCCGGTGCTGGTGGTGCTGACCTTGCGCCAGTCGGCGGCCAGGTGCTGGGCGCTGTGGTCGAAGTGGCGCTGCAGGTAGGCGGTGACGGTGCGTTGGTACTCACCGTCGTGAGTCGACATGCCGTGCGGTGCGGTGCCGGTCTCGGGCAGCACCCACAGCTCACGCGGCCCGCCGAACTGGTCGTATGCCGCCAGCAGCGCCCGCCGGTCACGCGCTGGCTCGAGCGCGCCGCAGATGAACAGCGCCGGCGTCTGCACCAGAGGCGCATTGTCGACCGCCTCGATGTCCTCGGGCAGGCTGGCAAGCTCGGAGAAGGCCAGCGCGTAGGCGCCCAGGGCGCTGCCGTCGTCGACCTTCTCGCGCAGCTGTTCACGCAGGCTCGGCAAGCCCTCGAGCACCATGGCGACGCAGTCGCGTTGCGTCTTGGCGGCCCACAGCGCGGCGACGCTGCCCAGGCCCGTGCCATAGAATGCGATCTTGTCGGCATCGACGTCGGGCCGCGCGCGCAGCCAGTCGAACAACTCGGGCAGGTCGTAGATCCAGGCGCGCAGCGTCGGTGTGCCCTTGCTGCGGCCGAAGCCGCGCGGATCGAACGCCAACACCTGGAAGCCCGCGTCGTGCAGCACCCGATACCACGGGTGCACCGAGCCGACGTTGGTGTCGCCGCCGTGGAACAGCACCACCGTGCGCCCGGCCGCGGCAGGGTTCGGGATCCAGTAGCCCGTGAACGACGCCTCGCTGTGCAGCACGACCTCGAACGGTTCGGCGGTGAGGCCGAAGTCGGCGGGTTCGGTGAGCCAGTAGTCCGGCGGGGTCAGCGCTTGCTTGCTGAAATCGTCCTGGACGGAGCTGCAGGCGACCAGGGCCAGACACAGACAGAGGCCGACGAGGCGTTTGCTCATGGCCGGCAACGATACGGCGCCGCCGTCGCAGCGCGAGTCAGCGGTGTCGGCAATCGGTGTCGCCTCTCAGCCGACGTCGACGGCTGCAGCCAGCAGATCGCCTTCAGAGCCGCGCGAAGCCGGCAGGCGGAACGGTAGATCGCAGTGCGCATCGGTGGTCACGTAGACCGCCAACTGGCCGTGTTCGAGTTCGATGCAGACCTCGACGGCGCCGGTGGTCAGCAACACGTGGTCGGGGTCCGAACTGCCCGACTCGTCGAGATCGATCGTCGCCCCGAGCCGCCGTTCCAGCCAGCGGGCGAGCATCACGACGCTGGCCGAGCCGCTGCTGGCGTGGCGGATGATCGCGCGCGTCGGCTGTCCCGGTTGCCAGGTGATGCGTTCGAAAGCCTCGGCCAGGGCGCGGCGCCAGGGCCGCAGCCGCAGCCAGGTCAGGTCGGTGACGCGCACGCCATGGCTGCGTGCGGGCTCGTTGCGTGCGGGCTCGCTGTGTGCGGGCGGATTGCGCGGGGGTTGGCTGCGCGGGAACTCGTCGCGCAGGAGTTCGAGCTGGTCGAACGTCGGCGAACCGCGTTGGCTGTCGACGATCAGGTGTTCACACAGCGCCACCGAGGCGTTCGCCAGCGCTTCGTCGCGCGGCCAGTCGTGCCGCCAGTAGAGGTGACCGGGCAGGTCGTTGACGAGCAGCGGTCGCACGATGCCGGGCAGCCGCGCCAGTCTGGCGGTCGGCAGGCGCACCACGACTTCCTCGAGCACGATGTCGCGGGTGTCGCCGTGGCAGCGGGTCACGGCCGTGACCTCGGTGTCGACCGCCGCGCGAGCGCCGTCGACGAGGAACAGGAAGGCTCGGCACGGCGTGCGCGGAAAGACCCGGTCGAGCGCGGCCCGCGCCTCTGCCTCGGCCTCGGCGGCGGCCACCATCACGAAATTGGTGGTCAGCGATCGGGCGACATCACCGCCAGCTTCCTCGGGGCAGCAGTCGCGCCACAACGAACGCAGTGCGGCGCCGATGCCGCGCACGTCGGTCGGCCGCGTCGCGGTCCGTGCGAGCCCGGTCCTGGTGCCCGCGGTCACGGCTTCCTCCAGGTGCGCCCGGGACCGAGCAGGCGTTCGGCCGACTCGGGGCCCCAGGTGCCGGCGACGTACTCGGCGGGTCGGTTCGGCGACTGCCGCCACCCGGCGACGATCGAGTCGACGATGCGCCAGGCGTCTTCGACCTCGTCGCGGCGCGCGAACAGCGTGCCGTCACCGAGCATCGCGTCGAGCAGCAGGCGTTCGTAGGCGTCGGCAGTCTCGTTGCCGAAGGCGTTGCCGTAGCGGAAGTCCATGCGCACGTCGCGCACGCGGATGTCGGGGCCCGGCACCTTGGCGCCAAAACGCAGGGCGACACCCTCGTCGGGCTGGATACGCAGCAGCAGCACGTTCGGCTGCAGCGGCTTGCCACCTTCGAACAGCAGGTGCGGCGGCTGCTTGAACTGGATCGCGACCTCGGTGACGCGGCGCGGCAGTCGTTTGCCGGCGCGCAGGTAGAACGGCGTCTGCGACCAGCGCCAGTTCTCGACCTGCAGCCGCACCGCGGCGTAGGTCTCGGTGCGCGAGTCGGCGGCGACGCCGTGTTCTTCGCGGTAGCCGTTGACCTCTTCGCCCTGGAAGAAGCCGTTCGTGTATTGCGCGCGCAGGGTCGCCTGATCGACTTCCTCCGGCCGGAACGAGCGGATCGCCTTGAGCACCTTGACCTTCTCGTCGCGCACCGCATCGGCGGTCAGCGCCGCCGGCGGCTCCATCGCCACCAGCGTCAGCACCTGCATCAGGTGGTTCTGGATCATGTCGCGGATGATCCCGCTCTCCTCGAAGTAACCGCCGCGTGTGCCGACGCCGATCGATTCGGCGACGGTGATCTGCACGTGGTCGACGAACTTCTCGTTCCACAGCGGCTCGAAGATGCCGTTGGCGAAGCGCAGGGCGAGGATGTTCTGGACCGTCTCCTTGCCCAGGTAGTGATCGATGCGGAACACCTGGCGCTCGTGGAACGCAGCGCGCACCTGGTCGTTGAGCGCGACCGCGGTGCCGAGGTCGTGGCCGAACGGCTTCTCGACGATGACGCGGGCGAAGCGCCCGTTGCCCTCGCGCGACAGGCCCGCGGCGGCGAGGTTCTGCAGGATGCTCGAATACGAACTCGGCGGCGTCGCCAGGTAGAAGATGCGGTTGCCCTTGGTGCCGTGCCTCTTGTCGAGCAGGTCGAGCTTGTCGGCCAGCGCGCGGTAACCGTCGAGGTCGCCGAAGTCCGAGCAGTGGTAGCTGAAGTGGTCCTGCAGATCGGCGAACGCGGTCTGCGTCGACGAGCGCCCGAACTGTTCGACGCCTTCACGCAGTTCGTCGCGGAAGTGCTCGTCGGTCCACTCGCGGCGCGCGAAGCCGACCACGGCGAAGCCCGACGGCAACAGGCCGTCCTTGGCCAGGCCCATCAGCGACGGCACCAGCTTGCGTTTGGTGAGGTCGCCGGTGGCGCCGAAGATCACCACCGCGCAGGGTTGCGTGTGGCGCGTGCCTCGCAGCTCGTCGGCGAGTGGATTGCTGGCGGCAGGGGTGATCGCGTCGGTGGTGCCCATGGGGATGGCTGATGTTGCCATCCCCGGGGTGCGGAATCACGCCGTCGGGCGCACGCCGATCGGGCTCACTTGGCCGGCTTGGCCGCGATCGGGTTGCCGTCGCTGTCGAAACCGTCCTTCTTCCACTGGCCGACGCCACCCGACAGGAAGTGGTGGTCCTTGTGGCCGGCGCGGCGCAGGTAGTACTGCAGCCAGTCGACCTGCTTGCCGACGTTGTCGAGGATCAGCACCTTCTCGGCCGGCACGGCGCCCTTCTCGAGCACCTTGACGAAGTCGTCCATCGGCAGCTTGGCGATCTTCGGCAGCTTGATCGGGAAGTCCTGGCGATCCTTGGTGTCGCGGATGTCGTAGACCTTGTAGTCGCCGGAACGCGCCTTGGCGATGAAGTCGGCGGTCGACAGGCTGATCGCCTTCAGCTCGCTCTTGGGGATCAGCTTGGTCTTGACGTTCTCCTTGGTCAGCAGGTCGCCGAAGAAGCGCGTGCGCGTGGGGTTGTTCTCGGCCCACGTGAAGATGCCGGCGTCGTAGACCTTGCAGTTCGTGAAGCCCCAGATGCGCGCCTTCTCGGCGGCCTCGTAGCTCTTCTTGCAGGTCACGCCGTTGCAGTAGAAGACCAGCGTCTGCGCGCCGTCCGCGGGCCGCACGGCCTCGAGGTCGGCCTTCTTCATCTCGGTGACGTCGAGGTGACGGGAGCCTTCCACGTGCACGACGTCGAACTCGATCTTGTTGCGCGTGTCGACGACGATCGCGTCGGTGAGGTCGCGCAGCTCTTCGGTCGAGATGCACTCGAGTTGCGGAAACTTGGCGCGCAGCGGGAACGGTTCCTTCTTCTCCTGCGCGACGAGCGGCAGGGTCAAGGCGAACAGGGCAAGGGTCAGCGTGGTCTTCATGCGTTCATCTCCTCTGGTTGGTGGTGGTGCTGCTGGTCGGCGGTCTTGAAGGCCGCGAACAGCGCGGTGATCTCGGCCGCTGCGGCGTCGATCGCGCCGGTGGCCTGGGCCAGTTCGCTGGCTCGCGAGCCTGTTTCGTGCGCCGATGCTGCGAGTTCTTCGCTGGCGGCCGACACGTCGGAGATCTGCATCACCTGGGTGCCCGAGTGGGAAGTGATCTCGTCGATGCTGGCGCGCAAGTCACTGAAGGTCGTGCGCAGATCGCCGAGCAGGTGCTGCAGCTTGCCAACCAGCTCGGCGCCCTGCTGCGAACTCTCGATCGACTGGGCGATCGTCTTGCCGTTGCTGCGGGCAGCTTCGGCGCTGCGCAGCGCGAGCCCGCGCACTTCCTCGGCGACGACCGCGAACCCACGGCCATGCTCACCGGCGCGAGCGGCCTCGACGGCGGCGTTGAGGGCCAGCAGGTTGGTCTGGAAGGCAATGCCGTCGATCGCGGTCATCACGGCCTCGGTGCTGCGACTCGCGTCGCGGACCTGCGCCATGGTCGACGTCACCTTCTGCATCTGCTGCAGGGAGTCCTCGAGTACCTGCACGGCGCGACCCGTGTGGTCGATGGCGAGGTTGGCGAGCTCGCGATTCGCTTCCGCGGCGGCGGCCAGCTCCTGCATGCGGTCGTTGACGCGGTCGAGCACGGTACGCTGTTCCCTGGCCTGTTCGTTGAGCGACGAACTGCTGTCGGAGACGGCGCGGGTGCGCCCGGCGAACGAGGCGGTGTTGCTGCGCACGCGATCGACGATCTCACCGATGCTGGCGGCGAAGCGATTGAACGCGGCGGCGACGCGGCCGATCTCGTCGCCGCGGGTGACCGGCAGACGGCGCGACAGGTCACCGCCTCCGGATGCGATTTCGTCCATCGCGTCGGCGACGCTGCTCAGCGGCGCGAGGATGCGGCGCGCGGTCCACAGCACCATGGCGATGCCCAGGGTTGCGGCCAGCAGGCCGACCCAGCCCATCTGGAACGCCACCGCGGTCGCCGCCGCGGTGAGGCTCGCCGTGGGCGTCTGCACGATCGCGACCCAGGGTCTGGTGAGGCGCGGGTCGATCGTGGCGGTCGCCGCGAAGACGAGCTGATCGTCGTCCTGCCAGGTCGCCGCTGCATTCTGCTCGAGGGCGACGACCGCTGTCTCGGGCAGGACCGTCGTGGCGCTGCCGGCCGCGATCTCGCCGGCCGGTGACAGGATGGTCAACTGCGAGCCGCCGTTGTCGGTGGCGAACTCGGCCGTCTGTGCGGCTGCGAAGCCGAGATCGACGTCGATGCCGACGATGCCGTAGAACGTCTCGCCGACCGCCACCGACTTGCAGCAGCGCATCACCAGGCGTTGCTGGTCACCCGTCTCGATCGTCACCAGTCGCGTCGACAGGCCGGTTGTCCTGGTCTCGTCGTAGAAGCCGGGCTTCTCGTAGCCCGTCTGCGCCGTCAGCTGCTTCTGGGCGCCGGGTGCGCGTTGCCATCGGGCCACGAACCGGCCGTCGGCATCGCTGCCAGGCTCGTTGGCGAAGCCGCCGTCGAGTTCGTCGAACGCGTCCGGCTCCCAGCACGTGAACACCGCCAGCAGATCCGGGTTCTCCTCGATCGCGTTGCCGAGGATCGAGATCGCCGACTTGCGGTTGATCTCGAGCAACACGTCCTCGTCCTTGATGCCGCGCAGGGTTTCGCACACGCCCGTCGCCGTGGCCAGCGCCAACTTGACGCGCGTCACGAAGGCCCGCGCTTCGCTGCGGGCGGCGGTCTGGAAACGTTGCCGCTGCTCGGCGGTCGCGCGGGTGCGCAGCGACACGAATGCGACCGTGGCCACAGCAGCGACGGCCAGGAACAGACTGAGTCCTGACCCCAGGGTGATGCGGGCGGCGATCGATCGGGTGCTCGGCAACGGTGTCCTCCAGTCCTCAATGCACATCGGATCCGTGACGGCGATGTCTTGAAGGGATGTCCCGGAGGTCAAGGATGATGCGGGCGGTGGTCGATCGAAGGAGCGTGATCACGCTCGAGCCTCGCCCTGGCAAGGTGGCATGGCCCCGTTGGGCTCTCGGCGCGGCGGTCGGCGCCTTCTTCGTGTTCTCCGCAGTGGCCAAGGCGATGGACTTCGACGGCTTCCTCGAGAAGGCCGCGTACTACCGCGCCGTGCCGTACGTCTGGATGGTGCGCTCGGCGTGGATGACGATCGTGCTCGAGGCCTTGGTCGGCGCGTCGCTGGTCGTCGGACGTCTGCGTCGGGTTGCCATCGCCACGGCCGGCGCCATGCTGATGGTGTTCTCCGTGCTGGTCGCGCACGCCTGGCACGCCTACGGCATCACCGATTGCGGGTGCCTGGGCAGCCTCGCCGAGACGCCGCCGTGGCTGGGCATCACCAAGAACGTGGTGATGATGCTGTTGCTCACCTTCGCCTGGCCGTGGCGGCGCCAGGCCGCGGCCGCCGAGCCTGCGTTCAGCTGATCGCCAGCATGCGCTCGAGCGGCGCCAACGCCCGCACGCGCAGTTCCTCGGCCATTTCGATGCGCGGCTGCAGGTCGCGCAGCGCCAGGTAGATCTTCTCGAGCGTGTTGAGCTTCATGTGCGGGCACTGGTTGCAGCCCTGGCACGCCGCGGTGCGGTCCTCGTAGGGCACGGCGATCAGTTCCTTGTCGGGCGCCGCCTTGTGCATCGTGTGCAGGATGCCCATCTCGGTGCCGACGATGTACTGCTTGCCGCTGTCCTTCTGCACGAACTCGAGCAGCTTGCTGGTCGAGCCGACGTAGTCCGCGAGCAGCAGCACGTGGTCCTCACACTCGGGGTGGGCGATGAACTTCGCATCGGGGTGCTTCGCCTTGAGCGCGGCGATCTTCTGCGAACTGAACGTCTCGTGCACCATGCACGCGCCGGGCCACAGGTCCATCTGTCTGCCGGTCTTCTTGATCAGGAACGCGCCGAGGTTCTTGTCGGGGCCGAACAGGATCGGGCGCCCTTCCGGCACGCTGCGGATGATCTTCTCGGCGTTGCTCGACGTGCAGATGATGTCGCTCTCGGCCTTGGTCGCGGCGCTGCAGTTGATGTACATCACGACGTAGTGGTCGGGATGGCGCAACTTCCACGCGCGCAACTGGTCCGCGGGGCACTGCTCGGCCAGCGAGCAGCCGGCGTCGAGGTCGGGGATGATCACCGTCTTGCCCGGGTTCACGATCTTGGCCGTCTCGGCCATGAAGTGCACGCCGCAGAACAGGATCACCTCGGCGTCCTTCGCGTCGCGCGCGCGCTTGGCCAACTCGAGCGAATCGCCGAGGAAGTCGGCGATGTCCTGGATGTCGGGGTCCTGGTAGTAGTGCGCGAGGATCACGGCCTTGCGCTCGTGGCGCAGGCGATCGATCTCGGCGAACAGGTCCAGGCTGGGGTCGACGTGGGTCGCAAACGGCATCTGGCGATCATCGGCCCTGCGCGGGGGGACGCAAGGGTTGGGAGCTGGGACAGTGCGCACAGGCCGACAGCGCGGCGAGCACCAGGAGGAACGGAGACCTCATCGCTTGGCCCGCAGACTGCGCACGATCGAATTCATACCCAGGAACAGCAACAACGGCCCGAACAGCATCGCCGTGCCCCACAGCATCATCGGCACTCCGTTGCGGCAGGCGAGGATCGCGTAGGCGAAGGTCAGTGCGCCGGTGCCGGTGAACAGGACGCCGTACCAGACGTCCTTGCGCTGCCACCGCGCGTCGTCGTCGTGGGTCACTTCTTCGCGGTCGCCTTCTTCGCAGTCTTCTTGGCGGGCTTCTTCGCCGCCTTCCTCGCCTTCTTGCCGGGTCCCTTGGCCGCGCGCGCCGCGAGCAGTTCGACCGCGCGTGCCAGCGTCAGCTCGTCGGGATTCTCGTCCTTCGACAACGACGCGTTGGTGGTGCCGTCGGTGACGTAGGGGCCGTAGCGCCCGTCGAGCAGCTTGATCATCTGCTTGCTCTCGGGGTGCTCGCCGATCTCCTTGCGCGCCTTGGCGGGCGCGGCGCCGCGGCGGCCGTGCTTCTTGGGTTCGGCGAACAGTTTGAGCGCCTCGTCCATCGTCACGGTCAGCGGCGTGCTGCCGGCGGGGATGCTGCGCGTCTCCTTGCCCCACATCAGGTACGGGCCGTAGCGGCCGTTGGCGGCGAGGATCGGTTCTTCCTTGTCGCCCTCGGGTGGTCTGGCGGTGCCGACGGTGCGCGGCAGCGACAGGCACGCGAGTGCTTCGTCCAGGGTGACCGTCTCCGGTTCCATGCCGGTGAGCAGCGACGCCATCTTCGGCTTGTCGGCCTTGCTGGCCTTCTTGCCCTTGGGTGTCTCAGGCTGTTCGCCGAGTTGGAAGTAGGGACCGAAGCGCCCGACCTTCACGTAGACCTTCAGCCCTGTTTCCGGATCTTCGCCGAGTTCCTTGGGACCTTCGCCGCCCTTCTCGAGCAGTTCGATCGCCTTGGCGAGCGTCATCTCGTCGGGCGCGGTCTCGTCGGGAACGGAGACGCGCTTGTCGCCGCTCGACAAGAACGGACCGTACCGGCCGACGCGCACCTCGACGAGTTCGCCGTCGGGGCCCGAACCGAGCGGGATCGAGCAGATCTTGCGCGGGTCGATCTCACCTTCGATGCCGCTGACGCGGTCGCGCAGGCCGGGTTGGCCGTTGCCGAGGAAGAAGTGGTTGAGGTAGTCGAGGCGTTTGGCGCGGCCGTTGCTGATCTCGTCGAGGTCGTCCTCCATCTTCGCCGTGAACTGGTAGTCCACGAGCCAGCCGAGGTAGGAGGCGAGCAGGTCGACGACCGCGAAGGCGGTGAACGTCGGCACCAGCGCGCTGCCCTTCTTCCAGACGTACTCGCGGCGCACGATCGTCTCGATGATCGCCGCGTAGGTCGAAGGGCGGCCGATGCCGCGCGCCTCGAGTTCCTTGATCAGGCCCGCTTCCGTCACGCGCGGCGGCGGTTGCGTGGTGTGGCCCGAGGCCTTGGGTTGATCGATCTTCGCGCGGTTGCCCTTCTGCAGGTTGGGCAACACGCGTTCGGCATCGGCGACCTCGGCTTCGGGGTCCTCGAAGTCCTCGACGTAGGCGAGGCGATACCCCGGGAAGTCGATCGTCTTGCCGGTCGCGGTGAGGCGCGCCGTGCCGTGCGCCTTGGTCGGTGCCTCGAGCGCCATCGTGGTGCGCTGGCCCTTGGCGTCCTTCATCTGGCACGCGACCGTGCGCCGCCAGATCAGCTCGTAGACGGCGCGTTCGTCGACGCCGATGTCGCCGGGCAGGTCCTTGGGGTGCACGAAGTCGGTGCCCGCGGGGCGGATCGCCTCGTGCGCTTCCTGCGCGTTCTTGACCTTGGTCTGGTAGGTGCGCGGCGCGTCCGGAACGTATTGCGCGCCGAACTCACGCTCGATCAGCGTGCGCGCGGCGGTGATCGCCTGCGAGCTCAGCGTGGTCGAGTCGGTGCGCATGTAGGTGATGTGACCGTTCTCGTAGAGGCGCTGCGCGGCGCGCATCGTGCGCTGCGCGGCGAAACGCAGCTTGCGCGCGGCCTCCTGCTGCAGCGTCGAGGTCGTGAACGGCGGATACGGGCGCTCGGTGTAGGGCTTCTGGTCGACGTCGACGACCGTCGCCGCGGCGTGCTGCAGTTCGGCGGCGAGCGCGGTGGCCGCCTGCTCGCCGAGCACGAGCACACCCTTGCCGCCGGGCGTGTTGTCCTTGAGCTTGCCGGAGTCCGGGTCGAAGTCGCGACCGCTGGCGATGCGCCGGCCGTCGAGGCTGTGCAGCGAGGCCGGGAACGGCGTGCTGTCGCCGTGCTGGCCGATCAGCGTCGTCTCCAGGCTCCAGTACTCGGCCGGCACGAACCGCATGCGTTCGCGTTCGCGTTCGACGATCAACCGCACCGCGACGCTCTGCACGCGCCCGGCCGACAGGCGCGGCTTGACCTTCTTCCACAACAGCGGCGACACCGTGTAGCCGTAGAGGCGGTCGACGATGCGGCGCGTCTCCTGCGCCTCGACCAGATCCATGTCGATCTCGCGCGGCGACTCCAGCGCCTCGAGGATCGCCGCCTTGGTGATCTCGTGGAACACCAGCCGCTTGATCTCACACTTGGGCTGCAGTTCCTGGAGCAGGTGCCAGGAGATCGACTCACCCTCGCGGTCTTCGTCGGTCGCGAGATAGAGGATCGGGGCGTCCTTGAGCAGGCCCTTGAGCTTCTTGAGGTGCTCACGCTTGTCGGCGGGCACCACGTAGAGGGTCTTGAAGTCGTTCTCGACGTCGATGCCGAGTTTGGCCCACTTCTCCTTCTTGAGCTCGGCGGGCACCTCGCTGGCGTCGCTCGGCAGGTCGCGGATGTGACCTATGCTCGCTTCGATCTTGTACTTGGAGCCGAGGAACTTGCTGATCGTGCGCGCCTTGGCAGGCGACTCGACGATCACGAGCGGGGTGCCCTGTGGTTTCTGGCTGGCCATGCGGGAGGGGGTCGGAGGGGGCCCTTGTTAGGGGGGGCGGGAACGGACTGTCAAGCATTCGGATCGCCGAGATGCCCATCTGAAGGAAAGTTCCGCCCCAAGAACGGGGTGGCGCGAAGGCTTCGGGAAGGGGGCGGCCACCGCACCCATCGGCTTTGAGCAGATGGACTTGTGCTGGTGAGAGCTGGCGGCGGAGCGGGCCTTCGGCCGCCGGGCGCGGGTTGGCATGTGCCGTTCTCGGGGATTCTTGCGCGGAACCGTGTGCGGCGGGGCTGGCGGTGTTCGCGCATCCGCGCCTGGGGACACCGCGAACCCCAGCCCATGTCGTGCACACGGTCGTTCTGTCTTGGGATCATCGCGCTGCTGTCCTCGCTGGCGGCCTGCGAGGGCCGGGTCGCGCCGGCTCCGGCGCCGGGCTTCGTGACTCCGGCTGATGTTGCGGCGCCTGCCGAAGCGCCGCCGCCCGCGACGGTGCTGGTGCCCAAGCGCGCCGTGGACGGCAGCTTCCCGGACCGTCTTCCCTGGGCGGGCCGCGCCCTGCAGCGCAACGGCAGTGGTCTGTGCGAGTGGGGCATCTTCGGCATCGACCTCTACGTCGCCGCCCTCTACTGCGAGCGACGTGTGCGTTCGTTGGCCGAAGCGCTCGACCCCGAACAGGTCGTCGTCGTGCATCTGCACTTCGTGCGCAGCTTGTCGGCCGAACAACTCGGCGAGGCGTTCACGGCCAGCACCAAGGTCAACGCGGGCGAACGGCTGGCGCAGTTCGAGCCGGCGCTGCAGCGCTTGTGTGCGGCGATGCGGCCCGTGCGCAACGGCAGCACCCTGACGTTCGGGTGTGAACCCGGCCGCGGCGTCGCGGTCGTCCACGATGGTGTGCTCGTCGACCGCATCGAGGACGAGGCATTCCGGCGGTTGTTCGTGCAGTTGTATCTGGGTGTCCAGCCGCCGACGGCGGCCCTGCGCGACGGGCTGCTGGGCAAGTAGCCACACGGATCCTCCGCAAGCGCGCCCACAGCCCTTCCATGAACAACACCACTCGCCGCCGCCGTTGGTGCACGCTCGCAGCCGCGACCGGTCTCGCCGTGATCGTCGCCTTGGGCGCGTGCCGTTCCTACCCGCCGCTGCCCACGGTCGAGCACGTCGACCTTCTGCGCTTCATGGGCGATTGGTATGTGATCGCGCACATCCCTGCGTCGAGCGAGGCCGAGGCCCACAACGCGGTCGAGTCCTATCGGCTCGATCCCGACGGTTCGATCGCCACGACCTATGCGTTCCGCGATGGTGGCTTCGACGGTGAGTTCGTGGTCATGCAGCCGAGCGCCGTCGTTCGGGACCTCATCAGCAACGCGACCTGGGGCATGCAGTTCTTCTGGCCGCTGCGCTTCGAGTACCTGATCACGTTCCTCGATCCGCAATACCAGATGACGATCATCGCCCGCAGCGCGCGCGACTACGCGTGGATCATGGCGCGGCGGCCGGACGTCGACGAGGCGACCTACGGTGTGTTGGTCGACGCGTTGGGCAAGCAGGGCTACGACACGTCGAAGCTGCGGCGGGTGCCGCAGCGTTGGCCCGACCCTGCGCACCCGACGATGGGGCGCAACGCGCAGAGCCGATGACGCATCACTTGGAACGCAGCGGCCGCACGATCAGATCCTTGAGCGCGAAGTTGCTGCCTTCGCCGACGCGCGTCACGAACAGGTCGTTGTTGTGGCGCAGCAGGCCGAACTCGTCGAGGCACGCGACGCCGCCGCAGACTTCCATCGCCAGCGGCAGCAGTTCGCTGGCGCTGCGGCTGCAGTCGACCTTGACCTTGGCGGCCTGCTCGCGCGACAGGCGGCCTTCTTCGTAGAGGCGGCAGCAGTGCAGCAGCCAGGTCAGCCCGCGTTCGAGCGCGATGTCCATGTCGACGACGATGTCCTGCACGCGCTGGAACCGGCCGATCGGTTTGTCGTCGAACTGGATGCGTTCCTCGGCGTAGATGCGCGTCTTGTCGAGCGCGAAGGCGAGTGAAGCGAGCGCCAGCGAGGCGATGAACAGGCGACCGCCGTTGAGCGTCGTCACCATCACCTTGAAGCCGTCGTTCTCGGTGCCCAGGATCGCCTCGTCGGTGACCTCGACGCCTTCGAACATGATCGAGCCGGTCGAGGACTGCTCCCAGACGCTCTTGCCCTGCATCTCCTGGTAGAAGACGCCCTTGTGGTCCATCGGCACGATGAAGCACGTGGAGCGTTTGCCGTTGGGCGCGGAGGGATCGGTGAGCGCGTGCACGGTCACGTGGCTGGCCCAGCGGGCGTTGGTCGACCAGCACTTCTCGCCGTTGATGACCCACTTGTCGCCGTTGCGCACCGCGGTGACCTGCGGGTTGGCGGCGTCGCTGCCGCGGCCGGGCTCGGACAGGCCGAACACGAACATGCGTTCACCGCGCGCCAGCGCCGGCAGATGGGCGCGCTTCTGCGCGTCGGTACCGCACAGTTGCAGCGGCTTGGCGCCCAGTGAGATCGCGGCGCCCGGCGTGATCGCGACTGCCTGGCTGTGGTAACCCAGAGCCAGGCCCATCAGCACGAGGTCGGTGTGGTCACCACCTTGGCCGCCGTACTCCTCGGCGATCGGCAACCCGAACAGGCCCAGTTCGCCCATCGCCGCGATCGTCTTGTCGGGCACCAGGCGATGTTCCCGCTCCCACTGGAGCAGGTGCGGCGCGATCTCCGCGTCGCCGAAGTCTCGGACGGTCTCGTAGAAGGCGAACTTGTCGTCGCCGACGAGGTCCTGCAGGTAGGTATCGATTCGACGGGCCATTGACCCGGCAGCGTAGCGCCGGGTCGCCCTGCACGCGAGATCGACACGCCGCCAACGAGCGGCGTGTCGCGTTCTTCACTTGGCGGCGGGCTTGGCTTCGACCGGCGCCGAAGGTTCCTCGAGCGCGTCGAGGAAGGCCTGGGCGGCGACGTCGCCGGGCGCGATCTCGAGCACTCGCCGGAAGGCGACGATCGCGGTGACGATGCGATCGGAGAACAGCAGGTTGTAGCCACGCACGAGGTGCGCCATCGCGTCGTAGGGCTTCTCCTCGAGGTAACGCTCGAGCTTGGCCATTTGCTCGTCGAACAACTTGGGCTCGCCGTAGAGCGTGCGCTTGTCGAACTTCGCGCTGGCGAGCGCCGGGTCCAGGCGCAGCGCTTCCTTGATCAGGAACGCCGCGAAGTGGTAGTCGTCGTTGGCGAACGCCGCGTCGGCGAGCACGAAGTGGATGCCGGCGTCGTTGGGCGCGTAGGTGCGGGCGCGTGAGTAGCTGTCGGCGGCTTCGGCGAAACGGCCGGCGCGGAAGTAGAAGTCGCCCAGCTCGAGGTATTTCTCGGCGAGCGTGCGCGGCGGCGGCGCCTTGCCCTCGCCGGCGACCTTGACTTCACCTTCATCGGCTGCGGCCGGCGCCGCGGGGGGGGAGTCGCTGTAGTAGATGAGCGAGCTCGGCACGTAGAGGTAGGTCGGGCAGTAGACCGAGGACGGGTACCAGCCGTAGGTGGTGCCGCAGCTACCGTAGTAGCAGCTGCTGTTCCACCACCAGTCGTAGTGGCAGCCGTACCACGAAGGCGAGCAGCCCCAGTACCACGGGTACCACAGCGAAATGCCCCAGTAGAACGGTCCGCTGCCGCAGTACAGGTGGTAGGGCGAGGTGTAGTTCCAGCACGCCGAGCTGTAGTACGGCGAGCAGTAGGGATTGTGCACGGCGACGACGCCGCTGCTGACGCTGCGTGGTTGCGACACTGCGCCGCTGGCCGTAGACCGCGGATTGAGGCGTGGGCTCTCGTTGCTGCGCACCAGGCTGCCCGAGTTCATCGAGGCGGAGCTGTTCGGGCGTGTCGCCGAAGTGTTGGGGCGGACCGTGTCCGCCGGGCGGAAGCGATCGGCGAGGGAAGGTGTCGGGCGCGTGGACGACGACTTGACCGGGGCCTTGATCGAAGACCGGTCGGAGCTCGGGCGGGCGACGCTGGTCGTACTGTTGCTCGTCGGCTTGCTCGTCGGCTTGGTCGTGGGCTTGTATCGCGAGTCGATCGAAGGTGTGCGTGCAGGGGTGTAGTCGCTGCGCGTCGTCTTCGAACGGTTGTAGAGATCACGCGAAGAACTCGCCGTCGACCGCACCGAGCCGCCGACCGCGCTCGGTGCCGGCCGTGCCGTTCCGGAGCTGCTGCCCACCGACGAGCCGGAGTTGCTGCGCCCCGGGTAGCTGCGCGGTGCCGGGTTCGGCACGGAGACATCGCTGCGCGTGGTCGTGCGCGGCGTCGAGTAGTTGCTCACCGAGCTGCGCGACGAGTTGGTGCTCGTGCGGCCGGGCAGCGGCCGGCTCGAGGGCGCATAGGGGGTCGTGGTGGGGCGGCTGACGGTTGGACGGGACGGGGCGGGTCGGCTGGCGCTCGGCGTCGCTTGGGTGCGCGGCGGCGGCGTGTAGGTTGGCGTCGAAGTGGGCCGCGACGGGGCGGGTCGGGCCTGTGGCGCCGGGCGCGACGGCGCGGGACGGGCTTGCGGTGTCGGCCGCGACGGGGCTGGCCGCGATTGCGCGGGAAGAGGCGCCGGGGCGGGGGCGGGCCGCGATGCCGGCGCACTCGGGCGGGACTGGGCTCCAGGGCGTTGCGCCAGCAGCGGGCCGCCGAGAAGCAGGCACAGGGCGAGGGTGAGCAACGGCAGGCGCGGTTCGTTCATGGGCTTGGGCGCACGGGGTCGTGGGCCGCGCGCAGAGCAAGAAGGATACCCTCTCGGGCAGGTTCGGCGAAGCCGTGCCAGCGGTGGACGGTCGCGATCCGCCCAGGCTGCGAGTGGTTCGTAAGACATTTTCGAATAGATGGTTGCGGCAAATTCGTGCCGGTGGCTCGGGGGCCGAGGTGCCGCGGGCGGCGCGTGCCGTGGGGCGGTCGGTGGATCGGGCTTGTCCCGCGGGAAGGACACCCCAGGCGTCAGGTCCTGGTGGCGTTTGCGGCGTTGCGTGCGCCACGATGTGGCCATGAAGCTCCTGCTCCGGCTGTTCTTCCGCGGCCTCGCCGCCATCTTGCCGCTGGCCCTCACGGGCTATGCCTTGTGGGTCGCGATCGCGGCGGGAGAACAGTTGCTGCGCAGTCTGGTCCTGCTCGTGCTGAAGCCCGAGGACTACTGGCCGGGCATGGGCTTCGCGCTGTCGATCGCGCTGGTGATGGTCATCGGCCTGCTGATGTACTCGTGGGTGGTGCGGCAGGTCTACACGCGCCTCACCGCGTTGATCGAACGCATCCCGGTGGTCAAGTCGGTCTACGGCATGATCGTCGACGTCGTGCGGCTGATCGGCAGCGACGAGGAGAAGCCGTTCCGCAAGGTCGTGCTCGTCCAGCTCGACGCCGGTTTCGAGCAGATCGGCTTCGTGACGCGCGAGGACTTCGCGGCCATGCCCGAGGTCGGTGACGAGAAGGTGGCCGTGTACCTGCCGATGAGTTACCAGCTGGGCGGCTTCACCATCGTCGTGCCCAAGACTCGCGTCCGCGAGATGGCGATGTCGGTGGAAGAGGCGCTGCGCTTCTGCGTCACCGCGGGTGTGGCCCACAAGTCCACCTGAGGCGGAAAGATGCCTGCGGTGACGCGGGTGTGTTCCGTAAGATCGGCGGCCCGCCATGCAACGACCCGTCGCCTTGTTGTTCCCGTTCCTGGCCTGCAACCTCGCCGTTGCTCAGGACAAGCCGTGGCCCTACTCGATGGACCTGGGGCCCTATCTGATGACCACGTTGGAGGGTGGCGGCCTCAGCGGGGACACGCTCAAGGGCGCGGTGATCCGGCTCGGCGACGTCGGCGCGGTCGCGTTCGACACCGAGCTCCTGCGCCTGTCGGCGGCGTGGACCGATGGCTGGCTGAACCTGCGCGGCACCGCGTACGATGGCGCGCACGGGCCGATGGTGGCGGTGCGCGGCCGCAAGGTCGCCGAGACGCGACCCGGACCCGGATGGGCCAACGCCGGTGACTTCGCCGATCCGCGCAGCGTGCCGTTCGGACCGTTGCCCAAGGAGTGGGGCGCCTTCCGCGGCGTGTGGTTCGTCGACGATCAGGTGGTCGTCGGCTACAGCGTCGGCGACATGCAGGTGCGTGAGGGGTACGGCATCGACGCTGCTTCGCGCATCATCACGCGCACGCTCGAACTCGGCCCGTCGAGCAAGGAGCAGGTGCTCGCGGTCGAGGATGGCCCCGAGGGTGCGCGGATCGGCAGCGCCACCATGCAACTGCCGGCGCGGTTCGCGATGTTGCAGTGGCAGCCGGTGGTGGAGGAACTCGTCGAACTGTCGAGCAGTCCGGCCGAGTGGCCGTCGTTGGCGATGGGTGGGCCACAGCGCGGCGATTATCTCGACGTCAGCAGCGGCACCGGCGCGACGATCTCGTTCGTGCCGGGCTTCGCGCGGGCGCACGGTCGGCCCGAGCCGGTAGAAGGCGCCGTCGATTCGGCGACCACGCTGGCGCTGCCGGTGCTGCACGACGGCATCGGTGCGGTCAACGACGACGATTGGGCCGGCAGTGTCTGGTTCGACAAGCGCAAGGTCCGCAATCGCGAGACCGACGCCGGTCGCTTCCTCGTCGACCTGCAGAAGGCCGTCGACGTGTCGCGCATCAGCACCTTCACCTGGCACAAGGGTTCCCGGAGCGTGCAACAGTACGACGTCTTCGGCAGCGTCGCCGACGCGGCACCCGACGCGGGCGCCCAGGACCCACAGGCCCAGGGCTGGCAGAAGATCGCCAGCGTCGATTCGGGCCCGCTCGGTCAGGGCGACAAGCACGGCGTCTCGATTCATCGCACCGAGGGGCTCGGCAAGTTCCGTCACCTGCTGTTCACGGTGCGCAGCGGCGGCGCGTTCTTCTCGGAGATCGACGTCTTCGCCGATCGCTTCCGCGCGCCCGTCGACGCCGTCGGCCGCAGCCGCATGAACCTCGCTTGCGCGCTGCGCGGCGATCAGGGGCCGGTCTTCGACGTCGTCGACGCGCGCATCCTGATGAAGGTGCCGCCGCACGACAAGGCGTTGCGGGTGCAGATCGCGATGACTGCCGGCGACGAACGCCACCTCGAGGCGGTGTTGCCGCGCCTGGCGATCGAGAAGCCGGTGTCGGCGTTGCCGACCACCCCGGCGAAGGCGCGTTGGGGTGAGCCGATCGTCACCCAGGGCACGCTCGGTGACGCCGAGGGTCCGTTCGCGGTCGACACGATCACCGTGCCCCTGCAGAACCGCTTCGGCTCGCGCATGCGCACCGGCGCGTTCGACTTCTTCGGCGACGGTCGCGCTGCCGTCTCGACCTGGAACGGCGACGTCTGGATCGTCAGCGGCATCGACGACGATCTCGATCGCGTGCAGTGGCAGCGTTTCGCGACCGGGCTGTTCGATCCGCTCGGCCTGCGCATCGTCGACGACGTGATCTACGTGCACGGTCGCGACGGCCTGACGAAGCTGCACGACACCGACGGCAACGGCGAAGCCGACTTCTACGAGTGCTTCAACAACGACGTGATGATCACGCACGCGTTCCACGAGTTCGCGTTCGATCTGCAGACCGACGCCGAGGGCAACTTCTACTTCAGCAAGGGCGGCCCGGTGAACCCGGGTGGCCGCGGCTTCATGCAGATCGCGCCGCATCACGGCACGATCATGAAGGTCGGCAAGGACGGCTCGCGCCTGGAGGTGATCGCCACCGGTCTGCGCGCGCCCAACGGCATCGGTGTGTCGCCGACCGGCGTCGTCACCTCCGGCGACAACGAAGGCACGTTCATGCCGCGCTGTCGGCTCAATTGGATCGAGAAGCCCGGGTACTACGCCGGCGTGAAGGACGCCGCGCACCGCACGCCGGTGCCCGACGAGCCCGATCTGCCGCTGTGCTGGATGCCGATGGAGGTCGACAACAGCAGCGGCGGCCAGGTGTGGGTGACCGGCAAGGGCTGGAAGGATCTCGACGGACGCCTGCTGCACTTCTCGTACGGCACCTGTTCGACCTATCTGGTGCTCAGTGAACGCGTCGACGGCCGCATCCAGGGTGGCGTCGTGCGACTGCCCGCGAATTACTCGTCGAGCTGCATGCGCGGTCGCTTCGGTCCCGATGGCCAGCTCTACGTGATCGGCCTGCAGGGCTGGCAGACCAGCGCCGCGCGCGAAGGTGGCTTTCACCGCGTGCGTCGCACCGAGCAGCCGCTGGGGCTGCCGATCGGCCTGCGCACCTGCGACAAGGGCGTCTACCTGACGTTCGCCGAGGAGCTGGACCCAGAGACTGCCAACGACCCCGACAGCTTCGGCGTCGAGGTCTGGAACTACCTCTACTCACCCAACTACGGCTCCCCCGAGATCTCGGTGCTGCACCCCGAGCGCAAGGTCGAGCAGGGCAAACCCAACCGGGACCCGCTGAAGGTGACCAGCGCGAAGCTGTCGCCCGACGGCAAGACCGTGTTCCTCGCGATCGAAGGCATGCAACCGGTCCACCAGATGAAGATCACCTGGAACGTCGACACCAAGGCCGGTGCGACGCGCAAGGGTGAGCTGCACAACACCATCCACGCGCTCGCCGCGGACCCCGGCTTCCCGGCGGGGCGCTGACCGGTGGCGCTGCGGATGGTGGTGCCGGGTGTGGCCTCGCTCGTGGCGGTCGCGACCTGGTTGGGCGACGCCGCGCCGGCGAGCCTCGTCGACACTCAGCAAGGTGATCTCGCGCGCGGCGCCAAGGTGACCTTCCGCAGTGCGGGCGGCGACCACGCGAGCGTCAGCGTGCGCAGCCGCCTGCTCGCGCTCGCCGTCGAGCGTGGTGAGACGCCGACGCCGATGTTGCCGCCGGGCATGTTCCGCGCCAACTACGCGGCGATCGTGACCCTGCCGGTGCGCGACCGCTATTCGTTCCGCGTCGACGGGCGCGGCGCGGTCGAGTTGCGCGTGAACGGTGAGAAGGTGCTCGGCGGCTCGCTGCGACCGGGCAAGCCGCTGGCGACCGACGCGCCGGTGCGCCTCAAGAAGGGGGCAAACCAGCTCGAACTGCAGTTCGAGAGCGGTGCGTTCGGCGACGGCTCGTTCCGGCTGTCGTGGTCCGGCCCCGACTTCGCGTTCGAGCCGATCGCGCCCGAGCAGCTGCAGTGGGCTGCCGACGATGCGGAACTCGCCGCGGGCGAACGGCTACGCGCCGGCCACCAGTTGTTCGCCGAACGCCGTTGCGCGATGTGCCACGAGCCGCAGGCCAAACGGGTCGGTGAGTCGGCGTTCACCGAACTCGACGCGCCCGGTCCCGATCTGCGCCGGGTCGGTGCACGCACCCGACCCGAGTGGATCGCGGCCTGGTTGGCGGACCCGAGGCGCCTGCGCCCGGACGCGACGATGCCGCGTATGCACCTGGGCAGTGAGCAGGAGTTGCACGACGCCGCGGCCTACCTCGGCAGCCTCGGCGCGCCGTTGCCGGCGCCCACGTTCACCGACGAGCAGCGCACACTCGGCGCGAGCCGGTTCCTCGAGTTCGGTTGCGTCGCCTGCCACGTCGGCATCGGCACCGCCGGCGCGGCCGAACTCGGCGATCGCATCGACCTGTCGTTCGTGCCGCAGAAGTGGCATGCCGCGGGACTGGTCGCCTACCTGCAGGAGCCGCGCGCCAACCACTCGCACGTGCGCATGCCGGACTTCAAGCTGTCGCGCGACGACGCGCTCGCGCTCGCCGCGTACCTGCTGACGATCAAGGCCGAAGCCCTGCCGACGTTCCGCGGCGACGCGGCGCGCGGCAAAGGTGTGGTGCAGCAGGGTGGCTGCTTCGTCTGCCACCAGCTCGATCTGCCGCTCGCCGAAGAACGGATCGCGCCGCGTCTGGGGCACATGGACGACAAGGCCGGTTGCCTCGCCGAGAAGGTCGACAAGGCCGGCAAGGCGCCCGAGCACGCCTTCACCGCCGAACAGCGCGCTGCCCTGCGGGCCTTCCTGCCGTTCGCCGAGGACGCGCCGTTCCGCCGCGCGCCACTCGACTACGCCGCGCGGCAGCGGCCGGCGTCGCGTTGCACGGCCTGCCACGGCCTCGACGGGCAGCCCTCGACGTGGGCTCGGTGGGTCGGCGTCGTGGCGGCGCAGCAGCCGTTGCCCAAGGAGCAGGATCCGATCGCCGAAGGTCTGCCGGCGCTGACCTGGGTCGGTGAGAAGCTGCAGCCGTCGTGGCTCACCAGCTTCGTCACTGGCGCGGGCAAGTCGCCAAGGCCATGGCTGAAGATGCGCATGCCGGCATTCCACCTGCGCGGCGAAGCGATCATGCAGGGCATGGTGCGGGAACACGGCTACACGCAGGACGAACCCAAGGCCGCTGCCAACGCCCAGCTGGCCATTCACGGCGAGCGGTTGCTGGCCACCGGCACGGGCTTTGGCTGCGTGGCTTGCCACGCAGTCGGCGACCAGCCCGCGCAGCAGGTGTTCGAACGCGCCGGCATCGAACTGCTGACGGCGCGGCAGCGGTTGCGGCACGAGTACTTCACTCGCTGGCTCGCCGATCCGCCGCGCATCGATCCCGACTCGCGCATGCCCAAATACGCCAACGACAAGGGCAAGACGGCGTTCACGGACGTGCTCGGTGGCGACGCGGCCGAGCAGTTCGAGGCGATCTGGCAGTTCTTGGGCAGCCGGGTGCGCTGATGGCCAGGGTCGATGCGGCGGCGCTTCGCGACGTCTTGTCGGGCATGGGCATCGACGCCGAAGTCGACGCCGCCGGCACGCTCGTCGTGGTCGATGCGCGCGCGGCGTGGTTGCACGATGCCTGGCGTTCGCTTGGCGTGACCACCGACCTCGATGGCGGGCGCCTGCGGTTGCCCGCCGGCATGACGATGCCGCGGCTGATGGCGCTGGCCACGGTCGCGCTGCGACCGCAGGCGCTGCTGCTCGATCTCGACGGCGTGCTCGCCGACATCGAACGGCGCCGCCCGATCGCCACGGTCGAACAGGTCGCGCGTCTCGCCGCGCGGCTGCCGCTGGCCGTGGTCACGACCTGCCCGCGGCGGCTCGCCGAGTCGATCCTGGTGCGTCATCAGTTCGCGCCGCACATCGGCGCCGTGGTCGGGTTCGAGGACGCCACGCCCAAACCCGACCCCGCGCCGGCGCGGGTCGCGCTGCAGCGGCTCGGCGCGGCGTGCGGCTGGTTCGTCGGCGACAACCCGAGCGACGTGCGCTGCGCGGTGGCGGCCAAGGCGGTGCCGCTGGCGATCGCGCCCAAAGGCATCGGCGCCGAGGCCCACGCGGCTGGGTTGCTTCAGGCGGGGGCGGCGCGGCTGGTGACGGATCTCGACGCGGTCGCCGGTCTGCTGGCCTGCTGAGGGCCTACTTGCCCTGCAGCTGCCGGTAGCGCTCGCGGTACTTGTTCGCGAGTTCCGTCTGCTTGTTGCGCAGGTCGATCTGGGCGCCGCGCACGAACGCGTTCTCGATCTTGGTGGTCAGCTCGAACGGGTGCCCGTCGGCGATGAACAACGTCGCGTCCTTGCCGACGGTCAGCGAACCCAAGTGGTCGTCGACGCCGAGGATCTTCGCCGCGTCGCTGGTGATCGCCGCGAGCGCGCGCTGCGGGTCCAGGCCGAACGCCGCAGCAGTGGCGGCGTGGTAGGGCAGCTGGCGGTCGTTGCTGAAGTCCGAGCCGGTGGCGATGCAGAACGACACGCCGAGTTGAGCGAGGCGCGCCGGCAACGTGAACGCTTCGTCGAAGTCGCTGTCGTCGCGCGCCGGCAGGCGATGCACGCCGTCGAGGATCACGGGCACCCGGCGCTCGGTGAGCAGCGTGGCACACAGCGCCGCGTCGCGACCGCCGACGATCACCGCGCGCAGGTTGCGGCCCGTGGCCCAGAGCACCGCGGATTCGATCTGTTCGAGGTCCTGCGCCAGCAGGAACACCGGCACCTCGCCCCGCAGTGCGGGCACCAGCGCCAGGTGGCGCACGTCGGTCGGCACCGCGGGATCGGCGAGGTGCGCGTCGAGCCAGGCGCGTGCGTCGCTGAAGGCCTGGTCGATGCGTTCGCGGTCCTTGCTGCTGTTGTCTTCGCCGCCGCCGCCGCCGCGCCGGCCACCGCCTGGCCCGCGGCGCCCACCGTCGCCGCCGCGTTTCGCGGGCCAGCCGATCACCACACCGGCATCGGCGCGCACCGCGAGGTCGGCGTTGGTCCAGCCGTCGAGTTGGATCACCGAGACGCGCCCCGGCAGCAGGCCGCCGCTGGGGAACACCGCTGCGGCGAGCACGCCGTTGCTGCGCGCCACGGGGATCGCGGTCGAGTCGGGGTTGACGGCGACGGCGGCGAGCGCTTCGGGCGACATGTCGCCGAGTTCGTCGGTGTCGACGGTCTGCCGCACCATGCCGATCTCGACGAGGCCGAGCGTGGTGTGGGCCGAGATCATGCCCGGGAACACCGACTTGCCGGCGAGCTCGAGCACGGTCGCGCCGGGTGGTACCTGCGGCGTCTCGTCGGCGGCCCAGACGCCGCGGATCACGCCGCCGTCCATGAGCAACGTGCCGCCGAGGATCACGCCGCGGTCCATCGTGTAGAGCGCGGCGTTGCGCAGCAGGATCGGCGTCCGTTGAGGCGCGGCCTTGGGCAACAGATCCTGCGCGCCGATCGAGCCGACGAGCAGGGGGAGGATGGCCAACAGAGGAAGGGTGTTCATCGGCGGTCTCCCAGGGTGTGTTCGCGGCAGCAGTAGTCGGCGGTCAGGTCTTCGGCGGCCCAGTAGGCGTCGCGCGGATCCCCTTCCCTGGCGGTCTTGCCGTTGCCGGCGGCGAGTGCCTTCTGCAGCAGGCGCTGGCGTTCGGCGGCGATGCGCGTGCGCCCTTCCTGATCGCTCTGCAGCGAGAACATGCGGCGACCGTCGACCCAGGTGGCTTCGCAGCGCGCCACGTAACTCAGTGGGTTGGCCGACCACATCGCGAGGTCGGCGTCCTTGCCGACCGTCAGCGAACCGGTGCGTTGGTAGATGCCGAGCTGGATCGCCGGGTTCGCGGTCACGAAGCGCAGCGCCTCGTGCGGGTTGACGCCGCCGTGCTTCACCGACTTGCCGGCTTCGGTATTGAGCCGGCGGGCGTGCTCGTTGCTGTCGCTGTTGATCGAGACGTTGACGCCGACCTCGTGCATGATCGCCGGGCTCTGCGGGATCGCGTCGTAGACCTCGAACTTGTAGGCCCACCAGTCGGCGAACGACGATGCGCCGAACGCGTTCTGGGCGATCGCGTCGGCGACCTTGTAGCCCTCGAGCACGTGCTGGAACGTGCCGATCCTGATGCCGTACTCCTGGGCGATGCCGCAGAGCATGAAGATCTCGTCCTGCCGGTAGCTGTGGCAGTGGATGCGCCGCGTGCCCGCGATCACCTGCGCGAGCGCTTCCAGCTCGAGGTCGCGGCGCGGCGGCAGGATCCGGGCGCGCTGCTGCGGCGACAGGTTCTCGTAGCGCACGTGTTCGTCGCGGTAGGCCTCGGCCGCGGTCAGCCTGTCGCGGATCAGCGCCTCGACGCCCATGCGCGTGTTCGGGTAACGATCGCTCGAGCTGCCGTTGGCGCGGCGCGGGTTCTCGCCGAGCGCCCACTTGATGCCCGGCGCGCCGTCGTGCACCTGCATCTCGATCGGATCGGCGACGCCATAACGCAGCTTGGTCGTCTGGCTCTGGCCGCCGATCGCGTTGGCCGAACCGTGCAGCTGGTTGACCGCGGTGACGCCGCCGGCGAGTTGTCGGTACCAGTTGGGATCGTCGGGGTCGAGCACGTCCTGGATCCGCACTTCGGCGGTGACGGCTTGACCGCCTTCGTTGATGCCGCGCGAGATGCCGGTGTGCGAGTGGCAGTCGATGATGCCCGGCGTGACGTGTTTGCCGGTGGCGTCGATCCTCGTCAATTCCGCGGGCAGGTCGGGCAGGTCCGCGACCTTGCCGACGAAGGTGATGCGCGCGTTGCGCACCAGCACCGCGCCGTTCTCGATCGGTTCGTTGCCGTCGCACGGCCAGACCGTGGCGCCGGTCAGCAGGAAGTCGGTCACCGGCGGCAACGTCGCCGCGCCGTGGCCGCCGAGCGGCGTCTGCAGGGGGCCGAGATCGGGCGGTTCGTACGGCTTGCGTCGGTCGTCGCGTTGCGGCTTCTTCTCGTCGCCGGCCGCGACCTGGTCCGGTGCGCGGTTGGCCCGGACGACGAACGTGCTCGCGTCGGGGCGCGTGCCGATGCCGACCAGTTCTTCGCCCTGGCGGTAGAAGCGCAGCCACACCGTGCCGGCGACACCCAGCGCGTCGTCGCGCATGCGACAGGTCAGCGTGCTCGCGTCGCGCACGACGGCCGCGGCCTTGATCTCCTGCCGCTCACTGCCTTCCTGCTCGAGGGTGCAGACCAGGCGATTGCCGTCGATCGTCAGCAGCGGCGGTGAGGTGCGTGCCGCGCCCGGCCAGCCCGTGCTCCAGGTCCAGCGACCATCCAGCCCGCGATCGGCCGGCGCCTCGATGACGTGGCGGCGGCCGCCGACCCACACGTCGTGGATCTTGGACTGCGGCTCGAACAGGTCGCCGCTGGTGACGACCAGGTTGGCGAGTTTGCCGGGCTCGATGGTACCGAGCTGATTGTCGACGCCCAGCAACTGCGCCGGCACCGTGGTCAGCGCCGCGAGGGCGCGATCGGCGTCGACACCGCACGCCATCGCCGTGTGCAGGTTGCCGCGGAACTCGCCGCGATCGGTCAGGTCCTTGGTGGAGAACGCGATCGTCGTGCCGGCGTCGAGCAACCGTCTGGCGTTGGTGGGCGCCTGTTCCCAGCTGAGAAGTTGGCGCAGGGTGGTGCGTTCGGCTGCCGCGGCGGTGCCCAGCTCGGGCGGGTCGGGGAAGTGCAGCGGCACGATCACCGGCGCGCCCGTCTTCGCGAGCGCGGCGACGCGGCGGAACTCCATGCCGCTGCCGACGACGACGGCTTTGCGTTCGAACTCGGCGGCGACCCGCAGCAGGCGCAGTGCTTCGAGCTCGTCGCGGGCGTCGAGCCACAGCGGTAGGTCGCGCTGCAGTGACAGCGCCAACAGCGAGCCCGACGCCGGCGGCGCCGTGGCGGCCAGGGTCGGGTCGTTGCCGAGCGTCGCCGCACAGCGCCACCACCAGTCGGCGTCGGCGAGGCTCTGCCGCAACAGCGCGATTGCACCCATCTGACTGTTCGGATGGCCGCCCCAACTGCTCTGCAGGCTGGCGATCGCGTAGGCACGATCCCGAACGATGCGCGCCGTCTGGCCGGGCGTGGGGTCGTCGAGCAGCACCACCGCGCTGGTGCCCTTGACGATGCCGCCGGTGGGCACGATGCCCGCGGCGGTGAAGCCGAGCTTACGCAAGCCGTCGCGATCGGCCGCGGCCACGCCGTTGCCGTCGAGTGCGCGGCGCTGCGGCAGCACCATCGGGTGCCAGTGGGCGTCGCTGGCCGGGGCCTCGGGCGCGGGCACGTCGACGGTGAGGAACGGCTCGATCAGTCCCGGATAGATGGACAGGCCGGTGCAGTCGATCACCGTGGCGCCCGCCGGCGGTTGGCCGGCGCCGGCCGAGACGATGCGGCCGTCGCGCAGCACCACCGTGGCGCCCTGTAGGCGTTCACCCGGCTTGACGATCACCGTGGCGTTGGTGAGCGCGTACCAGTCGGCAGCGACGGTGCGTGGGCCGTTGGCGGGTGGCTGCTGCGTGGGCAGCTGCGGCGCGAACAGGGGCAGGGTGAAAGCGGCGCAGAGCAGCGCGGTCGCGGCGCGATTCATGGCGCGCAGCATACGGACGTGCTGCTGCGGTCGCGAAAGACTAGATCGAAGACGGCGCCGCGTCGCCGCGGTCGTCGATCTGGTCGCCGAAACGGTCGAGCACTTCGCGCAGTTTGGGCACCGAGACCGGCTTGCTGAGCACGTCGTCCATGCCGGCCGAGAGGCAGGCGGCGCGATCCTCGGGCGTGGTGTTGGCGGTCAGGGCCAGGATCGGCACGTGCCGGTCGGCTTCGGCGGCCCGGATCTGCTGGGTCGCCTCGAGGCCGCTCATCACCGGCATCTGCATGTCCATGAGCACCAGGTCGAAGGTGTCCTTGCCGAGCAGCTCGCAGCAGACCTGGCCGTTCTCGGCGATCGTCACCGAGTGGCCGTCGCGCTGCAGGATGCGCTCGATCAGCTTCTGGTTCACGGCGTTGTCTTCGGCGACGAGGATGCGCAGCGGTCGGCGGGTGTTCGCGCCGGCCGCTGCCTGGCGACGCTGCTTACGCGGCATGCCGGTCGGCTCGAGCGTGCCGCGCACCGCTTCGGTGAGTTCGCGGAACGACAGCGGCTTGGTCAGGTAGCCGGCGAAACCGTTGGCCTGGCAGCGGCTCGCGGCGACCGGCAGATCCTGATAGGTCGTGAGCAGCAGCACCGGCCGGGGTGTGGCGGCGCCGGCCCACTGCATCAACACCGGGTCGAGGTCCGGGTCGCGCGCGTCGGCGAGCAGCACGTCGTCGGCGCGGCGTTCGACCTCGCCGAGTGCGGCGGCGGTCGTGATCACCACCGGGACGCCGAGGCGTTTGCCCATCGCGGTTGCGGCGTTGCCCAGGGGCTGGCTCGACGAAGCCAGCACCAGCCGCGCGTCGCCGCGCAGCGGCGCCTGTGGCAGCGGTTCGCCCGCTGCGATCTCGATCGGCAACATGACGCGGAAGGTGGTGCCGACACCGACGGTGCTGTCGACCACGGTGCGGCCGCCCATCAGGCGCACCAGCCGATCGGTGATCGACAGGCCCAGGCCCGTGCCGGCGAAGCGTCGCGTGATGGTGTTGTCCGCCTGCGTGAACGGCGAGAAGATCGCCTGCAGGCGATCCTTCGGGATGCCGACGCCGGTGTCCTGCACGGTGATGTCGAGTTCGTGCACCCCGCCCAGGTCGCAGAGCACCGCGACGCGCACCAGCACGTGGCCGCGTTGCGTGAACTTGATCGCGTTGCCGACCAGGTTGGTCAGCACCTGCCGGAGGCGCACGTCGTCGACCAGGTAGCGCGGCGCCACTTCGGGGGCGATGTCGAGCACGAGTTCGAGGTCCTTGCTCTGGATGCGCGACGTCAGGGGACGCAGCGCCTCGAGCGCCAGCTGCTCGAAGTCGACCTCGACGTTCGACAGTTCGAGTTTGCCCGACTCGATCTTCGACAGGTCGAGGATGTCGTTGAGGATGCCGAGCAGGTTGTTGCCGGCGCTGCGGATCACGCCCAGGTACTCGTGCAGTTCCTGCGGGTTCTCCGTCTCCATCGCCAGGTCCGACATGCCGAGCACGGCGTTGAGCGGCGTGCGGATCTCGTGGCTCATGTTGGCGACGAACGTCGACTTGGCGCGCGTCGCGTTCTCGGCCGTCTCCAGGGCGCGGCGCAGGTCGGCGGTGCGGTCGCGCACCTCCTGTTCGAGCTGACCGGCGTTCTCGGCGAGCATCTTGTCGCGTTCCTGGATGCCGCCGAGCATCGAGTTGAACGAACGCACCAGCGTGCCGATCTCGTTGTCCGAGGTGACCTCGGCGCGCAGCGAGTAGTCCTTGGTGTCGCGCACCAGTCGCGTCGTGTCGACGAGTTCGCGGATCGGCCGCAGCAGGCGTCCCAGCAGCAGGAACGCCGCGACCAGGATGCCGATCAGCGCGGTGGCGCCGCCGGCCAGCAGACCGCGCGTGTATTCGCCGAGGCGCTGGCGGATCGCGTGTCCCGAGGCGCTGACGAACACCTGACCCGAGCGCGGCGCGTTGTCGGCGTCGTAGTACGAGAACGCGGCGCGGCCGAGCCAATCGTCGCCGATGCGGTTGTCCGCGGTGCGTTTGCCCGGGTCCAGGTCGCCGAAGGTGGCGAAGCAGTTGCCGTCGTCGGCGTAGACGCAGGCGGCGCGCAGGTGCATCGTCTCGACCACGCTGGCGAGGAAGCGGCGCACTTCCTGGGCGTCGCCGTACTCCATGCTGTGGGAGACGTTGACCGTGATCATGCGCGCCAACAGCTCGAGGTTGGCGCCCATCGTCGACTCGAGCGTGGTGCGTTCGCGGCGGTACGCGTCGAGACCGCTGAGCAGCAGCGCGATCGACGTCAGCAACGCGCACAGGGTGGTCAGCCGCCAGCGCAACGAGGTCCGCCGCGCCTTCTTCACGAAGTCCCCCGCACGCACCTGGGGCGTGAACGCGGTCGGCAGGCGGGTCTTGGCGAGGTCATGGGACTTCGCCTTCATCGGCCGTACGGCCGGGCCTCTTGATCGGAACTGGCGACGGCTAGGGGGCTTGAGCGATCAGGTCACGGAGGGACAAGGGTCTCGCAGGCCGACCGCGACCCCGTTCGGCGTGGCTGCACGCAGCACGGGCAGTGTCGCGCGCAGCTGTCGAGGATCTGCACACTGTCGGCCGCGTCGGCAGTCGTGCGGCACCAGCAGCTCAGTCATGGCTCCCCGGCTTGCGACCGTAGAGCCACTTCCAGCCGCGGCCGAGGTCCTCGAGCACCAGATAGAGACTGGGCACCAGCACCAGGCTCAGCAGCGTCGCGAACAGCACCCCGAACGCCAACGACACGCCCATCGGCACCAGGAATCGGGCCTGCACGCTCTTCTCCAGCAGCAGCGGGGTGAGGCCGCCGAACGTCGTCAACGTGGTCAGCATGATCGGTCGGAAGCGTGCCGCGCCGGCCGATTTCACGGCCTGCAGCAAGGTGTCGTGCTCCTCGCGCCGCTGGTTGATCCAGTCGACCAGCACGATGTTGTCGTTGACGACCACGCCGGCGAGCGCGATCACGCCGAACATCGACAGGATGCTGAGGTCGTAGCCCGTGATCACGTGACCGGCGATCGCGCCGACGAGGCCGAACGGGATCGCGGTCATGATCAACACCGGCTGGAAGAACGACTTCAGCGGGATCGCCATCAGCGCATAGATGATGAACAGCGCCACCAGGAAGCCTCCGGCCAGCGAGCGCAGCAGCTCGCCCTTCTTCTTCTGGTCGCCTTCGAACGCCCACGACAGGCCCGGGTGGCGGCTGATCACGGCCGGCATGATCGTGTCGCGGATGCGCGCGTTGATCGCTTCGGGTTTGGCGTCGGGGTCACTCTCGTCGATCTCGCCGCTGACGCGCAGCGCGCGTTTGCGGTTGACGCGTTGGATCGACGAATACGACCGGCCGAAGTCGGTCGTCGCGACTTCGTGCAGCGGCACCTCGTCGCCGCTCGGCGTGCGGATGCGCATCTGGTCGAGGTCCCGCAGCGAACGCCGTTCGCTCTCGGGGTATCGCACCATCACCTTGACGTCGTCGCGGCCGCGCTGCACGCGCTGCGCTTCCTCGCCGTAGAACGCCTGGCGCACCTGCCGCGCCAGGTCGCGCTGGCTCAGGCCCAGCGGCTGGGCCGTGTCGCGGATCGACAGCTCGATCTCGGACTTGCCGGCGCGGAACGAGTTGGCGACGTCCTTGATCTCGGGCATCTCGCGCAGGCATCCTTCGAGGTCCTCGACGGCGGCGCGCAGCGTCTCGCTGTCGGCGTGGTAGAGCTCGATGTCGACGTCCTTGCCGGTGCTGAAGAACGACGTCGTGAACTGCAGGTCGATGGCGTCGGGCACCTGACCGACGCGATCGCGAATGCGGCTCATGATCAGGTCGGAGGGGATCTCCCGCCGTTCGGACGGCAGCAGCTGCACGTTGAGTTCGGCGAGGTGGGAGCCGGACTGGAACTGGGCGTCGCGGTTGCCGCCGTTGCGCGCCTGTTCGGCGGAGAACGGTTGCGCGCCGACGGTGGCCATCATGTGTTCGAAGACCGACTCTTCGTCGCCGCGTTCGGCGTCGAACTCGCCGCAGACGTCGCGCGCCGCGTTCTCGATGCGGGCCAGGATGTCGCGTGTGGTCGCGAGCGGCGTGCCCTGCGGCATGGTCAGCGAGACGACGACGTTGTCGCCGTCGACGGTCGGGAAGAACACGAAGCGCGGGAAACCCGCACGAACGCTGGCGCCGGCGACGATCAAGATCGCGATCGCGGCGGCCATGGTGGCATAGCGCCAGCGCAGGCACAGCTCGAGGAACGGCTGATAACAGCGATGCACGAACCAGCTCAGACCGCGCTGGAAACCGTCCTGTACGGCCGCCATCCAGCGCGCGGCGAACCACGGGCGGTGGCCCGGGGTGTCGAGTTTCACCGTCGCCAGGTGCGCGGGCAGACACAGTTGCGACTCGATCAGGCTCACCAGCAGCACCGGGATCACGATCAGCGGGATCACGCGCCAGATCTGCGCATCCGAGCCGGGCACGGCGAACAGCATCGGCGTGAACGCCGCGACCGTGGTCATCACCGAGGCGAACACCGGCGAGCGGACCTGCTTGCCGGCGCGCAGCGCGGCATGCATCGGCGACAGGCCCTTGCGCCGCCAGTTGACGACGTTCTCGCCGACCACGATCGCGTCGTCGACGACGATGCCGAGCACCAACAGGAACGCGAACAGCGAGATCATGTTGATGGAGACGTCGAAGGTCGGCATCAACGCGACTGCGCCGAGGAACGCCACCGGGATGCCGATCGCCACCCAGATGGCGATACGCAGCTGCAGGAACAGCGTCAGGATCACGAACACCAGCACCAGGCCCTGCATGGCGTTGCGGAACAGCAGGTCGATGCGGCCCTCGAGCAGCACCGACTCGTCGCGCCAGGTGGCGATGCCGATGCCGGGCGGCATCAGCGCCTTGCCAGGGCCGTTGACCCAGTCGCGGGCGGCGCCGGTCACGGCGATGGCGTCCTGGTCGCCGACGCGGAACACCTTGAGCAGCGCTGCGGGTTTGCCGTCGAAGCGGGTCAGCAGGTCGTCGTCGGCGAAACCGTCGCGCACCGTGGCGACGTCGCCGAGCAGCACGCGCGTGCCGTCGGGTCGCGTCAGCAGCACGAGCTGCCGGAACTCCTCGCCGCGGTAGGCCTGTCCCTGCACGCGCAGCAACGTCTGGCCGTCGTCCGCCTTGATCGCGCCGGCGGGCAGGTCGAGGCTGCCGGTGCGCACCGCCTCGGCGACCGAGTCGAAGGTGACGCCGTAGCGGTGCATCGCCGCCTCGGAGAGTTCGATCGAGATCTCGTAGGGGCGCACCGCCGACAGCTCGACCTGGGTGATCTGCGGCAGCGCGGTCAGTTCGTCGCGAGCGCGTTCGGCGAGCCGCTTGAGTGTCAGTTCGTCGGCGTCGCCGCTGATCGAGATGTTGATCACCTCCTTGCGCACCACCAGTCGCGCGACGACCGGTTCTTCGGCCTCGTCGGGCAGATTGGTGATCGCGTCGACGCGGTTCTTCACGTCGTCGAAGACGCGCGACAGGTCGGCGTCCTGCAGCGCCTCGATGATGATCATGCCGCTGCCTTCGTTGGCGGTCGACGTGACCTTGTCGACGCCGGTCACACCCTCGACGACCTCTTCGATGCGTTGGCAGATGCCGAGTTCGACCTCGGCCGGCGAAGCGCCCGGGTAGACGACCTGCACGGTGACGATGTTCGGCGCGATCTCGGGGAAGACCTCGCGGCGCACACGGCCCATCAGCAGGGCGGCGAGGCCGGCGACCGCGAAGGTCGCAGCGACCAGCGTCGCGGCGACGTGGTTGGCCGTGAACGCGGCGAAGAATCCCTTCTTCTCCTCGGCGGGGATGTTCGGGTCGTCTTGCATGGCGCGGCTCACTTCGACGTCGTCGGTTGGGGTTCGGCGACCCGCACCGGCATGCCGGCGTGCGGTGTGTCGAGTTGGCTGGTGACGACGACCTCACCGGCCTGCAGGCCGCCGCTGAGCAGGGCGCGCTCGGCTTCCAGGCGCAGCACTTCGACCTTGCGGCTACGCAGTCGGTGCTCGGAATCGACCACCCAGACTTCCCCCGCGGGAGTGACGGCGGCGCGCGGCACGACCGCGACACCGGCGAACGTGCGCCCTTCGATGTTGGCGCGCACGAACATGCCGATCGTCAGCGGTGGACGAGCCGAGCCTGCGGCGCGTTCGTAGGGGTTGTCGACCGATGCGACCACCGTCAGCTGACGGGTGCGTCGGTCGAGTTCACCTTCGGTGCGCACGACGCGGCCGAGCCACTGGTAGCGGCGACCGGCGAATTCCCCCTCGAAGACCACGCGCGTCGCCAGCGTCGCGTCGCTGTCGCGATACATCGGCAGATCGACGAACGCCGCATCCGTGGACGGGATCGGCAGCCGGACCTCGACCTGGGCCAGGTCGTAGATCTCCGCCAGCTTCTGGCCGGGTTGCACCAGCGAACCGATCTCGACCTTGGCCGAACGCACCCGCGCCGCGAACGGGGCGCGCAGCGTGCAACGCTCCAGGTCCAGGCGCGCGCGCTGCAACTGGGCCTTGGCCGCGGCCAGCGTCTTCTCGGCGTCGGCGATCTGCGGCTGGCGCAACACCAGCGGGTCGGCGGTGCGTTCTCCTTCGAGCTCACGCCACGCGCGCAAGGAGGCTTCGGCCTCCGCGTGTTCTTGTACCAGCCGCAGCTCGGCGCGCGCGACGCTGGCCTCCTGCTGCGCGATCGCCAGTTCGTAGTCGGTCGGGTCGAGCTGCAGCAGCACCTCGTCCGCGGTCACGAACGCGCCGGCGCGCAGGTTCTCCGAGACCTGCACGACGCGGCCGCCGACCTGCGGGCTCAGGTCGATCATGCGGTGCGGCTCGACGGTGCCCTGCGTGGACACGTCGACGCGCACGTCGGTGACGGCGACCGTGGCGGTGCGCACCAACGGCCCCTCGAAGGTCGTCGGCGCGATCACCGGCGGCTTCTTGCTGCTCTCGATCCACAACGCGGTGCCGACGCCCGATGCGAGGATCGTGAGCGGCAGGGTGATCTGCAGGGTGAGGCGGGACTTCATGGAGTCTCTTCCGAAGGGGAGGTCGTGCCGGCGTCGGCGTCGAAGCCGCCGCCCAAGGCGAGGAACAGGTCGATGCGGTTGTCGAGGCGCTGCCGTTCGGCGGTGATGCGGTTGGACTCGGCGGTGAAGGCCTGGCGTTGTCCGTCCGAAACGGCGAGGAAGTCGGTGAGTCCGTCCTGCCAGCGTTCGCGCGCCAGGTCGCGGCCCAACGTGGCGCTGCGTGCGGCCCGCACCAGCTCGTCGCGGCGGCGATCGATGGCGCTGGTCGCCGCCAGGGCGCTCTCGATCTCGGTGAACGCGGTCAGCACGGCCCCTTGGTAGATGGCCAGGGACTCGCGCTGCAGCGCCTCGGTGCGAGCCACCTCGGCGCGCAGCGCACCGCCTTCGAACAGCGGCTGCAGCAGGTTGGCGCCGAGCGAGAACACGCTGAAGTCGCTGTCGAGCAGGTCCTCGAGTTCCGTGCTCGTGGTGCCGCCGCTCGCGGTCAGGCTCAGCCGCGGATACAGCGCCGCGGTGGCCCGGTCGACGCGGCAGCCGGCGGCCGCGAGTTGCCGTTCGGCGGCGACGAGATCCGGGCGGCGGCGCAGCAGTTCGCTGGGCAGGCCGATCGGCACGGGCGGCAGCTCGGCCGGCAGTTCGGTTGCGCCCGCGAGCAGGCCTTCGGGGTAACGACCACACAGCAGGTCGAGCTGGCGCAGCGTGCGTTGCAGTTGCTCGGCGCGCGCCGCGACGTTGGCGTTGGCGTTGGCCAGGTTGGTCGCGGCCTGATGCGCGTCGAGCGCCGAACGCAGGCCGCGGCGAAAGCGGTCACGTACGTCGGCTTCGGTCTGGCCGACGCTGGTGGCGGTGGCTTCGGCGAGCGCCAGTTGCTGGCGCGCCTCGACCACGGCGAAGTAGCTCTTGCAGATCTGCCCGGCGAGGCTCAGGCGCGCGCTGTCGTGGAGCAGCGCCGTGGCTTCGGCATCGGCGATCGCGGCGCGTTCACCGGCGCGCAGACGGCCCCAGACGTCGAGTTCCCAGCGCACGTTCAGCGACAGGCCGTAGGTCGTGGTGGTGCTGCTGGCGACGCCGCCGCCGCCGAACGGGAACCCCAGGAACAGTCGCTTGGCGCGCTGCGCGTCGACGCCGGCGTCGACCTGCGGCAGGGCGCCGGCGCCGGCGATCGTCGGCGTCGTCCACGCGGCTTCCAGGCGCGCGGCCGAGGCGGCGAGGTCGCGGTTGTTCTGCAGCGCTTCGGCGACCAGCGCGTCGAGCACCGGGTCGCCGAAGTCGTGCCACCAGGTCGCGCCCAGCGTGCCGGTGGTCTGGTCTTCCTTGGCCCGGTAGGCGTCGGGCAGGGCCATGCCGAGTTCAGGTTGCTGCGGTGGCGGCGAGCTCGCGCAGCTGCTCAGCACGACGGCGGTGAACGAGACCAAGCAGGCGCGGCGCGGGCGGCGGCGCGCGGCGGACAGCGGTTTCATGAGCGACTCCTGCGGCGAGCCGGTGACCGCATGGCTTTGCCGGTGGTGGCGGGCCGACGCACCTTGGCGCGCGATGGCGCGGCGAAGCCGGCGGCCAGGAACGACACCAGCTGCTCGACGAGCACGTCGGTGTCCTGCGGATCACAGAGCCCGTGGGTCATGTGCGAGATGGTGGGGGCGTTCTGCAGCACGTGCGCCATCGCGCCGACCGCGAAGTGCAGGCGCCAGGTCACGGTGGCGGCGTCGAGTTCGGGTGCCGCCCGGTTCAGTGCGCTGACGAAACTGCTCGCCACGTTGCCGAATTGCGCCTGCAGGAAGTCGCGCAGGAACGGCGGCTGTTCCGTGGAGATCCGCCCGAACATGCGGCACGCCGCCTGCGCCTCGCCTGGGCCGCCCGACGGATCGGGGCCGACGGCCCGCAGTGGCGGCTCGAGGAACGCGCGCAGGATCTCGGGCACGGTGGCGCGGTCGGGCGTCAGCGCTGCGAGGCGCTGCAGGCGCGCGGCGTTGATCGGTTCGATGCGGCGCGCGAGCACGGCCTTGGTGAGCTCTTCCTTGCCGCCGAAGTGGTAACTGACGGCGGCGAGGTTGACGCCGGCGGCGCTGGTCAACTGCCGCATCGACGTGGCCGCATAACCTTGTTCGGCGAACAGTGTCTCGGCGGCGTCGAGGATGGTCTGGCGCGTGTCTGGTCCGGACATGGGCGGCGCATGCTACTCAGGCAAACGTTGGTTTCAAACGGGTGTTTGAACCCTTGTCGACGCCGTGGCCCTGCGGCCTGGAGCTCTTTGCCGGCGTGTCCCTTCGGCCGGCCCTCTGCCCGGCGGGCGTCGCTGCTCAGCTGTTGCCGCTGGCTGCCAGGGCCCGGACCAGGTGGTCGAGCTGCGCGCGGCTGTTGTAGATCTGCGTGGCGATGCGCAGCAGGCGCAGCGGCGGCTGCGGCCAGCGCATCACCGGCACCTCGATGTGGTGCTCGTCGAACAGTTCGACCTGCAACGGGTCGAGCCCCAGCGGGCCGACGGTCGGCCGTGCATCGGGCGGCAGCGGCACCGCGGCCAGCGAACCCAGCATTGCGTCGGGGGCCGGCGAGGCGATACCCAGATGCGCGCACAGGCGGTCGCGGCCGTAGCGGGTCAGGTCGTGGTTGTGCAACCGCAGCGCGTCGAAGCCGCCGGGCAGCAGTCCGCGCAGGAAGCGCAGCGCCGCGGGCAGGCACAGGAACGGCGTGTAGTCGGCCGTGCCGGTGAAGTCGAACTCCAGGCGGAAGCGGGAGCGGTCGCTGCGGCTGGCGTTGGCGCCGTGGCTGACGACCAGCGGTCGGATGCCCTGCTGGCGATCCGCGCGCACGTGCAGGAAAGCGCTGCCCTTGGGGGTGCACAGCCACTTGTGGCAGTTGCCGGTGTAGTAGGCGGCGCCGAGCGCGTCGAGGTCGAGCGGCAGCATGCCGGGCGCGTGGGCGCCGTCGACGAGCGTCTCGATGCCGCGTTCGCGCAGCGCTGCGACCACCGGTGCGACCGGCAGCACCAGCCCGGTCGGACTGGTGACGTGATCGATCAGGCACAGCCTGGTGCGCGGGGTGACCGCGCTCAGCACCCGTTCGACGACGATCTCGGGCGTCGCGATCGGGAACGGCAGGGCCGCGGTGACGATCCGCGCGCCGGTCGCGGCGACGACTCGTTCGACTGCGTTGCGACAGGCGTTGTAGCCGTGGTCCGTGACCACGATCTCGTCGCCGCTCGCGAACGGCAGCGACTGCAGTACCGTGTTGACGCCGGTGGTGGCGTTGCTCACGAAGGCGAGATCGTTGGTGCTGCAGCCCAGGAACGCCGCCAGTTCACCGCGGGCGGCGTCGAGCAACCCTTCGAGCTCGCGATGCACGAACCGCACCGGTTCGGCTTCCATGCGGCGCTGCAGCGCCTGCTGCTCGTCGAGAACGACGCGCGGGCACGCGCCGAAGCTGCCGTGGTTGAGGAAACAGATCGTCGGGTCGAGGTCCCAGTGCGTCGCCAGCGGCGACGGCGGCGGCAGGTCGGCGACGTTCACGAGCCGGCCGGTGCGGCGCCGGCGCACACCGCGGCCTCGTGGGCGAGCAGCCACTGCTTCTTCGGCACGCCGCCGGCGAAGCCGACCAGCGCACCGTTCTTGCCGATGACACGGTGGCACGGCACGACGATCGGCAGGGGGTTGCGACCGTTGGCGGCGCCGACGGCGCGCGCCGCGGTGGGCCGGCCCAATCGCGACGCCTGCTCGGCGTAGGCGATCGTGTGGCCGAACGGGATCGTGCGCAGCACCGACCAGACGCGCTGCTGGAAGTCGGTGCCGTTCGGCGCCAGCTCGAGGTCGAACCGTTGCCGTTGCCCGGCGAAGTACTCGTCGAGCTGCGCGAACACCGGCACGCAGCGGGCGGCGCCAAGCGGGCCGCGGATCGCCTCGGCGTCCGGGCCCGGTCCGTTCGGGCAGTCGTCGTCGAGCATGTCGATGCGCACCACGCGCCCGGCTTCGTCGACGGTGACGTCGAGCGCGCCGATCGGCGAGGTCATCGTGGCGGCGAACAGCTGGTCGGTGCCGAGGGTCGGGTTGGGCATGGGATCAACGTGGTGACAGGGCGACGGTCATGCGCACGACCGGCGCCTCGAGCTTGTCGGCGGGTGGGGCGCCATCTTGCAACTGCAGGAACGGTTGCGCCACGATCGGGCCGCGGGCCTTTCGCCCGGTGGCCGCCAGCGCCGCTCGCAGCAGCTCGGCGCCGGCTTGCCGGCGCTGTTCGAAGTCTCCCTGCGGTGGGTAGACGACCAGCAACTCGCTGTCGGGTTCGCTGCGGATCTCCCAACCAGCCGGCGCCACCAGCGCCCGGCCGCCCGGGCGCTGTCGGAACGGCGCAGCCAGCAGCTGCCGCGCCCCGTCGGTGAACAGCATCGGGAAACCGGCGATCTTCTGGTTCTGGCGTTCGAGTTCGGCCTCGATCGGCGCGTAGACCGCGGCCCGCTGCGCCCAGTCGCCTGGATCGTCGACCACGACCAGCCGCAGCGCCGCCGCCGAGCCCGGGATCGGCGTCGGCGAACGGGACTCCATGCCACCGCTGCTCGGCATCACCAGGTTCGGGGTCGTCTGGGTCGGAGTTTGCTGCTCCGCTGTCTTCTGGCTTGGCGCAGTGAACAGGTCGGGTGCCCACTGCAGGTCCGCCAGATCGAACGTGAACGTGCATTCGCCGAGCGCAGGATGGTGCACGCGGCGCGCCATCCAGGTCTTGCTGGTGCGCAGGAACTCGACGAAGGTCACTTCGCCGGCCGCATCGCCGGGCCCGACAGTCAGGCGCTGCGGCAGCAGCGTGTCCGGCCGCAACACCAGCCGCGTCTGCCCACCGGGTCCGGTCAACAACCAGCTGTCGCCGTCGCTGCGGCACGCCGTGGCGCGATGCAGCGGGCCGAGCGCGGCGGCGTCGACCACGGTCGACAGATCGCGCAGCCACTGCAGCGTCTTGGCGTCGACGGGTTGTCCGGTCTGTTCGCCCAGACGGTAGGCGTTGCCTTCGACGAGCAGCAGCACGCCGCTCGGGCCGGCGGTGCGCAACCGGTCGGGCAGCTGCGCGAACACCTTGACGGTGCTGTCGTCGGCGAATTGCACCGTCGCGGCGATGCGATCCATGCGCCCGCGCAGGGGGCCGTGGCACTCGTCGAGCACCGCGCCGACGAGGTCACCTGCGGCGATCGTGGTCACGTCCACGTGGCGGGCGGCGTTCGAGTCGCTGCAGCAGCCGAACGCGAACGGCGCGGCGATCGCCGCGCCGAGCAGCAGGCCACCTGCCAGGCCACCTGTCAGGACGGTGGCGCGACCTATTGGCCGCGTTCGAATGCCTTGCGCCACGCGTCGACATCGTAGCCGTAGTCGGTGCCGCCGGCAAGCTCCGCCAGGGCCTTGCGCGCGGTGAGGCGCACGTTCTGCACGCTCTCCTTGGGGCCGATGCGCTCGATCAGCTCGGTCGCGTACTTCTGCCCGTTCATGCGCGCCAGCGCCACGCACGCGGCCATGCGCAGCCGCGGCACCGGGTTGTCGAGCATCGGTGCGACCACGTCGCAGTTCTTCTCGTCGCGCACGTAACCGAGCCCGCGCACGGCCGAGACCAGCACGCCGGCGGGCACTTCGCCGCGCTTCTCGGTCAACAGGCGCCGGTAGATGGTGACGAACGGGGTCTGGTCCTCGGTGACGCCCTGCAGTTGGTAGAGGGCCCACGAGGCTTGCACACGGCCGTCCTCGGGATGTTTTGGGTCTTCGATGATCCGCACGAACACGCCCGGCGGCGTGTCCGGAGCGCGCAGGATCGCCAGGCCGAGCACGGCGCGATCGGCCAGGAACGGGTTCTCGAGCTGGGCGCCGGCGAGGATCGTCGGCATCACCGAATGCACCCCGGAGAAGCCGAGCGCGGCCAGCGCGATCGCCTGATCGGCGGCCACGGTGCCGTCGACGGCGGCGGCCTGTAGCTGCGCGAAGTTGACGCCCGGTGCGCTGCCCGAAGCCTCGCGTCCGTAGACCACCGGCCCGCGGTCGAGCACCATCTCGCGGATCGAACGTTCGAGCCGTTCGGCCGTGGCGTCGGCGCGAGGTTCCCCGCGCGCGGCAAGGGCGCGCACGTAACTGTCGATCGCCTGGTCGAGCTGCAGCAGCAGCATGCGGAAATCGCGGCGACGCTGGTCGGCCGCCTGCAAGTCCTTCTCGCGCTGCACTTCCTCGGGAACGCTCTCCTGGCGGAGTTCGGGGGGCGAACTGGCGCAGCCGGCGAGCAGTACGGCGAGCAGCAGGCTGGGCAGAAGGGGGGCACGGGTCATGGCGGGCCTCTGACGGAGCATGGCCTGTATCCTTCCGCCCAAGCCGGCGCGGCGCCAGAATCGCCCGCGTGTCTTCGCTCGAGTTCCTGGCCCAGGCCGATTGTGAGCAGCTGCTCATGGTGCGCGATCGGTGCGCCGCAGCCGTGGCGGTGATCGCCGTGCACGACACGTCCTTGGGGCCGGCCCACGGCGGCATCCGCCGTTGGCCCTACCCCACGTTCGCGGCCGCCGTCAGTGATGTTGTCGCGCTGGCTCAGGCGATGACCTGGAAGTGCGCCCTGGCCGGGGTGCCGGCCGGCGGCGGCAAGGCGGTGATCCTGGATCGGCCGGACCTCGATCGCGGCGCCGCCTATCGCCTGGTCGGGCGCGCCTTGGCGCAACTCGGCGGGCGGTTCTTCACCGGACCGGACGTCGGCACGACTGCGGCCGACCTCGACGTCGTCGCCGGCGAGACTTCGTTCGTGGCCACGCAAGGCGGTGGCGCCGGCGACCTGGGCATGGCCACCGCGCGCGGCGTGTTCGCGGCGATGCAGGCGCTGGCGGCGCACCTCGGCACCGACCTGCGCGGTATGCGAATCGCCGTGCAAGGCGTCGGCGCGGTCGGCGGACGGCTGGCCGAGTTGCTGCACGTGGCCGGCGCCGAACTGGTGCTCTCCGATCTCGATCACGATCGTGCCCGGCAGGTCGCGGCGGCGGTGGGGGCGGCCGTGGTCGACGGCGACGCGATCCTCACCGCGCCCTGCGACGTGTTCGCGCCGTGCGCTCTGGGTGGCGTGCTGACGCCCGCGGTCGCCGAACGGCTGCCGGCGCGGGGTGTGTGCGGTGCCGCCAACAACATCTTCACCGGTCCCGACGCGGCGCGCGTGCTGCACGACCGAGGCATCGTCGCGGTGCCCGACTTCGTCGCCAACGCCGGCGCGTTGATCGCCGGTGCCACGTTCCATCTGGCTGGTGCCGCGGTGCCGCCCGAACGCATCGACGCGATCGGCGCGACCGCGACCGAGGTGCTCAACCGCGCCCGCGCCGCGGATCTGCCGCCGAGCGAGGTGGCGTTGGTGATGGCGCAGGAACGGGTGGCGCGCGCCCGCGAAGAGCGGCATACCTGACCGCTGCGATGAGCGACTTCGAAGGCCCGGCGCACCGCGTGCGCGTTCGTTACTGCGAAACCGACCGCATGGCCGTGGCCCACCACGGCAGCTACGTGGCCTGGTTCGAAGAGGCGCGCACCGAGTGGATGCGCGCGCGCGGCAAGTCCTACCGGCAGCTCGAGGACGAGGGTTACCTGCTGCAGGTGGTCGAGTTCGTCTGCCGCTACCACAAGACCGTCGACTACGACGACGTGGTCGCGATCAGGGTGCGCGTCGCCGAGACCACCAAGGTGGCGTGTGTGCTCGAGTACGAGGCCGTGCGCGAGAGCGACGGCGCGGTGTGCGCGACCGGCAGCAGCAAGCTGGCGTGCGTCGGGCGCGACGGCAAGCTGCGGCGGCTGCCGCGCGAACTGGCTTCCTGAGCGAGGCCTGCCGGGTTGTGGCCAGGGCATCGCACGCTACAACGCTCGGTATGCAGCGTTCCGAGAGCTTGATGGGGATCGTCGTGGGCTGCTTCGCGGTCCTGGTCGGGTGCGGTGCTGCCACCGCGCAGAAGGTCGAGTTCGCCGAGGCCGAGGTCACCTACCGCGAGCTTCGATCGCGACAGGCGTTGTCGCGGCGCATGGAAGGGCGATACGCGTTGGCGACCACGGGTGACCCACGCGCCTTCACGTTGCTTCGCGCCGACTACGACAAGCCCGAGGATCCGGGTGAGTTCGTGCGCAGCCTGCTGGTGACCCAATTGGCGGTCTATTACCCCGGTGAACCGCCGGTGGAGCAATGGCAGCAATGGCGCACGGCGAACGCCGAAGTCGGCCACGAGTGGCTGTGGTACCGCGCGCTGCAGATCGAGTCGAAGGTCCGCCCCGAGGCCTGGCGCGAGGTCTTCGCCGCCAAGCTGCCGCTCGAGCTGCGCGCCGCGGCACTCGCGGCGGGAGCATCGCAGCCCGGTGACGTGACGCTCGATGCCGACGCGCTCGGTTTGATCATGGACGCCGCCGCCGGCCTCTCCTCACGCAGCTACGAACGGTCGCTGTTGCTCGAAGGCATTGTCGAGTTGTTCGAGAACGTGGTCCGTCCGCAGGCCGGAGCGGCGTTGCCCGAACAGGCGCGCGGCGTGCTGCAGAGCCTCGTGCACATGATGGGGGAGCGGGCGACGCCGCTGCGCACGCAGGTCGTGATGGCGCGTTCGCTGGCGCGCACGCTCGGTCGTGAGAACATCGGTCCCGACGTCAAGGGATGGGTCGAGCTGTTGTCCGACGCGCCCGCGGCGGAGATCGAGCTCGGTTATGCGCGGCGGCGCGCGGCGAGCAAGCCGGGCTTCTTCGGGATCACCGAGTACGGGCGTTCGATCGCCTACGTGATCGACGCCTCGGACTCGATGCTGCAGCCGCTGACACCGCGCGAACTGCAGGAGATGGTGCCGCTCACGGGCGCCAACGCCGACAAGGAGGCCAGGGCCGACGCGCGCGCCGAACGCGCGATCGACTGGAGCAAGGTCGGCAATCGTTTCGACGCGGCGCGCGAACTGCTCAAGCTGGCGCTGGGCCGGCTCGAGAAGGACCAGCGCTTCACGGTGATCCTGTTCGGTGACAAGGCCGAGTATCTCGCCGCGACGCCGCGCCTGGTGACTGCGACCGCTGCCAACATCGACAAGGTCGGCAAGGAGATCGATGCGATCGCCATCGGGCCGCGGCGCGCCGAGCGGCCGCATGGCACGTTGCGGGGCGCGACCAACCTGCACGGCGGCTTGCTCCTGGCGTTCGGCGCCAGCACCACCAAGAAGGCCGGCACGCGGCGCGGCGTCATCCCGCCCGCGGCGCGCCTCGACGAGCATGGTGTCGACACGATCTACGTGCTCTCCGATGGTGCGCCGAGCGCCGACAACTGGAACGCCGAGGACATCAACGAGGACAAGGTCGTCACCGACCCGGAGACGGGGCGCAAGAAGGCGCACGAAGGCAGGGTCATCGCCTGGGGGCCGTTCGCCTGGAGCGGTTACCTGGTGGCCGACCTGGTGCGCCTGAACATGCTGCAGCGCTGCGCCATCCACGCCGTCGGGATCGGCGAGGCGGACTACGAACTGCTCCACCGGATCGCCGCGGTGGGGCACGGTACGGTCGTGCAGATCGGCAAGAAGTGAAACGGTGCGGCGGCGCCTACGAGACGTCGGTGCCGACGACTTCGAGCACGGTTGCTGCGTCGACCAGGCGCACGTCTTGCGGCAGGTTCCGTGGGCGCTTCTTCGGCATCACCGGGACGAACAGCGCGCGCACGACCTCACTGCGACAGAACGGTGGCACGCCTCGTTGGACAAGCTGAGCGTGTGCGGCACCGAGCAGCTTCGCCGTCGCTGGCTTGGTCGACCACTTGACCTCGCCGAGAAGGTGCACCCTGTTGCCCGGAGCTGCGGCAACGATGTCCCACTCGGGGCCAGCACCACCCCAGTATCGGTGCGCCGGGCCGAACTCGTGGTCGAGGGTCTTGCCGAGCCTGGGGATGGCCGCACGACACAGTTCTTCCCAACTCGCGGCGTCGAGGTGCGCTGCTCGTTCGTCGAAGAGCGCCAGTCGAGCCTTGCGATCGACTTGCGCCAGCAGCGCCCGTTTGGGGGCGACCAGCGAGAACCACAACCGCAGGAACGGGTCCGCGAGGCGATACAGCGTGCGTTTGGTCGATCGCTCAGGTTCGCCGAACGGTGTCTCGCGGACCACGAGCCCGAGTTCGACCAGGCGGGTCATGGAACGCGACAGCGACGTCGCCGGGCTGCCGACTCGCCCCGCGATCTCGCTGAGCTTGTGCGCGCCAGAGCCGATCGCGTCGAGGATCGGCCGCAGACCGATCGCCGACGGCAGTTCCTCGAGTAGGAGTCGTGACGGTTCGTCGTGAAGCGGTCCTGAGGGGTCGAGCACGAGGGCGTCGACCGCGCTGCGGCGATCCGGGAAGGCGGCTGCCAGTTCCCAGTAGCGCGGCAGGCCACCCCACACGTTCCAGGCTTCGACGATGTTCGCGGCGCCACGCAGGCCAAGTGCTGGCCCGAGCCACTTGGGCGCAAGCGGTCGCACCTCGAAGGCCTCGGTCGCGCGGCCGAACAGCGGCGCCTGCGGATCGAGCACGAGGCCCTGCATCATCCTTTGACTCGATCCGGCAACGGCGACGACGATGCGCGCTCGCTTCGCGTCGTGATCCACGAAGCGCTGCAGGGTCGCGGGCAGGTCCGGCGTTGCCGTCACCAGGTACGGCAACTCGTCGAACACGAATGGCCCACGTTGACCGGCTTGCGTCGCATCCTGGGCGAGTCGCTGCAGCAGCGTGCCCCAGTCGCGGTAGTCGACATCGGCGAAGCCGGGCAGAATCCTCGCAGCGGCTTCGGCGAACCGACGCCGCTGCTGGGTGGGTGTCGACTCGTCGGCGACGAAGTAGACGCCGCCATGTTGTCGGACCCACTCGACGAGCAGTCGGGTCTTGCCCACACGTCGCCGCCCCCAGAGAACCGCGAGCCCTCCGTCTCGCCGGCCATGCAAGCGGTTCAGGCGTGTCAGCTCAGCGTCGCGGTCTTGCCAGTCCATGCGGGGATCATGCATCGCAACATTATGCTCACAAACATTATGTTGAGTTGCATAATCAATCGCCGGCGACGCGGCGGCGGTCGCCGAGGTGGCTGCGAACCGATGCACCCGGCAAGAACGACGCCCGGCAATCGCCGTACGCCAGCCGGTCGCGGCAGATGGTAGGCTTCGCCGCGCCCCGTCCGCCGACATGAACCTTCGACCGTCGTTGCGCCCGTCCTGCGCCTGCCTGCTCACGCTCTTCCTGGCGGCGCCGATGCACGCGCAGGAGAAGCCGATCCGCGTCGTCGCCTCGGTCGACACCGCGGCGCTGGCGAACACGGGGCGCGCCACGCTGCGCCTGCAGTTCACCGCCGAGGTCAAACCATCCGGGCCCCTCGCGGTGCGCATCGAGGTGCGCGCCGGTCGCCGCCTGCTGCTGCGCCGCGAGCATGCGCCGCCGGTGCCGACGCGCGAGTGGCTGCCGGGCCAACCGGTGAGCTACGACCTGCCGCTGTTCTTCGCGGTGCCGCCCGGCGTGAAGGGCAGCGTCGACGTGCTGCTGGGTTTCCTCGATCCCGCCGACGACAAGGTGTGGCCACCGCGCGCCAGCGGGGCGGTGCGCAACAACATGGCCGAGGTCGCCAGCTTCGTGCTGCCCGATCTGAGCGCGACCCCCGACGCGGCGGCGGTCGACGCGACGATCGCGGCGGCGCTGGCGGCGGCGAACGACGATCCGCAGGCGGCCTGGGATCAGCTCGAGTTCACGTTCCGCCGGCTCGACGACTACGGGCAGAAGCGCAAGTTGCAGCAGGCGCTGCTGACCGTCGGGCGCATGCCGCCGGCGGCACTGTCGTTCGAGGAGCAGGGCATCGTCGCTGGCCGCATCGGCGCCGAACGCGCGCGATACCTGCGGCAGGTCGCCGGCCGGCTGTTCGACCAGGGCAAGCTGTTCGGCGCGTTGGTGCTGCTCGACGAGGTCGGCGGTGCGCTGCAGGAAGACGCCGACCGGGCCGTGCTCGGGGCGCTCGGCGACGCGCAGCGCGTCACCAAGGATCGGGACGCGATCGCCGAGAAGGTGTTTGCGCTCACCGCCGAACAGCAGGCCGAGGTCGATCGGCTCGTCGCCGCGCACCGAGACGAATCCGAACGGCTCACGTTCGGCGTCGCGTTGGCCAAGAACGAGAAGCAGCGTCCGGTGGCGCGTGAGCTGGTGCGCACGATCGAGTTCACGCCGGAACTGCGCGAGGAGGCCGCGACGGCGCGGCGTGAGATCGAACGCGCCTGGTTGCAGGACGTGCCGCCCGAGCAACGCGCCGAGGCCGACGCCGCGCGCAACCATCCATGTTGGTTGCGCACTGCTTCGCGGCAGAGCCACCGCTTCGTGATGATCGGGCCCAGGGACCTGATCGACGGCATCCCCGCCGACAGCCTGCTGCGCTTCGACCTCGCGTATCTCTACCTGACCGACCTGTTCGGCCGTGTGCCCAACCCCGAAGGCGATCGCGTCACCGTCTACTTCAAGGAGCTGTGGGAGTTCGGCGGCGGTGTCGGCGGCGGCAAGATCGTCGACATCGGCCGCGCCGATCCCAAGGCCGACAAGCTGCGCGTCGACGGCGGCTTGTTCTATCACGAACTGACGCACTGCATCGACGACACCAGGCCCGTCTACGGCGGCATGCGCGAGGGTCTCGCCGACTTCGGCGCGGCGTTCGCATACCACGAACTCGGCCAGATCGCGCAGGCCCGCGGCGCCTTCGGCATCGCGCAGCGCGCCTTCCTGGGTGACTACCTGCAGCGCGACCTCGAGTACTGGCGCATCCCCAACTACGGGCCCAGCGCCGGCTTCTTCGTGCACTTCATCCAGAAGTACGGCAAGAGCGGCGAAGGCTACGAGTGGCAGCGCTACCGCAAGTTCTTCCGCGACTACCGCGACCGCGAGGTCGACGACGGCCGCGCGCCGACCCTGGCCAGGGCGTTCGCGTTCCATCTCGTCGAAGCGTTCGGCGAGTCCGCGTTCGCCGACCTGCGTGAGTTCCGCTGGCCGCTGTTGCCGCAGGACCTCGACGCGATCCGGCTCGAACAGAAGGCCGCGCGCCGTTCGTCGTCGGTCGCCGCGCTCGAGGAGGCGCCCGGGTCACCGGTGCCGCGCGACACGATGGCGACGCGCCTCGACGGTGAAGACGCCAAGGTCGACGACTACACGCTCGAACTCGGTGTGGTGCAGGACTGGTGGGTGATCGGCCCGTTCAAGAAGCAGGGCATCGACCCCGACGCGTTCCGCTTTCCGCCCGAGCTCGAGATCGACCTCGACAAGCGTTACGAGAGCATCAACAACAACCCGACGTGGCGGCGGCCCGGGCCCAAGCCGGTCACCGTCGAGAAGGCGGGTTGGAGCGAGTTCCACTTCTCGTACATGGACGACAGCGCCTTCTACGCGCTGACCCACGTGCGCGTGGAGCAGCAGACCGACGTCTGGTTCCACATTCGCGGCGACGACGACGTGACGCTGTTCGTCGCCGACCAGCTGATCGGCAAGTTCGACGCCGACGGTGGGCCCTACGGCCCGTGGCGACCCGACTGGCGCACGAAGCTGCCAGACGCGATCAGCTTCCGGGTCACGCTGCAGCCCGGGCGCAGCAAGGTGCTGCTCAAGATCCACAACCGCAACGGCGGCTCGGGCTTCAGCCTCGCGATCGCGCAGCGCAACGGCATGCCGCTGCCGGGCTGGCGCACCGACGTCGAACCGCCCAAGCAGAAGTCCAACCTGATCGAGACGCCCGACGGCAAACGCTGGCAGTCGCGCTTCCTGGTCAAGGGCAAGACCGCGGGTGCGCATCGCAAACTCGACAGCACCGTCGGCACCTGGCGCGTGCGTAACCAGGCGATCGAAGGCGGCTCGACCGACCGCGGCGTGCAGTGGCGCAAGTACACCGTGCGCCCCGGCTTTCCCAAGGACTCGCCGTCGAACCTCGCGTGGCTGCCCGAGAAGGCGACCAAGGACGTCGACGCGTTCCGGCTCACGATCGACCTCGAAGCCGGCGGTCCGCCGCCGAAGATGTGCGTGATCCTGCAGGGCGATGGCCTGCAGGACGGTCTGGGCGGCTGGACCCTGATCCTCGATCCGCGCGGCGACAAGGTGCAGGCGCGGCTCGAACGCTACGACCGGCTCGTCTACCAGAGCGACGCGTTGCCCTACGAGGTGAACGACAAGAAGCCGACGCAGCTCGAACTGCTCTACTTCGGCGGGCGATTGACGGTGCGGCTGGGTTCGCAGGTGCTGTTCGAGCAGGCGCCGATCCGCGCGATCCTGGGGCGGGAGCGCATCGGCATCGCCACGTGGGGGCCGGAGCTGCGCATCGCCGAGATCGAGTTGCGGGCGCCGGGGCGCACGCGGTGAGCGGTCACCACGGCAGTTCGTAGGTGCGTTCGATGTTCTCGCTGCCGACGACGAGTGACTCGCGGTGCCGCCTGGTGCCTTGCTCGAACCGCAGCGTGTAGACGCCCGGAATCAGGTGGCCGTCGAAGCCTGCTGTGTCCGTGCCCTGCTCCTGTTGCCACTTCGTCGGCAGGACCCGGCGCGGACCCCGCTGGGAATCGAGCCGCTCAACCGTCAGCGTCACTGGGGCGGTGTGATCGTGCGACCTGCCTCGCAGCCGCACGCTGGCGCGTCGTTGCACGGCAAGGTCGATGCTCGTGACCTGGCCCGCCGGCACGTCGAAATCCAACGAGATCGGTCCGACCGGCTGATAGCGTTCGATGTCGTCGCCGGATTCGTCGGCGATCAGCAACCGGTGGCGGCCCGGCGACAGCTCGGTCCAGGTCAACCGGTCTTGTTCTGGTTTGATCCAGCCGTCGCGGATGTGCTCCGGGGCGATCAGCACGCCCACCGGTGAAGTCTTGCCGTCGTCGACGGAGACCAACTTCAAGGGCATCAACGGGACTTCGATGGGCTGCCGGCGCTCGTCGACCCAATGCAGGTCGACCGCGCCCACGCCCTCGAGTCCGAGTAGCACGGTCTGCGACGCGTCCTTGTCGTCGAGTTCGACCAGTATTGAGCTCGACCTGAAACCGCGTTTGAAACCGGACACGGTCAGTGCGCCATTCTTCAGGTCCTCGAAGCGCGCGAAGCCGCCGGCGTCGGTGGTGACCGATCGTCGCCGCGCTGACCTGCCGACAGAGATCGTCGCGAAGGCGATGCCGACAAGGGTGCCCGCATCGACGGCGCGAACGGTGAGCACGCACGATGGGAGATCGAACTGCAGGCGCACCGATTCCGTCTTCACCACGGCGCTGCGTGTCGCCGCCATGTGGTCGTGCTGGATCAAAGAGCCGGGTTCGCGATTCTGCGTCTCGGCGAACGGCACGTGCACGAGGTAGCTGCCCGGCGATACGGCGAACGCCCACGCGCCACGGCCGTCGGTGAGGATCTCGAGCACATCCCGTGCGCGCGGATCGAACAGCCAGACGCGCCTGTCGGCCAGCGCCGTGCCGCCGCGCGTCACCGTGCCATACACCCGCAGGGTCGGCGGCGCAGACTCACGCCCTGTGCTGGTCTCGCGCACCGTTGTATCGGCGAGCGTTGTATCGGGGAGCGAAGCAACGTCACCCTGCTGCGCGGATGTCTGGCTCCGCTGCGTCGGGTCGCTGGCGACAACCGGCTCCGGCGTGACCCGCGGAGACCGGAACAGCACGAGCATCGCCGCGATCAGCGCCAGCAGCGCGACGCCGACGAGCCATCGTCCGTTCGCGGAGTGGGCGCGCATCGGCGCATGTTCGCGGTCGCGGGGGGGGGCACAAGCCCCGGCGTCGACCCGAAGGCGCGTTCGTAAGCCCCTTGCCATCGAGCCTTCCTGCCGGCCCGCGCTCGAGAAGCCTCGCGAGCGGCAGGCTGCAGGCGGGTTTGCGCACTTGCGCGAGGCGCCAGGGCCTGGACCATGGGCCCCATGAACCCGGCCACGCTCGTTCTCAGTTCCTGCTTGCTCATGGCAGTCGCGCCGGCCCAACGCGCCCTCACGACGGTGTTCGGACCGGTCGTGAACGGCCGCACGGGGGAACGGGTCGCCGGCGCCGCCGACATGGACGGCGACATGGTGCCCGACTTGCTCGTCAGCAGCCCCCTTGCAGGAAACGGCCGCATCCATCTGGTGTCCGGCGCCACGTTCGCATCCCGCGACCTCATCAGTCCGGTGCCGGGCGCCATCGGTGACAGCATCTTGTTCAGTGCCGGAGACATGAATGGCGACGGTACGCCCGACGTCGTCGTCAATCGCACCGGCGATCTCGTCGCCATCTCGGGCGCGACGGCCACGATCCTGTGGCAGACCAGCGGGCTGGATCTGCGTGGGGCCGCGCCGATAGGTGACGTCGACGCCGACAATCGCGCCGACCTGGCCGTCGTCACCTACAACAACGGCAACTACACCCAGTGGCGGATGTCCGGCGCGAATGGCGCGTTGCTGCCCGGTGCGCTGTCGCTCGGCTTCGGCCCGAGTGCGTTCCTCACGCTCGGCGACATCGACGGGGACGGCGTCGTCGAGGTGGCGATCGCGAACGGCAACTCCGTCCAGATCGTGCGCAGCTCGCCGCCGCAGGTGCTTCGCAACATCGTCACCCTGAACACGACCTGCCTCGGCGCCGGCAACTTCGCGGGCGACGCCCGCAACGAACTGCTGATCGGCGATCCGGGCACGGTGCGCGTCTACTCGACGACCACGGGCGGCCTGATTCGCACGGTCGTCGGCGGCAACGGCCAGTTCGCAGTGGTCGGGGATCTCGACGCCGACGGTTGGGACGATTTCTCACTGCGCAACAACAACAACCCCGGCTCCGGCCATGCTGTCGACTTCGTCTCCGGCGGCAGCGGTCGCATGCTCGCGCGTTGGCTCGGCACCTCGCGACTTCATTGTCAGGTCGTCGCGGGCGCCGGCGACATCGACCAGGACGGCTACGGCGACCTTCTCCTCGGCGATCCAGCCGCGAGCACCAGCGGCATCGGGCCGACGACCGGCGGCTGGCAGCTCATCTCCGGCAAACTGCTCGCGAGCGTGTCGCAGATCCCCGTGCAGTGTGGACAAGGACCATGGTTGCCGCAGCTCGGCATGACGCGCCCGCTGCTCGGCCAGACCGTGACCATCGAGGGCCGCGATTGTCCGGCCGGAGCCAACGGCATCCTCGCGCTCAGCCGGCAGCCCGCGCTGCCGTACAACTTCGGCGTCGTCGGCTGCGACGCGTGGTGGGACCTCAGCAACTGGGCGATGCTCAACACGACGACGACGACCTCGTGGCAACTGCTCGTGCCGCTGCCCAACGTGCCGCAGCTCGCCGGTCTCGACGTCGCGCTGCAGGCGTTCTACCTGCCGACCGCGTCGCCGGTCGGTTTCGACCTCAGCAACGCTCTGTGGGCGCGGTTCGGCTTCTGACCGGGTCTTCGTCGCGTGTCTGTTCGTGCGCGGCACCCGGCTCGGTATCCTCCGCGGCCCAATGAACGTCGTCGCGCTGTTCGATCCCGCATGCAACGTGCCCGCGCAGGTGTCGATGTCGCTGCTGCTGGCCGCAGCCGATGCCGAGCAGGTCCTGCTGCTGGTCGCGCTGAAGGACATCGAACAGGTTCGGGTCAAGGCGCTGGCACAGATCCGCAACGCCGTCGGCCAGACCGCCGGGTTCCACTTCGTCGCCGCCGGCGAACCGGCCGACAAGCAGCCGGAGGCGGGTGAGCGCGGCACGCCCGAAGGTGGCGACGCAGAGCCCGGCGATGCGGCAGCGGTCGCCGCGCCGAAGGTGCCGGTGCGTTGCGAGTTCCTCGATCCCACGCAGCCGACCGCGGAGTTGCGCGCCAGGGTGCGCAAGGATGTCGCCGCCGACCTGCTGATCCTGCTGCTGCATCGATGTGATCCTCGCGACGAGTGGGGCAACCGGATCGGTCAAGAACTCGTGCCGCTGGTCACGTGCCGGATCGCCGTGGTGCGCATGGTCGACGAGCTGCCGGCGAAGTTCGAACGCATCGCCGTGCCGGCCGGTGAAGTGCATCGGGCGCGCGGCGCGCTGAAGTTCGCGCGGCAGCTCGCGCCGAGTGCCGGCGCCGTGCAGGCCGTGTTCGTCGAACCGCCGATCGGCACCGATGCCGAGTCGGTCGGTGGGCGCGAACTCGATCGCGTGCTGCGCGGCGCGCTCGGCGACGAACACGGCGAAGTGGCCCGGCGCGTGGTGATCGACGAACAGCGTCTGAACGGCGTGACTACCGCTGTCAAGGACGGCAAGGCCCAGCTGCTGGTGGTCGCGGCGACCGCGACCAGCGTGCTCGGTACGCGTTTCCACGGCACCATGGCGGGCCGCCTGTGCCGTCAGCTCACCGACGTGCCGGTGATCGTGCTGCGTGAGGGACTGCCGGCCGGCCATCGTCTGCGCAGCCAGTGCGAAGCGTTCCTACAGCGGTTCGTGCCGCAGCTCGATCGCACCACGCGCGTCGACCTCACCCAGCGCGTGCAGTCGAACTCGTCGTGGAACTTCGACTTCGTGGCCCTGATCAGCCTGGCTTCGATGATCGCAGCGATGGGGCTGCTGCAGAATTCGGCGGCCGTGATCATCGGCGCGATGCTGGTCGCGCCGCTGATGACGCCGATCATGGGGTTGGGGTTGGCCCTGGTGCAGGGCAACACCATGCTGGCCCGTCTGGCGATGCGCACGATCGCGCTCGGCGTCGGCACCGCGTTCTTGCTCGCGCTGTTGATCGGGTTCTGCAACGGTCGCTTCACGATGACCGAAGAGATGATCGGCCGCGGTTGGCCCGGCGTGCTCGATCTGGTCGTCGCGTTCGTCTCGGGGCTGGCCGCGGCCTACGCCAGTTCACGGCCGGGCTTGTTCGCGGCGTTGCCAGGCGTCGCCATCGCCGCGTCGCTGGTGCCGCCGATCGCGACCTCTGGGCTCGCGGCCGCGCGCGGCGAACTGCAGTTGTCGTACGGCGCGTTCCTGCTGTTCTTCACCAACATGGTGGCGATCGTGCTGGCCGCGACCTTCAGCCTGTGGGCCGTCGGCGTGCGCAACAACCGAGGCGGCGTGCGCTGGCTGCGCTGGCTCGGCAACGGGTTCATCGTGCTGTCCCTCGCGTTGGCGGTGCACCTGAACTCACGCACCCACGTCGGCGGTGTGCTGGACCTGCGCGACGATTGCCATGCTGCAGTGGCGGGCCATCTGCCGAGTGGTGTGCGGTTGGTCGACGTGCAGGCGATCGAACACGGCGACCACGTGGCGATCACGCTGCGGCTCGGCGCGAATGCCCCGCCGCCCGCGGCGCTGGCCGATGAGTTGGCCAGTCGCATCGCGCCGCGCATCGGGCGCGATCTGCAGTTGCGGCTCGTGCACGAGTGGGAGGCGCGCGGGGCGGCTTCGGGTGGGCGCTGAGACGGAACTGCTGGCTTTGATGGGGCCGTAGCCTCGCAGGTTTTTTCGGGTCAGCTGTCATCGGGAGGGTGCTTCTTGCCACAGACAGGGAGCGATGTC
>CAYMPV010000038.1:0-57428 GCA_964392305.1 uncultured candidatus Brocadiaceae bacterium
CCACTGGGCAGATCGCATCCTCGATGCAGAATCGCTCGAGGCGGTCTTCGGCGACGGGTGACGGCGACGGCTGACGCAGAGACCGCGCGATCAGCGCACGAGCAGCGACCGCGGGTTGGTGGCGAACGCGCCGAGGTTCGGGTCGAGCACGAGCGCCTGCAAGGCGAAGACTATCGGCGGCGACGATGGGCCAAGGCCCATCACGGGCACGTTCAACGTGCCGCGGCCGGTGGCACCCATCGTGACGAAGCCCAAAGTGATGAACGGCGGATAGAGGTGCAGCGGCAGACCGCCGAGATACACGCTGGGGCCGGGCAGCCCTGCGAACACGAACGCGACGTCGCCCGCAGCGCCATCGACTTCGAGCGCAACGACGGTCGGCCCGAAGATCCCGGCCGGGCCGTGCAGCAGGCGCTCGACCCCTGGGTCGAGGATCGGTGTCCCGCTGAGCACATTGAGTTGCATGCCGTTGCTCACGGTGCCCGGGCAGGTGTTCAGGCTGGCCGAGCCCGCCTGCAGCGTGACGTTGCGCAGGCGAACGGTCGGCGTGTTGGCTCCGTTCGCATACATCTGGACCGCGTCGCCACCGTTGCCGCCCTGGTTGCACGCCGGCGCATACAGGGTGATCCCGCTGCCGCCGCTGATGCGCCCCCCTTCGATCGTCACCAGGCTGCCGACCACCTCGATGCCGTCACCGCCGTCGGCAGCCGCGGTCGGAGTCGGGAATCCACCGCCGCTGAGGAAGCCCGTCGAACCCCGCACTTCGCAGTCGTAGACGTACACGCTGCTCGCCGTGACCCGCATACCCGGCACCGGCACGGGCACACCACTGGGCAACGCCGCCGCGCGATTGGCCTGCAGCAAGCCGTTCTCGATCACGACGTCGATGCTGTTCTCGACAACGAGCGCCGGCGAGCCGAACGCGTCACAGAACATGTCGTGCAACCAGACACTGCCCTGGTTGTTGCGGACCAGCGCGAGCGCGGGCGCCCGTGAGAAGCCCATCGTCGACAGGCCGAGAATGTGCACGCGTTGCCCGACGGCCAGGTTCTCGATGGTCACCGAAGGTGGCACCGGCGTCGGCGAGGACCCGGGTGCGAACACCATCGAGCCGTTCGCCAGGATCGTCAGCGACTTGCCGTTGATCGTGAACGGCGCGTAGGTGCCACCCGCGACGAGCAGCACGTCGCCGTTGCTGGCAGCAGCCACGGCGGAGCCGATGTCGGTGAACATCGCGCCACCGCTCGCGGCGACGGTCAGGACCTGTTGTGCCGGGACGAAGCCGGCGCCGATCAGGGAGAGAACAGCGAGATGGAGTGGCCGCATGGCCGGGCGATAGTAGCCGACTTCGCGACCGTCACGGCGAAAGGTGGCGCGAGCCCGGCGCGCGTCCGCCTCAGGGCACGAGCACCGCGCGGAATCGCACGTGATTGCCCATCATCTTCGCGTAGGCCTCCTCGGCCTGTTCGAGCGGGAACTTCTCGATGCGCGGCAACACGCCCGTGCGGGCGCTGAACTGCATCGTCGCCTCGGCGTCGATCGCCGTGCCGCTGGGCCAGCCGGCGACGGTCTTGCCGCTGAGCAGCGCGAACGCCGACACCGAGATCGGCTCCATCGGCGCCGCCACGATCAACAGCTTGCCACGCGCGCGCAGCCCGTCGACCGTGCTCGCGATCGCGTCGGCGTGCGGCGCGGTGGCCAGCACCAGGTGTGCGCCGCCGAGCTCCTGCAGTCCTTCGGCCGCCGTGGTCTTGCTGGTGTCGACGTAGTCGTGCGCGCCGAGTTCGCGCGCCAGCGCCTCCTTGCTGCTGCCGCTCGACAGGGCCACGGTGCGGAAACCGAGTTGGTTGGCGAACTGGATCGCCAGGTGGCCGAGGCCGCCGATGCCCTGCACGGCGACCGTGTCACCGGGCCGCGTACCGCTGTTGCGCAGCGCGTTGAACGTGGTGATGCCCGCGCACAGCAGCGGGCCGGCCGCCGCCGCCTCGATGCCGTCGGGGATGCGCGCCACCGCGGCCGCGGGCACGACCGCGTACTCGGCGTAACCGCCGTCGAACGAGATGCCGGTGATGCGATGCTCCTCGCAGTTGAGGAAGTCGCCGGCGCGGCACGCGTCACACTGCCCGCAGTGGCCGCCGTACCAGCCGACGCCGACGCGCTGGCCGACCTGCAGGCGCTGGACGCCGTCGCCAACCGCGTCGATGCGGCCCGCGATCTCGTGCCCGGGCACGCGCGGCAACGTCAGCCCCGGGAACGCACCCGACTTCACGAACAGATCGCTGTGGCACATGCCGCAGGCCTCGACCTTCACCCGGATCTCGCCGGGACCGGGCTTGGGCACCTCACGCTGCACCAGTTCGAACGCACCACCGGCTTTCGCCACCTGCACCGCACGCATCGTCGCCATGAGCTTCTCCGTGGGAGGGATCGAGGCGCCGAGCATGGGCCGTGCGGTCCACCATCACAAGGCAGACGCCGCCACGGGGTTTGCCGCGCGATGTTCACCGCGATGTTCACAGACACGACGCTTCCCGCGCGACATCCCGTCGCTACCTTGTCGGACCGCGCCGCGGTCAGGCGGCGCGCTCACACCATCACGCCCGACATCACGCCCGGAGGGGGTTTCGTGTCCGCATCCATCGAAGTCCGCATCGCCACCGAACTGTCCGCGCGGCCCGAGCAGGTCGCCGCCGCGGTCAAGCTGCTCGACGAAGGTTCGACCGTTCCGTTCATCGCCCGTTACCGCAAGGAAGTGACCGGCGGCCTCGACGACACCCAGCTGCGCAACCTCGAGGAACGCCTCGGTTACCTGCGCGAGCTCGAAGAACGCCGCGCGGCGATCGTGGCCAGCATCGTCGAACAGGGCAAGATGACGCCCGAGCTGGGCAAGGCGATCGCCGGCGCCGACACCAAGCAGGCGCTCGAGGACCTCTACCTGCCCTACCGGCAGAAGCGCCGCACCAAGGCGATGATCGCGCGCGAAGCCGGCCTCGAGCCGCTGGCCAAGAGCCTGCTCGCCGATCCGACGCAGAGCCCCGAAGCGATCGCCGCGACGTTCGTGGACGGCGAGAAGGGCGTCGCCGACGCGGCCGCCGCGCTCGAAGGCGCACGCTACATCCTGATGGAGGACTTCGCCGAGGACGCCGAGCTGCTGGCGCGCCTGCGCGGCTGGCTCGAGCACGACGGCCTGGTCGTCACCAAGGTCGCCAAGGGCAAGGAAGAGGATCTGCAGGCGCAGCGCTACCGCGACTACTTCCGCCACGACGAGCCGCTCGCGCACGTGCCGAGCCACCGCGCGCTGGCGATCTTCCGCGCCCGCAAGGAAGGCTTCCTCGACGCCTGCCTGGGCATGCACGTGCCCGAGGCCGACGAGCCGGCGCCGCTGACCGACGATCCGAACGGCCGCGGCCAGCTGTTCGTGATGGAGCGCTTCGGCATCGCCGAGCGCAGCCGCCCCGCCGACAAGTGGCTCGCCGACACCGCGCGCCTCGCCTTCAAGGCCAAGATCGCGCTGCACCTCGAGAGCGAGCACTTCGCGACGCTGCGCGAACGCGCCGAAGCCGAGGCGATCAACGTGTTCGCCGCCAACCTGCGCGATCTGCTGCTCGCCGCGCCCGCGGGCCCCAAGGCGATCCTGGGCCTGGACCCGGGCCTGCGCACCGGCGTCAAGGTCGCCGTCGTCGACCGCACCGGCAAGGTGCTGGCCACCACCGCGATCTACCCGCACGTGCCGCGCAACGACTGGGAGGGCTCGCTGCGCACGCTGGGCCTCTTGTGCAAGCAGCACCAGGTGGCCCTGGTCTCGATCGGCAACGGCACCGCCTCGCGCGAGACCGACAAGCTCGCCACCGAGCTGATCCGTCAGCTGCCCGAACTGGGCATGCAGAAGCTCGTCGTCAGCGAAGCCGGCGCCTCGGTCTACTCGGCCAGCGAACTGGCCGCGCGTGAGTTCCCCGACATGGACGTGTCACTGCGCGGCGCCGTGTCGATCGCGCGCCGCCTGCAGGACCCATTGGCCGAACTGGTCAAGATCGATCCCAAGGCGATCGGTGTCGGCCAATACCAGCACGACGTCAACCAGAGCAAGCTGGCCAAGAGCCTCGACGCCGTCGTCGAGGACTGCGTCAACCACGTCGGCGTCGACCTCAACACCGCCAGCGAAGCGCTGCTGAGCCGCGTCGCCGGCCTCAACTCGACGCTCGCCAAGAACATCGTCAGCCATCGCGACGCCAACGGCCCGTTCGCGACGCGCAAGGAGCTGCTGAAGGTCAGCCGCCTTGGCCCCAAGGCGTTCGAACAGTGCGCGGGCTTCCTGCGCATCCCCGGCGGCGAGAACCCGCTCGACGCCAGCTCGGTGCACCCCGAGGCCTATCCCGTTGTCGAACGCATCCTCGCCAAGACCGGGCGCGACGTGCGCGGCCTGTTGGGCAACCGCGACGCGCTGCGCACGCTGCGCCCCGAGGACTTCGTCGACGACACCTTCGGCGTGCCGACCGTCACCGACATCCTCGCCGAACTCGAGAAGCCCGGCCGCGACCCGCGCCCCGAGTTCAAGACCGCGGCGTTCGCCGACGGCGTCGAACAGATCGCCGACCTGCAGGAAGGCATGGTGCTCGAAGGCGTCGTCTCCAACGTCACCGCGTTCGGCGCGTTCGTCGACATCGGCGTGCACCAGGACGGCCTCGTGCACATCAGCCAGCTCGCCGACCGCTTCGTCGAAGATCCGCGCGAAGTCGTCAAGGCCGGCCAGGTCGTCAAGGTCAAGGTCGTCAGCATCGACGTCGCGCGCCAGCGCATCGCCCTGACGATGAAGATGGGTGAACGCGTCGAGGGCGGCGTGCGGCCGGCGGCCGGTGGCGGCGGTGGCGGCGCCGCAGGCGGTCATCGCGGCGGTTCGCGTCCAGGCCAGCGACCCGGCCAGCGACCGAGCGCGCCCGCGCCGCGCGACTACGGCCCCAAGCAGGGTGAGGCGGCAGCGAATCCGTTCGCGGCGCAGTTGGCCAAGCTGGGACTCAGAAAGAACTGAAGCGCGCGAGCGCGCCCACGCCCCACCCGGCCGTCAGCGCTTCCAGAGCTCGTCCAGCACGAGCGCCACGTAGCGGTCGCGCACGGCCTGCGGATCGTGCGGGTCGGGCTTGCCGCGGATCGCGAGGCGCACGATCTTCGCCGCCGAGCTCGAATTGACCCCGAGGTAGAGATCGCCGCTCACCATGCGACCGACGTCGGTGACGGCCGCGGTCTCCTTGCCGTCGACGGAGACGCGCATCACCTTCTTGCCGTCGTGCTCGATGCGCAGCTTGTGGGTCTTACCGACGATCAACTGCGCGCCACCACCGACCGCGTCCATCACCTGGGTTTCGACGTCGAACACCTGCACCCCGCCGGTCGGCATGACGAACATCATGTGGCCCGGCCCCGCGGCGACCCCCACCCCGAAGTCGGGCACGAAGTCGCCGTCGAGCACGAAGTCCACCTCGATGGTCTGGCTGCCCGTGAGCGGCACGCTCCAGCTGAGCCAGGACGACCCGACGAGCTTCCATCCGCCTGACGTCGGCAACAGACCGCTCGGCCCCGAATAGGCGATCTTCGGCGACTCGAACGGCAACTTCTCCTGGTCTTTCAGCGCCGCGAAGTCGGCACTGGGCGCCGCGCCAGAGTCGCGGTATTCGACGGCGAGCCGCCCTTCGGCGTCGATCTTGGCGTCGCCGTGGATCTCGAGCGCCCGCGGATCAGAGACACGGAACGCGCGTTCGGCGTAGGCTTTCGCCAGGCGGTCGATGGCGGGCTTGCGGCGCTGCAGCAGCGGCGATTCGCCATGCTGCCGCACGAGCTCCTGCAGGCGCGCGAGCGCAGTCGCCGCGACGTCGGGGTCATCGTCTTGCGGCAGTTGCAGCAACTCGACCACGGCCGCGGTAACCTCACCGCGACCCTCCGTCAGCTCTTCGTCGAGGTCCTCGCGCAGCGGGACCATCGTCGTGTAGTCGAGCTTGAGCAGCCCGGCGAGCCGGCGTTTGCTCTCGCCCTCGAGCCACCGGGTCCACACCTCGAACCACTTGTCGGCGCCCTTCAGGCGCTCCAGGCGGCCGGCTTCGACCTTGAGCACGACCGGCTTCATGACCGTCAGCGGAACGCGCATCTGCTCCTTGCCGATCTCCACGATCAGCTCGCCGCCTTCGCTGCCGAGTACCTTGGCGCGTTTGCGTTCGCCGCCGTACTCGAACGACAGCTGGCGCTTGCCGTTCTGCAGGTCTTCGAGCGCAGCCGCGCGCATCTCGAGCAGCGCCACGACCCGTGCGCGTTCGCGCGCCACGAACTCGGCGCGGTCGGCGGGCGCGTCGACGACCGTCGGCAGCATCTGCAGCGCGCCTTCATAGTCCCCGAGCGCACATCGCCTTCGCGCACCGTCGACACGTTCGGCGAAGTCCTCCGCCCGCCAGCCGAGCCCCGCGAGGTCGAACGCGGACGGCGGCGACATCGGCACGACGCCGCTCGCGGCCACGGCACCGGCCTTGAGATCGGGCAGGTTCGGGTACTGCTTGCGCAGCACCTCGTCGAGCCACGCGCGGAACTGCGCGTCGAGCGCACGCAGCTCGGGATCCGCCTGCAGGTCGAACGCCTTCAGGAACGTCGCCAGACCTGCTTCACCGCGCTGTGCGGCCTGCAAGTAGCGGAGGAATGCATCGCGGTGCACACCGCCGACGCCTTCGTGCAGGAACCGCACGAACATCTCGGCCTGCGAGTAGAACATGCCGAGCAGCGCCCCGGCCGGCACCTCGCCGCCGTTGCGCTTCTTCGCCAGCTCGAGCACCTGCTGGTACGAAGTGGCGCCCACGAGGTCGACGAGCGGCGCGACGTACAGCTTGCCGCCGGGGTGCGCGTAGCCGAACGCGAGGGCGCGAAGATGGTTGTCCTGCAGCGGCGGCTGGCGCAGCGACGCGCTCATGTGTGTGCACGCGGAGCGGTAGTCCGCGAGGCCTTCGTTGAACCACACGGGCTTGGGCATGGTGCCGTCGCTCGAGTGGGCGTGCTGCAGCGCGTGCACGAACTCGTGCAGCAGCGAGTGCAGCTCTTCCCGCTTGGTGTTCTGCCGCGCGAACGCGTCGATGTAGGTGACCGCGATCTGCAGATCGGGCGTGTAATGGGCGCGCGCCAGCGCCAGCGACGGATCGCCGATCGCGGTGCGGAAGTTCAGGTAGCTGCCGGCATTCGCGAGGACCGCGAGCGCGTAACCGCCGGCTTCGGCGCGAAGCTTCAATCCCGCGGGCTGACGATAGTCCTGCTCGAACTGCTGCATCAGCTCCTGCAGGTGCGGCAGGAAGCCCAGCGTCACGACCTTTTCGTAGTCCTTCTCGTCGACGGTCGGCCGCTCGATGCAGAACAGGAACGGCGGCTGCTCCACCAGCGTCAGGGTCACGCGCGAGAAGAACGGGTGCGCGCGCAAGCGCATCTCGACGGACTGGCGGAAGGCGGCGAAGTCCTGCTGCGCGTGCCCTGCGACCGCGAGGGTCGTCGACGCGAGCAGGAGCGTGGCGAGAGCGCGGAGCAAAGCAGCCTCCTTCAGGGACGCGGTGGGCCGGAGACTATGCCATGCCCCTTGCCAGCCGCAAGGCGCAGAGCGAGGCCGAGCCGACGACGCGACTGTGACCGTCGAACCGACCCAATAGACTGCTGCGATGCGACTCCGCATCGCAGCGGCCCTCCTCGGCCTCGGCCTCACCCTCTCCCTCGCCCCCGCTCAGGACTGGCCGATGGGCCCCGGCCCCGCCGGCAACTGGACCGCGACCGGACCACAACCGCCGCTGCGCTTCTCGGCGACGACCGGCGAGGACATCGTCTGGCGCACGCCGCTGCCCGAGACCGGCCAGGGCGGCATCGCCGTCGTCGGCGACCGGGTGTTCGTCGCGACGATGGCGCCCTGGACCGGCGAAGGCTTGTCGCTAGAGGACGCGGCGAAGTACGCGCACGCGATCGAGAAGCGCAAGGTCGTCGGCAAACACATCGACGCGCACTGCCTGGACGCCGGCACCGGCGAACTGCTGTGGACGCGGCGCATCGAAGGCACGGCGCCGTCGATCTACAGCTACCCGTTCTCGGACGCGACCAGCGCGTCGCCGGTCGCCGACGCGCAGCACGTCTGGTTCACCAACGCGGGCGGCCGCGTGGCCTGCTACACCCACGCCGGCGAACTCGTGTGGCAACGCGACTTCGAACCCACCTGCGACGGCCCGTTCAACAAGCAGTTCGAGCCGTTCCTGCTCGACGATCCGTCCCGTGGCGAAGGTGCCAAGACGTTCGTGCACATGGAACCGCGCAAGGTCGGTGGCGACACCCAAGGCAAGCAGACCACGCGCTGGCACTTCCTGATCGGCCTCGACGCCGTCACCGGCAAGGAACTGTGGCGCAGCGACGACGCGCTCACGCACTACAACGCGCCGACGCTGGTCGCGACCGACACAGGTCCGTGTCTGCTGCACGCGCGCGGCGGCCCGCACGACGTGCCCGAACGCCCAGTCGGCCTTTCACTGACGCGCGTCACGGGTGGACACGCCGGCCAACGGGTCTGGCGCTACGAAGATCCACGCGGCAACCACGAGGCGTCGCTGCAGACCATGGCCAGCGACGGGCGGTTCGCCTACTGGCTGCTCAAGGAACCGCACGACGCGCTCGTCGTGCTCGACGTGCACACGGGCAAGGAGCTGCGCGCGATCTCGCTCGTGCGCGACGTGACCACGACTACGTTCGACCAGACGACCGGCAAGTGGAGCACCACCAAAGGAACCAGCCTGGACAAGGGCGTGTTCCCGGCGCGCTACTCGATGCACGCGGCGAACGGCGCAGTGTTCTTCCAGTGTTACGCGACCGCGTGGGGCAAGCCGACCATCGGTCCGGCCTACTCGTTCGCGCGGGTGACCGTCGGCGACGATGCGGGCGATGATCGTGTCGAGTATCTGGAAGTGCCCACCACGACGACGCGCGATGGCGACAAGGACGTCTACACATGGCGCACTCCGCGGCAGGCGCGCGCGATCAACAGCCGCGGTGAAGAGGTCACCGGCGACGACCGCAGCCACTGGGACGGCTGGGACTGGGTCTTCAACGGCTCGCCGACGCGAGTCGGCGAGCGGCTGTGGTTCACGCTGGCGAGCGGCGCGGTCTACGTGCTCGACGCGGGCCGCGGGCCGTTCGACCAGCGCGCGTTCCTGGCGCTCAGCGATCTGGGGCCCGATGGCGCGACGTGGACGGCCAACTCGGTGTCGTATGCGAACGGGCGACTGTTCCACCGCACGGCGCGCGAGCTGCTCTGCATCGGCGCGAAGGAGTCACGATGAAGCGCGCGGAACTGCTCGAACGCGTCGACGCCCTGCGCGTCTGGCAGAAGGGTGAGGAGCGTGCGCCGCACAAGCCACTGCTTCTGTTGCTGGCGTTGGGCGAGATGTCGCGCGGCGAACTGTCGATCTCCTACGAGGTGTGTGAGCGCAAGCTCGGCGAACTGCTGCGTGACTTCGGGCCGCCGCGCACGCCCGCGCCCGAGCTGCCCTTCTGGCACCTGCAGCGCGACGGCCTGTGGGAAGTCCGCGCCGACACCCCCATCCCCCTGGGCAAGAACGGCAAGCGACCGACGAAGCAGTCGCTGCGCAGCCTGCACGCCGAAGGACACTTCCGCGCCGACGTCCGGACCTTGCTGCAGCGTGACCCGGCGCTCGTGCGCGAGATCGGGCGTCGGCTGCTCGATGCCCACTTTCCCGAGACGGTTCACGAAGACGTGCTCGCGGCGACGGGCCTGTCGCTCGACACCCAGACCGTGACGCGCAAGCGGCGCGACCCGGCCTTCCGCCATCGCGTGCTGCAGACCTACGGCTATTGCTGCGCGGTGTGCGACCTCGACCTGCGTATGGGCAACGTGACGCTCGCGCTCGAAGCGGCTCACATCCGGTGGCACCAGGCCGGCGGGCCCGATCAGGAGGACAACGGCCTCGCGCTGTGCTCTCTGCACCACAAGGTGTTCGACCTCGGCGCCTTCACCGTGGCGGCGCCGGGTACGGTCCTGGTTTCGGAACAGGTCAACGGATCGGGCCCGCTCGACGAGGTCCTGCTGCGACACCACGGCAAACCCCTGCGTGCGCCGGTCCGCGGCGAGCACCGTCCGCACCGCGAACACCTTGCCTGGCACGAACGCGAGGTCTTCCGGCGACGCGCCCGCCCGCTCGAAAGCGCCTGAACTGCGGAACGCCGGGTCTACCCGCTCGCGACACACCCGCGCCCGCTAGCATCCCGGCAAGCCGCGCACCACCGCTCGGCCCCCCACCGCACTCCAGGAACTCGCCATGCACATCCGCCTGCTCCCGACCCTTCTCACCACGCTGCTGCTGACCACCACCGCGCTCGCCCAGAAGGTGCGCGCGTACAACGGCCAGGACCCCGACCGCAAGTCGACGTCGGCGCTGCTGCTCGACGAGACGTTCACGCCGCACGCCGGCGTGGCCATCGACTACAGCGCGCCGACCTGGAAGGCGGAATACAACGGCATGCTCGACAAGCTCAAGGGCACCGACACGCGCCTGGGCAAGAACTTCTGGACCACGTTCGGCACGATGACCGACTGCGAGCTCGGCGGCACCAGGATCGCCGCTGGCAGCTACTTCCTGGCCCTGCGCTGCGACAAGGACGGCAACTTCCACCTGCTGGTGCTCGATCAGGCCGCCAACCTCAAGGCCAAGGCCGCGCCGTGGATGCCCGACACGTGGAAGGGCGGCATCGCCTGCAAGATGACGCTGGCCAAGGATTCGCTCGAAGAAGTCGCCGCGCAGATGCAGATCGAGGTCGCCATGACCGAACAGGATCCGGGGTCGGGCAAGCTGTCGATCCGCTGGGGCAAACACGAGCTGTCGGCTCCGCTGAAGCTCGATCTCGGCCAGGCCAAGTGACCACGGAGCAGACCGTGAATCACGAACCCACCATCGTCAGTCGCCGCAGCATGCTGTTCGCTGCCGCGGCGGTCCCCGCGGTGAGCTTGCTGAGCAGCTGCGGCACGATGCCGCGTCGCGCGGCGCGCGACGACGGCACCACACCGTGGCAGACCGAGGGGCCGTTCTACCGCCTGTTCTCCACGCCGCGCGACACCCTGCGCGAACCGGACCTGCCTGGCACCGAGCTCGACCTCACCGGTCGCGTGCTCGACAAGCGCGGCAAACCGCTGGCCAACACGCTGCTCGACTTCTGGCACTGTGACACCGCCGGCGTCTATGACGTGCGCGGTTACCGGCTGCGCGGCCACCAGTTCACCGACGCCGAAGGGCGCTTCCGGCTGGCGACGATCGAGCCGGGCGTCTACCCGGGCCGCACGCGCCACATCCACGTCAAGGTGCAACCGGCCGGCGAGGACATGCCGGCGGCGCCGCAGGCGCTCAACCTGACGACGCAGCTCTACTTCCCTGGCGACGCGGGCAACGCCAAGGACGGCCTGTTCGACGATGCGCTGCTGATGGCGGTCGACCGCGACGGCGCGCGCCTGCTGGCGCGCTTCGACTTCGTGTTGGACATGGGCTGAACGGCACCCGCCGAGCAGGGCTGGCGCCGCGACCGCCGGGGTTTCTTTCCCCGACGCGACACCGGCTCAGGCTTCGACTTAGCCTTGGCGGCATGCGTCGCCAGCTTCTCTGCCTGCTCCTGCTCGTGTCGATCGCCGCGCCGTCGTTGCCTGGCGGTCTCTTGGCACAGAACGCCCCAAGTCCACGCCGCACGCTGTCCGAACCCGCCGCCAAGTTGCTGCGCGAACGCATGGGCGGCGAACCGCTGCAAGTCCTCGCGGCCTGGGGACGCGGGCCGCGTCGGCAGGACCTGCCCGCGTGGCTCGCCGACGGCGCACCGCGGGACGCCGCGTACCATGAACTGCTGCACGCCGCACTGTGGTGCAACGATCACGACGCGGCCTACGCGGCGGCGAGCCTGCTGCCCGAGTCGCACCTCGACATCGCCGACATCGACCGGTGGCTGCAGGTGGTGTGGCCGCACGTGTTCGACGAGGATCCCAAGTGGGAATGGGACACGCTCAAGCACGTGATGTCGACCCAGGACGTGGTGCGACTGCTGCACGATCCACAGTGCTGGTTCGCCGCGATCCGCTACTTCTTCTTGAGCGATCTGCACCGCAGCATGCGGCCCGAACACATCCCGGCGCTGTGCAAGCTCACGCACCACCAGGACCCGTTCGTACGCAAACAGGCCTGGGGCAACCTCGGCAATCTCGCGACCTACACCGACCGGCATCGGGAGGCGATCGGGCGTGCGCTGCTCGAGTGGCCCGGGCCGGGCGCGGAGACGATCATCGATCAGTACGACCGCAGCCGCAACCCGCAACACGTGCCGCGCACCTACACGTTGCCGACCGCGCGCCCGGGCTGGTCGCCGCTGCTGCGCGCCGTGCTCGAGCGCCAGTTCCTGGATCTGGCGCCAGGCAAGGACACGCCGTCGTTCGCGACGTTCCTGATGCGTTGGGCCGAGGACGAGCGGCCAGCCGCCGAGGATCGCCTGCTGCTGCGCGCGCTGCTGGACAGCCCGCACGCTACGGGCGTCGGCGTCGCGCTGCGGGCGCTGTGCCGCGTCGGCCCCGACGGCCACCTGCGCCGGGTGCTGGAGCAGATGGTCACCGACGAGCCCGAGCCGCTGGTGTTGGCAGCGCTCGGCGACTTCGCAGGACTGCGCACGCTGGCCGCAAACGATGCCGAGGCGCTCGCGGTGGCGCTCGAGTTCGACTTCGAAGGCGTGTGGCTGCCGTGGGTCGCCGAAGCGTTCGGCGCCGACGCCGAGAAGGGGCTGGCAGCGATCGCCCGACTGGCGGAAGCGAGCCGGGAACTGCGCGCCCCCTACCGCCCGCGCACCGGCCTCGCCGAGTCACTGCTGCGCGCATTCGAATTGTTCGGCGGTAAACTCGAGCACGCGCGACTGCACCAGCTGGTCGTCGAGTTCCCGGCAGCGCGATCCGAAGGATTGCTGACCGCGTACCTGGCGACGATCACGCCCGACAACCTCGCGAGCAGCGCCACCGAGGTGCTCGAGGTGTGCCCGTACTTCGACTTCGAAGACCAACTCGTGCAGTGGGCCAGGTCACCGGATGCCGTACAGGCGAAACCCGCGCTGGACGTGCTGCTGCGGCTGGGCAACGACGAGTTGGGCGATGAACTGCTCGCGCATTGGCAACAGCACGACGGCAAGGACCTGTTCCTGCTGGCGCGAAGCGACGCGCTGCCGGTGCAAGAACACCTGCAGGCGCGACTGCGTGAGCTGCCGTGGACCGCGGGACAGCGGCTGGGCAGCGACGAATGCGATCTGCTGGGCGCGGTCGCGATGACGCATGGGCTGCCCGAGGCCGCCGCGCGCAGCTGGTCGCGTTCCTTGGCCACGGCGGAAGGAGAGACCGAGGCGCGCTTCTCCGCGCAGTTCCCCGCGCTGCGCGAACTCGTGCTCGACGGCGAACCGATCGACGCGCTGGTCGCGTCGCTGGCGACCGTGCCGCCGACCGAACTGCGGGTCACCGACCTCGGCACCGTCGACGACGACCGCGTGCGCGATCTGCTGCGGGCCGTGCGCAACACACCCGGTTGTGACGTGCAGGCAGTGATCGGTGAACTGGCGCAGCTCAACGACTTCGCCAGCGAACGCGAACTCGACGAGATGCGCATCCGCAATCTCTACGGCTGGTTCGACAACGCCACCGCCAACGTCCGCACGCTGGGTGCATCGCTCGATCTGGTGCCGTGGCTGATCGGCGAGCTCGAGACCATCTGCTGCCGCCGCAACGGTGCCGGCTGGGCCCTGGAGCAGCTCACCGGCTTCGACGCGTGGGCGCAGCCCGAGTTCGGCCTAGTCACCCAACACGCTGCGGCGGCGCAATGGTGGCAGGAGGTCGGCGAGCAGTTGCGATGGAGCCGTCTGGCGCGGCGTTACGTCGTCGGGCCGCGGTGATCTCGGAGGTCACGAGCGAAGGGCGCCTCATTCCACGGTCCTGCCCTTCCAAGGCGCCGACGCCTACGATCGTGCGGCACGATCGGTCATGACCCGAGGCCCGGCGACCGCGCTCAGCTCATCGCCGCAAGCAGCTTCGCGGTGTCGACCATCTGCTGGAAGCGCACCACCTTGCCGCCTTCGATCCACCAGGTGTGTTGCGCCTGCACATCGAGCTTCTTGCCGGTGGCCCGCACTTCGGCGCGATAACGGCCGAGCATGGTCACCACGCCACCGCCGCCGCAGATCTCGCCGACCTGCACCTTGAAGTCGGCCCAGTCCTCGGCGAGCGGCAGGAACACACCGTTGACGATCGCCTCGGCGCCGATGTAGGGATTGCCGGCGGCGAGCGGATTGCTCTCGGCTTCGTTCCAGCGCACCTGCGGGTGCAGATGGCTCAGGAACGTGGGCACGTCGCCGGCGGCGAACGCGGCGTAGAGCTGGCGGATGAGTTCGAGGTCGGTGGGCATGGGTGTTCGGGTCGGGAAGGGGCAGACGATGCCACGTGTCCCGGACCGCGCAAGCATGCTGCCTCCTCCCGGCTCTCTTCAGAACCCGACCGACGCACCGATCGTCCAGCCGCTGATGTCGTCGCCGACGAAGACGGCACCGCTGAAGCGCACCTCGGACACCCCAGGCAGGCCATCGCCGCAGTTCCAACGCAGACCGGCACCCACCTCGAAGAGATTGCCGAAACCGAGCGCTTCGGCGGCGTGGTGATCGAACGCCTTGCCGGCGATGTCGGCTTGCCAGTCGACGTCATGATCACCAATCTGCCAGCCGGTAGGCCCTTCGAAGCCGACACGCGCCACGAGCCACTGCACGGTGCTGACTTCGTCCTGCACCGGATCATCGACCACGATCGGCGACATGCGGCGCAGGTCGTAACGCAGCCGCGGCTCGACCTTGACGCTTCCCCACTGCCAACCTCCATGGCGCAGCAGCACGCTGCCGCCGTAGATCGCGTAGGTCGCATCCCAGTTGAACAGGATGCCGTCGAGCACGGCGCTCGTGAACGCGGCTCCGGGCCCGTCGTAACGTGCGTCGCTCTGCACGTGCGCCACGCCGCCGACCGCGAGCGGGGCGAGTTCGAAACCGTCGCCGAGCGCGAGCACGGGCCCAAGACCCGCGAAACCGGCGAGCGCCTGGAAGTCCGCATCGACGTGGGTCGCCAAGGCCGGGCTGATGCCGTTCCAGATGTCGGCCAGTTCCAGATCCGCGGTCGCGTAACCGAAGTTGGCCTCGGCCAGCAGGCGCGGCGCATGTTCGCCCAGATCGAACTCGCGGTGCAAGGGCAAGGTCAGCACCGACAGATCGATGACGGGATCCCCGTCGATGCGGAACCGGCCGCCCGACAGTTCGGCTTCGTCGGTGAGGCCCAGGAACGAGGCGACGAACAGGGGGTAGCGGGTGGAGCGGGCCGCATCGCGCACCGAGTCGCGGACCTCCTCGAGGGTCTGGGCTGGGGTCGCCGCGGCAAGGGTGAGGACGGTGATGATCGTCGACCGGGGGCGCATCGGGGCGGGCATGGTAGCGATGGCAATCGAAGGCGACATCCGAACTTCGGAACGCGTTCACATGAAGATCCGAGTCCTGTTTGCTGGCCGCGGTTCGGGTCCGAACGGCTGCTCGTCGCACATTCGTCGCAAGTAGGGGGCGACCAGGGAACTCCGCTTGACAGTCCTGCCGTCACAGAGCGACCTTGGTGTGACCCTCGTCCTCGACTTCGCCACTTCGTCCCGGTGGCCCAGCACCTCGTCCCACAGCAATGAAGATCGATCCGGTTTTCCTCGTCGCTCCGGCAGCCCCGCCGCCAACGGTCCCGACGCGCCGCGCGTTCCTGCTCGCCGGCGGCGCGTTCGCGTTCGGCTCGATGGTCGGCGGTGCGTGTGGGTATTCGATCGGTGCGGCGAAGAGGGAACCGGTTGAGGCGGCGGGGGAGAAGGCGGATGGGGAGTTGGGGTCGAGTGGAGATGCGCAGTTGGATGAACTGCGGAGGTTGGCGGTGAAGGCGCCGATTGAAGAGTTCGTCGCCAAGTGGAACCCCTGGTGGGGCGAATTCGACTTCACCTACACATCTGACCCAATCCTATGGCAGGGCCTGAATCGACTGGCTGCATGGGCAATCGATCAACCTGACAGGGCAGAGCGACAGATGCTCACGGGCCTGATAACCGCTGCCCAAAAAGACAATCGGCCCGCGAAAGACAACCTGAGCCAGTTCCGCCGTCAACTGGAAGAGATCCGAGCCAAGAAGCCCCGCTGAACGCAATGCGTTGCCATCAGGATCCCGGTGGAATCAATGGCCCCTCGCAGGTGCAGCAGGGCGGGTCCATCACGATCCACGTTGGCCCCAACGACACCGTAGTCGAGATCAAGGAGACGGCGGGCGGGGAATCGATCTCCATTCCTGTGACGCCAGGAAAGGACGTGACGATCCCAATCCCGAATGCTCCTGGCGGCTCATCAGTGACCATTCGGGTCGGGGATGGGAAGCGCAACAGAACTCTCATCGTCGAAGTGATCGCCCCCTCACCCTGATCACCTCGCCAACCGATACCAACCTCGTCAACCCAACCCACCCGACACCCACCGGAGCACCCCATGCTGACCCGTTCCGTCGTCGCAGCCGCCGCGCTCGCCGCCGTCGCCACCAGCCAGGCGCCGCAGTTCCAGACGATCCCGGCAGCGTATGCCGCGGCCGAGGCCAACAGCCTCGAATGGGTTGCGGGCACGGGCGCGCACCTGCGCCAGCAGACGCTGATCGGCGCGTCGCACCTGACCAACCTGGTGAACCGTCCCCTGCTCGCGCTCGAACTGCGGCGCGCGGCGTTCGCGGATGCGTTCCAAGGCGCGACCACGGACTGGGTCGTGACGTTGTCGCACTCCCCCAACACGCCGCTGGCCGCTTCGGAGATCTTCCAGAACAACGTCGGTCCCAATCCGGTCACGGTGTTCTCGGGCCAGGTCATCGCGCCGACGTCACCCGGCAACACGTCGCCGCCGATCCCGTGGACCAACAGCAACGTGATCCGCGTCGTGTTCCAGACGCCGTTCACCTACACGGGCGGCACGCTGTGCCTGGACATCGTCGGCACGCCGATCCTGGGCCAGACCAGCAACTGGTGGGTCTCCGACGCCGTCTGGGAAGACATCCCCGGCACGGTCACCGAGATCGGCGGCGGCTGCGGTCTCTACGGCGGTGCGCAGCATCGTTGGGCCGGGGCCGACAAGTACACGTTGATCCCCGGCGCGAACGCCAAGTTCTGGGCATACGGCGCGCCCCACGGTTTCGGCATCGTCGCGTTCGGCGCGGCCAACGGCGGACCGATCCCGCTCAGCGCGTTCGGCATTCCGGCACCGGGCTGCAACGTCCACCTCAACCCGGCCATGGTGCTGTCGACCGGCATCGGCTTCTTCACGCCCGTCAACTCGCCGCTCTACGTCGAGGGCAAGGCCGTGGCGTATGTGCGCCTGCCGGCCGACCCCTGGGTGTTCGGCCTCACCCTCTCGACGCAGTGGTTCGACCTGATGCAGCCAGCGACCAGCAACGCGCTGCAGTGGACCGTGTCGAGCAACATCCCGACGCTCGACATGGCGCACATCGACGGCGACCCGACCGACGCCGGCGGCAACCTGACCGTGCATCTCGCGCCCGTGTATCGCTTCGAATACCAGTGAGCGACGGCGCCGGCCGGCGGGCTTGCGCCGCCGCCTGCCCCACTGCCCGACGGATCGGTGTGGCGCTTGCAGCCGTTGGCGATCGCGCACGTTCGCGGACAACGTCGGCGGCGACGCGCCGGGTGGAGCCGAACCGCCAACGAGATCACGAGACCGCGGCATCGATCATGGCGTCGATCGCCAGACAACCCCCGACCGCGACGACCTCGCCGAAGCGCAGCCGCAACGGCCTGTGAAACAGCGGGCCGTCGACCGCGATCGTGTGGAACTCTCCGTTCTCGCCGCACGCGTCGATGCCGTCCGCCTCGAAACGCGCCGCGAGGTCCGGAGTGTATTCGGCGCCGAGCACGTCCGCGCCGAGCTTGCTCGCGTCGACGGCGACGATGCGGCACGAATGGCCGCTGCGCCAGAACTCCCGCAGCAACGCGCTGCGCTCGCCGCCCCACAGCGGCAGGTGGGCACGCACGCCGCTCGCCGCGCAGACGCGTTCTTCCCAGTCGCGATGCGGCTCCAGATCGATGTCGCCGAAGACGACGTCGGCGATACCGGCGTCCCGCAGCGCCGCGAGCTGTTCGCAGAAGGCCGCCTCGTAGGTCTGCCACGACGCTCGCGCGATGTGCAACGGCAGGCCCAGGCACGCCGCCTGCGCAGCGAGCACTTCGGGACGCAGGCCGTGCGAACGCGAACGTTGCCCGGCTTCGTCGAACACGGTCAGCAGCGCACGCGGCGCGGCCCCGGCGGCGACGGCGCGGTGCAGCGCCAGGCACGAGTCCTTGCCCCCGCTCCACGACACGGCGATCGGCAGCCCGTCGATCATCGGGTCTCTGCGGCGAGCCCAGGAACACGCCGTTCGAGTTGCTGCCACAACACGTGCAGTCCCGTGCCGTAGAGCAAGGTGCCGAGCAGCATGTTCGTCGCGAACGGGATCGCCGCGACGTAACACGCGCCGAGCCCGCCGAGTGTGCGCGGGTACAGACTGCCGAACGCCCACAGCGCGAAGTTCGTGATCGTGAAGAACGCCAACGTCGAGAGCACCGCGCCGGCGCCGACACCGGGCAGCGAGCGCGGCAGGCGCGCGCCGAGCCACACCGTCACCGCCGTCGCGACGTACATCGGCGGCGTCGTGACCATGCGGTCCATGCCGTAGATGAACGCGCACAGCAGCAGGTCGGCGATCAGCATCGCCAGCAGCGGCGCGGCGTAGGCGAGCCAGCGGCTCCGGAACATCGCGCCGCTGAACAGGGCCATGGCCGGAACGGCGGTGAAGTTCGGCGCGTGCGGCAGGATGCGCGTGGTGACCGCGGCGACGACGAACGCACACAGCGCCGTGCTGCGTGCGCGGGAGAGGGATGTCGGTTGCATGATGGTGACTCAGACGGGAAGGAGATCGGTGTAGAGACGGCCGTCGCGCTGCACGGTCTCGCCGCGCGCGAAAGCCACGGGGCGCCGGAAGATCGGGCCGTCGTGAACGAAGGTGTGGTACTCGCCGTGTTCGCCGCACGGGTCGACGCCGGCAGGCCAGTTCGCGCCGAGCAGTTCGCCCGACAGGTCGGTGCCGGCGAGCGCTGCGGCGATCGGTTCGGCGCACGTGACCACGGCGCGAAACCCGCTCGCGGTGAAGTGCCGCAACAGATCGGTCGTGTCCTCCTGCCACAGCGGGAACACCGCGCGCATGCCGACCTGCGCCAGTCGCCGCTCGCGGTAGTCGCGCAGCTCCTGCAGGAAGATGTCGCCGTGGCCGACGAGGAACGTGCCCTGCTCGCGGCACTCGGCGAGCGCCGCGCCGAGCGCTTCCTCGAAGTCCGCCATCGGGTCGAAGTCTGCCATCGGGTCGGCCTGCGGATCGCCGCCTTCGCTGCCGAACCACAGCTTGTGCAGCGGCAGACCGATCGCCTCGGCCTGCCGCTCGAGCAGTTCTTCACGCACACCGTGGTGGCTGACGCGGCGGAACCGGCGGCTGATCGTCGTGAGCAGGCCGACGACTTCGTAGCGCCGGTCGTTCTGGAGCCGGTGCAGCGCCATCGCGCTGTCCTTGCCGCCGCTCCACGAGAACACCACGCGCCCGAACGGCGGTGGCGCCGGCGGCAGTTCGCCGGCAGGGTCGGGCAGCGGCCGGCAGTCACGACTCATGGCGCTCAAGAGGTCGGGCGCGTGCGCGTCGCGCCGCTGCGGTGGCCGGCCGTGTCCTTGACCGAGAACGACAGCGTGAGCAGCAGGGTTTGCGGCAGCACCTGCGGCTGCACCAGCGTGAAGCCCGAGGCGTCGACGTTGGTGACGACGAACGCGCCGAGCAGACCGAACGCATCGACCGGGATGCCGGAGATCGCCGCGCGCAGCGAGTTCACGTCGAGGTCCTGCCAGCCATCGGGGTCTTCGATTCGCAGCGTCGCGCGACCGTCGATCGCGATCGACAGATCCACACGCGGGCCGCGGATCGACACGCTGGTTGCCTGGTGGATCACGGTGACCGCGTCGACGTCGGCGCTGCCCGAACCCGGATCGAAGATCACGGTCGCACGTTCGTCGAGCGACTGGCCACTGACGACGTCGACGAGCCGCACCTGCGTGATCGCGTTCCGGTCGACGAGATTGCCGAGCACGAGCGGGTGGTTCGAGAGATCCGCGAGGTCGAACGCATCCCCTCCCGCCTCGACGACGTCCTGCGGATCGGCGCCCGGCATCGTCGCCAGCGTCGGTGTCTGCCCGGCGAGGTTCGCGTAGGTGCCGACCGGCACCATGCCGAACGGCCCCGGCTGCACCGGCAGGCCGAAGTAGCGCGCCCCGAAGCGGGCGAAGTGCACGCCGTCGCTGCTGACCTCGACGAACATCGTCTCGGCGAACGCGTCGAAGCCGTTCGTCGCCGAGCGGAACGGGTTCTCGCTGACGATGAGGTCGGCACCGGGGCCATCGACGATCGGCACGGCGAAACCGAGCACGAGCTCGCCGGCGAGGCCGAGCGAATGCACGGCAGAGCTGCCCTGCGGCGCGCCGAGCGCGTTCGTCGGCTGGAAGACGCCGCCGCCGGCGCCGCCGTTGGTGTTGCTCGAGACCACGTGCGTCGCGAAGACGCTCTGGCCGAACACGGAGAGGGAGAAGGCCACGGAGCCGAACACGGCTCGGGCCACGACTTGCGGGCTGAGGTTCACGGGAACAGGCGTCTCTCGCGCCTTCTTGTGAGTCCGTTGGACGGCACCATCTCGATGCCGGTCCCTCGCAGGTCTTCTGGCTTCCGAGTCGTCCTCCGGCGATCCCTTCCCAGCGGCGCAACACGCGCCGCCAGTGGTATCAATCGCCTTCGTCGTCGGTCACAGCTGCGGGACAGCGCCGGTTTCGCACCGGACTTCCCCGCGGGGAACGTGGGCCTGCTTAGCGGTTCGGTGATCGCGGCGCAAGGCGCGTGTATCCGGCGTGACCCTGTTACCCGCAGACCTTGCCCCCCTGCTGCGACGATCTGCGCGCGCAAAAAAATCGGCGCCGGGTTGCCCCCTCCCCGAGCACTGAGGAGTGACGGCGCGGCGATCGCGCACCTCGCCCGCTCGAACGGCGCCGTCGCGACCTTCCGCCACGCGCACAACGCTGCCCACGATGAACCCAGAGCACCACTCCATCTCCGAAGTCGCCGCCGACGGCGCATCGATGCCCGCGCGGCGGGCGCAGTTCCTGTGCGCAGCGGCGCTGCTGCTCGGCGCGTCGATCAGCGGTGTCACCGGGTTCGCATTGGCGAGGCAGAACCAGGCGACGAGCGCCGACGTCCCCGAAGCGCTCGGCGCGGCGGTCCTGGCTGCCGGACCTGGCGGCGGCCTGCACGGGCCGAGCACCGCGCTCGCGGGCAGTTCGATCGTCGTGACCGTCGGCAGCAGCGACACGACCGTCGAATGCGTCGACCCGAGCACGGGCGAGATCACCGCGATCCCCGTCGGCGCCGATCGGCGCGTCACCATCCCGGTGCCGGCCCACGCCGGCGAACTCATCGTGCGCGTCGGCAGCGGCAAGCGATGCCGCGTGCTGCTGGTCGAGATCGTGATGCCCAGCCCGTGATGCCAGCTGCCCCCCTTCCCCGTTTCGTTCGTTCCCCAACCCAACTGACCAAGCCACCGAAGAACACGACCATGCCACACACCTCCGCCTCCTTTCTCCGCACCCGGCTCACCGCCGGTGCGCTGCTTTCCGCCGCGCTACTGCCAGGCGCGCTCGCCGGGCAGGGGCCGACGCTGCAGCAGACCGTTCCCGCCGCCTACGCCACGACCGACGCCAACAGCCTGCTGTGGGTGGCTGGCACGGGCAGCGACGTGCGGCAGCAGACGCTGATCGGCGCGTCGCACCTGACGGGCCTGCTGGGCCGCGAACTGCTGGCGCTCGAGATCCGGCGCACGGCTTCAGCGCACACGTTCGCCGGCGCGACCGCCGACTGGACCGTGCGGCTCTCACACGCCAGCCGCGATCCGCTCGCCGCCGACCGCGTCATGGACAACAACGCCGGCGCCAATCCCGTGACGGTGTTCCAGGGTCTGGTGACCGCGCCGAACTCGGCCGCCAACACGAACAGCACGATCCCGTGGACGGCGAACAACACGATCCGCGTGGTCTTCCAGACGCCGTTCGTCTACGCGGGTGGCACGTTGTGCGTCGACATCGTCGGCTACGCGCGCCCTGGCCAGACCTCGGACTGGTGGGTCGGCGACGCGGTGTTCGAGGACATCGCCGGCAGCACGACGACGATCGGCAACGGCTGCGGCGCGTTCGGCGGCAGCAACCACGACTGGGCGCACGTATGCGAACGCAGCCTGCTGCCCGGCGCCTTCGCCCAGTTTCGCGCTCACGGCACGACCGGGACCTTCGCGGCGGCCATGCACGGGCTGCCGGCGGCGGCGCCGATCCCGCTGAGCGCGTTCGGCATCCCGGCCCCAGGCTGCTCGGTCTCACTCGATCCGACCCAGCTGTTGTCGGCCCAGGTGACGATGTTCAGCGGTGACAACGACCCCTTCTGGCCGGCGAGTCACGGCACTGCCAACGTCTTCGTCGCGTTGCCGGCGGACCCTTGGGTGTTCGGGCTCACCTTGGCGACGCAGTGGTTCGACCTGGGCCAACCGGCGACCAGCAACGCCATGCGCTGGACCGTCGCCAGCCAGATGCCCTCGTTGGACATGGCCTACGTCGACGGCGTGCCCGACGATCCGTTCGGACTCGTCACCGTGCACCACGCGCCGGTCTACCGCTTCGACTACAGGTGATCCCCTAAGGAGAAGCGCGCTACGTCGCTCCGAATGCGCAGGTCGAGTTCACCGGATTCCGGCCGAAGACCGATGAGTGGCCATGCCCTCGTCGTCTGGCCGCCGACTCACCGCCGGCTCCGCCATGTCCCTGTTGCTGCTCGTCGCCGCCGGCGTCACGGGCACCGAGATGTTCGTGCACGAGGAGCAACGCACGCGCGCGCACATGGCCGAGCAAGTCTGCTTACGCCGCCTCGCCGACCTGCGCCAGGCGATCGAAAGCGAGCTGCACGCGACGGTGTTCCTGGCCTCGGGAATCGAGGCATTCGTGCGCGCCAACGACGGCCGCTACCAGGATCATGAATTGGCCTCGGTGCTGCGCCTGTTGCGCAACAAGAACCCGCTGATCCGCAACATCGGCATCGCGCCAGGCAACAAGATCACGTTGGTGGAGCCACTCGCCGGCAACGAGGCGGCGATCGGACTGGACTACAGCAAGAACGCCGTGCAGTGGCCGGGGGTGCAGCGACTGATCGAGAGCCGACAACCGTTCCTGGCGGGCCCGCTGACACTGGTGCAGGGCGGCCGCGGGCTGATCTTCCGCGTGCCGGTGTTCCTCGAGGACGACAGCTACTGGGGTCTGATCAGCACCGTGCTCGACTTCGACGCATTGATGGCGCGGTTGCAGAGCCGACATCCCGATCTGGCCCTCGCGACCATCATCGGCAAGGATGCCAACGGCGCCGCGGGCGAACCCGTATTCGGCAAGACCGTGCCCGCGCCAGGAACACCGCACCTCGACGTCGGCGTGCCGGGCGGCACCTGGCGCATCCACCTGCCGCTCGACCGGGACAGGGCCACGGGCGCGTCACCGACCGTGCGCGCGTTCGGCTATGGCACGACGCTGTTGCTGGTCACGTTGGCCGTGCAGATGCTGCTCGGGTCGATGCGGCTGCGTCGCGCCAATCACGAACTGGCGGCGGCGCGCGACGCCGCCGAGGGCGCCGACCGCGCCAAGAGCGCCTTCCTGGCGATGATGAGCCACGAGATCCGCACCCCCATGAACGGCGTGCTCGGCATGGCGCAGTTGCTGGCCGACACCGATCTCGACGAGACCCAGAACGACTACGTGCGCACCGCCCGCAACTGTGCCGAATCGCTGCTGGTCATCCTCGACGACATCCTCGATCACACCAAGATCGAGAGCGGCAACCTCGAACTCGAGGTCATCGACTTCCGCCTCGGTGAGCTCGTCGAAGACCTGGCCGACCTGTTCGCGGCCAACGCCCAGAACAAGGGCGTCGAACTGATCTGCGCCGTCGATCCCGAACTGCCCGACATGGTCCGCGGCGATCCGACGCGCCTGCGGCAGATCCTCGGCAACCTGCTCGGCAACGCCGTCAAGTTCACCAGCGCCGGCCACGTGCGCATCGCGGCGACGACCAGCGGTCAGCCGCACGGCACGATCCTGTTCGAGGTCTCGGACACCGGCATCGGCATCCCGGCCGCGGTCCTGCCGCACCTGTTCGCACCGTTCCAGCAAGCCGATTCCTCGACCACCCGCCGCTTCGGCGGCACCGGCCTGGGCTTGTCGATCGCCCGGCGACTGGCGCGGGCGATGGGCGGCGACGCGACGGTGCGCAGCATCGAGGGCCATGGCACGACGTTCTCGGTGACGGTGCAGCTCGAAGAACTGCAGAGCTGCTCGCTGCTGCGGCTCGGCAGCGTGGCCGGGCGCGACGTGATCGTCGTCAGCGACACGGCGCCGCTGCGCGATTCCCTGGCCGCGTGGACGACCCACCTGGGCCTGCGCTGCACCGAGGCCCATGACCTCACCGGACTGCTGACGCTGGTCGCCGCCCGTCCCGGCACATCGGCAGACCGCAGTACCCCGATCCTCGTGCTGCTCGACGCGCGCCTTGCCGATCTGCACGGGCGGCTGGCGGACCTGACCAGGCTGGTCGACGCAGGGCGCATCGTCGTCGGCCTGCTCGAGATCCAGAACCCTGCACCCCACGACCTGCAATGCCTGCGCCCGCTGAGCCTGCACAAGCCGGTGCGGGCGGCCAGCCTCAACAACGTCCTGCGCCAGCTCGGCGGCATCAGCGCCGACGCACCTGCGAGTCCTCATGCCACCGCGCCCACTGCCACCGACGATCGCCGCAGCGTGCTGGTCGTCGAGGACAACCCGATCAACCAGAAGGTCGCCCGCGCGATGCTGCGCAACCTCGGCATCGATGCGGATACCGCGGCATCGGGCGAAGCGGCGTTGGCGATCCTGGCCGAGCGCAACTACGACCTGGTGCTGCTCGACATGCAGATGCCCGGCATGGACGGACCGGCGACCGCGCGCGCCATCCGGGCCGCCGACAGCAAGGTCAAGAACCGAACCGTGCCGATCGTCGCGTTGACCGCCAACGTGCTGGCCGAGCATCGCAGCGCGTGCCTGGAGGCCGGTATGTGCGACTTCCTCGGCAAACCACTGCGCAAGCGCGACCTCGAGGACGCCCTGCAGCGACACCTGCCCGCCGCGCCGGCGGCCACCCGCGCCGATCACTCGTAGCGCAGCGCGTCGACGGGATCGAGCGACGCGGCCTTCCACGCCGGCCACAGCCCGAAGAACAGGCCGATACCCGCCGAGCCGCCGAACGCGAACGCGCGCGCCCACATCGGCGTCGCCGCCGACAGGTCCGGCAACAGCATCCCGATCAGCCACAACAGGGTCTCGGCGAGCAGCAGGCCGAGCAGACCGCCTATCACGCACAGCACCACCGCCTCGATCAGGAACTGGCCCAGGATGTCGCGGCGGCGCGCGCCGAGCGCCTTGCGCAGACCGATCTCGCGGGTCCGTTCGCGCACCGACACCAGCATGATGTTCATGACACCGACGCCGCCGACCATGAAGCCGACCATCGACAGCAGGAACATCACCACCAAGGTCGCCATCACGATCGCATCGAACGACTCGATCAGCGTGTCGGCGGTGCCGACCTCGAAGCTGTTGTCCTCGTTCCAACGCACCTTCCGGGTCCGCCGCAGCACCTGCGCGATCTCGTCGAGCGCCTCGGGCACCTTGCCGTCGAAGGCACGCGCGACGATGAAGTGGTCTTCGATCGTCGGGTAGAAACGCATGATCGTGTGGTACGGCACGAGGAACAGTGAGTCCTCCTCGTTCTCGCCGCCGAACGGGCCCTCGCGCCGCTTCTCGAGCGTGCCGACCACGGTGTACCGGTGCCCGTCGATGAGCACCTGCTTGCCGATGGCGTTGCCGCGCGGGAACAGCGCGCGCGCCGAAGCGTGGCCGAGCACCACCACCGGCGTGCAGTGCTCGTTCTCCTGTTGGGTGAAGAAGCGGCCCTCGACCAACACGCGATTGGCGACCTCGGCGTTCTCGGGAAACACGCCGCGCACGCGCGGAGCTTCGATCTCCTCGCCTCGATACGTGGCCCGCGAGCGGAACGTCGGCGCGGACACGCCCGGGCTGACCAGGTCGACCGACGGACACGCCGCGGCGATCGCTTCGACGTCGCGCAGCTGCAGCGGCCGGCGCAGGCGCATCTCGCGCGGCACGCGGCCGATCTGCACCATCGGGAAGCGGCTGATGTAGATGTTGTTGGTGCCGAACTGCTGCACCTGGTCGACCACCGACTGGCGGAAGCCGTTCAGCACCGAGGCGACGGCGACGACGATCAGCGTGCCGATCAGGATGCCGAGCACGGTCAGGAACGAGCGGAACCGGTTCGCCCCGAGGGTCTCGAAGGCGAGCCGCACGGCCTCCCACACGCGGATCAACGAGGCGCGCATCTCACTCCGCCCTCAGCGCCTCGATCGGGTCCAGACGCGCCGCCTTCTTCGCCGGGCTGATGCCGAAGAACACCCCGATCGCGGTGCAGATCACGAACGCAGTCGGCGGCGCCCACGCCGGGAATCGCGCCGGCAGCGGTGTGTAGGCAGCCAGAAGTTCGGCGGCGCCGAGCGCCAGCAGCACGCCGATGAGGCCGCCCAGGCACGACAGCAACACGGCCTCGATCAAGAACTGCTGCACGATGTCCTTCTGCCGCGCGCCGACGGCTTTGCGCACGCCGATCTCGCGGGTCCGTTCGATCACCGACACCAGCATGATGTTCATGATCACGATGCCGCCGACCACCAGCGAGATGCCGACCACGAACAGCGCGATGCTGAAGATCGTCTGCGTCATGCTGCGCCACAGGTCGTTGATGCCCTCGGCGGTGACGATCGAGAAATCGTCCGGCTGCGCGGGCCGCAGGTGGTGCCGCGCGCGCAGCACGGCGCGCACTTCGTCCATGGTGTCCTGCATGCGCGCGGGGTCGGCGGCTTGCACCGACAAGTCGACCGACGGCCAGCTGCCGTACATCTTGCGATGCAGGCTGTAGGGGATCTTGACGAAGTTGTCCTGCGAGAAGCCCAGGAACGAACCCTTCTTGGCGGCGACGCCGATCACTTCGAGCATCTGGCCGCTGATGCGGACCTGCTTGCCGATCGGATCGCTGGTGGGGAACAGCTGCTCAACGACGTCGGCACCCAGGAACGCGACCGGTGCGGCACGATCCTCCTCGAGCTGCGAGATGACGCGGCCCGAGTCGACGTCGAAGGGCTCGATCTCCAGGATCGCCGGGGTGATACCGCCGATCGTGGTGTCGCGGATCTCCAACCCCTCACGCTTGACGTCGCGCGTGACGGATGCTTCCCACGCCACGGCGCCCGCGCTCGGACAACGATCGATCAGCGCCTTGCCGTCGGCGGTGGTCAGGCGACGGTTCTTGCGGATCGCGTCGAGGAAGTCCTGCCGGTTGGTGATGATGCCGATGCGCTTGACCACGAACACGCCCTGGCCCAGGTTCGACAGCTTCTCGCTGACGTAGTGGTTGAGGCCGTTGATCACGGCCGCGGTCGAGATGATCGAGGCGATGCCGATGATCACGCCGAGCAACGTCAGGAACGAACGCAGCCGGTTGGCCCAGATCGACTCGATCGCCAGGCGCGTCGACTCGACGACGTTCATGCCGTCTCCGCACCCACCGCGCGCGAGGGATTGCGTTCGTCGCTGGCGACCAGCCCGTCGCGAATGGTGACGATGCGCTGGCTGTGCTCGGCGATGTCGCGTTCGTGGGTGACCACGACGATGGTGTTGCCGGCTCGGTGCAGCTTGTCGAACAGCGCCATGATCTCGTGTGAGGTCTTGCTGTCGAGGTTGCCGGTCGGCTCGTCGGCGAGCAGCAACGCCGGCCGGGTCACCAACGCGCGCGCGATGCTGACGCGTTGGCGCTGACCGCCCGAGAGCTGGTTGGGGCGGTGGTCCATGCGGTCGGCGAGGTCGACCTGCGCCAGCGCCTCGATGGCGCGCTGCCGCCGTTCGGCGGGCGGCACACCACCGTAGATCAGCGGCAACTCGACGTTGCGCGCCGCCGACGCGCGCGCCAGCAGGTTGAACGTCTGGAAGACGAACCCGATCTCCTTGTTGCGCACCCGCGCCAGTGCCTCCTCACCGAGGCTGGCGACGGGCTCGCCGTTGAGCCAGAACTCCCCCTCGCTGGGCGTGTCCAGGCAGCCGATCAGGTTCATCAGCGTCGACTTGCCCGACCCCGACGGCCCCATGATCGCGACGTACTCGCCGCGTTCGATCACCAGGTCGACGCCGCGCAGCGCGCGCACGGTGCTGGCCCCCATCGCGAACGAACGGCACAGACCGCGGGTGCGGATGACGGGCGGCACGGTCGCGGCGATCGGGTCCGACATGGCGGGCCTCACCGCTGCGCGCGCAACACGCCGGCGCGTTCGTTCTGACGCTTCTCGTCGATCTCGATGCGATCCCAGACCTTCAGCGTGCGCAGCGCCTGGTAGGGACCACTCACGACCATCTCGCCCTCTTCGAGCCCGGACAGCACCTCGATGTCCATGTCGCCGGTGATGCCGGTCTTGACCGGCCGGAAGCGCGCCCGACCGTCGACCATCACGAACACGCCTTCGCGCTCCGCGAGCCGCTGCCGTTGCTCGGCGGTGAGCGGCTGCGGCTGTCCCTGACCGTCCTTGGGTTCGGGCGGTTCGAGGTAGAGACCGGCGGCATCGGTCTGCACCTCACGCGCGGTCAGCGCCTGCAGCGGCAGCACCAGGACGTGTTCGCGCGTCGCGGTGATGATCTCGGCGGTCGCGGTGAAACCGGGTCGCAACGAGTCGGGCGGCGCGTGCAGACGCACCACCACCTTGAAGTCCTTGCCCTCCTGGCTGCTCGACCCGCTGTTGGTCACCTGGATCGGACTCTGGCCGACCTCGGTCACCACACCCGGCAGCTTCTGGTCCCGCAGCGCATCGACCTCGACCTCGGCGACCGCGCCGACCTTGACCCTGACGATGTCGGCCTCGTCGACGCTGATCTCGGCTTCGATCACCGACATGTCGGCGATCGTCATCAGGGTCGCGACCGGGTTGCTCTGGATGCCGGGAACGGCGCGCTCGCCCTTCTCGACGTTGAGCTTGGTGATCAGACCGCTGAGCGGCGCACGCAGCACGGTCTTGCCGAGCACGTCCTCGGTGCGCGCCAGGCTGGCCCGCGCCGACTCGACCCGGCGTTCGGCCGCCGCATGCGTCGCCTTGGCGGCGGCGATGCGCGTCTCGACCGTGCGGAAGTTGGCCTTGGCCTGCTCGACCCGCGCCGCGCTCCACTCCAGCCGCTGCTTGGCCAGCTTGGCTTCGGCTTCGGCGACCTCGAACTCCTCCTCACCGATCAGCTTGTTCTGGAACAGTTCCCGCTTGCGGTGGAACGACGACTCCGAGCGCTGCGCCGAGATCCGCGACTGCTCGAGCTCGAAGTCGAAGCCGACCAGCGCCGTCTTCTCGGCCGCGAGGTTGGCCTCGGCCGTGGCCACGCCGACCAGCGCGTTCTGGGCATCGGCCTCGGCGGCCCCGACCTGGGCGCGCGCGGCATCGACCTCGGCGCGCAGCTGCAAGTCGTCGATACGCAACAGGATGTCGCCCTTCTCGACGTTGTCGCCTTCACGCACCGCGACCTCGGTGATGACGCCCGCGACCTCGGTCTGGATGTCGACGAACTCCTTCGCCCGGATCTCGCCCGTGGCGGTCACGATCGAGCGCAACTTCGCCACGCGATCCACCTTGCTGGTGACGATCCTGGTCGGTGGCTTGGGCGACATCGACTTGTAGGCGACGAGGCCGACGATCCCGGCCAGCGACAGGCCGAGGATGACGAGGGTGCGGCGTTTCATTCCGGGGGCAGGCGAGCAGGCGGAGCGACGGAAGCGGCGTAGGTGGCCGATCGCACGGCGGTTCTGCCGGGGTGCGCGAACTTCCGTGCCAGTTGCGGGGCGAGCATCATGCCGGGGGACCAACCTCGGCGCCAGCCGAGGGCTCCTGGTCACCCGACTCGCCGACGCGCTACAGATTCTGCAGGCGGATCGCCCCGGTCGGGCAGTTGCGTTCGCAAGCCATGTCGCGCGTGCACTCGTAGTTGTGCAACTTGCGCACGACGTCCCCGATCGGCACCGCCGCGAACCCGCTGGTCGCGCAGGTCGCCGCGCAGATGCCGCAGTGAATGCACGAGTTCATGTCGACGTGCAGGTGCACGTGGTCGCGCGGCGTCTGCACCATGCGATCTTCTTCGGCGAGCACGTCGGGGTTGCACAGATACCGCGTCAGCGGGTTGGTGGTCAGCACCTCGAGCGCTTCCCGTTCGCCGATGCGCACGATCTCCTGCACGTCGGGCATGTCGAGCAGACCCAGGTGCGAGACCTTGGGCTTCATCAACACCGTCTTGTCGTCGACGTACCTGTGCAGGTTGTGCTCGTTGAGCGCCTGCCCCATGGTCTCGTAGGTCTGGAACAGGATGTGCGGCAGGCTGGCCTTGTAGGTGACCGGGATGCGCATGTCGCGGTGCGACAGGTCGACGGCGATCACGAGGTCGGCCTGCCGGGCGCGCGCGATGCGCAGCGCCAGCGTCTCGGTCATGCCGCCGTCGATGTAGTGGTCACCGTCGATCGCCGCCGGCTCGAAGATCGTCGGCAGGCAGGCGCTGGCGTAGACCGCGTCGGCGACCGCCATCGGCGCGCTGCCGGGCAGGCCGAAGAAGCGCGATGCGCCGGTGGTCAGCGACAGGGCGTTGCAGAAGAACGGCCGCGGCAGCTCGTCGAACGAGGCGTGCGGCAGCCACTTGGTGATCAGCTGCCGGAAGGTGCGACCCTTGTAGACCGAGGCGTGGCGGAAGCCGCGCACCAGGAACTTCAGCAGGTTCAGCCGGAAGTAGTCCTTGAGCTGGATCTCGGCCGCCGCCTCCTCGATCTGCTTGCTGTCCAGACCCGTGGCGTAGAGCGCGCCCATCACCGCGCCCATGCTGGTGCCGACGACCTCGTCGACGACCAGGCCCAGGCGCTCGATCGCGCGGATCACACCGATGTGGCAGAAACCGCGCATGCCGCCGCCGCCGAGCACCAGCACGGTCTTGCGCGGCCGCGCCGCGAACGGCTCGAAGGGTTTTCTCGCCGCCATCGGCACCATGGCACCGGCGCCATCGCCGTTGCCGGCGTCGTGCGAGTGACCTTGGTGCCGATAGCTGGAGTTCACGACGTGTTCCGCGCCGCGGTTCGCTCCTGGCGACGCAGCGATGTCCCGCCTCTCTAGATCGACCACGAACAGAGGTTGCCTGAAGCGCGCAACCAGCGGCAGCCGAAGAGCTAGATGCAACAGTGACCGTGCGGGCCGCGCGGGAAGGACTCCGGCCCATCGTTCTCATGACGTCCTGGCAGCAGATTCCCTGGCAGCGCCTGCAGCGTCTGCCGCGCGCCGAGCAGGGCGCGCTCCAAGACCAGCTGCTGCAGCGTTACGTCCGCGAATACCTGTACCCGTTCTCGCCGTTCTACCGCGGTCTGTTCGACGCAGCCGGCGTGCGGCCCGAGCAGATCCGCTGCGTCGACGACCTGCGCCGCCTGCCGCTCTCGCGCAAGGCCGATCTGCTGCCGACCAAGGAGGAGCCGCAGCAGTTCAAGAAGTTCATCCTGCAGCCCGATCCGGCGTCGCTGCGCGCGGCTTGGCCGCTGCGCAAGAAGCTGCCGCTGCTGTGGACGAAGTGGCGGCACGGCGTCGCCGCCGTCAAGCAGCGCGTGCGCGCCGAGTTCGCGCCCTGCTTCATGACGTTCACGACCGGGCGGTCGGCAGAGCCCGTGCCGTTCTTCTACTCGCCGCACGACATCCGCAATCTGCACGAGACCGGCGCGCGCATCGTCGACGTGACCGGGATGAACAGCGAGTTCCGCGTCGCCAACGTGTTCCCGTACGCGCCGCACCTCGCCTTCTGGCAGGTGTTCTTCGCCGGCCAGGCGACCGGGATGATGGTGCTGTCGACCGGCGGCGGCAAGGTGATGGGCAGCAGCGGCGACCTGCGCGCGATCACGCGTCTGCGCGCCGAGACGCTGCTCGGCGTGCCCGGCTACGTCTACCACCTGCTGCGCAAGGCCGCGGCCGAACGGCTCGACCTGTCGTCGATCCGCGTGGTCGTGCTCGGCGCCGAACGGGTCGCGCCGGGCCTCAAGGAACGCCTCGCGCAACTGCTCGCCGAATGCGGCGCGCACGACGTGCGCATCTTCGGCACCTACGGCTTCACCGAGGCGCGCATGGCGTTCGTCGAGTGTCCGACGCATGACAACGCCTACACGGGTTACCACCTGTATCCCGACCACGCGATCTTCGAAGTCGTCGATCCCAAGACCGGCGAGAACGTGCGCGACGGCGAGGACGGCGAACTGGTGTTCACGCCGCTGCGCGCGCGCGGCAGCACGGTGTTCCGCTACCGCACCGGCGACATGGTGCGCGGCGGCCTGCAATGGGATCCGTGCCCACACTGCGGCCGCACCGTGCCGCGCATCAGCAGCGACCTGACGCGCGAATCGAGCCTCAAGGACCTGCAGCTGCTCAAGGTCAAGGGCACGTTGGTCAACCTCGAAGACTGCGCGATGCTGCTCGGCGGCCTGCCGGAGATCGAGGAGTGGCAGATCGAGCTGCGCAAGAAGGACGGCGACCCGCTCGAGGTCGACGAGCTCGTCGTGCACCTCGCCGTCAAGCCCGAGTGCGACCACCTCTACGCGGCCGAACGTGTGCGCGACGCCTTCAAGAGCCGCATCGAGGTCGCACCCAACCACGTCGAGTTCCTCGATCTCGAGTCGATGCTGCGCAAGATCGGCATGGAGACCGAGATGAAGGAGAAGCGGTTCATCGACTGCAGGCCCAAGGTATGAGCAAGAAGACCGATCGTTCCGGCGACCTGGCGATCATCGCCGGATTGCGCACCCCGTTCTGCAAGGCGGGTGGTGCGATGCAGCGCGCCTCGGCCGGCGACCTCGCCAGCTTCGCGATCCGCGAATTGCTCGACCGCGTCGACATCGACCGCAACTCGATCGACGAGGTGATCCTGGGCAACGCCGGCCCCGACGCCCGCGAGGCCAACGTGGCGCGCGTCGCGGCGCTGCGCGCGGGACTGCCCGAACACACGCCGGCGGTGACCGTGATGCGCAATTGCGCCTCGGGCATGGAAGCGATCCTCACCGCGCAGCAGAAGATGCGCGCCGGCGAGGGGGAGGTGTTCGTCGTCGGCGGCACCGAGTCGATGAGCAACTTCCCGCTGCTGATGGGACCGGCGCTGGTGAAGTTCTTCCAGCGGCTCGGCAAGGCCCGCAGCCTCGGCCAACGGATGCGCGCGCTGACCTCGTTCCGCTTCGGCGCGCTGCGGCCCAGGGTCGCGATCGTCGAGGGCCTGACCGACCCGACCACGGGCCTGTTGATGGGCGAGACCGCCGAGCTGGTGGCCAGGAGGTTCGGCATCGACCGCGCGCAGATGGACCAGTTCGCCTTGCGCAGCCACGAACGCGCCGCGGCGGCGCAGCAGACCGACGCGTTCGCCGCGGAGATGACCGCCTACCTGCCGCCCGACCATCGCGGCGCGATCCGGGCCGACGACGGCGTGCGCGACAACCAGACACTCGAGGCGCTGGCGCGGCTCAAGCCCGTGTTCGACCGCCACAACGGCGACGTCACGGTCGGCAACAGCTGCCAGATCACCGACGGCGCCGTGGCGCTGCTGTGCTGCACGGCGAAGAAGGCCAAGGCGCTGGGTCTGCAACCGCTCGCCTACGTGCGTGGCACCAACACCGCCGGACTGTCGCCGCGGGTCATGGGCCTGGGCCCGGTGCACGCCACCCCCGCCGCCCTGCAACGCGCCGGGATCACGTTCGACGATCTCGATCTGGTCGAGATCAACGAAGCGTTCGCGGCGCAGGTGCTCGGCTGCGCGCGGGCCTTCGCCGACGACGGCTACTGCCGCCAGCAGCTCGGCCTGCCCGCGGCGATCGGCAACCTCGACCCGCACAAGCTCAACGTCGACGGCGGCGCGATCGCGCTCGGCCACCCGATCGCGGCCACCGGCGCGCGCCTGGTGCTGACGTTGGCCCGCGCGCTGCGGCAACGCGGCCAACGCTACGGTCTGGCGACCTTGTGCATCGGCGGCGGCCAGGGCCAGGCAATCGTCCTGGAGGCAGCATGAACGGCATCGAACAGCACCGCACCCAGGCCGCGACCCCGACGCCGGCGCCGATCGGGTTGCCGATCGAGATCGGCGACGACGGCATCGTCACGTTGCGCCTGGGCCGCAGCGACGAGCGCGTGGTCACGATCACCCCCGAACGCATGTCGGACCTCGCCGCGGCGCTCGATCGCATCGCCAGCGACACCCGCGTGCGCGGCGTGATCGTCACCGGCCCCAACCTGCCGGCGGAGGCCGGGGGCATGTTCTGCGCCGGCGCCGACATCCAGTTGATCGACAGCATCGCCGACGCCGCCGCCGGCGAAGCCGCAGCGACGCGCGGCCGCACCCTGCTGGCGCGCCTGCAACAGCTGCGTGTGCCCGTGGTCGCGGCCATCGACGGCCCGTGCCTGGGCGGCGGCTGCGAACTGGCGTTGTTCTGCGACGTGCGCCTGGCCACCGACGAACCCGCCACGCAGATCGGCTTGCCCGAGGTCAAACTCGGCATCCTGCCGGGCTTCGGCGGCACCCAGACGCTGCCGCGTCTGCTCGGCCTGCCCAAGGCGCTCGATCTGATCCTGACCGGCCGGCTGCTGCGCGGCAAACAGGCGCTGCGCACCGGCCTCGTCGATCGCCTGGTGCCGCGCACCAAGCTGCTCACCACCGCGCGCGCCGAGATCGAGAAGCTGGCCGCGAAGAACCGCAAGCGCCCGCACCGCCGTCTGCGCGGCCTGGCGTTCTGGTTGTCGAAGACGCCGTTGCGCTGGTTCGCGACGCGCGCCGCGACGCAGCAACTGCAACGCGGCCCCGGCCGCTTCTACCCGGCCCCGCACGCGGCCCTGCAATCGTGCCTGCAGGCGTTCACGCTGCCGATCGAGCAGGGTTTCGCCGCCGAAGCCCGGCAACTCGGACGCCTGGTGGTCACGCCGATCAGCAAAGGGCTGCTGCGACTGTTCTTCCTGACCGAGCGCGCCAAGCGCCTGGGCAAACACGACGCCGCGCGCGACCTGCAGCGGGCGCTCGTGGTCGGCGGCGGCGTGATGGGCGCGGGCATCGCCTGCGAACTGGCGCAGCGCGGCCTGGCGGTGCGCCTGTGCGACCTCGATCTGCAGGCGCTGGTGCGCAGCAAGGCGCGTCTGGGCAAGGAGCTCGACAAGCGCGTGCGGCGCAAGCGCCTCTCCGCGGTCGAAGCGATGTCGATCCAGGATCGACTGCAGGCGTCGACCGAGTGGGGCCACCTGCGCGATACCGACCTGTGGCTCGAAGCCGTGGTCGAGGACCTGCAGGTCAAGCGCCAGCTGATGGGCCTCGCCATCGAGCGCGGCCTGCCCGAGCACGCGGTGCTGGCCACCAACACCAGCTCGCTGTCGGTGACGGCGATGGCCGAGGGGCTGCCGCACCCCGAGCGCGTCGTCGGTATCCACTTCTTCAACCCGCCCGAGAAGATGCCGCTGGTCGAGGTGATCCGCGGCGCCGCGACCGACGACGCGACCGTCGCGACCGCCTGCCGCCTCGCGGTGCGGCTGGGCAAGTTCCCGGTGGTCGTCGGCGACGCACCGGGCTTCCTGGTCAACCGTTGCCTGGCGCCCTACCTCAACGAGGCGGCGCGGCTCGTGCTCGAAGGCACCGCGCCCGAAGCGGTCGACAAGGCGATGCTCGATCTGGGCATGCCGATGGGCCCGTGCCGCCTGCTCGACGAGGTCGGCTTCGACGTCGCCAACAAGGTCAGCGAGGTGCTGCAGCACGGTTTCCCCGAACGCATGCAGCCGTGTGAGCTGTTCGCGGCGATGGCCGGCGCCGGCCTGCTCGGCCAGAAGACCGGCGGCGGCCTCTACGGCAAGGACGGCAAGCGCCCGGGCCCCGGCCGCAAGGTCATCCAGGAGTTGCGTAACGCCCACGGCACGCCGGGCCGCGAGGCCTCGCGCTCGGAGATCGTGCAGCGCCTGATCTACCCGATGGTCGACGAAGCCTACCGCTGCATCGACGCGGGCATCGTGTTGCACGAAGACGACGCCGACCTGGGCCTGGTCATGGGCATCGGCTTTCCGCCGTTCACGGGCGGCATCACGCGTTACGCCCGCCGCGAAGGCCTGTCGACGATCGTGCACGCGCTCGACGAACTGGCGCGCCTGCACGGCCCGCGCTTCGAAGTCAGCGACGGACTGCGGCGGCGCGCGACGAGCTGAACTCCGGCATCAGCGCTGCTCGGGTCCGGACGAACCGCCATCGGCATCACGCGGCTGGGCCTGTCCGCCCTCGGGCACCCAGCCAGCCTCCTCCTGACGCCTGAGCCTCTCCATGCGGCGAGCGAAGTTCGCGTCCTCTGCCATGGCCGCGGCGATCTCCTGCGGCGACGGGCGGTATTCGACGTTCACGGTGGTGATCACCGGCGTCAGCAACCACGTGAACGGCGGGAAACCGTACCAGTAGTTCTCGTTCGAGGTCTCGATCACACGCACGTAGTTGCTGCCGTGTTCGGCGATCGCGGCCGTCGACTCGTCCATCATCTCGTCGATCGTGGTGCGGCCCACGATCGGCACCACGACGAGCACGTTCATCGCCACGTTGGTCGTGGACTTTACGAAGATCGGGTTGCCGTCCTGGCCGACGACCCCGTTCCAATGCGTCGCCGAACTGTGGAACGAACAACCGGCGAGCAGGGGCAGGGCGAGCGGGACGAAACGCAGGAAATGGGTGCGAACCATGGCGATACCTTCGCGACGTGGCGTGCGAACGGCAAGGCGTTGGTGCATCAACGACCATGAACTGCGAAACAAGAACCGTCGGCGCACGTTCCCCCGCCATGCGACTGGCCCACGACCCTGCTGCCCGCGCCGCGCTGCGTTCCCCAACCCCGTCGTTACCGCTGCGCATCCTGGTCAGCGGCTGCATCCTCGGTCAGCCGTGCGGCGTCGACGGCACCGACTACGGCATGGGAGGTTGCCTCGGCGACCTGCTGCGGCTGCCGACCGTCCTCGCGATCGGCTTCTGCCCCGAACACCACGGCCTGGGCACGCCGCGCACGATGCCCGACATCCACGGCGGTGACGGCAACGACGTGCTCGACGGCAAGGCGCGCGTGTTCGACCAGCACGGCGCCGACCTGACCGAGGGAATGCTCGTCGGCGCCCGCGCGATGCTCATGTTCGCGCGCGAACACGCCGTCGACTGCGCGATCCTGACCGACATGAGCGCCGCGTGCGGCAGCCAGGTGATCTCCGACGGCGGCCGCTTCGTGCCCGAACGCCGCTACCGGGCCGGCGTCGGCGTCGCCGCCGCGCTGCTGTCGCGCCACGGCATCCCGATCGTGAGCCAGCGCGACCACCGCACGCTGCAGTGGCTGCGCCACCGGCTCGACCCGAGCCACGTCGTCGATGCCGCCGCGCGCGACCATCACGAGACCGCGTGGTACGTCGACTACTTCGGCGCCTGATCGCGAAAACGCGCCTCGATCGCCCGCACTTCGTCGTCGCTCAGCGGCGCGACGCCCGCGACGGCGCGGAACGCGCCATCGACCAGTTCGACGTTGGGCCGCAGCGCCTGCAGGTAGCCCGGCGGCGGCGTGCGTTCGTGCGCCATGTGGCGCTGGTCCTGCAGTTCGCCGATCGCCGCCGCGAACTCGGCCCGGTCGAGGCCGTCCTGGTTGCGGTCGCACAGCGCCAGCAACAACTCGGCCCAACCAGCCGGCGAGACCAACACGCCGGTGGCATCGAGCTTCGCGAGCGGGGCGAAGTGCGCGATCTCGGCGCCGCCGAGGCGATCGTCGCCGTTGCTGTCGAAGGTGGTGAACGCCGGCTGCAGCAGGTTCGGATCGAACGGCGAAGGCGCCGGTTCGACGCGGTGCCGCGCCACGAACCAGTCGTTGAGGCCGACCGCGTCGATGATCGCGACGTCGGCGAGGGCCCAACCGACCACACCGGCCGCGACCGTGCGGTAGACACCGCGTTCGTCCGGACCCAGCCCCGCGACCTGCCCGGGGCGGCGTTCGGGCAACAGGCGCTGCAGGTCGCGACAGGTGACCGCGTGCAGCCCACGCGGCAGCGCCACGTAATGCAAGCGCAGCCACGCGCGACAGCGATCGTAGGAGATGAACCAGCCGGCCAACGGCGCCGGCAGGCGCGTGCTGGCGCGCACGAAGCCGTCCTGCTCACGCCCTTCGAGTTTGCGTTCGAACCACCAGCCGAATCCGTTGGCGAACACCACGAACGCCGAGAGCAGCGGCAACGTCGTGCGCGGCCGCCAACCGATCTCGTTGACGAGCCAGCAGACCGACAAGAACAACAACGGCACCAGGTGCGCGAACGGCCGCCACGCGAAGTGGTCACCGCCGACCACCAGCGTGTAGTAACCGACGTAACCACACCACGTGCCGACCACGACGACGGCCGCGAACCCGCGCCCGAACAGCGAGCGCAGGCTCGCGCCGCGCAGCGCCACGACCACGACCCACAGCGCCACCAGCGCCAGCCACAGCCAAACGCCGTGCTCGATGACGAAGCAGTAGAGATACCGCAGACCGCTCTCGGGCCAGGCGGCGACGACCTTGGCGTAGTAGGTGTTCGGCAGCCATTCCCCGTAGAACCACCGCCGCCAGGACAGGTGGGCCACCGGCGCGAGCATTGGCGTCAGAGCGACGAGCAGATCGCGCGAACGTTCACGGCGCGACAACCGGGCGTGTGCAGCGAGCGCGACGGTGGCGAGCACCAACAACACACCGTCGGGCCGCGTCAGCGACGCCAACGCCGCCCACGTCGCCATCACCAGCCACGCGCGGCGCCCCGTCACGCGCGGTGCGTCGGTCGCGGCCAGTGTCCAACCGACCGCGAACAGCCCGAACATCGCGGTCTCCAGGCCCGAACTGGCCCAGGTCACGAACGTGGCATTGGTGGCCGCACCGAGCACCACGACCGGAGCCACCCACTTCGACACCTCGTGGCCACCCGGCGAATCGCCAGGCCGCAGCAGCCGGCGCGACAGCAACCACAGCGTGATGAGCGAACACAGCAGCGTGAGCACGTTGGCGCTGTCCGGAGGGGCGATGCTCGTGATCACCCAGACGCCCCACAGCACCAGCACCCACAGAAAGCACGAGTAACCCTCCACGGGCGCGAACGGCGCCGCGTTCCAGACCAGCCCGCGACCGTCGTAGGCGTTGCCGACGTAGCGGAACGCGATGAACGCGTCGTCGCACAGGAACCGCGTGTGCCACCAGCCGATGCCCAACGCGACCGCTCCCAGAGCGAACGGCAGCAACCACCACCTCGACCGCGGCACGGCAACGGTCATCGCTGCACCTGCGCGCGGAACCGCTGCTCGACGGCGCGCACCTCGTCGTCGTCGAGCGGCACCACGCTCGGATCGACACGTCGCTGCCCAGCCTCGACGACGACGTTGGGCCGCAGCGCTTCGATGTAACCCGGCGGCGGCTCACGTTCGTGCGCCATCTGCCGCGGCGGCAGGATCGACAACACCGCGGTGATCAGTTCGTCGACGGTCAAACGGTCGTCGCCGCCGGTATCGCCCAGCGACAGCATCAGGTCGACCCAGGTCGAAGCCGGCAGCTGCGGCCCGACCGAGACCAGCATCGGCGCGCCCGCCGCGAGTTCGGCCGCCGCCAGGTGACCATCGCCATCGGCATCGAGCGTCGGGAACGCGGCCCGCAACATCGTCGGCGTCAGCGTGGCCGCGGCCGGCGGCTTGCGCGTGCGCGCGATCACCCAGTCACACAGGCCGTGGCCATCGAGGATCGCGATGTCGGGCAGCGCCCAACCGACCACACCGATGGCATCTGCGCGCCACACCAGCCGCTGCCCCGGCGCACTGCCGACGATCTGCCCGGTTGCGCGATCGGGCAGGTCCTGGCGGGCGCGCGCGCACGACACCGCGTGCAAGGCGCGGCGGTGGCCGACCGAATGCAGCAGCAGCCACGCCTGATGACGATCGTAGATCGCCGTCAGCGGACGCAGCAGTTCCGGCGCCCGCCCCACGACCCGCACGAACCCTTCGGCTTCGTGACCCCGCAGCTGGCGTTCCAGCCACCACCCCGGCGCGTTGCCGACGACGACGAACGTCACCAGGGTGGCACCCGCGAGCCACGCCGGCAGCCGCAGCCCAACGACCATGCACACCGCCGACAGGAACAGCAACGGCACGAAGTGCGTGAAGATGCGGTAGGCGAAGTGATCGCCGCCGACCACCAGCGTGTAGTAGCCGGTGTAACCGAGCCACGCCCCCACCGCGATCAGGGCCGGCCAACGCTCACCGAGCAGCGATCGCAGCGCACCGGCGCGACGCACGGTCACCGCGCCCCAGATCGTGGCCAGCGGCAACCACAGCCACAGACCCTGTTCGAGCGCGAAGCAGAGCAAGTAGCGCAGGCCGCTCTCGGGCCAGGCCGCCGTGACCTTGGCGTAGTAGGTGTTCGGCAGCCATTCGCCGTAGCAGGCGCGACGCCACAACAGGTGTGCAACCGGGGCCAGCAGCGGCCACAGGGACAGCACGGCGGTGCGGAGGCTACGCGCCTTGGTGATCACGGCGTGTGCGGCGATGACGAGCGTACCGAGCACCAGCAGCATGCTGTCCGGTCGCGTCAGCAGGGCCAACGACGACCACACCGCGAGCCACATCAGCCCACCGCCGCGCGTTCCGCCCGGGGTCATCGCGCGCAGCGTCCAGGCGACCGCCCACAGCGCGAACACCATCGTCTCCATGCCACTGCTGAGCCAGGTCGCGAAGTTGTGGTTGCCGGCGGTTCCGAGCAGTGCGACCGCCAGCAGCCACGGACGCCACGGCGCCTGCGCCTCGGGCAGCGGCAACCGCAACACGGCGCGCGCCACCAGCCACAACACGACGATGCCGCAGGCGCAGGTGATCGGGATCGCTGTCTGCGGCGGCGTCAGCCCGGTGAGCACCCAGAGCGCATACAGGCCCCAAACCCACAGGAAGCACGTGTAGCCCTCGACCGGTGCGAACGGCGCGGGGTTCCAGACCAGACCATGGCCATCGTAGGCGTTGCCGCAGAAGCGGTAGCTGATGAACGCGTCGTCGCAGAAGAACCAGGTCTCGCGTAAGGCGAGCAGGGCCACGACCACGGCGGCGAAGAGCGGCCACCAGCGACTCGCGAGGCGAACCAGTTGGTGCGACGGCGCAGTCGGGTCAGAGGGCACGCATTCATGATGCAGCGTCGCGCGATCGGATCAAGGTGAGCACCGGATGTGCGGGTGCGTTGTCGGCGATGCCATGGCGACCACGGCACCGATCACGAAACTGCAGCGAAGACGATGTCTAGTGCCCTGTTGCGCTCCCCGCGATGGTGCTGCAGAGGCCCGCGGAAAGTGCCGATACAAGCGGCGCGTCGCGGCAGCGTTCTCTGTCAACTTGCGAGGTTCGTCTTGGGAAACCAGTGGGGCATCCTGTGTTGCCTGCTGGCCGGTTGTGTGGTGCAGCCGACCACGACCGATCCCCGTCCCGACTTCGGCGCCGGCTCCCGCGTCGCGACGACGGCGCCGCTGCCGTCGTTGGCGACCCCGCGCATCGGTCTGGAGTTCCTCGCACCCGAAGCCGACGACCCGCTCCCGACCGTTCGTGTCGAGGCCGCCGATCGACGGCGCAGCCAGCTGCTGAGCCTCGACGGGCCCGTCACCCGCCGCGCGCCGACGCCCGTGTCCCTGCGCGACCGCATCGACGCCATGGAGCGGCGCCACACCTGGACCCTCGACGCCAGCGATCTGCTGGGCATGGCCGATCCCGTGGCCCGGCAGACCCTCTACTTCCTCGAAGACCTGCTCGACGAGGACCGGCGCTCGGCCGAACGCGAAGTGCGCGTGCCGTTCTTCGACTGGCAACACCACGAAGCGACCGACGACCCGATGTTGACCAGCGAGTTCACGCTGCAGACGGCGCGCGACGAGTGGATCCACGAACACGGCCCGCGCCTGCTGCAGCGGCCGCTCAAGCGCCTGCTCAAGCGCCTGCCGATCGCGCACGACGTCGAGGTCGCCGTCGACGACTGGCGCGGCGACAACCTGCCGTTCACCGATCCCTACCACCAGACCCACGGCGACCGGCGCAACCACGGCCGCCTGTCGCTGCGGCTGCGCGCCAGCGACCTGGCCGACCCGGTCGAGATCCACTACGTGCACAGCGGCGTGCGCATCGGCACCAGCCAGAACTACGGCAAGGTGTCGTGGGAGTTGCCGCTGACCGAGAAGGTACGCCTGCAGATGCGCGGCCGGCGCGACTACGACGGCCGCGACTTCGGCTGGCGCTGCGATCTGATCTACCAGCACTCGCCGCGCACCAGCCTCAACCTCGCCGCCGGCGACGACCTCGAGTTCCTGTCGACCTCGTCGATCTTCTCGCTGTTCGATTCGCCGATGGACGGCGAGACCGGCGTGGTTCTCTACGCCGTGCACGTGTTCTGACGGCGACGGCGCGACCTCGCTGTCGGATTCGGCGATGGACGGCGCCGCCGGCGTGATCCTATACGCCTAGCATGGGTTCCCTCGTTCCGCGCCCCGTCCGGCGGCTGCTGCCCACGTTCGCGTGGATCCTGCTGGGCGCGGGTGCGTGCACCTTCCAACCCGCCCCCAGCCGCCCGCGCCCGCCGCTGCCGGCGCCGGCGGCCCTGGAACGGACCACGCCGACTGCGCCGATCCTGATCGCGCTCGACGACGACGGCATCGGGCGACAGAGTGGCACCCTGGCACTCGGTGACGAACGCATCGGATTCACGTGGCTGCGGCATCGCGACGACCTGCCCACGCGACCCTGCGTGCTGCTGGTGCCGATCCTCGCCGGCGGCGCCGACCTCATGAACAGCGTCGCCAACCGCATGTTCGCGCGCGACTTCGACGTCGCCTACTGCGAACGCGCCGGCTCCGCACTGGTCGCGCCACAACGCGGCCGCGACCTCGACGAGCTGCTGCGTCGCACCGTGCTGCACCAGCGGGCGCTGCTGCGCTGGTTGCGCGCCGCACCGACGCCACCGCCACAACAGTTCGTGCTCGGCATCTCGATGGGCGGCATGGTCGGCACGATCGTGGGCGCCGCCGAACCCGACCTCGACGGCCTCGCGATCTGCCTCGCGGGCGGCGACTTCGCCTCCCTGGTGCTCGCCAGCGGCGAACGCCGCGTGCAGCGCTGGGTCGATTGGCGCCGCCGCACCGACGGAGTCGGCGACGATCACCTGCGCTGGGAACTGCGCGAGATGCTGCGCCTGGAGCCGCTGGGCATGGCCCCGAGCATCGACGCCGAGAAAGTCCTGTTCGTCTCGGCCCAGTTCGACGACGTCGTGCCCCGTCGCAACCAGGACCTGCTCTGGGAAGCGCTCGGTCGACCAGCGCGGCTGCGCGTGCCGTTCGGGCACTACACGGCGGCCCTTGCCATCGACGAGATCCTGGGCGCCGCCGCCACCCACTTCCGCGCCCGTTGCCGGTCGACCGCAGCACGACCCGACGGCACCGTTCGCGATGCGTTCCCGCGGTGAGACCTCCCGGGAGCGATTGCAGGCCTTGCACGTCCCCGCGCCCCCCGGTCTGATGTTCGGCCTTCGTCGGCCACCCCCACCCCCCGCCGCTATCCATGGACGCCCGCCTCTTCCTCCTCTCCTGCCTGATCAGCGGCACCGCCGTGATCAACCCGCTGGCTGCCCAGCAGGGTGAACCCGACAAGACGCCTGCGACTCCTCCTGCGGGCCAGCAGCCGGCCAGCCAGGACCCCGACAAGCCGCAGAAGTCGGCCGCCGAAGTGCTGACCGAATTGACCCGGGAGAAGGAGCGCCTGGAGCGCGAGATCGCCTACGCGCAGGAACGCGCCAAGACCGCCAAGGCCGACCTCTCCGCGAAACTCGGTCGCCGCGGCCAGGAGCTGCGCTCGATCAAGTTCGAGATGCCCAAGCCGATGCCCATGGCGCGACCGCAGGTCCGGCCGGCGCGGGTCATGAACGACGCCGAACGCGAGACCCACGGCGCCGACGTGCTGATGCTCGTCAACGGCACGCCGATCCGCCGCGGCCAGGTCGAAGAACTGACCAACTACCTGAAGTCCTCCGGCGCCCCCGGTGACGAAACCGTGCACGCGCAGCGCGTCACCTTCGAACTGCTGCGCACCACCGCCGTCGCCGCTGCGTTCCCCGAGAACCCCGCCGAAGGCCAGATGGCCGAAGTGCTCGGCCGGGTCCAGCAGGGCGCCAAGGTCACCGAACTCGTTGGCCAACTCGGCACCGTGCCCGGCGCCCAACCCGATGGCACCATCGAGGTCACGCGCAGCTCATTCCTCGGCGTGAAGTTCGAACAGGTCGCCTTCGCGCTGCAAGCGGGCCAGTACGCGCGGCCGTTCCTGTTGCCGCAGGGCTGGGTGATCATGCAGGGCCTCGAGCACAAGAAGAACGACGCCGGCCAGGAGATCGCCAAGGTCGCGGCATTGCTGATCCCGTGGCAAGCCTCGCCCGACGACCTGCAGGCAGCACAGGCCGCGGCGGCGACCGGCCAGGTCGACATCCTCGTGCGCGACACCGCCGTGCTCGAGATGCTGCCCGCCATCTACCGCCCCCAGGTCGCCCCGGTCGGCGACGCCAACCAGATCAGCAGCCTCGTCAACGCGCTCGCACGCATCGACGCCGAGATCGTCGAACTCGAGAAGCAGGACGACGCCACGGCCCAAAAGCGCCTCGAGGCGCTGCGCAACCAGCGCAACCAGCTCGCGCAGTCGATCGATTCGCTGCGCGAACCGCAGGCGAAGCCGGATACGGACCAGATCGAAGGTGACATCACGCCGGTGAAGCCGCCCGTGAAGAAGCCAACGAAGGAGCCGGTGAAGGAGCCGGTGAAGCAGCCGGTCGAGAAGTGATCGCCACGCCCGCCGCGCCGCCGGAACAGCGACACGGTGCGGGTCGGGCCAAACGCAGGTCGGAGTGAATCACGCGGCGGCCACCCGGCCGCCGCGCTCGTCAGGATCGAAGCAACCGGGAGGGACCCCTTTGGCAGCCATCCGAAAGAGCGGCGGCGTCGTCACGTATTTCTGGCAGGGCAAGATCGCCGACCCACGCGACGAGGCCTTCGCCGAAGCGCTCGGCCAGCGCCGCTTCCGCACCATCGAGACCGCCGCCAGCGAAGAGGTGTCGATCGGCTGGGTCACGCCCAAGGATCCGACCGGCGACTCGTTCAGCGCCGAGGACCTCGACGGCGGCGTCGGCACCTGGTTGCGTCTGCGCATCGACAAGAAGGCGTTGCCGATGAAGTGGCTGCAGATCTACCGCGACGCGGCCGAGAAGGAGCGCGGCAAGAAGCTGTCGGCGCGCGAGCGCCGCGAACTCAAGGACGACCTCTCCGAGCGACTGCTGCCGCGCACTCTGCCGGCCGTCAACCTCGTCGACGCGCTGCTGTTCCACGACCGGCGCACGGTGTTCCTGTTCAGCAACAGCAAGAACGTTCGAGAGGCGTTCACCAAGCTGTTCTTCGAGACCTTCACGGTGCCGCTCGACCGCGCCGACCCGCTGCGCTGCGCGCTGCTGGCCAGGCTCGGCGACGAGGCCGACGCCGCGCTCGAGCGCCTCGAACCCGTGCGCTGGCCGCGCGGCGAAGGCAAACCGACGCTGACGGGACGCCCCAAACCGAAAGCGAAGCCCGAGCCGCTCGAGGTCGAAGTCGGCAACGGTGCCGAAGCCGGCGATGGTCTCGACAGCGGCAACGGCGCCGCACCCTGGGAGGACGAAGCATGAACCCGCAGATCGATGGCGTCGACTCACACGGTTTCCTCGGCGAGGAGTTCCTGACGTGGATCTGGTTCCGCTGGGAGACCGACGGCGGTGAGTTCCCGTTGCCGGGCGGCCGCGTCGTCGGCGTCGCCCTCGACGACTTCCTGACCTTCGCTGCCCCCAGTGACGACGAGACCGAACAGACGCTGCGCCGCGGCCTGCCGACGCGCACCGAAGAAGCCCGCACGGCCCTGCGCCAAGGCCACCGCCTGCGTAAGGCGCGCCTGTTGATCGCCGAGGGCGAGCGACAATGGACCGTGACGCTCGATGCGCCGTCGCTGTCGCTGGCCGGCGTCAAGCTTCCCGAGGACGCCGAGGAGTGCGAGACCGAAGCGGACCGCACCGCCGACCGCGCCGCCAACTGGCTGGCGCTGCACGAGATCGTGCAGGCGCTCTATGCGTCGTTCCTGCGCGAACGGCTGCGGCGCGACTATCTGGGTACGGTCGCCGAGCAGCAGGCGTCGTGGATGGCGAGCTGACGCATCCACCGAACACGGCCCCGCGGACCAGCCCCCGTCAGCGCCACGTCACCGTGTCGTCACCGTGTCGCCACCGCGGCGCCCAGGCGCACGCACAGCGCGTCGATCCAGTCGGCGGTGCGGCGCGCGTGCTCACCATCGGCGAACCGCGGCGCCCACACCAGCACGAGCACTTCGCGCGTCGCCGCATCGGTCTTGGTGCGCTGCGCGTCCTTGACGGCGTTCGCGCAGGGACCGTCTTCGTCACACAGGCACAGCAAGCCGCCGACGTCGATCTGCTGACCGCCGCGGTTGAACACGTAGGCAGTGCCCGCCGCCGGGCGTCGCACCACGAACGGAGGACGCGCACGACCGAGGTCGACGACGCTGATCGGCAGGCCGCTGTGCAGCGACGCGGCGTTGCCGATGTCGACGACGGCGTTGATGCTGCCGAGCCGCCCGTCCTGCGCCGCACCGACCAGGTACTCGGAGGACGGCTTGCCGCGTCCGGTCGGCTTGTAACCGTGGCCACGCAACAGGTCGCGCACGGCATCGCGCAGTCCGTCGGGCGGTGACAGCGGCGACGCGGCGCCGGCAGACAACAGTTCGACCAGCCACGGCGGCGACGGCACTTGACCGAGCGGCGCGGGCAGCCGCACCACGAGGGTCTGCAGATCGAGCTGCGGCGCATCCTCGATCGGGATGTTCATCGCGCCGCGACGGGCAGGTGGTCGCAGGCCAGTCGATGCAACGAACGCACCAGGTCCGGCAAGTCGCGGAAGTTCGCCGGCGCGGCGCCGCCGATCGGCACGGCCTGCAGACCGTCGTCGGGACGCGCCAGCGGATCGCTGTCGTCGCGACGCTGCCGCCGCCACGCGCCGTCGTGGTCGTGTTGCCACAGCAGCCCATGGCCGCGCGTCGACCACAGCCGCCAGGACAAGGTCCAGCCAGCGCCGTTCCACGGGCTCTCTTCGGCGTCGAAGCGCGGCGCGACCAGCACCAGCACGGCATCGGCCGACAGCGCTTTGCCGACCGCTGCCGGATCCAACGGCGCGCCGCGTTCGTCGAGCCCGGTCTGCAACTCGGCGAGCAGTTCGCGACCGACGGCCAACGACGGCACCGAATACCCCTTGTTGCGCACCGCGGCATCGAGGCCAACGAGCAGACGATCACCGCGCACGGACGGTTCGCCGACGACCACGGGCCAGATCGCGATGCGCTCGGGGCTCGGCCCGCGCAGCGGCGTCGGCGCCGGCGGCGCCAGCGACGCGCACGCGGCGAGCACCACCACCGGCAGCAGTGGCAGTTGCAGCGGCAGGAACCTCATCGCCGCACGCTCTCGCCGACCGGAGCAGGCGGCGGCGGCAGCTTGTGGTCGCGCTGCGCGGTGTGCCAGACGAACGACGCCATGATCACCGCGGCCTGCTGCAGATCCTCGGCGACGGCGTGATCCCACACGTCCATGTTCGAGTGGTGTGTGCGGGTGCTGTAACTCACGGGATCCTGGATGAACTGGAACCCGGGCAGCCCGACCCCGTGGAACGCCAGGTGGTCGGTGCCGCCGGTGTCGTCGAGCGTCAACGTCGACGCGCCCATCGTGTGGAACGGACGCAGCCAGCTGCGGAACGTCGTCGCGACGGCCTCGTTGCCCTGCAGGTAGACGCCGCGGATCCTGCCGGTGCCGTTGTCGAGGTTGAAGTAGCCCGCGATCTTGCCGTGTTCCGCCTTGGGGTCCTCGCGGGTGCCGAGCTCGGCCGCGACCCAGCCGCGGGAACCGAGCAGCCCCTGCTCTTCGCCGCTCCACAGCGCCGGCCGGATCGTGCGACGCGGCGCGACGCCGGTCTTCTTGACGTAGGCCGCGAGCAACCGCGCGGCCTCGATCACCACGGCGCTGCCGCAGCCGTTGTCGGTGGTGCCGGTGCCGGTGTGCCACGAGTCGATGTGCGCGCCGAACATCACCACCTCGTCGCCGATCGCAGGATCGCTGCCCGGCAGGTCGGCGAGCACGTTGTGCTGCTCGAGGTCCTCGGTGAGGTACCGCGTGCGCAGATCGATGGTGACGCTCACCGGCCGGCCCAGCGCCAGCAACCGGCAGATGCGGTTGTAGTGTTCGACCGCGAGCGTGAACTGCGGCAGGACCACGGCGCCTGGCTCCTGCGGCCGCACGCGGCTGCCGTCGGCGGCCGGCAACGCGCTCGCGCCCGACACGAACACGGTGCCGTAGTCACCCTTGGCGGCCCGGTCGAAGATCGCCAGCGGCTGCTTCTTCTGCACGATCTCCATCATCTTCATGCGCTTTTGGAAGCCGAGGCGGAAGTCGTTGCCGCTCAGCGCCGCCGCCGCCCGCGCACCGGCCGCCTGGGCGTCGGCAACCTGCTGGTCCGCCATGCGCAACAGGTCCTCGGCGTCGAAGCGCTTGCTGTAACCGTCGAACGCCTCACGCACGTCGCGCACCGACTCGATCAGCACGACCTTGCCGCGCAGATCCAGCGCCTCGAGAGCCGCCTGTTCGAGGTCGGCGACGTTGACGACCTCGGCCTGCACCGGGCCCTCGATGCTCGGCGACCACGCCTTGGGGTAGGCGAGCACGGGCCACGGGTTGTCACCGACGACCTGCACCAGGAACCCGTCGCACTCCCAACCGCGCCCGAACGGCCCCCACGCCTCCAGCCGCGCGCGTTCGTAGCCCATTCTCGTGAACGTCTGCGCGGCCCATTGCTCGGCCTTGCGCAGGTTGGTCGAACCGGTGAGGCGCGGACCGTAGACGTCGCACAACCACGACAGGTGCGTCATCACCTCGCTGCGTTGTTGGCCTTCCTCCTTGAAGAAGTCCACGGCGGCCGCATCGACCGCATCGGGGTTGGTGACGACGACCGCGTCGCGCTGGGCCGCGGCGAACGAGGTCAGGACGGCCGCGAACGTCGCGACGACGACAACTGCACGGAGTCGGAGCACGGGATTCCTCTTGGCTGTGGAGAGCGCATGTCTACGCGGCGGTCGTCCGCAGTGCGAGCGCGTTACCCGTGGCGGACACACCGATGGCTGATGCAAACCACGTGAAGGGCGACCTCACCGCACCCCTTCGTTACCTTGGGCCGATGCCCAAGCTCGCGATGCACTGGTGGATCCTGATCGGGCTCGTCGCCGGCGTGGCCTACGGGTACGTCGCCGCCCTGACCGGGACCACCGACCACGTCCTGGCCTACATCGCCCCGATCGGCCGCTTGTTCCTGAACCTGCTGAAGATGATCGCGGTGCCGCTGGTGCTGTTCTCGCTGGTCGCCGGCGTCGCCAGCCTCAACGATTCGAGCAAGCTCGGCCGCATCGGCGGCAAGGCGATCGTGCTCTACCTGGGCACCACCGCGGTCGCGATCGCGATCGGCCTGATCGTCGTCAATCTGCTGGGCCCCGGCCGGGGGCTGGCGCAGGAGACCCGCGACAAGCTGCTCGCGACCTACGGTGAAGCGGCCAGCGAGAAGGCGGCGAGCGCCGCGCAGGTGAGCATCGTCGACCAGCTGATCGACATCGTGCCGACCAATCCGTTCGGCGCGCTGGCCGATGCGCAGATGCTGCAGGTGGTGTTCTTCGCGCTGATGCTCGGCATCGCGCTGACCCGGCTGTCGCGGCGCGTCGAAGGCACGGCGCACGTGATCAAGGTGTTCCAACTGCTCAGCGACGCGATCATCGAGATGGTGCAGTTGATCATGAAGATCGCCCCGATCGGCGTGTTCGCGATGCTGGCCGGTGTGGTCGCCGACCTCGGCAAGGACCCCGCCGCGCTCGGTGACCTGCTGAGCAGCCTCGGCGGCTACATGGCGACCGTGGTGATCGCGCTGCTGGTGCACTTCGTCGTCGTCTACAGCGTGTTGATCAAGGTGTTCACCAAGGTGCCGTGGTCGCGCTTCGCCAAGGCGATGATCCCCGCGCAGCTGCTCGCGTTCAGCTCGAGCTCGAGCGCCGCGACCCTGCCGGTGACGATCCGTTGCGTCGAGCAGGGGGTCGGCGTCGACGAGGAGGTGTCGAGCTTCGTGTTGCCGCTGGGCGCCACCATCAACATGGACGGCACCGGCCTCTACCAGGGTGTGGCCGCGGTGTTCATCGCCAACGCGCTCGGCCTGCCGCTCGACTTCGGCCAGCAGCTGATGATCGTGCTGACCGCGGCGCTGGCCTCGATCGGCACCGCGGCGGTGCCCGGCGTCGGCATCGTCATGCTGGTGATCGTGCTCAAGCAGGTCGGGTTGCCCGAAGCCGGCATCGGCCTGATCCTCGCCGTCGACCGTCCGCTCGACATGTGCCGGACCGTGCTCAACGTCACCGGCGACGCCACCGTCGCGACCGTCGTCGCCAGCAGCGAGGGGCTCGTGCACGCGGGGGAACGGCATCACCCGGCGGCGTGAACGTGGTGCGCGGCTGCGGCCGCATGCCCGGCCTTGACGCTGCACCTGCGAATGCGGACAGTGCCGCCCCGATGCTGACTGCCCCCCCAACCCGCCGCACGCTGCTCGCCATGATCTGGCTGGCGCTCACGGTCGTGGGGTTGGGGCTGCCGCAGCTGCTGATCGTGTGTCGCGGCGACGATGGCGCGGTGCACCTCGAGTTCTGGCACGACCCGGCCGAGTGTTGCCACGAACAGAGTGCCCGAGAACCGTGGCTGGGCGCGTTCTCCGCAGGTGCCGACGAACGCGGCGACGAACCCGGTCAGGCTCATGGACGCGCCCCGGGCTGCGAGCACCAGGACCTGGCGATCGGGCCGCTGCCGACGCCGCGCCCGATCACTGTCAGGGTGCCGCCACTGTCGTTCACGGCCTGGCTGCCGGAGCCGCCGCGCTCGCCGGAGAGGACCTACGCGGTGCCGATCGATCAGCCGCCTGGGACCGGACCACCGCGGCTGGCCGCGTTGCTGCGCCAACTCGCCGCGACGCACCTGTTGGTCTAGCTCCGTTTCGCCAGCTGCGCCGAGGGCGCGGTGAGGCTTGTTGCTCACCACGCACCGGTCGGCGCCGTGTCGGTCCGCGCCTGGCGGCGCCGACCTTCCCTGCCGCGAAACGTCCGAGCTTCTGCAATGCCCTTCCGATCCCGCTACGCCATCTGCCTGTTCGGCCTTTGCGCGTGCCACAGTTACGCCCCCGAGCCGGTCGACCTGGCGGCACACGCCCGCGAGTTCGCCGCGCGCCTGCCCGATGCGGCGTCGCTGCGCGCGTTCGTGCCGGCGGAACAGGCCGACGCCGTCGCTGCCCAGGTCGACCTCGGCGACGGCCTCGATCGCGCCGAAGGCCGCCTGGTGGCCGCGGTGCTGCACCCCGACTGCCGACTCGCGCGCCGGCGCGTGGCCACCGCGATCGCGGCGCGTGACCACAGCGGCGTGTGGCAGGACCCCGAGCTGCAGGTCTCGTTCGAACGCATCCTCGAGACGGTGCCGCACCAGTGGCTGGCGGCGGCGTCGCTCGGCCTCGGTTTGCCGATCAACGGACGACTGGGCGCCGAACGTGCGGTCGCCGACGAACAGCTGCTGGCGGCGATCACCGAGCTGCGGCTCACCGAGGAGCACGCGGTCGCCGAGTTGGACACCGCCTGGGTGAACTGGAGCGCGGCACAGCTGCGCGTCGCGCAACTGCAGCAACTGTGCGAACGCCTGCGCGAACTCGAAGCGATCGCGCGGCGCCTGGCCGACGCCGGCGCCAACACCGAACTCGATGCGCGGCAGTTCGTGCTCGAGCGGCTGCGGCGCGAGGGCGAACTCGCGCAACACGTGACCGAAGAACGGCTGGCCGCGCTCGAGCTGACCGCGCGCCTGGGCCTGTCGCCCGAGGCGGCGCTGCAGCCGCGGCCGGACCTCGGCATCGGCGCCGCGCTGGACGACGTCGGCCCGCGCGCCGCCGCGCTGACCGACGGCCCCCGCCTCGCCACCGCCGCCGCCGGGCACGCCGTCGCCGAACGGCAGCTGGCCCTGCAGATCAAGAAGCAGTGGCCGGACCTGCAGCTCGCGCCGGGCTGGGCCGAAGAAGACGGCCAGCCGCGCGCCACGCTGGGGCTGTCGTTGCCCCTGCCGCTGTGGTCCGGCAACGACGCCGCGATCGCCGCCGCCACCGCGCACCGCGCCGAGGCCGCCGAACGCTGGCGCATCGACTTCGAACTCGCCCGACACGATCTCGCGCGTGCCGAACAGCGCCTGTCGGCCGCGCGCCAGCAGCAGCAGTTCGTCACCACCCAACTGCTGCCGCTCGCCGAACGCCAGCTCGCCGACGCCAGGCGCCTCGCCGAGCTCGGCACGCTCGATCCGTTCCTGCTGCTCGACGCGTTGCTGCGGGTGCACGACGCCAACCTGCACGTCGTCGAGCAGGCCCAGCGCGTCGCGCTGGCCACGATCACCTGCAACACCTTCACCTGGCTCGAGCCGCTGGCTCGGGTCGCAACCGGAGAGTCACGATGATGCTTCGCCACCCGCTGCTGCCGCTGCTGCTGAGCGGCGTGTTCCTGTTCTCGGGCTGCGGCCCGGGTGTGCCGGACCAACCGGCCGAGGCGCACGACGACCATGCCCAGGGCCCGACCAACCACCTCGACGTGCCCGAAGCCGTGCGCCGCAACCTCGGCCTGCGTTTCCACACCGTCGGCCGGCGCCAGGTGGCGGCGACGCTGCGCCTGCCCGGCCACTTCGAACTGCTGCCGCAGGGGCGCCGCGACCACCGCATGCCGCTCGCCGGCCGCGTCGATCTGCACGTCGACCCGCTGGCCGCGGTCACTGCCGGCGAGCTGCTGTTCACGGTCGACTCGCCGACGTGGCGCCAGACCCAACATGAACTGGCGGAGTTGCTGGCGACGATCGATGTCACCGAGACCCGGCTCGCCGCGCTCGAACCGTTGCTGCAGGCGCACGAACGCCACGAAGAGAGCTTGCGCGAAGCGACCGCGGTGCTGCAGGAGCGCGTCGACAGCCTGCAGCAGACGCGCGCCGAGGTCGGTGGCCAGGCAGCCGAACTCGCCGCCGCCAAGGTGCAGCTGGCGCAGACGCGCGCCGCGACCACCGAAGCCGCCGAACAACACACCCAGACCATGGCGCTGCGCGCCGAACTGGGCGCCCGCCGCATCGCCGACCGCGAACGGTACCGGCTGCTGCTGGCGACGGCGCAGAGCCAGTTGGGGCTGGGGGTCGACGCGCTGCTCGCCGAAGACGGCGCCGGCCAGGCGCGCTGGCGGACGATCGATCGCATCGAGGTGCGCGCGCAACAGAACGGCGTGGTGACCGCCGTCGAGAGCCGCAACGGCGCGTGGCTGCAGGCCGGTGATCACGTGCTCGAACTGATCGATCCGCAACGCCTGCGTTTCGTCGCCACCGCGCTGCAAGGTGACCTGGCCCGGCTCGCCGCCGGGCAGCGGGTGCGCGTCGTCGCCCCGACCACCGGCACGGGCAGTGACGCGGGTCTGCCGAGCGGCGCGGGCAGCCTGCTGCTCGGTGCACTGGCCGACCCGACACAACGCACCATCGGCGTCGCCGTGGCGCTCGACGACGTGCCCGCGTGGGCGCGTCACGGCATCGCCGGCTTCGCCGAGGTCGAGACCGCCGCGAGCGGGCCCGGAGTGCTCGCGGTGCCGCTGGCGGCCATCGTCGAACACGGGCTCGGCAAGGTGCTGTTCCTGCGCAACCCCAAGGATCGCGACGAAGTGATCCGCATCGACGCCGATCTCGGCGTCGACGACGGCCGCTGGGTCGAGGTCAAGAGCGGCCTCACCGACGGCGACGAGGTCGTCGTCGCCGGCGCCTACGCGCTGGTGCTGGCCAGCGCGCCGCAGTTGCAGGGCGGCCACTTCCACGCCGACGGCACCTTCCACGCCGACGACGACCACAAGTAACCCGCCAGGCCCCACCGCCCGATGTTCTCGAACCTGATCGCGTTCTCGCTGCGCCGGCCCGGTTTCGTGCTGGCGCTCGCTGCGGCCGTGCTGGCGCTGGCCGTCTACGGCGTGCCGCGCATGCCCGTCGACGTGTTCCCCGAGCTGAACGCGCCGACGGTCGTGGTGCTGACCGAGTGCGGCGGTCTCGCCGCCGACGAAGTCGAACGCAACGTCACCTTCCCGATCGAGAGCGCCGTGCGCAGCGTCGCCGGCGTGCGTCGCGTGCGCAGTTCCAGTTCGATCGGCCTGTCGCTGCTGTGGGTCGAGTTCGACTGGGGTGAGGACATCTATCGCGCCCGCATGCAGGTCGGCGAACGGCTCGCCGCGGCGCGCGAGTCGTTGCCGCCCGACGTGCACAGCGAGATGACGCCGATCACCTCGATCACCGGCGAGATCATGCTGTTGTCGCTGTCGTCGCCGGGCGGCGAACTGTCGCCGATGGAGGTGCGCAGCTACGCGCAGTACGAGCTGCGCAACCAGCTGCTCGGCGTTCCGGGCGTGGCCCAGATCGCCGCGATCGGCGGCGAGCTCGCCGAGTACCAGGTGCTGGTGCGTCAGGACCGCCTGCTGGCGCACTCACTGACGCTGACCGACGTGGTCGCGGCCGCGCGCAACGCGCACACCACCGCCGCCGCCGGTTACCTGCCCGACGTCGGCGGCCTCGAACTGCCGGTGCGCCAGACCGGCCGCGTGCGTTCCGTCGACGACATCCGCAGCACCGTGGTGCGGTTCGCGAACGGGCGCGCGATCACCATCGGCGACGTAGCCGACGTGCAGGTCGGACCGGCGCCGCGCCGCGGCACCGCGGCCGACGGCGGCAACCCCGCGGTCGTGCTCGGGGTGCAGAAGGCGCCCGGCACCAACACGCTGCTGCTGACCGCCGCCGTCGACGAACTGCTCGACCGCGTCGAACCGACGTTGCCGCCGGGGCTGGTGCTCAACCGGCACGTGATGCGGCAGTCGGACTTCATCCAGATCGCGCTCGACAACCTGCTGCACGTGCTGCGCGACGCGGCGATCTTCGTCGCCATCGTGCTGCTGCTGTTCCTGCTCGACGTGCGCACCACGGCGATCACGCTCGCCGCGATCCCGCTGAGCCTCGCCGTCGCCCTGCTGACCCTGTGGGCGCTGGGCATGTCGATCAACGTGATGACGCTGGGTGGGCTCGCGGTCGCCATCGGCGGCCTCGTCGACGACGCCATCATCGACGTCGAGAACGTGCTGCGGCGGCTGCGTGAGAACGCGGCGCTGCCGGCGGGCGAACGGCTGCCGATCGGCCAGGCCGTGCTGCGCGCCAGCAACGAGATCCGCCTGCCGATGGTCTACGCCACCGTGCTGGTGACGATGGTGTTCCTGCCGCTGCTGTTCCTGCAGGGACTCGAGGGGCGCTTCTTCCAACCGCTCGGCGTCGCGTTCCTGGTGTCGACGGTGGCTTCGCTGGTGATCGCGCTGACGGTGACGCCGGCCCTGTGCCGCCTGCTGCTGGCGAAGGTGCGCCGCGGCCATGCCGACGGGCACGGCGAGGGCTTCCTGGTGCGTTGGCTGCACCGCCGCTACGAGCCGAGTTTGCGCCTGTCGCTGCGTCACGCCCGCGGGCTGTGCCTGGGCACGCTGCTGCTCACGCTCGGCAGCCTGGGATTCGCCTCGACCTTCGGCAGCAGCTTCCTGCCCGAATTCAACGAAGGCACGTTCACGGTGTTCGTGATGGCACCGCCCGGCACCTCGCTGACCGAGAGCGACCGCATCGCGCAGGGCATCGAACGGCAACTGGTCGCGATCGACGGTGTGCGTTCGGTCACGCGCCGCACCGGCCGCGCCGAACGCGACGAACACGCCGAGCCGGTGTCGAGTTCGGAGATCGAGGTCGTGGTCCAACCGGGCCGCGACAAACGCACCGTGCGCGGCGCGATCGACGCGATCCTGGGCAGCGTGCCGGGCATCACCACCAGCGTCGGCCAACCGATCGAACACCGGCTCTCGCACGTGCTGTCGGGCACGCCGGCAGCCCTCGCCATCGACCTGCTCGGCGAGGACCTCGACGTGCTGCGCGACCTGGCCGCCGATGTCGAACGGGAGCTGCGCACGATCCCGGGCACACGCGACGTCGCCGGCAACCGCGAGATCCGCATCACCTCGTTGCCGGTGCGTTACCGCCTCGCCGACCTGGCCGCGGTCGGCCTGTCGCCGGCCGCCGCCGCCGAGCAGGTCCAGGACGCGCTGCTCGGCGCCACCGTCGCCGAAGTCTACGAAGGCAGCCGCGCGCGCCAGCTCGTCGTGCGCCTGCACCCCGACGAACGCCAGCGCATCGAGGACGTGCGCAACCTCGTGCTGAGTGCCCCCGGCGGCGCGCTGGTGCGGCTGGCCGACGTCGCCGACATCGTGCGTGAGAAGGCCTCCAACCTGATCCTGCGTGAGAACGCGCGCCGCAAGGCCGTGGTCTCGTGCAACGTCGCCGACGGCTACAACCTCGGCCAGCTCGTGGACGCGGTGCGCGAACGGGTCACGCCGCTCGCCCGCGCCGCCGGCTGCACCGTGCAGTTCGGCGGTCAGTTCGAAGCGCAGCAGTCGGCGAGCCGCACCCTGTTGTGGCTCGGCGGCGCGGTGATCTTCGCGATGTTGATGGTGCTGCAACAGGCGCTCGGCACATTGCGCGCGGCGCTGCTGGTGCTCGTCAACCTGCCGCTGGCGCTGATCGGCGGCATCGCCGCGATCTACGTCACCGAGTCACCGGGCGTGTTCAGCAACACCCTGGCCCTGCTGGGCTCGATCTTCGGCTTCGGCGGCGCGCGCTACACGGCGCCGGTGGTCTCGATCGCCAGCCTGGTCGGCTTCATCACGCTGTTCGGCATCGCCGCGCGCAACGGCATCCTGCTGGTGCGCCACTACCTCGA
>CAYMPV010000039.1:0-55601 GCA_964392305.1 uncultured candidatus Brocadiaceae bacterium
ATCTGCTGACCGACATGGTGGGCGAGTTCCCCGAGTTGCAGGGCATCATGGGCGGTTACTACGCGCGCCACGACGGCGAGCCCGAAGAGATCGCCATCGCGATCGAGGACCACTACAAGCCGCGTTTCGCCGGCGACGAACTGCCGCGCAACGACGTCGGCCTGTGCGTCGCGCTGGCCGACAAGCTCGAGACGCTGGTCGGCATGTTCGGCATCGGCCAGGTGCCGACCGGCGACAAGGACCCGTTCGCGTTGCGGCGCCACGCGCTCGGTGTCGTTCGGATGCTGATCGACGGCCGCGTGAACGGGCAGGACCTGAACGTCGAACTGCCACAGCTGATCGACATCGCGACTGTGGCGTTCGGCGCGACGATCGACGACCCCAAGATCGCCCTGCAGGAGTTCGTGGCCGACCGATTGACGGTTGCGCTGCGCGACCAGGGCTGGTCGGCGCAGGAGGTCGACGCGGTGCTGAGCAAACAACCGACGATCCTCGCCGACGTGCCCAAGCGACTCGCCGCGGTGCGCGCGTTCGCGGCGCTGCCGGAGGCTGCGGCGCTGGCTGCCGCCAACAAGCGCATCGGCAACATCCTCAAGAAGAGTGACGAACCCGAGGCGGAGCTGACGGCGAGCAAGCTCGTGCACCCCGCCGAGAAGGAACTCGACGAGAAGCTCGCGGCGCTGCGGGTCGCCACCGACCCGATGTGGACCAGCGGCGACTACCAGGGCGCCCTGACCGCCTGCGCGGCGCTGCGGGCGCCCGTCGACGCGTTCTTCGACGCCGTGATGGTCAACGACGAGGACGAGGGCCTGCGCCGCAACCGGCTCGCGCTGCTGCGTTCGCTGCACGAGTTGATGAACACGATCGCCGACCTGTCGCGGCTCGCGTCGTGACGTTCAGCTGCCGGGCAGCAGCACCACGGCCGGCGTGAGCTGCAGCCCGCCGCCGAGCGCACCGCCCTGCAGGCCGAAACGCAGACAACGCAGCGCCGGATCGTTGGGCAAGGTCAACGTCGCCGCCGGACTGACGCCCGCTGCATCGACGACGCCGAGCGAAACCGTTCCCCACGGCGGCACGTAGAGCGTGCAACCGCTGAACCCGAACGGACCGAGCGACACCGGCTCGAGGTCGCCGGCGCCGACCACCGCGAACGCCCACGTCGCCGGCGCGCCGCCGGTGACGCGGTATTGCATCGCGCCGCCGAGCTGCGGGGTGCCGACGACGTCGAGCATCGCGTTGCCGTTGCAGCCGCTGCCCACCACCTGCGTGCTCGCCGCGCCCGCGACCGGCGCGAACGCGATGCCGTCGTACCAGCTTCGTGTGGCTCCGTTCTGCCCGGCGGCGAGGTCGTCGACGTAGACGTCGAGGTCGCCGTTGGCGTCCGGCGAGGCGCGGCCGATCCAGGTCGAGTAGGCGCGCACCGAGGCGGTGCTCACCACCAACGGCGAACTGAAGTGCGCGTTGTCGAGCGCCGCCATGCCGCGCTTCTCGTAGGTGCGCAGGGTGCTGCTCGCGAAACCCGCGCGCAGGGTCCAGTCCTCGTTGGGATTCGACCACGACACCACGAACACGTCGTGTGGCCCGGAGCCCAGGCCGCTGATCCGCGTACGCAGGGTCGGCGCATCTTCGCCGCCGGTCTCGCTCGCGGTCCAGACGTCACCGCCGTTGCCGTATCCCGAACGCCGATGCCACACACCGTCGTTCGCGCCCTGGCCCGAAGCCGGCCCGGTCGGGTTGGCGGGCTGCCCGTCGGCGAGCGTGGTGTTGCCGATCGTCGCATCGACGAACGTGGCCGACGCGAAGTCGAGCTCCGGCGCCTGCACGGTGCCGACGACCGCGAGGTGGAAATCGGTGTAGGTCGAGTACGTGCCGCGCAGCCACAGCAGCGCCTGCCGCTGGCCGTCCCACGCCGGCACGATCGGTCGCACGTTGTCGACCGACGAGTTCTCGGTCACCGGCACCCAGGTCCAACTCGCGCCCAGCGTCGCCGTCGTGCCGGTGAAGATCTCGTAGTGCGCGAGCGCGGCGCCGTTGCGCGGGTCGATGCGCGTCGACACGAAGATCGTGTCGGGTCGATCGGGCTGCAGCGCCGCGAGACCGGTGTAGTCGTCCTCCGCGGCGTAGAGGAACGCGCCCATGCGGCAGACTTCGTGCACGCTCCAGGCGCTGCCGTCGTGGCGGCCGAACAACAAGCGGTGGTCGGTGTTGCTGCCGTTGGCGCGCGCTTGGAACAGGGCCCGCACCGTGCCGTCGTCGTCGACGCGCAAGTCGATGGTCCAGGCGCGCCGCATCGCCGCGCCGCCGAACATCGCGCCAGCCTGCAACACCGTCGTCAGGCTCGACGGCGGCTGCCCGGTGGCATCGAGCACGTTCGCATCGACGATCGTGCCGTCGCTGCGGTGCAACCGATCGTTCTCGACGTAGCCGTGGTAGATGCTGTTGTCGTAGTTGCGCGGGTGCCGTTCGGTCGTGAGCACGTGGATACGGCTGATGCCGTCCGACGCGTACTTCACGTACGGGCGATCCCCCGTGCCGCCTTCGGTCAGCAGCTTGCCGCCGCCGGACCACGTGGCGCCCTGGTCCGTGCTCCACATCACGTTCGGGTCCCAGTTGATCGCGCGCACGAAGTTGTAGGTGCGTCCCGTCGACGTGAGGTGGAACACGTTCGAGTAACTCATGTCGACCGGATGTGAGTAACTCGCCTCACTGGTCCAGGCGTTCGGATCACCCGGGTTCGTCGACACGCGCCAACGCGTCAGACGGCTGCCGCCGTGGGTGCCGTAGACCGCGAGGTATCGACCGTCGGGACGCACCAGCAACGCGGGTGAGTTGTGGTCATCGCCCTGCAGCCGATCGCGCAACTCGAACGCGCCGAAACGGCCGGCTGACAGATCGAGCCAGGCAACGTCGATGTCGCCACCTCGCGCCGCGCCGCCCGCGCCGCTGCTGTCGGCGCACGAGGCCACGAGCAGCCGGCCGCGCAGCGGATCGACGATCGCCCGCTCGTCCTCGAACCACGACCATGCGCCGTTGTCCTGGAAGTTCAGCAGGTGACCGTGCACGTCGTCCTGGGCGAACAGCGGGAGTGCGGGCGAAATCGCGACCAGGATCGCTCGAAAGCAGGAGTGCGGCGTGGGCATGGAGGACGCGAGGGCGGAGCCGAGAGGGGTCGTGAAGATTACCGGACGAAACCACGGCGTGGGGCGACACGGGCGAGACCCGGAGAAACCCCACGAACCCGCCGAGATCCACTAGGCTTGCCGCCCCCGCCGCTCCGCGCGGGAACCCGAGTTTCCACACACCGAGGTCTCACCATGTCCCGCCACACCACTCTGCTTCTCGCCACCGTCGCATCGTGCTGCGTTTCGCTGACCGCGCAGATCACCTACGTCGACGCCGACGTGAGCACCAACACGACGCTCGCCAACGGCGCGCCCTACGTCCCGCAAACGGTCACCAGCAGCGTCGACAACGAATGGACGCAGCGGGCCTTCGCCAACGGCGGCACGATCCTGTCGAGCCACGACGCGACCGGCAACGAAGACTGTCCGATGCTGCGCACCGTGATCACGGGCCTGATACCTGGCGTCCCGCACACGATCTACACCTACTGGTGGGGTGGCGCATCGGTCAATTGGCGCGGTCGCTGCGCCGTCGACACGGCACCACCAGCGCCGCAACTCGCCGGCTACAACAGCGTGCACTTCGCCACTTCGGCGTTCGCGCCGATGACGCCGCTCGCCTTCGACGCACCGCTCGGCGCCAACCAGACGTCGCTCGGCCTGACCTACGATGCCCTCGGCTTCGAGAACACGGGCCACTTCGCCAACCAGGTGATGCTCCAGGAAGGCAACCGCTGGCTCTATGAAGTGCCGCTCGGCACGTTCTACCCGGACGCGAACGGCGAGATCTGGGTCTACGTCGACGATCTCGAGGGCCAGCAGAGCAGCAGCAACCGCACCTGGTACGACGGCGTCGGCTGGGAATGGGCACCGCTGCCGCTCGGCAACGGCTGCGGTGCGCCGGCGCCGACGATCGGCTACGTCGGTCAACCGGTGACGACCCGCGACTTCACCGTCACCCTCGCCAGCGCGCCGGCCAGTTCGCTCGGCATGTTGGTGATCGGGTTCAACGCGACCTCGTGGAACAGTCTGCCGCTGCCGCTGTCGCTGGCTTCGTTCGGCTTCCCCGGCTGCGACCTCAATGTCGCCGTCGACCTCAACCTGTTCCTGCTCACCGATCCCAACGGCGCCGCGTCGTACACGGTCAACCTGCCGCAGGTGCCAGGCCTCGACGTCTACTGGCAGTGGGCGGCGCTGAGCCCGACCGGCCTCGTGACCACGACGGGTCTCGAAACCCGGTTCCATCGCTGACGCGCGTGAGCGCCGCGAACGAACGCAGCTACGTGCTCGGCACCGAAGACGCCGAGCTCGTGCGCCTGGGCAACCAGCACCAGACCTGGGTGCAGGCGTGTTATGAACTGTTCGCGCGCGCCGGCCTGCGCACCGGCGACCGCGTGCTCGATCTCGGCTGCGGACCCGGGTTCACGACGATGGAACTCGCGCGCCTCGTCGGCCCGACCGGCACCGTGGTCGCGATCGATCAGAGCCGCCGCTTCCTCGAACACCTCAGCGCCGTCGCGCAGCAGTCGGGCATCACCTGGGTGCAGCCGCTGACGGCCCAGATGGAGCAGGTCGACCTGCCGGCGGCGAGCTTCGACGCTCCTACTCACGCTGGCTGTTCTGCTGGCTGCCCGACGCCGAACCGGCGCTGGCCAACACCGTGCGCGCACTGCGCCCCGGCGGCGCGCTGCTGCTGCACGAGTACCTGCATTGGGGCTCGATGCGGCTGGTGCCGGAGTGCCCCGCGTTCGCACGCGCCGTGCAGGGCTGCATGGCCAGCTGGCCGGCCAGCGGCGCAACCATCGACTTCGCGCTGCAGGTGCCGGCGATCGCCGCGCGCCACGGCTTGCAGATCGAGCATTTCGCACCGATCGCGCGCCTGGGTGCGGTCGGCTCGCTCGAGTGGCGCTGGCTGAACGAATTCTTCGCCAACTACCTGCCCAAGCTGATCGAGCGGCAGCTGCTGGCCGCCGGCGAGGTCGACGCCGCACTCGCGTCGCTGCGCGAACGCAGCGAGCGGGGTCACGGCTACTGCTACACGCCGACGGTCGCCGCCGTGGTGCTGCGCAAACCCTGACTCACTGGCCGAGCCAGCCGCCGACGGTGATGTCGATGCCGGTGGTCACGTGGATGCCGAGCTGGTTGGCAGCCGGGTCGAGCACCGCGTCCTGCGCGAACAGGTGCGCGCCGACCAGACTGTGCTCGAGCGGCAGTTGCAGCACGTAGGAGCCGTTGCCCGCCGCGTCGGTGAACAGCAGTTCGTTGAACAGCGGCGTCACCTGGATCACGCAGCCCGGCGCGCCCATCGGCGTCAGGTCGTAGTTGGTCGGCGAGAAGCCGACGATGCAGAACGCGGCGGTATTGGGCAGCACGAAGCTCAGATCGAGCGACGGACGCTGGCCGATGTCGGCCGAACCGGAACCGATGAAGCGCGGCGTGCCAGTGCTACCGGGGCACGGCGAACCGAACGGCGACATCAGATCGTCGACGTGCTGGAAGCTCGGGATACCGGTCGATCCGAACAGGTCGTTGCCCGGCCAGGCAGACACCGCATCGGCGAGACCACTGAGCTGCGCGCCCTGCGTGCTGCCGAGCGTCTGGTCGCCGTTGGTGAACAGCACGAACGAGATGCCGTCGGCGCGGCGGCCGACGTAACAGCGCGTGCCGGGCAGGATGCCGTTGTGTTCACGCAGCTCGACCGAAGTCGGCTGGCTGTTGATCCACCAGCCCTTCAGGAACGATGCGCCGGTGCCGAGCGTCCACATGTTGCCGGTCTGCGTCGGCCCGAGGATCGGGTTGAACAGACCGAGATCGAACGCCGCGAGCACCTTGGCGTAGTCGGGCGCCGACATCACCCAGGCGCCGTTGCCGTCCATGTTCTCCTGGTTCCAGGCGCCGTAGTGGCTCGCGACCCATGGCCGGCTGTTGTCGTTGACGCTGCGCGAGACACCGAGCGAACGCGGGTGGTAGAGCACTTCGCCGGGCAGCCGATCGGCCCGATGGGCACCACCGATCTGCGGCCGGGTCACGCCGAGCGGCGCGAAGACCCGCTCCTGCACGATCTGCTCAAACGTCTTCCCGGGATTGATGCGTTCCATGATGCGCGCGAGCAGCGTGAAACCGTAGTTGGAGTAGACCGCGTTGTTGCCCGGCGTGAAGTCGAGCGGTTGGCCCTGCATGTAGGTGCGGATGTTCGTCGCGCTGATCGGCAACTGCAGGCTGCCGGCGGTCGCGATCGTGGTGTCGAGGAACATCGGGTCGAAGTTGCTGCCGGCGGCGGTCCGGTCCCAACCACCTTCGTGCGTGAGCAGATGCTCGATGGTGATCTGGTTGGCGCGATTGTCGGCCATGCTCGGGTTGTTGAAGTAACCCGCCATCAGCCTGCCGTAGCCGATCGCGCCCGGGGTGTTCTGGATCTGCTGATGCACCGCGATGCTGGTCAACGGCTTGGTGCACGACGCGATGCGGAACAGGCTCGTCGGCTGAATGGCGGCGTAGCCGGGTTCGGCCCACGTGTAGCCGCGCGCCAGCTTGAGCTTGCTGTCCTTGACCACCGCCAGGGACGCGCCGCGGATGCCATTGCTCTGCATCCAGTTCTGCACCCAGGCGTCGAAGCTCGCCAGCTCCGGCACGAACGCGCCGGTCGTGGTCCACTGCCGCGCGAACGGCAGATCGCGCGTCGCCCAGCTCGCCGCGAAGCGCACGTTCGCGCCGCTACCCGAAGCGGCGAGATGAATCGGGTAGTAGTTGTTCTGGTAGTACTGGGTGGCGAGCTGCTGGTACGCCGCCGACGTCAGGTCGTGGTGCGAGATGACCTGGCCGACCATGGTGTCTTCCCAGCAGCTCAGGAACCTGCTGCCGTCGTCGTTGCAGCTGGTGCAACGCGGCCGCGCGTAGGCCTGGCTCATCGCGTCGAACAGGGTCTGCTGCCCGCTGGTGCCACTGGCGTGGTAGTGACCCCAGCCGACGTCGTCGGGGTTGGGTTCGAAGCTGACGATGTAGCGCGGATCGTTGGCCGTGCCGTAGGCGTCGGCCGACGCGATGCGCCAGTTGCCCGTGCGGGCCAGGCTGACCTCGGCGTCGAACTGGGCCTGGGTCTGGTCGTGGCGCGCCCAGACGGAGTGCCCCGCCTGCACCAGCACCCCGGCGAAACGGGCGCCACTGCCAGCGCCGCTGGCGCTGACGATCGCGGGCACGTGGGTGTTCTGGTTGGCCACGACCAGCGCCTGGTATTGCGCGGAAGTCAGCCCGTGGAACTCCTGGAAGTTCGGTCCCAGCCGCTGCACCCAGACCGCGGCGTACCGCGGCGAGGCCGCCGTGCCGTAGATGGTCAGCGTGATGGGCCGGTATCCGGCGTTGGTCAGCGTCGCCACCTGCGTCTCGTGGACCGCGGTGTCGGCGTCGTGGTAGGCGGCGATGGCCTGGGCCGGAGAGAGCGTCGCCGCGGACAACAGTGCCGTGGCAAGGCAGGCTTGGAGACTGGCGTGCATGAGAAGTGGTCGGATTCGAAAGAAGGAAGGCGACCGGAAGGCCGGTCCCACACCTCCAAACGTCCCCCACCAACCGCGACCGGACACCGGATCCGCAGAAATGCTCCGCGACCCTCACGAGCTATGCTGCCGGCACATGGATCAGGAACGCGAGCCCAGGCTGCGCCGCCTGGAGGACGCCATCGAGGCGTACCTCGCCAAGGACGACACCGTGCCGGTCGAAACAGTCCTGGCACAGAACGAACCCGTCGCGGATCTGCTGGGCCCGATGCTGCAGTCGCCGAGCGACTTCGGCGACGATCCGCCGGCGCGGCAGCGGATCGGCGACCTCGACCTGGTGCGGGAGATCGGCCGCGGCGGCATGGGCGTCGTCTACGAGGCCGAGGATGCGCTGCTCAAGCGGCGCGTGGCGGTCAAGGTGATGGCCCGCAGCGCCGAGACGACGCCGAGCTCGATCGTGCGGTTCCGCCGCGAAGCCGAGTTGGCCGCAAGCCTCAAGCACCCGGCGGTTGTGCCCGTGCACTCGCTGGGCGAGACCGACGAAGCGTTCTATCTGGTGATGGAACTCGAACGCGCCGCTTCGCTCGCGGAGGTGTTGGCCGAGATGCGCGGTCTCGACGTCGCGAACGCCCGTCCCGGCATGTTGCGTGAAGCGATCGCCTGCGCCGTCGCCAGCCGCTTCCCCGACGCGCCGACGACGCCGGCCACCTCGACCGATGGCCACGCCCGCACCGCCGCGGCGATCGTGCTGCAGGTGGCCGAAGCGCTCGGCCAGGCCCACGCCAAGGGCGTCATCCACCGCGACGTCAAACCCGGCAACATCCTCGTCGAAGCCAGCGGTCGCGCGTACCTGACCGACTTCGGGCTCGCCTGTGTGCAGAGCGACCCCGCGGTCACCCAGGCCGGCTCGGCGCCAGGCACACCGCAGTACATGGCGCCCGAGCAGGTGCGCGGCGATCGCGACGCGGTGGGCCCCGCGACCGACGTGTTTGCGCTCGGCGCGACGCTCTACGAGGCGTTGACCCTGCGACGCGCGTTCCCGGGCGACTCCGTGACCGCGGTGCTGTTCGCGGTCACCCACCGCGATCCGATCGACCCTTCCAAGCTGGTGCCGACGCTGCCGCGCGACCTCGTCGCGATCGTGCAGCGCGCCCTCGAGAAGAACCCCACCGCCCGCTACCCGACCGCCGCCGAGTTCGCCGCCGACCTGGCCGCGTTCCTGCGCGGCGACCCGGTCAGCGCGCGACCGGTCAACTACCTGGGCCGACTGCGACGCCAGACCGCGCGTGAGCCGTGGCGCGCCCTGGTCGCGCTCCTCGTCGCGATCGGCGTGCCGACCCTCGTGGTCCTGGCGATCGCTGCCAATCGCCGCGATTCGCAGACCCAGCTGGGCCAGCAGATGCAACAAGCGGCGTGGCTGGACACGCAGCTGGCGCATGGTTTCCGCGAAGCCGGCGAAGGTGATCTGGTCGCGGCGCAGGAGTGCTTCACGGACATCCTGACCAAGGCACCCGGACACGAAGAGGGCATCGCCGGACTCTCGGTGGTCGCGCGCTCGCGCGGCGACTCTGCGGCGCTGGCGATCCTGCAACAGCACCCGATCGCGCTGCAGAACAGCGCCGCGTTGCGCCGGCGCCAGGCCGCCTTGCTGCGGCGCCAGGGCAAGGTCGCCGCGGCCGATGCCGTCGCCCGGGATCTGGTCACCGAGCCGATCGGCTTCGACGCGTTCCTGCACGGTTACGCCGACCTCGAGCTCGGTCACGCCGGCGACGAGCAGGCGTTCGCCCGCGCCAAACGACTGCTGCACCGCGCCATCGTCAGCTCCGACCACCCGCGCCCGCTGTTCTACTACGAATGGCTGCACGCCGCCGCACATGCCGGCGACGCCGACGACGTCGACGCGGCGATCGCGGCGATCGAGAAGCTGTGGCCCGACGCGGCATCGAGCTGGTTCTGGATCTCGTTCGCGCGCGACCGGCTTGGCGACACCGCGAAGGCGATCGCCGCCCTCGAACACGCTCAGCAACTCGAACCCGATTTCCTGTCGGCGGCGCTCAATCACGCCCGACTGGTGCGGCGCTCGGGTCAACCGCACGCGGCGATCGCGCAGCTGCGCCAACTGCTCGACAAGGCGCCTCGCCCCGCGCTCGTGCACCGCGAACTCGCCATCGCGCTGTGCCAGATCGAGGACTACCAGACCGCGTTGCAGAGCTACCGCGCCGCGTTGCCGGTGTTCGGCAACGACGCAGTCGTGCTGCGTGAGTACGCCGGCACGCTCGTCGCCACCGGGGCCGGCGCGCAGGCCGTGTTGGTACTCGATGACCTCGTGCGGCGACACCCCGCCGACGTCGACGCCCGCCTGGCGCTGGCGATGACGCTGCAGCGACTGAACCGTCACGGTGAAGCCCGCGAGCAGCTGCAGCGGTGCGTCGAACAACGAACTTCGGCACCGGCCTGCTACGCGCTCGGCATCAGCGAGAGCGCCCTGGGCAACCCCACCGCCGCGCAGCAAGCCTACGAGAAGGCGCTGGCAATCGACGGCGCACACGCCGGCGCCGCGGTCAACCTGGCGATCCTGCGCCTGCGCGCCGGCGACCCCGCGACCGCCGAACGCCTGCTGCGTCAGGCCCTCACCGTCGACCCGACGCTGCTGCAGGCGCGGCGGGCGCTGCTGCGCCTGCTCGAGACGCGGCCGGCCGAAGCGGTGCAGATGTGTCGGGACTGGGTCACCCTGGCCCCGACCCTCGGCGAAGCCAAACGCCACCTCGCGTGGGCGTTGCTGCAAACCGGTGATGCCGCGGTCAGCGCCGAGGCCCTCGGTTTCGCCCGCACCGCCGCGGCAGCGCCGGGCGGCGATGATGCCGCGACCCAGCAGGTGCTCGGCGCGGCGTTGTTGGCCAACGGCGAGGCGCAGGCGGCTCGCGACACCGTGCAGAAGGCGCTGGCGGGGCTCGATCCCGCCGACCGCTTCACGCCGTACTACGAGCAGCAGCTGCAGGCGACGCTACAGCAGTGTGAGGCAGCTCTGGGCAAACGATGAGCGAACACCCGGCGACGGTGACGCTGCTGCGCCGGCTGCACGCCGGTGACGAGACCGCACTCGCGGCGCTGCTGGCCCGCGATCTCCCTTGGGTTCGCGCCGAGGTCGGCCGCCGCATGGGCGACGAGCTGCGCGGTCGCGCCGACGTCGACGACGTCGTGCAGCAGGCCCTCGTCAACGTGCTGCAGTACGGCCCGCGCTTCGAGGTCGGAGATGCCGAACACTACCGCGCGCTGCTGTTGTGCATCGTCGAGAACACGATCCGCAAGATGATCCGCGACGGTCGACGCCAGAAACGCTGGGCCGGACGCGAAGAACCGCTGCCGTCGGGGTCGGTGGTCGCGCTGACAGCCGGCGCCACCCAGCCCGCCGCCGCCGCCGACCGCAACGAACGTCGCGCCTGGTTGCAGCTCGCACTCGAACTGCTCGACAGCGCCGACCGCGAGATCGTGCTCGACCGGCAGTGGGAAGGGCGGTCGTTCGCGGCGATCGGCGCCGACCTCGGCGTCTCCGAGGAAGCCGCACGCAAACGCTTCGAGCGCGCCATCAACCGCCTGGCACAGCTGGTCGCGCGGTTGCGCTCGGGGCGCGTCGACGAAGTGCTGCGGCGCTGAGGGCCGCTGCGGCAGCAAGTCAGCGCGCTGACGTCACCAACCAGGGATTGGCGCGACACAGCGCCTGCAATTCCTGTTCGGCGCGCGCCGTCGCATCGGCATCGTCACCGCGGCGCAGGCGGTCGACCAGCTGTTGCATCGCCCAGTGCTGCACCGGCAACGACTGCGAGGCGCGTAGTCGATCGATCCACGCGTGCCAACGCGGATCGTCACGCTGTTCGAGCACGAGCGTCGCGCGAGCTGTGAGGCCGAGCCACGAATCGGGCAGCACCACCTCGCCATCGGGCAGCACCCCGAGCGCCGCGGCCCAGACCGCGACCGGACGACGCGCGCGTTCTTCGGGCAACTTGCCGGCCTTGCGCGCCACGTACAACGCTGCGCCGACCAAGGCCGCTTCCGGCTCATCGACCGGCTCGGCACGCGCATCGAAGTTGGCCCGGCGTTCGGCCAACAACCCGAACTTCGCCGAAGACTCCCGCAGCAGCGGCCCGAGCACTTCGGGTTCGGCCCAGGGCAGCTTGGCCTGGATCACGCCGAACGGGTCCACGACGATCGCCGGGCTCGGCAAATCACCGAACAGCGCGCGGCTGCGATCGTCCATGCCGTCGATCCACAGCAACGACGGGTCGAGCGACAATTCCTCACAGGTCCGGCGCGCCAACGCGCAGCGTTCGCCCTCGTCCTTCGGCTGTGGGATCGCCGCGAACGCCATCTGCCGCGCGTGCGGCTCCCGCTGGTAGACGAACACGAACTGCACGTCGCTGCGACCACCGTACTCGGCGAGCAGTTGCCGCAGACCTGCGGCGTTGCGACGGAACGGGGGTCAAGTGTAGCTGCCCTTGACGATCACCACGGTGCTGCCGAGCAGCGCCTGCAGGCAGCGCGGACGACCCTGCAGATCGCTGAGCTGGAGGTCCGGCGCCACCTCACCGACTGCAGGCGCGGCGGCGGCGAACGCCTTGGGGTCGTAGAGGTCGGCCGCCCGCTTCTCCATCTGCGCGGTGGCGGCAGCGACGGCAGACAGCAACACCAGTCCGGCTTTGATGATCATCGTTGCACTCAGTTGGGATCGACGGCGACCCGGAAACCGACGTCGTCGGCGCGCACTCCCGGCCGCAGCTTCATGCGCATCGAGTTGCGCAGGAACATGCCGTCGAGCACGAACGAGCCGCCGCGCAGCACACGATACTCTCCTTCGGCGACCGCGGCGCCGTTGGCGTAGGCATCGCGCGCATAGGCGTCGGCCGTCCACTCGAACGCGTTGCCGGTCATGTCGTGCAGACCGTAGCCGTTCGGCGGGAAGACGGCGATCGGGCGCAGTTCCCCGCTCTCCTGGTTGGCCGCCGCCTGGCGATAGACATCGCCGTAGGAGTAGGTCCAGGATGCCGGGCCGCGCGCGGCCTTCTCCCACTCCACCTCGGTCGGCAGGCGATGGCGCCGACCGGTGACGCGAGTTCGCCAGGCACAGAAGGCGAGTGCTCCCTCGTAACCGACGGTCACTACCGGCAACTCGGGGTGATCGGTGACGTAGCGCCCACCGTCCCCGCGCCGGACATGGCACTTGCGGCTGGCCAGGTCGAGCCAGTTCGCCGACACCTCGCCGACGTCGTTGAGGAAGGCGACGAACTCGGCGTTGCTGGTCTCGTGCGTCGTGATCCAGAATCCCGGTACGTCGACGATGCGGGCGGGCCGTTCGTCCTCTTGTCCGACGCCGAGCACGTCGCCGAGCAACGCGGGGCCGGGCGCGATCCAGACGAGTCCAGCCAACGGCGCCGGCGGCGGCGTCACGGTGATCGCGACGACGTCGGGCCGCAGCGCTGCGGGCGACAACGGTAACGGCAAGCGCCAGAGCTGTTCGCCCAACGAGGCCTGCAATTCCCAGCGACCCAGCGGCAACTCCAGGCGCAACTCCACCGCGTTGCCCAATTCGAGCGCCGCGTCGCCGAGTGCATCCGGACACCTGCAGAGCAACGCTGCACCCGAAGGGTTGAGGATCCGCACTGGGTGACGCACCACGTCGGGCAGTCGCACGGCCGCAGGCCGCACGGCTTCCGGAACCACCGCTTGCGTTGGCGCTTCCTCGCCGACCAGGACTGCCGGCTTGACGGCATCAGGGAGACCTGGCTCCGCGGGCGGTTCGGCTCGTGGTTCGGCTGGTGGTTCGGCTGGCGTGACCGGCGATACGCGTGGCGGAGGCACGCACGCGGCAAACGACAACAGCACAGGCAACAAACGCAACGGACCACCGGGCATGCCGCAAGGACACGCCCGATGGCCCGAAACTTCCAGTACGGACCGCGGTGAATCACCGCGGCCAGCCCGGATCAACGCAGCACGATCTCGTGGCCGTCGGTCAGGACCAGCGCGCCGTTCTGGGTGACGACGATGCCCTGGGTCATGACGCTGATGCCGCTCAGGAAGCTGGGCACCTGCACGGCGGTGTTGCTGCCACCGTAGGGCAGGACGGAGGTGAACTGCCCGGCAGGCCCACCGACGAGGGCGATGATCGGGGCATACGGGCTCATCCACAGCGGCGGCAGGAACGGCACGGTGCCGGAGCTGGTGCCGAAGGCCTGCAGCAGCACGGCGAACGGACGGCCGGTGTAGGTGCTGTTCTCCGAGTCGACGTTGATGTTGACGATGTCGTTGGCGTAGGCCGACTTGACGAACTCACCGGGGCCGGTGCGCGGCATCGCGTCGACGCCGGTCGACAGGGAGAGGTCGAGGTTGCTGCCCGGGTAGGGGCGGGTGTCGAACGCCCAGACGGCATCGTTATCGCTCGCCGGGTGCATGTTCGTGATGACGAAGCGGTAGGGATCGGTCGGGTGGAAGACCATGCCGGTGACTTCCGAGCCGCCGACACCGAGCGACAGCAGGATCCCCATGGCCTCTGCGACGCCGTCACGGTTCGCGTCGACGCACTTCCAGACGTCGCCGCCGTTCGGCTCAGCGTCCTCGATCACGTAGACGTTACCCCAGTGATCGACGGCGACGTTGTCCGGTGCGGCGAACACCGTGCCGCTGCCAGGGCTCGTGTAGGGGTCGTTCTGGGCAGGATTCACGTCCTGGCCAGTGGCGAGGTTGATGGTGTCGAAGTTGACGAACTCGCGAACGATGGCGGAGCTGGCGTTGACGAGTTCGATCGAGACGACGCGGTTCTCGCTCGTGAGGCAGCAGTAGAGGCACTGGTTGCCACTCGCGAGAACGTTGATGTCGAGATCCTCGGGCCGACCGTAGGGCGTTCCGATGACCTCGTCGGCGGCGTCACGACCACCCGTCGCGGTGACGAACACGTACGGGTTCGCCGTCGTGAGAGCGTTGCCCTGGGCGTCCGTGATCGGCACCCATGTGGCGGGGCCGAAGCGATTCGTGAGACGGTTCGACGTCGAGTTCCAGTTCTCGGCGGGACGAGCGTTCACGTCCGTGGCGTAGGCGTCGACGCGCAGCACGAAGGTCTGCCCGACACTGAGATCACCGGCAGTGAACGGCACGTACTTGTAGATGCAGCCCGAGTTGTTCTCGTCGACGATGTAGAAGTTGCCCTGCGCGTCGAAGCGCATGCCCTCGTGAGCCATCGCCGGGATGCCACTGAGCCAGCGCACCTGGTAGGGGCCGCTGGAGAGCGGATTGAGGACCTCGAACGCCCTACCGCCCGTGGTCTCCTCGCCGGTCACGATCGTGCCGAATGGAGTGAAGGTGCACGGATCGAGGCGGATGCAGTTGTCGTTGGCGACCGACCAGCCGACCGGGTTGGCGGTGCGGCCGACGGCGGTGTTGCCCGCGAAGAGCGTGACGTGCGTGCGCGTGACCGTGTCGTAGCGGAACACGCCAGCACCAGTGCTGCCAGTCTCCGACGGGATGAACAGATAACGACCCGTCGGATCGAAGTCCGTCATGTCCCAGTCGCTGAACGTCGCGGGCAGCCCCTGGGCAGTCAGGGTGTTGCGGTCGACGACCTTGGTCTGGGACACGCGCAGCGGCGCGAGGAACGGCCGCGTGGCTTCGTAGGGGTCGGTGCTGCCGGGCGCGGCGGACGCGGGCAGCGGGAAGGTGTCCTGCGCGGCGGCCGAGGCGGCGACCGCGAGCGCACTGAGGATGACGAGTTTGTTCATGTGATCTGGGTTGCAGGGGGCTGTGGACACCGAAATGGGTGCCCATCGAGGGCAGCAAGCTAGGCAGCACGCCCAAGCCGCCGCGAACCGCGTGTGAAACGACGGCGAGCATTGCGCGCGCAGTCTTCAAACAGATCGACCGCAGCCTTCACGGTCTTCGCACGTGTTCCTTGGCTGAACCGATCACCCTCCCACCATGCACTTCGAATCACGCCTGCTCTGCCTTCTGTTCGCGGCCGCGCCGCTCCTCGCGCAACAACCAGAACCGACGACCGCCGGCCACACGTCGCCGCGCTCGCCCAGAGCGCCTTCGTCGAGATCGCCAAGAAGACGCGCCCGAGCCTGGTCTCGGCGCGCGCGTTCCTGCGCGTTCCAGCCGCCGCGGTAGACGCCGCGGCGACCACCGCGCCAAAGCCCGATGGCTGGGTCGAGACCCCGCCTCCCGACCACTCCGGCTTCCGCATGTCCTCGTCGGGCTCGGGCTTCGTCGTCGCCGAGAACGGCGACATCCTGACCTGCACGCACCTCGTGCAGAGGGAGCCCGGCGTGCTCGACGCCCGCGAACGCGCCGTCCTGCAGCGCGCGGCCAAGCAGCGCCGCAACACCGGCTGAGCCGCTGCCGCCGAGGTTTGGCCACGACGCGATTCTGCGCCGATCGCGTCGCGCTACGCTCGCACCATGGACCTGAGCCGCTTCCCGCGCCGCTGCTACACCACGACTCCGACGCCGCTCGAGTTCCTGCCCAACTTCACCGCGGCGCTCGGCGGGCCGCGCGTGTGGATCAAACGCGACGACCTCTGCGGGCTGTCGCCCGGCGGCAACAAGACGCGCAAGCTCGAGTTCCTGGTCGCCGACGCTCTGGCCAAGGGCGCCGACACGCTGATCACCTGCGGCGCGCCGCAGTCCAATCACTGCCGCATCACGCTGGCCGCAGCCGTCAAGGAAGGTCTGCGCTGCCGGCTCGTGATCGAAGAACGCATCCCCGGGACGTTCCGCGAGGATGCCAGCGGCAATCACTTCCTGTTCCGGCTCTACGGCGTCGAGGACATCCAGGTCGTGCCCGCCGGCACCGACATGGCCGCGGCGATGGCGAAAGTGGCCGCCGAGCTGCAGCAGCAGGGCCGCAAGGGCTACGTGATCCCGGGCGGCGGCAGCAACGCGCTCGGCGGACTCGGCTACGTGGTCTGCGCCCAGGAACTGCAGCAACAGTTGCGAGAGCAGGAAGTGCGCATCGACCGCATCTTCGTCGGCTCGGGCAGCTCCGGCACGCACGGCGGCCTCGTCGCCGGCTGCCATGCCATCGGCCTGGACGTGCCGATCGTCGGTATCGGCGTCAGCCGCGAACCCGAGCAGCAGGAACCGCTGGTGCGCAAGGAAGCCCAGGCCGTGCTCGAGCTGCTCGGCGTCGACCGCCCGTTGCCCGACGACGCGGTGCGTTGCGTCGGCGGCTACTGGCAACCCAAGTACTCACTTCCCAATCCCGGCATGATCGAGGCGGTGAAGCTGCTGGCGCGCACCGAAGCGATCCTGCTCGACCCGGTCTACACCGGCAAGACGATGGCCGGCATGATCGACCTGTATCGGCGCGAAGTGTTCCCGAGCCGCGAAACGGTGCTGTTCGTGCACACGGGCGGCGCGCCAGCCCTGTTCGCTCATCCGGACATCCTGCGCTGACCAGGTCGGGACCGCCGGCTCTCGAGCATCCTGGACATCGTCGCCGTCGTGCCGGACTCTTGCTGCCCGCATGACCGCTTACCAGACCCTGCAGATCCAACAGGACGGGCCCGTGCGCCACGTCCGCCTCGATCGACCCGAAGTCCGCAACGCCTTCAACGGCGCCGTCGTCGAAGAACTGCAGCACGCCTTCGCTGCCATCGACGACGACGACACCACACGCGTCGTGGTGCTGTCCGGCAACGGCAAGAGCTTCTCGGCCGGCGCGGACCTCGCCTGGATGACCGAGCAGGCCGAACTGCCCGAAGACGAGAACCGCCGCGGCGCCGAACGCATGGCGCGCATGTTCCTGTCGATCGCGCGCTGCAAGAAGCCGGTCGTCGGCCGCATCCACGGCCACGCGCTCGGCGGCGGCTCGGGCCTGACCGCCGCGGTCGACATCGCGGTGTGCACCGACAACTGCGTGTTCGGCCTGACCGAGGTCAAGCTCGGCATCGTGCCGGCGGTGATCTCGCCGTTCGTGATGCAGAAGATCGGCGCCGGCCGCGCGCGTACGCTGTTCTTGACCGGCGAACGGTTCGACGGCCGCGAAGCGCAACGCATCGGCCTGGTGCATCGCGCGGTGCCCGAAGTGCAGCTGCAGGAGAACGTCGACAAGGCGGTCGGCGAGCTGCTGACTGCGGGGCCGGAAGCCGTCGCCAGTGCCAAGCAGCTGATCAACACGGTCGCGCCGCTGTCGCTCGAAGACGCGATTCCCGTCACCTCGTCGTGGATCGCGAAGCTGCGCTCGACTCCCGAAGCCAAGGAAGGTTTCGCAGCGTTCCTGGCCAAGCGCCCTGCTGGCTGGATCCGGTAGGGCGCCAGGCGTCGCGCGGCGATCGACCTCTCAACGACCCTTGGCTGCCGGCACGAGATCCGCCAACTCCGGCCGGTCGAACAGTGCATCGAGCGGCGGCATGCCGGCCATGCGCGCCTTGGTCACACCGGTCTCGGCGATCGCGGCTGCGAACCACTTGCGGGCTTCGTCCGTGTTCTCCTGGCGCATCGCCACGTCGCACAGTCGCAGCAACAACACCGCCAGCACCCGCCGGTTGGCCGGCCCACCGCCGACCGCCGCGGCGCGCGCCACTTCGAGCGTCTCGGTGAACGTGGTCATCGCGGCCGGCAGATCCCGCATCTGGATCTGCATGGTGCCGAAGTTGGCGCCGATCATCGCCATCGTGCCCTGACGCAGCGGATCAGCGGGATTCTTTGCCAACCACGCCGCCGCCAGGGCCCGCGCTCGCCCCATCAGCTCGACGCCGTCGTCGACGTCCAGATCGCGCATCGCCAGATCGGCGGCCGTCATCAACACCTCGATGCGCGACCGTTCGGCCTCGCCGAAGTCCCGTTGTTCGTTCAAGGTGATGGCACGCGCGATCGTCTGTCGCGCCGCCGACACGTCGCCGGTCATGCCCTGCAACTGCGCGGTGTTGGCCAGCGAGGCCACCAGGTTGGCGAGCGATTGCTGATCCTCGGGGTGCGCGGCGATCAGCGCCTCGTAGGTCGCGATGCTGCGTTCGAAGTCCTCACGCGCCAGATCGAACTGCCGCATTTGCGCCCGGGCCATGCCGCGCTCGCCGAGCACCGCGGCGAGGCGGCGCTGGAACTGCGGCTCGTCAGGGAAACGCTGCGTCAGTTGCTCGAGCAACTGCACCGAACGCACCTGGTCGGCGGCGGCGCCGTCCGCATCGCCGAGCTTGGTGCGGTTGTCGGCGCGTGCCCCGAGCATCGTCGCGAGTCGGGCCTGCCACTCGGGGATCTCCGGCTCGTCGGCCGTGAACCGTTCCAGCAGCTCGATCGACTGCTCGATGCGCGGCGTGGCCTTGGTCCACTCCCGCCGCTGCTGCGCCACCAGAGCCAGGCGCTCGACGAGACCGACGAGGTCGATGCGCGCGTGATGCACCGAGGGCGCGGCCGCCTCGGCCTGCCGCAGGCGTTGCAGCGCCAGATCGAACGCCTCCTCGGCGCGCTGCGTCTCCCCCTGGTCGGTCCACAACAGGCCGCGCGCATCGGCGACCCTGGCGTGGACACACAACCAGCGCTGCAGACCTTCTCCTTCCGGTGCCGCTGCCGGATCCAGGCGCAGATCGTTCTCGAGCTGATCGAGTTCGCGGTGGCCATCGTCGAAGCGGTGTTCGTCGGCGAGTTGACGCACCGCGTCGATGCGCGCCAGGAACAGGGACAGGCGATAGGGCCGACTCTCCGGGCGCGCGGCGGTCACGAAGCCCCAGTGCTCGACCGCCTGGGCCGTCGCGCGAAACTGCGCTTGTGATTCGCCGACGCGGGCGTAGGCCTCCGAGAGCGCGCCCTGAGTGCGCGCCAGTTCGAGCTGCAGGCGCAACGATTGCGGCTCCTGCCTCGCCAGTTCGTCGAGTTCGACACGGGCCTGCTCGAGCACTTCGATGGCCGGACGGACGAGCCCGAGGTCGAGTCGGATCTGACCGACGCGTCGGCGGGATCGGGCCCGCTCCTCCTGCGTCCGCGCGCCGGTCTCGGCGAGCGCCAGGCTCTCGTGGAACTGCAGCGCGTCCTCGAGCAGCTGGCGCCGCAACGTCGCCGTGCGCGGGATGTCGGCGAGACGCGCCTCGGCGGTGCGACTGAGCATCTGGTCGACGGCTGCCAATGCCCGTTCGAGATTGTCGATCGCGCGCGCCTCCTGCTTCTGCGCCTCGTCGAGGTTGGCGTCGGCGATCTGCTTCTGCGCCTTGACCTCCTCGAACGCCTCCTGGATCCGGGCCGCAGCGAGGCTCTGTTGCACCGCGAACAGCAGCGGCGCGACGAACACCAACACGCAGGCCAGCGCGATCGCGGTCGCGTGCGCGGGGTGACGGCGGAACCAACGGCGTGCACGCAGCGCCAGGGTCTGGCGGCGCGCCAGCACCGGCTCCAGACCGAGGAACCGCCCCAGATCGTCGGCCAACGCGCCAGCGGACTGGTAGCGCCGCGCCGGCTCGAGCTCCATCGCCTGCAGACAGATCGCTTCGGCATCGGCGTGCACACGCGCGTTGCAGCGCGTCGGCGGCTCGACGCTGCCGGCGAGGATGCGTTCGCGCGTCGTACCGCTGCCATCGCCGTGCGGCAGCCGCAAGGTCAGCAACTCGTAGAGCGTCACGCCCAGCGCATAGACGTCGGTGCGCGCATCGATCGCGTCGATCGCGCCGCGCACCTGCTCGGGCGCCATGTACGGCAACGAGCCCAGGGTCGCGCCCGAACGCGTGATGCGTTGTTCCCCGTGCGCCGAGGCCAGCCCGAAGTCGATCAGGTGCACCGTGCCGCGCGCCGTGAGGATCGCGTTGCTCGGCTTGACGTCGCGGTGCAGCACACCGTTCTCGTGCGCATGCTGCAGCGCCAGCGCCATGTCCCGCACGATCTGGCAGCAGGCGCGCACCCACGCGCCGTCGAACAGCGGTGCCGTCGGCACGCCGTCGCCTTCGCCCTTGCGTTGCATCGCGGTCGCGAAACCGCGCGCCAGCACCCGGCCGTCGAGGTCTCCGAGCGCCTGACCATCGAGCGCCTGCAGGACCTCGCCCAGCGTCACGCCGTGCACCCGCGCCATCGCGTAGAAGGGCACGCCGTCGACCTCGCCGAACGTGTGCACCGGCACGATGCCGGGATGATCGAGGCGTGCGACGGCCAGGACCTCGCGACGGAAACGTTCGCGCGCGCCGGCGAAGAACAGCTGCTCGGGCCGCACCAGCTTGAGAGCCACCTCACGCTGCAGCGACTCCTGCATCGCCAGGTAGACGATGCCCATGCCGCCCTTGCCGAGCGGCCGCAACAGCCTGAAGTCGCCGAGCCGCTCGGGCATCGGCGGCGCCGACGACGGCGCCAGGATGCCGAGGTCGCCGAGCTTCTGCAGCAGCTGGCGCAGCTCGACGGCCCGTTCGGGATGGTCGGCGAGGATCTTCTCGACACCGGGCATCTGCGCTTCTTCGAAGGCGAGGATGCAGCGCTCGAGCAGGGGATCGGCGTCCGAATCGACGGGCCGGTCGGATGACGGGTCGGGCATGGCGAGGGCGGGAATCCTAACGTTCCGACGGCCGTCGTTGCTCACCCGCAGTGGCAGTGCAGCTCCGGCGGGGCCAGCCCGACGTCAGCGCACCCGCAGCGTGTCGTAGACGACCTGCAGCGCCGCCATCACCCCTTCGGTCTGCGAGTGGCGCACGATCACCCAGCCGTCACCTTCATAATGCTGCGAACGGGGTTGCCCGGGCCGCGGCAACTTCATGCCGTGCAGCGCCGGCCCCAACCTGGCGCGCAGTGCCTCGACGCCTTCGACGGAGCGCACCACCTCGCCGCCGCCCATCTTGCGCAGGAACACGGTGCCGGCCGCGAACTGGCGCTCGGGCAACTGCCAGGTGCGCTCCACCATCAACCGCGCCCAGGCCAGCCATGCGTCGGCGCCGTGCGCGACCGTCAGCAACGGCATGATGTTGGCGCCTGGGGGCCTGGCGCCGACCTCGGACACGACGGCGCTGCCGTCGTCGCGCAGGAACCACTCCATGTGCGAGAACGCGTCGCGCACGCCGAGCGCCGCCAGTGCCTTGGCGTTGATCGCGGCGAACGCTAACACGTGCGGCGGATGGATCTCACGCGGCAGCACCACCGCGTACTGGATCCAATCGTTCTCGAGCACCGTCAGCGGACCGGGCAGATACGCCGTCGACGACGACCAGACCGGGCGGCCGCCCAGGGTCACGGCTTCGAACGTGTGCTCGGCGCCCTGCACGAACTCTTCGGCCTGCGCCGGATTCTGCGCCGACGGCAACAACTCGTTCAGGGCCGTCGCCAACGACGCGTCGTCGTGGACCCGCAGCGTGTTGCGGGCACCGAACCCGGCGAGCGGCTTGAGCACGATCGGGTAGCCGACCGTCGTCACGAAAGCGCGCACGTCGTCGGCGCCGTGCACCAACGCCTGCCGCGCCACCGGCACGCCGGCCTTGCGCAGCACGTCCTTCATGCGGTTCTTGTCGCGGCAGTTCCTGGCCGCCTCGGCGCGCATGCCGTCGATGTCCATGGCGTCGCGCGCCTCGGCGATCGGCACCTGCAGCGTCTCGAGGTAACCCTCGAGGCGGTCGATCGGCCCCCACTGCGCCGCGATCGCGCGGGCGCCGTCGACGATGTTGTCGGCGAACGCCGGGTCGCCGATGCACTCGTAGGCGCCGATCAGGGCGCGCAGGTCACCGGGCACGCGTTCGGCCCCTTCCTGCGAGAGCACCGCCAGGCGCGTGTCCGGCAGACTCGCGAAACAGCGCACGCAGTGGCGCATGTTCTCGCTGAAGTACGGGGCGACGAGCACGACGTTGCGCATGGTTTCTCGTGCCCACGTGTAGCCGCTGCGCGCCGCGCTGCACGACCCGTGTCACGAATCGCGTACGTCGATCAGCGCTGGCCGCGCAACCGCAACAGGGCTTCTTCGAGCACGGGGTCCTTCTCGTGGAAGTCCTCGGCTTCGGCCTGCACGTGGATGTGCGGCGCGATGCCCTCCCCCTCGAAGCAGGTGCCGTCGGGCCGCAGCGCCTGCCAGCTGGGCAGGTGCACCACCAGGCCGGGCACCAGTGCGTGCTGCTGCGGGTTGCCCGAACTGCCGTACGAACGCTCGCCGACCAACACCGCGGTCGTGGCCTGCTTCATCATCAGCAGGAACGCCTCGGTGCTCGACATGTCGAGCGGCCCCATCAGCACGGCCACCGGGCCGCGGTAGACGTCGGGCACCGGGTGGCCTTGCACCTTGCGGTCGTCGATCTCGCGGAACTCACCCTCGACGCGAGGATCACGCACCCGCTGGCGCGCATAGACCTTCTCACCACGCACGAAGAACCCCGCCAGACGCCGCGCGAGGTTCTCGTCGCCGCCGCCGTTGAGCCGCACGTCGATCACGATCGCCTTGCAGTCGAGCAGGCCACGCAGTGCCTGCAGCACCCGTTCGAAGTCGTCGCGCTGCTCGCGTGCGAAGCTGTTGACCAGCAGGTAGCCGATGTCGTCGTCGGTGCGCGCCACCATGCCGATGCGACCGATACGGCGCGCCTTGGGGAACGCCAGCGTGATGCTGCGCAGGTCGAAGTTGGCGGCGACGGGTCGCTGGAACGTCGGCAACGTCGCCTCGAGCCAGGTCACCTGGATGTGCGGATCCTGCGCCGCACCCAGAAGGTCCGCGCAGCGCAGCGCCAGGGCGGCGCCGCTCGGTGCCTGCCGCAGCGCGTCGAAGTGCATGCGCTCGAGCACGCGCCAGTCGATGCCGAGGCGATCGCGATACGAGTAGTGGTCGCGGATCGCGCCGAACAGGCGCTCGGCGGCGAGTGCGCCGACGCCTTCGGCCAACGGCGCACCGACCGTCGCGAACCGCCAGGGCACCGGAGCCAGCATGCCGCCGCTGGCGGCGCGGAAGCCCGAGCTGCCGGCGCAGGCGAGGTCGAGCGAGTAGACGCGGTCGCGTTCGAGTTCGACCTCGAGCGTGAAGGTGCGAGGATCGATCCAGCGCGTGCCACGCACCCGCGGGAAGCTCGGACCGCCGCCACAGAGCGCGTGGCGCGTCGGGTCCATGTCGCGATCGAAGGTGATCACCAGCTCCTTGGTCTTCGCCGGATCGACCGCGTCGGTCAGGTGCGCCGGCGACAAGGTCACCACTGCAGGAACTTCCTGGGTTGAGACTCCGGTGCACAGCGCCGAACCCACCACGGCCGCGAACCACCACGCCGATCGCGTCATCGAACACCTCCGGGGGTCGTCATCGGCTGCGATGCTCGCACAGCCGGGGGCGATGCGGAAGCCTGACGTGCGCCGGCATCGGCCCGGTAGCGCGCGGCCTCGTGAACCGCGGCCGCCCGTTGCAGCTGCAGCAGGCGCGGCGGCGCCGCCGCGACACACTCGACCCGGGCGCGCGCCAGCAGTTCGCGAGGCGTCTCGTCGGCGCGCCAACGCAGCCCCAGACGGCGCGCGGCGCGGCGCAGCGCCCGCACGCTCGGCGGCGACCGACGGCGTCGGCGCGACAGCCACAGCAGCGCGACGCTGCCGGCCACGACCAGCCACCAGCCGCGCGCCAGCTGCTGCACCGCGCCTTGCAGGCATTCGCCCAACCACTGCAGCCAACGCGCCCGCGCCGCTGCGTCGAAGCCGACCACGGCGTTCCACAACTGCTCGAGGTCCCGGCGGCTCTCGTCCCACCACGACCGCGCTGCGGCCCGCAGCGCCTCGGGATCACTCGGCGGCGTCGCATCGAGCGTCGACCAGCTGCCATCGGGCAGCAGCACCTCGACCCAGGCATGGGCGTCGCGCGCCCGCACCACCATGGTGCGCGCCTCTTCTTCCCATTCCTGCGCCAGGTAGCCGCCGACCAGACGGCACGGCACGTCCTGTTGGCGCAGCAGCAGCGCCAACGCGGTGGCGAAGTACTCGCAGTGGCCGGCACCGCCGCCGAGCAGGAAGTCCTCGAAGTTGCGCGCGAACCCCGGCCCACCCGGCAGCTGATAGCGGCGATTGTCGCGCAGCCATTCGGCGCTGCGCCCGGCGATCGCCGGCAGCCCGGAGTCGCCCGGCAACGAAGCCCGCAGCTGCCGCGCCAGGTCGCGCACCACCCGCGGCACTTCCGGCGGCAGCTCGGTGAGCTGTTGGCGCACACGCTGTGCCTGTCGCGCTGCGAGCGGCGTCGCGGCGAGCCGCACGGTGTAGTCCATCGCCGCTTCGGTCGCTTCGGCGTCGCGCAGGAACGCGAGCACACCGTCCGACTTGGGATCGATCAGCACACCGCCACGCTGCTGCAGCTGCAGTTGCGCGGCGCCGAGCGGGGCCGGCAAGCGTCCCGTGTCCAGATCGAACAGACGCACCCGCAGCTCCCCGTCGCGGGTCTGCGCGCCGCGTTGCCAGATTCCGGATGGCCCCGTGTCCCACGGCACGTCGGTGGCGAACCGCGAACCGAGCAGCGAGGCGTGTTGCGGCGCCCAGGTGTGCCCGTCGAAGGTCGCAAACGCGCGGCCGCGCCAGTGTGATGGCACGTCGGCGCGAAGTCCCGACGACGGGATGACGCGCATCACCACGGTCTCGTCGAGCTGCACCTGGTGATCACGATCGAGGTTGATCTGCTCGGCCAGACCCGCCGACAGTGCCGACCGCAGGTTCACCGCGTCGCCGAGCCACCCCTGGCGGTTGAAGTTGCGCGGCAGGAACACGAACACCAGCAGCGTCGCCGCGGCGATCGCCGCGCAGCGTGAGGTACTGTCGCGCAGGATGGCGCGCAGCACCGTGTTGTCGATGTCGCCGGCGCGACGCGTCACCGCCTGCACCTCGAGCGCCACGACCAACGCGAACGCGTGCAGGCCGAACAGGACCGACCAGGAGACGTCGGGCGCGAAGAAGCTGGTGATGAACGCGATCAGGAACGAGTTGAAGAACACCAGGTCGGGCCGCTGCCGTTCACCGACGTTGTTGAGCAGGTGCACCTGACACAACACCGCGAGCAACAGCCCGTCCTCGAGCATGTGCAGCAGCCCGGTGGTGGTCGCGTGCTGCACCAGCAAGGTGAACACCAACAGCACGCCGAGGTTCCAGAACACCCGATAGGCGGTGAAGCGCTGCAACCGGCGCAGGCGGCCTGAAGCGAGCGCCAGCACCCACAGCGGGGCCAACATCGCGCCCGAGACGACCTCGGTCGCATGCACGAACGCGAGGTCGAGCAGCGTCAGCAGCAGCAGGAACAGGTGCAGCCGTTCACGCATGGGCCACCCGCTGCTGCTGCGGCAGTTGGATCGTGCGGCCGCGACCGCTGGCCGCCGCCGGCGCGCCGGCATCGACGGGTTCTGCCGCGGCCAGCCAACGCAACACCTGGTCGCGTTCCCCGGCGGCGCGGGTGGTGCGCAACGTGATGCCCTGGCTGTACAGCGTCAGCGGCCGCTCCGCGGCGAGCGCGTTGAGCACCACGGCGGTCGCGTCCGCCAGCGAACGCTCGAACACCTCGTCGCGGCAGCGCCGATCGAGCACCAGCTCGATCTCGTCGCCGCCTTCGCGTTCCCACTCGCGCACCACCGGCTCGCCGCGCCGGGCCGTGGCCTTCCAGTGCACGTCGCGCACCTCGTCGCCGCGGCGGTGTGCACGCAGGCCGGCCGTGGTGCTGCTGCGCCCGCTGCCCGAGAACTGTTCGTCGTCGACGCCGGCCAGCGAGTACTCGGCGCGGCCCCCGCCAGGTGCGGGAAACGTCACCAACGTGGCCAACACGGCGACGCGACGGCGCAGGCGCAGCAGACCGAACGGAAAGGTGGTGGTCACGAACACGCCGTGCACCGCGACCACGCCGCGCGGCATGGCCGGCAGTTCGCCGTGCATCAACTGCTCGCCATGCAACATCGGCGCGTGACCGAGCACGACGCAGCGTTCGCCGAGATCGAGCGCGACCTCGAGGTCGAAGACCCGGCGCCGCGCGCCCAGTCGCACCGGCACCCGCCGCTCGGCGCCAGCCGGCGCCAACGGCAACACGCCCAGCTGGACCTCGAGCTGGCGCAGCGTGCGCACGCCGCCGGTCAGCCCCAGCGCGCCCAGCACGCACGAGAACACGATCACCAGGAAGAACAGGTTGCTGTAGCTGGTCGCGAAGAACGCGACCTCGAGCGCCGCGAACAGCGCCAGCCCCTTCCAGCCCAGTTCCGTCGGCCGGATGCTCACTACAAGGGCACCGCGGTGGACGAGACGATCTGGCGCAACAGTTCGCCGGCGTCCCCCCCTTCGCGCAGGAACACCCGGTGCGCCAGCGCCGGCACGGCCAGCACCTTGAGGTCGTCGGGCAACACGTAGTCGCGCCCGTCGAGGAACGCGCGCGCCTTGGCGACACGCAGCCACGCCAGCGCCGCGCGCGGGCTGGCACCGAGTACCACGCTGTCGTCGGCGCGCGTCGCCGACACGACGCGATAGACGTATTCGGCGACCAGCTCACCGACCTCGACGCGATCGACCTGCTGTTGCAGCGCCAGCACGTCCTCGCGCGACAGCACCGGTTCGATCGTCGCGAGCGCCTGCTCGCTGTCGCGACCGGTGTACAACGACCGCTCGAGCGCGCCTTCGGGATAGGTCAACGCCACCCGCACCAGGAAGCGATCCAGCACCGCTTCGGGGATCGGATAGGTGCCCTGGAACTCGACCGGGTTGCGCGTCGCCAGCACCGTGAACGGCTGCGCCAGTTCGATGCTGCGCCCTTCGATCGACACCCTGCCGGCTTCCATCGCCTCGAGCAGGCACGACAGCGTGCGCGGGCTGGTGCGGTTGATCTCGTCGGCGAGCACGAAGTTTGCGAACAGCGGACCGCGCACGAACTGGAAGCGGCCGACATCGGGCCGCCACACCGCGGTGCCGACGACGTCGCTGGGCATCAGGTCGTTGGTGAACTGGATGCGGCGGAAGTCGGCGGCGACGCAGCGCGCGATGGTGCGCGCGAGCAGGGTCTTGCCGACGCCGGGGATGCCCTCGAGCAGGATGTGGCCACCCGCGAACATCGCGCACAGGATCGGCTCCAGGGTCGCCTCCGGAACGGCGACGACGGCGTGCGCCGCCTTGGCGAGATTGGACCGGATCGCGGCCCCGTCGAGGGTGGTGGTTGGGGTCGTCACGGCGCGGGTTCCCTGCCACGCCTTTTCGGCGCGATCGGACGCGGCCATGAGGTCCGGTCGCGCAGCGCCGACGACAGCGGCGGTTCGCGCCGGATCAGTTGTTCTCGGGCGCTGACAGATCGTCGCCGAGGTCGTCGACGTCGAGGTCGCCTTCGTCGCTGGCGTCGCCGCCATCGCCGGCCCGTGTGCGCAGCAGCTGCCGGAACCCGGCGTCGGTGCGCAGCGGATCGAGGTCGGGTTCGTCGCGAGCGAGGTTGCGGAACTCCTCGTCGATGCCGCAGGCGATCGTGACCTCGTCGACGGCGCGGCCGAGTTCCCCGGCGAGCGCCAGGTAACAGCCGAGGTTGAAGTGGCCGATGCCGCTGCGCGGGTGGCGCTGCAGCAGCCGCTCCATGCAGCGAACGGCGCCGGGCAGGTCGTCGGTGCGCTTGCGGCACCAGGCTTCGGTGAGTTCGATCCACTCGAGCTCGGCGTAGCTCTGCCGCAACTCGGCCAGGTCGGCGAGGGCTTCGGCATGACGGCCCTGCCGCACGTACGCCCGCACCCGCATCGTCAACCCCGCAGCGCGGCCCTCGGGATCACCGAGCATGGGTCCCAGCAGGTCGATCGCCCGTTCGGGGCAACGCAGGTCCAGCCAGCCGTCGATCTCGTCGGCGAGGCGTTGCAGCGTTCGGGGCACGGGAATCACGCGCGCATCGTCCCGCGGCGGCGCGCGGGCCGCAACGCCATTGCCTGGGGGCAGCGGGGCCGGCGGGCAGCGGGGCCTGCGGGTCAGCGGGGTCAGCCGTGCGCCGCGAGCAGCCGTTCGAGTCGGGCCCAGATCGCGTCGGCGTGGGCCGCCAGACGGTGGTCGCCGTCCGGCACGATCCACAGGTCCTTGCGAACGTGCGGAATCCGGGCGTGCAACTGCTCACTCTGACGGTGCGAGACGACGTCGTCCGCGGTGCCGTGCACGAGCAGCACGGGCATCGTGAGCTGGTCCGGCAGCGCGCTCTCGTCGAACCCGGCGGCTTCGTCGAGCACCTGCCTGGCCAGCGGAAAACCGCGGCCCTCCCGCGTCCACAGCCAGCCGTTGGCGTCGACCAGCTGACCCAGGTGCGGCAGGAACCCGAGCGCCGGCGCCAGCAGCGCGAGGCTGCGCACCTGCGCGGGCACGGCAGAGGCCACCATCGCGCCGATGATCCCGCCCAGGCTCGACCCGATCACGTGCGCGGGACCGAAGCGGTCGAGCACGAGGCAGGTGTCCGCCACCAGTTCACCGATCAGGACCTGGCCGACCATGCCGCTGGACTCGCCGTGCCCGCGAAAGTCGAACCGCGTGCAGCTGCGCCCGTGGGCCGCGGCGTGGCGCAGCAACGACGCGCTCTTCTCGCCGGCCCGCACCGAACCCAGGCCGTGCAGGAACAGGTAACCGGGGGTGGCGCCCGCGAGATGATCACCGACGACGCGATGACCACCCGCCAACTCGATGACGAACCGCTCGGTGAGCGGCGGCGGCGCCTCGCTCACACGATCCGCTCGATCGCCTCGATGGTGACGACCGTCGGACCCTGCGGGCCGGGCACCTCGCCGGTCTGCCCCACGGCCTTGCCGAGCAGGCCCTGCGCGATCGGTGCCAGGTAGTTGATGGTGTGGTCGTCGATCACGTCCCACGGACCGAGCACGCGATACGAGAGCAGCTGACCGCCCGGGGTCCGCAGCGTGATCTTGGTGCCGGGAGCGACCACGTCGTCGGGGATCTCCTGGTCCTCGATCAGGCGCGTGGCACGGATCTGCTGATCCATCTCCTGGGCGCGACCGGTGAGGTTGCGCTGCTCCTCCATCGCCGACTCCCACTCGCTGTTCTCGCTGAGGTCGCCGAGTGAAGCCGCCGCGCCGATCGCCTTGCTGTTGGTCGGGATCTTCTCGTCGACCAGCATGCTGTACTCGGCCTTGATGCGCTGCAGGCCGGCGCGGGTCGTGTAGATGTGGTCGCGCTCCCAGAACGGCACGTCGGGCTTGGCGTGGATGTCCGGGTGCTTCTGCATCACCGCGCGATCGATGGTGTCGGTGATCTCCAGCGGGAAGTCCTCGCCGGCGCGTTGGCAGATCGTCACGTACTGCACGAAGTCGTCACGCGTCGCGTGCTCGAACGCCTGCTGCAGGAGCCCACGCTTGCCGGTCAGCAAGCTGGTCAAGCGCGCGAGCAGACGGCTGTAGGCGACGTTGCCCTTGCGCTCCTCGTTGAGCAGGCGTGCGGTGTGCAACAGCACACGCACCACCGCGACCTCCGAAGGACGCTGTTCCTGACCGTTGAACACCCCGTCGCTGAACAGGCGACCGAGCAGGTAGATCAGCATCGGGTAGCGCTTGGGGTAGGGCGCGACGCGTTCCCAGATCGGCAGGCACAGAACACCCTGGTTGATCGAGGTGAGCTTGTCGACGACCTTCTCGACCACCGAGTCCGGCCATTCGGTCAGCAGCACCGCGCACTGGTCGGCCCAGTTTTCGCCGAGCGCCTGCGGCAGCAGCGACACCGCGTGTTCGCGCGAGGCCTGGGTCGCGAGACGATCGATCGCGATCGGCCGCAGCGAACCGTCCTCCTTGACCAGCAGCGCACGCAGCTCGTCGGCCGCGGGCACCGAGGCGCGCAGCCCCTGCTCCTCGAGGAACAGGATGCCATCGAGGATGTGCGCGTGGCTGGCCTTCTTCTCCTCGATCGCCTGTTCGACGACCTTGCCGGTCAGCGCCATGATCTGCTGGCGCACCTCTTCGTCGCCGCCGCGCGCCAGATACTCACGCAGCACGACGATCTTCTGGCCCAGATCCGACTCGTGCGAAACGGCGGTCGCGGCCTCTTCGGCGATGCCGACCGGTCGCGAGCGCAACACGAACACCGGCCGCGTCGGCGAACCTTCGACGCGCAGCCACGGGTCCTTGGCGGCGGCCGCCTTGGCGTGTTTCCAGAAGCTCGTCCAGCTCTTCTCGGGCACCACCGAGCCGCACAGTTCGGTCTTGACCTGCTGGCTGGTGATCGTGCCGCGATACAAGGTCGCGGTGCGCCGGATCAGCTCGCTGGGGCGCTGCTTGGCCTCTTCGCGCAGCACGTCCATCTGCAGCAACTTCATCGCCCGCAGGTCTTCGGCGTCGAGCGACTTGAACGAGGTCAGCAGCGTGTCGAGCGGGAACGCCTCGCGGCGGCCGGAACCGAACTCGACCACGACCTCTTCGCTCTCGGGCCGGAACTCACCGATGCACCCCTCGCCCCATCCCGCGCCGTGATAGACGACGAACCCCTTCGTGTAGCGGCGCAGCTTGTCGAACTCCTGCACCGCGTGCACCGTCGCGCCGATCTGCAGCCCGCTGCGCCGCATCAGCAGCTCGTACCAGTTCTCGTCGCCGTAACGCTGCTCGATCAGCGCGACGACCGCCTTGATCAGCGTGTCGTTGTGCGCGCTCTGCCGGAGCACACGGAAGCCCAGTTCGAGGGCAGCTTCGACCATGTCCTTGTTGGCCAAAGCCTCGAGCATCGAGCTCGCCAGACCCAGGGCCCTGCCGGCCAGGTCCTGCGCGCAGAGCTGCTCGAGCGCTGCGGCGTAGTGCCGAGCGTCGTCGGCGTTGGGGGAAGCCAGGGCCTGCTGCCAGGCTGCTTCCAGGTCATCGAGATTGCGGGAACGCGCGAGGGAAACGAGTGCGTGCGGCAACGTCTTCGGCTCGAAGGGGGCTACGGGCGAAAAGGGGGGGCAGCACGATAGCCGCGCCCCCCCTTCACCGCCAGTTTCGATCCGGCCTTCCCTGCAAGAGATCGACCGACCGACCTCGGAAGGCCCACCTCCAAGAAGCCCGCTGCGACAGCCCGGCGAAGGCTATTCCGCGAGGCGCGCGATCAGGGTGTTGACGTTGGTGACCGCGCACGACTCGTCGTAGGCAGCCAGGGTCACCTCGTCGAGCACGTCGTCGCTGGCGACGAAGATGATGTAGAACTCCTGACCGTATTGGCTGCGGAAGGCGATGACCTTACGCATGATCGGCGCGTCGGCCTCTTCCACGGCCTCGATCACCACGCTCTTGCCTTCGCGGCCGCGGCCCCGCAGCACGATCATCGGCGCATAGGCGGCGACCCGTCCGTCTTCGTAGCGGACCTCGTAGTGGCGCGGGCTGTGGCTGTGCACCACCCCGGCGAGGCCGAGCTTGTGGCAGATCAACTGCTCGATCTTGCTCGACAGCAAGCGGCCGCCGCAGCGACCGAACCCGGTGCCACCGCCGCCGTGGGACATCAGCACGTCTTCGTCGTCGAGATTGGCGATCGCGCGCGGCAGGAACACGGCCCGTCCGGGCTTGGCCGGAGCGACCGGCGTGCGGCTCTTGCCGGTCTTGGTGACCTGGCCCTTGGCTTTGGTGACAGTCGCCGCAGCCACCGCGTCACCATCAGCGGTCTTGCGAGCTGGACTACTGCTGCCGGGCTTACGAGCCGTCTTGCTCGCGGTGGGCTTCTGGGCGGAAGGCTTCTTGGGGGAACTCTTGGTGGCTTTGGTTGCCATGGGTGTCGAACCGATGCCGAAGCCGCGGTGCCGCGCTGAGGAACCCACCGCTCCGATACGTCCCGGCGCAAATTGCGCACACCCCATTGGGGGGCTCGTTCGGGTCTGGCAGGAACCCCTGATCGCCTGGCGTGACGCGACTGGATTCGGGCAGCGAGTCTAGCAGTTCGCCGGGATTGCGGAAGGGGGCCAGCCCAGGCCGTCGCGCTACCGCCCTTGCCACCGGCCGTCATCGGTCGGGAATTGCATCGCCGCGGCCGGGGCCCAAACTGGCCGGCGCGCATGCATTCCCACTTCCCCGATCCGACCACCCGCCCACCGCTCGCGCCGCGCCGCCAACGGATCATGACCCGGCCGCTGACGGTGTTCCTGGTCGCGGTGGCAGTGGTGCTGCTGGTCTCGCTGCGCGACAAGTTCCCGCGCCCGCCCCTGGCAGAGGCCGCCGTTCTGCTGGCCGACGGCGACCTCGACGGCATCGAACGCCAACGCATGCTGCGCATCACCGTCGATGGCGCCCTGCGCAGCACCGATTCGACCGACCTGTGGGTCGGCATGCTGGCGGCGGTGGCGCTCGATGACGCCGACCTGTTCGCGCGACTGCGCAGCCTGCTTGGCAGCGGCGAACTGCCGGACTCGGCACCGCCCCCGACTCAACGCGCGCGCCTCGACCTGGGTGATCCGGTCGTGGCCAACGTCGCCGCCGCGATGCTCGCCGAGCTCGACGGCGACCTGGACACCGCCCGCACCATGTGGCGCCGCGTCAACGCGCAGTGCCGCCTGTCACACAGGCCCGTCGCGGCCTCCCTGGTGGCCCAGGCGCACCGACGGCTGCCCTGAGACTCAAGCCGACGGCCCCTTGCGGTCGATGATTCGACCCGCGGAGGCATGTCGGCACATGGATGATCTAAGGCTTGGAACGATCCTGCTCTGCGGTGGGATCGTCGACGAATCCGACCTCGAACGGTGCCTGGCGATCCAGGAACTGACCGGCGGCGTGCGCCCGTTGGGACAGATCCTGTGTGAGCAGGGCCTGATCGACGAGCGCACCCTCGACCGACTGCTCGACCTGCAGCGGGAGCAACGCGCCACCGCCCAGGACTTCAGCATCACCATCGACGGCCTGGCGACGCAGGCGCTGCTGCGCAGCGCCCATGCCAACGGCGCCGAAGAACTCGTCGTCAGCGAGGGCCGCAACGTGCGCATGAAGGTCGCCGCGAGCTGGCACGACCTCACCGAAGAGCCGTTGCGCGGTCCCGAGGTCTGGGACTTCGTGCGCGAGATGCTCGGCACGTCGGTGCTCGAAGAACTCGCCGACCGGCACTTCGTCGCGCGGCAATGGCAGCTCGAGGGAGCCGGCGCCGGCATGGCCACCGCGTTCCGTCAGTTCGATGGGGTCGCGGTGCGGGTCACCTTCGCGTCGACCCCGACCGACGTCGACGCAACCGCCCAACCCGCCCCCACAACCGAGATCCTGCCGGCCGAGTTCTGCCAGCGCCTGCGCAGCGGTCGCGGCCTGGTGTTGCTCGTCGGCGAACGCGGCATCGGCCGCAGCGCCGCGCTGCAGGCGGCCCTGAACAACGTCGCCGGTCAGGGTCAACAGTACATCGTCTGCGTCGGCGACGAGCCGATCGCGATCCCCACCAGCGACGCGCTGATCGCGGTGCGCAAGTTCGGTTGGAGCACCGCCGAACGGGCCGCGGCGATGCGCAGCGCCATCCGCGAGGACCCGGACATCCTGCTGTGCGCCGACGTGGGCGCGCCAGAGACCTTCGAACTGGCGCTGCGCGCCGCCGAGGGCGGCCGTCTGGTGATCGCCTACCTCGACGCCGGCCGCGTCAAGGACGCGTTGGCGCGCATCCTCAACTTCTACCCCAACTACGATCTGCCGCGGGTGCGGTCGAGCCTCGCCGCGGTGCTGCGCGCCGTGCTGGCGCGTCAACAGTTGCCCAACGCCAACCACCGCGGCGCGGTCTACGCGACCGAGCTGCTGCTGGTCGAGGACCCCGCGCGCGAGATCCTGCGCGGCGGCAAGATCGACGACATCACCCTGCTGCTGCGCATGGAGGACGACGCTGCCGGCCACTCGCTGGACCGTTCGATGTTCCAGCTGCTGATGGACGGCAAGGTGCGCATGCCCGACATCTTCGCGCGATGCGAGGAGAAGGCCTGGCTGCTCGAACGCACGCAGAACCTCGAGACCAAGGAGAGCTGAGGTGGACGCCAAACGACTCGATTCGCTGCTCGCCGCCATGCATCGCGTCGGCGCGACCGTCCTGCACCTGGTGCCCGGCCGCGCGCCGTGCGTTCGCGTGCAGCGCCGTTTCGTGCAAGCCGACGAGAACGTGGTGGAGGCCCAGGAGCTCACCGAGCTGACCCGCGACATGCTGTTCGCCGATCACCGCGAACGCCTGCAACGCCAGGGGCACGTCGACGTGCTCTACGTGTCGCGCAACGGCCGCCGCTACCGCGTGACCGTCAACGAACTCGACGGCAACCAGTCGCTGCTGCTGCGGCCGGTGCCCGAGAACCCACCCAGGCTCGAGCAGACCGAGCTGCCGGAGCAGATCACCAGCTTCACACACTTCCGCAGCGGCCTCGTCGCCGTCGCCGGTTTCTTCGGCTCGGGCAAGACCACCACGCTCGCGGCGATCGTCGACGCGCTCAACCAGAACGCCTCGCGGCACATCGTCACGATCGAAGACGCGATCGAGTTCCTGCATCCCAGCGGCGCGGCGCTGCTGCACCAGCGGGAGATCGGTTCGCACGTCGAGAACTGCGCCGAAGGCATCCGCCAGGCGGTGGCCGCCGGCGCGGACACGATCGTCGTCAGCGAGCTCGCCGACGCCGCCGCGATCGACGCAGCGCTCAACGCCGCCGAAGCCGGCTGCCTGGTGTTCGTCGGCATCGAAGCCGGTTCGGTGGTCGGGGCGATGTCCGAACTGACCCTGATGGTGCCGTTCGAAGAACGCGGCCGCCTCAGCGCGCGTCTGGCGCGCTGCCTGCGCGCAGTGTCGGCGCAGAACCTGCTGCAGCGTTCGCACCGCGCCGCGCGCGTCGCGCAGGTCGAGATCCTGATCAGCAACCCGGCGGCGCGCGAAGCGATCCGCCTCGGCAACCTGCGCGACCTGCCCGGCATCATGCAACGCTGCCGCGGCCTGGGCATGCAGACCGCCGACATCGCGCTGCGCGACCTGCTCGCGCGGCACGCGGTCACCGCCGACGAAGCGATGCTGCACGCGGCCGACCGCGACCAGCTGACCGCGCGCGCACGCAGCGGCGGCACCAGCCCCTGGTGAGTGCGGCGCCGCGCCCGACGCGGTCGCCCCCTTCGATCTCTGGCCAGGCGCGCTGCGCCGGCCCATGCCACCGACGCCGTGGCAAGTTCGACCCGAATCGGGATCGACACACCCAACCGCATCCATTCTCACCACTTGCGTCCCTGTCGCCGATGTCGCCGAGGCCACAAGGGTGATGCAAAACCAAAAACCTGCCGGCCGGCGCTCAAGCCCCTTGGCAACGGTCCGACCATGCAGTGGGAGTCGGGAAGATCGAACCTGACCCCTCAATCAGTCGGCGAATCACAGTCAGGCAAAGGAACGAGTCATGGGTCTTCGAGTCAACACCAACGTCGCGTCCATCAACGCCCAAAGGAACACAGCCCAGGTGACCACTCGCCTGGCGCGCAACTTCCAGCGGTTGTCGACAGGTCTGCGCATCTCCACGGCCGCGGACGACGCGGCCGGTCTCGCGATCTCCGAACGCCTGCGCTCGCAGGTCCGGTCGCTCACGCAGGCCTCCCGCAACGCCAACGACGGCATCTCCCTGGTGCAGGTCGGTGAAGGCGCGCTCAACGAGGTCAGCAACATCCTGGTGCGCCTGCGTGAGCTGGCGATCCAGTCGGCGAACGGTTCGAGCTCGACGGCGGACAAGAACACCATCAAGGAAGAGTTCGACAGCCTCGTCAACGAGGTCAACCGCATCGCGCAGTCGACCGAGTTCAACGGCATCAAGCTGCTCGACGGTTCGGCGACCTCGGTCACCTTCCAGGTGGGCATCAACACGCAGGCCAACATCGACCAGATCAACGTCACGTTGACCCCGGCGCTGTCGACCACCCTGGGGCTGTCGTCACTCGACGTCGGCAGCGGCGGTGACACCAGCACGGCGATCTCGTCGATCGACTCCGCGATCAACTCGATCTCGCAGCTGCGCGGCAAGTTCGGCTCGCTGCAGAACCGCCTGCAGTCGACCATCGCCAACCTCGGCGTCGCCGCCGAGTCGCTGTCGGCCGCCGAGAGCCGCATCCGCGACGTCGACGTCGCCTACGAGACCGCGGAACTCACCCGCAACAACATCCTGCAACAGGCGTCGATCTCGATCTTGTCGCAGGCCAACTCCCAGCCGCAGGCCGCCCTGCAGCTGCTGCAAGGCTGATCGCGGCGCCGCCCGGCGGTTCGCCGCCGGGTAGGCCATCACATTCGTCGGCCGCAACTGCGGCCGACCGGCAAGCTGCGGCCCGCGAGGGACGCAGAAGGACGAAGAACTTCCTTTGCCGCGCGGGGCACGCTCCGCAGGATCCGGCCGGGCACCACCCGGCCGGGTTCTTGTACCGTGGTCGTGCGCGACGTTCCCGGGGCTGGCCAACGCCCAGCACCCGCCTACGCTCGCCGCGTGCGCATCGCCGAGTTGCCCTGGTACGACCTGCCCGAAGTGCGCGGCGCGACCGATGCGTGGTGGCGCGGCCTCGCCGGACACCTGCGGCGCCTGGGCGTCGACGACGTGCCCGACGAACTGACCCGCGGCGGCTCACACGTCGAACGGTGGGAACAGCAGGCGCTGCTGGTGAGCCAGTCGTGCGGCTACGACGTGCTCTACGATTCGGCCCACGCGATCGTGCCCGTCGCCACGCCGTGCTACTCCGCGCCGGGCTGCGAGGGCCCGCGTTACGCGAGCGAGGTGCTGGTGCACGCCGACGCCGCGTTCCATTCGGTCGAAGACCTGCGCGGCGCGCGCGCGGCGGTCAACGAACCCACCTCGCACTCGGGCAACAACGCCATGCGCCCCCTGGTCGCCGCCCGCAGCGCCGAGGGCACGTTCTTCGGCGAGATCGTGATGACCGGCTCGCACGCGACCAGCCTGTTGCTGCTGCAGAACGACAAGGTCGACGTCGCCTGCGTCGACGCCGTGGTGCTGGCCCTGCTGCGCCGGCGACGCCCGCAGGCCCTGCACGGCCTGCGCACGGTCGCGCGTTCGGCGCTGGCGCCCGCGCCGCCCTACGTCACCTCGGTGCACACCCCGCCCGCCGTGCGCGACCGCCTGCGCGAGGCGCTGCTGCACGCGGTTCGCGACCCGCTGCTCGCAGCGGTGCGCGACGAGCTGCTGCTCACCGACTTCGTCGCGCTGCCCGCCGAGGCCTACCGCGAGCTGCAGGACTGGGAACACCCGGCGCTGATCGCGGGCTACCGGGAACTGCCCGCGCCGCGACGTTCACCGCTGTCGGGGCAGGGTTGAGGCAGTGAACGGATCCACAACCGCGGCGAGCTGAGGCGATGATCTGAGAGGCGTCCAAGGGAACGACGTTCGCAGGCGCTCGCCGTCGCCTGCCGCGCGTCACTTGGGGAGGAGAGGGATCACGAAGCGACAGGCGGTCTGGGTGTCAGGCACTTCGAACGTCAGCGACCCCGCATGCGTCGCGCTGTTGGCATCCACTCGCCACAACGACCGCGGCGACAGCAGCCATTCAGCACGCTTGGACTCTTCGAACGTCTGGTTTCGCACAGGATGTGCGACGCCGTCCGGACCGACGCGCAACCAGCGCAACCGCACATCGCCCGCGTTCGGCTGGGTCGTGACTTGCACCGGAACGGCGATGACTGTCACCCGCTGCGGCCCCCCCACCGCTGGATCAAATCGCTGCGGCACCACCTGCACATCGCGCGCCCACTTCAACCTCAGCTCGACTTCGCCAGCGGCGAGTCCGAGGAAGTGAAGCTCGCCGCCTGCGCCCGTCCTGGTCATGCAAAGCGAAGCTCCTCGGGTAGCGGTGAGCAGATGCGTGCCGACGACAATCACCTCCACCTCCAAGCCCGGCAGGCCGTTTCCGGACTGGTCCACGACGTCGATCGCCACATCGCTGCACGGCACTAGTGATAGGTCGATCACCCCTTCGTTCGCCGCGTTGTCGACGATCTTCGACACGCTGCCATGAAGCGCGTGATTCGCGTTCAGTTCGACCTGCCGAGACAACGAGAGCCGATCGGCGTCTGGCACTCCGAGCAGGAACGCACCCGACGCATCGCACCACGCCACCCGATACGTCGTGTCCGGGTCCGCCGGCGTGCGCGCGGTCACCACGGCGCCCTCGACTGGCCTCCCACCCGCGAGCACTCGTCCACGCAACGCATGACCCGGATCGAGACTGAAGTCATGAACCACGACACGCTCGCTTGACGGCGGCGTGAACGGCACCGGGAAGAACTCGACGCGCGGGCAGTAACTGGAAGCCGCCGCCGAAAGGCAGAGCCGACCCTGCGCCGGGTTCCCGCGATCCTCCAATACGAACTCATACCTGCCATCCGCTGCCGACAGGGTTTCGGCCACCGACGCGCCGACGCTCGCGCGGATCGTCGCACCGCCGATCCCTGCTCCTTGGCGATCAGACACACGCCCCCGCAGAAGAAGGTTCGGCACAGTCTCGGGCGCCATCGGTTGAACGCCCCCGACTGCCTCGGCGGGCACCTCCGCGCGCCGGACCAAGGCAGCCCCTGTCGCATCGCCAACCTCTCCGCTGCTTGGACCAGCGCCTGCCGCGCTCGCGCGAGGAGTTCCCGATGTCTCAATCGGCGGATCCGACCCCTGCATCGACGCGCAAAGCGCCACCACGATCACCATCAGCACCAGCACGACGGCGACCCACCTCAGCTGCGTCGTGTCGTGTTCTGCAGATCGCATCGTGACATTTGCATGTGCCGTCGCCGCCGAAGCCCACCGCGTCAGTCGAGCTCGAGCCCGCGCTCTTCCTCTTCGGTGATGCCTTCGCCGAACGACTTGCCGAGGTAGACCTTGCGCACCTGTTCGTCGTTGACGATCGCCTGCGCGTCGCCCTCGGCGATCACCACGCCGCGGTTGATGATGTAGGCGCGGTCGGTGATGCGCAGCGTCGCCAGCACGTTGTGCTCGGTGATCAGGATGCCGATGCCCGAACGCGCCAGCGCGGCGAGGATCTGCTGGATCTCCTCGACGGTGATCGGGTCGACGCCCGCGAACGGTTCGTCGAGCAGCAGCAGCGACGGTTCGGTCGCCAGCGCGCGCGCGATCTCGAGGCGCCGTTTCTCGCCGCCCGACATGGTCTCGGCGATCGAGTCGGCGACGTGCATGAGCTGCAGGTCCCCCATGAGCTCGCGGGCTCGCTCGTCGCGTTCCTTGCGTCGCATGCCGCGCGCCTCGAGCACGCAGCGGATGTTGTCGATCGCCGACATCTTCTTGAACACCGATTCCTGCTGGGCGAGGTAACCCAGCCCGCGGCGGGCGCGGCGGTACATCGGTTGCTTCGTCACGTCCTGGCCCAGCAGGCTGACGCTGCCGGCGTCGGGCGTGACCATGCCCACCACCATGCGGAACGTGGTCGTCTTGCCGGCGCCGTTGGGGCCGAGCAGACCGACGATCTCACCCTCGTGCACGGTGATGCCGACCTGATCGACGACGCGGCGGCCCTTGTAGGCCTTGATCAGGCCCTCGGTGCGCAGGATCTCGGCGCCGCCGGCGGCCCCGTCCGCTGGTGTCGCCGCGTCACTCATCGCACGAAGCCGAAGCGATCCGGCCAGTTGTTGCGCATCAACCAGGAGATCGGTCGGGCAGGGTAGAACACCATCAGCGCGCGGCCCTGGATGTCCTGGCGCCGCACGAACGACACACCCGAGGCGTTGCGCACTTCGGGCGCGACCCACTCGCCTTCGCCGTCCGGGTTCTTGAACGAGACCACGCCGGGGCCCCAGTTGGCGCCGGGCATGCCCTCGAGACGCATGATCTCACCGAACTCGTCGATCATCACGATCGCGCGTTCACTCGGGATCGCGATCGGCGTCTCGTCGCGGTCGGGGGGGCTGTCCAGATCCATCGGTCGCTTGTTGCCGCGCACCACGCGCGCGCCGGGAGTGTCGGGTGGCACGACCTTGCCGTCGAGCACGCCGACCGTGATCGCGGTCCAGTCGCGCGAATCGATCGACTGCAGGGTGTTGTCACCCATCATGAAGTAGTGCTCCTCGGGCACCTCGATCACCTCGTCGGCGCCCGAACGCGTGTAGTGCTGGTCGCGGTCGAGCTGCACGTCGTCGAGGCGCACCTTGCCGCGGCCCTTGAGCACGAACTGCGGCACCACCGCGTGACCGGGTTTGGCGGCCGAACCGTCCAGCGCGACACCTTCGCGGCAGGCCCAGTCGGCGGTGTCGAAACGCGCCAGCTCGTCGCCGTCGCGCCACGCGATCAGCTGGTCGTCGACGTGCGCGAAGCACAGCCGTGTCGCGGCGCGGGCCTCGACCGCGCAGTCGAACTCGGGCGACTCGCCGAGCACCTGCGTATCCTTGGCGCGCACCTGCAGCTTGCCCTTGCCCTTGGCGACGACGAACGCATAGGTCCACTTGTCGCGCCCCGGGCGCGAGACGTCGATCTCGAACGCGACCTCGTCGAGCGCTGCGTCCGGCGTGATCGTCGCCGCGAGCCGGGCGTCGGGAACGATCTCCTGCGGCCGGTCGTGCGAGTTCTTGGCGCGGATCTCACGCGCGACGGCCGCCGGGTAACCGTCCCAGACGCGGTCGACGAAACCGCCGTCGTCCTCGTCGCGGAAGTAGAGCCGGACGAGGCTGCTCTCGATCTGCACCGAGAAACCCTCGTCATCCTCCTCGAAACCGCGCCCGACCCAGCTCTTGCCCAGCGCCTTGGCGTCACCGCGCGTCTCGCGCCGCGCCGGGTAGACGTTCTTCCACATCTCCTCCTGCAGGTCGTCGGGCTTGCGCAGGATCATGTAGTTGCGCACGCCGTCGTGGTCCTCGACGAGGTGGAGGTTGCCGCCGGCGATGTGCAGGCGATCACCCGGCATGCCGACCATACGCTTGACGTAGTTCTGGTTCTTCTGCAACGGGTACTGGAACACCGTGATGTCCCAGCGCTGCGGCTCGCGGAACGTCGGCAGCAGCTTGTCGACGAGGATGCGATCGTTGACCCCGGCTTCGCTGCTGCCCATCAACGTCGGCTGCATCGACGAGGTCGGGATCTGGTAGGCCTCGAGGCAGAACCACTTCAGCAGCACGGCGGCGAGGATCGCGACGCCGAACGCCTCCAGGTTGGTGCGGATCGGCCCCATCGACATCGGCTTCCTGGTCTTGGCCATCTCGTTGCAGTCCTCTCTCGGGCAAATGGTCTAGTCGTCGTCACCGCTGCGCAGCACCGACAAGAACGCCTTCTGCGGCACCTCGACGCTGCCGATCTGCCGCATGCGCTTCTTGCCTTCCTTCTGCTTCTCGAGCAGCTTGCGCTTGCGCGTGATGTCGCCACCGTAGCACTTCGCGGTCACGTCCTTGCGCATCGGCGCGATCGATTCGCGCGCGATGATCTTGCCGCCGATCGCGGCCTGCAGCGCGACCTCGAACTGGTGCCGCGGGATCTCCTTGCGCAGCTGCTTGAGGATCTTGCGGCCGCGGCTCTCGCTCTGGTCCTTGTGGCACAGGAACGACAGCGCGTCGACCTCGTCGCCGGCGATCAGGATGCGCACCTTGACGAGGTTGCTGCCCTCGAAACCCTCGACCTCGTAGTCCATCGTGCCGTAGCCGCGCGTCGCCGACTTCAGGTGATCGTGGAAGTCGAAGATGATCTCCGCGAACGGGATGCGGAAACCGATCATCACGCGTTCCCGGCCGTAGTAGTCGGTCTTGACGTACTGGCCGCGGCGGTCGGTGCAGATCTTCATCACCGCGCCGATGTACTCGGCGGGCACGACCACGTTGACGTGGGCGACCGGTTCTTGGTACTCCTCGATCATCGAGCCATCGGGCAGCTCGCTCGGTGAGCGGATCTCCCTGATCTCGCCGGTGGTCAGTTTGACCCGGTAGCGCACCGTCGGCGCCGTCTGCACCAGGTCCATGTCCTCCTCTCGCTCGAGGCGCTGCTGGATCACTTCCATGTGCAGCAGACCCAGGAAGCCGCAGCGGAAGCCGAACCCGAGCGCGTCGCTGGTCTCGGGTTCGAACGTGAACGAGCTGTCGTTGAGCCGCATCTTCTCGAGCGACTTGCGCAGGTTCTCGAACTCGCTGGGCACCGTCGGGTAGAAGCCGCAGTAGACCATCGGCTTGGACGGGCGGAAGCCGGGCAGCGCGACGTTGCGCAGGCGCTCGTCTTCGTGGGTCATGGTGTCGCCGATGACCACGTCCTGCAGCTTCTTGATGTTGGCGACGACGTAACCGACCTCGCCGGCGGCGAGCTCGTCGACCGCCTGCATGTCGGGCTTGAGCTTGCCGACCTCGTCGACCTCGTAGGTCGTCAAGGTGCCGAGCATGCGGATCATCTCCCCCTTCTTGACGCGACCCTGGAAGACGCGCACGTAGACGACCACGCCGCGGTAGTCGTTGTAGACCGCGTCGAAGATCATCGCCTGCAGCTTGGCATCCTGATCGCCGCTGGGGGCGGGGATCTTGGCGACGATCGCCTCGAGCACGAGCTCGCAGTTCAGACCGGTCTTGGCCGACACCGGGATCGCGTCCTCGGCCGGGATGCAGATCGCGTCCTCGATCTCGGTCGCCACCTGCTCGGGGCGCGCGTGCGGCAGGTCCATCTTGTTGAGCACCGGCAACACGGTCAGGTTGGCCTGCTCGGCGAGGTGCGCGTTGACCACCGTCTGGGCTTCGACACCCTGGCTGGCATCGACCAGCAGCAGCGCGCCCTCACACGCCTGCAGCGACTTGAGCACCTCGTAGTTGAAGTCGACGTGCCCGGGTGTGTCGATCAGGTTGAGCTGGTAGGTCAGCCCGTCCTTGGCGAGATAGTTCATCGCCACCGCGCGGGCCTTGATGGTGATGCCGCGCTCGCGCTCGAGCTCCATGTCGTCGAGCATCTGCTGCTTCATCTGCCGCTTCTGCAGGGTGCCGGTCAGTTCGAGCAGGCGGTCGGCGAGCGTGGACTTGCCGTGGTCCACGTGGGCGATGATGCTGAAGTTGCGAATCAGGCGGGGGTCGGTCACGGATCTGGAACGGCGGCGTGGGAGTGTCGTCCGGACGGCGCGCGTGCGCCAGGACGAAGGCGGACGAGCGGGCGTTCGGCCCTGGTTGGGGGCGAAGCAGTGTAGCGACCCGGCGGCAGGAACGGCAGCGCCGGGTCGAATCGGGCGAGGGCCGACGAGATGAGAAGATCGGGTGCGCCGACGGTGAAGCTGCCGCCTCGCTCCAATGCGGTGGCAACGGCAGGTCGACCGCTCACCGACGGTGCGGTAGCGTGCTGCGGTGACCGAAGCGACTGCCCGCCGCCGCGACGCGCTCGCGTTCGTGTTGTTCCTGCTGCTGCCGGCGATCCTGCTCGCCGACTGCGTGTTCGGCGGGCGGCACTACCTGCCGTACGACATCAGCGAGTTCCCGCCGCTCGGCGACCAGCTGACGGCGACCCAGCGGCAGGAGTTGCGGGCCACCGCGAACTACGACGCCACCGAGGCGCCGATCTGGTTCCGCACCGAACTGCTGCTCGCCCGCGAAGCGCTCGCTCGCGGCCAGCTGCCGCACTGGAACGGTTACGTGCGCAACGGCGCGCCGATGCTGGCCCACGGCCACACCGGCCTGCTCAACCCGGTGCACTGGCCGGCGCTGCTGTTCGCCGATCCCGACGACGGCCTGTTGTGCCTCACCTACACGATGTTCGCGCTCGCCGGCGGCCTGATGTTCGGCCTGCTGCGCGCCGCGGGGTTGGGCCGCTCGGCATCGGTGTTCGGCGGCATCGCCTTCGCGTGGTCGGGAACGCTGACCGCGAACGGCCACTGGTTCATGCGCATGGAGCCGCTGGCGATGTTGCCGGGGCTGTGTTGGGCGATGTTGGCGATCGCGCGCCGCCGCGGCCGCGACCGCTGCCTGCCGACCGCGGGACTGGCGCTGGCGACGATGGCGACGTGGATGTCCGGCTTCCCGCAGTACGGGATCCCGGTCACGCTGCTGGCGGCGGGACTCGGCGCGGCGCTGTGCCTGCGCGAACTGCGCGGCGGCTGGCGCCCGGCCACGCGCCTGTGCGGCTGGCTGCTGCTCGGCGGCGGCCTCGGTCTGCTGCTGGCGATGCCGCAGTTGCTGCAGATGCTGCAGTTCTACCCGCTGTCGAACCGCCCCATCGACGAGACCCTCGACCGCGCCAGCCGCCACGCATTCAGCGCCGTCGGTTTCCTCGGCTACGTGTTCCCGACGCTGTTCTCACAACCCGGCGACGTGACGCTGCCGCAGGACGCGTCGCCGTTGCCGTGGCTGTGGTCCGACCTGCATCACTGGGAAACCGGCGCGCCGCTGCTGCCGAACTACAACTTCACCGAGTACGCGATCTTCCCGGGAACCCTCACGCTGCTGTTCGCGGTGCTGGCGCTGCTGCTGAAGGGTCCGCGCTGGCGACTGCTGCCGATCGCCGCGCTGGCGCTGGTCTGGGTGCTCGCCACCGGCGCGTTCGGCACGCACCTCGCGTATCTGCTGCCCGGCATCAAGACCGTGCCGCCCTACCGGTTCGCCGGACCGGCGTGTGCCCTGGTGGCGATGCTCGCGGCGGTGGGTTTCGACGCGCTGCGACGCGGCGCGGCGCCGTGGCTGCTGCGCGGCCTGGCGGTGGTGCTCGCCGCAGTCGGCAGCTACTGCATCGCCGAATCGACGCATGCGATTGCAACCAAGACCGCACTCGACGACCCGTGGCTGGTGCGCATCGTCGACCGCAACCGCGACGCCTACGCAGCAGCCAAGGGCATGCCGGTGGCCGACGTCACGCCAGCGGCAGCGATGGCCTTCGTGTTCACCACCGCCGATCGAGAAGACCCGACCGTGCGGCACGACGCGATCGCGCTCGGCAAGCAGCGTCTGCACGACAACCTGTGGCGCGGCGGCTGGTTGATGTGGCTCGGCGCGGCAGCGATGTTCGCGCTGTCGATGCGCCGTCGTGAACGTTGCCTCGCGGGCTGGCCCGCCGCGGCGGCGATCGCGGTGACCGCAGCGGAACTGTTGGACTTCGGCCATGCACTCAATCGCGGCCAGCCGTTGCCGTACGCACACGACAGTGTCGTGCACCAGTTCCTGCGTGAGCAACGCGATGCCCACGCCGACGCAGGCGGCATCCTGATCGCGCGCGGCAGCGGGCGCGCCGGGCCGTGGAATCTGCCCGGCGGCACGCTCGCCGCCGAACACATCCGCGACCTCAACTTCTACACGTTCGTCGACAAGTGGAGCGACCTGCCGATCCGCAGGCTGTACGGCGACGACCAGATCCTGCGCGGCTTCGTCTGCAACGCGTTGCCCGACAGCGAGAAGCTCGAGCTGCCCTACTGGGACCTGATCGGCCTGCGGTACCTGCTCGCCACCGAGCCGATGCAACACGCCGGCAGGCTGGTGTTGAGCTACGAACTGCACCCGGACGGCGGCGCCGCGCGGCGCTACTTCGTCTACGAGCGGCCACACGCGCTGCCGCGCGCCTGGGTCGTGCCCGAGGTGTGCCTCGCGGACAGTGAAGAGCAACTGATCACGCAGCTGGTCGACCCGGGACTCGGGCCGCGCGACGCGGTGTGGATGCAGCGCGACGGCGAGATCGAGGCGCTTCTGCGGCTGCCGTCGGCGCCCAGCGAGGTGCCCGCCGCGGCGCGCGCCGTGACGTTCCGCCACGAAGACGCCAAACGGCTCGTGCTCGAGGTCGCACCCGGCCGCCCCGGCTACCTGGTGGTCGCCGACACGTTCTTTCCTGGCTGGGAGGTCACGGTCGACGACCAGCCGGCGCCGCTGCTGCGCGGCAACCTGAGCCAGCGCGTCGTGCCGATCGGCGCCGGCCGCAGCGTCGTGCACTTCCGTTTTCGCGCGACGGGCTTCGTGCCGGGCATGGTGATCGGCGGGCTTGCGGGCATCGCGCTGCTCACCCTGTTGGTGCTGGGTCACCGCGCCCGGCATCGGGCACCGGGAACGATCGCTGCCAGCGCCTGATCCGCGCGCCGCTCAGTCCTCGGCACGAGCGCGCCGATGACCGGTCGTTCCATGGCACTCGGCACCAAGACCCTGATCGGACTGGGCGCGTCCTTCGCGATCTGGTGCCTGCTGCTGTACCAGGCCAATACCGCCCTGGTGCGCCCGAGCTTCGAGGCGCTCGAGGTCAAGACCCTCGAACGCAACTGCGAACGCGCCCGCAAGGCCTTCGCCGATCAGGCGCAGACCCTGAGCAGCAAGGTCGGCGACTGGGCCCTGTGGGACGACACCTACGAGTTCATCGAGAGCCGCGCCCAGGAATACGTCACCGCCAACCTCAACGCCGAGTCGCTCGAGACCCTGCACCTCGACTTCATGGTGTTCGTGAACGCCGGCAACGAGATCGTGCACCTCGCCCTGCGTGGCAACGATGTCGGCACCACGGTCAGCGAGGATGCCGTGCGCGAACTGCTGCGGCAGCAGCCGCGCATCCTGCAGCACGGCGACCCCAAGAGCAGCCACCGTGGCCTGATGCCGCTGGGCCGCCACACGCTGATGCTGGCGAGCCGACCGATCCACCGCAGCGATCTCAGCGGCGACAGCCGCGGCTGCATGCTGGCCGGGCGAATCCTCGACGGAGCCACGATCGCGGCCCTGGCGAACCTCACCCAGCTGAGCCTCACGGTCTCCGCCGCCCCGCAGCACCAGTACGGCACGGTCATCGAGCGCACCGCCGACGACATCCGCGGCAGCATCGGCCTGCTGGACATGTTCGGCACGCCGATCGCCACCTGCAGCGTGCAGATGCCGCGCGAGATCACCCGCGAAGGCGAGTCGGCCCTGCGCCTGTTGCTCGTGGCGCTGCTGATCTCGAGCGGCCTCGCCCTGCTGACCACGCTGTGGGGCATCGACAGGTGCGTGCTGCGTCGTCTGCGCACGCTGCGCACCGCCATGAACGACATCATCCGCACCGGCGACCTCGGCAAGAAGGTCGTCCTGCGTGGCCGCGACGAGATCAGCGACCTGGCCGGATCGCTCAACGATCTGACCGATCGCCTGAGCCAGACCCAACAACACCTGATCCATGCCAACGAGGCGCGGTCGCAGTTCCTGGCCAACGTCAGTCACGAGGTGCGCACGCCGGTGACGGCCATGCTCGGCTTCATCGACCTGATGCAGGACGACGAACTGCCGCGCGCGCAGCAGCAGGACTTCGTGCGCACCATCCGCCGCAACGCGCAACATCTGCTGACGATCCTCAACGACCTGCTCGACACGGCGAAGATCGAGAGCGGCCAGATGGCCGTCGACCTGGTGTCGGTCGACCTGCCCGAACTGCTGCGCGAATGCGCCGACCTCGCCCGCCCCAGCGCGGCGCGCAAGGAGCTCGACTTCCACCTCGAACAACGGACGCCGCTGCCGCAGACGATCCGCACCGACCCGACCCGCCTGCGCCAGATCCTGGCCAACCTGCTCGGCAACGCGGTCAAGTTCACCGAACGCGGCAGCGTGCGCCTCGTCGCCGCGATGACCGCCAGCGAACAGCTCAGCCTCGCGGTGATCGACACCGGCATCGGCGTCCCAACCGCGCAGCAGGATCGGCTGTTCAAGCCGTTCGCGCAGGCCGACGCGACCACCAGCCGCCGCTTCGGCGGCACCGGGCTCGGCCTGGTGTTGAGCCGCAACCTGGCGCGCTGCCTGGGCGGCGAAGTCGCGATGCAAAGCACACCCGGCGTGGGCTCGACCTTCACCGTCACCTTGCCGACCGGCCCGCTGACCGACGTCGCCACGGTTACCGATGTCGCGGACACCACCACGCCAGCCGCACGACCGGTGGCTGCGGCGCCGCTCACCGCGCGGCTCGAGGGGCGCCGCATCCTCGTCGTCGACGACGCTCCGGACAACCGACGGCTGGTGTCGTTCGTGCTGCAGAAGGCCGGCGCGCGCATCGAACTCGCCGAGAACGGGCGCGTCGGCGTCGACATGGTCCTGCGCGCCGCGGCGCACGCCCGGCCGTTCGATCTCGTCGTCATGGACATGCAGATGCCCGTGCTCGACGGCTACGGCGCCACCGCCGAACTGCGACAGCGCGGCATGGACCTGCCGATCCTCGCGCTGACCGCGAACGCGATGCAGGCCGATCTCGAGGCGTGCCTGAAGGCCGGCTGCAACAGCTACGCGACCAAGCCGATCGACAAGAACAACCTCGTCAGCTTGATCGAGTTGTTGGTGAGTGAGCGGGACGAAGACGGCGCGCGGTGCGGCGCACTGTCGGAATCGTCCGGAGCGCCGGAGTCGCCAGAGTCGCCGGAGTCGTCAGACCATGGCAAGCTGGCCAAGAGCAACTGAGGGCGTCTTCCCTCAGAAGCACTGCACGAGCTGGCAGGACGTCGTGCGCACGCTGAGCTGGTTGTTGCCGTCGACCTGCAGGCTGCCCATCTGCATGTAGAAGTAGCCGACCGCCCAATGCGGCCACGAGCGACCCCACGAGTAGCTGCCGAAGTCGTCGGTCTGGAAGTAGTGGCCCCAGACGTAATCGCACAGCAGCAGACAGCCGCCGCCGGGCAATGTCACCGAGGTCGGGTTCGAGCCCCACTGCAGCGCGCCGACCGAACGCGGGTGCAACCCCGTCGCGGTCAAGTCCAGCTGGTGGTTGCCGCCCTGGCCCAGCGGCGTCATCGTCACCGCAAGCTGGGGTCCGCAGCTGGTGCCGGAGAGCGTCACCGTGCAGTACTGAACCTGGGCAGAGACCGTGGTGGCGAAGAGAAGGGTGAGCAGCAGCGAGGTTGGCGTCTTCATGGTGAACCCGGAGAAGGCGCAGAAGCTACCCGGGGTCACCACACGCGCCAAGCAGGCCACCCACCGAGACGTGACGTCGCGCCTCAGCTTCGCGCCGCCGCCTTGGCCGCCTTCTCCTGTTCCTTGAGGCGCTTCTTGTTGGCCTGCTCGGCCTTCTTGAAGTCACGCCCCTTGTCGCGATGGTTGTTGTCGTAGAACGCGCGCCCGTAGTCGACGAACGACTCCATGTCGAAGTCGGCGAGCTTCTGGAACGGCCGCGCCATCAGCCGTTCGTGCACCACCTGGCAGGTCGGCTTGATCGTCGCCTTGCCGCCGTAGGCGTAGTCGAACGTGTCGCGGCGGCCGTCGCCAAGACGCATGCGTTCGGCGTGCTCGTCGAAGTTCTGCCAGCGGGAGCGGGCAATGGTCTCCTTGGGCAGATTGCGCAGGAACGCGCGGTGCATCGTCGCCAGCATCCGGCCCTTCTGCGCTTTGGACAGGTCCTGCCGATCGTTGAGCAGGTGCAGGCGCAGCGCGAACTGCAGCTCGCGCTGCAGATCCTCGGGGTGCCAGTAGCCCGGCAACGCGTGCAGCACCGTGCCGTCGGCCGCGAGCACCAGCAACTGCACGTTGCGCCCGCCGGCGCCATTGGTCGTGCCGACCGCCGACTGACTGGATTTGTAGCCGTGGGAAAGACCGACGTGTTCTTCCTTCTCGATGTTGCGCGCACCGAGCACGAAGTGGTCGCGCAGCAGTTCGAAGACGTCTTCATCAGGCAGGGTCACGCCCCGCAGGCTCTGCAAAGCGCTTCAAGCAAAGCCGTCGATCTCGCCGAGCGCCTGGATCCAGAAGATCGGCCGGCCGGTGGCCGCCGATTCGACGCGCGCGTCTTCGAGGTCTTCGAACCACTCGAGCTTCGTCACCTTCTTCACAGCAGCGGCGAGCGCCTTGCCCTCGAGCTTGACGCCGACCGTGTCGGGGTCGACCGCCGGGCGCGGCATGCTCGGGCCAAGCGCCGAGGGGGCTGGCGTGCTCCGGGTCTCCCCACCGGTCATGCCACCGGTCGGGCCGATCAGGGGCTGACCGACGAGGCCCGGGTGCGGCGTCGGCGGCGGGGTCATCGGCAGGCCGGGCAAGGGGCGCTGCGCCAGCGCGGTGCTGGCCAGGGCGAGCGCGACGATCAGGAAGGGATGCTGCATGAGCTGCTCCGGGAAGGGTTCCGGGGAATGGGGTCTGTTCCGCGCGGGACGCTGCGCGACGGTGCCTTGGAGACGCAACGGCGCCACCACGTAAGTCCGCAGTCACGCCGCCGGGCAGGAATCCCGCCCGGCAGCGTCGTTCAAGCGAGTCCGGCCCCGGGCGCCGGGGCAGCGGTCGATTCGTCGACGTGTTCCGCAAACCATGCCAATGCACGACCTTCGGCCCAGCGGCGCGCCAACAGGGGCCAGCGCCCGGCGAGGAACGCGACGTGCCCGCCGCGCGGCGAGAACTCGGCGTGCAGCCACGGCGAGGCCTCGACATGGTCACGCGGCCACACCCGCCCGGGGACCAGCGGGTCGTCGGCGGCACTGATCAGCAAGGCCGGGCGGCGGATCGCCGGCAGGAACTGCGCACAGCTCTGCGAGCGCCAGTATTCGCGCGCGTCGGCGAACCCGTGCAGCGGCGCCGTGACCAGGTCGTCGAAACGACGGAAGGTGCGGCAGCGACGCACCGCGTCGGCGTCGATGATGCCAGGGAACTGTTCGGCCTTGGCCAGCGCCTTGGGGATCAGCGTGCGCAGGAACGCGCGGGTGATCGCGCCGCCGTAGCGCCGGTCGCACTGTTCGGCGCAGACCTCGAGGTCGAACGGCGCCGACACCGCAGCCGCGGCACGCACGAACGCCGGCACCAACTCGCCGCGCTCGCCGAGCCACTTCAGCAGCACGTTGGCGCCGAGCGAGTAGCCGACCACGAACAGCGGTGCGCCACCTGCACGTTCCTCGAGCCGTTCGATCACGAAGTCCAGATCGCCGGTCTCGCCGCTGTGATAGCTGCGCTGCGCCAGGTTGGGTTCGCCGCCGCAAGAGCGGAACTCGAGCGCCGCGAGGTTCCAACCCGCCTCGTGCGTGCGCCACGCCAGTTCCCGCACGTAGGTCGAATCGACACTGCCCTCGAGGCCGTGCAGCACCAGCACCGTCGGCGCCCCCACCCGCGCATCGTCGAAGTGCATGCGCACGAAGTCACCATCCGCCGTCTCCCAGCGCTCGAGCCGCATCGCCGGCCGCCGCGCCCGATCGCGCCAGGCGCCGAGCAGCGTCTGCGCCAGTCCAGACCTCGCCCACCAGGCAGGTGCAAATGAGCGACGGTGAACCAAGGTGGCGGGTGAGGGTACCGTACCGGGTACAAACCACAACCAGACGGCCGCTGCGCGGCCGTCTGGTTGTGGTTTGTACCCGGTACCGTACGCACACTGGCATGGCCGCCACGGGCCAGGTTGGGCGGCGCGATGCCCCGCGGCCGATGAGGTCGGCATGCTCGCCCGACACCGTCGTTTACGCCTGTTGCTGACTTGCAGCCTGGGCGCCGTCTTGCTGCTCGTCGCGAGCGCCGGCGTGGTGCGCATGCGCGCGGACGCGAGCTGGCGGGAAATGCTGCAGCGCAGCCAGGAACTGCAGCAGCAGGTGGCGGCGCGCGACCCGCACCGCGAACCGCTGTGGGGCGAGGCGACCGCCGGCAAGGCCTTCGATCACTACGAACGCGCGGCCGGGATCGCCAAGGAACTCAGCGGCGACGACCACGCCGAGCTGGTCGCGTCGCTGCGAATGACGGACGCCACGGTGACCGACGCCACCGCCGAGCTTCGCGCCCGCTGGCGCCCGGCGCTGCAAGCCATGCAACTGGGTGCACGTTGCGACCAGGCTGAACCCCCGCCCTACTGGCACGACGATCCCCAGGCCGGCATCCCCAACCTGCTGGCGTGCCGCTGGATCATGAACATGGCGATCCTCGAAGCGCGGGTGCAGCGCCTCGCGGGCCACACTCAGACCGCCGTGCAGTGGTCGCTCGACGCCGCCACGTTCGCCAGCGACACGGTCCGCCGCGGCCCGCTGATCCGGCAGATGATCGGCGTCGCGCTGGTCGCGATCGCCTACAGCGCCTGGAGCGAACCCGCCCTGCAGCAGCTCGATGGCACGGCGCTCGAACTGCTCGCCAACGGCCTGGCCCGACTCGACGCGCAGCTGCCGCGGCACCTCGGCTACGAAGACGAACTGCTGTTCCTGGCCAGCCACCTCGAACGTGTTCCCGAAGAAGGCGTCGGCCTCGGTTCTCTCGCCGCCTGGCACTACGGCTTCTCGACGCGTTGGATGACCGCAAACGCGTTCACTCGCTTCGCCGACGCGATGCAGCGCCTCGACGACGGCACGCACGGCGCCGGGGACGAACGTTGGCAGGCGCGACGGACCCGCCTCAACGCCACCTTCGCCAGCCTCGCCAACTCGGGCAACCCGGCCTCGTCGCTGATGACGCCCAACCTCGTCGCCGCCGAACAGAACCTGCGCGAAGCGCTCGCCCAGGTGCGCATCTTGCGCATCGCCGTCGAACTGCACCGCGGCCACCCGGCACCCGAACTCGCCGACCCGTGCGGCGACGGTCCGATCACCGTCATGCGCGAAGACGACGGCTGGCGCCTGCGTAGCGCCGCCCATGGGCAGGGTCACTCGATGGAACGCTTCGTCGCCAACTGACCACGCGACCGCGTGATGTCAGCGTTAGGTACCGGACGAGAACGGAGCCACAGGGCACTTGCGGTGCGGGCCGGAGCCCGTACTCCATGCTGGCCATGTTCCCCGCACTGCTCGCGTCGCTCCTCCGGTGCATCAACCCGCCCGGTGACACCCCGCCTCCCGGTCCACCCTGGAAACTGAGCTGCCGCGAGGCGCGCCTCGACGCGCTGGCGCACGGCCGGCCGGTCTTCGTCTACTTCAGCAAGACGTATTGACCGCACTGCATCCCCGTCGAACAGCAGTTGCTGTCGAACCCGAAGATGAAGGCGCACTACGAACGCGTCACGTGGCTGTTCGTGTCGCGCAACTTCAAGGATGACGAGAAGGACCGCGAGGCGGCGCGCACGCACGATCGTTTCGGCATCTCGTCGTGGCCGCAGCTGGTGCTGTTCGACCCGCGCGACGATGCCGTGTTGGCGTTCATGCCGCGCGGCTTCGACCAGTGGGTCGCGGCGTTCGCACCGCTCGCCGACAAGGTGCCCAAGCCGACGCCGGCGATGACCGCGGCGGTGACGGCGTTGCGCGCCGCGCAGAAGCTCGCCGCCGAAGACCCCAAGGCGGCGCGCGCTGCGCTGACCGCGATCGCTGAGCAGCAGGACGAAGCCGGCGCCTGGCTCACCGCGCGCGAGTTGCTGCGCGCAGAACACGACCGCCGCACGCTCGAACAACGCCTCGCCGATCCCGACGCACGCGAACGCGCGCTCGCGATCGAAGCGATCACCGACGTCGGCGAGAACGGCGTGAGCAAGTGGCGACAACCGCTCGCCGCGCGGCTGCTCGACGGCGACGAGAACATCGTCGTACGCATCCGTGCGCTCGCCTGGTCGGCGCAGCACCAACCCGAACTCGTCACCGAACACGCCGCAGCGCTGCTCGAACTGCCCAGCGACGCGTTCCGCTACAAGGTTCTCGAGGTCGTCGCCGAGCATCCCGACCCCGAACTCGCGCCGCTGCTCGCGCGCCTGTTCGCGGGCGCGGGCACGAGCGTTCCGAGCCGCAACCCGAACGTGCTGCGCGGCCACGTCGCCAAGTGCCTGGCCGGTTCGGGCGATGCGTCCGCGATCGATGCGGTCGCGCCGCTGATCCGCGAAGCCAACGCCCGCAACGGCACGACGCGCACGACGATCGCCGCGCTCGGCGACCTGGCAACGCGCCTGGGCGCGCAGGACCGCCGCCGCATCGCCGAGCTGCTGCTCGACGGTCTGCCGCCCGCGCTCGCGCAGGACGCCGACAAGACCGACATCCGCCTCGTCGCTGCGCGCGTCGGCGAACTGCACGCCGCCCTCGGCAAGGCATCGGGCAAGAACCTGCCACCGCCGCCCAAGGAGTGGGGTGAACAGCAACGTTCGCGCTTCGTCGCGGCGCTGCGCAAGGCGATCGACTGATCGCCTGGACAGGCACGCGTTACCGCGCCAGCACGTGGACCGGCGGCAGCCTGCACGTCGTCGACGCGGACAGCGACGGCGACGCCGACCTGTGGAACGTCAACGGCATCTGGTGGAACGGCGGCGCCGGCGTGTTCACGTTCCAGACCGCGAGCGGCAACTTCGACCTTTACAACATGGGCGCCGCGGTCGGCGACGTCGCGCAATGACGAGCGCGACCGCGTTCACGGCAACGGCTCCTTGATCTTGCGCACGATGCGATTCACCAGCACGAGCAGGCCGGCGATCAGCAGCACCGGGATCAACACGCGCCCCGCGCCGCGCGTCAGCGCATAGCCGATCGCGACGACGAACAGGATGCCGAGCACGTAGCCGGCGGCGATCCGCTGGCGAGACGGCGGTGGGCGACGGATCTCGGGCCCGGTCACGCGAGGTTGTCGTTTGTACCGGGTACCGTACCCTCGCGGGCGAGCACGGGCTGGGCGGCGGCGAAGCCTTCGCGCACGCCTTCGTGCCACGGCCACCGACCCTGTTTGTCGGGCCAGACGAGTTGCAGGCACGCGAACGAGTCGCCCTCGTGCGCCCAGCGAGCAGTCTCGAGGTAACGCGGATAGCAGCTCGTCGGCACGTCGAAGAACTTCACGGGATACCCGTGCAGCAGGCCGTCGTGTTGGCCATCGGCGGCGAACTTCGCGCCGTCGGCGGCCTCGTCGGCGACGGCGTCGAGCAGTTCTTCGGCGACCTCGGGCGGCAGGCCGAAGACGATCACCTCGGGGTGGTCGAAGCTGTAGGGCATGCCGATCGTGTAGGAGCGGGCGGGGCCGTTCTCGTCTTCGGCGACGTGCACGATGTGCACGCCATCTTCGTCGATGTCGGCGAGGACCTCGATCTCGGCCTTGGTCATGCCGTCGTGGGCGATTCTCATGGCATCCTCACATCCGGAACACGGGCGCGCGCCATTCCTCGATCGGCGCGTTGAGACTCGCCGACAACGCCAGCGCCAACGCGCCGCGCGTCTGTCGCGGATCGATCACACCGTCGTCCCACAACCGCGCCGTCGCATAGAGCGGGTGGCCTTCGGTCTCGTACTTCTCGAGGATCGGCGCGCGCATCTTCTGCTCGTCGGCGGCCGACAACTGCTGCCCCTTGGCCTCGAGCTGGTCCTTCTTGACCTGCACGAGCACCCCCGCGGCCTGCTCACCGCCCATCACCGAGATGCGCGAGTTGGGCCACGAGAACAACAAGCGCGGCTGGTAGGCGCGGCCGCACATGCCGTAGTTGCCGGCGCCGAACGAACCGCCGATCAGCA
>CAYMPV010000040.1:0-47832 GCA_964392305.1 uncultured candidatus Brocadiaceae bacterium
CATGGCCGTGGCGGCCTGATCGGCGGTGGCCCTTGAACTAGGTGCGGCTGGCCCGTCCGTCCTGCAGCCCCATCAAAGCCAGCAGTTCCCCCGATCGGTTCAGCCTCCGACCGAACGCAACGCCAGACGCGCTTCGTCGCCGGCCAGGCCCTTGGTGCGAGTTGCCAGATGCTGCAGCAACTCGGTGCCGAACCGGCGTTCGGCGCCGACGCCGCGCGAGAAGTGCGTGGCGATGCGCAGCAGGTCCTCGGCCGTCACCGACGCTTCCTTGCGCAGGCGATCAGCGAGCGGGAAGCCGTCGCGCACCAGCAGCGCGAAGAACCCCATCGTCGCGTCCCCCACCGGGGCACCCTCGACTCCGTTCGCGTGCTGACTGCGGTGCAGGCTGGTCACCGCGAGTTGGAAACGCGCTTCGGCGTTGGCGTGCGGTGTCGCGACGACCTTGGCCAACAGGTGCAGCGCCTCGGCCTGCCGACGCGCGCGCCGCATGCGCACGGCCTTGTCGACGACCGTCGGCACGATCTTGGCCGCACCGACCGCGAGCACGGTGTCGAGCACCAGGTCACCGAGCCGCACGTTGTTGCCGAGCAGCTTGACGGCCTTCTCGACCAGGGACTTCTGGGTGCGCGGTGGCACGTGGTCGGCGAGCCGACGCAGGATGCGTGCGGCGGTCACCTGCAGCGCCGGATCACGCGCCGTGAGCGTGAGCTTGACCAACGGTTCGACGGCTTGCTTGTTGTTGGCCAGGGCTTCGCCAGCTGCCGCACGGAAACGCTCGTCGTCGTGATCGAGATACTTCAGGCCGACCTTGGCCATTTCGGCGCCGCCGACGGAACGCAGCAAACGCAGCGCGAACAGTCGCTGCTCGGGCTGACGCGCAGTGAGCAAGCGCTTGAGCACGGGCACCAGCGGCGCCGGCACCTCCGGAAGCTCCCCGAGCACCTCGCGGATCGCATCGTGCAGATCGCGCAGCTCGACGTCTTCGAGCATCTTCATCAGGTTCTGCACCTGCGCCGCCGTCAACTTGCTGCCCCGCAGGGAACGCAGCGCCGCGGCCCGCACCAGATTCGGCTGATCGGGCCCCGAGAGTCGCAGCATCAAGGCACGCGAACCGGTCGGATCGAGCTGCCGCAGCACCTCGACGACGCGCGCCAGGCTCGCTTCGGGCATCGCCGCCGCGTCGTCGAACACCGCGCCGAGCTGCGCCGCCAAGGCCGCGCGGAACGCTTCGTCCCAGGCCGGCGCGTCGGGGCGCGTCGCGTCGAGCACCAGGTGCGCCACCGGTTCACAGGTCTCCGGCGTCAACAGCGCCTGCGCGAAGATCGAGATCACCGGGCTGTTGGCGACCTTGGGCGCAGTCTGCTTGACCTTGGTGCCCCGCGCGTTCGCCTTCTTGCCTGCCGCCCGTGCACCCACACCGCTCTTGGTGCCACCTTCCGGAGCGGCACCCGAATGGGCGCTCGTCGGACGGGTCGAGCGCACGAGGATCTGCAGGATACGCAACCGCTGTTCCGGAGCTGCCTCGGGATACACCTGCACGAGGACGTCGTGGGCCGGCTCGCCCGCGTCACCGAGCAACATCGCGGCGTGCTCCGAGAGCCCTTCCCTGTCGAGCAGCGCCGCGGCGATCGCCTGCAACGCCTGTGGTGTAGCGATCTTGGCTAGGGCATCGAGCGCAAACCGGCCCAACACGGGCGAGCGGTCCACGGCCTCGGCCAACCCCTGCGCGATCGCGACCTCCTTCGGACGGAGTTCGCCAAGGATCTGTGCTGCAGCGACTTGCAGTTCGGGGCGACCGTCTCGAAGGGTGCCGAGGATGGCTTTGATCGTCTCGTTCATGGGGGTCCCGATGCGGGAGAACTCGGGATACGCCGCACCGCCAAACGAGCGTCGCAGCGAGCCTGAGGTCGGGGAACGGAGGCCGATTATGACAGACCAGGGCACCGGTCGCCACCTCCTGCCGGCTGTCGAGACGCCCGTTCCCGAACCGCCCATGGCATCGGCGTTGGAAAATGTAAACTCTTTGTCGATAGACTGATACTGACGGCGATCGCCATGCGGATCCTGTTCCTGACACCGTTCCTGCCCACGCCGAACGCCCCGCACGGCGGCGGAATCTACCTGTCCGCCCTGACGGCGGCCCTGGCGAAGCAGGCGCAGGTGGGCCTTTGCGCTCTACTGCATCCTGAGGAAGCCGAGCGACTGCGGCATGACCCCGCGCCATGGCTTTGGCACGGCGGTGCTCCACTGCCGCAGCGGCCGCTGCGGGCCGGCCGACGGCGCCACCAGCTGCGCATGCTGTGGCGCTGGCGGCGTCTGCCCCTGGGTGCGGCAAAACACTGGCAGCCCGAACTCGTGCCGGTGCTGCAACGCGCACTGCGGGAGTTCTGCCCCGACGTGGTCTGCGTCGAGATGAGCCAGATGGCGCAGTACCTGCCGTTCCTGCGCGGCGTGCCAACCGTGTTCACCGACCACGAGGCGGGATGCCCAGCCAACACCACCACCGGGCTCGGCACCTGGGGGGACACGCGCGATCGCCGTCTGTGGCGCCGCTACGTGCACCGCTTCTATCCGTTGGCTACTCGCGTGCAGGCCGTGACCCCCGAGGATGCGGCGACGCTCGCGGACCTGCTCCGACTGCCGGTGGGCAGCCGCGGCCCGACGTTCGCCGTCCCGGATTGCGCGGTCGATCCGGGTGCGGCGCCGCCCAGGGCCCTGTTCCTCGGCGACTACCGCCACGGTCCCAATCCAGAAGCTGCGCGGGTGCTGGCGCGCGAGGTGCTGCCGCGACTGCGCGCCGCCCATCCGCAGGCCGAACTGTGGCTCGCCGGCCCAAACCAGGAGCCGGCGCTGGCCGACCTGCGTGAGGTGCCAGGACTGCGTCTCGTCGGCTTCGCGCCCGACCTCGCGGTCTTGTTCGCGCAGGTGCGGCTGATGCTCGCGCCGCTGTTCTCGGGCGGCGGCTTCCGCATGAAGAGTTTCGCCGCCCTGGCGCACGGCCTGCCCGTGGTCACCAACGCCTTGGGCGCAAGAGGCTGCGACGCGCTGCCGCCGGCGCGCCGCATCGCGGAGGGCGCAGCGGCCCTGGCGGACGCGGCGCTCGAACTGCTCACGTCGCCGCAAGTGGCGCGCGACGCCGGTGCCGCCGCCTACGCGTGGGCACGCAGCCACCTCGATGACGATGTCGTCGCCAGCGAGCAGCTGCGCATGATGCAAGCACTGCTGACGTCGCCGACGCGCCGCTGAGTCTCGACGGCTCGCGAATCACACCTCGACCGGCTCGGCCTTGGGCCCGGCGGTCTTGCCGGTCTTGCCGCCACCGGATGCCTTGCCCTTGCGCAGGCGGAACTTGCGCATCGTCTCCTGCAGGAACGACTCCATCTTCGAGGTTTCCTTGCCGCGCACGAAGTTCCACAGGATGCGGAACACACGACCGGGGTGGAAGAAGAAGCTGTTCAGGTAGAAGGCGGCGACGACCTTGTACTTCCAGCGCGTCAGCTGCTTGGCGGTGAACGCGTCGCAGAACTTGCGGTCCTCACTGAGGAACTTGTTGTGCACGTAGATCGGCAGCTTCAGGAAGGCGTCGGTGTATTGCACCTTGCCCTCCTTCTCGAGCTGCCGCGTGATCTCGGTGCTCGGCAGCGGGAAGAAGAACCCCGCCGAGACGTCGTCGATGCCGGCGCGCCCCAGCCGCGCCGCGAGCCGCACGGTCGCCTGCATGTCCTCGGCTTCGTCGGTCGGATACGCGAGCACGAAGAACGCACCGACGTTGAGCCCCGCCTTGACCGATGCCCGCACCGCGCGGAACAGCTTCTCGTCGGTCAGCATCTTCTTCATGTGTTTGCGGGTGCGCTCACTGCCCGATTCGGGCGCGAAGTTGAGCGAGCGGCAACCGCTGCGCACGAGCAGGCTGGCGACCTCCTCGTCGATGATCTCGCTGCGCGTGCCGGCCGGCAGCTGCCAGGTGATCTTCAGGCCCCGCTTCTCGACCTCGCTGCAGAACTCGACCACCCAGTCGCGCTTGAGGATCGCGGTGAGGTCCTGGAACGGGAAGTTGCTCGCGCCGTACTTGCGGTGGTAACTCTCGATCTCGTCGAGCACGTCCTTGGGTGAGCGCGCGAACCAGCGCGTCGTCCACATGTTCGGCGAGCTGCAGTAGGTGCACTGGTAGGGGCAGCCGCGCGTCGCCAGGATCGGCACCGTCTTGCCATAGTAGATGCCGCTGACCAGGCGATTGCTCGAGTAGGCCTCGATGTCGAAGTACTCCCATGCCGGCCACGGGATCTCGTCGACGTTCTTGATGCGATCGCGGCGCGGGTTCTTCTGCACCTTGCCGTCGGCGGTGCGGAACGCGATGCCGGGGATCACGGTGTGATCGAGGTTCAGTTCGAGGGCCCGGAACAGCGCCATCGCCGTCTCCTCACCTTCGCCGAGCACCAGGAAGTCGGCCGGACTCTGCTCCATCGACAGGTCGGGCACGGCGGTGAAGTGCTCGCCGCCGCACACGATCGGCACCTTGGGGAACGCGGCCTTCACCTTGCCGATCAGTTCGCGCACGATCGGCCAGCTGTAGCTCCACATGCTGGTGATGCCGATCGCCTGCGTGTCCTTGGGGATCCGGTTGATGATCTCTTCGGGGGTCAGCCCCAGGCGCCAGATGTCGCCGTCCGGGATCATCAGCTCGGGCGCTTCACCCAGGGCATCGACGACGTTGACGGCGTGCTTGTCGTCACGCAGCACGGCGGCGATGTAGGCCAGCCCCAGCGGCAGGCTCGGTCGCAACGCGGTCAGGCCGTTCTTGTTGATGTAGACCGGCGGATGGATCAGGGTGACTTTCATGCGGCGAGGTGCGGGAGCCGGTTGCGGCCGGAGGACTATACCATCGGCATCTAGCCCCATAGTGGGGCGGTTTGCTCAGGGATCCAGACCAGGAGTCGGAGAAGTTCTGCCCGGGTTGTGGAAACGACCGTGCCATCGGGTTCGGGCACGCGCAGCCTTGCCGCAGCACGCCGCGCACTACGCCTGGACGAAATCTGGGACGAACGCGTCGCCGCATCCCGATCGAGATTGAGTTGCGACGACAGCGTGTGTTTAACCGCCACGGCATGAACCTCGCCCAGGTGGCTCGCCTGCTGGCCGGCATCGCCGCCTTCCTGACGTTGGCCCAGTTGCCGCCGCTGGTGATGGCGCTGACCGAGCCGCCCACCCCGGGGTTGTCCGCGACGTCCGGGTTCGTCGCCAGCCTGATCATCGGCAGCATCGTCGCTGCCTTGCTGTGGCTGGCGGGCCGCGGCCGGCCCGAGCAGGTCTACCGCAAGGAAGCGATCGCCGTTGCCGGTCTGTCGTGGATCCTGGCGGGCCTGCTCGGCGCGGTGCCGCTGCAGTGGTCGGGCGTGATCCTCGACCCGGTCGACGCCGTGTTCGAGACCGTCAGCGGTCTGACCACCTGCGGCGCCACCGTGCTCGCCAGCGGCGACAACCCGTCGATCGAATCGGTGCCGCCGAGCCTGCTGTTGTGGCGGGCGATGCTGCAGTGGATCGGCGGCCTGGGCATCGTGCTGGTGTTCGCGGCCCTGCTGCCGGCGATGGGCATCACCAGCAAGAACCTCTTGACCTCGGAGACCGTCGGCGTCGGCACCGATTCCTACCAGCCGCGCGTGCTCGACAAGGCGCGCCTGATCATCCTCATCTACCTCGGCCTGACGACGGCGTGCGCCGCGCTGCTGATGCTGCTCGGCGGTTTCGGGTTGGTCGACGCGATCTGCCACGCCTTCACCACCCTGGCCACGGGCGGCTTCTCCACGCGCGCCTCGGTCGGCGCCTTCGACAGCCTGGGCGGCGAACTGGTGCTGATCGTGTTCATGTTCCTCGCCGGCACCAGCTTCGCCGTCGTCGCGACCCACATGCGCACGGGCTGGAAGTGTGTGTGGACCCTGCTGCGCACGGGCGAGTTCCGCATCTACACGATCATCACGCTCGGGCTGATCACGATGCTGACGATCTCGCTGCTCGAAGCAGGCGTGCCGTTCGGCCAGGCTTTGCGCCAGGGGGCGTTCAACGGCGTCAGCGTGCTCACCTCGACCGGTTACGCAACGGCCGACTTCCACGCCTGGCCCACCATCGCCTTGGTGCTGCTGTTCTGCGCGATGTTCGTCGGCGGCTGCACGGGATCGACCGCGGGCGGCATCAAGCAGGTCCGGGTGTTGGTGATCCTCAAGCTGTTCGCCTACACGATCCGCCACTTCGTGCGGCCCAAGAGCGTCGAACGCATCAAGCTCGACGAGGAAGTGCTGCCCGCCGCAGTGATCTCCTCGATCCTCGCGATCGTGCTGCTGTGGATCATCAGCATCGTCGCCGGCGCGGCGGTGATCTCGCTCGACGACCGCCTCAACTTCGTCGCGTCGTTCAGCATCAGCGCCAGCATGATCGGCTCCTGCGGCCCGGCACTGACGATCGTCGACCCCGTGCACGCGGGGCATGTGGTGCTCCACGGCGGCACCGCCGCGACCCTGGCGAACACCATCAACGTCGGCCCGTTCGGCGGCTACGGCGAACTCTACAACGGCACCAAGGTCGTGCTGATCTTCCAGATGGTGCTCGGCCGACTCGAACTGCTGACCCTGCTGGCGCTGCTGACGCCGAGCTTCTGGCGGCGCTGAGCTGCTCGCCGCCCTCGCGGCCGCTAGGTCTCACTTCGGCACGAGGCGCAGCAGCAGGCCGTCGGGCGTCGGCAGCAACTCGAAACGCGAACGCAGGTGCGCAGCGAACCGCGGCCCGGCCATCGACTCGTTCGGCGGCACGACCAAGGACGGCTTTTCGGCGAGCATCGCGCCGCGCGGATCCTCGAGCGAAGCGAGCGCGGTCTTGGTCAACAACACCGCACGGCCCTGCGCGATCAGCAACTTCAAGAACTGCTCGACGCCCACCGCCTGATCGGGCGTGAACTTCTCGATCGGCAACGACGCCTGCCCACGCACCCACAGGAAACGTTCCTCGCGAACCGGGTCACGCCGTCGCGCTTCGATGCCCATGCCTTCGTACACGACCGTGAGTTCGCGGTGACTGCCGACCAGCAGGAACGGCTCGGCCCCACCGGCGGCCGCGGTCACGGCATCGGGCAGCGCGTCGATGGCGTCGCCGGCACCGAACGGATGCAGGGTGAGCCCGTTGCCGAGCAGCGCGGCGAGCACGGCGACCCGGACCCAGTTGCCGAGGGGCAGGCTCGCGGCGAGCAACGCCGTGGCCGGCAGCATCGGCAGCAGGTAGGCGCCGAACTCGGGTTCGAACACCAACTGACGAACGGAGACGTAGACGAACGGTGAGAGCCCGATCAACAGCACGATCGCCTCGCGCCGCCAGCGCCGCACGGCGAGGGCGCCGATCGCCAGCCACGACAACGGCGCGAGCGGGCGCAGCCATTCCTGCCACACGATCGCCGGCAGGTAACCGAGGCCCCGCGGCCGGCCGGTCGAGCCCTCCGCGGCGAAACCGCGGCCCAGGTCGGCCCAGAAGCCGTAGCTGTCCGGAAACAACCGCGGCATCACGAACCAGAGGACCGCGTGCACCGCACCAGCGAGCACCACCATCTTCAGGTCGCGGCGCGTCGGCCGGGCCCCGCGGCGCGCCAGGAAGAACAGCAGCAGCCACAGCGGCAAGAACATCGCCTGGCCGTGGATCAGGAACGCCACGTGGCACAGGACCCCGAGCAGCGCCATGCCCCACCAGGTCGGCCGGCCGATCTGCCGCGCCGTCCACCACAGACACAGCCCGACGGGTGCCAACAGCGGGCCGTGGAACTCGACCACGGTCGCGAACAGGGTCACGGTCGGGCACAGGGCCAACAGCAGCGTCGCCCACCAGGCGACCTCGGTCGCCGCCAACCGTCGGAAGGCCGCGTGGCAGAAGCCGACGCCGATGCCCACGCCAACCGCCGAGAACCATTCGCCGAGTTGCAGGAACGTCGGCTGCAACCCGAGCGCGACGACGAGATCGCGGAACCAGGCGAGTGCCGGTAGGAAACCAACGTGCCAGGGATGTGGCCACAGCGCACCGGGCGCGCCCTGCAGGTGGTCGTCGAGCAACCGCACGATGTCGGTGCCGTCGGTCTTGTAGAACTGCTCGGATCCGCAAACGAGGTAGAGCGCCGCCGCGACGAACGCGACGAGAGGGGCTTGCCAGAGCACGCCGCGCGAGCCTTCGCCGCCGCCGCCAGTCATCCTCAGCCCCGATCGCCGAGGATCACCTTCTCGCGCCGGCGGAACACGATCCGGATCGGCACCTCCGGACAATCGAACGCCTCGCGCAGCCGCTGCACGAGGTAGCGTTCATACTGGCCGCGGAACAGGCGCGGGTCGTTGACGAACACCAACACCGACAATGGCTCCTTGCCGATCTGGGTGCCGTAGAACAGCTTGGGGATCACGCCGCCACTCGCCGGCATCAGCCGTTCGCGCGCCGTCTGCAGCGCGGCGTTGAGATCGGGCGTCGACATCTCGACCTTGGTCTGCTCACGCAGCTCGAACAACAGATCGAGCATCTCACGCACGTTCATGCCGTCCTTGGCCGACGCGAACACCACCGGCGCGTGGTCGAGCCCCGGCAACTGCTGCTTGATGTAGGCGTCCCACTTCTGCAGATCGAGCTCGGGTGCGAGGTCGATCTTGTTGCCGACCAGCAGCACCGGCTTGTGGTGCATGACGCAATAGGCGGCGAGGCTCTTGTCGACCTGACTGATCTTCTCGCGCACGTCGAACATGTGCACGGCGATGTGGGCGCGGCGGATGCTCTCGGTGGCGCGCGTATGTGCGAACAGGTCGATCGCGTGCTCGACGCTCTTCTTCTTGCGCACACCAGCGGTGTCGATCGCGACGAGCCTGGTGCCGTCGAAATCGAACACGACGTCGATCGCGTCGCGGGTGGTGCCGGCGATCTCCGAGACGATCACGCGTTCTTCACCGGCCAGGTGATTGACCAACGTCGACTTGCCCGAGTTGCGCTTGCCGATCACGGCGAAGCGCAGCAGGTCCTCGTCGACCAATTGCTCGTCGGGTGAAGGTTCGGGCAGCGCGCCGACGATGCGGTCGAGCAGCTCACTCGCGCCCCAGCCCTCCATCGCGCTGACCGCGACCGGCTCGCCGAAACCCAACCGCAACCACGAGGCGATGGTCATCTCGTCGAGGTGCGACTCGACCTTGTTGACGACGAGGATCGGCGCCTTGCCGAGTGTGCGCAGCCGGCGCGCGACCATGTCGTCACTGGGCACGTGGCCCTCGCGGCCGTCGACCACGAACAGGACCACGTCGGCGCTGGCGATCGCGACCTGGATCTGGCTCTCGATGTGGTCCTTGAGCTTGGCTTCGTCGACGAGCCCAAGACCGCCGGTGTCGACCAGTTCGAAGCGCCGTCCCTGCACGGTCAGGTTGGCCGAGACGCGATCGCGGGTCACGCCCGCAGTGGGCTCGACGATGGACACCCGGCGACCGACGAGCCGGTTGAGCAAGCTCGACTTGCCGACGTTGGGGCGGCCGACGATGGTGACACGAGGCAGGGACAAGGCGATCCGTTTGGGAAAGGGCGAGGCCGGAGTGCGGCCGCACAAAGGGCGGAGCACCATACGGGATCGGTCCGCGCGGGACCAGCCCGCCAGCGAAACGGCTTCGAGCCTACCCGTTCCTGCCTACTTGGGTGCCCTACCGCGCCCGCTTGGTGCCCCCCCCCCCAACGACAGGGTCAAGATGGGCAATCACTTGCGATCGGGCGGGCACATGGCGAGCATCCTGGTGAGGAAGAACCGACGAGCGCGGCTGACAACCCGTCTCAAGTCGAGGCGACCCTTAGCCGATGTTCCTAGGGTGCGGACCCCAGGACACACGCCGCACGGAGAGGACTCATGCTGGTATCCGAAAAGCCTACGAACTCCCCTCGCAGCGCCCCGCCGCTGGTGACCACCGTGGTGCCGGTGGTGCACGTCGTCGACGATGAGAAGACGATCCAGACCTTGTTCACCAACATGGGGCGCATCCTGCCCTACGAGTTCCACACCCACGGCACCGCGGCAGAGTTCTTCGCCGACCACGACGACTCGCGACCTTGCTGCCTGGTCCTCGACCTGAACCTGCCGGACCGCACCGGCATCGAGGTGCTGCAAGACCTCGCGGCCAAGAACAGCCGCCTGCCGGTCGTGTTCATGAGCGGCATGGCGCGCGTTTCGGAAGCCGTGAACGCCCTCAAGCTCGGCAGCATCGACTTCGTCGAGAAGCCGTTCGACCTGCAGGTCATGGTCGACGCCGTCAACAAGGCGATCGGCCTGGACCTCGAACGACGCCACGCCGCGGCCGCCAATGCGGCCCTCGCGCGGCGCTTCCTGCGCCTGACCACGCGCGAGCGTGAGGTTCTCGACCTGATCGTCAACGGCGCCGCCAACAAGGAGGTCGCCGCTGCGTTGGGCCTGTCGCCCAAGACGGTCGAGGTGCACCGGGCCAATGTCATGCGCAAGACCCAGGCAGGTTCGCTCGCCGAGCTGGTGCGCATGTACTTCGAGAGTCAGACGGCCAGCTGACGCGCGCGGCGGCGCTCAGTAAAGCATCGTCGCCAGCCGACGCCGCACGGCATCGAGCCGCTCGTCGTCCTCACCGACCACCAGGAAGCACAACAGCATCGCCTTGCGCGCGAGCCCTGCGCGGTGGGTCTTGTCGGCAGCGACCGACTCGAGCAACGCGTTCATCGCGGCGTCGAAGTCACCGGCCAGGAATGCGCCGCGCGCGGCAACGAGCGCCGCGTCGGCGGGCTGACCGGCCACCGGCGCCGCAAGTTCGAGCCACGGCAACGCATCGAGCAGGCGCTGCACCTGGTCGAAGTGCTCGTCCTCCTCAGGAAAGCCATCGACTGCGGCGCGGGCCCCGGCGACGTCCCCCACGGCTGCGGCATCGAGTGCCGTGCGCCACCTGCCGGCGGGACTCGCCGGATCGATCTGCGGCGCGGCTTGTGGTGCGGGCTCGGGCTCGCCCAGGACCAGCGGCGTGATGCCGTTCTTGTCGAGGAACTTGCGCACCTCGGCTTCGGGCACGGCGCCTTGAAAGGCATCGACCGGCCGACCGCCATCGACGAGCACACAGAACGGGATGCCCTGCACGCCGAACGCGTAGGCCAGCTCCTGCTCGACCTCGGTGTCGACCTTGCCGAGCACGAACGCACCCTGGTATTCCGCGGCCAGGCGCTCGAGCAGCGGCCCCAGGGTGCGGCACGGCCCGCACCAGGCTGCCCAGAAGTCGAGCAACACCGGCGTGACCATGGACTTCTCGATGACCTCCTTCTGGAAGTCGCGAGCCAGGATGTCGAGCACGTGGGCTTTGGCCATGGGGCGGTGTCTAGTTTCGCGAGGCCGCCACGTCAACGTCGAGGTCGGGCCAATCGTTACGCCCGCCACACGATCGGAGGGGAACCGGGCCGTCGCGCGATTCGGGCGCCCGGGTTCCGCAGCGGCACGGGACTTGTTCTGCCGGCGCACCGGCTCGAGGCATCGCATTCCATGGGATGGAATGCGCGAGAGAGGCGACCGGAAGCCTCGAGCCGGCGTTTCCTTCGCCCTGCCCGGAAGCGGAAGACCGGGCCTCAGGCGACCGGCGCGTTGATCGACCGCAGGATCGAATCCAGCAACTCGAGCACGCCGTAACCGACGACCAGGAAGCCGAGTTGGATCGTGAACGCGACGAGCGCCGCGCTGCGCGACAGGGCAAACAGCACCCGCAGCCACAGCAGGGCCAACGCCGGGTTCACCAGCAGCATGATCACGAGCGTCAGGTCGTTGACGGGCACCAAGGCCACCTGCAGCGCACCGGTCACGAGGAACCAGACCGACAGCACCACGGCCCGGCCGAACTCCTGGTTCTCGCCGGAAGCGAGCCGCGTCGACGAGTAGACCGAGAGGGACAGGCTGGCCAGCAGCAGCAGCACCATGCTGACCCACTGCGCGGGATCCGACGGCACCAACCAGGGGAACCGATCGCTCAGCCCCGTCAGCCGTGTCTTCCAGTGGTAACGCTGGCGCAGGGCAGGCTCGCCAGCGTCGGGCGCGGGCGCGACCGGGTCGGCGACGACCGTGCCCGACTTCGCAGCAACGGGCGAAGTCTTGGACTCCGCGCTCGGGGCCGCGGGTGGGACGCCGGGATCCGGGGACGGCGCCGCAGTTCCTTCTCCCTGCTTGCCCTCTCCCTGTTTTCCTTCTCCCTGCTTGCCCTCTCTCTTGTCGGCCGGTGCGGCGCCTTCGCCACCCTGAGTCGTCGGCGCAGCCTGGGCCTCCGGCGTCGTCACCGGTGGCGCCGGTGCCGGCACCGTCGGGGTTGGTTGCGCAGGTGCAGGCGCCCCTTCTGCTGGCGCCGATTCCGCGGCCACCACGGTCTCGATGGTGCATTTGCGAATGCGCACCGCGGGAATCTTGACGAGACCTTCCTTGGTGCGCAGTTGCAGCAACTCGAGATCCATCGACACGACCGTGCCGCGCAGTTCCGAACCGTCCTCGAGGCGAACCACTGCATGCCGCTCTTGCGCCACGGCGCAGACCAGCAACTGCACGGTCAACAAGATGGCGAGGAGGCGGGACATCAACCCTGGATCGTCCGATCACGCGGCGTGCCTTGAGGACGCCACTTTCGGATACCTTGCATCCGCCACGCGTGTGGATACTATTGCGATTCAATCTCAATACTGAACCAGACTCCGGACCCGCGCCCATGATGCTGCATTCCTCCACATTCGCCTCACTCCTGACCGCCGCACTGGTCGGCCTCTGCCAGCCGATCACCGCCCAGCAGCAGAAGGTGCTGCCCGCGGGCATGGGCATCGTCGAAGGCCCGCTCGTCTACACCTACCCGTTCGGGCGCGCTACGGGTGCGATCCAGCTGCTGTACGACGCCGATCAGGTGACGCTCGGCCAAGGCGTGATCCTCGGCATGCACTTCCGCCAGAGCCAGGTGACCGCGACGCAGACCCACCCCGGCTACACCAAGAACTATCAGGTCACCGCGTACACCGTGGCGACCCCGGCCGCGACGATGTCGGCCGATCCGGCGGTGAACATCGGCACCGCAACGGGCACCATCGTGTTCCAAGGGCCGCTCATGCTGCCGCCGATCAACCCGCTCGTGACGCAGCCGGCGCCGTTCTCGGTGCACCTGCCGTTCTCGGCGCCCTACCTGTACGACGGCAGCCAGGGCAACCTGCTGCTCGTGGTCGAGACCGCCGACACCACCACGCCACCGTCGAACTACCGCATTGACGCGGTCAACTTCACCTTCGCGGCGACCACGGGCCTGTCGACCGGCATCGACACGCAGGGCTGTGTCGCCAACGGGAGTTCCCTGGCGCTGGCAGTGCCCGATGCCCCGGCGATCGTCGGCGGCACGATCCAACAGGACTTCACCTCGTCGACGCTCGGCGCGTTCCCCGTGGTACTGGCGGCGCTGAGCCTCGACTCGCAGTTCACCGACCTGGGCACGTTCGGCATGACCGGCTGCTCGCTGTGGCTGGCGCCGTTCGAGTTCCGCCTCGCCGCCGAACTGCCCGCCGGCGGCTACCCGAGCATGTCCTGGAACCTGCCGAACGCGCCGTGGATCGAGGGCATCGCTCTGGCCAGCCAGGGGTTCGGCCTGGGGGCTTCCGGCCTGCTCGCCGACAGCGTCACCAGCAACGCGATCGGCACGCGCATCGGCGGCAGCGCCGGCCCGACCCGCAACATGGGCATGTCGTTCCGCGGCACCGGCAGTTGGTCGATGGGCACCAACGGCGTGTTCATGGCCGTGGTCAACCTCGATGGTGTCTTCCCGTGAGCGGTGTCTTCCTCTAAGACCTGTGGCAACACGCGGCGCCCGGCGTCGCTTGCCCACGCCGATGAACGCCCGACCCTTGCTCTTCCTGCCACTGCTGGCCGCGTGCCTGCTGGCCCAGAACGAAGCCGCCACGCCGGCGCCCGCCGCCGCCCAGCCGACGGATCTCGAAGCGCTCGCCAAGCGCGTCGATGCCAGTCATCACCCCAAGGGCCCCGTCGCACCGGTGACCGCGTTCACCGGCGCCCTCGAACTGCGCATGATGGCCGCGCAGGCAGAGCAGGGTGGTCAGGTCGACCTCGAGGTGCGGTTCCTGCGCTGGCCACGGCCCAACAGCACCCGCGTGCGTGACCTGATCCGTTACGAAATCAAGCAGGCCGGGGCACCGCTCGTACGAGGCCGCGACCGCAACGGTTTCTGGCACCTGTTCCAGGGCGAAGCGCGCGGCCTGGAAGGTGCCGACTTCGCCAATGACCTCGCCAGCGCCGAACGCGACACCAATCTGGCGCGTCAACTGCTGCAGTTCCTCGATCCCGCCGCGGTGTTGCGCGAACTCGCCAAGACCTCGCCGGTCGAAGAGAAACCGCTGCAACTCGGGCGGGAGCCAGCCGTCGCCTGCCTACGCGTCGAAGGTGACCTGCCCGCGTTCCCGCTGCTGCAGCAGGCCGGCGCCGACGCGCCGGTGCGCGTGGCGGCCTACGTCACCAAGGACAAGGGCGAACTGCTCGCGCTCGAGATCTGGCCGCTCGTCGACGGCGTTCCCGAACGCACCCGCGGCGAACTCGTGCGCCTGCTCGCTCTGCAGGAGCGCGACGGCCTGCTGGTGCCGCGCCACATCGAACACTTCTTCCGCGACGACAAGGGCCTGCTGAGCCTGCAGTCCCGCGCCGTGGTGATCAGACTTTCGCTGCGGCCCGCGCTGAGCGCCGACGACTTCGACCGCCCCAAGAAGTGATGCGCCGGCGCAGAGGTGCGCTCGCCGCGCCGACTCAACAGCGCCGCCGGAAGTAGCGCTCGAGCTCCGCCGCGCCGAACGTCAGCACCGTCGGCCTGCCGTGCGGACAATTGTGCGGATGCTCGAGCCGCGCGGCCTCCGCGAGCAGGGCGGCGATCTCGTCGTCGGTCAATCGATCACCGCTCATCACCGCGGCGCGACACGCCATCGAATGGAAGCGTTCGGTGATCTGCGCCTTCACGGCGCGACGGCCGTCACCGCCCTCGCCGGCGAGCAGGTCACGCACCAGGCGTTTGGGATCGGTCTTGCCGAGCACCGCCGGCAGGCCGTGCACGGCGATCGCGGTGTTGCCGAAGGCATCGAGCAACAGACCTTCCTGCTGCAGTTGTTCCCGCATCTGCACCAGCCACGACTGTTCGTCCGGGGTCACCTCGACCACCACCGGAGTCAGCAGGCGCTGTACCTGCACCGCGCGGGCGTCGTGCTGCCGCACCAGCCGCTCGTAGACGACGCGTTCGTGCAACGCATGCTGATCGACGACCAGCAGACCGTCGGGACCTTCCAGCAGCAGGTACAGATCCATGACCTGCAGGAAGCGACCGCTGACGCGCTGGAACGGGTTCGGGCGGGCATCGGGCGCGTCGGCTCGCCGTGGCCCAGTCACTTCCGCCGCCCCGCGCAACATCGCCGGTCCGATCTCACGCACCACCGCCGGAGCCTGGGCTTCGCCGACCCGCTGCTGGAACGGCGTCGGCGCGGCCGCGGCGTCACCGAACAGGTTTGGGGGCAGGTCCGGGAAGCCCGAACGAGCGCGTGGCCGGTCCTCGCCGACGACGATGCCGCCAGCGCTCGCCGCGCCGGCCCGACCCTGAAGGGCCGCACGCACGGTTTCGTGCAACGAGCCGGCGACGCGTCGGCTGTCGACGAAACGCACCTCGGACTTGCGCGGGTGGATGTTGACGTCGACCTGATCGGGCGGCAACGCCACGTGCAGCAGATAGACCGGGAAGCGTCCACCCATCAGGTACTCGCGATACGCCTGCCGCACCGCGTAGAGCGCGCTCGACTCGCGCGCCAGCCGACCGTTGACGAACGTCAGCTCGAGCTTGCCGTCGCGCCGCGCCAGGTCGGGCTCGCCGACCAGACCCTCGACCGTCAATCCGTCGAAAGCCCGCGACACGGGCAGCAGCCCGGTGGCGAGCTGTTCGCCGAAGCAGCGGGCGAAGCGGCGGGTGAGCGACTCGTCGGTCGGCAGGCGCAGCACCTCACGCCCGTCGGCGACGAACGTGAAGTCGACGTCGAGCCGCGCGAGCGAGAGTTCGGCGACGAGCGTCTGGATGCGCGCGCGTTCGGCGTTCGCAGACTTGAGGAAACGACGCCGCGCCGGAACGTTGAAGAACAGGTCCCGCACCTCGAGCAGCGTACCCTGCGGGCCTGCGCACGGCGCCGGCGCCGACTCGTCACCGCCGTCACAGCGGATCTCCCACGCCTCGTCGTGCTCGCGGCGGCGGCTGCGGATCCTGGCGCGCGACACGGCGCCGATCGACGCCAGCGCCTCACCGCGAAAACCCAGACTGCCGATGTGGTCGAGGTCGCCGACGTCGGCGAGTTTGCTCGTGGCATGGCTCGCGAACGCGAGCGGCAGGTCTTCGGGAAGGAAGCCGTCGCCGTCGTCGATGATGCGGATCGCTTCGGCGCCGCCCTGTTCGATCTCGATCCGGATGCGCAACGCGCCGGCGTCGAGAGCGTTCTCGATCAGTTCCTTGACGACCGAAGACGGACGCTCGACCACCTCGCCGGCCGCGATCTGGTTGACGACAGCGGTGGGCAGTTTCTTGATCACAGTTCGAAGTCCTCGGCGCTCCGGATCGGCGCACCATCGAACCACTGGCTCAGGAAACGCTCGAGCAGGACCTGCGGTTCTTCGCCCAGCGTGCGGCTGGCCCGCTGGCACGCATGCAACGCCAGCAGCCCACGCTCGAGGCGGGCCACGTCGTTCTGCCGCAGTTGGCCGAGGAAGCGCGGCACGAATTGCCGCACGCCGACCCGGGCGGGCACATCCCGTTCGCTGACGCCCTGCGCGAGCAGCAGCCGCCCCTCGTAGACCGCAGCGATCGAACGGAACAACCAGCTGGTGGCGAACGGCAACAGCCCGCCGCCGTCCATCGCCTTGCCGGCCTTGTCGCGCACGCCGCGCGCGAACATCGCCTGCACCGAACGCAACGCCAGGCGCTTGTCGCCATCGAGCACTGCCTCGGCGAGTTCGAACGGCGTCGACTCGAAGCTGACCGTGAGTTTGCCCTGCAGGTCGCGCGGGCCGAGCGGCGCCCGTTGGGGATCGGCGCCGAGCTGATCGCGCAGCCGCCCGAGTTCGGCCGCGAGTTCACCGAGCGCCGTGCCCACCTGGGCCACGAGCAGGCACGCGGCCTCCCCGGTCAACGAAACACCCAGGCGCCGCGAGCGTGCCAGCAGCCAACGCACGAGTTCGCCGTCGGCATGGTCACGCGAACCGAAACCGGTCGCCCAGAGATCGCGAAACTCGAACAGCGCCCCCGCCTCGGCCACGGCCTTGACGAGCGTCGCGGCGACCTTCTTGCGCTTGTCGAGCTTGTCCGCCTCGATCACCAGGCTCGAGCCCTTCTGGAAACGATCGATCTGCCCCGCGAGCGTCACGGCGTGGCGCTTCCACCAGTTCTTGCCGCGCCGCACCACCAACACCGCGGTCTTGGCGAACAGGCCGCCGCCGCGCAGGTCGAGCAGTTCGGGACAGGCCATCAGCCCTTGATCGTCGTCCGGTGTTTGTAGCTCGGCGCCGTCGTCATCGTCGCGATCGTCCTCGTCGCCGCCACTCCCCGTGTCGCGCTGATCGACCGCGTCGAGCACCCGCAACTCCGCCTGCGCCGGCACGGCCGCCATCACCATGTCCATCGCCTCGGCGCGGAAGAAGTCGCTGACGCCGCTGACCAACAGCACCCGTGGCAGGCCACTCTTGAGCAGCTTGTGCAAGCGGACGATCTCGTGGTCGGGGGCGGGAATGGCCATGCGGTCAGAAGACGTAGAGGTCCAGGCAACCGGCGGCGAACATCACCACGGCGATCGTGCCGTTGGCGGTGAAGAACGCCATGTCGATGCGCGACAGGTCATCGGGACGCAGCAGCCGATGTTGCCAGACCAGCAGGCACGCGGAAAGCATCACGCCGATCAGGAACGTGCCGCCGAGCGGCGACAACCACCCGAAAGCCGCGAACGCCACGGTGGCCAACGCGTGCAACACGCGGCTGACGTTCATCGCCGCCTTCGCGCCGAAACGCGCCGGGATCGACTGCAGGCCGACGCGGCGGTCGTGGGCCTCGTCCTGGCACGCGTACAGGACGTCGAAGCCGGCCACCCAGCAGACCACGCCGGCGGCCAGCAGGGTCGGCAACCACATCCGAGCGCTGAACTGCCCGTCGACGGCCAGCCAGGCAGCGATCGGGGCCAGCCCCAGGGCCGCGCCGAGCCAGACGTGGCACAGCCACGAGAAACGTTTGAGGTGACTGTAGGCAAGCAGCCAGGCGAGCGTCGGCAGACCGAGCCACCCGCAGATCGGGGCCAGCAGCCAGCAGCAGGCCAGGAACACCACGCTGGCGACCGCGACGAGGCCGAGCGCGGCCCGCGGCGAAATCGTGCCGCGCGGGATCTCACGCGCCGCCGTACGCGGGTTGTCGCGGTCGAGATGGCGGTCGGCGAAGCGGTTGTAGGCCATCGCCGCGGTGCGCGCGGCGACCACCGCGACGATCACGAGCAACAGCAGCCGGGCACCGGGTCGACCCTCTGCAGCGACCAGCAGCGACAGCAGCGCGAACGGCAGGGCGAACACCGAGTGCGACAACTTCACGAGCGAAGCGAAGTCGCGCCAACGCACGGCGTTCGTCGCGGCACTCACTGCTCACCCTCGTTCCAAGGTGAGTCCGCGGGCGGCTGCGGCGTCTGCCAGCGACGCACGATCTCGTGCTGCAGGCCCAGGCGATCGAGGATCTTGCCAACGACGAAGTCGACCAACTCGTGCACCTGGGTCGGGCGATGGTAGAAGCCCGGCATCGCCGGCAGCACGATGGCACCGAGTTCGGCGAGCGTCAGCATGTTGCGCAGGTGGATCACCGACAGCGGCGTCTCACGCGGCACCACGATCAACGGCCGCCCTTCCTTGAGGGCGACGTCGGCAGCACGTTCGACCAGGTTGCTCGAGAAGCCGTGGGCGACGCGCGCCAACGTGCCCATGCTGCACGGGATCACCACGGTGGCGGCGATGCCGGCGCTGCCCGACGCCGGCGCAGCCTCCACGGCGGCGAGATCGTGCACGTGCAGGTTGCCGCGCAGCGCTGGCGCAAACAGCGCCGCGAGGTCCGGCCGGTCGTGGTCCAGCTCGCAGCCCGCTTCGTGCCGCAACACGCGCAACGCCGCGTGCGTCGCACACAACTCGACCGTGTGACCGGCCTGCAGCAGCACCTCCACCAGTCGCAAACCGTAGGCGATGCCGCTGCCGCCCGAGAAACAGACGGCGAAACGGTGCGGCCCGGTGGAGTTCGCCAACGTGCGGTTCATGCGTGGGTCAGGTAGTAGTGCAGGTCGTAGAAGGTGTGCGTGTAGACGCAGACGCCGAAACCACGCGCCCACATCAGCAAGCCGAGCAGCACCCCGGCGACGGCACGATAGAGGAACCTCGCCGCGTCGTAGGGCTCGCCACAGAAGTGGTGGAACCACGAGAACACCACCGCGCTGACGACGACGGCGAACGACCCGACGATGCCCGCGGCCACGGGCTCCGGCAACGACCAGGCGCGCACCGCGCGCATGCCGATCCAGACCAGCGCCGACATCAGGCCGAGCCGGAACACCAACTCCTCGAAGATGCCGGCACCCAGTGAACCGACGAGGTTGGCGACCAACGTACTGCCGGGTGCGGCGACCGCGAGCACGCGGGCGGCGGATGCCGCGAGGTTGCCCGCGATCGGGCCGAGCAGCAGTCCGTAGACGGTGCCCTCGAGCGCCAGCACCGCGGCGACGCGCAGCCACGGCACCTGCCGTCGCAGCAGCGATCGCGCCGCCAGGAACATCGACACCCCGAGCAGCACCCGCACCGCCAGCAAGCCGTACGGACCGACGCGCTGCAGTTCGCGCAGCAGCAGGACCTCGGCGCCGTTCCGTTCCGCGGGCACCAACGACAACCTCAGCCCCTCGTAGAGCAACCACAGGGGCAACACTGCGAACAAGCCGACCGCGGGGTCACGGGCCCAGTGGTAGTAGCCGCCCAACGCCGGTTCGGATGGCACCGGTGCGGCGGCACGAGCCTTGGACTCAGCCCGCGACTTCGCCACGGTACAGCGCGGCGATGCCGCCGGTGAGCAGTTGCATGCGGGGCGTCTGCAGGCCGGCCTCGCGCATCAGCTGCAGGAACGCTTCGCGCTCGGGGAATGCCATCACCGAGTCGTGCAGATACTGGTAGGCACCGTTCTTCGCGCCCGAGATCCAACCGCCGAGTCGCGGCAACACCTTGCCGAAGTAGAAGCGGTAGGCGGCGCCGACCAGCGGCAGTCGCGGTCTGGTGAACTCGAGCACCACGACACGACCGCCAGGGCGCACCACTCGGGCCATCTCCTGCAGGCCGGCTCGAGCATCACTGACGTTGCGGATGCCGAAGGCGACCGTCGCGAAGTCGAAGTGTCCGGTCTGGAACGGCAACTCCAACGCGTCCGCGGCCAGGAACTCCGGCACCTGTTGCCCGCCGCCGGCGCGCACGGCTTCGGCCTTGCGGCGCGCGTGCGCCAGCATCGGTGCGCAGAAGTCCGCCCCGGTGACGTCGGCACCGGCTCGCTGCAGCGCGAAGCTGAGGTCGCCGGTCCCGGCGCACACGTCCAAGCCGCGCTCACCGGGCTGCACGGCGCACAGGCGCACCGCCTTGCGACGCCAGCAGACGTCGATGCCGAGCGACAAGGCCCGATTCGCGCGGTCGTAGCCAGGCGCCACCTCGGCGAACATGCGCTGGATCGTCGGGCCGTCGGGCATCGGTTCGGATTCTCGGGTGGTCTCGGCGCACAAACAAGCGAGGCCGCCCCCAACAGGGAGCGGCCTCGACTCGTCGCGATCGGGCCCGGCCGATCAGCCTCGCGAGCGTTCTACTGGCGCCAGTAGCTCGAGACCACGCGCACACCCGGTGCGTCGATCGACGCCCGTCGCGTGCCGGTGCTGATCTCGAACACGTCGACCTTGCCCACGTCCGAGAGCGCCACGAACAACAGGCGCGGCTGCACCGCCTGCGCCACGCCGCCGGGAATGGTCTTGGTCACGTGCTTGCCCGAGTGGGTGTACGGCGTGGACGTGTAGCTGGCGTTGAACGGCGTCAGCTGGCCCGGGTAGCCGCCGACGTTGAGTAGGTCGTCGGTGCACAGATCGACGATCGAGTCACCCGACATCAGGTCGCGCACCGGCGTGGACGCGCTGGTGCCGCCGATCCGCTGCGTGACGGTCCATTCCTTCTGTCGGTAGGTGGGCGGCAGGATGAAGCCACCCGAGCTCGGGTTGAGCGGCAGCTGCCCGGCAGGCGAACTGGTCAGCCACACGCGCGAGATCTGCCCCAGACCCTGGTCGTCGACGTGGCCGACGAACACACCACCCTGCCCTGCGTCCATGTCGTAGAACATGGCCGAAGCGCGCGGGAAAGCGGCGTTGGCGACCGTGCCGATGACGTCGTTGAAGCCGATGCCGTTGACGCCATCAGGCCCCGACTCGTAGACGGCGATCGTGCCGTTGGCGTTGAGGATGTAGGCGTAGTAGAGGCCGGACAAGTTACCGCTCACTTGGTAACGCTCGGTCACGACCACGTCGAGCGGGCCGTTCAGGAAGCCCGCCACGGTGCGGCGCACGGTGAAGTCGAGTGCACTGACGATCGTCAGCGCATTCGCGTCCGTGGACACCACGAGCACATCCTCGCCGTCGGGCTGCCAGGCGATCGCCGTCGGGCCCAGTTCGACTCGGGTCTCGGCGACGACCTGGTGGAAGTTGGTGCTGGTCGGGTCGACGTCGATGAAGCTGATCGTGCCGCTCGCGAAGTTGCTGACCGCGAGGCGGGTCATGTTCGGCGACATCGCCATGCTGACCGGGTCACTGAGCTGGATCGAATCGAGCACCGTGAAGCGGTTGCTGTTGACCACGAGCACCTGCCGGTTGTCGCGGTCGAGCACGTAGAGGAAGTGCCCGACCTGCTGACGCGAGGTGTAGGGGCAGAACGGCGGCGGCGGCGGCGGCGAAGCCGGCGGCGGCTGCGGGCCGACGAACACGCCCATGAAGAACGTGCCGTAGAGACCGAGCGAGCCCTGCTGGCTGGAGAACGGATTGCCCTGCACCAGCAGGTTCAGCGACGACGTGATGCAGTTGCCGGGAGGACCGGCGGTGACCAGCGCCCCAGGCGGGCCGTAGCTCGACTTGACCGACGGCTCTTCACCGAAGATCGCGCGGTTCGGGTTCGGCGGCGGGAACACCAGGCGCGGCGGATTCGGCACCGGCGGCTGGGTGATCGTGTTGCCGGGCATCGCGGCCCCCATGAGTTCGTTGATCTGGTTGGCGCGGGTCGCGTTCGCGTTGATGTTCTCGTTGTTGTAGATCAGGTCGAGCGGCGCACCGATGTGGATGTCGGTCACGTCACTGACGATCGGATCCCGCAGCAGGCGCGAGTTGCCGTTGGTGTCGCGCACCAGCGTCAACGTTCCGGCGCTGCCGGCGTCGAGGTTGGTGGTTCCGGGCGACAGCGGCGGCGTGACACCGGTCAGGCCGATGTTCGGGTTCAGCGGGAAGCGCGTATTGGTGATGTCGCCGGTGCCTTGACCGAAACCGTTGAGGTCGATCACCGAGACGCCGGGCTGCGCACCGGTCATGCCGATGTAGATCGCCTCGGGCGCGACCGGGGCGTTGACGAGACCGGGGCCGTCACCCGTCGTGAACCGCGTCGTGACGGCCTGACCGATCAACGAGCCGGCGAGGCTGTGGATCGTGGTGGTCTGCACGGTGACGTCGACGGTCGACTGACCGGGCATGTAGTACGCCGGCGTGATGATGTAGTTCATCAGGTCGCCGTAGCTGACCGGGTCGGCGTGATAGATCAGCGGGAACGTCTGCGCCGCTGCGGTGACCGACAACGAGATGCCACCGGTCGGCGGCGTGAACTGCTGCGGATCGAAGAACGAACCGACTTCACCAGGCTGCACCGGCTTGTTGAAGCGGATCAGGATCGTCGTCGTCGGGTCGATGCCCACCTGGTTGTTGCCGGGCGAGATCTGCGGCGTCGACAGGAAGCCGAGCACCTGCGGCGGATCGGTGTCCGCGCCGACGGTGGTCGCGGTCGACACCTCCTGCTCGAGGATGTTGTTCTCGCTGTTGCGCACCGCGTTGGTGACGACCAGGCGCAGCAGGCGATTGCTCGGGAACATCTCGATCGTGGTCAGATCGTTGTCGACGTCGGGAATGAAGGTGAACACCTTCTTGCCGACCAGGTCCGCAGCGCCGGGATAGGCCGGGAAGCCGTTGGCGCGCGAATCCAGGATGCGCACCGTGTTGCCGTCTTCCTCGACCGCCTTGATCTTCTGCAACGAGCCACCGACGTTGTAGTAGGTGTAGCCGTTGACGAAGCCGCGCCCGACCACCGTCGTCGACGTCTCGGTCGCAGGGTCGTAGGCGAGCACGTTCAAGGCGCCCGTCAGGCCCGAGTTGCTCTGGTTCGCCAGCAGGTTGCTGAGGATCGAGTCGACGTCGAGCTTGTGCGTGAACGAGAAGTGCAGGAACTGGTTGCCCGGGCTGCCATTCGGCAGCACCGCGCTCGTCGGCAACGTCGCGACCGGCAGCACACCGTTGCTGCCGCTGACGTTCTGCTTGAGCGTGTCGATGCTCTCGATGTTGACGACGGTCGACGTCGGGTTGCCGAACGAGTCAGCGACGCGGATGCGGTAGGGATAAACCGAACCGGACCCGGTGCTGATGCTGGCCACTTTGAAGTCGCCGCGGTTGTCGGGATCGCCCTTGCTACCGCCGACGCAGCCGGCGATCACCAACATGGGGGCGACGACCAGCGCGGGGGCAACCAGGGCCAGGCCGGTGAACGGACGGGCGGCAGGCCGAGAGGATGGGTTGGCGTTCATGGGATGCGAGTTCCGTGCACGGCAAGTGCACGGCAGGGTCTGACGCGGAAGAGGGTTCTGCCGCGGAACAAGTCCAGCCAGGGGAGAGCCGTAGAACGTTACTTCGCTGGCAGTTCCATGCAAGCATGGCCATCAACGCCGTTCTGCCGACGCCACGGGTCCTGGCGGTCCGCGGCAGCAACCCCTGACGCAAAGAGGGTGCCCGCAGGAATCGGCAAGGATCGGCCGACCGGGGCGTCACGCCACCGCCCGGCAACGTCCCCGCATTTCCCATTAATGCCTTTGATTCCATTGCTTACATCCGCGTCGCCGAGCGGACCCAGCCACCGAGCGAGACCGCACACGGTGCGATCCCGCTCACCACAAGGGCTCAGACCGGACAACTGTGCCAACGCGACCAGATTCCCGACCGCGTAGGATCCGCTCCGCGATGGCCGACCCGCTCGACGACTACCGCCGCAAACGCGACTTCGCGGCGACCCCCGAGCCTGCCCCCGGCCCGATCGGCGATCGACCGGGCAATGCCTTCGTCGTGCATCGCCACGAAGCACGCAACCTGCACTACGACCTGCGGCTCGAGCATGCCGGTGCACTGTGCTCGTGGGCCGTGCCCAAGGGCTTCTCGTACGACCCCGCCGACAAGCGACTGGCGGTGCGCACCGAAGATCACCCACTCGAGTACGAACACTTCCACGGCCGCATCCCCAAGGGCCAGTACGGCGCCGGCACGATGACGATCTGGGACCGCGGCACCTACGAACTGGTGAAGGTGCCCGACTTCGATGCCTCGCTGCAGCGCGGCGAACTCAAGTTGATCCTGCGCGGCCAACGGCTGCGTGGCGAATGGCACCTGGTGAAGACCCAGCAGGGCCCGAACACCTGGCTGCTGTTCAAGTCGAAGGACCGCTACGCCGGCGCCGCGCGCGACAGCGCACTCGGCATCGATCTCGGCGCGCTCGAGGCCGGCGCACTGGTGGTGCCCGCGGCGGCGATGTCGCCGGCGGCGAGCGCGGCGCCGTTCCACGATCCGGGCTGGTTGTTCGAGATGGAGTTCGCTGGTCGCCGCGCGTTCGCGCAGAAGAGCGGCGACGAAGTGCATCTACACGACATGACGCAACGCGGCATCGCGCCACCAGCGAACGTCGCGAGGGCGCTGCGACAGCTGCGCTGCGAACAGGCGCTGATCGACGGCGTCGTGACCGCCGTCGACGCCCACGGCCGTCCGTGCCGTCAGGCCCTCGAACAGGCGCTCGGCAGCGGTGACGCGGGCGCGATCACGTTCTACGCATTCGACCTGCTGCACTGGGAGGACTACGACCTGCGCGCGTTGCCGCTGCTCGACCGCAAGGCGGCGCTGCGCACGTTGATCCGCGACGACGGCGGGGTGCTCTACGTCGACCACGTGCTCGGCAACGGCCCCGCCCTGCTCGACGCGATCGGCGCCGCCGGCCTGCCCGGCGCGATCGCAAAACGCAGCAGCAGCCCCTATCGCAGTGGCCCACATGAGGACTGGCGCCGCGTTCGTGCCGGCACCGCGGCCGCGGCGGAACCGACGCTCACCACCGCGCCGCTGCGCCGCACCCCCGTGCGCGCCACCAACGTGGCCAAGGTGTTCTGGCCCGCGGACGGTTTCACCAAGGGTGACCTGCTCGCCTACTACCAGCAGGTCGCCGAGGCGTTGTTACCGCATCTGCAGGACCGGCCCGTGCACTTCAACCGCTTCCCGAACGGCATCGACGGCAAGTCGTTCTACCAGCGCGAGGCCAAGGAAGGCACCCCGGCGTGGGTGCGCACCGTGTCGATCGGGCACGACGGCGAAGACGTGCTGCACCACGTGATCGACGACGCCGCGACCCTGCTCTACGTCGCCAACCTGGGCAGCATCGACCTGCATCCGTGGCTGTCGCGCGTCGGCAGCCTCGACCAGCCCGATTACGCGGTGCTCGATCTCGATCCCAAGGACGCGCCGTTCAACGACGTGGTACGTATCGCCCGCGCCGCCGGCAAGCTGCTGCGCGGCATCGGCCTGCGGCCCGTGCTCAAGACCTCGGGCAAGAACGGCCTGCACGTGTTCGTGCCGCTGCGACCGGGTTACAGCTACGACCACTCGCGCATGTTCATCGAGGCGGTCGCGCGCATCCTGGCGCGCGAACTGCCCGACATCGCCACCGTCGAACGCCTGCCCGACAAACGCGACGGCAAGGTCTACCTGGACTTCCTGCAGAACCGCCGCAGCCAGACCATCGTGCCGCCCTACGCCGTACGCCCCGTGCGCGGCGCCAGCGTGTCGACGCCGCTGGCCTGGGACGAACTCGAGGACGACGACCTGTCACCGCGCAACTTCACGATCATCACCATGCCCGAACGCCTCGCCGCGCGCGGCGACCTGTTCCGCGCGGCACTCGACGACCCGCAGGATCTCACGCCAGCGATCGCCGCGCTCGAAGACGTGTTGCGCGGCAAGTAACCGCGATCCAGTCACGCCAACCGGGTTGCGTACGGTACCGGGTACAAACCACAACCGGGCCGCTCGCCTCGCGCCTCAGCCTCGTCCGTGGACAACCGTGACCGCACGCTCAGCGGTCGCCGTGACTCTGCAGGCGACGGCGCACGCGGTCGGCCCAGCGGCTGTTGGGATCGAACGACAGGTAAGCGCGCCAGTGACGGCGCGCGCCGTCGAAGTCACCGACGACCGCGAGGGTCTCGGCGAGGTTGTAGTGCGCGTCGGCGTAGTGCGGCACCAGCTGTAGCGCCCGCCGCAGGGCGTCGATGGCGCCATCGCGATCGCCGAGTTCGCCGCGCACGATGCCCAGGTTGTTCCACGCCTCGGCGTAGTCGGAGGCGCAACGGGCGGCGGCTTCGAACTGCGCCGCGGCTTCGGCGCGACGGCGCAGCGCGTAGTAGCAGTTGCCGAGATTGAAGTGGGCCTCGGGATTGGCGTCGCCCAGCGCGCGCTCGTAGGCGCGAACAGCGTCCTCGACGCGTCCTGCAGCCTCGGCATCGACACCGATCGCGAACCAATCGGCGGTTGAACGCAGCGACAAGGTCGCAGGCGTCTCGGCCTGGGCTGCCGCCGCGGAGAAGTCGAACAGCAGCTGGCCGCTGGGCTCGAGCAGCCTGCCGTCGGCGGTGCGCACGGTGAGGCGCTTGTTGCCGATGCTCGCCAACATGCCCGCCAGCGCCGCATCGGCATCAGCGACGACGGTGCGGGCCAGCCGCCAGCCACGCTCGATGCGCGGTGCACTCCAGCCAGCGCGCCAGAACTGCAGCAGCGTGCGCGCTACGCCGAGCGAGCGGAACGAGAACTGCTGCACCGAACCGCGCATCGGCAAGAGCAACTCACGATCGACCCAGCGTTTGACGACGTTCGCAGGCACGCCGCACAGCTCGGCCAGTTCATTCATGGTGAAGGTGCGTTCGGGCTCGGTCGCGCCGCCCCCCACCACCGGCCCCGAGCCCGGAGCGCCGACCATCACGCGCCCTCCTGTTGCAAGGCGACGAACACCGGCGCGCGCAGATTGCCGCTCGCGGTGCGTTCGAGGTAACGAACGGTGCAGTACAGCCCCGGCTCGACCCACACCCCGCGCTCGTCGTTGGCGATCAGCGGCGCGGTGGCTCGGCGCGCCAGCAGCAACGCATGCAATTCGGCCTTGGTCGCTGCCGTGAAACCGGTGCCGACCTTGCCGACGCAGCGCAACTCGCCGTCGAGATCGGTGGCGATGATCAGCGACTTGAAGTCGCGGTCACCGTCGGGCTCGAAACCCAGGATCACGCAGTGCACGGTGCGCGACGCCTTGATCTTCTGCCATGCATCGCCGCGCTCGCCGGGGCGATACGGTGAGTCCAGGCGCTTGGCCACGACGCCTTCGAGGCCCTGCTCGGTAGCGGCGGCGAACAGATCGCGGCCGCTGCCGATCACGCCGTCGGCGGCGGCCAGCCGCGGTTTGCCGACCTCGGCGACGAGCGCCGCGAGCGCTTCGCGCCGCGCCTGCAGTGGCCGCTCGAGCCACGGCTCGTGACGCAGGTAGAGCAGATCGAAGACCACGTAGAGCACCGGCAACTGGCGCGCGGCCTGGGCGGCTCGTGCGGGACTGCCGTTCTCGCGCCGCAAGATCGCCGGGAAGTCGGGCCGACCAGCGGTGTCGAGCACCACCAGTTCGCCATCGAGAACGGTGCCGGCCGGCAACTCGCGGAGGAACGCCAGCTCGGGGTAACGCACCGCGAGGTCGCGTCGCCGCCGGCCGTGCATGCGCAGTCCCGCCTCGTCGACATAACTGATCGCGCGCACGCCGTCCCATTTGACCTCGAACACATGCGCGTCCGAGTCGAACGGCTGGCCGATGCGGGCGAGCATCGGCTCGATGTGGTCGGGCAGGCGGGCAGTGGCCAACGACGTCACTCGCCTTGCACCTTGCGCGGACTCTTGCGCTTGCCGGTGCTCGGCGCGAGCTTCTTCGCCGGCGCACCGACACCATCCGCACCGTCACCCGCATCGCGCTCGTCCGCCGCCGACGCCGCGCCGAGCGCCCGTGCCTGCGCCTCGGCGACACTCTTCTTGAGCGCGTCCATGAGGTTGAGGATCTTGGGCTCCTCGTGATCGGGCGCCTGCACGACTTCCTGGCCCGCGACCTTCATCTCGATCAGGCGCTTGAGCTTGACCACGTACTGATCGGAATAGGAGTCGAGTGAGAACTCGCCGACGCGCGACGCGGCGATCAGCGTATTGGTCAGCGCCGCCTCCTCGGGTTTGAGCTCGATCTCGGCCAGTTCGGCTTCGAAGTCCGTGACGCTGCGCACGCGCTGCGGATAGTGCAGCGTTGTCAGCGCCAGCAGCTTGCCGATCGGCCGCACCAGCACCAGTTGTTCACGGCCCGACATCACCACCTGCGCGATCGCGCAGACCGCGTTGTCGACCATGCCCTTGTGCAGCAGCGCGTACGGACGTTCGCCGGCGACACCGTCGGGCAGCAGGTAGTGGGTCTTGCCCGAATAGAACAGTGGCTCGACCTCGGCCAGCGGAATGAAGCCGTCGATGCCGACCGCACGATCCGAGCGGGTGCGCAGCTTGTCGACCTCCTCGGGCTCGACCACCACGTACTGCCCCTTCTGGTATTCGTAGCCGCTGACGATGCCGTCGCTGTTCAGTTCACCGTGCTCGGGGCAGTGCTTCTGGTACTTGACCCGGCTGTTGCAGCCCTTGTGCAGCTGATTGAGGTGGATCTCCGCGCTCGACTCGTTGGCGGTGAACGCCTTGACGGGCACGGAGATCAGGCTGAGCTTGAGGAAGCCTTTCCAGGACGTGCGGGAGGGTGCCGCCATGTGGTGGTCCTTGGCGAGGGTGGAGGAAGCGGCGGCAGGATACCGCGGTTGACGCTGCGCGGAAAGGCGCGTTGCCACGCACAGCGGCTCAGGCTCTCGCGTCCAGGTCGAGAAACCGCCTCGCCAACGCGGGGCCGGCGCACGAGTCCTCGTGCTTGAAGAACAGGAACACGGCGCCGAAACCGCGCTGCTGCAGCGCGTCGCGCCAGCGCCGCAACGTGTCGTCGTCGTAGCCGGGCCGGCGCAGGCGCAGGTAGGCCCAATCGGCGGTGTCGTGCAGCGTCGGCTCGGGCGCGTCCTCCTTGTCGCTGAGCACCAGCGCGGCGTTGTGCTCACGCAGCACCGCCAGCGCGTCGTCGTCGTACCAGCTGGCGTGCGCGAACTCGAACGCCACGCGCGGGCTCGGCTGCGGGCACGCCAGGAAGTCGCGCAGCACCGCGAGGTCCTTCCGCACCCACTTCGGCACCTGGTAGAAGACGCAGCCCAGCGCGTCGCCGAGCGGCTCGACGGCCGCAGTGAGCACACCGAGCAGTTCGCCGCAATCGACGAGCTTGTTGGTCCAGGTGAGCCGCTGCGGCGCCTTCACCGCGAAGCAGAAGCCGTCGCCGACCTGGCCGCGCCACTTCGCCGTCAGCTTCGCGGTCGGCATGCGATAGAAGGTGTTGTTGAGTTCCACCGCCGGCAGCCGCTCGGCGTAGAAACTCAGCATCGCGTCCTTCTTGAGGTCGTCCGGGTAGAACGCCGGACGCCATTCGTCGTAACTGAAGCCGCTGGTGCCGACGTGGAAGCGCATGCTCATGCCGGCCATCTAAACACCGTCACGCCCAGAGCACGAGCCCACGCACCTTGGCGTCGTGGCCCGAGCCAGCCGGGACGCGCACGCGCATGCCGTGTTCGTACTGGCCGGCCAGTTCGATGCGGTGTCCGCCCGCGAAGGTCTGCACCGTGCCCTTGGCCTCACCGCGCGGTTCGAGCCGTTCGATCGACGTGGCCACGGTCTTGTTCCCTTCCAGCCGGCGCACCACCAGTTCGGCGACCACGTCACCGGCGCCGAGCGGCCCCAGATCGACGTCGATCTGCACGTCGAGGTGCTGGCCGACCTTGAAGTCCTGCATCTCGACCGTGGTCGCGGCGGTGATGCGCAACTTCTCGAAACCGGCCCTGACCCGCAGGAAGTCCTTGGCGCGGTCTCGCGCCGGCTGCTTCTTCGCCGCCTGCAACGCGAAGTAGTGTCGCGCCAGCGGCCGGTAGGCACCCTGCAGGTAGTCGGTGACCATGCGGTCGGTGTTGAACACCGTCGGCACGGTCGCCAGACAGTGCATCACCATCTCCATCCACTGATCCGGCACTCCGTCCTTGCCGCGCGAGAAGAAGCGCGGCACGACCTCCTCCTCGAGCAGTCGGTAGAGCGCCGTGGCATCGGCCTGATTCTGCAGTTCGTGCGCGCCGTAGACCTGTGCGCCGCCGATCGTCCAGCCGTTGTCGCCGTCGGCGGCTTCGGGCCACCAGCCGTCGGCGATCGACAGGTTGAGCACGCCGTTGGCCGCGGCCTTCATGCCCGAGGTGCCACTGGCCTCCTCCATGCGCGTCGGGGTGTTCACCCAGACGTCGACACCCTGCACCAGCGCGCGCGCCACCGCCATGTCGTAGTCCTCGACGAAGAACACGCGGCCGATGAACTCGGGCGAACGCGCGATCTGCACGATCGACTTGAGGATGTCCTGGCCGAGCTTGTCGCGCGGATGCGCTTTGCCCGACACCAGGATGCGCACGGGACGGTCCTTGTCGGACAGGATCTTGCGCAACCGCTCGGGCTCGCTGAACAGCAGGTGCGCGCGTTTGTAGGGCGCGAACCGCCGCGCGAACCCCAGGTAGAGCGCCTTGTCGTCCAGACCGGCGAGCATCGCGCTGAGCACCACCGGGCTGTCGCCGCGGGCGTGGAAGCTGCTGGTCAGCTCGGCGCGAACGGTGTCGAGCATGGCCGCCTTGCTGGCCTGCCGCACCGCGAAGACCTTGTTCGGGGTGACCTTGGCTGCCGCGGCGAAGTCCGCTGCCACCACCGGGGCGTGCCCCTTGCGCAGCAGCTGGGCGATGCCCTTGCTGGTCCAGGTCGAGAGATGGATGCCGTTGGTGATGCTCGTCACCGGCACCTCTTCCTGCAGCAGGCCCGGCCAGAACACGTGCAGCAGCTTCTGCGAAGCGAGCCCGTGCAGCTTGCTGACGCCGTTGACGTAGCCGGCGAAGTTCATCGCCAGGTAGGTCATGTTGAACTCGGCCGTGCCGGCCGCAGCCTGGCCCAGCGCGAAGAAGCGGTCCCACGGCAAGCCGACCCACTCCTCGGCGTCGCCGAAGTAACGCCGCACCAGGTCTTCGCCGAAGCGATCGTGGCCGGCGGGCACCGGCGTGTGCGTCGTGAACATCGTCGTCGCCGCGATGTACTCACGCGCCGCCTCGAACGGCAGGCCTTCGCCGCGCACCAGGCGGCTGAGCCGTTCGATCACCAGGAACGCGGCGTGGCCTTCGTTCATGTGGTAGACCGCGGGCCGGATGCCGAGTGTGCGCAGCAGGCGCACGCCGCCGCGACCGAGCACGATCTCCTGCTGGATGCGCATCTCGACATCGCCGCCGTAGAGGTTGCGCGTGATGTCGCGGTCCTCGGCGCGGTTCTGCGGCAGGTTGGCGTCGAGCAGGTACAGACGGACCCGACCGACCATCGCCTTGTAGGCGCGCAACACCAGCTCGCGGCCCGGCAGCGGCACGGTGATCTCGAGCGGTTGGCCACCTTCGGCACGCACGATCTCGACCGCGAGCTGGCGCGGCCGGTTCTCGAGGTCCGCGGCGATCTGCTGACCGTCGCTCGACAGCTGCTGGGTCATGTAGCCGAAGCGGTAGAACAGGCCGACGCCGACCAGCGGCACACCGAGGTCACTGGCCGACTTCAGGTGGTCACCGGCGAGGATGCCCAGGCCGCCGCTGTAGATCGGCAACGAATGGTGCACGCCGAACTCGGCCGAGAAGTAGGCGACCGGATGCTCTGGCGACAATGCGGGGCCATCGCCACTTTCCCCGACCGGCAGCGGCTTGCTCGCCGCCATGTAGGCGTCGAAGCGCTCCACGACCGCCGCGAGCCGCGCCAGGAACGCCTTGTCCTTGGCCTTGGTGTCGAGCACCTCGAGGCCGACGCTCTGCAGGAACGCAACCGGGTTCTCCCCGCTGCGCGCGAAGCCCGGCGAGAGCTCTTCGAACAGCTCACGCACCTGGTCGTTCCAGACCCACCAGAAGTTGCGCGCCAGGCGCTCGAGGCCACGCAAGCTCTGCGGCAGCGTCGCCGACGCCTCGAACGACGACAGCCGCGGGGTCGTGCCCGAACCGGGCGACGGCAACGAACGCCGCGGCAGCCGGAACTGCACCACGCCCGACTTGCTGCGGCTCTGCACCGCGGCCAGCGCCTGGTCGTAGGCCTGCCGGTAGTGCGCGAACAGGTCCTTCCAGGCGGTGCGTCCGGCGGCGTTGCGGCACCGTTCCCGCAACTCTTCCGACGCCGGCTCTGCCAGGAACCGCGCCATCGCCGCGACCAGCGACGCAGTCACGTCGGCATACGGCACCTTCTCGCGCGGCAGCACGGTGATGCCGTCGGCCGGGCCCAGACCGGCAGACACCGCCCAGCGACCGAAGCCGGCGAGGTCGGTGGTGATGGTCGGCACACCGACCGCGAGCGCTTCCTGCGGCGTGTAACCCCACGGCTCGTAGTAGGACGGGTAACAACCCAGGTCCATCGCCGCGAGCACTGCTTCGTACTCGCGCCCGAACAGGCCGTCTTCGGGGCGCAGGTAGATCGGCACCTGCACGACCTTCATGCGGCTGCCGATGGCGTTGTCAAGGCCGAGTCGCGCACAGTGCGCGTGCACCGGGTCGTTGTCCTCGTCGAACAGGTTGTGCGTGCACAGGCCGATCGGCCCGTCCGCGGGCGCGCCGGCGAGTCGGTCGAGCAACTCACCGCGCGCGCCGCTGTTGCCGGCGGGCACCAGCAGGAACGCAACCAGGCGGCGCCCGGGCTTGCCCTCGAGCTGCGCCATCGCGTCGAGCAGCAGTTCGATGCCCTTGTTGTAGAACTCGTAGCGCCCGGCCAGGGCCACGAACGCGGCGTCGGCGACGTCCTCGCCGAGCATCGCCTTGGCGACGCGTTCGAGTTCGCGCCGGGTCGCGCCGCGGTCGCCAGCGGCGAGCTCGTCGACGACCTGCAGGTCGATGCCGTTGGGCACCAGCGGGTCGGCCTTGCGGTCGTGCAGCAGCTGGGCTTCGGCCGCGGTGATCGCGCTGACCGTCGTGAACACGTCCGCCTTGCGCGCGCAGACGCCTTCGATCGAGTGTTTGGCCTGCACGCCGTGCTTCTCGGCGAGTTGCATCGGCGTCTGGCCGCCGAGCGCCTTCTTGCCCTCGGCGGGGTCGGGCGTGATGCCCAGCGACGCCATCGCGCGACCCAACATCGTCGCGTGGGTGGTGAACACCGTGCCGATGCTCGGGATGCGGTCCTGCAGGTAGAGCAGCGCGGCGCCGGTCATCCACTCGTGCGCCTGCACCACCGCCCGGCGGTGGAACGGCGCCAGGTATTCCTCCCACCAGCGCTCGATCACCATCGCCGCCGCGGTCGCGAACAACACCGGCTCGACATAGTCCCAGTCGCCGGCGATCGAGTCGACGCGGTGGCGTTCCCACAGACCGGCGAGGATGCCGTTCTTCTGCTCGTAGAGCCCCGAGAAGCCGACCAGGATGCAGCGCGGCCGGCCCGGGATGCGCCAGCGGCCGATGCGGATCGGCACGCCGAGGTCGCGGCACGACTGTACGAACTCCTCGTGGCCGGGCTCCTCGTCGAACGGCGGCTGCACGCCGGTGCCGCCGTGCAGCTGTGGACCGATGGTGATGTAGTCGTCGCCGAACTGCTGCACGGCGGTCATCGCCTTGCTCGACAACACCGTGTGGATGCCACCGACCTTGTTGCAGACTTCCCAGCTGATCTCGAAAACTTGGAACGCTCGCTCCGACATATTCACTTGGCTTTCTTGCGCAGTGCCTTGGCCACCTCGTTGCGCAGGTGGTCCACGGCGGTCATCAAGGTCACGAACGCCGCGTGCGGCGAGTCGTACGGACTGAAATACTCATGCACCTCGGCGTCGCTGTGGTGCTTGGTCGCCACGTAGTAGACGTGGTCCGACGTGGTCAGGTGACGCCAGGTGGTCAGCAGCTCGGGCTTGCTCTGCGCCGCCTCGAGCACGTCGTTGCGCAGCGCGTAGATCGCCTCGTGCGCCGCGACCTGCATCGGGTTGCCGAGCCACGCAGTGAGGTTGCGCTCTTCGTCGGCCCACGACACGTGCGTCGGGATGTCGAGATCGCCGATCACGGCGCGTTCGGCCGCGACCTGGGCGGGCGTGCGGAACCGGAAACGCGGATCGCCGAGCACGAGCTCGGGCAGATGCGTCATGAACTGCAGGATGCCGGTGTGGGCGCCCTGGTGCTCACCGAAGGTCTCGTAGTCCATGAACAGGCCGACGAACTGCGCCGGTGACGGCACGTCGTGCAGCCAGGCGGCGTAGGTATCGGCAAACAGCGGGAACGAAGGCCACTTCGGATTGGAGAACCGGAAGGCGATGTCGTCGGACAGCGAGTAACTGCGCAGCAGCAACTTGAGCGTTTTGCATCCCTTCGCCCGGTAGGGCACTTGCGGGCTGCGCCAGTTGAGCAGGCGGTCGGCGCCTTCGCCGAGCATGCACTCGAAGCCGAGCTCCTCGACCTTCTTGCAGATGGTGTTGTCCAGGATCAGCTCGGTGTCGCGGAACGTGCTCGGCGCGCCGAACAGTTCGGTCACCGTGTCGCGCTGGATCTCCACCTGCGCCGCGAACTCGTCGAGATCGACGACCGCGGCGAGGCTGTGCTCGCTGGTCTCGCACAGGAACTCGACGTTGCCGGTTTCGGCGAGCGCGACGAAGCTGTCCAGCGCCTCGGGCACCCACTGGCGCATCTGTTGGATCACCGTACCCGACAGCGAGAACGCGCAGCGGAACTGCCCGTCGGTGCGTTCGATCGCGTCGAGCAGCACCTTGTTCATCGGCAGGTAACAGCGCTCGGCGACCCGCTCCGCGACCAGCCGGTTGAGCGGGTCGTCGAACATCTCGAGCTTGCGGATGCGATCACCCGGCTTCCACTTGCGCAGCCGGTACGGCTGGTGGACCTGGAAGTAGAAGACGACGTCGATCACGGCTCGTCCCGCTGCTCGAGCAGCGCGATGGCGCGCAGCAGCTCGCCGGTGTTCCAGGCCTGGGCCATCGTGCCGCCGGGAGACATCGTGCCGCCGGGGTTCTGGGCATCGTCACGCGCCGCCTGCAGCTCCTCGGGCAGCATGCCGTCGAAGACCTCGCTGACGTGGTCGAGGCCGGCGCGGTCGAGTTCGGGCAGGAAACCGTCGAGCCAGGTGCGCAGCTCGCGCCGCGTCTTGCTGCGCGTGCCCTTGGTGGCGGCCCGCAGCGCGGCCTCGACATAGAACCCCGACAGCCAAGGCCACACGGTGCCCTGGTGGTAGGCGCGGTCCCGCGCCTCGGTGTCGCCGCGGTAACGCGGCTCGTAGGCGGGATCGTGTGGCGACAAGGTGCGCAGGCCGCGCGGCGTCAGCAGCTCGTCCTGGGCTTTGCGCACCACGCCGGCGCGCTGGCTGCGCGACAGCGGCGACAGCGGCAGCGCCGCGGCCAGCACCATGTTGGGGCGCACGGCGCGGTCGGCGGCGCCGCCGTGCCAACGATCGGCCAGGTACTTGTCGCCGGCCAGCCACAGCCGCTGCACGAAACTCTCGCCGCAGCGCAGCATCGTCGGCGCGAGGCGGCGTTCGCCCTGATCGACCAGGAACGCCAGCAGCGAATACCACAGCGCCTGGATCTCGACCGGCTGCCCCTGGCGCGGCGTCACCGGCCCGCGCGAGGTCTGCGCGTCCATCCACGTGGCGTTGAGCGACGAGCTGCCCGCGTCGAGCAGGCCCGCGGCGTCGACGACGAGCCCCAGCTCGGTGCCGTGCACGTAGGCGTCGGCGACCTTGGCGAGCGCCGGCACGAGTTCGTCCTGCAGCAGCTCGGTGTCGCCACCGGCGAGCTGGTAGCGCTGCACCGCGAGCGCGAACCACAGCGCCGCATCGCAACTGCCGTAGTGACTGTCTTCGACGTCGCGACCGTAGATGTTCGGCAGCAGGCCGCGCCGCAGGAACGGCAGCGCGCCGCGCAACACCGCCGCGCAACCATCGAGATCGCCGCGCGCCAACGTCAGCCCCGGCAGCGCCAGGAACACGTCACGCCCCCACTCGCCGAACCACGGATAGCCGGCGAGGATGCCGGGCCGCCCGCCGCGCGCCGCGTAGCGGAAGTCGTCGGCGCCGAGTTCCAGTCGCGCGCGCAGCGGATCGGCGGCCTGCCGCGCCACCCTCGCCGCGTCCGCCAGTCGTCGATGTTCGAGCGCGAACGCCGCGTCCGGATCGACGACGACGTCCTGCAGCGAGAACGCGATCGTCGCCGACTGGCCGGCCGGCAGCAGCATGTCGAGCGTTCCGGGACTCCACCGGTCGCCGACGTGGTCGTAGCCGCGATCGCGATCGGTGACGTACAGGAACCCTCGGTAGAACGCCGGCTCCGCCGTGAACGCCGCGACGCCATCGGCGGTCAACCACAACGGCGGCAACGCGGCGGTCGGCTGGAACCCCCAGCTGGCCCCACGCACACGCACCTCGGCGGCGAAGTCGTCGGCGGCTGGCGGCAGGTGATCGGCGTCGTTCATGCCGAGCAGCGGCCGCACGAACAACCGCAGCGGCGCGACGCCACCATTGGTCCACTTCACGAGCAGCGCCGGCTGCTGCCCGCCGACGGCGCGCTGCAGCACGACGCAGCGCTGCAACACGAACCGCCCCGCGTCGGGCAGCGACCCCGTGGCCACGACCGTCGGTGGCCGGTGTTCGGTGCAGACGACCTCGGCGCGCGGCGGCGACGGCAACGGCTGGGTCGCCCAGTGCGCGTGCAGCAGCGACACCCCCTTCTCGATCGCCGCCCCCGGCGCAGCGACGATCTCGTGCAGTCCGGCCACGACCATGGTGCGACGCGCCGCACCGGGCAGGCGCGCCACCCACAACCCGTGGTATCGCCGCCGCGGCAGGCCATCGACGCAACCGAGCGCGTAACCACCGCGACCGTCGGTCAGCAGCCATTCGGCATCGGCAGGAAGGGCCATGGCAGCAGCGGACGAAGCTTCGACAGCGGAATGCAACGGGTCACGAAGGGGCGCCAACGGAACGCAGCCTACGGCGGCACCGGCCCAAAACAACGCTGCGCCCGGTGAGGATTCCGCACGTCGCACTACGGCCCAGGGACGAGAACAGGCATCCTTGTGCAGAGTCGTTCACATCCGCAGCGCGCGCCAATGGCTTCTCTCGATCTCAAGAACACCCTCACCTTCATCCTGGCAGGCGGCGAAGGCAATCGGCTCAAGCCCCTGACGCAAGTGCGCGCCAAACCGGCGGTGCCGTTCGGCGGCTGCTACCGGATCATCGACTTCACGCTGAGCAACTGCATCCACTCGGGGCTGCGTCGCATCCACCTGCTGACGCAATACCAGGCGCGCTCTCTCGAGGAACACATCCGCTTCGGCTGGAACTTCCTGCCGCGACGGCTCGAACAGTGGATCACCTGCCGCCCGCCGCACCACGTCGCCGTCGGCCGCTGGTACCGCGGCACCGCCGACGCGATCTACCACAACCTCGACACGATCGAGGACTGGAACCCGGTCAACGTGATCGTGCTGTCGGGCGATCACATCTACCAGATGGACTACCGCGACATGCTGCGTGAGCACGTCGAGCACGGCGCGGCCCTGACCATCGGCGCGGTGCGCATCCCGGTCGCCGAGGCGTTCCGCTTCGGCATCCTGCAGACCGACGCGAACGGCCGTGTCACCGGCTTCGTCGAGAAGCCCAAGGAGAACGCGCCCGAGATCCCCGGCGACCCCGGCCACTGCCTCGCGTCGATGGGCATCTACGTGTTCGAGACCGGCGAGATGGTCAAGCGCCTGCACGAGGACAACGCCATGCCCGCGGGCCAGGGCGGCGACTTCGGCACCCACGTGATCCCGCGCATGATCCACGAGGTGCCGATCTACGCGCACCACTTCCGCGGGCTCGACGGCGACGCGCCGTACTGGAAGGACGTCGGCACCATCGAGGCCTACTTCGAGGCCAACATGGACCTGTGCAGCGTCAAGCCCAAGCTCAACCTGTACCGCCAGGACTGGCCGACCTACACGCTCTGGCACAACGACCCGCCGGCGAAGACCGTGTTCTGCGAGCCGGGCGACGGCCGGCGCGCGGAGGTCGTGGACTCCCTGCTCGCGCCCGGCGTCGTCGTCTCAGGCGGCAAGGTGCGCCGTTCGCTGCTCAGCAACCTCGTCTACGTCGACGAACACAGCGAGCTCGACGAGTGCATCGTGATGCGCGGCGCCAAGGTCGGCAAACGCTGCAAGCTCAAGAAGGTGATCGTCGACAAGTGGAACAAGATCCCCGACGGCACGGTGATCGGCTACGACGTCGAGGCGGACCGGCAGCGATTCACGGTGTCGGAGACGGGCATCGTGGTCGTGCCGCACAACTACAAGTGGTGAAGCGGCGGCGCCGTCCGGCGCCGGCGGTTCAGCGCAGGCGCGGCGCGATCGCCTCGGCGAGCCACGCGGCGACCAGCTGATTGCCGGCGACGCTGAGATGGCCGCGATCGACGAGGAACTGCGCCGCCGGATCGGGGCTCGCCGCCAGCGCGTCGGTCGCGTCGAGGGCCGCGACGCCATGTTCTTGCGCCGCCCCCAGCCAGCGCTGCTGTGCGAGCCCCCGGCGATGGCGCATCGCGTCGAACCCGAGCTCCGCCAGTCGCCGATGCCACGCGGCATCGTCGACCTGATACCAGGTCGGCAGCACCACGAACCACAGCGGCCGGCCGTTCGCGAGCTCACGCGCGCGCTGCAGCGACTCGCCGAGGATCGCGAGCACCCGCGGCAGCACGGGCCGCGCACCCTCGTGCCAGCTGGTGTTCGCGTCGATCACGTCGAGGAACAGCCCCGCGTTGGCGCTGGCGAACGTCGGCGGCTCGCCGGGCAGGCTCCGCATCGCCGCGAGTTCCTCGGGCTCGTAGGCGGCGTGGGCCAGTGGTGACCACGCCGGATGGTTGGTGAACAGCCAGGTCTCGAACCACAGCGCCGCGCGCGACCGGATCGCCAGCCGCACGCGCCACGACGTGCGCACGAGGTTGGCCATCGGCCCCTGGAACTGCAGCCCCGCGTAGACCGCGCGCCGCGGCAACAGGTCGTCGCTCGCGTCGTTGCCGAGGAAGCCGCACACCACGATCGCGTCGGGGGAGAAGGCCGGATCCAGCCGCGCCAGCTGCGCGACGGCGTGGCGACTGCCGTAGGTCGGCACGCCGCCGTTGCCCACGACCGCGTCGACGCCGCGCGCGGCGAGCGCGCGCTGCAGCTGCGCCGGCAGGGCCTGGTCGTGTTCGACGCCGTAGCCGAACACCAGCGAGTCGCCGAGCACGAGTACGCGCTTGCCCGCGCCGCGCGGCGCCAGTTCGTCCCCGCGCATGCCCAGCGAGTTGATCACCACGTGCGTCGTGCGTCCGTCCTCGATCTGCCGCGTGCCGCGATGACCGGGCTGCAGGGCGACGTCGCCGTCCGCGGTCGCCGCATACATGCCCGCCTGCTGGAACTCGGCGAACGCCACCGGCAGCGGCCAGAGCACGCGCACCGCCACCTCGAACGCGACGGCGCCGAGCAGCATCCCCAGCAACGCCGCCAGCACGACGAACCAGCGCCGCCGCCGGCGCCGGGCCACTGCGGGCCGCTCGCTCACGCCGGCGCGTTGCCGGCGCGCGGCGGCAGCAGTTCGCCGAGGAACTGCGGCAGCATCTTGCGCCAGGTCACCCAGTCGTGCCGCCACTCCTGCCCCCACGCGTCGACGCGGTTGGGGATGTTCTTGGGGCCGAGCACACGCTCGACCTTCCAGCTCTGGTCCGGATCCTCGTACGGGCCCAGGCCGTGCGCGAGCAGGATGAAGCGCTGCCGCAGCAGCTCGAGATGTTTGCCCTGCAAGTCCGGCACGAAGTCGAGCGGCGAGCTCTCGTAGTAGTCGCGCGTCATGTCCCCTTCGAGGAAGCGGTTCATGTTGTAGGTACCGCTCATGCAGATCGCGGTACCGAACACGTCGGGGTGACGGCAGACGCACGCGAGCGCGTTGAACGCGCCGATCGAGGCTCCGCTGGTCCAGATCAGGCCGTCGTAGTCGCTGCTGTCGCGGCGGATCGCCGGCACCACCTCACGCACGATGCACTGGTCGAACTGGTTCTGCACGCGCGCCGCCTGCGCCAGCGTCTTGCACTCCTTGAGCCAGGCCTGGCCGGCCAGCGAGTCGACGCAGTAGACCTTCAGGCGCAGATCCTCGAGGAACGGCCCGATGACGTCGATCAGGTGGAAGCGCTCGGGCTCCTCGGCGTCGCCGCCCGCGGTCGGGAACAGCAACAGGGGCGTTCCCTCGATGCCGTAGCGCGTCAGCGTGATCTCACGGCCGTGCATCGACGGCGACTTCCAGCTCCACTTCTGCTTGCTCATCGACGGGCGTCCTCTGCTCACTCGTTGTCGCGCAGGTACTGCTGCACCTGCCCGAAGAACCGCTCCGAGAACTCGTCGATCTCGTGCGGCGGATACATGTTGGCGACCTTCTTGCGGATCGCGTCGCGGCAGCGGTCGCTGGCGAACCAGGCGCGCGCGGCCTCACGCAGCGGGCCCAGGTGCTTGCTCTTCCACTCCTCGAACTTGTCGGCCGACAGGCGCTCGCGCGCGATCTTGGCGTAGGCCTTGAGCTTGTCGCGGTACGACATGTCCTTGGCGGCGATCGCGTAGTAGGGCTCGAAGTCGAGCGTCTTGCGCATCGGCCGCTTGGTCGCCGCGCAGAACAGCGCCCACGACAGGTTGCTCTCCACGTACCACGGCCAGTGGTAGTGGATCGAGTTGACCTGGTTGTCGGGGCACGGGTTGGCGAAGTCGATCGGGTGGAAGGTGCCGTCCCTGCGCAGCGCTTCGACGCTGTTGAAGTCCCAGCCGAAGAACGTGTTGATGGTCAGACAGGTGTCCACCATCAACTGCTCGTCCTCCTGGCTGCAGAAGCCGCGCTCGGGCAGGTAACGACCGTGCAGCGGCTGGCTGGCGTCGTATTTGATCACGCGCACCTGCGGACCGATGCCGATCGCGCGCACGAACAGATCGAACCCGGCCACCGCGGCCTGCAGATGCATCAGCATCGTGTCGCTGGCCTCGTAGGCGGCACGCAGTTCGGCCTCGTCGTCGCACTTGCTGACGCCCTTCCAGCCGCCGCCGTCGAACGGTTTGAGGAACGACGGGTAACCGACCTGCTTGCCGAGCGCAGGCAGCTCGAACAGCTTCGCGTAGGCCTTGAGCGTGAAGTCTAGGTCCGCCTTGGGCTCGTAGTTCTTCTGCGGCACCATCAGCGTCTCGGGGATCGGCATGCCGAGCGCCGTCATCGCGCAGTAGCTGCTGTGCTTCTCGTAGCTCTGCACCGACCACGGGTTGTTGTAGACGTAGAGGTCGTCCATCAGGACGCACTTCTTGATCCACTCACGCTGCAGCGTCATCCAGTGCGTCAGGCGATCGACGACGAGGTCGTACTTGCAGCCCTTCTGCAGCGCGAACGGTTCGATCGACGTGCGTTCGCAGACGAAGCGCACGACGTCCTTGCCGACCTTCAGCTCGAGCTTGCTGTCGGCGAGGATCTGTTCGAAGGCGAGCGGCCAACAGATGTCGGCGCCCAGGGAGAGTCCGATGTGGCGGGTGACGGCGGGCATGACGCGGGGCAGAGGGACGACGGGGCGGAACCTTACTCGTAGACCAGCCAGAGCGGACCAGGGAACAACCAGGAAAGCCCTTCGCGCAGGCGGTCGCGCCAGTTCTCCCAATTGTGGCCGTCGTTGGCCTCGCGGAAGCGCACCTGCATGCCCGTCTCCTGCAGCAGCGGCACCAGCGAGCGGTTGTAGTAGATCAGCGACTCGTAGACGCCGCAGCTCAGGAACACGTGGTCGGCCGGGCGCCCGGGCTTGCGCTTGAACTCGTTGACGAACTCCACCACCGGGTCGAACACCGGGCCGCGGTCGTGTTCGCCGATCTCGGTGAACACGAACGAACCCGACTGCAGCAGCAGCTTGCCGAACACGCCGGGGTGCCGCCACGCGGTCGACAGCGACGCGACTGCGCCGAAGCTGGCGCCCAGCATCGCGCGCGCCGACGGCTGGCGCACCAGCGGCAGCAGGTCCTCCATCGCCGGCAGCAGGTCCTTGACGATGTAGTCGGCGTGCCGCGGATCGGCCGCGTACTCGTTCATGCGATCGGGCGACTGCGTCATCACGGCGACCAGCGGCGGGATCTCCAACCGGTGGATCAGGTTGTCGAGCACGGCCTGCAGGCTCGCGAAACCCAGGTAGTCGAAGCCGTCGTGCACCACCAGCAGCGGGTAACGCCGCGTCTCGCGGAAGCGCGCCGGCCGGTAGATGCGCACCGGCCGCCAGTCCTCGAACACCTTGCTGTCGACGTGGCGATCTTCGATCGTGCCGCAGCGCGCGTCGGGGTCCTCGACAGTCCACTCCGGCGGGTGGTAACCCTCGCCGTAGACCACCGAGTTGGCGCCGAACGGATCGCGCGCGACGTGCTGGTTGAGCGGATCCCGGATCAGCGCGCCGCGGCCGTGTTTGGCCACGCCGAGCTTGTATTCCATGCGCGAGCCCGGCGGCAGGTCGATCTGCAGCAGCCAGCACTGGCAGCCGGCGAGGCGCCGGAACGGCATCGAGCCCGGCAGGCCGTGGATCCAGTGGTGCAGCGTCACCTCCTGCGCGTCACCGCGGTAGAGGAACGTCACCAGCCGTCCCTGCACGTGCGGGAACTCGGTGTGCGCGAGCAGTTCTTCTACGGCGCGCTGGCCCTTGGCGACGGCCTGTTCGACGCGAGCGACGATGTCGGTCACTGCGCCACCTCCTCGAGCACGCCCGAGGTCGCCAGCCGCATCGTGGTGCCGCCCGCCAGCCAACGCTGCCGCTGCCAGTCGATGCGCGAGCCGTTGTCGAGCAGCACACACTGCGCCGGTTCGAAGCGCCCGGCGAACAGCCGCACGTTGCGTTCGTCGTCGGTGCGCAGCCGCTTCTTGGCGTGCGGCAGCACGACGATGTCCGGCACCGCCCCGAACCCGGCCTCCATCACCTCGGCGTCGGCGCTGCCTTGCGGCGGCGTGTCGTGGAACAGCACGATGCGTTCGGTGAGCACCATCGCGCCGGCCGACCACGCGACCACCGGCCGGTCGCCGTGCAAGCCGAGCAGATCGAACAGGCGCAGGCGGTGCAGCAGCACCGAGATGTGCCCGCCGGCGATCAACAGGCAGCTGGCCTCACCGAGCAGCCTGGCGATCTCCTTCTTCTCCTTCTGCACCGCGGGTCGTTCCCGGTGGTGCCAACGCTCCTCGAACGCCGCGTGGATCTGTGCCACCCGCGCGACGTGCTGCGCGTCGAGGCCCTGCAGCATCACCAGCGCGTCCCGGCGTTCGGGATCGAGCAGTTCCTCGTCGCCGCTGCGGCGGAACAGCTCGCGCGTCGACTCCATCATGCCGCCGAGCCGCACGCGGTAGATCTCCTGCACCTTACGCAGCTTGTCGTGCCGCTCGCGCATCGCTCCGAGCAGCTCGGTGTCCTTCTCGAAGATGCGTTCGACGCGCTGCCAGATGTGCAGGTTGTGCGCGGGCCGCTGCAGATGGTCGCGCAGTTCGCCGTCTTCGTCCTCACGCTCCTCCCAGCCGGCGGTGACCACGGCGAGCGGGCGGCGCTTGTCGACGCCGAGGCTCTCGACTGCCTGGCGGACGATCGGCACGTGGCGCTGCGGGCCCAGCAGGATGACGGACGACAACATTTGGGGCGAATGGCTTACCCGCTGGGGCCGCGCGAGGGAAGGGTGCGCAAGTGCGAGACCGCGCGAAGAACGCCTCCGTACGGCGCGCCGGGCGGCGTCCGCGTCTACACTCCTGCACCTGCCTTCCACCCATGCGAACCCTCCTGCCCCTCACTCTCGCCAGTTCTGCCCTCGCCCAGACCACCATCCCTGAGCCGACGTTCGCCGCACCGGTGCGCCTGGCGGTCGCATCACCGGCAGGCGAAGCCAAGAGCACTTGGCTGGGCTCCAGCCGGCTCTACCCGTCACCAGTGCTGCACGACATGAACGGCGACGGCCGCGCCGACCTGGTGATCGGCGACCTGCGTGGACACCTGACGGTCAGCCTGCGTCAGCCCCAAGACACACCGCTCTGGGCCGCCGAGACCAGGCTGCTGGCGAGCGACGGGGAACAACTCGACTTCCACAACTGGTGATGCATCGGCATGAGTCCACAGTTCGTGGACTTCGACGCGGACGGTCACCTCGACATCGTCGCCGGCTCCTACGACGGCTCGCCGCACCTGGCGCGCGGCGACGGATCGAGCTGGCGGCAGCCGGAGCCGATCCTCGACGCCGCGGGCGGCCGCATCGCGATCAGGCAGTACTGGGACCATGAGAAGAAGCGCTGGTTCGGCATGGCCAGCGAACGCGGCGACGACCGCCGCCCCCCGGGTCACGCGACGTCGGTCGTGGCATTCGATGCCGACGGTGACGGTGACCTGGACCTGCTGCTCGGCGACCACGAGTCGGGCCGCATCTGGGTGCGCCGCAACGACGGCTCCAGGTCGCGCGCCGCGTTCGTCGGCGACAACACCGCACTGCTCGCCGGTGGCGAAGCGATCGACGTGCCGGGCAAGGTCGCGACGATGCGGGTGCTCGACTGGAACGGCGATGGCCGGCTCGATCTGCTGGTCTCCAGCATGGGCGACGTGAACACCGACCAGCCGCCCGGCGGCGGCGTGTTCCTGTTCTCGAACAGCGGAACCGGGACCGCACCAGTGTTCGGCGCCGCGCACCCGCTGATCCCGCTCGGCGAGAAGAACGCGATCGACGCGCCGAGTCGCCCGGACACCGGCCTCTACGCCGACGCCGGCGACGTCGACGGCGACGGCGACCTCGACCTCGTCGTCGGCGGCTGGTCGCACTGGCGCAAAGGGCAACGCGCGCTGACGGCGGTCGAAGCACAACGTGTGCTCGAACTGCGCAACGGGCTGCAGCAGCTCGCTGACGAACTCGCAGACTTGACCAAGCGTGCCCAGCAAGCGTCTGCCGATGCCCCGCCCGCCGAGCGCAGCCGGCGCTACACCGAAGCTTTCGCGGCCCAGAAGGAGGCGCGCGAGGCCAACCGGCAACAGCGCGTGAAGCTGCAGCACGAGCTCGACGAACTGGTGCCGCCGATGCAGCGGCAGGCGTTCGTCTGGCTCTATGACAACGTCACGCCCAGACCCAACTGACGGACCCAGCTGATGCTGGCGGCGCAAGCCGCGGCGTTCGATCCGCCGCGCAGCTTGTTCGGCACGGTGACGACCACGCCGGGGTTGCGCATCAGCATCGGCGATTGACGCTCACGCGAGGTCGCTGTCGCCCAGCGCATACCACCACTGCGCCTGCAGCCCATCCTCGGTCAGCGGCGAACCCGTGATCAAGAACACCAGCCGCCGCTCGAGCCAGTTCTTCGACGGCGTCTTGACGAAACCGCGCGCTTCGAACGCGCGCCACTCCGCCGACCACTCGGGGAACACCGTCATCAGCCGCTGTTTGCCCTCTTCGGCGGCGCGCCGCGTGGCGACGTGCAGCAGCGCATCCACGACCGCGACGTCGGCCTCGGGCACCATCCAATCGGCGACGGTCGCTGCATCGGGCGCCAGACCACTGCCGGGCTTGAGCACCATCAGCCCAACCAGCTCCCCGCCGCGCCGCGCGCTCCACAGCTCGTAGTCGTCGCGCGCCGGGTTCTTGACGTAGCGCCAGTCGAGGTAACGGTGATCGCGACGCAACAGCAGTTGTTTGTCGGCCCGCACGCGGCGGTAGAGCGCGTCGACGTCGGCAGGCACCGCGGTGACGCGTTCGCAATCGATTCCCACGGGCGCTGGCAACACGCCGAGCGCCACGTCGCGGATCAGGAAGTCGATCACGCGCAGGAAGTGGTATTCGAGGTAACGCGAGCCGATGCGGAACGCGACGTCGACCGGGAACCCATACAACACCGCGTCGCCGATCTTGCGGCTGTGCGCCGAGAACGGCAGCCCGGTGATCACGAAGATACCCGGCCGCTTGAGCCCGGCGCGGTAATCGGGGTGCGTCATCGAGTCGACGCAGTGCACGAAGATCTGTTCGCCGTGCGGGGTGTCGGCGAGCAACGGCACGCCCGCGTACTGCGAGACGATCGTGCCGTCGGGCGCAACCGCGAGCGACATGCGATGGCCGACTGGGTTGTCGAGGTACTGCCAGCGCCACTGCTCGAGGGTGCGGTCGACGTAGGTCGGCCCGCAGACCTCGCGGAACACCAGGTTGAACGTGTGCAGGATCCCGTGTTCGTCGCCGGGCTGGTAGGGACGGATGGTGAGCTCGGGGAACGTCATCGGGCAAACGACACTATCTGGCAAACGACACAGGGCGGGCGGCCAGTGCAGGGCGGGAAGTCAGTGCAGACGGCGGCAGAACTCGGTCACCAACGTGGTCAGCGTCGCCGCCGCGTGCGCGCCGGCTGCGACCACTTCGTCGTGCGACAGCGGCGCGTCGGCGATGCCGGCGGCGAGGTTGGTGATCAGCGACAGGCCTGCGACCTCGGCGCCCATCGCGTTCAATGCGATCGCCTCGTGCACGGTGCTCATGCCGACTGCATCGGCACCGAGCGTCTTCAACATGCGCACTTCGGCAGGCGTCTCGTAGGACGGGCCGAGCAGTCCCGCGTAGACCCCGGGTCGCACGCGCGGGCCGCAGCCGGCCAGCAGCTGCGCGAGTCGCGGCGAATAGACGTGGGTCTGGTCGGGGAAACGCGGTCCGAACGCGGGCTCGTGTGCGCCGATCAGCGGTGAGCCGCCGGTCAGGTTGAGGTGGTCGCGGATCAGCATCAGGTCACCCGCGGCCATGTCGTCGCCGATGCCGCCGGCGGCGTTGGTGAGCAGGAACGACGGCACCCCGAGGTGCCGCAGCGTGCGCACCGCGCGCACCACTTCACCGGGAGCCCAGCCCTCGTAGAGATGCACGCGACCGGTCAGGCACGCCACGTTGGTGCCGGCCACGGTGCCCAGCACCAGCGCGCCGCCGTGACCCTGCACCTTGGGCACGGGCCAGCCCGGCACTTCCGCGAACGGCAGCTCGATCCGGTCCTGCAGTTCGGCGGCGAAGTCCTTGAGCCCGCTGCCGAGTACCAGCCCGAGGCGGCACGCGGACAACCGCGCGCCCACCTTGCCGTGCAGATGGTCCGCCGCGGTGAGCACGAGTTCGCGTTCGGTGGCGCTCACGGCTGCGCCTCGCTGGCGAGCACGCCGGCGACGCACGCGGTCATGCAGGTCGCGATCGCGCC
>CAYMPV010000041.1:0-43937 GCA_964392305.1 uncultured candidatus Brocadiaceae bacterium
TGCCCGGCTGGCTCAACGAGGCCTACGCGTCGTTCTTCGAGGGCTGCGTGATCCTCAGCAACGGCCAGGTGAAGTGGAACCGCGTGCCACCGGGCCGCCTGTTCCCGCTGGCCTCACGCATGGAACGCGGCTGGATGCAGGCGACCGACGAAGCCAAGCCGGCAGGCGACGGGCAGTTCACCGATCCCGATCGCGCACCGCCGTTCGCGATGGTCGTCGCCGGCGAGTACCAGTGGGGTCCGCCGTGGTACGCGCCGACCTGGGGCGTCGTCTACTTCCTCTACAACTACCGCGCGGCCGACGGCCGCACCGTCTACCGCGACGCGCTGCACACCTTCTACACGTCGTTCAAGCGCGGCCGGCCCAAGGACGCCATCGCCAACTTCGAGGAGATCGTGCTCGCGGGCTCGAAGCTGTCGCCGGTCAAGACGCTCGCCGAACTCGACCCGATCTGGAAGGACTGGATCCTGCGCCTGCGCGACATCGAGACCGGCAAGATCGACCCCGGCGACGAGTTGGTGGCGTGGGCCAAGGCCGCACTCGAACGCGGCGAGAAGGACCTGGCGATCGAGTTCCTCGAGGAAGCCCGTGAACGCGCGCCGGCCGATGCCGAGGTGCTGTGGCAGCTGGCGAGCGTGCTCGAGAAGGACAAGAAGCGACGCAGCGAGGCCGCGGCGCGGCTGCGTGAGTTCCGCCGCGCGATCCAGGCCAAGGGCACCACCGACGATCCGCGCTACACCGAGGCCGAGAAGAAGATCAACAGCCTCGACCCGCTGGTGCAGCGTTACCGCAAGATGAAGCAGACGCTGGCCGAGAAGGGCCTGGCGCTGGCGAAGAGCTACGAGACGCGCGAGCTGCCGACGATGGCGCTGGAGATCGCGCGGCGCATGACCGCGAGCTACTCGGTGCCCGAGGCGATGGCCTACTACGCCGAGCTGGCGGCGCGCACCGGCAAGAGCCTGGCGCGCTGGCGCGTCGCCTACGACGAACGCAGCCTGCACGGCTGGTCGGGCGGCGAGGAGGCGTTCCAGGCCTACGGCAAGCTGCTGCGCGCGGCGGTGACGCGCGAAGGTGACCGCATGGTCACGCGCGAACTGACCGCCGACGTCACCTTCGACGCCGACTTCTCGCTGTCGGCCGAGATCCAGATCCCCGAGGACCCGAGCAAACCGGGGCAGTGGACGGGAGAACTCGCCGGCCTGTGCTTTGGGCGCAAGGGTGATCAGCGTTATCACGCCGTGCTGCTGCACCCCAAGGGCTTCTTGGACATCAGCAGCAACCGCGGCGGTGACTGGGAAGTGCACGACCACCGCAGCATCCCGGTCGGCGGCAACTGGCACGAGCTGCGCATCGACGTCACCGGCAACCAGCTCGACGTCTACTACGACGGCCTCTACGTGCGCTCGCTCGACTTCCCCGACCCGGCGGTGGTGCGCGGCGCGTTCGGCCTGCTGTGCGGCCCCGGCGCCGCGCAGTTCCGCAACGTGCGCATCCTCGGCCGCGACCCGTTCGACCCCGCCGCGCGCATCGAACGTGAGATCGCGATGCAGAAGGTGCTCAGCGATCCCGGCAAGCGCACGCCGGGGACGTTCAGCGGCTTCCAGCCGCCCGAACTCGGCGAACTGCAGTTCGTGCAAGGCGACGCCGTCAAGCTCGGCGCACTGCGCGGCCGACCGGTGATGCTCGTGTTCTGGGCCCCTGCGCAGGACCGCGTGATCCCGTGCACGAGCTGGTTGCGGCACACGCTCGAACGCACCAAGACAAACGGACTGACGACGATCGTGCTCTGTGATCCAGGCACCACCGCGCCCGACCTGAAGGCCTACCTGGGTGAACACCCGCTGCCGGGCGCGACGATCGCCATCGATCAGCTCGGTGCCACCTACGAGACGTTCTTCCTCAAGGCCGGCTTCTTCGGCATGCCGCGCGTGCTGCTGCTCGATGGCAAGGGCGTCGTGACCTTCGAAGGTGACCCGGGCTTGCGGAAGGGCGAGGAGTGGCAGCCTGCCGACGGGCCGACCTACGTCGACGCTGCGCTCGACAAGCTGCTCGGCAAGTAGTCACGCGGCACTCGACATTCGCGGTTCCGAGCGGGAATGCGGGCGCACCGGCACCAGTCGGAGCCCGATATGGAACGCCTCCGCAGCCGGGGCGTCGCCGGGTTCACCCTGATCGAACTCGTCGTCGCCGTGATCCTCTTCTCGTTCCTGGCCTTCGTCGGCAGCGGCGTGGTGTCGAGTGCACTCCGCAGCCGCGAAACCCTTCTGGGCGCGTCGAGCGCCGCCACGGAAGACCTCTCGCCCGTGGCACTGCTGCTGCGGCTCGCGGGCATCGCCGTGCTGCTGTTCGGCGCCGGCTTCTGGTACACGGTCGAATTGCACCGACCGGGCCGCCTCGACACGTTCCGGCTCGGCCACTTCCTGCTGCTCGGCGCGACCTACTCGCTGTTCTTCGTCGTGTTCGCAGTGCTCGGCGCGCACGAGGTCGACGCCTGGCTGGCGGTGACGCTGGCGGCGACGGTGTCGTATCCGCTGCTGGCGCTGCACGTCGCCACCATCGCCGGGATGCGCTTCGCGATCACTTCGGCACTGCCGCTGGCCATGCTCACCACGGGCCTGGTGGTCAACGGCGTCTACGGAGGCGACGTGCGCGCCTACGTCTACCTCGGCATGCTCTGCGTGGTCATCGCGTTCACGACGTTGACCTACCCGCAGCTCGCGCGCGGCCAGGAGCTGTGGCGTCGCGAGGGTGAGGAGCGGCTGGCGAACACGATCGCGTCGATGGCACCGACCGCCGTCGCGGCGCGCGCCGCGGTCGCCGAGGCGCGCGCACTGCTGGCGCTGCAGGATCCGGTCGAGCACGCCGCGCTGCGCGACTGGGTCGAACATCGACTCACGGCCCTGACCCGGGTGCTCGAAACGCACGAGTCGATGATCACCCGCCACGACACCTTGCGCGGCACCGGCAACCGCCTCGAACGCAACACCGCGCGAACCGTCGCCGCCGCGCTCGCGGCGACGTTGCCGTCGCGCCTGGAGCACTCGTGCCTGGGGCTGCGTGAGGCGACCGACGCACTGCAGCAGCAGCGGCACGCTCGCCTGCGCCTGGTGACACCCGATGTCGGCACCGAACACTGCATCGCCTGTGGGCAGGCGTGTGGCCACGATGCGCACTACTGCCCTCACTGCGGCACCCCCTGCGCCGCCGCCAAGGTCTGCCGCCGTTGCGATCAGGTGCTGCGGCTGCCGCTGCACCTGCTGCGGGAACCCGCCGAGCCCGCGCCTTCGACGCATTGCTTCGCCTGCGGCGAACGCCACGCGGGGTGAAAGCGACACTCCCCGAGTCGATGCGGCTACAGTCTCGCCATGGTCCACAACCCCTACGAACCGCATCGCCCAGGCCCGTTCGAAACCGGCCCGCGCGCGCCGGTCCGTCGCGGCGCCGACTACGAGCTCGCGCCGATCGGCCCCAACCGCCACGTCGACGCAGCGCACTTGCGGCGGCAGGAATGGACCGGTCGCGCGTTCATCCTCGCGCTGCTGATCTTCCCGGTCGTCTACGCGATCGGCTGGGACATCGGCTGGTGGTGACACCGCTGACGTCTGGACCGCGGAAACGATCTCGATGAACAAGCCACGCGGCGAGCTGCCCAACAAGCCCGACCCTGCCGAAGGCCCACTGTTTCCGGTCTACGCGAGTGCCCGCCGCCACCTGCCGCCGGGCCCGATGCGGCATCGGCATCGCCGACACTTCCTGCGCCAGGAGGGCATCGGCCTGCTGATCATGACCACGATGGTGATCGTGATCCTCTACTGGGTCCTTCGCGACCTCGGCATGTGCCCGGACTTCTTCGCCGGCAAGTGACCTGTCACGACGAGCGCCGCGCCCAGCGCTGCACCATGCGCTGCAGATCGCCCTTGCGGAACGGCTTGGCCAGGTAGTCGTCCATTCCGGCCGCGAAACACTCCTGGCGGTCGCTGGTCAGCGCATTTGCGGTCAACGCCACGATCGGCACCCGCCTCTGCGTCGCGGCCTGCTGCTGACGGATCAGACGCGTCGCTTCGTAGCCGTCCATCTCGGGCATCAGGCAGTCCATCAGGATCAGCCCGAACTCGCCGGAGCGCGCCTTCTCCACCGCCTCGATGCCGTTCTCGGCGACTTCGACGTCGCAGGCGAGGCCGTTCAGGAACTTCATCGCGAGGTGGCGATTGACCGCGTTGTCCTCGACGAGCAACACCTTCGTGCGTGCCATCGGCGGCGCGGACCGCTGATCTCCGGCGGCCGCATCGTCATCAGCGATCGGCTCAAGCTCGTCGCCTCCTGCCGCAACCAGCAGAGGCACCTCGAACCAGAACGTGGCGCCACGCCCGGGTTCGCTGTCGACGCCGATCGTGCCCCCCATCGATTCGACCAGGCGCTGACTGATCGCCAGACCGAGCCCGGTGCCGCCGAACCGCCGGCTCGTCGACGAATCCGCCTGCGAGAACTCGCGGAACAGCAGTTCCTGCTGCTCGATCGGGATGCCGATGCCCGAGTCGCGCACCGCGACCCGCAGCTGCCCCACGCGCCAACTCATGTCGACCTCGACGCCGCCAGCAGCGGTGAACTTGACCGCGTTGCCGAGCAGGTTGACCAGGATCTGCTGCAGGCGCCACGGGTCACCCATCAACCACCCGGGGACCACCTGCTCACAGTTCACCGACAACCGCAACCCCTTCTCCGCGGCCTTCGGTTCGAGCAGTTGCACGGCTTCGGCGACGAGCTGGCGCGGGTCCAGTTCGATGCGCTCGAGCTGCAGTTGGCCGGCCTCGATCTTCGCGTAGTCGAGGATGTCGTCGATGATGCGCAGCAGCGACTGCCCTGACCGCTCGATCACGGCCAGGTACTCGCGCTGCACGGGGTCCAGCGAGGTTTCCTGCAGCAAGCTGGCGTAACCGAGCACACCGTTCATCGGCGTGCGGATCTCGTGGCTCATCGTCGCCAGGAAGGCGCTCTTCGCGCGGCTCGCCGCTTCGGCAGCTTCCTTGGCGCAGCGCAGCTCGTCGGCGACGCGACGACGTTCGGTGACGTCCTGGAAGGCGCCGACGATGCGCACCGGGACGCCGTCCTCGAACACCGCCATGCCGTTGGAGGCGACCCAGATGTTGCGGCCCTTGGCGGTGATCAACTCCAGCTCGAACGCGTACGGTTTGCCTGTCGCCATCGCTTCGTCGACCGCCGCCTGCACGATGCGCAGCGACTCCGGCGAGTAGAAGGCGATCGCCGACTCCACCGTCGGCGTGTATTGCTCCGGCGTGGTCTCGTGGATGCGATAGACCTCGTCCGACCACGACAGCTGCTGCGTGCGCAGGTCGATCTCGAAGCCGCCGACCATCGCCATCTCCTGCGCGGTCTCGAGCAGGCTGCTCATGCGTCGCAACGACTCGTCGATGCGACGCCGCTCGCTGACATCGGCGACCGATCCGGCGACGCGCGCCACGCGACCATCGGTCAGTTGGATCGCCGCCGCGCGCACTTGGATCCAGCGGTAGCCGCCGTCGCGCAGCCGCCAGCGGAACTCGACGTCGTACGGCTGACGCGTGCGCAGCGCCTCGGCGACCGCTTGGGCCACACCGGCCAGGTCGTCGACGTGGATCCGATCGCGCCAGTCGATCAGCGCGGCCCGTACCTCGGCCGGTTGCAGGTCGAGGATCTCTTGCGCACGCGGCGAGCAGAAGGCCGTGTTGCGAGCACGATCGAGGTCCCAGACGCCGTCGCGGCTGCCGCGAACGACCAGTTCGTGGCGCTCGCGCGACTCGAGCAGTTCCTGCACCAGGGCTTCGCGCTGGCGGAACTGCAGGCGCGCCTCGAGGTGACAGACGACCTGGCGGCCGAGCGCTTCGAGCGCCAGCCGCTGGGACTCGCTGAGGCCCCTCGCCTCACGATCGATGACACACAGGGTGCCGAGCGCGAACCCGTCGGGCGACACCAACGGTGTGCCGGCGTAGAAGCGCACGTCGGGAGCGCCGGTCACCAACGGGTTGTCCGCGAAGCGCTCGTCGGCGTGTGCATCGGGAACGATGAACAGACCGCGATCGAGAATGGCATGCGCACAGAACGCCACGTCGCGCGGCGTCTGCGTCGCGTCCAGGCCGAAGCGCGCCTTGAACCACTGCCGGCCGGCGTCGACCAGGCTCACCAACGCGATCGGCGTCGCACAGATCTGGGCGGCGATCTGCACGATGTCGTCGTAGGCCGGCTCGGGCAGCGTGTCGAGGATCGAGTAGCGCTGCAGCGCAGCGAGCCGCCGTTCCTCGTCGGGTGGTAGTGGCGCCGAGATCATCTGTCGGGAAGCACGGCCACGGTCGGGACGTGCTCCCCGTCATCGGCATGTCACTCGCATCGACTGATCGTCTCGACGCCCGCCCGCAACCGCCTTGGCGAGCCCCCGGTGCCATGGCCTCATCCGGTCACGGTCGATCTGGAATCGAGGATCGGCCGTGGGCCAGTCCGCGGCCCGAGCTAGCATCCGCCGTCACTTCATGGACACGCGCGCCTCCGTGATCCTGCCGACCAAGGACCGGGGTCCGGCGATCGACGCCACCCTCGACGCCCTGCTGGCCCAGGAGTTCGACGACTACGAGGTCCTGATCGTCGACAACTGCTCGTCGGCCGAGAACGCCGCGGCGCTGCGCGCGTCAGCGCAGCGGCATCAGCCGAAGGTGCGTTACGTGCACGAGCCGCGCCTCGGCCTCGACAACGCGCGCAACGCCGGCATCCGCGCCGCGCACGGCGCCGTGTTGGCCTTCCTGGACGACGACGCGATCGCGCCCCCGCACTGGCTGCGCACGCTCGTGCAGGCCTTCGCCGATCACCCGCGCGCCTGGGCCCTCGGCGGCGGCATCGTGTCGCGTTTCACGACCCCCGCGCCGCCCTGGATCGACGCGCGCCTGCAGCTGTTCCTGAGCGACTTCCGGCGCGGCGACCAGGTCGAGACCCTGCACTTCGACGACTATCCACGCGGCGCGAACATGGCGTTCCGGCGCGAGGCGTTCGCGGCGTGTGGACCGTTCCTCGACTGCCTGGACCGCAAGGGCGCACTGCTGCTCAGTTACGGCGACATCGAGATGTGTTGGCGCGTCGAACGCTCCGGCCACGACGTGCTCTGGGTCCCCGGCGCCGAGGTCGACCACCTGATCCGCGGCGACCGCCTCACGCCGGACTGGTTCGCGTTGCGGTGTTACTGGCAGGGCCGCTCCGAAGGGCTGTTCGAGCGCATCCATCGCGGCCGGCTGCACCTGTTGCGCAAGTTGCCGTATCGGTTGCTGCGCTCTCTCGTCAGCCGCGACCGATACAAACGCATGCACCATCGCGGCCTGGCCAGCGCCACCCTGCGCAGCCTGCTGCGTTCGAGGTTCGAGTAGGTCGCCGTGAAGATCACGCTCGTCGTCCACCAGTTCCCGCCGCATTACTTCACCGGCACCGAGCAGTACGCACTCGCCGTCGGCAAGGAACTGCAGCGCCGCGGGCACGACGTCGACGTGTTCACCCTCGATCCCGACCACCGCGAAGGGGAACGGCTGTGGCGGGAGTCGCGCGAAGTGGTCGAAGGCCTGCCCGTGCGCCGCATCGGCTTCTGGTGGAACCTCACGCGCGACTGGGCACGCACCGACTACCGCAACCCGCTGCTCGCCGAGACCTTCGCCCGGCACCTGCGCGAACAGGACACGGAGGTCGTGCACAGCTTCCATCTGCGCAACCTCGGCGCCGATCTGCTCGATCGCGTCACCGAACAGCGCCGCGGCTCGATCGTGTCGCTGACGGACTTCTGGTTCCTGTGCCCACGCATCCTGCTCATGCGCAGCGATGGTGCGGCGTGTGACGGTCCGCCCGACGGCGGTCGCGGCTGCCTGCCGTGCCACAACCCTGAGTTGGCGGCGCAACTGAGCGACAGCCCGGTCGCGGCCGAGATCGAAGCGCTGCAGCGCGCGGCCGGCGGCGGCTCCAGCCCCGGCTGGGAGCTGTTCCGCCGCGTCGCAACGCATCACGAACGCTTCGCCTACCTGCGGCGACGCCTGCTCGCGGCGCACGCGATCGTGGCCCCCACCGCGTTCCTGCGCGACGTGTTCGTCGGCAACGGCGTGCCCGCGGAACGCATCACGCACCGCGCCTACGGCGTCGACGTCGGCGATCTCGGGGCGCGGGCCGCGGCGCTGCGGCCGGCCGCGCCGCGGCCACTGACGTTCGGCTACTTCGGCACATTCGCCCCACACAAGGCGCCGCACGTGCTGGTCGCCGCGCTGCAGCACGTGAACGGCGACTGCCGCGTCGTGCTGCGCGGCCGGCCGACGGACTTTCCCGACTACTCACGCACCCTGCTGCAAGCCGCTGGTCGCGACCCGCGCATCACCGCGCAAGGCCCCTACGACCGCGCCGCGCTGGCCGCGGCACTGGCGTCGATCGACGTGCTCGTCGTGCCCAGCCTGTGGCACGAGAACGCGCCGTTCGTCGTGCTCGAAGCGCGCGCCGCCGGCCTGCCCGTCTTCGCCAGCCGCTTCGGCGGCCTGGCCGAGGTCGTGCGCGACGAAGTCGATGGTGAACTGTTCGCGCCCGGCGACGCCGCCGACCTCGGCCGCCGCCTGCAGCGCCTCGTCGACGAACCCGAGCGTCTGCAGCGTTACCGCGACTCGACGCTGCCGCCGAAGTCGCTCACGACCGCCGTCGACGAGTTCGAGATGATGTATCGGCAAGCCGTGCGGTGAAGTGACACGCCGCTATGCTGCCGGCGTGAGTGATCCCGCCGTCCTCGAAGAACTGCGCGCGCTGCGCGCGAGCCTCGACAAGTTCCTGGCCGAGAACACCGAGTTGCGGCGGCGCCTCGAGCACAGCGAAACCGCGCGCAACGATCTGCTGGCGCAGTGTGAGCACCTCGTCGACCTGCTCGACAAGGCTCGCGCCGAGTTGCGCGGGCGCGCCGCGCCGGGCTGAACATGCGCGTCAACCGATGCCGCGCTCGAGCCGCTTGCCGAGCCAGCGCAAGAACAGCCCCTGCAGCCCCCGTGGGTTCGCGCCGGCCTTCGCCCCCAGGTACTGGCCCCAGACCTGCCACTTCACGTAGTCGCGGGTCCACCGCAGCGCCGGCCCTTCCTGCTCGGGCGGCAACCCCAGGCTCTTGACGTAGTCGACGTGCTCGCGCGTCGCGTCCGGGATGCCCGCACGCACCGCCGCGAAGGTCGGGATGCCGACCAGGCCGAACAGCCCCCGCAGGTTGCGGTGATCGCAGAACGTGCGTTTGCCCTCGCTCCACGCCGAGCGGTCGTGACTGTGCATCACACAGGCGCCGCCCTGGTGCGCGATCGCCAGACCCGCCGCGATGACGCGTTTGCCGAAGTGGATGTCCTCGCCGAAGCGTCGCGGCCCCAGCGGGAACCGCTGCCACACCGAACGTCGCACCGCCGACGCGACGTTGTCGAACGCGCACAAGAACAGCTGCTCGAACGGCGGCAGCTCCTCGAGCTTCTTGCCCGCCGGCAACTGCTTCTTGGTGACCCCCTCGCCCCAACCCGGCCACCCCCGGATGCGCCGATCGAGCACCGGCTGGCAGCCCGGTCGCGGGATCTGCCGACACCACACTCCGGCCACGTCCGGATCCGCGAACGGCGCCACCATCTTGGCCAGCCAGTCGCTGCCCAACGGCGTCGCGTCCTGCACCATCAGCACGACCACGTCGCCGGTCGTCGCGTCGATGCCGCGGTCGCGCGTGCTGCCGTGGTCGAACTCATGCTTGGGGATCGCGACCACGCGGAAACCAGCGCACTGCAGCCGTTCGATCGTGCCATCGGTGGAGCCGCTGTCGATCGCCACGAGTTCGTCGAAGGTGGTGCCGCGTTGGGCGGCGATGCCGGCGAGCACGTCGTCGAGCAGGGGGCCGGCGTTCAGCGTCGGGATGACGAGGGAGATGCGCACGGGCTCCTCAGCCCCGCTTCTTGCCCGTGCCGATGTACTTCTTGCTCCCGGGCGCGACCTTGCGTGCCAGGTCGAACAGACCCAACCTGCGGATCAGACGCACGACACGACTCTGCTTGAGCCGCATGTGTTCGTGATAGACCTTCTCCAGGGTCGCGAGATCTGCCGGGGGCGCCGTCATGGGAGCCGCGCCCGGGACCGTCGGCAGCGCCGGCGACGGAGCCACGGGGGCGTTCGGAACCTCTACAAGATTGCCTAGCATCGTCATTCTCCGTGGCATCAGGCCATTGACCTCCAGGAAGCCAATCGCCCGCAGCTGCAGATCCTCCTTCAGCAACGGCAGGTCGCCGTAGAAGTCGCCCAGCACCTCACCCGTGTGCTGAAACGCCATGTCACCGCCCGCAGCAGCGAGAGCCATCAAGGAAGCGAGGCGCTGGCGAGACTGGAATAGCCCCGACAACGACGTGCAGGCGCGCAGATGTCTAACCTTGACGGCAAAGACCGGTGGCAGTAGGTGCCCTCCCACGAGCATGTCCTCGAAGCCGAAATCCGGGCTGTAGGGGAACACTTGCGCACTCGCCGGCCGCAACCACGCAAAAGAGCCGCACGGAACACGGGAATCGGTCGGCTGTCGCGCCACGTCGCGGAGCCTGCCCAGATCGAAACGCACACCGGCGAGGACCCAAACGACAGTGTCCTCGTCGTCCATCGTTGACCAGGGCGGCGTCTCGATCGTGGTCGTCGTCCGCCAACCGGCAGGCACATCGACTTGCTGCCCAGGATCCGCCAGGGCAACGACACTCCAACCCGGGGATCCCCGCAACTCGGCATCGATAGAGAACCTCGATGCCTGCACACGGTCTGTCGGTTCGCCACCCGCATCGAGGATCACGATGCCGCGCCCCGGAAGGGGCGGAGGAGTCTCCTGGGGCTGCAATGCTGGTGGCACGAAGAACGCGTCGGACAACGAACGTCGATCACGCGCCTCTCGCTTGAGCATTGACTCGAACAGTTCCAGTTTGCGAGACACCAGTCCCCTTTCCTCTGTCAACTGCTGCGCGTGCGACTGAGCAGCTGCGCGGAACTTCGCGCTCTCGGCGGGCTGCCCCAAGGCCCGAGTCACCGCGTCGACCAGACCAGCAACGTCTCCGGCGCGATGGACTAACCCGGTCTTGCCGTGGGTCACCATCTCTGCCTGGCCGCCCTGGTCCGACACCACGCACATCGCGCCCACACCCATCGCCTCCAGGGTGGCGCAGGGGTAGTTGTCCCAGGGTGCCGGGTGCAGGAACGCAGCCGCCTGCTTCATCGCCGCGAGCGCCTGCTCACGCGGAACGTTCCCGAGGCGCAGCACCCGATCACGCACTCCGGCAGGGACCAGAGCCCTGATCACCTCTTCGACGCTCTCACCCTGGTGCCACATCTCCTTGCCGAGGAACACCAGCTTCAGCGATGGATGAACGTTGGCGAGCCGGGCGAACGCCTGCATCGCGATGTCGGCCCCCTTGCGCGGCTCGATACGCCCCACGCAAACCAGGAACGGACCGGCACCACGCAGCGCAGGCGGCAGCTCCTCCCCAGCAGTGGGCAGGTCGAGGAAATACGGAATAGTGCGCTGCAGCTCCGGCAAACCCGAGCCGAACTGTCGACGATACCGCTCCATGAGGGCGTGCGATGGCGTCAGGAGCGCATCGGCGTTCTGTAGGCAGTACTCCTCCCGCAGCATCATCTGCCGGTGCGGGTGGTAACCGAGCTCCCAAGGATGCCGATTCGTCGCGAAGGCGATACGGCTGCTTACGTGCCCGTGCACGCAGACCGGCGGGAACGCCGTGCGCCGACCCGAGGCACGAGCTCGTACGATGTAGTAGGCCTCCGCGAAGAACTCCGGGCTCTCGATCACATCGAGACCTTGTTCGCGGTGGAGATGCTCGACGTACGCCGCCGATTGGATCGCGGCGATGTTCGACGCATCGGCCGCCCACAATCGTCCTCGGTCACCGTAACGGTCCGGAACGACATCGAGGAAGTGCGTACCGGGCCGGATCTCACGCCGCTCGTCAAAGTGGAACAGACGATGGATGGTCAGGTTCCCCTCACGCCATAGGCGTTGCGTATTTCGGGGTTCGTACCTTCCGTGGTTCGCGAAGTTGGTGATCACGTGGACTTCGTGACCCGCCGCCGCAAGGACTTTGGCCGCCGCGTTGTGGTACGTAGCGATGCCGCCGCCGGGGAATGGCTCGAACTCGTAGGAGATGATGCAGATCTTCATCTTGGTTCAGGTCTTCGATGGCGACGAGTACTGGCGGTCCAGGTCTGTGGCGTTGCCCAGCCACCACCTGAGTCGCTTTTCGAGATCACCCAGGTCCTTGTAGTCACCCATCAGATAGTGAAGCTCGGAGAACTTCACGTGAGCTGGCGTCGTGTGTCCGTGGCGCCGCCAATCCAGCCGCTCCACCAGATCCTTGATCGCGTCCAGATCCTTGTCAGCCTTGGTCTGCAGGTAACGCTCTACCGGCTCGAGCAGTGGGCGCAGAGTGCGCGACAACTCGATGTCGACCGGGGGCAGGAATCCGTCAGGAGCCCCCCATTCGTTCAGGCGAACTCGGTCACCGAGAATCGGGGGCTTGCGCATACCGCGCCAGTACCAAGGAGTCGCCCGATCCTCGACGAAGACCCGCTCCTCTTCGATGTGATTGCGACCGTAGGTCTGGTCGAAGACACCAATGTTTCGGTACGCGGCGCGGCTCCCGAAGAGGGTCTCGTGAGGGATGTGGAACAGGTAGGCGCCGGGGTCCGAGATGCACTGTGCACCGGCACGCTCCGCCGAGAGACTGAATTGGAACTCGTCCATCCCGTAGGCGCCTTCGTAGGCACGATCGAACCCCCCCAAACGCTTCCACGTGCTCTTGCGGAACGAAAAGTTCGCCCCCACCGGGGTGCAGTAGTGACCGTGCGGGAAGTGTGAATACTCGAGGGTCTGAAACGTCGCCTTGAACGGCCCCGAATTTCCTTCCAAGTACTCGTATCGGGGCCCGGTCCCGATGGCGAATTGGTTCTGGCGATGGATCTCCCAGTGTGACTCGACGCAGTACTCGCCGAAGATGCAGTCCGAGTCCGAGATGAAGACCACCCCGTCGAGGGCGTTGGCCACGACCACGTTCCGCATCGTCTGCAGACGGAACCGGCCGACACGCAAGTTGTGGATGATGCGACAGGGGATGCCGTGCGCAGCGGCGATCCGCTCGGCGATCTGCGGCGTCCCATCGCTCGATCCGTCGTCGGAGATCACCAGGAAGTCCGGCTTCATGCTGCCTCGCGCCGCGGACTCGATCGACAGACCGATCGTGTCGGACTTGTTGTACGAGACCATGGCCAGGGTGATCGGGAGTGTTCGCTTCATCTGGCCAGTCGAGGGGGCATGCGCATCTCGTAACCGTCCCGCAGGGTATCGTCCAGGCATGGCACCCGGCCTTTGCTCGATCGAAGCGCTTTCACTCCCGATCGCCGCATGACGCGAACCAACGGGTCCGCACCCTCCCCATCGCATGACCCGATCGCGCCGCGAAGAGAAAGGCCTCGCCTGCCCCTTCCGCAGCTGCTAGTGTTCAGCTGCGCGCAGTCGATCAACGGGCCGCGACCCAACCGATGCTGACCACGATCGCAGACCTGGAACAGGCGATCACGAACAGCAGGGTCACCGACAGCGGTGGCCATCTGATCTGGCTGCTAGGCCCTGGCAATTGGTTCGAGCTGCTGCGGGTGGCGCACCGTGCCGCCGCTGCCGGGCGCGAGATGGAGTTCACCATCGCGGACGCGGATGGCAAGGTCCCGCTGGCGAACGCCGACCTGCTCGACTTCAGCGCCGCCTACGAAGTCATCCGCGAGTGGTGGCCACAGCTGAGCGGTGATGAGCGGCCGAACAGCCTCGCCGCCGACGCGTTCCAGAAGCTTGTCGAATCCCTTCGCAACGCCCTTCACGAGGCTGCCGATTCCGATCGCGGCGACCCGCCTGTCCACCTCGGCTTCCCCGACCTGGATCACGAACTGCTCTCGGACACCGATCTCGCGACTCGACTCTGGGGCCCCTTCCTCGGCCAGGACGTGTCTCCCTCGATGCGGCACTACGTCACGCGCCTGCTCGAGCGCGACGACATCGTCACGCGCGCACTTGCCAGGCCCTGGCTGCGAGTGCTGCTGCAGCGTCACGCCGTGGCGGCCGGCGACGGCGACATCCGCCGTGTCTTGCTCGAGATTTACAACTCGGATGCGCATCGCGATACCCTTCTTGCGGAGGAAGAGAAGACCTTCTCGGACATCGGGCTCCACTGGCTGACCGAGCAACTCGTCTCCAATCTGCGGCTGCAGCAGTCGGTGCGGCGCAGCCGTCCGTTTCGCGTGAGGAAGCCGGAGCGCGGCACGGTGGCCCAGCGCGACAGGGCGCGGATCACCGTGCTGGTGCCTGCCTTCGCTCACGAACAGTACATCGTCGAGACCATCCGCAGCGTGCTCAACCAGACCACGGCGGACCTTCGAGTGCTCGTGGTCGACGACTCCTCTCCCGACGCGACGGTGGCAATGGCATCGACCATCGACGACCCGCGCGTCGAGGTACGCAGCAACACGTCGAACCTGGGATTGGGGAACTCCGTCCTGGCGGCCCTGGACTCGATCGAGACGCCCTACCTGGCGCTACTGAACTCCGACGACCTCTTCCACCCCGAGCGGCTCCAGCGATGCCTCGAGGTGCTCGACGCGGACACCGGGTGCAGCCTGGTGGCGACCGGCGTCACCCTGATCGACCAGCAGGCCAAGCGCCTCACGACGCGCAACACCAGCCCGGTTCTCGATGGCCGCAACGTCCACGATTGGGTGCAGTGGTACGATCGGGCTCGCTTGCGGAACATGTCGCGGGACCTCTTCGGCGAACTGCTCGAGAGGAACTTCCTGGCGACTAGCAGCAACATCGTCTGCCGGACGGACTGGCTCCGCGCCCGTTCGGGCCCGTTGCGCAGCCTGAAGTACTGCCTCGACTGGCAGCTCTTCCTCGATGCGGCACGCGAAGGCTGCCTGAGGGTGATCGACGAGGATCTGATCGCCTACCGCCTGCACCCTTCCAACACCGTCTGGTTCACGAATGAGAAGCGCTGGGCCTACTCGATCGAAGTCGACCGGGTCGCCGCCAGAGCCATTCGCGACCACATCGCCGGGTCGTCTCTGGATTCAGCCACCAGGGCTGAGTTGGCCCTCCGCGACATCTGCGACCATCTGTCACTCAACACGGAAATCGATTGGACCGGCCTCTATCTCAACGAACTGATCGGCGGCCACGAACTGGAACGCAACAGCACAGCCTCCTCCGAGATCGCCACACGGGTAGCGACCCTGCAACGGATGCCCCAGCGCGAGGTCGATGCGATGCTTGCAACCAGCAAGCTGAAGGCGCAGCGGCTGGAAGTGAAGATGAAGGTCCACCGCGACACGGTCTACGCGTTGCGAGGCGCCCTCGCCTGGCAGTCAAGCCGACTGAGGGATTGCGAAGACCGGCTACGCACTCAAGAGGCAGACGCAGAGCTACTGCAGGAGACCATCGCGCGACAACAGGAAGGGCTTGCCTCGGCACACCGAGAACTGGCCGAGGTCGAGGCGGTACTTGCTCGCACGAAAGCAGCCGAGACCGAGGCCAGCACTGCGCTGGCCTCGGCTGTTCAGGACCTTGAGCGACTCGGATCGGAGCTGCGCGAAGCGAGGTCCGCCCACGCGCAAATGGCGGCTCGACTGGCAGAGGTAACCGCTGCACACTCGGCCCTGCTGGAGGAGGCGGCGGCCGGCGCCGCCGAGTGCGACCGCTTGCGAAGCCTTGTCGAACGGCGGACCGCTGAATCCAAGGCACTCGAAACACTCCTCGCCACCGAGAGGGCAGAGAGGCAGATCGAACGCGGACAATTGCAAGATCACCTTCGCGCCGAAGTCCGACGCGCCGCCCAGGACCGCGAACGCGACGCCTTGTTCCAGGGATCCCTGGCGATGCAGACCGGCGAAGTGCTCGCTACGCAGCACTTGCAACAGTCCGGGATGCTCACCTTCAGGGGCACCAGGCTGATTGTCGGGAGCGACTTTGCGAAGTACCTGCGCCGACTACGGAAGTGGCGACGCAAGCTCTCGCTGCTCGGTCGGGCGCTCCGCCCACGGCTGCCGAGTTGGCGCACAAGCCGCCCGACACTGTTCACCTCAACAATCGGGGCCGCGTCACTCGACGACCTGCGCATCGTCTGCGCCGAAGCGGCCGCGGATCTCATGTCGGCCGATGTGCGCGACGGCAACGAGCCGCTGACGGACAAGACTGCTCGAACGACGATCTGGCATTTCCCGGAACGGAGCAGAAGCCTGCTGCGTCACTTCGAGAGGAGCTCCTCTGGTAGCTGCGCCGACCTGCTCGGCGACCTTTCTACCTTGACCGGGGGCGACCCCTCTCGAACGTTGCAGTTGCTCGGCCCTCACCTAACGCTCGCGAGGTCAGCAGAACGTGCCGATGCCACGCTCCTGGTCAGCGGCGGCGCCGACGATCTCCTGGCAACCGCACTGGCAGCGCGCCTGCTGAACAAGCCCTGGTGCGCCTTCGTCGACCGATGGAACACGACTCCGGACGCGACGACGGAGCTGGCTCAGCGCCAGCTGGTGCACGCCTCACTCCTGGTTGCGCGCTCGCAAGGCATCATGGATGCGCTGCAAAATCACGGCGTTGCCGTCGACAAGTTGCTGCTGCGCCCATGGGTGGTCTCCGCGGACGAAGTCCGCGACACCCAAGACGCATGCATCACGGTGGTCGTCGGTGGGAGATGTGCCGGTGATCCGGGATGGCACGACTTCGTCGCGGCCGCGCAGATCGCGGCGGCCAAGGGAGCCAAGCTCAAACTCGCGATGCTCGCTGTGCTGAATCCGACCTCGCCCCGTTCCCAGGCGGGCGCGGCTTGGCTACGCGCGGCCCTTCAAACCCTACCTCAAGCCGACCTTCGTTTCGAGGACCAGCCATCACCTGGCAGCATGCGCGCGCACATCGCCAGGCGCCCGGCGATCTTCGTAGCTCCTTGGCGCGAGGGTCCGGACATCGAAGCGATCGACTTGGGCCTGTTGGGCGCCATGGCCACAGGACTCCCGATCGTTAGCTCGGCTGGGCCTGCGGCGTTGGAAGCAGTGCGCGACCGAGTCGACGGCATCCTGACGCCCACGGGGAGAAACGCCGAACTCGCCGACAGCATCGTCGAACTGACCGCCGATGCCGACCTGCGCTCGCGACTCGGCGCCGCAGCCAAGAAGCGTCACGCGCAGCTCTTCTGCGACGCCAGGAGCAGGGCGGCGCTCGCACGAGCCGTCAGGGGGCTGCTACAGAACTGAATCGCTCCGGATCAGCGAACCCGCGGCGATGCCAAGAGTCGTCGATGCCATGGACGCAGTGCCCCTGGGGGCGACTCCTGGCCTGCTCCACAGGGTGGAGTATCATCCTCCCGCAACTACCACCTGCAGGATGACCGCTCCATTGAACAACAGCCCTGAACCGACTCGCCCGATCCTGAACCTCGAGGGCGAAAGTCTAGGACTGACGATCGCCGACTACGACGCGACGAGACCGGCATCGGCGCTCCGCGACGTCCACACCCTCTGCCATGCTCCCTTCGTGGTGATGGACCTCGGGCCACAGGGACAGGTCACGACGTGTAACCACTTCCATCGCTTCATCGGCAACCTGAACACGAGCTCGTGGCTCGACATCTTCCGTAGCGAGGACTGGAACAGACTCCGGCAGAACATGCTGGACTACCGCATCTCGGAGATGGACTGCCGCCACTGCGCCAGACAGATCCGCTCCGGCAATCCTCACAACGCTTTCGCGCAGGAGCACTTCGACCCCTTCCCGGCGACGACCGCGGATCCGCGGTATCCGACAGTCATCATCTTTCGACTCTCGAACGTCTGTAACCTGATGTGCGTGATGTGCAACGGCACCTTGTCGCATCGGATTCGCAACGAACGCGAGAAGCTCCCCCCTCTGCCACCGCCTCCCTACGGGGAACAGTTCTTCAAGGAGATGGAGGAGACGCTGCCACACGTGCGCTACGTCGAGTTCTACGGCGGCGAACCCTTCCTGGTGAAGGAACACCTGCGCATCCTCGACATCCTCGAGAAGACGGGCGCCAAGACACAGATTTACGTCAACACCAACGGGACGGCGATCACCCCAAAAATCAAGGGTTACATCGAGCGCCTGAACTTCATCAAGATTGCGGTCAGCGTCGATGCGATCTACGAGGAGATCCACGCGAGGCAACGCATCGGCATCAAGCACGATGTCTGCATGCAGAACCTGCAGTGGCTGCTCGATCTCCGCAATCGCAAGAAGCTGTGGGTCGGCCTGAACACGACCGAGACCCGCTTCAACTGGTACCACCTGCCGGTGATGTACCAGTGGGCTGCCAGGAAGTTCGTCTACATCCACATCAACACCTGCCTGCACCCGTCTGACACCACTCTCTACGACTTGCCGACCGAGGAACTGTCCTACATCGACGACTACTTCGCCCGTTGGCGAGAACGACTCGCGAACGAGTTGCCGGTCGCCGGCAACGAACAGTCGTATTCGCACCTTCAGGCGATGGTGCGAGACGAACTCTCTGCTCGACGCGAGGGCAAGAAGCGCCCCAATCCGTACCCGACCGATCGCGACCCGATCCATGGCGGGTTGATGTCGGTGCCGGAACTACGGCGCCTCCCGATCGACACACCCGCGACCGCGCGCGCCGAACTGCACCATGCCGAGACGCATGGTGCGTGGGACCTCGTGATGCGCATGGCGCAGACTTGGCGCGACGACATCCTCGCACAGCCTGCAACGGACGAATGGACGAGGCTCCTGCCGCAGATCGAAGACCTCATCACCAGGGCGCAGCCTCTCGCCGCGAAGTTCACCGCGGCACGCCGTGCACAGAACGACCAGCGCACGATCCGGGAGGCCTGGAAGCTTGAGCACCAGGGCCGCTTCGCTGACGCTCTAGAAACGCTCTCCGACGTCGACGAAGAGTCACTGCACCGGGGACATGCCGGGGTGTTGCGATCACGCCTACTCCGCCGAATGGGACAGCTCACGCGGGCTCGAGAGGCAATCGAGGGCGCATTCGCTTCGTTGCCCACCGACCCCAGCACCTTCGTCGAACTCGCGTGGCTCAGTTTCGACGAGGGCGACGCGGAGGCCGGGCTCGGTTTCGCCCGCCGCGCCCGCTCGCTGACAGAACCGGAGGACCTGGCCGGCACCGCAGCGTGGGCCCACGCGCTCGGCTCGCTAGCGATCTTGCGCGGTGATGCGAGTGATGCGACAGACGCCCTGACTGCACTCGAGCAGGCACAGCCCGAGGGACCGATCGTGTCAGAACTGCGAAGCGCGCTGCAAGACATGGACAAGGCTCGCGAGGAGATTGCCATCAACCGCGCATGGCGCCTCGAGCGCAGCGGCGACTTCGATGCCGCTCTGGCGACACTCGACGCAATCGGCCCCCTCCCCAAGGACCCCTATTCGGCGGCGATCCCAAGAGCACGCGCACTGCGCCGGGCAGGGCGTCTTCCGCAGGCGCAAGAGGTCCTAGACCGAGCGCTGGAACAGGCCGCAGGCCGCTCAGAGGGTCACGTGGAATACGCCTGGCTCTGCCACGACGCGAACCGTCACGAGGAGGGCCTCCTCCACGCGCGACTCGCGATGGCGAAGAGCAGCGATCTCATACCTGCCGCCCACGCCCTCGCCTGCCTTGCAATCCTGACGCACGGCGCGGAAGAGGCCACCCGAGCCCTGTCCACCATCCACGAACGCCTCGGGCTCGTTTCGTTTGCAAACGAGGCTACCAGCGACGACCGTGAGATCGTCGCCGAAGCTTGGCGGCTCGACGCCGCGGGGGAGCACACGAGAATCCCGTCGGTTGTCGAAGCAATCGCCATCAGTTCTCCGCTCCACCTCGAGGCGCTGACTCTCCGTGCCCGGGCGTATCGACGGATGGGCGATCTCGACGCTTCACTGCGCACTCTCGCCTACTCAGTCGCAGTGCAACCCGTGCAGCTCGATGCGCTGATCGAACTCGCGTGGCACTACTACGAGCAGAAGGAGTTCGCCATCGGCTTACCTTACGCCCTTCGCGCCAGGGCCCTCTCCATGAGGCACGAGAACCCCTTCGGGGTCGTGGGTTGGGCGCACCCCCTAGGACTGCTCGCCGCAGGGGTCACCGACGGCACCTCCGCGAAGCTTGCCTTGGATGCGCTGCAGCAGGTGGCAAACATCGAGACTCGCGCCAGATCGATCACCGCGGAGATCGAGCAGTCCCTCTTACCTGACTCGTAACGCTCCTCGGAGAGTTCTTGTCAAGGCACTGCGCGCAGCCCAGCACCCGACGGCTGGACGTTGCCGGCGCATCATCCGTCCTTGGTCTTGTTCGCGTGCGGGAAGGCCTCCTGGGGGATCGGCAGGCCTAGAAACTGGCACAACTCCTCCCAGCCTTCGCCCCTCATGAGGTTGATCACCAGAACATCCCCCGGTCGCTCTGCAAAGTACCGCAAGATGCGCCTCTTGCGATCTCGACGCTCGACGATCTTCTCCGGGAACTCCTCTTCAAAATCCCTCGGGCGACCGCCTTCCCAGTCCAGATCCGAGTAGAAGTAGCGGAAGTAGCTCCTCGCCCAGGAGATCAAGTCGCGATCCGAGTAGATGAACTTGGACCCTGGGAAGGCCTGGTCGAGTTCGACGTACAAATCTCCGACCGCCCAGGGCCAGTCGTCGAAGGCGTCGTAATCGTTCGCGAAGTCCAGCAACGACTGTGTGTTGCCTCTCTTGAGCTCCTCCAACAGGTCTGCGTTGTACCCTGTGTGGCGGTAGCCGAGAATGCTCAACGCCCTCCCCAGCGACGTTGTACCCGTCTTCAGGGTTCCAATGCAGAACACCTTCGCCTTCATCACTCGACCGCCCTCGTCCATGACAAACATACCGTGATCAGATCAAGACCACGGTTACCGACCGCGCAGGATGCGCCTGTACGCATCCTCCTGCAGCTTGCCCATTTTCTCCCACGAGAAGTCGATCGCACGATTCCTCGCCGCGGCACCCGCCCGCTCGACGAGTTCCCTGCTCTCCGCGAACTCACGGATTGCCGCCACGGCCGCATCGACGTCCCCGGGAGGAACCAGCACACCGCACTCGTTGGTGACATACTCGGGGATGCCTCCGGTACGCGTGCTGATGACGCCAGTCCCGCAGCTCATCGCCTCGAGGATCGCGTTGTTGGCCGTCGACATCGAGAGCGGTAGGAAGAGCGCGTGCGCGCAGCGGTACTCGTTCAGCAGCTGTTCGTCCGAGATCTTCGTCATCACCGTCGTGTTGGGCAAGGACTCGAACTCCGGCACACGATCGAGAAAGGTCACGATGCGGAAACGGGCAGGCAAACCAGCATGCGCACACTTCCGAATCGCCGCCTTGGCCATCTCGATGTCCCGGAGCCAGACCCCCACGAAGAGGAAGGTCGCCTCCTCACTCCTCGCGACCATCGGATCCGGCTTCCAGTGGTCTACCGCGACGCCATGAGGCACACAGTAGATCCTCTCCCGCGGCACGAACTGACTCATGTACGGAATCTGGGACTCAGCCATCACGATCACACCGTCGAGTCCACGAATGTAGGACTTGTCGGCGACGTGCCCATCGAGGTACTCAGGCGGTTGATGGAACGAGGCGACGAACTTGTTGTTCCAGCGCCAGCGCCACTGCGAGCAGACGCGCACATCGTTCTCGGCGTAGAACCAGTGAAACAAGGTCCGGGCGGGCAGCAGTGCTGATCGCGCACAGATGGCCAATTCGCGTCGGAGCGCCCATCCCGAGTACCAAGGAGTGTGGTATGCGGGAAACGCTTCGAGGCGTCGATACCCAAGCATGCCGGTCAGCCGATACAACGGCCCGTCGACATAGGCCTTGGCACGCACGTACTTGGCTAGCTGATCGTAGCCGGAGTGGGCAGCATGGTGCTCGATGTGGTTGTAGATCAGACGAACTGGCATCGATTCGAGTCCGGAGGCGCAGGCAGGGCGGCGGAGAGTAACCAACAGTCCGGATGGCGCCATGACAACACGGCCGGAAGTGGCGGAACTCAGCAGGTCTTTCGACCAGCCTAGTCGCGATCTTGATCACGCCATGCAAGGACCGGAATCGAGACCGAGCACTGGAGATCTGTTGGGGAGTGACTCGAAACGAGATCGGGGCTAGCCTGCGGGCGCCGCCGTTCGCGATGCGCCTCCTCTTCGTCATCCATCAGTTCTTCCCGGACTGCCATTCGGGCACAGAGCAGTACTGCCTGGCGAGCGCTCGCGAGGCCCGCCGCAGGGGAGACGAGGTGACGGTGCTCTCGCTCGATGGTCGCCGCGAGGACGAGATTCCACCCGTGAGGATCTTCGACGCGCCATACGACGGCCTGCGCGTGATCCGGCTGATGCACTGGCGGCGCATGAACCCCAACGATGTCCTGCAGGACTACGAGAATCTCCATCTCGACGGGTGGTTCCAACGAGTGCTCGACGAGGTCCGCCCCAACGCGGTCCACTTCTTCCACCTGCGCCAGCTTGGCTCGAACCTGATCGCGCAGGCGCACCGCAACGGCCTACGCACGGTCGTCAGTCTGACGGATTACTGGTTCCTTTGCCCCAGATTCACGCTGCTGCGCAAGGATGGATCCCTGTGCAACGGCCCCCCGGACGGGGGCCGCGGCTGCGTCCCGTGCGAGCACCCTGAGCTCGCCAGGGTGCAGGCGGCGACTCATGCCCCCGAAGCCTCGAGCGCGCCGGAAGAGCGACTCGCCGCACTGCTCGCGCGGCCTGCTCGTCAGCTCACGCACTTGGGAATCGCCGACGTCGTCATCGCCCCCTCTCGCTTCCTCGCGAGCGTCTTCGCCAAGAACGGCTTTCCCGCGAACCGGATGCGCATCTTGCCCTACGGCCTCGAGCCGGAGCGCATCGTCACGCGTCTTGTGCATCGTCCTCGCCGCCCCATGCGCCTCGGCTTCTGCGGGGTTCTCTCGCCCTGGAAGGCACCGCACGTCGCCGTCGAGGCAGTAAGGGCTAGCGACCTCGAGGTCGAACTCCTCGTCTATGGACGTTTGCAGGAGCCGATGTTCCAGGACTACATCAACCGACTTCTGGCACTGGCCGACGGCGACCCACGCATCCGATTCATGGGTCAGTACGGTGCGGCATCCGCGGCGGATGTCTTCGCCGAACTGGACGCGCTGATCATCCCAAGCACGTGGTACGAGAATACCCCTTTCGTAGCACTCGAGGCCTTCGCGGCGGGCGTCCCGGTGCTGGCGTCTGACCTCGGGGGACTGAATGAGGTCGTCCGGAACGATGAGAACGGCAGGCTCTTCGCTGCAGGAGACCCTGCATCTCTGCGCGCTGCGATCGAGAGGATCGCGGCCACGGCCGATTGGTTCTCGTCCCTGCGCATCGAGCCACCCCCGACGATCGCTACGAACTACGACGAATTCCTGCGCGCATATCGCGCCTAGCAAGAATCACTTGATCTCACCGGGGCACCCGCCCCAGTCCCTTTCAACACGTCCCAACCTCCACTGCCATGACGGACTTCGCGCATTACCTTCAGAATCTCCCACTGCTCCACACTTGGGACGGCGGAAAGGAATGGAACACCGGAGGGTTCTACGATCAGCAATTGCGGTCGTTCTACTTGCTCGCTGGCGGCCCGACGGGTGGCCACTCGATCATCGAGACCGGAGCCGGCAACTCGACACTGACCTTCCTCTTCGCACGGCCGAAACGGCTGATCACGATCGCTCCGGCACCCGATCTGTTCGGCCGCATCGAGGCCTACTGCACGGAACATGGCCTCGACAGTTCACCTCTACAGAAGAAGGTCGAGCGTTCCGAGATCGTGCTGCCGGGAATCGCTCAGGCAGAGCACGCAGCTGGCACCCACTTCGACCTCGGCTTGCTCGACGGCGGACACGGATGGCCGACGGTCTTCGTCGACTTTTGCTACGTCAACGCGATGCTCAAGAAGGGCGGCATCCTGCTGGTCGACGACGTGCAACTGCACTCCGTCAAGGAGTTGGCTCGGATGCTCGCGAAGCAGCCCGAATACCGGCTTGTGGAGGACCTCGGCAAGGTGCTGGCATTCGAGAAGCTCACCGACGCCCCCCTGTTGATGGACTTCGGTTCGCAGCCCTACATCATGGAGCGCACTGAGGAATACAAGCGCTCGAAGAACATGTTCGCCCTTTGACGTCCGCCCTCAGGCTGCACCCACCGCGGCCTACGGCCTGCGGCGGTTACCGAGCGTCAGGACGTTCAGGATGGCTGCGCCCCAGCGCCACTCCCGGCGCCCCTTGAGTTCGGCCTCTCGCGCCTGGAGCGTTTCAATCCTCGCCTGAGACATCGCCAGCCGCATCCGCAGGTCGGCGATCTCGCCAACCGCTGCGCCGACCGGCGGACCACCGGCGCGACCGAAGTCCGACCTCGCAGCCAGCGCGGCTGCTGGTTGCCCGTCGATCCACGACTGATAGACCTTCACCGTCGCGGCAGCAGTCGATGTGTCGGTGAGCCGAGCCTCGATCTCCGCCCTCGCCGCCGCACCGCAGCGCTCCCGCAGCCCCTCGTCTTCGATCATCTCGCGGAGCACTTCCACGAACGAATCAGGATCGCCGTTGCGCGCCAGCAAACCCGTGCGCCGGTCCTCGACGAGTTCGGGCATGCCACCACAATCCGAAGACACGATCGCGCGCCCGGCGGTCATCGCCTCCAGACACGAGTAGGGACAGTTCTCCCACAGGCTCGGGATCAGGAAGATGCTGCTGACCTTCAGACACGCGCGCACCTCCGCCAGGCCGAGCTTGCCCAGGTAGAAGAAGCGATCCGCCAGATGGTTGTCCCTCACCCAAGGCAGGATGCGTTTCTCCATCCAGCCAAACAGGTCCGCGCCAGCGAACACGAAGGCGATGTTCGGATACCTGGCGAGCGTCGCCTCCACCATCGCCTTGAGGATGTGCACGCCCTTGCGCTCTTCCATGCGGTTGGCGAAGAAGATCAGCTGCTTGTCCCGCGGCAGGCCGAACCGCTCGTACACGTCGATCCCCTCGTCGCGATCGAAGAGCTCCACGTCGATGCCGTTCGGGATCGCGTGGATGGGCTTGGGCTCGCGCATCTTCGCCGCGACCTCGTCGGCCAGCCAGCGACTGCATGAAGTGAGCACCTCCGCCTGGTTGATGCCCAACTGCTCGACGAAAGCCGTCAGCTCTCGATCGATCCTGGGCGTGTCGTAGATGTTCATGATGAGGCGCGCTGGCGAGTGGAAACGCACTGCCGTCGGCACCTGCAGCAACGCGCTCGTCACCACCGAATCCCCGCCACACTCCGGCGCCTCGATGAAGTCGAACGGCTTCCTCGCGTGCTCCTTGGCGACGACCTCGTGCGCGTTCACGGCCGTGGACACGCGACTCTGGAACCACCACGCCCGCATCCGTCGCGCATCACCGAGCAGGCGGTGCAACCAGCCCTCGCGCTTGATGCGCGTCACCTTGACGCCTTCGTGCTCGCTGTGCCAGACCCCGTCCTTCGTCGACCCTGCGAACACATGCACGTCGTGTCCGAGTTTGGCGAGGGCGCGCGCCTGGTAATAGGAGTACGTGCCGATACCGCCGAAGCCGGTCTCCGGAGGATACTCGTAGGAAAGGATCGCGATGCGCATTGCGTCGTTGTTCCGCTCAGTCCTGGTCGTCCGCCAACGCCTCCTGCCACCGCCACGCATCCGCCATCGACTGCTCGAGCGAACGCTCGGCCCTCCAGCCCAGCTCCCGACTGGCCTTGGTGGTGTCCGCGTACGCCGCGACCACGTCCCCCGGCCGCCGCGGCGCGAATTCGTAACCCAGCTTCCTGCCGGTGGCGCGTTCGAACGCCTCGATCACTTCGAGCACGGTCGATCCCGTGCCGGTGCCGAGATTGAACACCTCGACCGGTTCGGCGGTGGCGCCGTCGAGCAGACGTTCGAGCGCGTAGATGTGGGCGAGCGCGACGTCGACGACATGGATGTAGTCACGCACGCAGGTGCCGTCGCGCGTCGGGTAGTCGTTGCCGAACACCTTGAGCGCGCCGCGCAGACCGGCGGCGCTCTGGGTGATGAACGGCACGAGGTTCTGCGGCACGCCGAGCGGCAGTTCGCCGATGCGCGCGCTGGGGTGCGCACCGATCGGGTTGAAGTAACGCAACGCGATCGCCTTGAAGGCGTGGGCACGGGCGGCATCGCGCAGCACTTCCTCGCCGACCTGCTTGGTGTTGCCGTACGGCGACTCGGCCGGCTTGATCGGCGCGTCCTCGCGGATCGGCAACTCGTCGGCCTGGCCGTAGACGGTGCACGAGGAGCTGAAGATGAAGCCGCACGCCGGGTGGGCGGCGACGTGTTCGAGCAGCAGGGCCAGCGAACCCAGGTTGTTCAGGTAGTACTGCAGCGGCTTGTGCACGGACTCGCCGACCGCCTTGTGCGCGGCGAAGTGGATGATGCCGGCGAGGTCATGGTGCCCGGCGAGGAACGCGCGGCACGCCGTCGGCTCGGCGAGATCGACGTCCACCCACTGCGGCCGCGTTCCCGCGATCGCCTCGATGCCGTCGAGCACCTCGGCGCGCGTGTTGCTGAGGTTGTCGGCGATCACGACCTGATAGCCGCGGCCGATCAGCTCGACGGCCGTATGCGAGCCGATGAAGCCCAGACCGCCGGTGACGAGGACCCTTTTCATTGCACAACCTCGGTCACTTGCGCACGTAACCCTCGAAGTCGCGATGCTCCTGCTTGTAGAGCACCTCCTTGGGCAGGTTCTTGAACGCCGCGTAGGTGATCTTCAGACCTTCGGCGCGCGACACCTTGGGCTCCCAGCCGAGGATCTGCCGGGCCTTGGTGATGTCCGGACGCCGCTGCGTCGGGTCGTCCTTGGGCAGCGGCTTGCGTACGATCTTCTGCGTGGTCCCGGTGAGCTTGATGATCTCCTCGGCGAACTGCAGGATCGTGATCTCGTCGGGGTTGCCGATGTTGACCGGATAGGGATAGTCGCTGAGCAGCAGCCGGTAGATGCCTTCGACGAGGTCGTCGACGTAGCAGAACGAACGCGTCTGGCTGCCGTCGCCGAACACCGTCAGGTCCTCGCCGCGCAGCGCCTGGCCGATGAACGCCGGCAGCACGCGACCGTCGTTGAGCCGCATGCGCGGGCCGTAGGTGTTGAAGATGCGGATGATGCGCGTCTGCACCCCGTGGTAGGTGTGGTAGGCCATGGTCATGGCCTCCTGGAAACGCTTGGCCTCGTCATAGACGCCGCGCGGCCCCACGGGGTTGACGTTGCCCCAGTACTCCTCGGTCTGCGGATGCACGGCCGGATCGCCGTAGACCTCGGAGGTCGACGCGACCAGGATGCGCGCGTTCTTGGCCTTGGCCAGGCCCAGGCAGTTGTGCGTGCCGAGCGAACCGACCTTGAGCGTCTGGATCGGGATCTTCAGGTAGTCGATCGGGCTCGCCGGCGAGGCGAAGTGCAGGATGTAGTCGAGCGGTCCCGAAACGTGCACGTAGTTGCTGACGTCCTTGTGATGGAACGTGAACTCCTTCTTCGGGAACAGATGCTCGAGGTTGCGCAGGTCACCCGTGATCAGGTTGTCCATGCCGACGACCTCGTAACCTTCGGCGATGAATCGATCGCAGAGGTGCGAGCCGAGGAACCCGGCCGCGCCGGTGATGAGGATGCGAGGCATGTGCGGTACTCGGGTTTGACGTCTATTGCACGCCGATGCCGGCGTAGGCGAAGCCCAGCTGACGCAGCTCGGGACCGCTGTAGATGTTGCGCCCGTCGATGACGACCTTCTGTCGCAGCAGCTTGCCGACCTTGCGCCAGTCGGGCACGCGGAACTCGCGCCACTCGGTCACCAGCAGCAGCGCGTCGGCGCCCGGCAGCGCCGCGTAGGCGTCCTTCGCGTAGGCGATGCGGTCACCGATCATGTGTTTGCTCTCCTCGATCGCGACCGGATCGTAGGCAGTCACGGTCGCGCCGGCGGCGAGCAACTCCTCGCAGATGACCAGCGACGGCGCCTCGCGCATGTCGTTGGTCTCGGGCTTGAAGCTCAGGCCCCACATCGCGAAGTGTCTGCCGCGCAGGTCGTCGCCGAAGTGCTTCTTGACCTTGCGCACCATGACGTGCTTCTGGTCCTCGTTGACGTCCTCGACCGACTGCAGGATGCGCAGCGCGTAGCCGTTCTCCGCGCCGGTGCGCACCAGCGCCTTGACGTCCTTGGGGAAACAACTGCCGCCGTAACCGATGCCCGGGTAGATGAAGCGGTTGCCGATGCGCGCGTCGCTGCCGATGCCCTTGCGCACCATGTTGACGTCGGCGCCGAGCACCTCGCAGAGGTTGGCGATGTCGTTCATGAAGCTGATCTTCGTCGCGAGCATCGCGTTGGCCGCGTACTTGGTCATCTCCGCCGACGGCACGTCCATGAAGTAGACGGGGTGGCCGTTGAGCGTGAACGGCTTGTAGAGGCGCGTCAGCACCTCCTGGGCACGTTCGCTCTGCACGCCGCAGACGATGCGGTCGGGCTTCATGAAATCCTCGATCGCCGCGCCCTCCTTCAAGAACTCCGGATTGCTGGCGACGTCGTGCGCGATGTCGACGCCGCGCTGCTGCAGCACCGCGGCCAGCTGCCGACGCACCTTCTCGGCGGTACCGACGGGCACGGTGCTCTTGGTGACGACCACGAGGTAGTCGGTCATGCACTCGCCGATGCCCTTGGCGACGGCGAGCACGTAACTCAGGTCGGCGCTGCCGTCCTCGCCGGGCGGCGTGCCGACGGCGATGAACGCGGCCTCGGCACCGACGATGGCTTCGGCCAGATCGGTGGTGAAGTGCAGACGCCCCGCGGCGACGTTGCGCTCGACGATGTCCTCCAGACCCGGCTCGTAGATCGGCAGTACACCCTTCTTGAGGTTGTCGATCTTCGCGGCGTTGACGTCCACGCAGGTCACGTCCATGCCGACGTCCGCGAGGCAGGAGCCCGTGACGAGGCCTACATATCCAGTGCCGACGACGGCGATCTTCATGGCCGAATGCTGAGGGTGTCGAGTGAGGTGGCAGCGCGAACGGACAGAGGGTCCGCGGTGAACCGCGAACCTCTTGCCGACATCGGCTCGGGACGGGCCGCGGACGAAGGCCGATTCACCCCGGCGACGGGGCTGGCCAGGGCAGCCGCCCGCCGCGCCGTGGGGCGCAGAACGAGGCGAAGGTTCTAGCGCATGCCGCCCGCACGGGCCACCTCGGCGTCGTGCCGGCGGCGCCAACGCGCGCACCGCGGCGAACCGTCGCGTGCGTCCCGTCGCCGGAGTCTGGTGCCGTCTGATCGCCCATGCCGCCGGCCGAGTGTCCCTTCGCACCGCGGCTTCGGCTGCGGTCAGCACGATGCGATGCCGACTTCGCATCCGCGGTCAGGTGGCGGGGCGCAACAAGACGATTGACAGTCGAAGACGCCACCGCGACCCTGTTCGCCGCCGATTCGCCGACCGCCGATGACCGACCATCCCCGTCACCTAACGCGCCACACTGGTGCGGTCACCCGGGGCGATCGCGAACGACTGCTCGGTCAACGCGGCGCGGTGGTCTGGTTCACGGGGCTGTCGGGCTCCGGAAAATCGACCGTGGCCCATGCGCTCGAGGAGCGCCTCGCCGCCGCCGGCCGTCTCACCTACGTGCTCGACGGCGACAACGTGCGCCACGGCCTGTGCGCCGACCTCGGTTTCGGCGCCGCCGACCGCACCGAGAACATCCGCCGCGTCGGCCACGTCGCCGCGCTGCTCGCCGACGCCGGCGTGCTGGTGCTGACCTCGTTCATCTCCCCCTACCGCGCCGACCGCGAACAGGTGCGGCGCATCGTCGGCGACGACTTCGTCGAGGTGTTCGTCGACGCGCCGCTGGCCGTGTGCGAAGCGCGCGACCCCAAGGGCCTCTACAAGAAAGCGCGCGCCGGCCAGATCGCCGAGTTCACGGGCATCTCCGCGCCCTACGAAGCGCCCCAAGAACCCGACCTGCACCTGCACACCGGCGACCAGGACCTGCAAGCCTCGGTCACCGCCGTGCACGACCTGCTCACCGCGCGCGGCCTGTTCGCGCCCGCCGACCCGCAATGAACAAGTACGCGCTGAGCCACCTGCAGCAGCTCGAGCAGGAGAGCATCCACATCATGCGTGAGGTCGCGGCCGAGTTCGAACGGCCGGTGATGCTCTACTCGATCGGCAAGGACAGCGGCGTGATGCTGCGCCTGGCCCAGAAGGCGTTCGCGCCGGCGCGCATCCCGTTCAAGGTGCTGCACGTCAACACGACGTGGAAGTTCCGCGAGATGATCACGTTCCGCGATCGGCTGGTGCGGGAGCTGGACCTCGACTTCGAGGAGTGGATCAACCCCGAGGGCATCGCGCAGGGCATCGGCCCGTTCACGCACGGCACGCAGCGCCACACCCACGTGATGAAGACCGAGGCGCTCAAGCAGGCGCTCAACGCCGGTCAGTACGACGCCGCGTTCGGCGGCGCGCGCCGCGACGAGGAGAAGAGCCGCGCCAAGGAGCGCATCTTCAGCTTCCGCGATCGCTTCCATCAGTGGGACCCGAAGAACCAGCGGCCCGAGCTGTGGAACCTGTTCAACTGCCGCGTCAACAAGGGCGAGTCGATCCGCGTGTTCCCGCTCAGCAACTGGACCGAACTCGACGTCTGGCTCTACGTGCACCGCGAGAACCTGCCGATGGTGCCGCTCTACTTCGCCAAGGAACGCCCCGTGGTGCGCCGCAACGGCACGCTGATCATGGTCGACGACGACCGCTTGCCGCTCGAGCCCGGGGAGCGACCCGAGATGAAGATGGTCCGCTTCCGCACGCTCGGCTGCTATCCGCTGACCGGCGCGATCGAATCGACCGCCGACACCGTGCCCAAGATCATCGAGGAGATGCTGCGTAGTCGCGACAGCGAGCGACAGGGCCGCGTGATCGACTTCGACGAGGGCGGCTCCATGGAGGACAAGAAGCGCGAGGGCTACTTCTGATGTCCTACGCCAAGGAGATCGACGAGCAGGGCATCGAGGGTTACCTCGCCCGCTACGGCAACCGCGAGATGCTGCGGCTGCTCACCTGCGGCAGTGTCGACGACGGCAAGTCGACGCTGATCGGGCGGCTGCTCTACGACTCGCAGATGGTGTTCGACGACGTGCTCGCGGCCACCAAGAAGGCCTCCGACCGCTTCGGCACGACCGGCGACGACCTCGACCTGGCGCTGCTCGTCGACGGCCTGCAGGCCGAGCGTGAGCAGGGCATCACCATCGACGTGGCCTACCGCTACTTCGCCACCGACAAGCGCAAGTTCGTGATCGCCGACACACCGGGGCACGTGCAGTACACGCGCAACATGGCGACCGGCGCATCCAACTGCGACCTCGCCGTGATCCTGATCGACGCCCGCCACGGCGTGCTCGAACAGACCCACCGCCACTCGTTCATCTGCTCGCTGCTCGGCATCCAGCACTTCGTGGTCGCGATCAACAAGATGGACCTCGTCGACTGGAGCGAGACGCGCTTCAACGAGATCCGCGACGCCTACTCCGAGTTCGCCGCGCGCCTGAACGTGCGCGACATCCACTTCATCCCGATGTCGGCGCTGAAGGGCGAGAACGTGGTCCGGCGCAGCGAGCAGATGCCGTGGTTCATGGGCTCGCCGCTGCTCGACCACCTCGAGAACGTGCACCTGGCCAGCGACCGCAACCTCGTCGATCTGCGCCTGCCGGTGCAGAACGTGGTGCGGCCCGACCTGAACTTCCGCGGTTACGCCGGCACCCTGGCCTCGGGCCTCATCCGGGTCGGCGACCAGATCGCCGTGCTGCCCTCGGGCAAGCAGAGCAAGGTCAAGTCGATCGTCACGTTCGACGGTCCGCTGCAGGAGGCGTTCGCGCCGATGGCGGTCACCGTGACGCTGACCGACGAGATCGACATCAGCCGCGGCGACACCATCGTCGCGCCCAACAACGCGCCCGACCTCGCCAACTCGATCGAGGCGATGGTGGTCTGGTTCGACGGCGCGCCGTTGCGCCCCGGCAACCGCTACCTGATCAAACACACGACCGCGCAAGCCGCAGCGACGGTGACCGACCTGCGATACCGCATCAACGTCGGCTCGCTGCACCGTGAAACCGCGCCCGAACTGGTGATGAACGAGGTCGGCCGCATCCGCCTCGAGTGCGCGAGGCCCCTCGCCGCTGACGCCTACACCAAGAACCGCGGCACCGGCGCGTTCATCCTGATCGACCGCCTCAGCAACGCCACGGTCGGCGCCGGCATGGTGGTCGAACGCAAGATCGCCAAGGACGCGATCGGCCGCCGCGGCGCCAGCGCCGACGCCGGCAGCAACGTGCGCTTGCACGGCAAGCGTCAGGTCACGCCCGAAGACCGTCGATCGCGCTTGGGCCAGGAACCGTTCGTGTTGTGGGTCACGGGACTGCCGCGCGCCGGCAAGTCGTCGCTCGCCTACGGGGTGGAGAAGGCGTTGTTCGACGCGCAGCACCACGTGCAGGTGATCGACGGCGAGATCCTGCGCCTGGGCCTGAACCGCGACCTCGGCTTCAGCGGCGCCGACCGCTGGGAGAACCAGCGCCGCGCCGCCGAACTCGCCCGCCTCAACCTCACGCAAGGCGTCAGCACCATCGTCGCGCTGGTTTCGCCGATGGCATTCGAACGGCAAGAGGCCCGCAAGCTGATCGGCAGCGACAACTTCTTCGAGGTGTTCTGCGACGCGCCGCTGGCGACCTGCGAAGCTCGCGACGAGGACGGTCTCTACGCCCGTGCCCGCGCCGGCGAAATCGCCAACGTCACGGGCGTCGACGCACCCTACGAGGCGCCGACGGCCCCCGAGCTGCACCTCGACACCGTCGACACGCCGCTGCCGACCAACATCGCTCGCGTGGTCACGTTCCTGCGGAGCCGCAAGCTGGTGCGCTGATGGAAGCGGTCATCGAAGCCAAGAACCTGGGCAAGACCTACCGGATCTACGGCAACCCCTACAACCGCATCTTCGAGAAGCTGCCCTGGAACAAGGGCAAGAAGCTGCACAAGGAGGTCAACGCGTTGCACGGCGTCACCTTCGACGTCAAACGCGGCGAGTGCATGGGCCTGATCGGTTCCAACGGCGCCGGCAAGTCCACGCTGCTCAAGATCCTCAGCGGCACGACCTACCCCACCACGGGCAGCTACTCGGTCAACGGCCGCATCACCAGCCTGCTCGAGCTCGGCGCCGGCTTCCACCAGAACTTCTCGGGCCGCGAGAACATCTTCATGAACGCGGCGATGATGGGCTTCTCGCGCCAACAGGCGCAGAAGAAGTACCAGGAGATCGTCGACTTCAGCGAGCTCGGCGACTTCATCCACGCGCCGCTGCGCACCTATTCGTCGGGCATGCAGGCGCGCCTGGGCTTCAGTGTCGCGATCGCCACCGAACCCGATCTGCTGATCATCGACGAGATCCTCGCCGTCGGCGACATGAACTTCCGGCGCAAGTGCGTCGACCGCATCTGGGCCTACAAGAAGCAGGGCAAGTCGATCTTCTTCTGTTCCCACTCGCTCTACGACGTGCGCCAGATCTGCGAACGCGCGATCTGGATGAACCACGGCCGCGCCGAGTTGATCGCCGACTCGGTCACCGTGACCAACGAGTACGCGAGCCACGAGAACGACGCCGCCAAGGTCCAGGAGGACGCGACGCCGAGCGCGGCGGCCAAGCAGAACAAGACGCCGCCGGAGGACATGCCACGCATCCTCGACGGCGTGATCGTCGATCCGAAGACGATGTTGCCGCGCAACACCTTCGCGCCGGGGGAAGACGCAGCGATCCGCGTGCACCTTCGCAACGGCAAGAAGCGCGAACGCCTGAACCTGGCGATCGGCGCGCGCCGCAACGACGGCACCGAGTGCTTCACCCACGCGACGCACTTCGACGGCAAGTCGATCGACTTCGACGAAGGTCACGTGACGCTGTTCCTCGACCACATCCGGCTGTTGTCGGGCAAGTTCACGATCGTGCTCTACCTGTTCGACGAGGACGGTGTGCACCGCTTCCAGGAACGCCCGGCGACCGACAGCCTGATCGTGCAGAACCGCACCAAGGACCTGGGGCTGTTCCTGCAGGATCACCACTGGGTGATCGAGCCGACGAAACGCTGATCCGCGGCCCGATGACGTTCGCGGACGGCGCGCAGTCGCACCCACCGCCGGCGAGAGCCCGGATCAGATCAGGTCGGCGTACTTGTGTTTGCGGCTCACGAACGACGTGTAGCCCAACACGACCAGGACCATCGACCACAGCGCCGCGACCCCGACGTGCGTCCAGAAATCGCCGAGCTGCGGCGCGATGTTCGGGTCGTCGAGACCGATGGTGATGCGTTGTGCCATCAGCAGCGGATACGCCGGGTTGAGGTTGAAGAGCAGGTGCCCGACCCATTCGTTGCCCCTGAACAGCGCGAGGAAGTTCTGCGGCTCCCAGAACACCGGCGTCAGGAACATCCAGGCCATGGTCATGATGCGCCACAGCTGCGAGGTGTCGCGCACGAACACGTCGAGGTTGGCGAGCAGCAGCCCCAACCCCGTCGAGAACGCCAGCTGGATGATCAGCACCAGCGGCATCGCAAACATCAACGCCCCCGGATGCAGAACGTCCAACGCCATGCCGGCGAGAATGCAGACCACCACGCCGACGAGGTAGAGCACCAGCGAACTCAGCACCACGGGCAGAACCAACAACTCCGAAGGAAACGCGACCTTCTTGACGAGGTTGCCGTTGGCCACCACCACCGAGCACGACTGGCTGGTCGCCTCGACCAACGAGTGGAACAGCATCACGCCCGAGAACAGGTAGATCGCGTACGGGGCATCGCCGGCGCTACCGCCGCGACCCTGCGCGAACAACACGCCGAACACGAAGTAGTAGACGGCGAACTGGAACAACGGCTGCACGAGGATCCACCAGACCCCCAGGAACGAGCCGTGAAATCGCCCCAGCAACTCCCGGCGCAGGAAGTTCTGGATCATGTAGCGGTTGCGCCAGACCAGTCCGGGATAGCCGAACATGGGCAACACGTAGCTGAACATGCCACGGCTTGCAGTCGCGGCGTCGTAGTGGCGGACGAGGGTCATCGGGCTTGGCGTGCCGGCGTTGCAGCGGTGAGCAGGTTAGGGAATCGCCGCGACCTGGCCAGTGGCAGCCGACTGTTCATCGAGCGCGGCGCGCCGCGGACTTTGGCCGCGACCGGAAACGGCGACCCTGGGCGCGTTGGCTTCGGTGTCATGGGCGCCGACGACGACCGCCGCTCACCGGGGCGCGCACCTGGCGAGCACCTCGAGCACCCGCGCCTGCAGCGCCGGCCGGCAAACGACGATCTCGTCGTTGCGCGCATCGGCCTGGTTGTAACGCTGCGTGCTGCCGTCGATGCGGCACACGGCCCAACCGGCGGCGCGCGCGATCGCTTCGGGCGCACACGTGTCCCACTCCTTGAGCCCGGGTTTGTGTACGTAGGCGTCAGCCTTGCCGAGCAGCAGCAAAGCGACCTTGAAGCCGACGCTGCCCGACGGCACGAACTCGGCGCCACCGAGCTGCCGCGCGAACTCCTGCACCCAGTCGGGCGTGTGGCTGCGGCTCACGGCCAGGCGCAGCGGCCGTTCGCCAGCCGGCCCATCCGCCGCGAGCCGCGTCGGCCAATCACCGCCCACGCCGCTGAGTTCGACGTGCTCCTCGCCGGACACACAGCAACCCGCGAGCACCCGATCGATCGCCGGCAAGGCGACCGCACCCAGCGCCGGCGCGCCGCCGATCGCGAAGCCGACGTGCACGGCCCAGTCGTGGCGCCCGGACCGGTACTCCTTGGTGCCGTCGAGCGGATCGACGATCCAGCAGTTGTCGACACCGAGTCGCGCCGCCGAATCCTTGGTCTCCTCCGACAACAGCGCGTCGAGCGGATACCGGCCACGAACGTAACCCTGCAGATATCCGTCCGCCGCCTGATCACCGACGTCGCCGAGCACCTTCTCGTCGGTCCAGCGGCCGCTGGCGCGCAGCGCCGACAGGCGGCGGCCGGCTTCGGTGGCGATCTGGGTCGCGAACGCGAGGCGGGCGGCGAGGTCGGCGTCGGTCACGGTCATCCGGGCAGCTTGCAGTAGAACAGTTCGGTGTTGAGCACGCCGCTGGTGACGCCGGCGCCGCCGAACGGAAAGAACGTGTAGTCGACCGACAACCCCAGGCTCCGCAGCGTCTCGTCGAGGTCGGTGCCGTAGACGCGGAACGACAACGCCGCGTTCTCGGGGTCGTTGGTGTCGCCGTGATACTCACGCTCCATCACGAACTCGTCCTGACCCGGATCGAGAGGATCGTGCACCGCCACCCGATGCATCGTCGCGGCCATCGTGCGTGAGTGCGGCACCGTGAACAGGTAGGCGCCGCCCGGCGCGAGCACGCGGCGGATCTCGGCGTGCGCCAGCGCATCGAGGCGCACGTGCTCCATCACGTCGCTGGTGATCACGAGGTCGAAGCTGGCGTCGGCGAACGTCAGCCGTTCGAGGTTCTGGTTGCTCGCGGCCGGGTTGACCACCGCCTCGCGCCCTTCGATCGGCGCACCGAGCGGATCGGCGCCGCGAAACCGCGAACACATCACCTGCACGCCATCGACGGCGGCCAGCAGGTCGGGCAGCGGGTAGCTGCAGGTGTTGTAGTAGAACGGCAACTGCGCGTCGTAGACCCGCACCTTGCGCGGCAGCTTCTTCTCGCGCAGGCCCGCGAGCGACTCGGCGTGCACGTCGAGCTGTTCGGCGAACCAGCGCAGCACCCCACTCGCGATCGCGCGATAGCGGCTCGTCGTGCCGCACCCGCCGCAGGTGTAGGACTCACGCGCCAACGCCGGGTCCTTGCAGAAGAACGCCGTCGCCTCGCCACAGACGTTGCAGCGCCCCGGCAGGCACGGCGCGTGCCCGTACTTGACCGACCATTGCTGCAACCGATCGATCGCCAACTGCCAGTCGGCGGCCGCCAGCACCGGCGCCGGTTCCGCCTCGGCTTTGGGCGGGAACACGTAGGTCTTCACCTGGTGCAGCAGGCGTTTCATGGGGTCGGTGGGCGGGGTCGGAGGTGAAGGGCCGCGTCGCATCCTAACGACCGGCTATCGTGCCGCCATGCTGCCAATCGCGTGGATCTGCCTCGCCGCGTGCCTTCAGCCCCAAGGAACGGACCAGCCGCCGGTGCACCTGCCGCTCGAACGCAGCGACGCGACGTGGCACGGCGCCGTGACGATCACCGACGGTGCCATCGGCGGCGCCGCGCGCTTCGACGGTGTGGACGACCACATCGACGTCGGGCCTTGCCCGATCGATTCGCGCCAGCCGTTCACGCTGCGTTGCCGGCTGCGCACGACGCGCGCTGGGTTCTGCACGCCGCTGATGGCGCGCGACGGCGAGGCCGTCGGCATCTCGCTCGTGCTCGGCCGGCAGCCGGGGAAGATCTCCTTCGAAGCGTGGTCGTGGACCTCGATCAAGCTGCTGTCACAGCAGCGCGTCGACGACGGCAACTGGCATACGATCGAAGTCGCCTACGACCCGGCCAGCAACGGCGCGGCGCTGTTCGTCGACGACGTGCTGCAGGCCCACGGCGAACTCGGCCACGGTGTCGCGCCCACCGCACAGCTGCGCCTCGGCGACAACATCGGCGCACACCAGCCGTTTGCGGGTGACCTCGACGAGGTCGAACTCCAACGCAGCACGAGCCGCGCCGGACTGCTCTCGCAGCTCGCGCCGGTGCTGAGCCTCCCCGAACGCGAACAGGCGCTCGCCGGCCTGCGCGACCGCGTACTGCCGCGCTCGACGCCGAGCCTCGCCGAACGCGCCGCTGCCGACTGGCCCGCGCGCCGCCTAGCGGTGCGTGCGCACGTCGCCGACGCGCTGGGCCTGTCGCCGCCGCCGGCGGCGGTGCCGCTCGACGTGCAGGTGCACGGCGAGATCGTGCGCGACGGCGTGCGCCTGCAGCGCGTGTCGTGGATCGGCTTTCCGGGCCAGCGCGCCACCGGCTGGCTGTGGTCGCCGGATCCTGCGATCGCCGGCAGGCATCCCGCGATGCTGTGCCCACACGGCCACTGGCAGGACGGCGCCATCCACCCGGTCGTCCAGGCGCGCTGCTCGGCGTTCGCGAAGTTCGGCTGGGTCACGCTCGCGGTCGATTCGGTGCACGTCGAGGACGTCGCCACGGGCGTGAACAGCGTCGGCGCGATGACCTGGCACAACCAGCGCGCGCTCGACCTGCTGCTCGCGCGCGACGACGTCGACCCGCAGCGCGTCGGCGTCACCGGCGCCAGCGGCGGCGGCCAGCAGACCTACTACCTGATGGCCCTCGAAGACCGGCTCGCGGCGGCCGCGCCGATGGTGATGGCGTGTTACCTGCACGAGATCGTGGCCGACACCAGCGCGCACTGCGGCTGCAACCACACGCCGCGGCTCGCCGCGGGCACCGATGTGCCCGAAATGTGCGCGGTGTTCGCGCCGCGTCCGGCGATGTTCGGCAGCGTCAGCGGCGACTGGACACACAACTTTCCGCAGCAGGGCCTGCCGGAGCTGACGGCGCACTGGGCGCGGCTGGGCGGCGAAGGGCCACGCTCGCGCTTCGCCGACGAAGGGCACAACTACGACCGGCCGATGCGCGAAGAGGTCTATTCGTTCCTGCAGACGCAGTTCTGGCGCCTCGACGAGTTCGATGCCATGCCGAGCTACTACGCGAGGACGTGGGCCGAGCCCGAGTTCGCGCCATTCGCGGCCGACGCGTTGCGGCCGCTGCTGCAGGCACGTGCCAACGCGACGATCGACCCCGGCGCGATGGCGCGTGAGCATCTGGCGCGCCGCCCCCCCGTCGCGACGCTCGCCGAGCTCGCGCCCGGGCTCGACCTGCGCGTCGCACCACGGCCGCATGGATGGCACGGGGCGAAGGACTGGCACGGCGCCTCCGTTCGCAGCAACGACGGCGTGCCGATCCCGATCCGCTACCGGTGGGACGATACACAGCTCTCCAGCGGCTTCACGGTCGTCGTCGATCCACGCGGCGCCGCGACGCTGCTGACAAGTGCCCCCGCGTGGCTCAACGTCAGCGGCGACACCGTGCTGGTCGACCCCCGCCCCTACGGCGAATGGGCGCGCTTCCGTTCGGCGTGGCAGCGCAACGGCATACTGCTCGGCCGCGGCGAGGGTTACCAGGCGGCGCTCGACACCGCGATCGTCTGCGCGAGTTTGCCGGGCACACAGCCCGTTCGGCTCGTCGGGCTCGGCGAAGCCGGCGTCGTCGCGCTGCTGGCGGCACGTCTGTGCCCGCGCATCAGCGAAGTCGTCGTCGACGACCTGGGCCCGAGTTACGCCGCCGCGCCACGCCGTCTGCCGCTGTGCCCCGAACTGCGCCGCTGGCGCGACGTGCCCGAGCTCGCCACCGACCTGCCGGCAGGCTGCGTGCTGCGTCGGCTCGAGGAACTGACTCGCTGAGGCCATGGGCACCGCGCGGTAACATGTGCCCCTTCGACCCGCTGCCCCAAGAGGAGCCGATCATGCACCACCGGATCGCCCGTTCGTTCGCCGTCGCGCTCACCGTCGCGCTCACCATCGCCGGCCTCACCAGCACCGCACCCGCCCAGTTCACGGGCCCGGGCCTGTCGTGGGCCGGCACCCTCGGCCCCTCGACGCGCAGCTTCGTGCCGAGCTGCACCAACCTGCCCGTCGCCGCACTCGCCGGCGACACGATCACGGTGACGGTGTGGGGTGACCAGCAGGCGCTGTTCGGCTTGTTCGCTTCGACCGGCGCGAACCAGTGCATCCCGATCCCGCCGCTCGGCAACGGCCTGATCCTCGACGCGCCCGTGGTCACCGTGACGTTCGGCCTGCTGACGCAGACGACGCCTTGCCTGTCGTGCCCGCCCGGACTGCAAACGGTGACGTTCACGGCGCCGAACTGGCTGCCGGCCGGCACGACTCTGTCGGTGCAGGCGGCGACCTTCGGCGCGGGTCAGCCGGGGTTCACGGTGGCGATCACCGGCACGTTCTGAACCGGGCCTGCCACGACGGGCGACGTTACGGCCTTCGGGGCAGGGTCTTGCGACCCATGAGGAACGGCTGGGCGCGATCCGGCGGGACTTGATCCAGTCCGCCGCCCGGGCCATGGGCGTTGGATACTCCGGGGTATCTAATTGGCCATCTGCGGTGGCGATCCCTATCTTCCCGCCTCCTCGCCGACCGCGGCCACGACCCCGGCCGCGCGACTCCGCCGCGTCATGTCCTCGATCCCCCACAAGCGCATCACCCCCGGCACCAAGCCCGACTGGCTCAAGGTGCCGCTGCCGCAGGGCCCGACGGTGGCGCGGCTCGAGAAGGTGCTGCGCGACCGCGGGCTGCACACGGTCTGCGAAGAGGCCCGCTGCCCGAACATGGGCGAGTGCTGGGCCGGCGGCACGGCGACGTTCATGGTGCTCGGCGACACCTGCACCCGCGGCTGCCGGTTCTGCGCGGTCAAGACGCACAGCCAGGGCACGCCGGTCGATGCGGAGGAACCCGAGAAGGTCGCCGAGTCGTGCGTGGCGATGGGCCTCAAGTACGTGGTGCTGACGATGGTCGACCGCGACGACCTGCCCGACGGCGGCGCCGACCACGTCGCGCAGACGATCGCGGCGATCAAGCGCCGCAACCCCGAGATGCTCGTCGAGGCGCTCGTCGGCGACTGGCTGGCCAACGACGCCTTCTCGACCGAGCAGATGATCGGCCGCGTACTCGCCGGCAAACCCGACGTCTACGCGCACAACATCGAGACCGTGCTGCGCCTCACGCCGCGCGTGCGTGACCACCGCTGCGGCTACGTGCGGTCGCTGCAGACCCTGCGCACCGCCAAACAGCTCAACCCCGACATCGTCACCAAGTCGTCGCTGATGCTCGGCCTGGGGGAGAGCGAACGTGAGGTCGAGCAGGCGATGGACGACCTGCGTGAGTTCGGCGTCGACGTCGTCACCTTCGGCCAATACCTGCGGCCGACGCTCAAACACCTGCCCGTCAAGGAGCACGTCACGCCAGCGCGATTCGCCGCGCTCGAGCAACGCGCGCTCAAGAAGGGCTTCCTCTACGTCGCCTCGGGACCGCTGGTGCGCTCGAGCTACAAGGCGGCGGAGTTCTACATCGCCGGCATGTTGCGGCAGCGGCGCGCGCTGCAAGCGGCCCGCGCCGTCGATGCCGCCGAGACCCCGTTGGAGTCGAACCACTCATGACCCTCGAACTCGTCTCGATCCTCGACAAGGACGGCAAGGCCCAGAAGGGCAAGGATCCCAACCTGTCGGCCGACCAGCTCAAGAGGCTGTATCGGCTGATGATCGCGACGCGCCAACTCGACGATCGCGGCCTGGCGCTGCAGCGGCAGGGGCGTATCGGCTTCTACCTGCAGTCGACGGGCCAGGAGGCCTCACACCTGGGTGCGGCGTTCGCGCTCGCCGACAGCGACTGGTTGTTCCCCGCCTACCGCCAGCCCGGCATCCTGCTGCTGCGCGAGATCCCGTTGCAGAAGGTCGTCAGCGAGTGGTTCGGCAACTCGGGTGACACCAGCAAGGGCCGGCAGATGCCGGTGCACTACAGCTTCCGCGAGGCCAACTTCGTCTCGATCAGCTCGCCGATCGGCACGCAGCTGACGCAGGCGGCGGGCGCCGGCATGGCCGCGAGGATCCGCGGCGACGACACGGTGTTCATGACCTTCTGCGGCGACGGCGGCACCAGCAGCAACGACTTCCACACCGGCCTGAACTTCGCCGCCGTCTACAAGGCGCCGGTGGTGTTCGTCTGCGAGAACAACGGCTGGGCGATCTCGGTGCCGAGCGGCAAGCAGACCGCCAGCGAATCGATGGCGATCAAGGCCGAGGCCTACGGCATGCCCGGCGTGCGCGTCGACGGCAACGACATCCTCGCCGTCTACCGCGTCTGCAAGGAAGCGGTCGATCGCGCGCGCCGCGGCGAGGGCCCGACCCTGGTCGAGACCGTCACCTACCGCATCGCTTCGCACAGCAGCTCCGACGACGCCGCGCGATACCGCGATGCCAAGGAGTTCGAGGCCTGGAAGAAGAAGGACCCGATCGCGCGCTTCCGGCAGTACCTCGAGCACAAGAAGCTCTGGAGCGAGGCGTTCGAGACCGAATGCGTCGAGACCGCCAAGGCCGAGATCGCCGCGGCGGTCAAAGCCGCCGAGGCGCTGCCGAACCCGGGCCCCGAGACGCTGTTCGACGACGTCTACATGAACCTCACGCCGCAGCTCAAGGAGCAGCGCCAGCAGCTGCACGAGCTGATGGAGAAGGGCGGCGTCGGCGCCGAGGTCGGCTTCTTCCCGCTCTGAGCACACACTGAGCGGCACCGACGCGTCGGCCACCCACCCACCCCATTCGCGCCGCAACGGCGCATCGATTTGCGAGAACTGCCATGACTGCTACCCAAGCGAAGACCGGCGAAACGACGCCCGGCACCAAGGTGATGACGCTGCTCGAGGCGATCACGGACGCGATGCGCACCGAGATGCGCAACGACGACCGGGTCATCGTGTTCGGCGAGGACGTCGGCAAGAAGGGCGGCGTGTTCGGCACGACGATGGGCCTGCAGGACGAGTTCGGCGAGCAGCGCTGCTTCGACACGCCGCTGTCCGAGTGCGGCATCATCGGCGCCGGCGTCGGCATGGCCGTCTACGGCATGCGCCCGATCGCCGAGATCCAGTTCCTCGACTTCATCTACCCGGCCTTCGACCAGATCGTCAGCGAAGCCGCGAAGATGCGTTACCGCAGCGGCGGTGAGTACACCTGCCCGATGGTGATCCGTTCGCCCTACGGCGGCGGCATCCGCGGCGGCCACTACCACAGCCAGTCGAGCGAGGCCTACTTCTGCCACACGCCGGGTCTCAAGGTGGTGATCCCGAGCACGCCCGCCGACGCCAAGGGCCTCTTGATCGCGTCGATCCGCGACGAGGACCCGGTGATGTTCCTCGAGCCCAAGGCGCTCTACCGTCACGCCAAGGGTGAAGTCCCGCTCGGCGAACACGTGGTGCCGATCGGCAAGGCGCGCATCGCCCGCGAGGGCACCGACGTGACGCTGCTGTGTTACGGCGCGATGGTGCCGGTCTGCGAGCAGGCGGCCAAGGAAGCCGAGGCGATGGGCCGCAGCGTCGAGATCGTCGACCTGCGCACGCTGGTGCCGCTCGACGAGGCCACCGTGCTCGAGTCGGTCAAGAAGACCGGCCGCTGCGTGGTCGTCTACGAAGCGCCCAAGACCTGCGGCTACGGCGCCGAGCTGTCGGCACTGATCGCCGAGAAGTGCATCGAGTACCTCGAGGGCCCGATCGTGCGCGTCGCCGGCTTCGACACACCGTTCCCGTACACCCTCGAACACCTCTACATGCCCGACGGCAAGCGCGTGCTCGCCGGCATCGAGAAGACCTTCGTCTGGTGAGCCTGCCGGCGCCATCGCGCGCCGCCGGCCCGACCTCCGACACCACATCCCCCACGAATCACGAACATGGCAAAGAAGGAATTCAAGCTCCCCGACATCGGCGAAGGCATCGCCGAAGGCGAGATCGTCAGCTGGAAGGTCAAGGCCGGCCAGGCGGTCAAGGAAGAGGACGAGTTCGTCGAGGTGATGACCGACAAGGCCACCGTGACGATCACGGTGCCCTTCACGGGCGTCATCGCCGAGCTGCGCTGCAAGGAAGGTGACGTGGTGCCGGTGGGCAGCGTCATCGCGGTGATCGACGCCGGCGCCGCCGGTGGCGAAGCCGCCGCGCCCGCGCCCGCTGCAGCGCCGGCCGCGCCCACCGCACCCGCACCGGCTGCCCCCGCAC
>CAYMPV010000042.1:0-43500 GCA_964392305.1 uncultured candidatus Brocadiaceae bacterium
GCGGGGGCTGCGGTCAGCGGCTCGGTGAGCAGTGGCGCCAACTGGTCGCCTGGCAACTTGGCGTCGTGCGCGACCAGCGCGTCGAGAACGAACAGGCGCACGATCTCGGCGTTCTCGTGATCGTCCTTGGCCCAGCGGTCGAGTGTCCGCCGCAGTTCCTGGGTCACGGCGCGCTCCTTGACGAGCCTGGCGTCGGCAGCGGCCTTCGCGACGACGCGCGCGTCGTCGCTCGCGAGTGCCGTGCACAGGTTGGTGACATTCGTCGCGTTGTTCTCTTGCGCCAGCGCCTCGGTCGTCGCGAGCAGCGCCAGCGCGAACCATGCCTCGAATGCATTCATCGTTGTTCCTTCGCCGTCAGGTGCGAGAGTGTCGTCAGCGACTCCGGCAGCGGCTTGCTGATGTCGCCGCGGTAGTCGATGTAGTCGATCGCGACGGAGTCCTTGCACGCCGCGGCTTCTTCGGCCGACAAGGCTTCGTGTGCGACGAGCGCGTCGCGCAGTCCGGCCTTGAACTCCTGCAGGTCGTCGCGCCACTTCGTGACGAGCTGCGTCGGCTCACCCTTGGTCAGGTCGAGGTGGCGATACCGCATCGAGAACAGGTTCTCGCGCACGCCCGACATCGTGGCCAGCCACAGGGAAGGTCTGGCGATGTTCTCGGCGCCGCCGCCCCAGTAGTCGAAGCCAGCGGGCACTGGCGATGGGGCGGGCGCCGGCTGCAGTTCGATGCGCGTCGGCGTGTCGGTCAGCACGAGCACGTCGGGATCGACGGGGAACGGCACCGGCTTGCCCGCGTCGTCGTGGCCCTGCAGGCGCATGCCGAGGCGCGAGCGCGGCAGCGGTGGGAACCCCGTCGGAGGCGGCGGCGTGGGTTCGGGGTTCGGCAGCACCCACAAGCCGACGTTTTGCGCCGCCGATGGCAGACCGTCGCGAACGGTCACGTGCAGGTCGAGTTCGGCGAGTCGCCAAAGGTGCGCGGCGAACCCTGGCGCGCGCTGGTTGCAGAGCACGTTGCCGAGCAGCGCGCGGCGCACGTCGTTCTTCTTGCAGCCCTTGGCCGGGCAATACCGCTCGCGGAACAGCTCGAACAACAGCCGCTCGTTGACGAGCGGATCGCGGCACAACAGCACCAGCGTGGTCGGTTCGGTCAGCGGGTCGTCGAGGAACGGCAACAGCGCGTCGGCCGGCAGCTTCTCGTCGAGCGCGAGCAGCGCATCGAGCAGGAACAGGCGCGCCAGCTCCGCGTGTTCGACCTCGCGCCTCGTCCACGCCTGCAGCGCCGTGCGCAGCCCCTGAGTCACCTCGCGGTGCGGCATCGCGAGCGCGTCGCGCGCGGCGCGAGCCACGATGCGCGGCTCGTCCTGCTGCAGCTGTGCGAGCACCCGCTTCTGCTCGCGCGAGTCGTCCTGCGCCGCGGCGAGGCCCGCGAGCAGACCCGTTGCCAGCAGCAGGGGGCCCGTTCTCATCACGGGATCATCGGCTCGCGTCGGGTTGCGTCAATCGGGACCGGCCCGCCTGGGCCGTCAACGCAGTTCGAGGCGCAGCGGCGCAGCTTCGGTCGTGGTGACGGTGAAGGCGGCTCGCCCGAGCTCGCGGTCGTCGGCCGACACGGTGACGACGTAGTCACCCGGGGGCAGGCAGGTCGAGTCGGGGGCATCGGCGCCGGTCTTGGGCAGCACCACGTCGTGGCGCAGCAGTTGTCCGTCGCGCAGCACGCGCACGACGAGTCGCTGCGGCAGCGGGTCGAGCCCCGCGGTGCCGAACGCGAAGCGCTGGCGCGTGCCGGTGCCGAGCTGCACGGCGATGGCGGTGTCCTGCGAGCTGCGGACCGTGAACGCGATCGCCTGCGGGACGACGTCGGGTCCCGAGACGAGCAGGCGGTGCTCGCCGGGCGGGAGCAGCTGCGAGCGCACCGTGTTGCCGTCCTTGCTCCAGTCGTTGCGCATGCGTCCTTCGGCGTCGAGCGACCGGAAATACACGTTCGCCATGTCGCCCTCGACCGTGACCACGGCGGTGCCACCGACCACCATGCCGAGCTGGCCCAGGTCCCACGTCGCGTCCGCGGCGAGCGTGCGGGTGCCGACGATCAGGAGCGGGAAGTCGTTGGCCCGCGCGGTGAGGTGCCACGCACCGGGCGGCAGGTTGCGGAAGTCGAAGCGGCCGTCGCTGCGCGTGATCGTGGCGGCGCTGCCTTCGCCGCTGCGCTGGTAGGCGTCGACCGTGACGTTGGCCAGCGGCACGCCGTCGGGGGCGGTGATCGTCCCGGTGATGCGCGCGCGGCCCGCCGAACTCCGCTGCAGCGTCCACTGGTAGGGTCCCGCGGCCGGGTCGACGCGGCTCAGATCGAACGGTTCGTAGCCCGAAGCGCGGATCCGCACGTTCAGCAGTTCGCCTGCAGGGCAGTTCTGCAGCTCGAACTCGCCGTTCTTGTCGGTCTGATCCACCCAGTCGAATCCCTCGACCGGGACGTTGCAGCGGTACTCGACCTGGGCCGTCGTGATCGGCTCGCCGTCGCCGTCGACGATGCGGCCACGAAACACCACGCCGCGTGACAGGGTCACCTCACATTGCGTCGTCGCGGCGCCGATCACCAGGGCGGCCTGCCTGGACTTGCCGAAGCGATGATGCCGCACCGCGACGGTCACCGGACCCGGGGAGAGGTCCGCGATCTCGAAGCTCCCGTCCTTGGCGGTGTGGGTCAGCACACCGCGGAAGTCCGCGAGGTCACCGATGCTCACGAACGCGCCCGCGACGGGCTCGCCGGTGTCGGCGCGCACGGTGCCGCGCAGCGCGCCGCCGGCCTCGAGCACGATGCGCAGCGGCACGACCACGCTGCCGGTCACCTCGCAGCTGCCCCGCCATGGTGCGTGGCCCGCCGCGCGGGCCTGGGCTGCCTGGTTGCCGGGCGCGACGCCGATCGCCAGGAAGCGGCCCTGTTCGTCGCTGCGCACGAGCGCAGGCAGGGCGGGAGCCCTGTTGGAGCCGTCGGGGGCTCCGCGCATCGAGCTGTTGCCGATGCAGACGAGCGCGCCAACGACGGGCGTTCCCTGCGCATCGACGACCTCGCCTTCGACGCAGCCGCCGCCACCGCCGAGCTCCAGGCGAACTTCGAAGGCGTTGCCGGGGCGGCCTTGCACCGCCTGCAGCTGCGAGGCGCGGTAGCCCGCGGCGCGCGCACCGACGAGCAGCACGTTCGGCGCGTGCGGCACGGAGAAGCTGCCGTCGGGTCCCGAGTGCGTGAGGGTCTCGTAGTCGGCCGCGGACAGCAGCGACACGACGTCGATCGCCGCGCCCGCCACGGGCGCGCCAGCCGCATCGACGACGATCCCCTTCAGCAACAGACCCGCCTCGAGCACGAAGTCGATCTCGGTGGTCTGCCCGGCGACGATCTCGGTGCGGCGCGAACCGGAGCGGTCGCTGGTCACCTCGAACGTCCCGGCGGCGAGGTCGTGGAAGACGGCGAGGCCTTGTTCGTCGGCGCGCCGCCGCACGCCGGCGGTGCGCGCGTCGCTGCGCTGCGGCCGCGCGCAGATCAGGACCTCGGCCGCGGGTGACTTGTCGGCAGCGAGCACGTGCACCACGAGCGAGCCGGTCGTCGCGGGCGGCGCGACCGATGGCGCGGCGGCGACGGGCGCGGCCTGGCGCAGCGTGTCGGCTTGCCGTTGGGTCGGTGCCTCGGGCACGATCGTTCCGTCTGGTGGCGGTCCGGCGACGTCGGCCTGTGCCACGCGCGGTGGGTGTGCGTCGTCGGGCAGCGGCGTCGGTCCCGGGTCGCTGCTCAGCAGCACCGCGGTTCCGGCGAGCACCAAGAGTGCGGCGACCGCCGCGATCTTCGTCCAGGTCTTCATCGTCATCACCGCGGCTCCGACACCCGCGAGCGTCGCGGCGCCGACCGCCGTCGTCGCCGCTGCAACCGCGGGTGGTTTCGCGAGGGTCAGCAAGGGAACGGTCCACGCGCGGCGATCGCCGCCGTGCTCGTGGTCGAGGCGTTCGCGCAGCAGCTGCAAGGCGCGGCGCAGCTGGTTCCAGATCGTCGTCACCGGCAGGTCCAGCTGCCTGGCGATGGCTTGCGGCGTCAGGCCCTCGAAGTAGCGCAGCAGCACGACTGCGCGCAGTTGTTCGGGCAGGCGGTCGACGGCCGTGACGAGCTGATGGCGCTGCTCTTCCTGCTGCATCAGGTCGGCCGAGGACGGCACGTTGGCCGGCTCCCGCGGCGACGGCGGCGTCTGCCGGGACCGTGTGCGGCACAGACTCGCGGCGACGTTGCGCACGATCTGCGCCAGCCACGCGCGCGGCCGGTCGACGCCGCGCGGGCCGTGCTGGATCGCCTGCAGCCACGTCTGCTGCTCGACGTCGTCGGCGTGTTCGGCCAGCAACTGGCGCGCGAGCAGGCGCACGTAGGGCGCCTCGTCGAGCAGTCGCTGCAGGTCTGGTCCGGGGGAGGTCACGAGGTCCAAGACGCGCGGTGGCGCGGCGCCTGTACGCATTCTGCTGGATCGTGCGGATTCCGGGACCGGTCGGCCTTCCCCGTCAACCGACCGCGTGGCGCACACACTCGCGCAGCCAGCGGTGTCCGGCGTCCGCGTCGAACCGCGGGTGCCACAGCATCGACACCTTCATGGGCGGCAGGTCGACCGGCAGCGTGAATGTATGCATGCCCTCGAGCAGTACGCCACTGTGGCGTTCGGGCACCGTGGCGATCAGGTCGGAGCGCCGCGCCACGGCCAGCGCCGCCGCAAAACCGCCGACGACCGCCGCGACGCGGCGCTCGAGGTCCATCTTGCGCAGCGCGTGGTCGATCGGGCCGCGCTCGAGGCAGCGCCGCGAGACGCCGATGTGCCAGGCGGCGGCGTATCGTTTCGCCGTGATCTTGCTGTGCGCGAGCTCGTGCTCGCGTCGCACTGCGCCGACGAGGCGGTCTTCGAACAGCGTCTGCGCGCGCAGTTCGGGGCCGGTCTCGTCGTCGATCACGCCGGTCTCCAGGTCGACCGTACCGTCGCGCAGCAGCGCGCTGTCCTTGTCGAGCTTCTGCAGGAAGCGCAGCTGCACGCCGGGGGCCTGGGTGCGAACGCGCTCGAGCAGCGCGGGCCCGAAGTTCTCGACGAAGCCCTCGCTGCTGCGCAGCGTGAACGTGCGGACCAGGCGCGCGACGTCGAGGTGTTCGCCCGGGCGCAGGATCTCTTCGATCTCGCCCACGAGCCTGGCGACGGGCTCACGCAGCTGCAGCGCGCGCGGCGAAGGCACCAGCTTGCGCCCGGCCTGCACCAGCAGCGGGTCGCCGGTCGTCTCGCGCAATCTGGCGAGCGCGCGGCTCATGGCCGATGGACTCAGCCGCAGCTTCTTGGCTGCGCGCGTGACGCTCTGTTCGCGGAGCAGCACGTCGAGCACGACCAGCAGGTTGAAGTCCGGTCCGTCCATGCAGGGGGGAGAATAGGAGGGCCGGGCATGGCGTCCAGCGCACTCGTGGCGTGCGTACGGCGCGCCTTCCGCTGGTCGTTGGCCGTTCTAGCCTGCGATCAACGATGCAAACACGAAGTGATGTCGGTGCGGTTGTGGTGGCGGATGGGAGTCGGGCTCGGTCGACGCCGTGGGCCATGGCGAGCCTGGCGATGGCGATGCTGCTCGCCTCGCTCGGCACCAGCGTCGCGAACGTCGCGCTGCCGGCGCTCGCGACAGCGTTCGCGGCGCCGTTCGCGGCCGTGCAGTGGATCGTGCTCGCCTACCTGCTGGCGGTCACCGCGGGGATCGTCGGGGTGGGGCGGCTCGGCGACCTGTGGGGGACACGCAGGCTGCTGCTAGCCGGGCTGGCGCTGTTCGCCGCGGCTTCGGTCGCGTGTGGTGTGGCTCAGAGTCTGCCGGCGCTGATCGCGGCGCGCGCGGCGCAGGGCGTCGGCGCGGCCGTGATGACGGCCCTGACGGTGGCGCTGGTGCGCGCGACGGTGCCCAAGGAACGGACCGGCGCCGCGATGGGCCTGCTCGGCACGATGTCGGCGATCGGCACCGCGCTGGGGCCGTCGCTCGGCGGCGCGCTGGTCGCGACCGTGGGCTGGCGCGGCGTGTTCCTGGTCAACGCGCCGCTCGCCGCGGCGGCGTTCGGGCTGGCGCTGCGGCACCTGCCGCGCGATCCGGGCCGAGAAGGCGCCCGCGAACGCTTCGACGTGTGGGGCACGTTGCTGCTCGCCGCGACGCTCACCGCGGCGGCCCTGGGGATGACCGTGGGGCGCAGCAGTTCTGGCGGCCAGCTCGCGCTGCTGGTGTCGCTGGCGGTCGTTGGCGCCATGGCCTTCGTATTGGTCGAACGGCGCGCGTCGGCCCCGCTGATCCCGCTGGGCATGCTGCGCGATGCCGTGCTCGGCCCCGCGCTGCTGACCAACGCCGCCGTCTCGGCCGTGCTGATGGCGACGCTCGTCGTCGGGCCGTTCCACCTGACCCGCGCGCTCGGACTCACCGCGAGCCAGGCGGGGTTGGTGATGGCCGTGGGGCCGGTGGTGTCGGCGATCACCGGGGTGCCCGCCGGGCGCCTCGTCGATCGTGTGGGGGCCCGGCGCATGGCCTGGCTGGGGCTGCTCGGCGTCGCGGTCGGCGCCGCGTTGCTGGCGGCGTGTGGCGTGACGACGTTGGGCTACGTGCTGCCGCTCGCCGGGATGACTTCGAGCTACGCGGTGTTCCAGGCCGCCAACAACACCGCCGTGATGACCGATGTGGCGGCTGCGCGGCGCGGGGTGGTGTCGGGTGTGCTGAGCCTGTCGCGCAATCTCGGGCTGATGACCGGCACCGCGTTGTTGGGCGCGGTGTTCGCGGCCGCGTGTGGTGCCGCTGACGTCGCCGAGGCTGCTCCGGAGGCGGTGGGCGGCGCGATGCGCGTGACCTTCGGCGTGGCGGCGGCGTTGGTCGCCGCCGCGGCCGGCGTCGGTGCGGTGTGGGCAGTGCGTGCCGCGCGTGCCGTGCGCGGGGTGCGGGCATGAGCCGTCGCGACCTGCGCGTGCCGCTCGCTGCGATGATCCTCGCGACGTTCGTCGGCAGCCTGTTCGCGCAGGACCGGGCCACGATCCGCGCTCCCTTCCCCGCGAACGCGGCCGGGTGGGGGCCGTCGGCCGGCGACGGGAGGTACTACAGCCGATGGGCCGAGGACTGGACCGCGGCCCGCGTCAACGGCGACGCGCCGTTCGGCAAGGCGATGCCGCTCGGTGCGGGCGCGTTCCTCACGCTCAGCGGTGAGCTGCGCCTGCGCGCCAACCGCTACGACAACGCGCGACTGCGGCGCGGTGACGACTACGGTGAAGACCTCCTGCGCGGCGTGCTCGGCGCCGACCTGCAGTTGCATCCGCAGCTGCGGGCCTATGGCGAGATCGCCACGGGTCAGGTTCTCGATGGAGCTGGTGCGCTGCCCGCGAACTTCGAGAACGACGCGGCGATCAGCCAGGCGTTCGTCGAGGCGCGAGGCGGTGTCGGCGGGTTGCTCGTCGGGGCCATGGTCGGTCGCCAGGAATTCGCCGACGGCCCGCGTCAGCTCGTGAGCCTCGGCGATGGCCCCAACCTGCACCGCACCTGGAACGGTGTGCGGCTCTACGGTCACGGCGAGGACCTGCGTCTGGGCGCGTTCGAGTTCGCCGCGACGCGCCTGGGGGAGGGCGCGTTCGACGAAGGTGTCGACGGCGACGAACGCCTGCGCGGCGCGAACGCCGGCATCGTGCTGGCGCGCGATGCGCGCGGCGCGAGCGCCTGCCTCGATCCGTTCTGGCTGCACAGCGAGATCCCGGAGGTTCGGCTGGTGGGTGCCGCGCAGGACGATCGTCGCGACACGCTGGGCGCGCGGCTGTGCGGCAACACTTCGCACTTCACCTTCGACGTCACGGCGGCGCACCAGCATGGACACCACGGCGATCGCGACGTCGATGCCTGGGCGCTGTTCGCGAGCCAGAGCCTGCTGCTCGACGGCGGTGCATGGCAACCGCGCCTCACGCTGCACGTCGACGTCGCGTCGGGCGGCGGCGCCAGCGGCACCGGAACCGTGCGCACGTTCCACCAGCTCTACGCGAGTTCGGGTTACCTCGGCGAAGGGCGCTTCCTGAGCCTGTCGAACCTGGTGCTGTGCGCACCCGGGATCGCCGTCGCGCCGCTGCCGCAGACGCGGCTGTCGGTCGAGTACGGCTTCGCGTGGCGGTTTGCCGAGGACGACGCCGTCTACGGCGGCGGCATGCGTGCGTATCCCCGGACGAGCGACGTCGACGGCAAGGAGATCGGCGGGTTGCTGCGCGTCGAAGCGCGTTGGTCGGGGCCAACGCACCTCGGCGTCGTGCTCGGCTACGAACACCTCGAGGCTCGTGACGCGTTGGACCGCGCCGGCCTGTCAGACGGTGACTACGCCTACGTGAGTCTCACGGTGCGCTACTAGGGTCTCCGCCCGACGGATCCTCGCTCGGCGCGTCCCCACCGCGCCGCTTGCTGACCGCCTGCCGCAGCAGCCACTCGATCTGCCCGTTGATGCTGCGCATGTCCTGCTCGGCCCAGCGCCGCAGCTCCTCGAAGAGCTGCGGCGGCAGGCGCAACAGGAAGCCCTTCTTCTCCTCGGCCAAGACGTCTACCCGTAGAGCGTGCCGGTGTTGACGACGGGCTGGGTGCCGCGCTCGCTGCACAGCACCACGAGCAGGTTGCTGACCATCTGCGCCTTGCGCTCTTCGTCGAGCGAGACCACGCCCTGCGCGTGCAGTTGCTCGAGCGCCATCTGCACCATGCCGACGGCGCCCTCGACGATGCGGGTGCGCGCGTCGATGATCGCTTCGGCCTGCTGGCGCTGCAGCATCGCGCCGGCGATCTCGGCGGCGTAGGCGAGGTGGGAGAGGCGCGCCTCGAGCACTTCGATGCCGGCCATCTGCAGGCGCTGTTCGAGTTCTTGCTGCAGCTCCTGGTTGACCTGCTCGCTGCTGCCGCGCAGCGAGGTCTCGGTGTCGTGCGGCGAGTCGTAGGGGTGCGTCGAGGCGAGGTGGCGCAGCGCCGACTCGGTCTGCACCTCGACGTAGCTCTCGTAGTCCTCGACGTCGAACGCGGCCTGTGCGGTGTCGCGCACGCGCCAGACGACCACGGCGCCGATCTCGATCGGGTTGCCGCGCAGGTCGTTGACCTTGAGCTTGTCGCTGTTGAAGTTGTGCGCGCGCAGGCTGACGACGCGGCGCACCGTGAACGGGTTGACCCAGAAGAAGCCGGCCTGGCGCAGCGTGCCGACGTACTTGCCGAACAGCAGCACGACCTTGGACTGGTTGGGGTTGACCAGGACCAGGCCGCGGAAGACCAGGATGCTGGTGGGGATGCCCACGACGCCCAGCAGGATCAGGGGCAGGCCCAGGTAGACCATGCGTTGGTTGCAGAGCGCGGCGCCGATCGGGATCAGGGCGATGCTGGCGGGCAACATCAACAGGCCCAGCAGCAAGCGGCTGATACCGCTGCCCGGATTGCGGTAGGAGGTCTCGCGGGAAGTGGCTTTGTCGGCGTGGGTTGTGGTCATGTGAGTCTGTGGCTATCGGAATGATATCAGAGCGATAGCGCCTTGTCGCCGGTGGTCTCCCAAACCTGTCGCGCGGCTCGCGGAAGTCAGACCTCGCCGGCTTCGCTGCCGAACGGCAACGCGGCCAGGAACCGCCGCCCGTAACCCTTGGTGCGGATGCGCGGGTCCATCACCACCACCTTGCCGCGGTCCTGGGTGCTGCGGATGAGCCGGCCGAAACCCTGGCGGAACTTCAGGATCGCCTCGGGCAGCGAGTGTTCGCCGAACGGGTCGCGGCCCTGGTCCTTCATCGCCGCAAGGCGCGCCTGGGTCAGCGGGTGCCCCGGGCTCGCGAACGGCAGCCGCGTGATCACCACCAGGGTCAACGCGTCGCCGCGCACGTCGATGCCTTCCCACAGGCTGTCGGTGCCCAGCAGCACCGAGGTCGGTTCTTCGTGTTTGCGCGCCAGCAGCTTCGCCAGCGGCGCCTCACCCTGCACCAGCAACTCGATGCCGTGGTGTTCGAGTTGCGGCCGCAGCGCCGCGGCGAGCTCACGCACGAACGACCACGACGTGCACAGGATCAGCGCGCGGCCGCCGTTGTCCTGCACGTGGCGCGTGATGCGTTCGGTGCATTCGCGGCGGTAGTCCGTGGCCTGCGTGCTCGGGTCGGGCATCGCCTCTTCGATCACGAACTCGACCGCGCGATCGTAGTCGAACGGCGAACCCAGCCGCAGCGCGTCGGCGTCGTCGAGGCCGAGCTGGCGGCGTAGCCAGGTGAACTCGCGATCGTCTCCCGGGCCGAGCGTGGCGCTGGTCAGCACCGCGACGCGGCCACTCTTCCACAGGTGCTCGCGCAGCGCGGCGCTGACGTCGAGCGGCGCGCCGCACAGGATCGGGCCGTGCCGCGACGGTTCGAGCCAGCGCACCAGGTGCACGGGCGCTTCCTTGTTGGGAACGCACAGCGCGCGCAGCGTCGCACACAGCGAGTCGAGGCCGTTGACGCGTGCGGTCAGCTCCATGCGCGCGTCGACCTCGCTGACGCGCGCCGCGGCGTTCGCCAGTTCGGAGGCGAGCGCACGGAGCACCGCGGTCAGCGGTTCGTCGAGCAGTTCGTCGTGCAACGCCACACCTTCGCCGCTGCCGGTTGCGGATGCGCCGCCGCCGCGCATGCGTTCCTCGAGCTGACCGAAGAACACCTCGTTGTATTGCCTGGCCTCTTCCCACAGCAGCCGGGCCGCGGTGTTGCCGTGGCGGCCGAGCAGGCTGTTCTCGCGGCGCTTGCCGTGCAGCCGCCGCAGGTGCCAGCCCACCGTGCGCGGCGAGATGCGCAGGCCCAGGCTCTCGGTGGCGACGCGGTCGAGGTGGTGCGCTTCGTCGAAGATCACCGCGCGATGGGCGGGCAGGTAGGCGGCTCCGGCCATGCGCAGCGCGACGTCGGCGAAGTAGAGCGCGTGGTTGACGACCAGCACCTGCGCGGTCTGCATGCGGCGCCGCGCGCGTTGCCAGTGGCACTGGTCGTAGTGTTTGCAGGCGCGCTGCAGGCAGTTGCCGTGCTCGGCCTGCACCTCCTCCCAGACCTCGGGCAGCGGCGGGAAGGTCAGGTCCTGGCGCGTGCCTTCGTGCGTGGTCGTCGACCACTCGACGATGCGCTGCAGCTGCTCCTTGCGATCGGGTTCGTCGAACAGGTGCCGCTCGCGTTCGGCGAGGTGCATGCGCCGCAGGCAGACGTAGTTGTTGCGGCCGACGGCGGTGACCGACGACCACTCGAACGGCAGCACCGCGTGCAGGAACGGCAGGTCCTTCTTCTCGAGTTGTTCCTGCAGACCGATGGTGCGCGTCGAGATGATCACCGGGCCTTCGCCCTGGTGGCTGTCCGCGTAGGCGATCGCCGGCAGCAGGTAGGCGAACGACTTGCCGGTGCCGGTGCCGGCTTCGGCGATCAGGTGCTTGCCGGTCGCGAGCGCGCGTTCGACGCCGAGCGCGAAGTCGAGCTGCTGTGGGCGGACCTCGAAACCGGGCAGGCGTCGACCGATCGGGCCCTGCGGCGACAGCAGCTGTCGCACCGACGTTGCGTCAGCGTCGCTCACGCGTGTGGAGTGGTCTGGTGGTCGTTCGCGGCGGGCGCGACGAGGAAGTCGTCGGGCAGCAGCATGCGGTTGCATTGCGGCAGGCGGCGATCGTGCAGCACCGGCAGCGGTTCGTCGGTGTCGTCGGCCAGGATCCGCACCAGGCGTCGACCGAGTTCGCCGTGCCGCCGCACCCAATGGCTGCCGTGGCGCAAGACAGCGTGATGATCGCGGAACGAATAGGCGACGCGCAGCATCTCGGGCAACACGTGCGGCACCGGCTGGATGGCGAGCAGGCGACCGACCGAGACGTCGCCGTGCACGAGCACGTGACGCAGTTGGAACGCGCTGGCGAGCCAGCCGAGCAGCACCAGCAGGCCGGGCACGACCATCGTCACGAGCCAACGTTCGGGCTGGCACCACGGCTGCATCACGTGGCGCAGCGTGCCGACGATGCGGTTGACGTTCTCCTCGCCGACGAGCATCTCGACCTGCACGGTGTCGTCGATGCGGTAGAGCCCGGCCGGCGCGATGCTCGAGCCCACCGAAGTGCCGCCCGGGCAGTTGATGTTGTAGTGCACCATCTGCCACTGCCGTCCGGACAGCGTCATCGGCTCGTCGACGCCGACGACGGTCGCCGTGGCCAGGTTCACCGGACCGGCGTCGAGGCGCAGCTGCTCGGACGGCTTGCCGCCGGCCTGCAGGAACATCAGCCACGCGAGCAGGCTGCCGAGCACGGTGAGCGCCCCCCCGATGGCGAGGATCGGCCAGCGGTGGGCGAGCAGCGCCGTGCGCCGCGCCTTGCGCGGGGCCGGCGGAATGCTGCGCACTTCGTGCATCATGACGGTCTGGCATTGGAGCCCTTCGCATCGCAGCCGTCGAGTCGCCTTTGCGCGCAGCCTCTTGACCCTGGTGGATCGGCGCTGCGCGATGGCGTTGGGATTCGCTAGACTCACGCCGCCTCTCGACGCTGCATCACCTTTGAATTCCATTCCACAAGATCGGTCCTCTCCCGGTCCGCGGCCGGCGATCACGCGCGACGCGGGACAACTGTTGCAGCGCATGCGGGGGTTCGCCGAATCCCTGCTGTCGCAGAACGCCCTGGAGGACCTGCTGTGGGACATCGCCGCCAAGGTCGGTGACGTGTTCGGCTACGAGGACTGCGTCGTCTACCTGGTCGAGAAGGTCGGTCTGGTGCAGAGCGCGGCCTTCGGCGTGAAGAGTCCGGCGCTGCGCAAGATCCGCAACCCGCTGGTGCTGCCGATCGGTCAGGGCATCGTCGGCACCGTCGCCGCGACCGGGCGCGCCGAACGCATCGACGACACCACGCGGGATCCGCGCTACATCCCGGACGAGTTTCTCGGTCGCAGCGAGCTGGCCGTGCCGATCGTGTTCTGCGGCAAGGTCATCGGCGTGCTCGACAGCGAGTCGTCGCGCCCGGGCAACTACACCGCCGAGGATCTGGCGACGTTCGAATTGATCGCCACGCTGGCCGCACCGCGCGTCGCCGCCGCGATCGCCGAACGCGAGTTGCGTTGTGCGCTTTCCAACCTCGAACACGCCGAGTTGCAGCATCGCGATCGCGAGGCCCAGATGCAGCGGCAGCGCCTGGAGTCGCTCGGCCAGCTCGCCGGTGGCATCGCTCACGACTTCAACAACCTGCTGACCACGATCCTCGGCAACGTCTCGTTGGCGCAGGAAGTGGTGCGCAGCGGTCCCGCGGCGCCACTGCTCGCCGACGCGGCCCACGCCGGCGAACGTTCCAGGGAACTGGCGCGACAGCTGCTCGCGTTCGCTTCGGGCGGCGCGCCCGTGCTGCAGGCAGGTGAGATCGTGGCGCTGTTGCGTGAGGTGGTCGCCGACGTGGTCGGTTCGGGCATCGCCGTGTCCTGGCGGGTCGCGCCCGATCTGCCGGTGACGGCGTTCGACGCCGGCCAGATGCGCGAGTGTCTGCGCAACGTGCTCGAGAACGCCTGTCAGGCGATGGCCGGCAACGGCAACCTGCGCATCGAGGTCGCGGCGCTCAGCGAAGGCGAACGCCGCGTCGAGGTGGTGATCCACGATTCGGGGCCCGGCGTGCCCTCGCCGCTGCGCACGCGGTTGTTCGATCCCTACTTCACCACCAAGGAAGGCGCCGCGGGCCTGGGCCTGTCGGTTGCCTATTGGATCGCGCGCCGTCACGGCGGCGGGCTCGAACTGGATCCCGAAGTGACGCGAGGCGCACGCTTCCGCATGTGGCTGCCCGCCTACGCCGAAGTGCGCCGCGTCGGGTCCGGGCAGCGGCTGGAGCCGCTGCGGGTGCTGGTGCTCGACGACGAGCCGGCGGTGCGCGAGGTGGTGGTGCGCATGCTGCAGTCGCAGTCGCACGAGGTCGTCGCCGTCGGCGATGGCGTCGCCTGTATTCGCGAGTTCGCGGCGGCCCAGCAGCAGCGCCGGGCCTTCGACGTGGTCGTGCTCGACCTGACCCTGCGCCACGGCATCGCCTGGGACGAGACGCTCGCGGCGCTGCGGCAGATGGACGGCAGTTGTCTGGCGATCGCGATCAGCGGTTACCACGACTCGCCGGTGATGGCGAACCACCGTGAGCACGGTTTCGGCGGTTGCCTGCCCAAGCCGTTCACGGCGCGCGACCTCGACCGTGTGCTGCGCGAGGTCGTCGACGCGACGGCGAGCTGATCAGGCGACCGGCGCGTCGCCGCCGCGACCGTGGGCGGTGAGCAGCCAGGCGCGGAACGCCAGCAGCGCCGGCAGCGGTTCGCGATCCTCGGGGTAGGCGAGCCAGTAGCTCTTGCCGGTGACGCTGCGTGTGGTCGGCACCGCCTCGACGAGGCCGCCGCGCCGCAGTTCGTCGGCGACCACGAACGCGGGCAGCAGGGCGACGCCGAGGCCGGCGAGTGCGGCTTGCAACACCATCGCGTGGTGCTCGAAGCGCGGCCCGCGGCGGCCGTCGATGCCGGACGCGCCCATGGCCTGCAGCCAGTCGACGAAGCCCAGAGGTCGGGTCGAGATCTGCAGCAGCGTTGCGCGGCGCAGGTCGTCGACGGTCGCGATCGCCAGCTGCTGTCGGTAGGTGGCGCTGCAGACCGCGACCACTTCTTCATCCATGAGTCGGTCGAGGTGGGCGTTGGGCCAGTGGGCTTCGCCGTAGTGGATCGCGGCGTCGAGGTCTTCGCTGGCGAAGTCGAACGGGTGCAGCCGGGTGGTGAAGTGCACCTGGATCTCGGGGTGGGCAGCGGCGAACGACGGAAACCGCGGGATCAGCCACAGGGTGCCGTAGGTCGGCAGCAGCGCCAGCTGCAGCACGCCGCCGCCGCGGCGCATCGCGCGCAGTGACAGCGCCGCGCCCTCGAGGCGATCGAACGCGGCGCGCACGTGTTCGAGGTAGTGGCTGCCGGCCGGCGACAGGCGGATGCGTTGGCGGTGCCGCTCGAACAGTTCGACGCCCAGGTGCTCCTCGAGGTTGCGGATCTGCCGGCTGACCGCGCCCTGGGTCAGGTGCAATTCGTGTGCAGCCTGGGTGACGCTGAGGTGGAAGGCGGCGGACTCGAACGCCTGCAAGGCGCCGGTGCTAGGGAGGGATCGAGACACATCATGAGAATACCTCATGATGTCTTGAGATCATGTCGTGAGGCCGAAACGCAACACCGAGCCAGCGCGAGCTATTCTGCTTCACCCAATTCAGCGGGAAGCCCCCACTCCGGTGGTTCGTACCGCGGTCAACGAGTGGGTCTAGGTGGGCCGTCGCATGCCGAATCTTCATGAAACGACACTCTGGGCGCTGCTCGAGGACGTCGTTGGCACGGTCAGGACCGTGCAGATGTTCGAGGCCTTGGAGGTGCCCGCGGCCCTGCTGCGGCCGCGCGATTCGGTGGTCACCCGGGCCGAGCTCGCGCAGGCCCTGACCATGCTGCTGTTCGCCGACGTGACCCGTCGCGTGCCGATGGCCGCGGCGTACGTCGGCGACGCGGTGCGCGCCGGCCGCAAGTTGGTGTTCGATCACGGTGCGCTGCGCACGGTCGCCACCGACAACGGCGCCTTGCCGCGCGGCGAGCTCGCCTTCCGCCGCATCCTCGAACCGCTCGGGTTCGAGTGCCGCGACGTCTACCCGCTCGAGCGTCTGGGCATGACCGGGCGCGCCTACGCGCACGCCGACCTGCCCGAGGGCATCGCGCAGTTCTTCGTCAGTGAACTGCATCCGGAGCGGTTCTCCGCGGACTTCCAGGCGGCGGTGTCGCGCGTGGTCGGCGACAGCCGCGACCCGCTGTCGGACGCGGCCAGGGGCGCGCTCGCGGAGGTTGCGGTGCTGCACGCGCTCGACTTCACCATCGCGGCACGCTTGCTGCCGGACCTCGTCGCCTGCTTCGATCGTCAACACCGCGAGCCGGGTTGGCGCGACTACGAACTGCTGCTCGCCGAGTCCAAGGAGATGGCCTGGATCGCCACCGAGGGCAACGCCTTCAATCACGCCACCGACCGCGTCGCCGACGTCGACGCCGTCGCCGCCGAGCAGCGGCGGCTGGGCCGCCCGATCAAGGAGCACGTCGAAACCTCGGCGAGCGGTCGCGTGCGGCAGACGGCGTTCCGTGCTGCGATGGTCGAACGGCTGTTCGTCGACGGCGCCGGGTTGTTGCGCAGTGAGCTCGTGCCCGGCTCGTTCCATGAGTTCATCAGTCGCGCGGAACAGGCTCCCGGCGTGCTCGACCTGCGCTTCGACAGCGGCAACGCCACCGCGATCTTCCAGATGACGCGCAGCACGGCGGCGGCGGTAGATTCGGCGCGATGACCGCCGACGCGCCGGACGCACTCGTCGCCGAACTCCTCGCCCAACTCGGTGAGCACGGTGTGCTCACCGCCGCTGCCGACCGCGAGCGTTACGAACACGGCTGGCGCTACGGCCACGGCACGGCGCGCTGCGTGGTGCGACCGACGACCACCGCCGAGGTGGCCGCGGTGGTGCAGGCATGTGCTCGGCACGGCGCGCGGCTGATCGCGCAGGGTGCCAACACGGGCCTCGTCGCCGCGTCGACGCCCGACGCGAGCGGTTCGATGGTGGTGCTCAACCTCGAACGTATGCATCGCAAGATCGAGATCGACGCCGCGGCGCGCACCGTGCTCGTCGACGCCGGCGTCACGCTCAGCCAACTCAACGAGGCGCTGGCGCCGTTCGGCCTGTGGTTCCCCGTGGACCTCGGCGCCGACCCGCAGATCGGCGGCATGGTCGCGACCAACACGGGTGGCACCCGGCTGCTGCGCTACGGCGATGTGCGCCACAACCTGCTCGGCGTCGAGGTCGTGCTCGGCGACGGCAGCGTGCTCAGCCAGCTCAACCAGCTGCGCAAGAACAACACCGGGCTCGACGCCAAACACCTGTTCGTCGGCACCAGCGGCGTGTTCGGCATCGTCACGCGCGCGGTGCTGCAGGTCGCGCCGTTGCCGCGGCAACGCGCGACGGCGTTGGTCGGCTGCGCCGACGGTGACGCGGTGGTCGCGCTGCTCGGTGCGCTCGAACGCGAACTCGGCGAGGTGTTGACCGCGTTCGAGGTGATGAGCGCCGCGGCACTCGAGCCGGTGTTCCTGCACCAGCCGTCGGTGCGGCGACCGTTCACCGAATTGCCGCCGTACAGCGTGCTCGTCGAGGTGTCGTCGACGCTGACCGAAGACGTGCTGGCGCTCGGCGACGTGCTCGAGACGCGCCTCGGCGCGTTCCTCGAGGTCGCCGGCGACCAGGTCGTCGACGTGGTGGTGGGGCGCGCCGACGAGTTCTGGCACCTGCGCCACCTGATCAGCGAGAGCCTGCGCGCCTCGGGGCGCATGTTGGCCTTCGACGTCAGCGTGCCGCGGTCGCGGCTGCCGGCGTTCACGCAGGCGGTGACCGAGCTGTTGTTGCGCGACTTCCCGGCCATTCAGCTGTGTGACTACGGTCACTGGGGCGACGGCGGCACGCACCTCAACCTGGTCTGGAACGAGGCGGCGATCGACCGACCGCACGCGGCACTCGTCACCGAGTTACAGGACCGAATCTATGAACTCGCGGTCGCCGGCTTCGCCGGCAGCTACTCGGCCGAGCACGGCGTCGGGCCGCACAACCAGCGTTGCCATGACCGCTTCACGGCTCCCGAAGTCGTGGCGCTGGCGCGGCATCTGGGGCGACACTGTGACCCCGAGCGGCTGCTCGGCACCGTGCGCCTGTGGTCCTGATGACTCTTTCGGTGCACCATAAGTAGCCTTGCGGAAGCAGATTAGGTGATGCCCGTTCGGTCATGCGAGGTATCCTGTTTCGCCCGATTCGCTTCAGGCGGATCACCCTGCCCCTCATCTCGGAGCCTTCTCTTGAACAAGTTCGCGATCTTCACCCTGTGTGCGTTGGCCTCGACGGCTGCCGCCCAGAACTGTTTCGAAACCAATCTCGGCACCAGCATCGGCGCCGGTGACGACTCGGTGCTGTCCGGCGGCCCGATCGGGTTCAACTTCCCGTTCAACGGCGTCAACTACACCGACATCTACGTCAGCACCAACGGCTTCGTCTATCTGGCCAACGCCAGCACCCCGGTGCCGACGGGCGCTCTGTGCTGCACCGGCACCACAGCCACTCTGGTCGCCTCGTTGAATCCGATCATCGCGCCGCTGTGGCATGACCTCAACGTGATCGCAGCCAACGGCGCCGGCGTCTACGTCAACAGTTCTGCCACCGGTTGCATCGTCACCTGGCACAACGTCGTCGAGTACGGCAACACCGTGCCATTCGAACTGCAGTGTCAACTGCTGCCGAACGGTGAGATCCACTTCGTCTACGGCGGCAACGTCTCGATCCGCACCGCCGGCGACGCATTGGTTGGTGTCTCGGAAGGCAATGCTGCGGCGGTGCCGGTTGCCTCGGACTTCTCCGTTGCGGGCCTCACCCCAGCGGTGACCTGCTTCGAGATCTTCAACACGACCGCCCAGTTCGATCTCGGCGGCCAGGGTTTGGGGCTGTTCCCCGCGACCTCGCAATGGGCCCACCTCTCGCAGGCGTGCGGCTACGCGGAGTCGTTCGGCGCCGGCTGCGGCGTGCAAGCCGATTCGTTCTACGAACTGTTCACGCCGGCTGCCTCGTTCGACCTTGCGAACAGCAACATGTCGGTGCTCAACAGCGGCGCCGGATACATCGCCCTCGCCGGCACGGCGAACTACGTCGCGCCGACGGCCGCTGCGACCTCGCTGACGCTGGCCGACGATTCCGCGGTCACGGTGGCGCTTTCCGCGGCGATGCCGGTCGGCACGACCACGACGTCGGCATTGACGGTCTGCTCGAACGGTTTCGTCTCGACGGGCGCGGGTAACACCACGTCCTACAACGTCGACGTCAACGCCTTCCTGAGCATGCCGCAAACCGTGTTTGCGTGCTGGCACGACTACAACCCGACCATCGCCGGTAGCGGTCAGGTCAAGTTCGAAGAGATCGCCGGTGTGGCCTACGTCACCTGGGACGGTGTCTTCGACTACGGCACGACCGGCCCGGGCAGCACGTTCCAGTTCCAGTTCGATCTCGCGACCGGCAACGTCAACTACGTCTGGGGCGCGATCTCGGGCCTCGGCAACAACCACCTCGTCGGCTACTCGGCTGGTGGCCCCTCGATGGATCCGGGCAGCATCGACCTCAGCGTCGCGCTGCCGGGCACCATCGGCGTGGTCAACAACGGCAGTGGTCTGGGCCTGCAAGCCGCTGGCACGCCGAGCTTCGGCTCGGTCATGTCGCTCGACACGGTCAACATCCCGAGCGGCACGCCGTTCGGCGCGACCCTGCTGGGCTTCACGGAGTTCAGCCCCGCGATCGACCTGACCAGCATTGGCATGCCCGGCTGCTATCAGTACGTCGATGGCCTGGCGACGCTGATCTTCCTGTCGCCGTCGAACATCGCCTCGACGCCGTTCGGTGTGCCGAACGATCCCGCGTTCCTGAGCACGGTCGTGGTGGCGCAGTCGGTGTCGTTCTCGCCGCCGCTGACGCCCCTGGGCGCGATCTCGTCCAACGGCCTGCGCCTGGTGATCGGCAACTGATCCGAGTCCGCAGCCGAGGATCCCGGCATCGGGATCCTGGGTACGCCACGCGGCGGCACCGACCAGCTGGTCGGTGCCGCCGCGTGGCGTTTGGGTGGTCGGTCACCGTGGCCCTCACGTTGCGCCCTTGCCGTGGTCGAAAACCAGGCCATGGCGACCCTGCTGCGGCGGACCCTGGCGATGCTGCGTGCGCCGGCCAACGAACTCGCGTTCGGCCTGCGTTCGCGGTTCGCCTGGAGCGGCGGCTGCGCCACGCTCGCCAACGAGACCAAGCGGGAACTGTTCGCACACCTGCACGGCACCGCGCGCGCCGATGCCGAAGTGCTGGCCGCGAGGTTGCGTGAGCAGTTCGGTCTGGGTGCGCTGCACGCCAACTCGACGTGTGTCGCCTACGCCGCCAATCTCGCCCTGATCGAGCGGCTCGCAGCGCTGTTCGGCGAGGACGCGGTGCCGGTCGGGCCCGACGGCGTCGTGCGCGCGGTCGACGTGGGGTGTGGCGACTTTCACTATGCGACCGCCTTGTCGCGGTGGCTCGCCAGGCACGCCGGTGCCAACCGGCAGGTCGTGCTGCGCGGCATCGAGGTCGATGGCCACGGCATCTATCGCGACGGTCATTCGCGCGCGGATCATGCGCGCGCTCACGCGGCGCTCGCCGTCGCACCTGGGCAAGACGTTGCCATGCAGGTCGCGGACTTCCGCCACGTCGACCTGCCCGAACAGGACGTCGTCACCGTCTTCTACCCGTTCGTGTTCGCCTACCCCTTGCTGCGCTGGGGGCTGCCCCTGTCGCAGCTCCGGCCCAAGGCGCTGCTGCGACGTGCCGTGTCGGCCTTGCGACCGGGCGCAAGGTTGATCGTCGCCAACCAGACGGCGGCCGAATTCGCGCGCACGCAGGAGTTGCTCGCCGGCCAACCGGTCCAACTGTTGCGTTCGGTGTCGTTCCGCAGCGATCTGGTCCCCTATCGCGAGCTGACCAATGACCGGGTCGGCAGCGTGTGGCAGCGATCCTGAGCGGTGTTAGCATCTGCCGGCCCACCGTCCGCTGGGTGTACCGGAGCCCCGCCGGCCCACCGCCCGCCTGCGCATGTTCACACTGCAAATCCTCGATCGAGGACAGACCTCGCTGTTTCCCCTGGGGGATCGTCCTGTCCTGATCGGCAGTGCGGCGTCCGCCGATCTGCGCCTGACGGAAGCCGAGGTCGTGCCTGAGCACGCGCGCCTGTTGCCCTCCGCCGGTGGCTGCCGCCTCGTCGCCCAGGCCAAGGTCCTCGTGAACGGTCGCGCGGTGCGGGAGGTCGACCTGGCGCTCGGCGACCGGCTCGAGATCGGGCAGGCGGTGCTCGTCATCGGCACCTCGGTGCAGCGGCCAGCGTCCGCCGACGATGTGCTCGCCGAAGCCGTGGTGCGCCGCCGCCGCGGTGAGCCGGCGCGCCGCTCGAGCGGGCGAGTGGTGCCGATCCTGGCTGCCCTGGCCGCGCTCGGCGCGATCGCGTTCTTCGTCTCGCAGAGCAGTGACGCCGATCGCGTGCAGTCCGAACTGGCCACCATCGCGCGCTGGCAGGCCGAGGGGGAACTCGAACGTGCCGACGCAACCATCAACAAGCTGCAGCAGAGCTGGCAGGGCGCCGAAGACGATCGCCTGGCCCGTCTACAGGTCGCGAGTGCGCGCAGCGACGAGATCCGCGCCGCGCGGGTGGCGATCGAGGCGGAAGTGCTCGATCCTGCCGACGATCGAAACTACGCCGCGTGGATCCGCGAGCTGCAGCGCCGCGAGCAGGAGGGGGACGTCGTCGAGCGTGTAGCCGCGCGAATGGTGCGCGCCACGTTGAACGAGACCCTGAATCGCAAGCCGGCGCGTGGGCCTGGGGTTGCCGAGGGGGTGCCGCCGGCACTCGCCGGCAGTGGTGCTACCGGCAGTGGCGCTACCGGCAGTGGCACTACCGGCAGTGGCACTTCGGGCAGTGGCACGGCGACGACCACGACGCAGGCGACGGCGGCCGCGACTGCCGAGGTTTGGATCGCCGATGCCGAGCGGCTGGCTGCGTCGGGACTGTTCGCGCAGGCCGAAGCGGCGTTCGAAGCCGGGCTCGCGGAGGCCGATTCGGCGGCCAGCGTCACGTCGCTCATGGCTTCGCGGCAGACGTTGCGCACCCGCGCCGCGGCGGCGATGCAGGAGCTGTTGATCCAGGCGAAGAGCCTGCTCGATGCCGGTGATGCGCGGCAGGCCGTGACCATGATCGCCGGCGTGCAGCATCGGTGGCCTGCCAGCGACGAGTATGCGGCGATCGGGGCGCTGCTGCGGCAAGCGGAAGAGCGAGTCGCCGCGAGCGAGCGGCCGGCAGCGACCGGCCCGGCGGCGGCCGGCGATCGCGACCTGCCGAATTCCTCGGACTCGACTACCTCCGAGCGGGCCGTCACTCCCGATGCCGCCGGTGCCAGGACCGGCGTGCCAGCCGAGGGCATCCGTCTCGGTACGCTGACGGCCTTGCGCGTGCAACTCGACGCGGTGCGTGCGGCCGAGGAGAACGAAGACTACGTCACCGCGGCGCGGGTGCTCGGCGAGGCTGCTGCCCTGGTGCAGGAGCGCGACCCCGACTTCGCTGCGCGGCTGACGACGCGGTCGCTCGAAGCGGGCTGGCTCGCCAGTTGGCATCAGGCGGTCGGCGCGGCGCTGGTGCCGGGCAAGACGCTCGTCGTGCGCCTGCGTGACGGCAGCGTCGCGGACCTGCTCGGCATCGAGGCATCGCTGCTGCGGCTGCGCGGCGACGGTGTGCCCGAGACCGCTCGGTGGTCACAGCTCGACGCCGGCACGATCGACACGTTGCAGAACAAGCTCGGTCTGGGCGGTGACGCCGCACTCGGAGCCGCGACGCTGATCTACCGCGCCGGCGAACAGGGCCGCGCCGAGCAGTTGTTGGCGCGGTTGCTGCGCGACGACCAGCAGCGTAAGGTCGACATCGACCGCGTGATCGCCAACGGGCGCGGTGAGCCTTACGACGTGCGCGGTTACACGCTGGCGAAGACCGGCTTCGTGTCGGCGCGCGACGTCGCCAGTCAGAAGCTCGCCAAGACCTTCGGCATCGAGCTGGACGCGGCGCTGCGCAACAAGGACAAGGGCGCTTGGGACGCGTTCGTCGAGCGCGCGATGGCGAAGGGGCCCGACGCGGTCGATGCGCTGGCGCTGACACTGCGCAACGAGTTCGGCAAGCAGGTGGCCAGGCTCGAGAGCGCCGGCATCAAGAAGCAGTTCGACAAGCTCGCTGCGTTGCGTGCCGAACTCGACCAGGCGCGCGACCACGCGCGTTCGTTGATCTACGACGAGGTCAAGTACTTCTACCCCTACAAGCCGCCGGCGGTCTCGTCGGACCGGTTCGCCGAGTACAACCGCGTGCAGGCGGAAGTGGCCAACCGAGTCGCTGTGCTGCGTGAACTGTGGCGCGGCGATCACGTCAGGATCAAGGTGCCGACGACGTTGCGCGCGGACCTCGACCGCATGGACTGGCTGGCGCGAATGCTCGGCACCCTCGGGCAGGGCGATGTGGTCGCGGCGGTCGACATCGGCTGGGCGCGTGCGTTGCCGGCCGGTGACTCGGTCGGCCTGCAGGACTTCTGTCTGGACCCGACCGAGCGGCAGGACTTCGAGGAGTGGCGTCGCGTCGAGGCCTACAACGAAATCGTCGGCAAGCAGGTGGCGTCGGCGGTGCGTGAGCAGTTGCAGATCACCAACGCCTATCGCGCGATGTTCCGGCATCGGCCGCTGGCGCTGGTGCCGACCATCTGTCTGGCGGCGCAGGGGCACGCCGACGAGATGTCCAAGCTCGGCTACTTCGCGCACATGTCGCCGACGCCGGGGCGCCGCACACCGTTCGAGCGCATGAAGCTCGCCGGCTACACGTTCGGCGTGACCGAGAACATCGCCCTGGTCGACGGCGCGCAGGGCGCTCACGACGCCTGGTGCCGTTCTTCGGGGCACCATCGCAACCTGTTGAACCCGCGCCATACCGAGTTCGGCATCGGTGCCAACGGCCGCTACTGGGTGCAGAACTTCGGCTCGGGCTCGACCTACCTGCAGGCCGAGGCGTGGCGTCAGGCCAACTTGTCCGTCAAGGCGCGCTGAGCGCCTGCGATAGCGGCCAGGTCACGCGGTGACCGGAACCTCGTGCACGCTGAGCCGGCCGTGGATCTGCCATCCCTCCCGCAGCATCCAGGTGCCCGGGTCGGCCACCGGCCGAACCACGGCTTCGATGCCTTTGACGAAGATGCGCTCGCGGAAGCCCGTGAACCACGGCGCTGACGTGAACGTGTCCATCGCCTGTGGGACCGTGATCTCACGGCCTTCTGCCGCGTGTTTCTTGCCGTTGCCGAAGACGTAACGCAGCGCATTCCTCACCTCCCGAGGGGAGGTGAGGATGCGATCGTGGTAGCGATCGGCGAAGACGCTGCCGCGGCGCGACCAGAGTTTGTTGAGCGCCTTGGCGATGCGGATCAGCAGGCCCTGCAGTCCACGCGCCAGCGCGCGGCGATCCTGCGCCTCGCAGATCAGGTGCAGGTGGTCGTTGAGCACCGCGTAGTGGCAGAGGCGGAACGTGCCCTGCAGGTTGCGCGCGCAGCCGGCCGCGAACGCCGCGCGCAGGACCTGGTATTCGCGCTTGTTGCGCAGGCGCGGCAGGCCCGATCGCAGCTTGAGCGTGACGTGAACGGGGAAGCGCGACGCCAGCGACTTGCGCGGCCGGTGATCGACGCCGGGTCTGCCGGGGATCTTCGGCTTGCGACCCGCGCCTGGTCTGGCACCACCTGAGCCTGGTCGGAACGGCAGCAACGAGGCGACGCGTTTGCCGGTCGCGCTGTTCTTGCTCCTTCCTTCCCTGCTCTTGCAAGTCGTCGCCATCTTGATTGCGCAGATATTAGAGTTGCCGGCGCGGATGTCAAGCGGCACACGTCGAACTTTCGGCTGTGCGACTCTCCAGGAGTTGCCCGACCTGGTTCAGGGCGACTGGCGCCAGCTCACTGGCCCGGGGCCACAGGCTGCGGGCTCCGACTCCGGACTCCGGCCCTCGGCTTCCATGTCGCATGACGGGGTGCTCGGACCACCTGCCCAGCGCCCGGCCCCGGCGCCCCGGGGTCGGGCCAGCGAGTGCGGTTGCGTCGGGCAGAGCACTCTCGTTCTTTGGAAGTCCCGGTCGAGGATGCGTTTGGCGCCGCCGCGTCGGGCTCGCTACGCTGCGTCCACGAGTCGCAGGTGTTGCCACAGATCGAACTGACCAATGCCCGGGGAGAGGTGCGAACCCTCGTCCTGACCGCCGACAAGGTCGTGCTCGGCAGTGCCGCCGACGCCGACCTGCGCGTCAAGGCCGCGGGCGTGTTGCCGCGCCACCTGCGCTTCGTGCAGACGTCGTTCGGGCATCGGGTCGAACCGGTGCGCGCCGGCGCCACGGTGGAGGTGAACGGCGAGGAGCTGTTCTGCAAGGACCTCGAACCGGGCGACGTGATCACCGTCGGTGATCTCGAGTTGCGTTGGCTGGCGACCGCATCACCGCGGGCGGCGGCGCTGCGGGCAGCAGAGCCGGTGGCCGCGCCTCGCCCGACGCGGCGGGCGGGTGCACGGCGGGTGCCGGCGCGAGGCGCCCGCAACTGGCTGGCGATCAGCGCCGTGTTCCTGGTCGTCGTCGGTGCCGCTGCGATCGGGTTGCGCAGCTGTGCCAGCTCGACCTGGCCACATTCACCGCAGCACTACGTGGATCTCGCCCGCGCCCAGCTCGGCAACAACCAGCCGCAGCGGGCCCTCGACACGCTGGACTTCGCCCTGCGCGACGCCACCGGAGCCACGCGCGACGAGGCTCTGCAGCTGCGCGCCGACATCGAGCAGGCGCAGCGCGAACGCGCCGAACAACCGAAGATCGAGGCGGCGCGCGGGGAACACGACCTGCTGCTCGGCTTCGAGACCCGCTACCTGCGCGATGGCGCGACGCGGCCGGCAGCGCGCGAGTTGGTGCGGCTCGTCGATCGCTGGTTGGCGGCTCATCGCGAGTTCTGCGCGCGACACTCGCAGGGTGACTCGTTGCTTCGTGCTGCCGAGGAGTTGCGCGCCCGGTATGTCGCCGTCGCCGCGCTCGACCAGCCTGACAGCGCGGCGGACGTCGTGTTCGCGGCGCGGTCCAAGCTGCGTTTCCAGTGGCGGGAGTATCCGGCGGCGGTCGGCATGTTGGACGCCTGGCTGCAACGGCAGGACGATGCCCAGGTGCGCCGCGAGCGGGACGCGATCGTCAGCGAGGGTGAGGAATGGCTGCGAGTGAAGTTGCGCAGCGTCGATGTCCTGCTCGAGCGCGGTGATCGCCGCAACGCCGGGCTCGACCTCGACCAGCTCGAACGCTGGTCGTTGCTGCCGCAGTGGCGGCCGCAGGTCGAAGAACGCCGCCGCCGGCTCGGCGGCGGCTGATCGACCTGCGCGTTCGCTTCGGGCTCAGGTGTCGCCGATGGCGTGCAGGGCGACGGCGGGCGGCAGCAGCGGCGCGGGCTCGTGGCCAGGACCCTGCAGTTCCAGTTGCCAGAAGCCGATGTCGACCCAGCGATCGAACTTGCGGCCGGCGCGGCGGATCGCACCGACCGGCACGAAACCGAGGCGTTCGTGCAGACGGACCGAGCCGGGGTTGGGCAGGGCGATGCCGCCGATCGCCGAGTGGAAACCCTGGGCCCGCAGCGTCCCGAGCAGTCGTCGGTAGAGCGGTTCACCGAGGCCCTGGCCGCAGTGGTCGACGTCGAGGTAGATGCCGGTTTCGGTTGTCCAGCGGTAGGCGGCGCGGCTGCGGAACACGCCGGCCTTGGCGTAACCGAGCACGGTGCCCGCGACCTCGGTGACCAGCCACGGATAGACATCGCACTGCGCATGCCAGTCGTCGTGCAGATCCTGCGCCGAAACCGGCTGCGTGGCGAAGTGCACCGTGGTCGTGCGGATGTAGTGGTTGGTGATCGCGGCGATCGTGGTCAGATCCGCGGCGGTGGCGAGCCGGATCGTCGTGCCGCTCATGGTCGTGGCCGCGGCGGTTCGTGTTGCTGCTGCTGGGGGTACTGCTGCTGGCGATACTGCTGCTGGCGATACTGCTGCAGCAGTTCGCGCGCGACCGCGCCGGGCAGCCGGCGCCCCGCGGCGACGTCGGCGCGGGCGCGGTCCAGCGCGGCGGCCACGGCGGTGTCGGCGTGGAACTCGGCCAGCAACCGGTCGCGCACCGTCTGCTCGAGCCACGCCGTGGCCTGGGTGGCGCGGCGCTGGGCAAACGCGCCGCTGCCGCGATGCGCCGTGAGCCACGACTCGATCGCCGACCACAGTTCGTCGAGGCCACGGCCCGTCGTCGACGAGCCGACCAGCACCGGCGGCGGCGTCGGATCACCGCTGTGCAGCACGCGCATCGCCAACAGGCACTGTTGCGCGGCGCGGTCGGCGGCCGGCGCGAGGTCGCCGTCGGCCTTGTGCACGAACACGCCGTCGGCGAGTTCCATCACGCCGCGTTTGATGCCTTGCAGTTCGTCGCCGGCGGCGGGCGAGAGCAGCAGCAGGAAGAAGTCGACCATGCCGTGCACGGCGACCTCGGACTGACCGGTGCCGATGGTCTCGATCAGCACCACGTCGAAACCGGCGGCTTCGCACAGCAGCAGCGCTTCGCGGGTGCGGGCGGCGACGCCACCGAGCGTGTCGCCACCCGGAGAAGGGCGCACGAACGCGTCGGCGTGGCGGCTCAGCTCGGTCATGCGGGTCTTGTCGCCGAGGATGCTGCCGCCGCTGCGCGACGAGCTGGGGTCGACGGCGAGCACCGCGACGCGGTGGCCCCGGCCGAGCAGGCGCATGCCGAGTGCTTCGATCAGCGTGCTCTTGCCGACCCCCGGTGCGCCGGTGATGCCGATGCGCACGGCGTTGCCGGTGTGCGGCAACAGTTCGGTGAGCAACGCTTCGGCGACCTCGACGTCCTGTTCGCGCCGGCTCTCGACCAGCGTGATCGCGCGCGCCAACGCGTTGCGGTCACCCTGTCGCAGCCGCGCGACGAGATCCGAGGACGAAGTCACGCGGCGCAGGCTACGCAGCGCCGCGTGCCGTGCCAACGACGTTGCCGCGCATCGTCACGGCCCCAGCAGCCGCAGGTAGGCTGCGTACCGGTCGTCGGTGAGTGTGCCGTCGGCGAGCGCGGCGCGCACCGCACAGCCGGGTTCGTGCCGGTGGGCACAATCGCGGAATCGGCACGCCGCGCCGAGCGCGACGATCTCCGGGAACGCCGCCGCGGCCCAGTTCGCGTCGGCGACCAGGCCGAACATCCGCACGCCTGGGGTGTCGACGAGTTCGGTGCCGTCGGCGAGGCGCACCAGGCTCGAGGCGGTGGTGGTGTGGCGGCCACGACCGTCGGCTTCGCGCACGGCGCCGACGTCGCGGTCGCGGTCGGGATCCAGGCGGTTGAGCAGGGTCGACTTGCCGACGCCGCTGTGGCCGACGAACGCCGCCGTGCGGCCGGTGACGGCGGCGCGCAGCTCGTCGAGGCCGTCGCCGCGCGTCGCGGAGACGATCAGGATCGCCTGCGCGTTGCCGCGATACGGGGTGAGTTCGCGGTCGCGGTCGGCGGCATCGTGCGGCAGGTCGCACTTGTTCACGCAGACCAACAGGCGCGCGCCGCTGTCCTGCAGCGCGATCCGCAACCGGTCGATCAGGCCGGTGCGCAGCCGTTCGGCGTTGAGCACCAACACCACCAGATCGATGTTGGCGGCGAGCACGTGGCGTCGTGAGTGCTCACCGTCGGCGCGCGCCAACTCGCTGCGACGCGGCAGAACGGCGACGACGCGCCGGTGACCGTCGTCGCCCTCGTGGATCACGACGCGATCCCCGATCGCGATCGCCGTGCGCTGCGCGGCCGCGAGCTCGGCGCACAACGTCGCCGCGTGTTCCCCATCGTTGCAGAGCACCCTGGCCCGGCCGCGACCGAGCCAGCTGACGGTGCCTTCGGTCTGCGCGCGATTCGGCAGCACGACCGGCGGTGGCGGCGCGGCGTCACGCACCGGCGTCGGCGCACGACGCCGGATCTTCTCGAAGTCCTGCTCGTCGTCGTCGCGGTGCCGACCGCGCTGCGGCGCGCGCTGGCGCTTGTCGGCCTTGCGGCGCTTCTGCTCCTCGTAGCTGATCAGGTGCCGCAGTTGGCGGCGGTAACGTTCGCGTTGCTCTTCCTTACGATCCTCGGACATGGGGAAACTGCCTGTGTCGGGACCGGCGGCGCGCGCCGTGTACGCACCGCTGCCGCCAGTCGAACCAATGGAAACCGGATTCGGGACCTCGCTCGCGTTTCAGCGCGAGCGGGCGGTGGCAATCGCAGCAGTCGTCACAGGCATTCGCGGGCCGCAGGGCGGCCGGTCGGAGGAAGGCGCACGCTACCACACCTGCAGGCGCGGTTAGAGTGCCCGGCCGAGGTTGCCGATGACCATGCTCCCGATCGCCGCTGTGCTGTTCACCGTGCTCGCGCAGGATCCGCCGCCGGCGCCGCCGAGGGCCGAGGCCGTGGTCCTGCAGGGCAATCTGCAGCTCGAACGGCCGGTCACAGGCCCAAGGCAGGTGTCGTGTTGGCGGTTGCGGCCGCGTGGCGCCGGCGGTTTCGAACGTTTCGGCAAGTTCGAACTGTTCGAACGTGCGCCCGACACGACCGCGGTCGGTGCCGCCGATGGCACCTTCCAACTGAACCTGCAGCCGGGCAGCTACGCGGTGTTCGCCTACGTCGACCGCAACGGTGACAACGCCTGGTCGCCCGACGTGCCCGAGCCCTGTGCGTGGCAGCAACGCGTCGACGTCGGCGACGCAGCCGCCGGCGATGCCGCCGTGGCGCCGAAGTTGGTGCTGCGGGCGCCGACCCACCTGACCAGGACCGATCGGGTCGTCGAGCACGGCGCGTTGCGTTGGTGCAAGGGCTACCCGGTGGTGCAACTGCGCGGCGACGCCCGCCAGCGTGGCCTCGCGCACGGCGAATTGCTCGCGGCGCAGATCGTCGACTTCTTCCGCGACTACATCCTCGAGGACCGTCTGGGCGGCGCGGCCGCGTATCGCGAGTTCGAGACGTTCCTGAACACGGCGTTCGTCTGGCCCGAGGCCCTGCTGCAGGAGATCGACGGTGTGCTCGCCGGCATGCAGCGGTCCGGCGTCGACTTGTCGGTGCCCGAACTGGGCCGTGCGTTCTCGCGTTGCGAACTGCTGGCGATCAACGCCTACATCGAGACCCGTGCGATGCGTTCGAGCTGCACGCAGTTCGTAGCCTTCGGCGAACGCACCGCCGGCAGCGAAGTCGCCGGCGGCACCATCGCGGGCCGCAACATGGACGGCGAGATCGACCTGCGCCGCGTGACGGTAAGTCACTTCGTGCTGTTCGCGGTCGATCCGAGCGAACCGGGCCAGCAGCGGTTCGTGTCGATGATGTGGCCCGGGTTCGTCGGCACGCTGAGTGGCTTCAACGCGGCGGGGGTGCATTGCATGGAGAACGCGGGCGGCACCGGGCCAGGGCCCGTGGTGGATCGCCTGCAGCCGATCGGTTGGGTGATGCGGCAGGCGCTGGCGACCTTCGCCGGCGACAGCACACCCGCGGACTTCGAGACGTTGCTCGCCGCACATTCCAACAGCGCCGGCGGCGCCTGCGGGGCGGGCTGCATCGTGGTCTTCGCTCAGCCCTCGGCGGCGCGGCATCCGGGCTGGATCCTCGAAGGGGATCGCTTCGGCCATGCGAGCCGCACGCCGGGTGCGGTGTCCCCGCGGCTGCCCGGCGCGGTGATGGCGAGCAACCACCACCTCGTCCATGGCGCCGATCCGGACCGGCCCGGGACGTCGTTCGGACGGCCGCCGTCGGCCTCGTCGGCGTGGCGCTACGAAGCCGGGCAGCACAAGCTGCTTGCCTGGGCCCGAACGGGTCGCGCCATCGGCACCGCCGAGATGCGTGAGTTGCTGCAGACCGTCGCGCACGGCACGACCGAACACAGCATCATCACGCGACCGGATCAACGTGAGTTCGACGTCGCGGTCGCGTCGATGCGGGCCGAGCCGTGGGATGCGCCGTATCGGCCGTGGACGACGTTCGCGTTCGACGAACTGTTTGCGTCAGCAGAGGCTGAACCGCCGGTGCGGCGGTAGCGTTGGCCGCGCCATGCCCTTTCCGATGCCCGCCATACGGCGCTGGCTGCCCGTCGCGACGCTGTTGCTGACCGCGGCGCGCGCGCCGGCACAGGACTTCTTCGCACGCACCCAGGAAGAGGATGGCCATTGGTCCGCCGCGGCGCACGGCGGGGTGGCGACGGCCGACTTGCGGGTCACGGCGATGATGATGTTGGCCTTGCTGGGCGACGGCTCCACGGCGCGCGGCGGGCCGAAGAAGGTGTTGGTCAAGAGCGGCATGCTCTGGTTGCATCGCGCGCGCGACGCCCAGGGGCGGCTGGCGTTGCGCGCCGATCCGGATTGGGTGCTCGACCACGCGATGGCCACCTACGTCCTGGTCGAGAACCTGCGCCTCGGCGAGTTCACCGCTCTTGCCTACCTCGATCCCTGCATTGCCTGCAGTGACACCCTTTCGCGTGAGCTGGCGCTGCGCCAACCGCCCCCCTCGGTCGAGGTGTCGTTGTGGAGCGAACTGGTGGTGCGCTCGCTGCTCACGACCGCCGTCAGGCTCGAGGCGAACGAGGACCACGCGGCCAAGGCGCCGCGCGTCAGGCAAACCGCCGAGCGCTTGAGCCTCGCTGTGAAGAAGGTGCGCAACGAGCCATCCGAGGTACCGCGCGAACAGGCTGCGGCCGCCTTGCTTGCCGATCTGCGCGGGGAAGCGGTCGCGGCGCCAGCGATGCCCGAGTCCCTGCTCGATGACCCGCTGCGCACGTTCTACGTCACCGCGCTGCTGTTCCGTCGCGGCGGCGCCGACTGGAAGGCGGCGCAGAAGCTGCTCGAGCAGCGCGTGGTGAAGACCCAGATCCGGGATCGGCGGAACGAAGCCAACGACGGCTCGTGGGACCCCGTTGGTGCGTTCGGCGAGCAGAACGGGCGCCTGGGCACGACGGCCGCCGCGGTGTTGCTGCTCGAGATCTACTACCGCTACTGCAGGCTCGGCGTCTTCACCGACTAGGTGCAAGAACCACGCGGTGGCCCGGCGCATGGCGAAGCGGGCGTCGACAACGGGTATCGTGCCGGCATTGTCCAGGATCCGCCGCCTCTTGTTGCTCCTTCTCGTCACCGCCGCGGTCACCTACCTGGTGATCCTGTTGCTGCTCTGGTTCGGCCAGGACCGCATCGTCTTCCCGGGTGCGGGCCGCGGCGATCGGCCGATCGAGGCCGCGGGCGTGACCACGCTGCAGCTGACCAGCGCCACCGGCACCTCGTTCCGCGTCGCGGAGCGCATGCTGCCCGCGCCACGCGCTGTGGCCCTGTGTTTCGTCGGCAACGGCGAGGACCTGCGCAGTGCCGCGTGGCAGGTGGCCGAACTCGCGCGGCACGGCGTCGCCGCGATCGCGCCCGAATACCCGGGGTATGGTCTCAGCGAGGGGCGACCGGGTGTCGCCGAGTTGTTGGCCACGGCCGACGCCGCTGCCGACCACGCGGCGCGACGCGCGGGCGAACTCGGTGTGCCGCTGGTGCTCGTCGGCACTTCGCTCGGTTCGTTCTGTGCCGTGCACATCGCCGCGAGCGGCCGAGGCGAACGTATGCTGCTGCGCGCGCCGCCGACGACGCTGGTCGATGCCGCGCGGCATCGCTTCTGGTGGTTGCCCGTCGGGCTGCTGCTGCGGCACCAGTTCGACAACCTGGCGGTCGCGGCGCAGGTGAAGTGTCCGGTGCTGGTGGTGCACGGCGATCGGGATGCGATCGTGCCTGCGGAACTCGGCCGGCAGCTGTGTGAGGCGTTCGCAGGGCCGCGCGAGTTCGTGCTGGTGCCGGGCGCGGGACACAACAACCTGTCGATCGGCGTCGACGGCCCCAACGGTGCCAGCATCGGCGCGTTCTTGCGCGGGCAGTGACGATGGGGATTGCCTCGCGAGTTGGCTGATGTTTGCATGCTGCGCGATGAGCGCCTCGAAGTCGTCGTTGGTGACAGGGCTCGGGATCGGCTTGCTGCTCGGCGGTGTCGCCGCGTTCGTATGGCAGCGTTTCGCCGGCGATGTCGCACCGCCCATGCCAGGAACGCCTGCCGTGACGCCGTCGTCGCCGCTCGGTGCCCCGGCCGATCCTCGGTCCGGCGCCGCCTCTTCGGAACGTTCCCCGGTGCCGACGACGCCGGCCAACGATGGCCGTGCCGAGGCGCCCTCCGCCCCCGACGTGGTCGAGCGCGAATCGACCGACGTCTTCACCGCCGCGCTGCGTGACTACGCGATCGCCGAAGCGCGGCGCGGCTGGCGCGAACTGCGCAACGATGCGATGCCTGACGACGTGTTGCAGCAACTGCTCGCCGACTACGAGCAGCAGGTGCGCACGTTGCCGGCGGCTTGGGGAAAGCGCGCTGCCGAGCAGGCGATCGAGGTCGAAGGCAAGGTGGATGCGTTCGCGAAGGGCGATGTGTTGACCTTGTTGGCAACCGTGGATGGCAGCGAACCACAGACCAAGGAGTTCGTCGCCGGCAAACGCTTCACCACGCTGTTCGACGCGCGCGGCGGCGGCAGTGTGGTCGACGGTACGACCATCCGGGCGGGCGACAAGATCGCGGCGGGCGCGGTGCTGACCTTCCCGGCCGGCGTCTATGCGCTCGGCAACCTGGCAGAGGGCAACGAGCCCTTTCCGACCGACGTCACGGTGCGCGGCGCTTCGATGGATGCGACCCTGTTGGTGGTCGACGACCTCAGCGCGAGGTCTCCGGTCGATCGCCTGAGCATCGAGGACTGCACGGTCTTCTGCGAGAACGCGATCACCGACATGCGCAGTCACGCGGCCGTGTTGTCGCTGCGGCGGGTGCGTATCGTCGGCTTCGACTGTGGCGCCGGCAGCGCCGTGGCTTTCTACCTGTTCGGCAAGTCGGCGCTGCGCGTGACGGAGTGCCGTTTCGAGGGTGGCTACGGCCGGGCACCGGGCAGCTTTGCCAATCTCATGGACACGCGCAGCTTGTGCCTGGCGCGGTTCGAGCGCTGCCTGTTCGATCGCGTCGGGCTCAGCGACGCCGGCCGCACCGTGCGCTTCGTCGATTGCGAGATGCGGGAACTGCTCGGCAAGGCGCCGACCGACCCGGTCTACGAGAACTGTCGCATCACCGTGATCGAACCCGCCAAGCAGTGGAACGCGGAATACCGGCGGCGCGACCTCAACACGCTGTTCCCGCAGTGGCGCGAGCGCCTGCAACGCTGAACGGCGCGGCGCGGGGGTTTCGGGCGTCGGGCCATCGCCTACGATCGTGCCCCATGACTTCTGCCCGCGTCGCCCTGTGGTTCGCCTTGCCGGCTCTCGTCGGCGGTTTGTCGGCGCACGGCGGCCAATACCGCGGGCCGACGCCCGCCGCCGGCGTGCGCGACAACGCGCCGATTCCGGCGAGTTGGCAGGCGTGGTGGGAGACCAACAAGGAACCGTACCTGCGCAGCGAGACGGCGGGTGCCAACCGGCCGGTCACCGGGTCGGACGACTTCTTCCTGGGGCGGCGGCGGCAACCGGTCGTACCCGATTCGTTCGCGGCGACGCCCGACGATCGCCGCGACAAGATCGTGCCGGCGCTGGTGGCGCTGCTCGAAGCCGAGCGCAACCGCGACATCCAGAGCGCCGGACTGGTGGCGCTCGGCAAGGTCGGGCTCGATGCGCCCGGCATCGATCTGCAGCAGGTGCTCACGGCGCGCATTCCGCGCGACGACCAGGAGGTGCGGGAGACGGCCGTGCTCGCGTTGGGCATCGCCGGGCGCAAGGCAAGCGTGCCGATGCTGATCAGCCTCGCGCGTGACGACAAAGAGGGGCGCAAGCTCGTCGCCGACATCGAAGTCGGCCCGCGCGTGCGCACCTTCGCCGTCTATGCGCTGGCGGTGCTGGCACGGCGCAGCGGCGACGATGTGCTGCGGCGCGAGATCTACGCCGTGCTGCGCGAACTGCTGCTCGACCGCAGCATCGAGAGCCGTGATCTGCGCGTCGCGTCGGCGCTCGGCATCGGCATCCTCGGTGCCACGCCGGAGCGTTCGTCGGGCAAGTTGCTGGCCTGGCAGGCCGTCGAAGATCTGCTGCAGTGGTATCAACAGGACCTCGGCGCCGGCGAAGAGTTCCTGCAGGCGCACGCGCCGGTGTCGATCGCGCGCCTCTTGGGCCGCGGCGACAGCGCGTTGCACCGCCGCTGCAAGCAGGTGTTCATCGACACCCTGCAGGCGAGTTCGCGCCGCGGCAATCCGCTGCTGCGTTCGGCCGCGATCGCACTGGGAGTCATGGCGTTGCCGCCCGAGGAGAACGCCGACGACGCCGCGGCGTCGGGCGCGCTGCAACACGCCTACGAATCGGGGCGCGAAGAGCACGTGCGCATGTTCAGCGTGATGGCGTTGGCGCGCATCGGCGGCGCCGGCAATCGCGCCTGGATGCTGCGTGAGTATCCGCGCGGCACCAAGATGATGGAGAAGCCGTGGCTCGCGATCGGCCTGGGCCTGGTGGCGGCGGCATCCGCGCGCGCTGGCGCCGTCGACGCGGAGATCGGCAAGATGCTGCTGGCGGAGCTCGAGAACGCATCCCACGAGGACATGCGCATCCCGCTGGTCACCGCGGTCGGTCTCAGCGGCTATCGCGACGCCGCCCCCGCGGTCCTGCGTCTGCTCATCGAGCACAGCGAGAACGAACGCATCGCCGGTTACCTGTGCATGGCGCTCGGCATGCTCGGTGACAAGGTCGCCAAGACCAAGCTGATCGAGGTGCTCGAAGGTTCTCGGCGTCGTTCGTTCGTGCTCTACCATGCCGCGATCGGGTTGGCGCAGCTCGGCGACACGGAGGTCAGCAAGCGGCTGATGAAGATGTTGCGCGAATCCGACAGCGTCGCCGTGCTGTCGTCGATCGCCTCGGCGATCAACCGCATCGGCGACCGCCGCGCCATCGACGAGCTGATCGCGCTGACGACCGATCCCGAACTGCCAAAGCTCGGCAAGGCGTTCGTCGCTGCGGCGCTCGGCGGCGTCGGCGACAAGGACGACGTGCCGTGGAACCAGCCGCTGATGCTCGACGCCAACTACTCGTCGCCGGTGGACACGTTGTCGAACGGCAACACGGGCATTCTCGACATCCTGTGATGTCGCCGGCTTGACGGCGCGTTGGTTCAGCTCAGCGCGGCGCGGCTGGGCAATCGTCGCGCACGGGGCACTCGGCGCAATTCGGCGACGTGTTGCGGCACAACTGCTTGCCGTGATGTCGCAGCACGGCAGAGGCCTGCTGCATGGTCTTCACGACGGCAGGAAGCTCCGCGCTCGCCGCCTGCTGCGCGGAGCGATGGCTGGTCGAGTAGGCCTTGGCCTCGCTGCCGTAACCCAGGCGCAGCAGCACGCGCATCGCGTTGCTGTCCAGCGCCAGCACGGGCTCGGCGCCCGCGAACAGTCGCAGTTGATCGACGCCGGGGTCGCCGATGCCCGGGAAGCGTTTGAGCGCCTTCTTCGCCGCGGGTCTGGGCAGTTGCACGAGTTCACGTGGGTCGCCGACCTCCGCGAACAGCGCGGCGCACTCGCGCAGCTTGCGGACCTGTTGTGTTGCCATGCGGCCCATGGAGCACGCGGTCAGCAGCACCTCGTCGGGACAACGCGCGATCGTGCGCGGATCCAGGTCGGTGGCCCGGCGCAGCGCCGCGAAGGCCCGATCGCGCACCGTATCGTCGACGAGATAGACGACGTTCTCGCGCAGGATCAGCTGCCAGGGGTCCTGGGGCGGCGTTGGCACGGGGCCGTGGTGGCGCGACAGCGCGGCGAGCAGTCGGACCAGTCGCGTGCGTGCTTTGGCCATCAGGGCTGGGGGTTGCCGGTCTGCGCGTGCACGTCGAGGGCGCGCACCACGACCAGGAAGAACGACACGATCAGCGGGCCGGCGATCACGCCCATCACCCCGAAAGTGACCATGCCGCCGAGCATCGCGAAGAACAGCAGCGAGGTCGGCAACTGCAGCCGTTGCCGAGCGATCAGCGGTTTGGCGATGTTGTCGATCATGCCGACCGGCAACACGCCCCAGACGATCAGGAACACGCCCCACGCGGTCTCGCCGAGGAGCAACTGGAACGCGCCGAGCGCTGCGACCACGACTGCGCCGCCGATCGCCGGCACGAACGCGGCGACGAAGGTGACGAGCAGCCACACGGGCAGATTCGACGTGCCGGCGATCAGGAAACCGATCGCGGCGATGGCGGACTGCAGCAGCGCGGTGATCACCGTCGACAGGAACACTGCCTTGGTCACATCGCGGAACTCCTCGGCGAACTGGCGCGCCTGTGCTTCGGGCAGCGGCACGGTGCGCACCGCCCATGCCAGCAGCGCGCGTCCTTCGGCGAGCATGAAGTAGAGCGCTACCGCCAGCAGGGCCAGTTCGATGGCGAGGCTGCCGAGGCCACGCAGCATCGCGCGCAGCAACGAGGCCACCGATTGCAGCAGCGAACCGGGGGTCTGTGAGGCAGCCTGCGGCGCGGCACCGGCTTCGCTGCGCAAGCGCGCCGGCAGCAGGCCTTCGGGCAGCGCCTGTTCGATCCGTTCGGCGAACGGGCGCAGCGGCGCGGGCAGGTCAGCGAGCAAGCCGTCCATGCCGCGCTGTTCGACCACCCCGACGACGTGTTCGACCCCGTTCGCGACCTGGCGTACGACGAGCGCGCCGAGCCACGCCGCGGGCAGCAGCGCGATCAACGCCAGTCCGAGCGTGAGCACACCAGCGGCGACGCGCGGGCGGTCGCCGAAGCGCGCCGCCAGCCAGTTCTGCAGCGGTTGCATGACCACCGCGAACACCGCCGCGGCGAACAGCGCGCCGGTGAGCGGCGCGATGACGAGCGCCAGCAGGCCGGCGGCGATGGTGAGCAGCAAGAGCAGGAAGCGGCGGCTACTCAGGGTTGAGGTCATGATCTGCAGCGCCGAAGTGAGAGGAGCCTGTGCGTACACGGGATGGCGCGGCCGCTCCAGGGGGAACCTCGGCGAACTGTCCGCTGGCGCCGCCGACGGTCCGTTGCCGCATGTTCTTGTGCAGGAAGTTGGCGCCGGTGTGAACCGGTTGCCCTCCGGGCCGATGATGCTGCCCATGCCCAGGATCCTCTCTGCGGTCGCCCCGTTCCTGCTGCTCGGTGCCCTGGTCGCGCAAGAGCCCGAACCGGCGCCCAAGGCCGAGCCAGCGTTCGGCGGCGGCTGGAACAGCGCCGTCGGGCTCGGCGGCGGCGCCGGCGGCAGGTTTGGCCTACGCGGCAAGCCGTTGCCGGGCGACACGGGGGTGGCGATCAAGGCGGGCCTGACCTGGCTGGGGGCTCACGGCGAAGGTAGGCGCTGGAGCGGCGCCGATCCCGAGGACCAGGCGACGGCGCTCTCGGTCACGAGTCTCGTGGTGTTGGCCATGCTCGGCGACGGCAGCACGCTGCGTTCGGGGCCGTGGCGCGAACCGATCAAGACGGGGGTCGCTCACATCCGCTCGCACCAGCGCGAGGATGGCGCGTTCCTGCCGGCCAGGTCGGGCGACGTGATCGGGCACGCGCTGGCGACGACGGCGATCGGCGAAGCCTACGTGTTGTCCAACTACAAGCTGTTGCAAGGCAACGTGAACAAGGCGCTGGCGTGGCTGGACGTCGGTCGCGGCGCCGATGGCACGTTTCCGCTGGTTGTCGAGGGCAAGAGTGATGCGGTCGCGACGTTGTGGGGACGCTGGGCGCGGATGACGGGTGAGTTCGGCGGCGTGGTCAAGGATGACGCGCATCTGCACGGCATCGGCAAGTGGCTCGACAGCGACGACGCCGATCGCTTGCTGCAACGCAGCCTGCTGTCGGTGACGGTGGCGCCCGGTTCCGACCTGGAACTGCGCCACGAACTCGACGCCGTGAAACTGCTGCTCGACGTGTTCGTCAGTGACAAGGCGGAGGCGGTCGACGCCGTGAAGGTCGGCAAGGTGCGCGACCGAAAACGCGAGTGGAAGCAAGGTGTGGACCTGCACGAGTGGATGTGCGCCGGCCACCTGCTGCAACAGCTCGGTACCGCCGAGGACGTCGACAAGGTGATCACGCCGCTGTTGTCGGGGCAGCGCGGCGACGGGGAGCACGCGGGCTCGTGGGATCCGATCGACCTGTGCGGGGACACCGGCGGCCGCGCCTGGACGACGGCGATGGCGGTGTTGACGCTGCAGTCGAAACAGCGTTACGCGAAGCGATTCCGGTAGGGCAGGGGCAGGCTCCGTGCTTGGTGCGCGGTCGAGTTCTGCAGGCGGCGCCTTGTCGTGCGGGGGTCGCGTCTGATGATGCCGCGATGCCGCGCTTCCGCTGCCTGTTCGTCGCCTTCCTGCTGCCGGTCGTCCTCGCTGCCCAGGAAGCGTTCCCGCAGAGCGACACCCTGCAGCTGTTCGAGCAGCGCAGCGAGTTGCTGTCGAAGTTCTGGGGGCGCGAGCACGCGATCCGCGCCGGGGTGGTGCTGCCGCCCGATCTGCGCGCCGACGAGAAGCTGCCGGTGTGTTACTCGATCCACGGTTTCGGCGGTTCGCACCGCAGCGCGTTGCGAGTCGGACCTGCGTTGAGCGAGGGTATGCAGGCGGGAACGACGCCGCGCATGCTCTACGTGTTTCTCGACGCGCGCTGTCCCATGGGTCATCACGAGTTCGCCGACTCGGTCAACAACGGGCCGTGGGGCGAGGCGTTGACCACCGAGTTCGTGCCGGCCCTCGAACAGAAGTTCCAGGCGTGCGGCGAAGCCAGAGGCCGGTTCCTCACCGGGCACAGCAGCGGCGGTTGGTCGAGCCTGTGGTTGCAGGTCGCCTATCCCGAGTTCTGGAACGGTACCTGGTCGACCGCGCCCGATCCCGTCGACTTCCGCGACTTCACCGGCATCGACATCTATCGCTTCGAGAATGCGTTCGTCGATCCTCGAGGTGAGCCGATCCAACTGATGCGCCGCGGCGGTGAGTGGGTCGCGACGATCGAACAGTTCGTCACGCGGGAGATGGCGCAGGGCAGCTACGGCGGTCAGTTCATGAGCTTCAACGCGGTGTTCTCGCCGCGCGGTGAAGATGGGCGGCCGATGAGCCTGTTCGATCCGAAGACGGGCCGCATCGATCGCGCGGTCGTCGACTACTGGCGCAAGTACGACATCGCCGACGTGCTGCGCAGCAAATGGACTGCGCTGGGCCCAAAGCTGGTTGGCAAGCTGCACGTGTATGTCGGCACGCAGGACACGTTCCGCCTCGAGGGTGCAGTGCGACTGCTGCAGGCGGACTTGAAGGAGTTGGGTAGCGACGCGCAGTTCGAGTTCGCCGAGGGTCGGGATCACGGCACGTTGTTCAACGCGCATCCCGAGCTGTGGCCCGACGGCATGCTGGCGCGCATCCATCGCGAGATGCGGGCGCGGTTCGACGCGGCTACTGCGGCCGGCCGCTGATCGCCAGTTTGTGCTCGGGCAGCGTCAGGATGAACAGGACCACCGCCGACATGGTCAAGCGCGCATCGGCGTCGTAGCCGGCGTTGTCGCGGTTGGGCTGGTAGTAGAAGCTGCCGTCGTCGCACTGCGCGAGCACGAACCACCAGCGGTTGGCGTCGAGCAGCTTGCGGAACGCGGCCGGGTCCGCCAGCGCCGCAGCCGCCGCCCAGGCCATGCCCATCGGCGGCGAGCCGTGCGTGTCGGGAAAGCTCAGCGGGTGTGCGCCGATCACTGCGGCGTGTGCCGCCGCGCGCTCGGCGTAGACGGGTTCGGCGTACGGGCTCAGCCGGTTGGCGACACCGGCGGCGCCGGTGCGGCCCATGTCGGCCCAGCTCTCGTCACCCGCCGGTGAGTCTTCGTACCAGACGTAGCCGTTCTTGCCGGTGCCGCGCGCGAGGAACGCGTAGGCCGCGTCGAGCCGTTCCCGCTCGACCTCGATGCCGCAGCGTTGCATCAGTGCCAGGGCCGACGCGCCCTGACCGGTCAGCATGCAGATCGGGCCGTATCCTTCGAAACCGGGGTTGTGGCCCCAGCCGCCGATCTTGTCCTCGGGCTTCTTGGGCACCGCGCCGGGGTGCGATTCCTTGGACTTCGGGTTCAGTTGCCGCTGGTCCATGTACTGGCTCCACAGCAAGAACGTCTCGATCTCCTGCAGTTCGGGCAGCACCCACTTCGCCCTGGTCGCGAGGTGGTATTCGGCCAGAACGATGCCGGCTGCGCAGTAGCGCCAGTTGATCAGCGACGAACTGTCGCGCGCCGAGGTGGTGCGGGCGTGGAAGCGCGCGCACTTCTCGACCGCAGCCATCGCCTGCTTGTCACCCATCGACAGCAGCGCCAGCGGCGCGAACGTATCGGGCACCGGGTTGCCCCAAGAACCGTCGTCGCGCTGGGTGTCGAGCAGGTACGTGCGCAGGTCCGCGGCCAGCTTGTCGCTGCGTTTGCAGTCGGCTGGCCAGTTCGGCGCGAATGCGTCCAGGCGGCCCAGTTGCAGGTTCACGTCGCGTTCCTTGTCGTCGCGGCGCACGGTCAGCGCCAACTTGCCGCCGCCCTCCTTGCTCTGCGCGACTTCGAGAGCGGTGGCGAAATCGAGGATCGGGCCCTGCGGGCCGAACACCTTCATGCCGTAACCGTTCTGGTGCGGCGTCGTGAACCGCGCCCCGCCGGCGCCGAGGATCACGTCACCGATCTGGACCTTGCGCGCCGCGGGGGAGCCTTCGAACACGTACTCGACCAGCAGGTGCTCGGGTTCGTCGGCGAGCAGGCGAACGCGCAGGCCGGTGGTGCCCAGGTTGTAGAACCAGCCGGGCACGTTCTTGTCGGGGCCGTTGCCGACGGTGGTCTTCCAGGGGCGGCCGTCGGGGAAGTGGTGCACCTGCGCGGTCGCGGTGGCGGCGAGCAGGGGAACGGCCAGCAGGCCGGCGAGGAACGCGCGCATCGCGGCAGCGTAGGGGGCGGCGGGCGACCTGCCAGGGTTGTGGTTTGTACCCGGTTCCGTACGCAACACTGCGGTGGTCAGGGGCCGATGTAGCCGGTCGACACGACGACGTCGTCGTAGCTGACGCGGTTCTGGCGGCGCGACTCGTGCACGTAGAGGTCGAGCGAGATGCGGCGGCACAGCAGGGCGTCGGAGCTGCGCCAGCGCAGGCCGCGCCAGTGGGTGTAGAGCGCGCCGTCGAGCCAGACGGCGAGTTCGCCGTCGTCCTGGCCGGGGGTGTTGAGCAACAGGCGTTGTTCGACGCACAGCCAGCGGTCGCGCGGCGGCACGAAGCGTTCGGCGGCGACGGGCATCAGCATGTTGCCCCAGAAGTTGCCGTCGCGGTCGCGCGCCATGTCCATCCAGTAGGTGTAGCTGTGCAGGAAGCCCGGCGCGGGCACACGTTGCCAGTCGCGCCAGCCTTCGACGCGGGTGCTGCAGTGGTCGTCGCCGGCGGGTCGCTTGCCGGCGGTGCCCATGCCGCGCCACTTGTTCTCACCGGCGACGCCGCTGATCGATCCGCCGGTGTGGTTGAGGTTGCCCTGGTCGTAGTCGGCGGCGTAGCGGATCCAGTAGCGCAGGTGCAGGGTCTGCTGGCCCGACGCGAGCCACAGGCGCACGCCGGCGCCGCAGGCTTCGCCGTTCTTGTCCTCGGTGGTCAGCTGCAGCGCGCCCGCGCCAGAGTGCGGCGCCTCGGCGGTGATCGCGATGCGACCCTGGTCCTTGCCGAGCAGTTCGAAGTAGTTGCCAAGCGAGGTCTCGTCGTCGAAACCGTCGCGGAACAGGACCTCGCCGGGCGCCTGCAGGCGCGCGAGCTCGTCGGGGTCGTTGCGCGTCTGCGCGGTGACGAGCACGGGGCTGTGCGCCGCCAGCTCGCGGCGCGCGCGCGGCAGTTCTTCGGCGACGCGCAGCAGGTGCCGCAGCGCTAGCCAGCGCGGATCGCGTTCGGGCGGCCCGGCGACCGGTTCGCGCGACTCCAGCGTGAAGGCCGCGACGCCGAGCGCGTCCCAGATCCAGTCGATGCTGAGCCCGCGCATCGTCGGCCAGTGCGGCAGTCCATGTTTGGTGCGCACGGAGGTGTTGCCCATCGCCGCGTCGAGCGCCGCGCCGATCGCCATCACGCGATCGTCGACGAGGCCCGCTTCGCCGCCCTGCGGAACGATCAGCGCGTTCACCGAACGATGCAGGTCGAGGCTGATGCGCAACTCGCGCCGCGCCAGCAGCAGATCGCGCACGGCGCGCGTCTCGGGTTCGCAGAACGGTTCGCTGCCGGGATTGTCGTGCACCTGGGCGCCGCGCCCCGGCCGCCAGCGCGCCGCGAAGTTGCGGTTGAGGTCGACGCCGTGCGCGTTCTTGCGTTCGCGCGCCACCATGCCGTCGGGGTTGATCACCGGTTGCGCCCACAGCGTGCGCGTGCGCAGCAGCGCCGCGACCTCGGGCTCCTCGCGCTGCGCCAGCAGCTGCCCGACCATGAACATCGCGTCCTCCTCGCTGCGTTCGTGGCCGTGGATGCCGCCGCCGAGGTAGACCTCGGGCGCGCCGCCGTCCTGGCGGCCGATGCGCAGCGCGAACAGGGGGCGACCTTGGACCGAGGTGCCGAGTTCGACGCGCGACACGAGCGACGGGTGCTGCGCGAGCCAGCCAGCGACGGTCGCTTGCAAGGCATGCCAATCCGCAGCGCCGGTTTGCGGCGTCTTCTCCTGCGCCGCCGCTGCACCAAGCGTGCAGAGGACGGCGAACGGCAACCAGGCGTAGGCGTGCTTCGGCATGAGGCGCACGTTAATCCGCGCTGGAACGACGCGGTGCGGGTGGCTGCGAGAAGGCGCCCCGATAGCCTGTCTCGCCATGGTGCGTCGTGACGCGACAGACGACAGAGACCCTCCGGGGCCGAAGCTG
>CAYMPV010000043.1:0-42487 GCA_964392305.1 uncultured candidatus Brocadiaceae bacterium
TGCGTTCGGGACGCAAAGGTCGGAGGTTCAAATCCTCTCGCCCCGACCAGTTTCTTCATTCCTTCAGGCAGCCGAACCGCCGCCTGTCGCGCCGTCGACCAGATACCGGCGCCGGAAGAAGAACACCCCATCGTGCAGGTAGTGCACGAGCAGCAGCGAGAACGCGACCATGTAGTAGGCGAGCAGGATCGCCCCGGGTCGGTAGAGCTGGTTGCCGGCCTCGTCCAACTGCGGGTTGTCGTGGCCGAACAGCACGAACGTGCCGCCGCTGAACCGCTCGATGGCGAGGGCGACGATCACGACCAGGGCCAAGAGGCCCAGCGTGGCGCCGACCGCGGTGCCGTAGAAGCGCCAGTGCCGGCCTTCGCCCATGGTCCGTTCGAACAGCTTGCTGCGGATCTCGCCGCGGTCCTGGCTGCGGCGGTTCATGAGCCACAGCAGGCCCAGATACTGAAAGCTGTGCCAGGCGTTCATGCCCTGGAAGGCGCTGTCGAGGTTGGGCAGCAGCGGCACCGCGAAACCGAACGTCGCCATGCCGACGACCAGCGCGAAGCGGTGCGGCAGCAGCGCGCCGGCGCGCTTCTCGACGATCGACTTGTAGACGAACAGGAGCACCGCGAGCGCGAACAGTGCGGTGATGCCGATCCACATCGCCGGGTGCATCATGAAGTCGGGCAGGATCGGCGCGACGCGGCCGATGCGGAACACGTAGGCGTCCGCGGCTTCCTGGCTGCCCGCGAGTGCGACGACGATCTGTGTGGCGAGCGCGTCGGGGTTGGCGGCGCGCATCGTCGGGTCGCCGAGGTCGACCATCGACATGCGGAAGATCGACAGCGGATACATCGCCAGCAGCATCACCGCGTAGTCGACCAGGCCGAAGGCGCGCGGCAGCACGGGTTGCAGGTTGCCGGCCTTGGCGGCATAGGCGTTGGCGATGTAGCTGTTCTGCTGGACGATGTGCACCCCCGCCCAGAAGAAGAAGAACGTGAGCACGTAGCGGATCGGCGGTGAGCCGCCGAGAACGACGTCGAAGAAGGCGCTGCTGACGGCAGCGCCGATCACGATCGCGGCGACCACGAACGCGAGGCCGAACAACACCTTGTCCTGGCGACGGAACGCCGGGTTGAAGAAGGTGCGCGTGTAGGTCGCGAACACGTGCGGGCCGCCGAGCGGCAGCATCACCAGCAGTGTCACGAGGTCCTCGCTCGCAGCGACCGTCGCGCCAAGCCAGCGGAACAGGTAGAAGGCCAGGATCGGGATCGGCACCAGCCAGACACCGCCCGCGATGAAGATCCGATCCCACGCGCGACTGCGCAGGTGTTCCTCGGGTTTGGTGATGGCGGAGGACTCTTCCCGGGCGGCGAACAGGGAGGCGGCGGTCATGGGTCGGCGGGGTTGGCGACGAACGTCGCCGACATCATGCCCAGAAGTCCGCGTTGGCCAAGCGCTCAGAGCCTGATCGAAGTCAGCGGCGCCGTCTGCCGCCGCCGGCTTCGGTCATCGGCTCGGGCAGGTCCGGCGCGACCACGACCCGAACTTCCGGCAACGCTTCACGCAGGCGCAGCGCCGCGTTCGGGCTCACTTCGGTCTGCCAGACGTAGACGTCGCCGAGGTGTTTGCAGGAAGCCAGCGCGGCCATGCCGTAGTCGCCGACCTTGGTGCCGAACAGGTTGATCGAACGCAGTTCCTTGCAGGCCGCCAGCGCGGTGATGCCGTTCGCGACCGCCGTCTGGCGCAGGTCGAGGTGCAGCAGGCGCGGCATCTTGGCGATGACTTCACAGGCGCCGTCGCCGACCTTGCTGCGGGAGAGGTCCAGTTCGACGATGTGCTCGGCGAGGGGAACGAGCGCGCGCACGGCCGCGTCGTCGACGTCGTCGGTGTGCCCGGCGCAGGTCACGGCCAGCAGCGGGCTGTCGGCAGCGACTGCCGTGACCGTGAAGTTGCCGTCGGCGAACGCGGCGAGCACCTTGTCGTCGAGCGGGCGCAGGCCGGCCATCAGCTTGGGCAGCGGGTCACCCTTCTTCTTCTTGTCGCCCGAACCGCCCGACTTGGGTTTGGGCTCGTCCTTGTCGCCCGCGCCCTTCTCACCGGCTTCGTCGTTCTTCTCCTGCTTGTCGGCGTCCTTCTTCTCCGCCGCCTTGCCAGTCCACTTGCCGAAGTCGGCACCGCCCTCGATCCAGGACCTGATCAGGTCCGTCTGGGCCTTGGACAGCGGTTCACCCTTCTTCTGCGGCGGCATGCGGTCCTCGTCGTCGGCCGGCAGCGTCACCGATTGCAGCAGCAGCGAATCGTCGGGCTTCTTGGCGACGATCACCTTGCCGCGTTTGCTCGAGGTGATGCCGTCCTTGCTGTCGAGGATCACACCGCCCTTTGGCTTCTTGGTGCGGCCGTTCTCGGTGTGGGGCGCAGAGTGGCATTCGACGCAGCGCTTCTCGAGGATCGGCCAGATCTGGGTGGCGAAGTCGACCTTCTTGGCGGCCTTGTCCTGCGCGAGCAGCAAGGCCGGGGTGGTGACGAACAGGAGGATCGCGATGGTGCGCATGGAGAACGGATGCATGCGGGGGTCTGGGAATCGGGCCGGGGAGCCGGTCGGGATCAGGCGAAGATCGAGGTGATCGGGTCACCCTTGTCGGCGACCTTGAACGGGCGGCCGGACGGCGAGGTCACGATCTTGTCGAGCGGCAGGCCGCAGGCGTGGGCGATGGTGGCGTTGAAGTCCTGGATGCTGACTGCGTCCTCGACCACTTCGCGGCCTTCATCGTCGGTCTTGCCGAAGCGCTGACCGCCGATCACGCCGCCGCCGGCGAGCAGGCAGCTGAACGCCTTGGGGTAGTGGTTGCGGCCGTTGTCGCCGTCGATGTCGGGCGAGCGGCCGAACTCGGTGGCGAGCACGACCAGCGTCTCCTGGAGCAGCCCGCGGCCGTCGAGGTCGGCGAGCAGCGCCGCCAGGCCCTGATCGATCGCCGGGCACAGGTCGTCGAGGCGGTCGAAGTTCTCCGAGTGCGTGTCCCAGCCGTCGCTCATCACCTCGATGTAACGCACGCCGTGTTCGACCAGGCGCCGTGCCAAGAGGCAGCCGCTGCCGAACGGCGTCTCGCCGTAGGTCTGCTTCATTGCCGCGGATTCGAGGTCGAGGTCGAAGGCGGTGAGGTCGCTGCTGCGCATCAGCTTGATGGCCTCGTTGTAGGCCTTGCTGTAGGCGGCGACGTCGCGCGACTTGTGTTTCTCGCCGAAGGCGCTGTTGAGCTTCTCGAGCTGGTCCAGGCGGCGCTGGAAGCGGCGTTCGTCGACGCCCTTGGGCAACATCGCGTTCTGCAGGCCGTCGTCGGCGCTGCCGATCGGCAAGGCCTGGAACTCGGGCGGGAAGAAGCCTGCGGTCGGCATGTCCGAACCGCCGCCGACCAGCACGTGGCCCGGGAGGGTCGGGTTGATGCGGCCCTTCTCGACGTTGCACCAGGCGCCCATGCTCGGGTGCTGGATGGTGCCGCGCAGTTCGTAGCTGGTGCGCATCACGTACTGGGCCTGCTCGTGCGCACCTTGGCGGCTGGTCATCGAGTTGACGACGCAGACCTTGTCCATCTGCTGTGCGAGCTTGGGGAAGTGCTGGCCGACGAGCACGCCGTCGGCGCGCGTGCGCAGCGCTTCGATCGGGCCCTGGGTGACCTTGCCTGGTTTGGGGTCGAAGGTGTCCAAGTGCGTCATGCCGCCGCGCAGGAACAGGTAGATCACGCTCTTGGCGCGGCCGCCACCTGGCAGCAGGTTGGGCAGCAGATCGTCGGACAGGGTGCCGATGCGGGGGCCACCCAGGCTCTGCGCGATGGCGCGCGGTCCGAAGGATGAGGTCACCGAGGCGCCCAGCAGTGAGCCGGCGAGACCGCCGACGAAGGCCCGGCGCGTGGCCAGGTCCGAATTCTTGATCAGGTTGCGGAAGGTCATCGTTGTTCTCCTTCGATCACTGCACGAAGCGGAATTCGTTGCTGTTGCAGAGCACCCAGACGAGGTCCTTGATGGCCTCCTGGCCGTGCACCGCGATCGCGCGGCGCCAGGTGACCAGTTCGTCTTCGGCTGGTTCGCGGTTGAGCGTGGTCAGGTAGGCGACACGCACCCGCCGTTCGCCGTTCTCCGCGACCGAGATGTCGCGGGCGAGCGCCGACTGGCCTTGCAGCACCTTCTGGTCCAGGAAGCCGTTGAGCAGCGTGAGCACCTGGGGCACGGTCGCTGCGGTCGAGGCCGCGTCGATGGTTTCGCGATCGGATTGTCCGAACTGCCGCAGCAGGTGGCTGGGGTTGGCGGGCTGCGGCTGGTCGCTGGCACGCACGAGGTCACCTTCGCGGCCGCGCGCGGCACGCTGGCCGATCGGCAGCCCGATGCGCTCGAGTTCGTCGGCGATCTCGGCGACCTGCTTGAGGTCGCCCTCGCGTCGAGCCATCGCCAGCTTCTGCAGCAGCGGTCGCGCGCGCTTCTGCAACTCCGCGTCGGCGGCGAGCTGTTGGCGCAGGTCTTCCCGCTTCTTCTGCTCGGCCTGCATCATCATCGGATTGCGCCGGTCGGTCATCGCGATCAGGTCGGCGGCGTCGGCCTTGGCGAGCGCCGCCTGCTGGGCGTAGACCTCGCGCGCGCGATCGTCGAGCGGGCGCAGGCGTTCGTCGAGATCGTCGAACACCAGTGTGACCAGTGAGTCCCACACCTGCTCGGCGCTCATCCGGCGCAGCAGCGGGCCGCGGAACGGGAACGGCGTGCCATCCTCGTCGGCCTGCTGGCTCTCGCGGGCGAACAGCTGCGTGTGGGCCAGCACGCGTTCGAACTGCCGCAGGTCATAGTCGACGTCGATCATCAGCTTCTCGAGGTACGAGAACAGCTCCTCGTGTTGCGGCCTGGTGTCCTTCTTCCAGTCGTCGATCGGTTCGACCAACCCCTTGCCGAAGGTGCGCGCCCACATCCGGTTGGCGATCACCTTGCTGAACATCGGGTTCTTCTTGCTGGTCATCCATTCGGCCAGGGCCTGCCGCGAGTCCGCTTCGGGCACGCGCTGGTTGCGGGCGCGGTTGCGTTTGGTCTGCGATTGCGAGGCCTTCTCGTACTTGAGCTTGATGTCCTGGCCGAACAGCGTGTCGGCCATCACGGGCGTACCCGGCTTGGCGTCGTCGTACTTGTAGTCCCGGGGCAACGGTTCGACGCCGGTGCCCTTGCCGGAGATCCCCGTGGTCATGCGGCGCAGCAGGTTCTGCGCCTGCTGGCGCGTGCGGTCGTCGGCCTTGGCCAGTTCGGCGCGGATACCGACGAGGTTCTGGTTGAGGCTGTCGTCGCGGTAACGGATGCCGCCGAAGAACGCGGCCATCGCGAAGAACTCCTTCTGCGTCCAGACGTCGAAGGGGTGGTTGTGGCACTGCGCGCATTCGAGCCGCGTGCCCAGGAACAGCCGCAGCGTGTTGGCCATCGCGTCGTGCGGCATGTTCTGGTCGCGCAGCAGGTAGCCGACGGCGCCGTTGCCTTCGGCGTGGGCCGCACCTTCGGCGGTGAGCATCTCCTGGACCATCAGGTCGTAGGGCTTGTCCTTCTGCACGGCCTCACGCAGGTAGTGCGCGAACGGTTCGCCGCTGACCTGACGTTGGCGCGACTTCACGCGGAACAGGTCGAACCAGAAATTGGCGAAGTGGCTGGTGCGTCCCGGTGAGTCGAGCAGCCGGTCCACCAGCGTGTGCCGCTTGTTCGGGGCCTGGTCTGCCAGCCAGGTCTCGGTCTCCTGCAGCGTCGGGATGCGACCGACCAGCTGCAGATAGGCGCGGCGCAAGAAGGTCGGGTCGTCGACGACCGGGGCCGGCTCGGCCTGGTCGCGGCGCAGGCTGCGTTCCAGCAGGCTGTCGATCCGGGCCGCCTCCTCCAGCACCCGCTGCTGTGGGCGGACCGATTCGACGGTGCGGGCCGGGCGTTGCGGGTTGACCGCGGCGGTCTGGGCGACCGCCATCGAACTCATCAGGACGACGAACGAGAACGCGCTGCGAAGGTAGGTTCGGGTCATGATTCTCAGCGCTCGCCCGTGGCAGGGGGGCGAGAGGGCGCCATTGAACGCTGCTCATCGGCTTTTGACCACTGCCACCCCAGATCAACGCCCCAACCCAACCCGTTCAGCGCACGGTCACTAGGACCCGTCCGCCAGCCGGCAGGTCGGCCTTGGGCAGGGTTCTGGGGGCCCGCAACTCGATCCGGCCCGCGTCGGTCGGGCCCACCAGGTCGCGCAGTCGCTGCTGCACGACCCGCATCCGGACTTCGCCGAGATCGCGTAAGGCTTCGCGGGTGCGGCGGTTCGTCGCACCCGAAGTGTCCTGGTCGAGCATCTTCAGGGCCTCGTCCAGGGTCGCTTCGAGGCCGCCCAGGCGCGTGTCCAGGTCGGCGAGCTGTTGCTGCATGGGGAACGTCTCGCTGGCGCGCCCGGCCGTGAGGCGGGCCGCCAGACCGGTGGCCAGGGGCAGGCGCTCCGCGAGCAGCCGTTCGCGCTGGCGGCGCAGGTCGCCGATGGTGGCCAGGACCATCGTGGGCTCCGGGTTGGCCAGCGCGGCGACCCGATCGCGATCCCCGAGGCCCGGTTCGTGGCGCAGGATCACCCGCCGATGCGGTTCGGCCAGCAGCAGTTCGGCGATCGCGGTGAAATCGGTCGCCGGCGCCGTGGTCTCACCGGTGGGGAAGGGGACGCCGGTGTCGAACTCGCGCGGGTCGCGTTTGCCGGTCAGGCCGAACAGGTCGGTGACCGAGCGCAGCGCCCGCATCGGGGTGCTGCCGACCGCCTTGCCGAGCAGCAACGCGATCGCCTCGACTGCCGCGTCGCGGATCGTCGACGGGTCGAGCTTGTGGTTGTCGAGCACCACGCGAACCGGCAGGCGGTGTTCGCCATCATCGTCGCGGAGCAGGAACAGCACCGTGTCGAGCGGTGCCGGCAGACGCAGGTAGGTCGAGATCGGTCCGCCGGCGGGCTCCGAGATCGACAGCGACGAGAACACCGGCACGGCGTAGATCAGACCGCCCCTGGTGCCGTTGAAGGTTGCATCGACCGTGAGGTCGAGCAGGCCGTCGTTGATGTCGATCTTGGCCCCCGCGGCAAGGCCCCGGATCGCGGGCAGCTCGAACGAGTCGACGCGCATGTGCACTTCGCCATCGAGCACCGGCACCAGTGCCAGCTTGCCGCGCACCACGGCGTCGCCTACCAGCGGTCGCAGTTCCTGGTCGTGACGGTCCTTGCCCATGGCCAGGGCCGAACCCGCCGAGCCGATGACGCCGCTGACCACGGAACTGCGTTGTTGGCGCCGCTCGAGGTCGACGTCGCCGCCGGTCAGGTCGAGCGAGAACGAGAACGGTCGCGACTCCCGCAGCACGCGCGACGAGAGCTCACGCACGTCGAGGTCGAGGCTGGCGATCGGCAGATGGGTCACCGGCGTGGTGCGCGTGTCACGGAAGTCGACGCGCAGACCTTGCAGGCGCAGACGATCGATCAGCGACTCGGCGACGGGGTTGGCCAAGGCAGGCAAGGGCCCGGCTGGCGCGCTCTCGTCGACGACGGCCGGTGCGGCGGGGTGCAGCCGCAAACCGCCGATCTCCAGGCCCTCGGCGGTCTGCGTCATGCGCACCGACGGTTCGACGAGTTCGATCCGCTGCACCAGCAGTTGGCCCGAGGCTGGGTCGAACGATCGCACCGCGATCTCGGCTTCGGGGAGAGCGAAGAACGGTTCCTCGTCAGGGGCGCCATAGCTGGCCCCTTCGATCCGGACGACGATCCCGAACGGTTGCGAGAGGTCGAACGTGTCGGCGTTGCGACGACGCAGGTCCAGTTGCGCGACGAGGTCGGCGGTCAGCGTCGCGTTCGTGCAGGTCCCGGTCAGCTGATCGCTGGCGGACGGCAGCACCCGCGCGATCGCGGTCGTGTCGATGTCGCTGAGTTGCACGTGCAGGTCGGCGAGGGGCTGCAGCGCGAACGGCGACAGTTCCAGTCGGGTGTGCATCTTGCCAAGCAGTGGCGTGGCTGCGCCGTTCACCTCGAAGTGCATCGGGGCCGACAGCGTCTTGTCCTCGGCCGATGACCACGGCGAGACCAGCTCGATGCGCAGGTCGACAGCCAGCGGTTCGGCGTCGGGACGGGTCTCGTCCACAAAACGCACCGCGTCGATCTGCGCGGTGATCGAATCCACGGCGATGGCCGGCAACTTGCCGCTCGGGTCGCGCCGTGGCGGCGGCGCCGTGATCGTCGGCGGTGCGTCCGCGGTGTTGTCCACGCCATCGGTTGCCGCGCCAAAGCGGATGCCCGCGGCTTCGAATCCGGCGGCGGTCCGGCGCACGTCGGCGCTGACGCCGAGCAGCGCCACGGTCTGCGCGTGCACGCGTTCGGAACTGATCTCGGGCAGGAGCAGTTGCAGCGACCCGACGGTGGCGAGGCGCCGTTCGCCATCGCGCAGGACGAGGTCGGCCAGGTTGGCGTCGAGCGCGCCGGTGGCCTCGTCGACCGAACCCTTCAAGGTCGTGTTCAGCGCGCCGGCCTCGAGCACGCAGGTCATGCCCGGTGGCATCAGGCTCCCCAGTCCCTTGCCCGAGATGCCTGACACCGCGAGCGTGGCTTCGAGTTCCTGTCGCGTGCCGGCGGCCCGCAGCGTGCCGGTGCACAACAGCTGCTCGACGGCGCCAGCGATGCTCAGCGCGGCGCGGAACGACTGCCCGGACGCTCCGTCGGGCTGCATGCGGGCCTCGCCGCCGATCTGCCACAGCCGCGGTTCGGTCGGTGTGCCGTTCGCAACGCGCAGCCCCGCGACCTGCAGCGCGCCATCGGCCAGTCGCGCCACGCGCACGTCGAGACCGCGCAGGCTGGTCGCGCCGAGTTCGAGTCCGTTGGCGGTTGCGGCGAAACTCTCGAGGCTCGCCTCCTCCAGTCGCAGCAGGGTCGCCTGATCGTCGGTCAGTTGCAGGTCCGTGAGGCGCATGGCACCGCGCGGGCTCCCAGCAGTGAGCTGCAGGGTGGCGTTCAGGCCCAGTTGCAGCGCGGCCTGTCGCCAGTCGACCTGGATGCCGGCGCGCTGCAGCCATGGTCGCAGGCGCGTCAGCGATGCGCCTTGCCCCTGGAGCTGCAGTGCCAGTTCGGCGCCGTCCGCTACCGGCAGCAGCGTCAGCGAACTGCGCAGCTGCTCGACGACCTCGGGCACCTTGGCCGTGAACTCGAGCGAGCCGCTGGCGGGCGCCTTGCCCGGGGCGGCGCCGAAGGCGAGATCCCGCCCCTGCAGCGACAGCGCATCGACGCGCAACTCGGCCGGCGGATCGAAGGTCTCGTCGCGCCAGGTCACGTCGAGTCCCTCGACCTGCAGCGCGGTCAGCGCGAACGGCGGCGGCGGTTCGGTTGGGCCGGTCGTCGTCACCACCGGGTCGGACGTGCCTCGTGGCGACCCCGTTGGTGCCGAGATGCGGATGCCGGCGAACTGCAGCGCGCCATCGGCGAGTTGTCGCACACGCAACGTGGGGCCCTCGACCCGCAGCGCATCGATGCTGACGCCAGCAGCGGCCGAACGCAGACCTTCGACCGCGAGACGCGGCAGGCGCACGGCGTCGTCGCCGCTGCCGCAGGACAGGTCGGTGATGGTCAGCCCCAGAACCTCCTGGTCGCCGTCGCGCCGCGAGTCGAACTCGGCGTGCAGGCCGACATCGAGCGACTCGGGCCAATGGATGCCCTGTCGCTCGAGCCAACGGCGCACCGGGTCGAGTTTGACGCCGGTGGCCGCCAGCGTGGTCGCGACGCGTTGGCCGTCTGCGGTGAACAGCAGGTGCCCGTCCTGCGCGGCGAGCTCCTCGATCATGCCAGGGATCTTGCCGCGCAGCGCGAACGGCGCGCGTGTGCCGCTGCCCTCGTGGCTGCAGGGGCCCAGGTCGAAAGCGAGTTCGGCAGCGCGTTCGCCGTCGAGTTCGACGTGGCCGCGGACTTCGGCCTGCAGCTCGAGCCGGCCCGGTGTCTCGAACGTCGTCACCGCGAATGTCGCGTGCAGTTCGGTGTCGGCGAGGCGGGCGCGGTGCTCGAACGGTTCGCGCAGCAGGTCGAACAGCGGCGACTGCAGTCGCAGGCCCTTGCCGCTCACTTGCAGGTTCACCGCGAGATGTTGCGGCTGCACGTCCGCGGTGGCCTGGATGCGCAGGTGATCGAGCCGGCGGGGATCGTGGAAACGCGCTTCGAAGCGTCCTTGGCGATCCGGCCAACCGAGGTCCGCGACGGTGACGTCGAGCAGCCACGACTCGGTCGGGCCGGCGGCGGCCGGAGCCTGGGCGTCGCGCAGTTCCAGGCGCAGGTCGTGCACCCGCACCGAATCGACGCGGAACGGCAACGCGAAGCGCAACGGCTCGGCGGGTGCGGGAGGGGCGGCGGTGGTGGTGCTGGTGGGCGTCTGTGCAGCAGGTCTGGGACCCGGCAACACCGGGTTGCCATCGGCGTCGAGCGACACACCGATGCTGGCGCCGGTCACGGCGACGTCGATCACGTGCACGTCGCCGCGCACCAGCGCGCCGGCGTCGAGGTCGGCGAGCAGCTGTTCGCAGCGCAGCAGCGGCGCCAGTTCGGGGTGTGCGGCATCGCGCACGACGAGGTCCTCGAACTGCAGGCGAGCGCCGAGCAGCGACAGCGACCCGGAGCGGTACTCCACCTGCAAACCCGCGAAACCGGCCCCGAACGCGACCAGCCACGGCATCGCGATGGCGAGCAACAACCGCAACGTCAGCACGGCCAGCAGCAGACGCACGCAGCGACGCCGCCAGCGCCGGGGTCGCTTCGCGTTGGGCGTCGTGGTCGCCGCGACCGTCATCGTCGCTCCTCTGCGGTTTGCCCCGTGGGCGTGGCGCGCTGCGCGCGGGCGCGCAGGGCGTCGCGGCGGGCGGTGCTCGGACCCAACGGGTCGAAGTCGGGCACGGCCGCGTCGCGCGCGGCGAGCCAGTCGTGGGCGCGCACGCGCACGCCGACGCGATGATCGCCGAGTGCCTGCAGGTTCTCGCGCAGCACGCCTTCCCAGAACGTGGTGAAGTCGCCGCTGCTGGCGAGCAGTTGCCCCAGGCCCGAGGGGTCGCTGCTCAAGGTGCCGAAGTGGCGCAGCAGGCAAGCGCTCAGCCCGAGCGACAGATCGTCGCGTTGCATCCTGGGCACCAACGTGGCCATCACCGCTTGCGCAAACTGCCAGGCGTAGTCGGAGCCCGCCGCCGGCGCGGTGGCGGTGATCGTCTGGCTCAATTCGATGAGCGTCGCTTCGTCCGCAGTCAACACGATGTCGACGAGGGTCGCTTCGCGTGTGCGGCTGGCGAGTGCGAGCAGGGCCCCGCGGCGGTTCTGGGCGCCGATGCTGCTGGCGACCAGACCGCGCAGTTCGGTCAGCAGGGGGCGTTCGGGGATGGTTGCGACCTCGGTGTGGGCCGCGGCGTCTGCCGCCTTCCGTTCCGCGGCGTTCGCCTCGTCGATGCGGTGCAGCAGCAGCACGTAGCCGGCCCCTGCGCCGTCTGCACTCGGAATGAACCAGCCGCGCGTCCTGGCCGGGTGATCGCCGATCACGACGCGCAGCGGCAGCAAGGCATCCTGGGCGATCAGGAACTGCGTCATCACGGTGCGATCTTCGTTCTGCAGCAGCAGCAGGGTCGGTACGTCGGGCAGGTTGGTGCTCAGCCGGGTGCTCGCGCCACGCAGCACCGTGAACGCGGGACTCGTGCCGACCCTCAGTTCCTCGATCGCGGCGGCGGCGGCCGTCGCGCCCCAATCCGCCGCGGCTGCGTCGGGGAGGGCGACGATGCCCGACAGCGGCGCCGCGCCGCGAAACGGCATGCCGCCGGCCGCTGCGATCGCCTGCACCGTGGTCTCGATCGGCAGACCGGCGACGGGCGTGCGCGTCAGATGCAGTTCGGCTTGCATCAGCACGCCGCTGTCGGTGGTCGTCCGCAAGGACGCCGGGTCCGCCTCCAGGCGCACCTGCCACGACAACACCGGGCAACGCAGCGGCAACGGCGCGGCAGCGCAGGCGGTGAGGCAGAGAAAGGTGAGGTAGCGCATCGGTTTGGGGCTCGAGGGGCGATGAGGGTACGACCCGCTGCGCCGACTGCAAACGGCTGCTGCCTTGTGCCGCGTCCACTCGTGTGGAGAACTGTTGACAACGACGCGCCGCACCGCACCTTCCGAGCGGCGTGCTTTCGCGTCTGGCAACGGCTAGTGTGCTCGGCGAATTCGGTCCTTCCTCGTTCCCTACGCCAACACCCAGGGGGTGCCTTTCGTGTCAGCAGCCGCTCGCGCCGCAGCCATCCAGAACATCGCCAAGAAGTCGCCCATCGCCACCGAGGGCGCCATCCGGCAACCGTTGCCCGAGACGTTCGGAGCGAACGTCTTCGGTCTCGAGCAGATGCGTTCCCGCCTGTCCGAGAGCGCCTACAAGGCTCTTCGTTCGTGCATGGAGCATGGCCAGGAGCTCGATCCGGCGCTCGCCGATCAGGTGGCCACGGCGATGAAGGAGTGGGCCGTTGAGCGCGGCGCGACGCACTTCACGCACTGGTTCCAGCCGATGACGGGCTCGACCGCGGAGAAGCACGACAGCTTCGCCAACCTCGAGAACGGCCGCCTGCTGATGGAGTTCTCGGGCAAGGCGCTGGTCAAGGGAGAGCCCGACGCGAGTTCGTTCCCGAGCGGCGGCCTGCGCGCGACGTTCGAAGCGCGTGGCTACACGGCGTGGGATCCGACCTCGCCGGCCTACCTGCGCGAGACGACCAACGGTTCGACGTTGTGCATTCCGACGGCCTTCTGCTCGTGGACGGGCGAAGCGCTCGACGAGAAGACGCCGCTGCTGCGCAGCACCGAGGCGCTCAACACGCAGGCGGTTCGCCTGCTGCGCCTGCTCGGCGACGACAAGGTGAGCTTCGTCTATCCGACGCTGGGCTGCGAGCAGGAGTACTTCCTGATCGACCGCGACCTCTACTTCCTGCGTCCGGATCTCGTCGCCACGGGGCGCACGCTGCTCGGCGCGAAGCCGCCCAAGGGGCAGGAACTCGAAGACCATTACTTCGGTTCGATCGCGCCGCGCGTGCTCGCCTTCATGCAGGAGGTCGACCTCGAACTGTGGAAGCTCGGTGTGCCGGTCAAGACGCGCCACAACGAAGTCGCGCCGAGCCAGTACGAGATCGCGCCGATCTTCGAGCGCAGCACGGTCGCCGTCGACCACAACATGCTGTGCATGGAGGTGCTCAGGCAGGTCGCACAGCGGCACGGTTTCCAATGCCTGATGCACGAGAAGCCGTACGCTGGCATCAACGGCTCGGGCAAACACAACAACTGGTCGATGTCGACCGACACCGGCGAGAACCTGCTCGAACCCGGCCACTCGCCCGAGGCCAACATGCGCTTCATCGTCGTGCTCGCCGCGGTGATGCGCGCTGTCGACCTGCACGCCGACCTGCTGCGCGCGACCATCGCCCACGCCGGCAACGACCATCGCCTGGGCGCCAACGAGGCGCCGCCAGCGATCCTGTCGATCTACCTCGGTGAGCAGCTCACCGAAGTCGTAGAGGGCCTGATCGCGGGCACGGCGCGCGGCGGCGAACGCCGTAAGGACACGATGCGTCTGGGCGTTAACGTGCTGCCGACGCTGCCGCGCGACGCCACCGACCGCAACCGCACCTCGCCGTTTGCGTTCACTGGCAACAAGTTCGAGTTCCGCGCCGTCGGTTCGACGCAGGCGACCGCCAAACCCAACGCGGTGCTCAACACGATCGTCGCCGATTCGCTGTCGTTCCTCGCCGACGAGATCGAGAAGCGCAAGGACGTCAAGGGGGTCGAGGCGGCGATCACCGAAGTCGTCACCGCGGTGTTCAAGCAGCATCAGCGCATCGTCTTCAACGGCAACGGCTACTCCGCCGAGTGGCACAGGGAAGCCGAACGCCGCGGCCTGCCGAACTTCCGCAACGCCGTCGACGCCATCGCCAACCTCGGCACGAAGAAGAACGTCGAACTGTTCGAGCGCTTCGGCGTGCTCTCGGCCAAGGAAGCCGAGTCGCGCATGAACATCGCTTTCGAGGCCTACTGCAAGGCGATCGCGATCGAAGCGCAGAGCGCCCTGTCGCTGGCGCGCACGATGGTGCTGCCCGCGGCGCAGAAGTCCCTGATCATGGTTTCGCAGAGCCTCGCCGCCGCCAAGGGCGCCGGCGCCCCGACCAAGGCCCAGGACAAGCGCCTGCTCGAGATGGCAGCGCGCACCGAGTCCCTCGTCGAGGCGATCGACGAACTGGCCAGGACGTTCGAATCGGTCGAAGCGCACGGCGCCGCCCCGCACGAACACGCCGTCGCCTTCCGCGACCAGGTCGCGCCGCTGCTGGTGCGCGTGCGGGAGCATGCCGACGTGCTCGAGACGATGATCGACGACTCGCTGTGGCCGCTGCCGAAGTACCGCGAGATGCTGTTCCTGCAGTGATGTCCGCGCGGGCCCTCGGCGCGACCTGCGTGCCATGAGCTGCGCGCTCGATCTGCCGTTCTTCGTACGCTTACGCGCCGCACGCCGCGTACTGGTGGTCGGTGCTGGCGGCGGTTTCGATGTGTTCGCGGGCCTGCCCCTGCGCGACTCCCTGCGCGACGCGGGTGCGCAGGTTCACCTGGCCAACCTGTCGTTCAGCGAACTCGCGGCCTGTGACGGCGAGCGTCTGGGGGACGCTCTGTGGCGTATCGACGCGGACACGGGGGGCAACCCCGCCTACTTTCCCGAGGCCCGGCTGGCCGAGTGGCTTGCCAGTTGCGGTCAGGAACACGATGTCTTCGCCTTGGTGCCCACAGGGGTCGCTCCATTACGCGCCGCCTACGAACAACTCGTGGCCAAGCTCGGGATCGACGCGATCGTGCTCGTCGATGGTGGTACGGACATCCTGATGCGGGGTGACGAGCAGGGTCTGGGCTCACCCGTTGAGGACATTGCCAACCTGACTGCGGTTGCCGGCCTTGAACTCACAACGACCTTCGTGAGCTGTCTGGGATTTGGCGTCGATCGACATCACGGTGTCGACGACGCCCAGTGCCTCGAGAACGTCGCGGCGCTCAGCGCTGCGGGGGGCTTTCTGGGCGCGCACAGCCTGCACCTTTGCCAGGCGGAGGTCGCGCGCTACCGCGACGCCGTGCTGCTCGCCAATCGCCGCACGCCACAACGACCGAGCATCGTCGGCGACTGCGTTGTCGCGGCGCTCGAAGGCAGGTTCGGTGATCGGCACGCGTCGACGCGCACCAAGGGCAGCGAGCTGTTCGTCAACCCGCTGATGACCTTCTACTGGCACTTCGACCTGCGCGCCGTGGCGCAGGCCAACCTCTACCTGTCGTCGCTGGAAGGCACGACGTCGGCACAGGAGGTGGCGTTGCGTATCGAGGCTTTCCGCCAGCAGGTCGAGTTGCGACCGCGAGCGCGTTTCCCGGGCTGACGCGGGTCGGGCCGGGGCTCTTGCTTGGGCACGCGGTTGCATGCGCGCTGCAACTGCAACCAATCTGGCGGGCGCCGACCGCGCCACTGGCCAGCTGCTCGAACGCCCACCCCGCCGGCGCGTGCCGGCGCCCGTTGCATCGATCGCCCACCGCCGGAACGCCGAGCGCCGGCGACAAGCGTCGCTGTTGCCGTTGCCAGCGCGCCTAAGCGCGCTGCAACTGCAACAGCGGCATGACGATCGCGATCACGATGCCGGCGACGATCACGGCGAGCAGCACGATGATCAGCGGTTCGATGACGCTGGTCAGCTTCTGGGTGGCGAGGTCGACCTCTTCGTCGTAGGTGCCGCCGACGCGTTCGAGCATCTCCTCGAGGTTGCCGGCCTGTTCGCCGACGCCGACCATGTAGGAGACGGTGGGGGGGAACACGCCGCTCATCTTCATCGGCGTGGCCAGATCCGTGCCCTCGATGACGCGGTCGTGCACGTCCTGCAGAGCGTTCTGCAGGACCTTGTTGTCGAGCACGCTCTTGGTCACCTGCAGTGCTTGCAGCGCGGGAACGCCCGAACGCAGCAGGGTCGCCAGCGTCACGGTGAAGCGCGCCATCGACTGCTTGCGCATCAGGTCGCCGAACACCGGCAGACGCAGCTTGAAGCGGTCCCAGAGCAGGCTGCCCTTCTCGCTGTGGATGAAGGTCTGGAACGCGATCGTGAGCAGCAGCGCGCCGACCAGGACGAGCAGCCAGTAGTTGACGAGGAAGTCGGAGACCGTGATCAGGATCGCGGTCGGCAGCGGCAGTTCCTGGCCGCGGCCCTTGATCAACTGGGTGACGCGCGGCACCACGAACACCATCAGGACGGCGACGACGATGACGCCGACGACCATCATGATCAGCGGGTAGATCAGCGCCGCGCCGACCTTGTTCTTGAGGCGTGTGGTCGCCTGCAGGAAGCCCGCGAGGCGGACCAGTACCTGGTCGAGCGCGCCCGAGGACTCGCCGGCCTTGACCATGTTGGAGTACAGGTCCGTGAAGTAGCCGGGGTGCTGCAGCACCGCGTCGCCGAACGGCATGCCCTGCGTGACCTTCTCGCGGATGTCGCGGAAGACGCTCTCGATCTTCTTGTCGGGCGCCTGCTCGATCACCATGCGCAGCGCTTCGGCCAGCGGGATGCCGGCCTGCAGCAGCGACGCCATCTGCCGCGTCACGGCGGCGATCTGCTCGGTGCGCAGCTTGTTGGGCGTCTCGACGCCCGTGACGCCGCGGATACGCAGGCCACCTTCCTTCTTGCCGCGCGCCTCCTTGATGTCGGTGACGAACAGCCGGTCCTTCTTCAGCTTCTGGCGCGCATCCCGGGTCGTGTCGGCATCGATGATGCCCTTCTTGACCTTGTTGGCGCCGTCGATCGCTTTGTATTCGAAGATGGGCACGGTGTCGTTCGTCGCGGAGTCTTGCTGCCGGGGCTCGGCCGCGTTCGGGGAGGGCTCGAGCCGGAGAGTCTAGGGCCTGATCAGAGCACGTCGAGTTGCGTCACGCGCAGCACTTCTTCGGGCGTGGTCATGCCGGCGAGCAGTTTCTCGACGCCGTCCATGCGCAGGGTGCGCAGGCCGCGTTCGAGAGCGCCGCGCTTGATCTGGCTGGCCGTCGCCTTGTTGATGATCTGCTCCTGCACCACGGGATCGACGGGCATCACCTCGTAGATGGCCGTGCGGCCCGAGAAGCCCGACCGGAAACACTCGTCGCAGCCGCGGCCGATCATCAACTTGCCGTTGGGGAACTGGTCGGGGGTGAGCTTGAGGTCTTCGAGGAAGTAGCGCTGGCGCTGGTCGGGTTCGACCGGTTCGCGGCAGTTGGGGCAGATCGTGCGCAGCAGGCGCTGGGCGATCACCAGCAGCAGCGACGACGACACCAGGTAGGGTTCGACACCGATGTCGATCAGGCGCGAGATCGTCGACGCCGAATCGTTGGTGTGCACGGTCGAGAACACCAGGTGGCCGGTGAGCGCGGCGCGGATGGCGATGTCGGCGGTCTCGTTGTCGCGCACCTCGCCGACCATCATCACGTCGGGGTCCTGGCGCAGGAACGAACGCAGGCCGGCCGCGAAGGTCAGACCCTTCTTGGTGTTGACCTGCACCTGGCTGATGCCGTCGAGGTTGTATTCGACCGGGTCCTCGATGGTCAGGATGTTGAGCTCGGGCGCGTTGATCTCGTCCAGGCACGCGTAGAGCGTCGTCGTCTTGCCCGAGCCCGTGGGGCCGGTGACGAAGATGACGCCGTGCGAGTAGTGGATGTAGCGCTGGATCGTGCGGTGGGCTTCCTGCGTCAGGCCGATCTGGTCGAGCGAGTAGACCTTGGTGGTCTTGTCGAGGATGCGGAACACGACGCGTTCGCCGCCCGCGACCGGGACCGTGCTGATGCGCACGTCGACGTCGCCGTCGCCGACGCGGATCGAGGCGCGGCCGTCCTGCGGCAGCCGGCGCTCGGCGATGTCCATCTTGCCCATCACCTTGACGCGCGAGACGATCGCTTCCTGCGCGCGGCGCGGCACCGACTCCATGTCGTAGAGCACGCCGTCGATGCGCATGCGCACCTGCAGGCGGTCGCCGTAGGGCTGCAGGTGGATGTCCGAAGCGCGCAGCTTGAGCGCCTGGAACAGCAGCATGTTGACCAGCTTGATGACCGGCGCCTTGTTGGCATCGAGGAGGTCTTCCGACTCCTGGATGTTCTCGGCGATGCTGACGATGTCGGTGTCCTTGACGTCCTGCAGCGCCTCGTCGACGCCGTCGGCCTTGTGCCGGTAGGCGCGGTTGATCAGGCCCGCGATCTCGCTGCGCGGTGCGAGCACCGCTTCGACCTCGCGCGACAGCATCGTCGCCAGGTCGTCCATCGGCTGCACGTCGAGCGGCCGGTGGGTGGCGACGCGCAGCACGTTGCCGATGTCTTCGACCGCCACCAGTCCATGGGTGCGCGCGAACTGCACCGGCACGTTGTGGATGAAGGCCGACGGCACGCCGGTACCGTCCAGGCTCGGCCGGAACTCGAGGCCGAGGAACTCGCCGAAGAACGCCAGGCACTTGGCTTCGGCCAGCAGGTTCTTGCTGATCAGCAGTTGGTCCAGTTGCTGACCGGTCTCGCGCTCGGTCTTGAGCACGTCGTCGATCTGCGCCTGGGTGAGTCCGGCCTTGCGCAGCAGGCCTTCGCGGATGCGGTCCTGGAAGATCGTGCCGGTCATCGCGGGGTCACTCCGGCGCCGGGGTCCTTGGGCGCGCTCGGCACTCCGGGCTTGGTGGTGTTCTCGATCGCGGGCGCGCGGCGGTAGGTCGGCATCTCGTATTCACCCTGGGCATCGAGGTCCTCGATCGTGGTGCCCAGATCCTCGAGCGTGCGCGCCTGCGCACCGGCGTTGCCGGTCCACTTGCGGTCGATCAGGCGCAAGCGCCGTTCGCCGATGTAGTCCTGGGCCTCGAGCTTCTTGTTCAGGCTCAGGTGCCACAGGTCCTGGAAGTCGTCCTCGTCGAGGATCGTCGGCGTGACGAAGAAGTAGAGGTTGGTCTTGTTCGTGGTCGACTCGCTCTTGCGGAACAGGAAGCCCAGGATCGGCAGGTCCTTGAGCCACGGGATGCCGCCGTCGCTGTAGGACTCGCTGTCCTCGATCACGCCACCGAGCACCATCGTCGCGTCGGACGGCATGGTCACCTGGGTCTTGATCGTGCGGCGCAGGGTGACGCCGCCGCCGGTCACCGACGTCGGGTCGAACGCGCCGACGAAGCGCGACACCTCGAGGCTGATGTTGAGTCGCAGGTAGTTGTTGGGCGAGATCGTCGGCGAGATCTCGAGCGTGATACCGGCGTTGCGTGCCGGGCCAAGGCCGCTCGACGTCGTCGCGGTGCCCTGGTTCTGGGTCTGGGTCGGACGTTCTTCCTCGGTCTTGACCACGGCGGTCTCGTTGTTGTTCACGAGCACGCTGGGCAGCGACAGGATGTTGGCGGTGTCGTTGGTCGACAGCGCGTTGATCAACACCGGCATGCCGAAGTCGCCGCCGCTGATGATGCCGCCCGTGAGCCCTTGCAGCGGGTTGTCGAAGTCGGGCAGGCGGGTGTCGGCCAGACCGTCGTCGTCGGTGTCCGAGAACACCGACTGGCCGAAGTGCGTGTAGCCGAAGCCGCGCGTGAAGTCGCCGTTCTCCTTGATGTCGAGCAGGCCCAGCTCGACGCCGAAGCGGTCGAGGTCGCCCGTGGTCAGTTCGACCAGGGCCGCTTCGATCAGCACCTGCGGCTGGCGGCGATCGAGGTTGTCGATCAGCGCGAGGATCTGCTTGTACTTGGTCTGCGCGGCGGAGACGAGCAGGCTGTTGCTCTCCTTGTGCGCCTGGATCACGGTGCGGCGCGTGCGACGTGCCTGGGTCGCGCCGGCACTCTGGCCCTGCTGCGCCTGCTGCTCGGCCTGGTTGTCCTCCTGCATGAACTGGTTCAGCGTCGTGCGCAGGTCTTCGGCGAGCACGTTCTTGAGCCGGATCACGCTGGCCTGGCCGTCGATCGGCTGGCCGGGCACGTCGAGGCGGGCGATCAGGCCCAGCGCCTCGTCGACCTGGTCGCGCTGGCCGCTGAGCACCAGCGACTTCTGCGTCGAATTGACGACGACCTTGAGCTGCGGTTGGCCGCTCGCGGCGGCGCCGCCGCCCTGGGCCGCGCCCTGTTCCTGCAGCACCTGCTGGCGGATGCGGCTGCGGCTCTCGAGCACCTCGGTGAGGATCGGCTCGAGCTCTTCGGGGGCGGCGTGTTCGAGCGTGACGACGTCGACGACGAGGTTCGGTTGCTCGACCGGCACGTCGACCAGCTTGAGCAGTTCGGACGCGGCGTAGACCTGCGGGCCGTAACCCTGCAGCAGCATCGCCGAGTTGTTGCCGACGTTGCCGAGCGTCAGGCCACCGCCGCCCTGCGGCGCGCCGGTCGCGGCGAAGAACGGCCGCAGCGCATTGGTCGCGATCGTCGCGTTGATGTTCTTGAGCGGCACCGTCGTCAGGATCGGCACGCCGGTCTGGTTGCGGTAGTTGGGCAGGTCGTCGGGCGTCACGTAGCGGGCGCCGTTGGTGATCTCACGCTGCCGCGCGCCGCCGCCGAACACCACCTCGAGGATCTCCAGCGGGCCTTCACCGCGCGGCACGATCGCGAAGCCCTTGATGTAGAGCATCGTCTGGAAGAACGAGAAGAAGTCCTCCTTGAAGCGGTCTTGCTTGAAGCGCAACGTGCCCAGGAAGTTCACCTTCTGACCGGCGGCGCCGCCCTGCAGCAGTTCCTGGTCGTTGTAGGTGAAGACGCGCCCGGTGACCTCTTTGGCCCAGATGATGAACTCGGCCAGCTCCATGCCATTGGTCTCGTTCATCGAGATCGCGATGGTGTCGGTGGCGTCGTCGAACACCATTCGGGGTGTCGGGCGGGGGTCCTGGCCGGTCCCGGCCGCGCCCTGCTCTCCCTGGGCCAGCGCGGCTCCGGTCAGCGTCAGCAACAGGGCCAGGCATCGGCCGGAGCGCCACAGGGCGGCCGGCCGGCGGCTGGCGGTCTGCTCTGGGATGCGCTCGGGGCGAGCGGGGGTGGCAACAGGGTCGGGACGCTGAGCGGTTTCGGCCATCTTCACTGGAACGCGCGGGATGTCCGCTGCGGAGGAACCAATGGCGGCCTCCGACCACGGGGGCATGGTTTTTATTTCCGGTCGATGATGCAAGGAAGCCGGAAGTCTTTGTTTCCGAGTTTCCGATTGCACCGTTTCGTCACCCAAGCTTCATTCCCTGCGCGCCTTGTGAGGTGACTCGCAACCGCGCGCGTGCCCGGCATGAAGCTCTCCGAACTCATCACCAGGGATCTCGTCGAACTCCCGCTGCAGGCGGCCGACAAGTGGCAGGCACTGTCCATGCTGGCGCGCGTGCCGGTGCGCGCCGGTCGTTATCCCGAGGCGATGGTGCCTGCCGTCGAGCAGGCGCTGGTGGCGCGCGAACGCAGCATGACCACCGGCATGGAGCACGGCATCGCGATCCCGCACGCCGCGCTCGATGGTATCGACGATCTCGTCGCGGTGCTCGGGCTCAGTCCGCAGGGCATCCCGTTCGAGACCCTCGACGGCGCGCCGGCGCGCATCGTCATCGGCCTGGTGATCCCGCGCAGCAAGAAGCTCGCGCACATCAAGACCCTGGCCGAGATCGCCAAGCTGCTGTCGCGCGCCGAAGTCCGCGACCGGTTGTTGCGCTGCACCGACGCCGACGCGGTGGTGTTGGCGCTGCAGGAACTGCAGGCGCAGCCTCGCTGAGGTCTGGCTCGCTGAGATCGGGCTCGCTGAGATCGGGCTCGCTGAGGTCTGGCTCGCTGAGATCTGGCTCGCTGAAGTGAGACTGCGACCGTGAGCGGCAAACGGCGAGGACCGGTATCCTCTGCCGCCCGCACCGATGTTCCGCACCGAGTCGTCACCCTTGCCGCGTCGGCCTTCCTCGGCGGCGCGCCGCGCCCCGTTCGTGGTCGCCGCCTGGTTGCTGTGGTGCGGGATCGCCGGCGCGGGCCTCGGAGTCGTGCACGGCTGTTGTGAGGTGTTGTGGCCCGCGCTGCTGGTGTTCCTGGGGGCCGCGTGTTGTGCGCGGGCGCTCGCCGACGTCGTCGGCGGGCGCGCTTGCGTCACGGCGATCGTCGTCGCCGCGGTGGCCGCGGTCGCGGGCATGGGGATCGTCCGCAACGGCACCTGGCCGGGCCCTGCGGAACTGCTGGCGGGTGCGGTCGCGATCGGGGCCGCCTTTGGGCTGGTCACGGCCGCGGCCTCGCCACCACGAACCGTCCTCGGCGAGTTCGCGATCGCGTGCGCAGGAGGTTTGCTGGCCGCGGTCGCGGCGCGCGGTGCCCCGCTCGCGTGGCACTGGCTCGGGCCGCAGTGGGTCGCCGCCGCACCGCTGTTCGGCGTGTTGTTGCTGTTGCTGCTCGCACCGCGCGCGGTCGATGTCGTGCGTTGCCAGCCCCTCGATCGTGTCGCGGGTGTGTCGGCATTGCTCGCGCTCGTCGGCCTCACCTCGTGGGGCGCCGACGACGCGAATGCGCTGCCGTGGCGCGTGGCGCCGGCGGTGATGCTGCTGCGCTCTGCCGCTCTGCCCAGCCGCCGCGGCGTCGCGTTCGGTGTCATTGCGGCGGTGGTGGCAATGCCGGTGATCGTCGGCTCCGCCGCTCTGCCGGCGCGCTACACGACGCTGCAGCGCGACGGTCGCGCGGCGGTGGTCTACGACCGGGCGACCCAGGAACTGCAGCTGCGTTGGGACGACGTGGTCGTCGATGGTGCCGGGCCCGACCGGGCGCTGCCCGAACTGCTCGCGACGTTGTCGCGCGCCGCCCTGCACCCTGCGGATCGCGTGCTGCTCGTGGGATCGGGTGCGGCGCGTTGGCCCGCGGCGTTTGCGACCGCCGGGCTCGGTGAGGTCGATGTGCTGCGCGTGCGGCAGGTCGCGCCGGCGTTGTTGGCCCGGTTGCAACTCGACGGGCCGGTGCCGCTGCCGGGGGAAGTGGATGGTGGGCCGTGGCCCAGCGCACAGGACCGGCCTTGGCGCGCCGCTCTGCAACGGCTGCCCGCGGGCTCGCGACAGGCGATCGTCGTCGGCGAGCCGCTGCACGAACTCGCCACCGCGATGGTCACGGTCGAGGTGCAGCGTGAGCTGCGCCGGGTAGTCGGTGCCGGCCTCTTGCTGCAGCCGTTCTGGCTCGATCGCGTGCCGGTGGCGCGGCTGCAGGCGTTGCTCGGCGCCGCCGCGGCGACGCACCCGTGGAACGGCGTGTTCGCGGTCGGCGACAACGCGGTGTTGGTGAGCGCTGCTGCGCCTCCCGACTTCGCCAAAGGCGGCGCGTGGTCGGATTGGCCCGAGGCCGCGCGCTGGCAGTCGCACCGCGCGCATCTGGGGGATGCGGCCGACGTGAACCTGGCCCGGCTGATCACCGTCGATGCGGCGGCGGCCGCTGTCTGGGCAGTCAGCGAGTTCGATGCGCTGCCCGCGGTCGGCGCGGTCGACCGCGGCGAGGTGCTGGCTTCGTTGGTGCGCCTGCAGCAACCGCCGACGGACGGTTCGACGCCGTCGCCGCCCGTCGCCGACGGTCTGTTCGCGACGTGGAGCCGCACCGAGGCCCAGACGCGACGCCTGGTGGCGACGATCCGCAACCTCAACGGCGACGCCGAAGGCATGGCCAGCGCCCGGGCGCGGGCCCAGGCACTGGCGGCCACCAGCCTGCCGCGCGGAGCGCCGCGCGCCGAACTGCAGGCGGCGCTCGGCTTGCCGGGTGCTGACGGGCTGCCGTTGCTCGAACCCAGCGCGGCGGCGCTGCGTGCCCAAGCCATCGATCCGACGTTGTTCGAGAGCATCCCGCTGATCTTCGCCGACCTGCCGCGGCCGAAGTCGGGGACCGGTGACCTCGAGGACCTGGCGCGGTTGCCCGCGCCCGAACGGCTGGCCGAGTTGGCCAGCGGCACCGGCAAGTTCGCGGTGGCGTTGCGGGCGCGCTTTCCGACCGACTGCGCGCGGGCCCTGCTGATGCGCCTGCAGGTCGGGCCGCTCGGCGACGACGCCTCGGCGGCGCTGCGGGAACTGGCCGATCCGTTCGTGCTGGCCGAAGCCGGCCGCATCGTCGGCACGCCGGCGCGCCGCGCCGAACTGCTCGCCTGGTGGCGCGGCGACCTGGCGATGCCGGCTGCGTTGTCGCCGCTGGTCGTCGAGGCCCCGCTGCGGTTGGCGGCGGCGTTGCCGCGGCGCCGCGACGCTCGCGCCCTGGCCGCACTCGCCGATCTGCTGCTCGCCGACGACGTGGAGGTGCGGGTGGCCGCTGCCGCCGCGCTGCGCGACGGCCCCGGCGCGGCGATCGCCTACGACCCACAAGGTCCGGCCGAGCAACGGATCGATGCGGCGTCGCGGCTGCGCTCGTTGCATAATCGCGCGCCATGACGGATGTCACGGTTGCCGCGATCGCGGCCATGGTCGACGGTCGCCTGCGCGGTGACGGTGAACGCATCATTCGTGGCCTGGGTGACCTGCGCACCGCGGGCGCGGATCGGCTCGGCTTCGTGCGCCACCAGCGTTACGCCGAACTGGCGCGCGCCACCCAGGCCGGCGCGGTGCTGTCGGCGATCGATCTGCAGACTGCGGCCAGCCTGATCCTCGTGGACGACGTGCACGTCGCCTATGCCAAGGTGGCGACGTTCTTCCACCCGCCGCCGCGGGCGATCGCGAACGACATCCATGCGCGCGCGTCGGTCGACGAAGGCGCCGAGTTGCAGGCGCCGGTGCGCGTCGGCGCCAACGCCACCGTCGGCCGGTGCAAGATCGGCGCCGGCACCGTGATCATGCCCGGGGTGGTGATCCTCGACGGCGCAGAGATCGGCCGTGACTGTGTGCTGTACCCGAACGTCACCATCTACGGCGGCGTGCGTCTGGGTGACCGCGTGATCCTGCACGGCGGCACGGTCATCGGCAGCGACGGCTTCGGTTTTGCGCGCGATCGCCAGGGCTGGCTCAAGGTGCCGCAGCTCGGTGGTGTTGTGATCGGCGACGACGTCGAGTTCCAAGCCGGTTGCGTGGTCGATCGCGGCGCGCTCGGGGACACGCGCATCGGCGCCGGCAGCAAGTTCGACAACCACTGCCACATCGCCCACAACGTCGTGATCGGCCGCGACGTCGTGATGGCGGCCGGTTGCAGTGTCGCCGGCTCGGCGACGGTCGGTGATCGCTGCATCTTCGCGGGCCTGGTCGGCATCAACGGTCACTGCAACGTCGCCGCCGACGTGCGGCTGGGTGGCGGCACCAACCTGTTCAAGGACATCAACGAGCCCGGCGACTTCATGGGCACGCCGACGGTGCCCATCAAGGAGCACGTGCGGTTGATGCGCAAGTTCAAGCAGTGGGGACGCGATTCCGATTCCTGATCGGCGCAGGTGCGCGCAGCATCAGCGCGCGGCACCAGCTGCTGGGAGCCCGAGATCGTTCGAGTCCGAGAACGTTCGCCCGTCACGCCTGCGGCAGCCACTGCGCCAGGCGCTGACCGATCGCGGCGCGGATCTCGTCGCGCGCGCGGCGGTAGTGCTGCAGTTCGCCGCCGTAGGGATCGGCGATGTCGTGCCCATCGGCGCGCAGCAGGTGCACTCGATCGGCGACCTCGGGCATCTCGGCGAGGATCGCGCGGCGATGGCTGTCGCCCAGGCAGTAGATCTTGTCGGCGCGCCGCACCAGGTCGTGGTCGATCTGGCGGCTCAGGTGCCCGTTCAGGTCGAGGCCGATCTCGGCCGCCGCGAGCACGCTGTTCTCGCTCGCCGGCATGCCGTCGTAGGTGCTGGTGCCGGCGCTCGTGAACGAGTAGCCGCAGCTCAACACCTCGTCTGCGGTCACGCCGAGCCGGCGCGCGGTCAGGTCGCGCGCGAGCGCTTCGGCGATCGGTGAGCGACAGGTGTTGCCCGTGCAGACGAACACCACCAACTCGGCGGCCGTCTCGAACACCTCGCGCGCCGAGAGGATGCCTTCACGCAGCACGAACAGGCGTCGGCCGACGAGACGCACGACCGTGGAGGCCGAGCCCAGGGGTGATGGGCCGTCGTCGACGATCAATGCCAGGTGCGCGCCGAACTCCGTCTCGATCGCGGCAGCGTCGAGCAGCGGTGGTGATCCGGTGGCGTTGACGCTGGTCAACCACAGCGGTTCGCCCGCCGCGGCGATGACCGCGCGCGTGAACTCGTGGGCGGGAACACGCAAGCCGACGTCGTTGCCGTCGCGGCCTTGCAACACCAGGCTCAACGGTCCCGGCCAGTAGCGCTCGACCAGCGGCATCACGCGCGGCGGCAACGATCCGACCAGGGCTGTTGCGGCCGATGTCTCGGCGAGGTGGTAGGTGAAGTGGTGGTCCTCGGCGCGCCCCTTCATCGTCCTGGCGCGAGCCAGGGCGTCGGCGCGGCTCGGCAACAGGGCGAGTCCGTAGACGGTCTCCGTCGGCAGCACGCACAGTTCGCCCGCGCGCAGGTGACGGACCGCCGCCGCGACCAGTTCGGTGCGGTCCACGGTGGTGAGTTGGCGGCGTGCACACGGCATCGGCGGCACGATAACGGCAACGCCGCCGCGCCCCAGGACCGGTCATCGAAACGGCAGCCGGCGCGAGCATTCGCGCTGGTCGCGGCCTATCGTTCGCCGGCTCCATGTCCCAGTCCGTCCGCGAAGAACGGCTCACTCGGATCCGCACCCAGCGACTGGCCCGGCTCGGCACCTTGCTCGCCGGGTTCGCGCACGAGGTGCGCAACCCGCTGAGCACCATCGGGCTCAACCTGCAGCTGGTGCTCGAGGACTTCGAAGATCCCGAGACGCCGCGCGACAAACGCACCCAGAAGCGGCTCGGCACCGTGCAGAACGAGGTCAAGCGCCTGCAGACGATCCTCGAGGAGTTCCTGGGGTTCGCGCGCGCACCCGAGCCCAAGGTGGTGCCGGTCGACCTCAACGAGAAGCTCCGCGCGTTGGTCGAGTTCCACGAACCCGACCTGCGCGACGCCGACGTGTCGTTGCGTTTCTATCCGGGCGTCGGCATCGGCCAGGTGCCGGTCGATTGGGACCATCTGCAAGCCGCGGTCGTCAACCTGATCCGCAACGCCAAGGAGGCGACGCCACCGGGAGGTGAGGTGTTGGTGTCGACCGTGCGGGAGCCCTCGGCGGTGCTGGTGCGGGTCACCGACACCGGCGCAGGCATTCCGACCGAACTGCAGCCGCGTGTCTTCGAACCCTATTTCAGCACCAAGAAGGCCGGCACGGGCCTCGGTCTGCCGACGGTGCGCCGCGTCGCCGAGGAGCACGGCGGCACCGTCGGGCTGCAGAGCGACGTCGGCAAGGGCACGCAGTTCACGATCAGTCTGCCGACCCAGCCTGTGGTCGAAAGCGACGGCGAGGTGGCTCGATGAACGATCCGATCCTGATCGTCGACGACGACGACAACCTGCGCGAGACCCTGGTCGCCGCGCTCGAGGCGTTGCCGGTCGACATCACCACGGCCAGCGGCGTGGTGGCGGCGCAGGCCCTGCTGGCGCAACGGCGGTTCGCGGTCGTGGTCACCGACCTGGTGATGAAGGACGGCGACGGTTTCGCGGTGCTGAGCGCGGCGCGAGAGCACTACGCCAACTGCCGCATCGTGATGCTGACCGGCCATGGCAGTCGTGACGTCGCGGTGCAGGCGATGGAGCGCGGCGCCACCTACTACGTCGAGAAGCCGGTCGACCTCGCCGACCTGCGCGCGAAGGTGCGCAAGTCGCTCGAGGATCATCAGAAGGACGTCGCCTACGACGACCTGCGTGGGCAGATGGACGCCGTCTACGGCGTCGAGGGCATCGTCGGCCAGGACCCCAAGATGCAGCGGGTGCTGGCGCTGGTGCGGCAGATCGCGCCGACCAATGCCTCGGTGTTGATCCTGGGCCCGTCGGGCACCGGCAAGGAACTGATCGCGCGCGCGGTGCACAACCTGTCGCCGCGGTGCCGCCGGCCGTTCGTCGCCCTGAACTGCGGCGGCATGTCCGAGGGCACGATCGAGAGCGAACTGTTCGGGCACGTCAAGGGCGCGTTCACGGGCGCCGCCTTCGACCGCGAGGGCAAGTTCGAATACGCCGCCGGTGGCACGCTGTTCCTCGACGAGGTCGGCGAGATGCCGCTGGCGACGCAGATCAAGCTGTTGCGCGTGCTCGAGGAGCGCGCCGTCGCCCGCGTCGGTGACAACAAGATGCGGCCCGTCGACGTGCGCGTGCTGGCCGCCACCAACGCCGATCTGTTGCAGAAGGTCAAGGACGGCGCGTTCCGTCAGGATCTCTACTTCCGCCTCAAGGTGGTGACGATCGATCTGCCGCCGCTGCGCGAGCGGCGTTCGGACATCAAGTTGCTGGCGACGCACTTCCTGACCTACTTCGCCAAGCTGCACGGCAAGGACGTCGAGTCGATCGACCGCGACGCGTTGGTGGCGCTGGTGCAGTACGAGTGGCCGGGCAACGTGCGCGAACTGCGCAACGCGGTCGAGTCGATGGTGGTGCGAGCGCGCGGCAACATCCTGACCCGCGGCGACCTGCCACCCGAGATCTGGGCGCCGTTGCCGATCGATCAGGACGCCTGGCAGTTCCTCGCCGGACGTACCTGGCAGGAGGTCGAACGCAACCACATCCGTGTGTCGCTGGAGCTGACGGCCGGCAACCGCCAGAAGGCGGCCAAGGCGATGGGGCTCAGCGAGCGGACCCTCTACCGCAAGATCAAGGAATACGGCCTGTAGTCGCCCAAAGGCGTCGCCGGCCCCTTGGAGCATGATCTCTGCTTGGCTGCCGCCGGGTCAGCCGCCTACAGTCTGCCGACGCCACCATGAGTGAATCCCCAGCCAAGTCCGTGATGCAGGACGGCCTCGCTTTCGAGCGGCCGCTCAACGAACTGCAGCAGAAGATCGACGAGCTGCGCAAGCTCAAGCAGGACACGCACCTCGATCTCGACGGCGAGATCGAACTGCTCGAGGAGCGCAAGCGACGCGAGACCGCGGACGTCTACAGCAAGCTGTCGCCCTGGGAACGCGTCAACGTGGCCCGCCATGCCGACCGACCGCTGACCACCGACTACCTGCAGCTGATGCTCGACGACTTCGTCGAACTGCACGGCGATCGCGTCTTCGGCGAGGACCGGGCGATCGTCACCGGTCTGGCCTGCATGGATGGCGTGCGCTTCCTGCTGGTCGGCCACCGCAAGGGCAAGACCGTCAAGGATCGCCTCGCCTGCAACTTCGGCTGCGCGCACCCCGAGGGGTACCGCAAGGCGATGCAGAAGATGCGCATCGCCGAGAAGATGAAGTTGCCGATCGTGACCTTCATCAACACCCCGGGCGCCTATCCGGGCATCGGCGCCGAGGAGCGTGGCCAGGCCGCGGCGATCGCGCAGAACATCTACGACATGTTCGAACTGCGCGTGCCGATCATCTGCCTGGTGATCGGTGAGGGTGGCTCGGGCGGCGCGCTCGGCATCGGCGTCGGCGACCGCGTCGGCATGCTCGAGAACAGTTACTACTCGGTGATCTCCCCCGAAGGCTGTGCCGCGATCCTGTGGAAGGCCGGAGACAAAGCCCCCGAGGCTGCCGAAGCGCTCAAGCTGACCAGCAAGGACCTGCGCCGCCTCGGTCTCGTCGACGAGGTCATCGAGGAGCCACTGGGCGGTGCGCACCGCGATCCCAAGGGCACGATCGAACGTGTCAAGGGGCAGATCCTGACCTGGGTGCGGGAGCTGCAGGCGATGCCGATCGACGAGCTGTTGGCCCAGCGTTACCGCAAGTTCCGGGCGATGGGGCAGCCGACTCCGGCCTGATCGGCCCGGGGGCAGCCGGTCGCAGGTCGCTGGCAACTTTCCCAGGGTCCCCGCCAGCACGAGTCCGCCGGTCTCCGTAGCATGCGGCACCGACGATGGCGACCGCTCCCCGACCCGACCCAGCCAGTGCCCCAGAGCCGCGTTTCGGCGCCGCGCCCGTCCGAGGCGGGGGGGGCGCCGACGCAGCACAGCCGGTGTTGCCGGGCGGGCTGTCCGCGGCCGTGCACGAACTCGCCGCCGCCCAGCAGATCGACGATGGTGAGCTCGTGCGTCGCACACGCGCCGGCCAGGAAGACGCCTTCGCGGCGTTGGTCGCCCGCTACCAGAAGCGCGCCTTCTGGATCGCCTTCCACGTCGTCGGCCGCGTCGAGGACGCGCGCGACGTCGCGCAGGAGTCGTTCGTGCGGCTGTTCCGCTCGCTCGACAAGTACGACTTCGCGCGCAGCTTCTACACGTGGTTCTACCGCATCGTGATGAACCTCGCGATCGACTACCTGCGCAAGATCAAGAGCGCGCGCAGCAGCAGCATCGAGGACTTCGTCACCTTGCTGCCCGACGAGCGTGAGCCGCGCGGTTCGCAGGCCCTCGAGCGCGCCGAGGAGAACGGCCAGGTGTGGGCCGTGCTCGAGAAGATCGACCCCAAGCTGCGGGCGGTGATCGTGATGCGCGACATCCACGGTCTGTCGTGCCGCGAGATCGCGCCGATCCTGCGCATCACGCACGCCACGGCGCGTTGGCGCCTGCACCGCGGCCGCCAGGTGTTCCGTGAGTACTGGGAGCGGCTGGTCTACGACGTCGATGAACGCCGCGAGCGACAGGTCCGCGCGGCGGGCGACGGCGACGGGTTCGTCGCCAACGGGGGTAACGAGCAATGAGCCCATTGCCGCCATCACACCTCGCCACCTGTGAACTGCTGCGCACGGCACTGCCGCTGTTCGTCGGCGACGATCTCGGCCGCGATGCTGCCGGGCTCGAGCGCGCGCGCCTGGTTCGTGAGCACCTGATGCAATGTCCGTCGTGCCGGCGGCAGGCGAGTGCCTTGCAGCAGGCGCGCAAGGCGCTGCAGCAGTTCGGTCATGCCACGCCGTCCGGCGTCGACGAGGAGTTCTTCGCCCAGATGCATACGCAGGTCCTGGCCGGCACCGTGCACGCGCCGATCGATGCTGCGTGGCGTGGGGGGGCGTGGGGTGACCGACTGCGCGCTGGCAAGGCGCTGCTGAAGTTCGCGGCGATGAGTTGTGCGGCAGGGCTGCTGTTCGCGCTCGGCTTCTGGTTCGTCGATCTGCAGCGCGGCGACAGCGTGCTGCACCGGCCGCCGCTGGTGCTGGACGCCAGCGTCGACGAGGGTGGTGGTCGCGCCGGTCTGGCGCGGGCCGTTCCCTACGCCGGCGGCCGGGTCGAACTCAAGCTGCTCGGTTACGAAGACGGCGGTGCCGTCGGGCAGGGCATGGCCGGTCGGCTCGAGCTGCGTTTGCTCGGTGACGAGGCGCGGTTGCCGGCGCGGCGGACCGCCGGTGACCCAACCGCCGGTGATCCAACCGCGGGTGATCCAGCCGGCGGGTCGCCAGAGCGGCGCTGACGAAGAGCGGGTCCTGGAAGACCGGGCGCGAGGCCCGGCGGGCCGCGTTGGCGGTCGGAGTCTTTGCGCGCCGGGCACGTTGGTGGCCCCTGCGCGGTTCCGCCGCGGGGCGGCGCGCGCAGATCCGAGCCACAACCAGGAGACCCCTAGAGATGATCGACATGCGTTCCCTGTTCCTCGTCGCCGGCATGGGGCTGGCGGCCTGCCTGCCGGCGCAAGCCGGCAAGTCCGAAGGCAATCCGGAAGCCACGGCGCCACCGGCTGCGGGCGCCAAGGAGAAGGTCGAACGTTCCGTCGCGGCGTGGATCGAGCAACTCGGCAGCGACAGCTTCCGGCAACGCGTCGAGGCCGAGAACGCGCTGCGCGAACTCGGCGACAAGGCCCTCGCCGAACTCGAGGTCGCTGCCCGCGAGTCGTCGGACAGCGAGGTGCAGTGGCGGGCTCGTCGCCTCGTGCGGCAGATCCAACGCGGCGACGCAGCGCCCGGCGCGCTGCAGCGCGACCCGCGCCGGCAGGACCCGCAACCGGGGCAGCTGCCCCAGGTCCAGCCGCGAGCGCCGCAGACCAGGCGTCTGCCGCAGGGCGCGGCGCCGGACCAGTTCGACGACATGCAGCGCCGCTTCGACCGGATGTTCGGCGAGCTCGAGCGTGACTTCGGCATCGCGGTGCCGCGCCGCAGTTTCTTCGGCGACGACTTCTGGAAGGACATCACCGAGCAGATGGAGCAGATGCGGCAGAACGGCGGCGGCGTCGGGGTGCAGCGCGGCATGTCGATGCGGATCGGCGCCGACGGCGCGGTGCACGTCGAGATCGAGCAAGAGGGTGCTGACGGCAAGGCCGAGAAGCAGGTCTACGATGCGCCCAGCCTCGAGGAGTTCCACAAGCAGTATCCCGGGGTGTTGCAGAACCAGGGCCTGGGTGGCCACGGCCTGAACACACCGTTCCGCTTCTGGATCGGCCGCGGCGATCAGCCTGGAATGACGTTGCCGCGGGTGCTCACGCCGCTCGGCCAGCCGCAGATCGACGGGCCGTTCGTCGACGTGACGCCACCTGGCGAAGTGCACGTCGCGGTCGCCTCGGGTGAAGTGCTCGGCGTGCAGGTGCGTGCCGAGATCGGCGCCGATCTGCGCGAGCACCTCGGGCTGCCCGAAGACCAGGGTTTGATGGTCGAAGCGGTGACCCCCGATTCGTTGGCCAGCGCCATGGGGCTGCAGCGCGGCGACATCGTGCTCGAGGTCGCGGGCAGTGCGATCGCCGATCCTGCCGATGTGCGCAAGGCCCTGGCTACGGTCGCGCCCGGCAAGACCGTGGAGGTCGTGTGTCTGCGCAAGGGCGCGCGCACGCGGCTCGAGGCCGAGAAGCCTGCGGCGGCGGTGAAGCCCGAAAAGGCCGACAAGGCCGACAAGGCGAAGGACCGGCTGCAGAAGCGCGATCGCAAGGACGGCGAGACGATCCGCTGATCGGCTCGCTAGCCCGGACCATTCATGAGAGAAAGGCTGCGAACCCGCCCTGCCCCTCGCTGCCTGCGTTGCGCGGCAGAACCTGTCCTCAGCGTGGCAGACACCACGCTTGTGGGAGAACCTGCCACGCGCCTCGGCACCGAGCGGCATTGCGGGCTCTCGCACCTTCCCTCATGAATGGTCCGGGCTAGACCGCCGGCGCGTCGGCCGGCGGCGGCGACTGCCGCAGTCGCAACTGGCCGCACGCGGCGGAACGATCGGCGCCGCGCTGGCGGCGCACCGTCACCTTGAGGCCGCCGGCGCGCAGCGCAGCGGCGAACGCGTCGACCCGCAGCGGTTGCGGGCGGCGCAGCCCTTCGCGGGCGACGATCTCCTCGACCGGGTTCCACGGGATCAGGTTGACTGTGCACGGCAGCTGGCCGAGCAGTTCGATCATCGCGTCGGCGTCGCGCGGGCGGTCGTTCTTGCCATCGAGCAGCACCACCTCGTAGGTGACTTCGCGGCCCTTCTGCCCGAAGTAGCGGTGCGCGGCGGCGACGATCTCGGCGACCGGGTGGGTCGCGGTCGGCACCAACTGCTTTCGCAGGCGGTCGTCGGCGGCGTGCAGCGACACGGCGAGGTTGTAGGAAGGATCCGCGGCCGCGAACCGCTCCATCTGCCGCGGGTAACCCGAGGTGCTGACGGTGATGCGTCGCGCGCCCATGCCGATTCCTTCCGGATCGTGGATGCGGCGCAGGGCCGGCAGCAGGCCGTCGAGGTTGAGCATCGGCTCACCCATGCCCATCACCACCAGGTTGGTCAGGCGCCGGCCTTCGCCCAGGCGCGCGCGCGCGTGCAGCACCTGCTCGGCGATCTCACCGGCGGTCAGGTTGCGCCGCACACCGAACATGCCCGAGGCGCAGAACACACAGCCGACCGGGCAGCCGACCTGGGTCGAGATGCACAACGTCGTGCGTTCGCCATCGGGGATGATCACGCACTCGACGGTTTCGTCGTCGGGGAACCCGACCAGCAGCTTCTCGGTGCCGTCGTCGGCGAGGTCCGTGTGGCGCACGCTCGAGGCCAACACCGTGTGGGTCTGGGCCAGCGCGTCGCGCAGCCGGGCCGGAACGTTGCGCATCTGCGCGTAGTCGCTGGTGCCGTGTTTCCACAGCCAGTGGGCGACCTGGCGCGCCTGGAACGCCTTGCCGCCGGCCTGGACGACCAGGTCCTGCAGTTCGGCGTCCGACAGTTCGGTCAGGGCGGTCATCGCGTGCGGGAGGCCGCCGTCGGTGGCCCCGGTCGTGTATCAGGCGGTTTCGCGCTTCTGCTCGTCGCCGTCGTGATGGCCCTGGCTCGACAAGCGCTTGTTGACGAAGTCGCGGGTCACGACGATGCGTTCGCCCTTGCGGTCGCCGATGTTGAAGCGCAGGTCGAGCAGGACCTGCTCGAACATCGAGCGCAGCGCGCGCACGCCGGTCTCACGCACCATCGCCTGTTCGGCGAAGGCGCCGAGCGCGTCGTCGGTGAACTCGAGCTGGCAGCCGTCCATCTCGAACATCGCCTTGTACTGCTTGACGAGCGCGTTGCGCGGCTTGGTCAGCACGCCGAGGATCTCCTCGTGGGTCAGCGACCGCATCGGCACCATCACCGGCAGGCGGCCGACGAACTCGGGGATCATGCCGAAGTCGATCAGGTCCTTCTGGTCGAGGAACGGGATCAGGCGGTCGCGTTCGCGCTCGGCGGTCTCGAGGTCGAAGTCGGGCACCTTGGCGTCGACCTGGTCCTTGCCGAAACCGATCACCTTCTGGCCCAGGCGCCGGGCGATGAACTGCTCGATGCCGCTGAAGGTGCCGCCGCACAAGAACAGGATGTGCTCGGTGTTGACCTGGATGTAACTCTGCTCGGGGTGCTTGCGGCCGCCCTGCGGCGGCACGTTGGCGATCGTGCCTTCGAGGATCTTGAGCAGCGCCTGCTGCACACCCTCACCGCTGACGTCGCGCGTGATCGACACGTTCGAGGTGGTGCGGCCGATCTTGTCGATCTCGTCGATGTAGACGATGCCCTGCTGGGCCTTCTCGACGTCGAAGTTGGCGTTCTGCAGCAGGCGCAGCAGGATGTTCTCGACGTCTTCACCGACGTAGCCGGCTTCGGTCAACGTGGTCGCGTCCGCGATCGCGAACGGCACGTCGAGGATGCGCGCCAGCGTGCGCGCCAGCAGCGTCTTGCCCGAGCCGGTAGGACCGACGAGCAGGATGTTGCTCTTCTCGAGTTCGAGGTCGGGGTTGTGGAAGCGTGCGTGCAGGCGCCGGTAGTGGCCGTAGACCGCGACCGACAGCACCTTCTTGGCGCGCTCCTGGCCGATGACGTACTCGCTGAGTCGGTCGTACATCTGCTGCGGCGACGGCACCTTGTCCTTGAGGACCAGGTCCTTCACGAACGTCGGCTCGCTGCCCTTCTGCTTGCGGTCCTCTTCCTTGAGGATCGTATTGCAGATGTCGATGCACTCGTTGCAGATGTAGACGCCGGGCGGCCCGGAGATCAGCGACTGCACGTGGTGCCGCGACTTCTCGCAGAACGTGCAGCGCTCGACGGTCTTGCCCTTACCAGCCATGTTCGGCGCCTCGGTCGGGATTGAGGGGATTCGCGGTCGGGAACGGCCCCGACCGCCCGCAGTGTAACGTCGCCGGGAGGGGGGACGATCGGCGGCCGGTATTTCTTCCGGGACGTTGGCGCCGTCCCGCGTCGTGCACCGCGTCGCCCCTCACTTGCTCGTCTGCACGATCTCGTCGATCAGGCCGTAGTCCTTGGCTTCCTTGGGCCCCATGAAGAAGTCGCGGTCGCTGTCCTTGCTGACTTCGTCGGCGTCGCGGCCGCAGTGCGAGCCGAGGATCTGGCTCAGCGTCTGCTTGAGGCGCAGGATCTCGTCGGCCTGGATCGAGATGTCCATCGCGGTGCCGCCGACGCCGCCCCACGGCTGGTGGATCATGATGCGCGAGTGCGGCAGCGCGTGGCGCTTGCCCTTGCTGCCCGCGGCGAGCAGCACCGCGCCCATCGACGCGGCCTGGCCGATGCAGTAGGTCGCGACCGGGCACTGCACGAACTGGATCGTGTCGTAGATCGCCAGGCCGGCCGTGACGCTGCCGCCCGGCGTGTTCAGGAACAGGTTGATGTCCTGGCTCTTGTTCTCCTTCTGCAGGAACAGGAGCTGCGCGATCACCGAGTTGGCGACCCCGTCGTCGATCGGCGAGCCGATGAAGACGATGCGGTCCTCGAGCAGGCGGCTGTAGATGTCGTACTGCCGTTCGCCGCGGCCGGTCTTCTCGATGACGAAGGGGATGATGTAGTCGTTGGCGATGCTCATGGGCCTGGGTCGCTCGGTCAGTGCTTGGGTGTCGCGGGCGCTGCGGTTGCGCCGTTGGAAGGTGGCCGCTCGTCGTCGGCGGCACCCCCTGGTCCGAAGGGACCGGCGGTGCCGTCAGGCCAAGAGGCCGTGCGGGCACCGCTGCTCATGGGCGGCGTCGCGACTTCGATCAACTGCCCTTCTTATCGACGATCGTGGCTTTCTCTCTGAGGAAATCGCGGACCTTGCGCTCGAGCAGGCCCAGGCGCAGTTCGCCGAGCTGCTTGTTCTGCTCGAGGTGGTCGCGCACCTGGGCGGCGCTGACCACCCGACCTTCGTTGCTGTTGGCCTGGGCGATGGCCCGCAGCTCGGCTTCGACGTCCCCCTCGGTGACGAACAGCTTGTGCTGCTTGGCGACCGACTCGATCAGGAAGAACAGGCGCACGCGGCGTTCGGCGTCCTGCTGGGCCTCGGCGTCCGACTCCTCGATCTTCTTGGCGATCTCGTCCTCGGGCATGCCGTTCTGCTTCATGCGTTCGGCGAAGGATGCCAGGCTGGCATGCTTCTGCTCCTCGACCAGCGACGGCGGCAGTTGGATCTGGTGCGCCTCGAGCACCTTGCCCAGGCACTGTTCCTCCTGCCGCTGCTTGCCCAGGCGTTGCTTCTCCTGGCCGATGCGCGCGCCGAGATCGGCGCGCAGCGCGGCCAGGTCGTCGAACTCCAGGCCCTTGGCCAGGGTGTCGTCGATCGGCGCCGGCATCACGCGCAGCACTTCGTGAACGGTCAGCGTCGCGGTGCCCTTCTGGCCGCGCACCGCGGTCTTCTCGAAGGTCTCCGGGAAGGTCAGCGGCACTTCGCGGCTGTCGCCGGCCGAGGCGCCCAGGGTTGCGGTCTTGTAGGCCTCGGGCTCGGCGCCGTGCAAGGCGATGCGCGTGTTGAGCTGCACACCCTTGCGCTCGTGCACGACCTCGCCCCCTTCGGTGCGGAAGGTCATGTCGCAGCGCAGGAAGTCGCCGTCCTCTGCCGGCTCGGTGGTCGGCTGGATCGAGCGCTTCTGGTGGGCGATCTCCTTGAGTGCGTTGTCGATGTCCGCTTCGGTGGCTTCGGTCTCGACCGCGTCGATCTGCAGGCCCGTGACGGTGCCGAGTTCGAACTGCGGGCGCACGTCGATGCGCGCCGTGAACTGCAGCTGCGTGCCCGGCGTCACCGTGATGTTCTCGAACTCGTCGATGGTGATGCGGCCGACGGGGCTCAGCTCCTTGCTGCGCACGGCTTCGCCGAAGAAGCGGTTCAACAGCTGCTCCTTGGCCTCGGCGAGGATGCCGTCGCCGAAGCGCTTCTGGATCACGTGCCGCGGCACCTTGCCGGCGCGGAAGCCCTTGATCTGGATCTGCTTCTGAGCCGCTCCGTACATCTGCTCGATCTGTTCGTCGACGAGCGCGGGGGGGACGGTGATGGTGAGAGCGCGGCTGCAGGGACCGGTCTCGGCGACCTGGACTTCCATGATGTGTCGGAGCTGGGCGAAAGAGAGGGCGACGGTTCCCAAGGCAGCGGGACCCGGCGCGAATTGGGGGCGAGCATCTTGGCGGGGGCATCGGGCCCGGTCAAGGCGACAACGGGTTCGCCGCCGAATGGCTGCCCCGGGCAGCCTGCGGTCCCGGTCCGGGCGAGCGTGCGTCGAGTGAGCCGTCCGCTACTTCGGTGCCTGGTCCTTGGCCAGCTGCTGCAGGAACGAGCGCACCTTCTCCTGCTCGAGCAGCACCCGCACCGACTCGTCGTCGTGGCCGATCGCCACGATGTCGGCGACCAGCAGGCCCGAGTTCTTCATGTGTTTGATCGCGTTGCTGGTCTTGCGGCGATGCGCCTCGCACTTGATCAGGCCCACGTAGGCGCGGCGCGACATCGAAGGGCCGTTGGTGAACTCGAGGATCTTCTCGTAGTCGTCGGCGGCTTCGGCGAACTCGCCGATCTCGAACTGCAGGCTGGCGCGCAGTTCGAACAGCGTCGCGTCGCGGCGGCGGTTGGGCTTGCGCAGCAGTTCGGTCAGCTGCCGGGTCACCTTGGTGACGCCCTGCTTCTCGCCGAGGGAACGCATGGTCACGGCGGCCTCGACGCTGATCGAGCTCGGCTCCCCGTCGACGATCAGTTCCTGCAGGCGGCGGATGGTCGGCTCGTGGTCGTGCGGGGCGATCGTCGCGAGGCTGCGCACGAGCCGACGGGTGTCCTGGTAGTCGAGCTTCTCGCGATCGAGCAGCGGCAGCAGTGCCCTGGCCACCGCATCGCTGCCGTGCACGGCCGCGGCGAAGTAGTCGATGTAGAGCTCCAGCAGCTGCTCGTCGGATTCGCTCGCCAGCGCTTGCGCGACCGTCGTCGCCACCTGCGGCGGTCGCGCAGCGACCAGGTAACGCAGCACCTCCTCACGCACGCTGCGGTCGGTCGAGCCGAGCATGGCGACGACCTTGGCCGCGACCTGCCCGGATGCGCGTTCTCGCAGGCCGCGCAGCACCAGCAGGCGTTCGTCGCCGGTGGTGCGGTCGAACAGGTCGCCGAGGATCTGCGCGGCGCGCGGCGTGTCGGCATGACCGAGCAGTCGGATCGCGTGCTCGCGGGCCGTGCCGGCCTTGCCGTTGGCCAGCTCGGTGAGTGCGTCGAGGAACGACGCGGGGTCGAGGTGCTCGAGCACACGGCGGCAGTTGGCGGCCAGGTTGCGCGAGGCGTCGCCGCCCTGCACCGGCTGCAACTTCTCGAGCAGCAGCGGCACGATCGAGTCGCCGAGCGCCGCCGCCTGCTGGATACGTTTGTCGAGGAACTCCTGGTTGTTGCGGTAGTCGAGCGCCAGGTCGGCCCAGAACGGCAGCAGCGCCTTCTCCTGTTCGGGGCGGACCCGCTCGGCGCGGTCCCGCGCGATCTTGGCCAACTCGGCCAGCGACACCTGCGCGGGCGAGACCTGGCCCAGCGACAGCGAACAGGACAGCAGCAGCAGCGACCACCTCACGGACATGGGCGAAGATCCTAACAAACCGGCGCGCACAAGTGCCGCCGTGATCTTGCCGATAGCAGGGGCATGTGGACCTACGTGCTGCGCCACCACCAGCTGCTTCGCGCCATCTACGCCCGCTCGACGCCGGACCTCGGCTGACCTGACCGCAGGCTCGGGTCGGCACACCCTTGCGCGGGACCTCTCCGCCGCGTAGCGGTGAGGTCGTGACCGCGGACTTCGACGTGCTGGTGATCGGTGGTGGCCACGCCGGCGTCGAGGCCGCGGCGGCTGCGGCGCGGCTCGGCTGCCGCACCGGCATGATCGTGCTCGACCCGGCGGCGATCGGTCGCATGTCGTGCAACCCCGCGATCGGCGGCCTCGCCAAAGGCCAGCTGGTGCGTGAAGTCGACGCGCTCGGCGGCGAGATGGGTTCGTGCACCGATGCCACCGGCATCCAGTTCCGGATGCTGAACACCAGCAAGGGGCCCGCGGTGCGGTCGCCGCGCGCGCAGTGCGACCGCCGCGACTACAACCGCGTGATGGTGCAGAGGGTGCTCGGTTACGCCAACCTGCAGGTGATCGCCGGCGAGGCCGTGCGGTTGTTGCCGCGCGCCGGCGGCGAAGCCATCGACGGCGTCGAACTCGCCGACGGGCAGCGTTTGTTCGCCAAGGCCGTGGTGCTGACCACCGGCACGTTCCTCGGCGGGCGACTGTTCGCGGGCGAGTGGGACGAACCCGGCGGTCGCTACGGCGAACGGCCCGCGGCGGCGATCAGCACCTCGCTGCGTGAGCTCGGCCTGCGGCTGGGGCGGCACAAGACCGGCACGCCGCCGCGCCTGAGTCGCGCCTCGATCGACTTCAGCGGCCTCGAAGAACAGCCCGGCGATGCCGTGCCGCAGCCGTTCTCGTTCCGCACCGCGAGTCTGCAGGTCGAGCAGCTGCCGTGTTGGCTGACGCGCACCACCGAGGCGACGCACGCGGTGATCCGCGACCACGCCCACCTGTCGCCGATGTTCACGGGTCGCATCGTGGGGGTCGGCCCGCGTTACTGTCCGAGTGTCGAGGACAAGGTGGTGCGCTTCGCCGATCAGCCATCGCACGTGGTGTTCCTCGAACCCGAGGGCCGCGACAGCGACGAGATCTATCCCAACGGCTTGTCGACGAGTCTGCCCGAGCCCGTGCAGGTGCAGTTCCTGCGGTCGATCCCGGGGCTCGAACGGGTCGAGGTGCTGCGGCCTGGTTACGCGGTCGAATACGACTACATCCTCACCGACCAGATCCGCGCCGACCTGCACACCGCCGCGTTGCGCGGTCTGTTCGCGGCCGGGCAGATCAACGGCACCAGTGGCTACGAAGAAGCCGCCGGGCAGGGCCTCGTCGCCGGCCTCAACGCGGCGCGGTATGCGCGCGGCCAGGACCCCGTGGTGTTCGACCGCGCCACCGCCTACCTGGGCGTGATGATCGACGACCTGTGTCGCGTCAACCCGAGCGAGCCGTACCGGATGTTCACGAGCCGCGCCGAGTTCCGCCTGCTGTTGCGCAGTGACAACGCCGATCGCCGGCTGACCCTGCTCGGCGAACGGTTGGGCCTCGTCGATGCGGCCGCGGCACAGGCGGTGCGCGACAAGGAACACCGCATCCGCGGCGCCCGGCGTTGGCTCGAGCAGACGCACCGCCAGGGCCGCACGCTGACCGAGTGGTTGCGTCGGCCCGAGGTCACCACGGCGGATCTGTTGGCGTGGGACGAGACGTTCGCAGGCATGACCTTGTCGGTTGCCGAACTCAACGAGGTCGAGGCCGAGGTCAAGTACGCGGGCTACATCGATCGCCAGGCGATGGAGGTCGAGCGGCTGCAGCGGCTCGAGGGCAAACGCATCCCCGACGCGTTCGACTACGTGGGCCTGCCCGGGCTCAGCAACGAGGCGCGCGCGCGCCTGCAGCAGCGGCGGCCGCTGACGCTCGGTGAAGCGTCGCGCATCGCCGGCGTGCGCCAGGCCGATGTGCAGTTGCTGCTGGTCGCGATCAGCCGGTGACCGCGAGTAACCGCGGGCCAGCTCACATCTGCAGCACGAACTTGACCAGCGCCTCGGTGTCGTCACCGGGAACGCTGCGGCGCGCCTTCTCGACCTTGTCGCGAGCATCCTTCTCGCTGTAGCCGAGCGTGACCAGCGCGGCGATCGCGTCGTCGGTGGAGCGCGACGGCAGCGGCCGGCTGGACGAGGTGCCGGCTTCGACCTCGAGCTGCAGTTTGTGCATCGCGTCGCGCAGCTCCAGGCAGATGCGTTCGGAGGTCTTCTGGCCGACGCCCTTGACGCGCTTGAGCGCCGGGCTGTCGCCGGTGGCGATCGCCGCGGCGAGGTCGTGCGGTGAATACACGCTGAGCAGCGCCAGCGCGATCGTCGGACCGACACCCGACACCGACAGCACCTTGCGCGCGATCTCACGTTCGGCGCGCGTCGAGAAGGCCAGCAGCGACGGCACGCTGTCGACCACGTGCAGCAAGGTGAACAGCTGGTGCTCCTTGCCGACCTGGAGCTCACCCGCGGTGTGCAGCGAGATGCGGCACTCGTAGCCGACGCCACCGCAGCGCACCACGGCGCGCGAGGCGTGCTTCTCGACGATCGGGCCGATCAGGTGGTCGTACATGCAGAGCCGGTCAGCGGGCGACGGGCGCGCCCGCGTTCAGCGCCCCGTGCCGATCAGCCGCGCAGCGACAGACCGAGCTCGTCGAGCTTGGTCTTGATCTCGTTGAGCGAGGTCTGACCGAAGTTCGGGCAAGCCAGCAGTTCGGCCTCGGTCTTGCTCGACAGGTCGCCGATGGTGCGGATCTTGAGCAGGTCGACGATGCGGCGGCTGCGCACCGACAGGTCCAGCTCGGTGATCGGCCGACGGATCGGGTCCGGGCTCTCGGGGTCCGGTGCCTCTTCGGTGTGCACGACGGGCTCGCTGGCCTCGCCGAGGTCCTTGCTCATGAGCTCGTCGGCGGTCATGCCCAGCCGCAAGCCCTTGATCTTGAGGATGTCCTTGATCTCGTTGAGCGAGGTCTCGCCGAAGTTCTTGTAGCTGAGCAGCTCGGCCTCGGTCTTCTTCACCAGGTCGCCGAGCGACTTGATGTTCATCTTCGCGAGGCAGTTGCGGCTGCGCACCGACAGCTCGAAGTCGTTGATCGGGGTGCGCAGGAGCTTGTTGCGCTTGTCGTCGCGGCGCTCCTGGTCCTCGTCGTAGTACATGTTCAGCGCGGCGGCAGCGTCGCGGCGGAACAGGCGCGCGCGCGAGTTCTCCGGGTTGGCCTGCAAGGCCAGATCGAAGCACTGCATCGCGCGGCGGTAGTTGCCGATGTCCTCGTAGAGGATGCCGAGGTT
>CAYMPV010000044.1:0-41678 GCA_964392305.1 uncultured candidatus Brocadiaceae bacterium
TGCGCAGATCCGATCATTGCCCTCAGGCGCCCACACGAACGTCAGGAGAGCCCCAATTCGGTCGTCGCCGTTGTCGGGTCGGGAAAGGAGACGCCACGCGGCGCGCCGTCATCGGGCACGCCACCGGTCAGCAGGAAGTTGATCGGCACCTTGCGTTCCGCGTCGCGCACCCCGCGACTGCCCGGGAACTTCTCGACCCACCCCAGCCCCAGCGCCTTGGCCTTGAACAGCGCCAAACACGCCGGAGTGACCAGCAGATCGACATCGGTCGTCGCGCGCTGGTGGCCGTGGGCGTTCACGGCCATCGCGCCGCAGATCGCGTAGGGGATCTGCATCTCGTCGAGTTGCTGCGTCACCCTGGCCAACGCGAGATGGACGTCGGACGTGCCCATGAAGAACCTCCCGAGCTGCTCGAAACGCGCCGCGAGTTCGGGATCCGACGTGGACACCGCAACATCTTGGCGCATGACGATGTCGCTCGACAGGGGGCAACCTGTGGCGGATTCCTGGGGCGTCAGCGCGCGCCGAGGATCGTGGCGTTCAACGCGCTGTCGGAGGTGTCGCCCGGGCCTTGGATCTTGTTCTGCGCCTTGCGGAAGATCCGGCCCGCATGCCGCCTTCGCGGCCCAGTACGCGCAGGGCCTCGCGGTAGTGCAGTTCCAGCTTGCTGCCTTCCATCTGGGTGCTGGCGAGGTTGGCCCAGCGGTAGCCCTTCGGGATCGCCGGCTTCTCGCCGGTGAGCTTCTCGCGCTCGTCGGCCATCTTCAGTAACAGCAGGAACGTCAACTGCTCCAGGTAGTCCTGGTAGCTCAGGCCGTCGTCGCGGAGGACCTGGCAGTAGCTCCAGAGTTTCTGGACGAGGCGGTTGCTGGCTTCGGTCATGAGGGAGAATCAGGGGTGTGGGTGATCACCTGGAGCCGAGGGATGCCGACGAAGTGACGGGAGTTGTGAGTCACGAGCGGCAGGTTGTGGCGCAACGCACATGCTGCAATCCACCAGTCCCCTCGGTCCTTCTGATCGCGCCCACTCTGGCGTTGATGAGCGGCCACTTCCGCCCATCGCGATGCAGTCTCGCTGTCGAACCCCAGGATCGTGTAGCCGAGCATGGCCTGCTCCAGGGAGTCGCGACGCTTCTGGCCCCACGAATGCTCGATCGCCCACAGGCGAAGCTCGGCCACGCTGATGAAGGCGAGGCACAATCGCTTGCCAAGCAAGTCTTCCGCGTACAGGTCGCGCCGCGAGTCTCGCTTGAACAGGAACGAGAAGATGTTCGTGTCGACGAGTAGCGCGGTCATCCGCCACGCACCTCGCGCACCATGTCCAGGAAGTCGTCGACGGACTCATCTTCCGGCCAGTCGCCGGCGAGGGAGTCGAGGTTTGTCACCGGTGCGACTCCCTGCCTGCGGGCCAGCTCGTCGACGCTCAGGTTCTCCCAGAAGCCACCGAACCGCGGATCGGGCTCCCCAACGCTGCCCTGGGCTGGCGCGACGTTGGTAACCGTGGCTCGAATTGCACGACCGCTCAGGCGCTCGATGCGGCCGGTCACGCGAACACGCTGCCGACGCAGTTCCGTGACGCGCTCGTCCAGTCCTTCGGGCAGGACCAGGGGCACCCGGTTGCCATCGGCCTCGTCCAATTGCGCGGTGCGCTGCTTCCAGTCGCACTCCCAAAGCACACCTTCGATCGCCCCTTCGGCAACCTGCGGTTGACCAACGCTGGTGCCGCGGAGGTTCTGGCGAAAGCTCTTCGTGAGGCGCGCAGATCGCTTCCGCGCGCCATCGAGCAGGGTGATGTCGATCGCGTCGACCCCTTCGCCCAAGGGCTTGGCGAGAGTCTCCCAGCCGTCCACGACGCCGGCCTGAAGGCCCGCATCCCAGCCGGCAGCTCCCGACTCCGCCTTCTGCATGGCGTCGAGCATCTCCTCCGCGACTCGAACGCCGGGATCGCCGTGAGGAGTGTCGCGGTCGCGCTGGCCTGCATACTCGAACGTGAGCACTGCACTGCCCTTGGCGAAGGCAGTGAGGTCGAGTGCGCAGGTCTGCTCGATACCCGTCGGAAATCGACCACCGCCCCGCCGGTGCGAAGCGAGCATGCGGCGCAGCGACGTCTGCAACTCCTTGGCGACGGCGGTCAAGGTGTCCACGCTGATCCGGCCGGGAACGGCAGGCCCTTCCAGGCGCATCTCGATCTTGGGTGGTTCGGGTGTCGGCTTGGTCACGGCTCACCTCCGGGCAGAGGGTTCGGTCGAAGCGGAACGGCTAATCGTAGCGAGCTTCTCCGCCGCCGCCGGCGTGGCCTCCTGGTCCTGCCCCACAAGTCGGCCCTCGAAGGCCCACTTGAGTCCGTTGCTGAGGTAGAGGAACGGCAGGGGCTTCACCGGTGCGCTCAGGGCGCCTTACCGTCGACGAAGAGGAGGTAGTCTGCGAAGCCGTGGCCCTTCTCGAGCTTGAACTCGCGGATGGCAACTCCTGACGCGGCGTGCAGGTTGGCCTCCACGCGGTCCTGAATGAGCCAGCCAGCGGCGCGCAGGTTTGCGTCGATCGACTGGCGGGCAAGTTGTTCAGGCGTGACGGGCACGATCGTCAGAACTCGTTGGTCGGTGCCTCCCCATGCCTAGCGCGGGCATCGCGTCCGAGGGGTCTCCCGAGGGTGAGGATGATGGCCTGCACCGCGAGCTTCTTGAAGCCCGTGCCCTCCGAAAGTCACTGCCCGCAACCCGCTGGGGCCCATGAATTGGGTGACGAAGCGGGTGACGCGAAGCCATCTGGTGTTCTTGGCCTCGCTCGGCTGCGTCCCTAACCCATTGCTCCAACAAGAGAAAAGGTGGTGGGCAGAGCCGGGGTTGAACCGGCGACCCCAGCATTTTCAGTGCTGTGCTCTACCAACTGAGCTATCTGCCCTCACCAGTCACTCTTGCGAGCGCCCCAGGCCTGCGGCAGGCCGCCAGTGGCGGCCAACCCTGACTTGGGGCGGCAAACGCTAGCGAGGTCGCAGGTCGTCTGCAAGCGGGAGCCCGCGCGAAAGGTGCAGGCCGAGGAACCGTTCACGCGCAGCCGCCGCTCACAAGCCGGCGATGGCGACGACGTGCTCCCGCTTGCTGACCACGACGCCGGCCCGGTCCTCGACGGTGACCACGAACGCCGCGGCCTTGCTGACCGGCAGCTTGGCGTGGATCGGCACGATGGTGCGCTGGCCGCCGTCGGTGATGGCGAACAGGCCGCCGTCGACGGGGGCGCTGTCCTGGCGCGCGCCGTCGACGATCCAGAGCTGGAAGCGTTGCTCGGGTCCGACCGGCGGCAGGCCCTCGAAGGTCAGGTAGCCGGTCTGTTCGGCTTCGCTCCAGACGACGTCGCCCTTGACGGCGCCGCTGAGCGGGCTGGGGCCGGCTTTCCATTCCAGGCGCTGCGCGCCGTTGCTGGCCAGCAACTGTTGTCGCGCAGCGGACAGATCGACGGGCGCCGGGGGTTTGGTGGCGAAGAACCAGATCAGCAGCGCGGCGGCCAGACCCGTGAGGAAGCCGAACAACGTTCCGGTGCGTCGCGGGGGGCCGTCTTCGCTGGTGATGAAGCCGGGTTTGATGGCGAGCGGCCGTGGCGCAGACGCGTTCGTGGTTGTGGCCATGGCGCTGCGCCGCTCGCCACAGAACTGCAGTCCAGCGGCGGCGAGGCGGTTGGCCAGGGCCCGGGGCGGTTCCTGGGCGCCTGCGAACGCGGCGGCGGCGAGCGCGGCGACACGCTCGAACTCGCGCGCCTGCGGTGACTCGGCGAGCTGCGGCTGCGCTGTTTCGTGCGCGAACACGACGGCGTCGAGCATCGACTCGAGCTGCGGATCGAGATGGTCGTTCACGACACACCTCCGTCCGGCTTGCCGGCGGGTGCTTCTTGATCGGTCACGCCGAGCATCTCGCGCAGACGGATCAGGCCGCGGCGCGCGTGGCTCTTGACGGTGCCGAGCGGGATGCCGATCGATGCGGCGATCTCCTGATGCGTGCGGCCGTGGCCCAGCGCGAGGTCGAGCACCTCACGCTGCTCGGGGCGCAGTTGCGCGAGCGCGTCGTGGGCGCGCTGCACCTCGTCGTGCAGTTCGACGTGGTCCTTGGTCGCCGGCGCCGCGATCGTGCCGGCGTCTTCGAGCAGATCGGTCGGCGGGCGGCGTCCCTGCCGCCGGGCGCGGTCGATGAGGCGCCGCCGCGCGATGGTCATCAAGAACGTGACCTCGCTGCCGGCCGTGGGGTCGTAGCGTTGCGCGCTGCGCCACACGTCGACGAAGATGTCCTGCGTCGCGTCCTCGGCGTCTTCGGCCGAACGGCAGAATCGCCGCGCCAGGCCCCAGACCATGCTGGAGTACCTGGCGAGGAACTTGTCGACCGCGGCTGGCTCACCGGCGGCGATCTGGGGGAGCAGGAGATCCGTCATGCGAGAGCCGGCTGGGGGCCGGATTACACGGGCTGTCGTCGGAGTCCGCAAGCAGCAGCAGGGAGTCATCGTGCGCAGCCCGCGCTCGGAGGAGGTGGATCAGTTGCCCGCGGGCACGAGCACCGTGTCGATCACGTGGATGACACCGTTGCCTGCGGCGACGTCCGCAGCGACGACCTTGGCGTCACCGACGTGCAGCGTCTTGCTCTTCTTGTCGAACGAGAGCGCCAGCCTGGTGCCACCGATCGTCTTGGCCTCGTCGAGGGTCACCGCGGTTGCGGCCATCACCTTGCCGGCGACGACGTGGTTCTTCAGGATCGCCTGCAGCCTGGCCTTGTTGGCGGGCTCGAGCAGAGCGGCGATGGTGTCCTTGCCGAGTTTGGCGAAGGCCTCGTCGGTCGGCGCGAAGATCGTGAACGGGCCTCCGGTGGCCAGCGTGTCGGCGAGACCGGCTGCCTTGGCGGCGGCGAGCAGCGTGCCGAACTTGCCGGCCTTGCTCGCGACTTCGACGAGGTTGGGCTTGGGCAGGATGACGCTGTCGATCACGTGGATGATGCCGTTGCTGCCGACGATGTCGGTCTTGAGCACGGTGGCGCCGTCGATGGTGACCTTGCCGCCTTCGACGACGATGTCGACGCTCTGACCCTGCAGCGTGTCGATCGACTTCATGCCGACGACCTTGGTCGCGGGCAGGCTCGCCCCGGCGACGTGGTAGGTCAGGATCGACACCAGCTTGGCCTTGTTCTCAGGCTCGAGCAGCTCGGCGATGGTCTCCTTGCCGAGCTTGGCGAAGGCTTCGTCGGTCGGTGCGAACACCGTGAACGGGCCCTTGCCCGACAAGGTCTCGGCGAGGCCGGCGGCCTTGACCGCGGCGACGAGGGTGTTGAAGTTGCCGGCGCTCGCGGCGATCTGCACGATCGTCTGGTTGTCGGACTTCTTGGTGCTGGCATCGGCTTGGGCGATGGCCGGCTGGCACAGAGCGGCGGCGATCAGGGAAACGGTGGTGAAGCGGATCATGGTTGGTCTCGTGGTCGTGTGTTGTGAACAGCAGCGATTGGGGAAGGTTGCTGGCGGCAGTTCGCGCGGGTGCTGTCTGCGGATGCAGAACTGCGTTTTCCGCTGCCTCTTGAGCCGTGGGGGCGGGCGGCACTAAAACGACCGGCCTTGAGCCTCCCGCACGCATTTGCCGCCAACCTGCTGCGCAACTCGGTGCGTCCCTACGCGGCCGCGGTCGTCGAGCAGCTGCACGTGACGTGTGCTCAGATCGTGAGCAAAGGGTTGCCGCCGACGTTCGCGCGCCCGATCGACGACGTCGAAGTGCGTCTGCTGCACCTCGCCGAGTCCGTGGCCTTCGATCGCCCGGAGCTGCTGCAGCGCGCGGTGGACTGGTACAAGGTGGCGTTCCACCACCGCGATGTCGCGCCCGAATACCTCGACGCGAGCCTCGAGGCGATTGCTGCTGTCCTGCAGCGTGAGCTGCCGCCGGCGGCGGCGGCCGTGGCCGTGCGTCACGTCGAGCATGCGCGGAGAGGCCTGCCGGCGGCGTCGGTGGACTTGCCGACGTTCCTGTCGCTCACCGCGCCGCACGGCGAACTGGCGGCCAAGTTCTTGTTGGCGGTGCTCGAGGGTCGCGGTGACGACGCCGTGCTCATGGTGCGCAACGCGATCGGCAGCGGCCTGGACGTGCCCACGCTGCACGATCACGTGCTGACGCCGGTGCAGCGCGAGATCGGCCGCATGTGGCTGATGGCCGAGGTGCCGATCGCCGACGAACACTACGGTTCGACGCTCGTCGATCGCGTGCTCTGGTCCGTGCAGGACCTGTTGCCGCGGCCGGCGGAGAATGCGCCGACGGTCCTGACCATGGGCGTCGGCGGCAACATGCACGACTTCGGGCTGCGCATCGTGGCGCAGCGCCTGCAGCTCGCCGGATTCCGCGTGCATCACCTCGGCAGCAACATGCCGCTCTGCGACCTCGAGTGGGCGTTGCAGGAGCGACCCGTCGACATGATCGCGATCTCGGCGACGATGATCCTGCAACTGTCGACGTTGGCAGCCACGATCGCGGACGTGCGTCGCCTCGAGCGGTTGCAGGGGCGCACGAGGCGGATGCCGATCCTGGTCGGCGGCGAGATCTTCGGCCACGTTCACGGGCTGGCTGCATCGGTCGGCGCCGACGCGGCCGCCGGCGATGCGGACAGTGCGATACAGGCCGCGCGCGCACTGCTGGCCTGAAGCACTGCTGGCCTGAAGCACTGCTGGGCTGAATCACTGCTGGCCTGAAGCACCGCTGGCCTGAACCGCGCGTCGAGCGGCGGGCGTCAGCTGCGCTTCGCCAACCGGTAGTGCGACACGAACCACTCGTTGCCGCGGTCGTAGCCCCACAGCTCGGCGCAGGCGAGGAAGAACACGCGCCACAGGTTCGCCATCGCCGGGCCGCGGTCACCGTAGGTCGATTGCAGAATGGGACCCAGCTCGGCGCGGTGCCGGTCGAAGTTGCGCAGCCAGGCTTCGGCGGTGCGTTGGTAGTGGGTGCCGTTGACGCGCCAGTGACCCTCGACGGCCAGGTGGTCCTGGAAGTGCAGCAACTGCGCGTCGGCCGGCATCTGTCCGCCGGTGAAGAAGTAACGCGCCATCCAGTCGTCGTGGCCAGCGTCGGCGAACGGGTAGCCGACCGTGCGGTGGGTGAACACGTGCACGAACATCTTGCCGTGCGGCAGCAGCCAGTCGGCGCAGCGCTCGAGCAGCAATCGCCAGTTGCGGGTGTGTTCCATCATCTCGATCGAGACGATGCGATCGAACTTGCCGGCGGCGGTGAAGTCGTTGACGTCGGCCGTGACGATGTCGACGTTGCGCAGGCCGTCGGCGTCGGCGCGCGCCAGGATGTCCTGACGCTGGCTCGCCGAGTTGCTGACGCCGACGAACTGGCAGTTGGGGTGGTGCCGCGCGATCCACAGCGACATCGAGCCCCAACCGCAGCCGAGGTCGAGCACCCGCATGCCGTCGCGCAGTTCGGCGCGTTGGCACGACAACTCGAGCATCGCCGCCTCGGCCTCGTCGAGGGTGGTGGCCTTGGTGCGCCAGTAGCCCGAGCTGTACTTGCGATGGCTGCCGAGCACCTTGGCGTAGAACGCCGCGGGCACCTCGTAGTGCTGTTCGTTGGCGGCGCGCGTGTCGATCGCGATCGGGCTGGCGTCGCACGACGCGACCCACGCGCGCAGTCGTTCGGCCGAGACCTCGGCGTCGTCGGTGTGTTCGAGGCGCAGGCGCTCACGCAACAGCTTGCGGATGCCGATGCGGATCACCCAATCGGGCAGCAGGCCGCGTTCGAGCCAGCGATCGAGGGAGTAGGTGCTCATCGGGGAAACCACGGCACGAAGGCGTTGGTCTGTTGTCGGTAGCGGCGATAGTCGTCGCCGCGCGAGCGCAGCGACTGCTGCTCGGCGAACGGCACGCCGCTGACGAAGCGCACCAGCACGAACATCAGCAGCGGCTGCAGCAAGGCGAGCCAGCCGGCGGCGGGCCAGACGGCCATGCCGATGCCGCACCAGGACAGCCACTCGAAGAAGTAGTTGGGGTGGCGGCTGTAGCGCCACAGGCCGCGGCGGCAGGTCAGCCCCTTCGCGCTCGGGTCGGCGCGATGGTACGCGAGCTGGCGGTCGGCCGTGGCCTCGCCCGCTTGCGCCAGCACGAACACGGTGACGCCGCTCCATTGCAGGGCCGAGACCGTCGGGTCCATGTGGCCGGCCAGCGCCGCGAACGGCACCGCGAACACGAACGCGACCAGCGCTTGCAGTTGGTAGAACCAGAAGAAGTGCGCCGCGGCGCGAGCACCGAAGTGTTCCCGCATCGCCCGATAGCGGCCGTCCTCACCCTGGTGGCGCAGCAGCCGATCGACCAGCAGATGCCAGGTCAGCCGGCCGCTCCAGACGATCACCAGGGCGGCCGCCAGCCAGCGTTGCGGCGCGGCGCCTTCGCCGGTCACCGCCCAGGTCAGCCCAAGCACGCCGATCGCCGCGCTCCAGGCGACGTCGACCGAGGTCGCGTTGCGCGTGCGCAGCTGGAGCCACCACAACGCCGTGAACGCGACCGCCAGGATCGACCAGGCGGCGAGCATCGGCAGGTCTTGTGGGAGCCACCCTGGCGGCATGGGGCGTCATTCGGGAGCCACCGGACTTTGGATGCAAGCCCTTGCATCTGGAGGCCAGACCGACACGAATACCGCCGTGACCCCTCCTGCAGTCCGCTTGCCTCCCCAAGCGCAACCCATTGTCGTCAGCCATCCTGCCACCCCCCGGGCCGAACGTGCCGAAGCCGAACCGAGCTGGCCACAGTCGCGGCCGCCGGTCGAGTGGCTGCGCATCTGGCCCTTCCTGCTCATGCAGGCGTGCTGCCTGCTCGTGTTCGTCGTCGGCTACAGCCCGATCGCGTTGCTGGTCTGCGCCGGGCTCTACGCCGTGCGCATGTTCGGCATCACCGCGTGGTACCACCGCTACTTCTCGCACCGCTCGTTCGAAGCGGGTCGCGCGGTGCAGTTCTGCGGTGCGCTGCTCGGTGCGATGGCGACGCAGCGCGGGCCGCTGTGGTGGGCCGCGCATCATCGCAAACACCACCGCACCTCGGATACGCACGACGATGCGCACTCGCCGGTCGCTCACGGCCTGCTGTGGTCGCACATCGGTTGGATCTCCTCGACGCGCAACCTGCCGACCGACATGAGTCAGGTGCCCGATCTCGCCAAGTACCCCGAGCTGCGCTGGCTCGATCGCCACGACCTGGTGGTGCCGTTCGCATTGCTGGCGTCGCTGCTCGCGCTCGGCGGTGTGCTGCAGGTCTACGCGCCCGAACTCGGCACCTCGGCGCTGCAGATGGGGGTGTGGGGGTTCTGTGTCTCGACCACGCTGCTGTTCCACGCCACGGCATGCATCAACAGCCTCTGCCACGTGTTCGGCAGCCGGCGTTACCCGACCAAGGACCAGAGCCGCAACTCGCTGCTGCTGGCGCTGATCACCTTCGGCGAAGGTTGGCACAACAACCACCACTGGTGTCCCGGCACCGTGCGCCAGGGGTTCCGCTGGTGGGAGATCGACCTGTCGTGGTACGGGTTGGTGGTGATGTCGTGGCTGGGGCTGGTCAAGTTGCGCCCCTTGCCTGCGCGGGTGCGGGCGCCACGCAAGGCTGCATGACGAAGGCCTCGCGCAGTCTGGGTGCGGGCAAGAAGCACATCGCGATCGTCGGCAGCGGCGTCGCGGGGCTGCTCGCCGCCGAACGACTCGCGACCGCACACGACGTCACGGTGTTCGAAGCCGAGCCGCGCATCGGCGGTCACACGCACACCGTCGATGTCGACGGGCCGCGCGGCAAGGTGGCGGTCGACACCGGCTTCATCGTCTGCAACGACCGCACCTACCCGGGGTTCCTGGCCACCATGCGCCGCCTCGGCGTGGCCCTGCGCCCGTCGACGATGAGCTTCAGCGTGCGTTGCGAACGCACCGGTCTGGAATACAACGGCACGTCGCTGACGACGTTGTTCGCGCAGAAGCGCAACCTGCTGCGGCCGTCGTTCTGGGGCATGTTGCGCGACATCATGCGCTTTCACAGGGTCGCGCCCGGCTACGCGGACAGCGATGCGACCCTCGGCGACCTGTTGGCCGGCGGCGGCTTCGGCCGCAACTTCGCCGCGCACTACCTGGTGCCGATGATGGCGGCGATCTGGTCGGCGGAGCCCGACAAGCTGATGTCGATGCCGGCGCGGTTCTTCGTCGCCTTCTTCGCCAACCACGGCATGTTGACCGTCGACGACCGGCCGCAGTGGTTCACGGTGGTCGGCGGGTCGCGCAGCTACCTGCAGCCGCTGACGCGTTCGTTCGCCCAACGCATCCGCAAGGGGGCGCCGGTGGTCGGGGTGCGTCGCGACGATGATGGCGTCGAGATCCTCCTGGCTGGCGAACCGGCGGAACGTTTCGACGGCGTCGTGCTCGCGACGCACAGCGACCAGTCGTTGCGCCTGCTGCTCGACGCCACCGACGCCGAGCGCGCGGTGCTCGGCGCGATTCCGTACCAGGAGAACGAAGTCGTGCTGCACACCGACCCGAGCCTGTTGCCGCGGCGCCGGCGCGCCTGGGCGGCGTGGAACTACCACCTGCCCGAACGGCACGAGCCGCGCGCGACCGTGACCTACAGCATGAACATCCTGCAGGGCTTGCCGATGGGCAGCGGCGACCCGCTCTTCAACGTGACCCTCAACCGCACCGCGGCGATCGACCCGGCCAAGGTGCTGCGCAAGTTCGTCTACCACCACCCCGTGTTCGATGCGGCCGGGGTCGCGGCGCAGGCGAGGGTCGAGGCGCTCGGCGGCGAACGCCGCACCTGGCTGTGCGGCGCGTGGTGCGGCTACGGCTTTCACGAGGACGCGGTGCAGTCGGCGCTGCGCGTGGCGCGCGACTTCGGCATCGACGACGGCGGGCAGGGGGCGGCGTGAACGCGCTCGCGGCGCCGCCGCTGCGCTCGGGGTTGTACTTCGGCACGGTGCGGCACCGTCGCTTCGACGCCATCGACCACGCGTTCACGGTGCGCGTCGCGTTCCTGTATCTGGATCTCGACGAACTCGACCGCGCCTTCGCGGGGCGCTGGTACTGGTCGGCGCGCCGGCCCGCGCCGATGTGGTTCCGGCGCCGCGACTACCATGGCGATCCCTCGGTGCCGCTCGACGCCGCGGTGCGCGATGCGGTCGAACGGCAGCTCGGCGTGCGTCCGGCCGGGGCGGTGCGCGTCTTGACGACGCCCCGCGCGCTGGGCGTGTCCTTCAACCCGGTGACCTTCTACTACTGCTTCGACGCCGAGGACCGGTTGCAGGCGGTGCTGGCCGAGATCACCAACACCCCGTGGCGCGAGCGCCACCACTACGTCGTCGGCCGCGGTGCGGTCGGCGAGCCGCTGTGCGCGGATTTCTCCAAGTCTTTTCATGTCAGCCCGTTCCAGCCGATGTTGCAGCGCTATCAGTGGCGCTTCACCGAGCCCGGGGCGCAGCTCGTCGTGCACATGGAGAACTTCCGGGCGGGCGCCGCGGCGGCGTCGCAGGCCGCAGAATCGCCGGCCGAAGAAAAAGTGTTCGATGCCACCCTGGTGGTGCATCGTCGGGCCTGGACCACGCGAACACTGCTCCGCGCCGCCATCTGCCACCCCATACCGAGTTTGCGCGTGCTGGCCTTGATCTACTGGCACGCGCTGCGGCTGTGGTGGAAGCGGGCGCCGTTCTTCGCCCACCCGCCCAGCAAGACGCCCGATGCCGAGCTCGATCCTGATCGCGACCCCCCAGACGGTGCTGGCCGCACCGGCCCGCCGTGAGCCGACCTGGACGCAGCGCGTCTTGCGACGCCGCATCGTCGATGCACTGCGTCGGCTGCGCAGCGGCGCGGTGGTGTTGCGTGATGGCTTCGGCGAACTGACCCTGGGTGATCCCGACGGGCCGCTCGGCAGCATCGACCTCGAGGTGACTTCACCGGCACTGTGGCACAGCCTGGCGCTGGGCGGCGACGTCGGCGCCGGCGAAGCGTTCGTCGCCGGGCACTGGCGCAGCCACGACGTCGTCGGCCTGCTGCGCTTGCTGACGCGCGATCGCGACGTGCTGCTCGAGCTCGACGGTTCGTGGTTGTCGTGGCCGGTGCGTGGTCTGCGCCGCGTCGGGCACTGGTTGCGCGACAACACCCGCGCCGGCAGCGCGCGCAACATCCACGACCACTACGACCTCGGCGACGAACTGTTCGCGCAGTTCCTCGATCCGACGATGACCTACTCGGCGGCGTGGTGGGCGCGGCCCGAACAGTCGCTCGAACAGGCGCAGCGCGAGAAGCTGCGGCGCCTGTGTCGCCTGGTCGACCTGCGCGCCGAGGACGAACTGCTCGAGATCGGCACCGGCTGGGGCAGTCTGGCGATGACCGCGGCGGCGGAGTTCGGCGCGCGCGTGACCACGACGACGATCTCGCGCAACCAGTTCATGCGCGCCAGCGAGCGGGTCGCCGCGGCGGGACTCGCCGAACGCGTCACCGTGTTGCAGCGTGACTATCGCGACCTGCAGGGCAACTTCGACAAGCTGCTCTCGTGCGAGATGATCGAAGCCGTCGGTGCCCGGCATCTGCCGACCTACCTGCGCACCTGCGCTGCGCTGCTGCGTCCGGGCGGCGTGCTCGGTCTGCAGGCGATCACCATTCGTGATCAGCACTACCGTTCGGCGCTCGGCTGCGTCGACTACATCAAGAAGCACGTGTTCCCGGGCAGCTTCATCCCGTCGGTGACGGCGATCACCGCTGCGGCGACCAGGCACACCGATCTGCGCCTCGAGTACTGCGAGGACTTCGGGCCGCACTACGCGCGCACGTTGGCCGAATGGCGACAGCGGCTGCTCGCGGAGCCGGGGCCGTTCCTGGCGCGGCCAGACGGCGCGGCGCTGCTGCGCGCCTGGGACTACTACTTCGCCTACTGCGAGGCCGGTTTCCGCGAGCGGCACATCGGCGTCTGCCACCTGCGCCTCGCGCGCAACTGAGTTCTGGGGGTCAGGCCTGCAACGCGTCGCGCGCTTGCTGCACGTCGCGCTCGATCTGCGCGCGCAGTGCGTCGGCGTCGGCGAAGCGCTGCTCGCCGCGCAGGAACTTGCGGAACGTGACCTCGAGCTCGCGGCCGTAGAGGTCACCGTCGAAGCCGAGCAGGTGCACTTCGAGCAGCGTCGTCGTCGCCGCGGCGTCGAAGGTCGGCCTGGTGCCGAGGTTGGCGACCGCGGGCCAGGTGGTGCCGTCGACGATCGCCTCGACTGCGTAGACGCCGGGCGGCGGCAGCACGGCGGCCTGCGGCAGCAGGTTCGCGGTCGGAAAGCCGAGTGCGCGACCGCGCGCGTCGCCGCGCACGACGGTGCCCAAGGCGCCCGGCGGGCGGCCGAGGTAACGCTGCGCCAGCGCCAGGTCGCCCGAAGCGATCGCCGCGCGGATCGCGGTCGACGACACCGGCCTGCCGCCGACCTCGAACGGGCTGCCGGTGCGCACCTCGAACCCCAACTCGTCGCCGAGTTCGCGAAAGCGCTGCGGCGTGCCTTCGCGGTCCTTGCCGATCGCCGAGTCGTAGCCGAGCAGCAGGCCGCGGGCGCGCAGGCTCTTGTTGAGCACCTGTTCGGCGAACTGGCGCGCGGTCATGTTCTGCAGTCGCGGTTCGAAGGTCAGCAGCACCAGCCGCAGCACGCCGGCGCGGCGCAGCAGTCGCAGGCGGTGCGGCACGCTGACCAGCAGCGGCGGCGCGGTGCCGTGCAGCAGCTGGTCGGGGTGGTTGGCGAACGTGACCACCGTCGGCATGCACTCGAGCGCCGAGGCCATCTCGAGCAGCTGGTGCAGCAGGCGCTGGTGGCCGAGGTGCACGCCGTCGAAGACGCCGACCGCCACCGCCGAACGGCTGCCGAAGGTCTCGCCGTAGGTCGCGACGAGGTCCAGGTTGAGCAGTGCGTCGAGCCCTTCGATCAGGCGCAAGGAGACCTCATGGGTTCGGGCGCGCCGACGTTGCCCCGGCGCCTGGGCATCAGACCTGGGCCCGGTAGCGCTCTTCGAGTTCTTGCAGCTGGGTCTTCACGCGAAGCTTCTCGGCCGCGGTCAGCCGGTCGGTGAAGACCACGCCTTCGAGGTGGTCGAGTTCGTGCTGGATGATGCGCGCCAGCCAGCCGTCGGCCTGCAGCGTGCCTTCCGTGCCGTCGAGGTCCTGGTAGGTGATCGTGATCGTCACCCAGCGCTCGACCTCGGCGTGCAGGCCGGGGAAGGACAGGCAGCCCTCTTCCTCGAAGTCCCGCCCCTTCTTCTTGGTAATCTTGGGGTTACAGAGGGTCAATTCGCCGGACCGATCTTCGCGGTCGCCGCTCGGGTTGAGCACCAGCAGCTTCTTCTCGATGCCGACCTGCGGGGCGGCGAGGCCGACGCCACCCTCCTCGTACATCGCCTCCATCATCTGCTCGCTGAGCTGGCGCAGCTCGGCGTCGAACGTGGTGACGACCTGGCCACCGCGGCGCAGGATCGGATGCGGGTAGATCAGAACTTCCATGTCGCTGGGGGGTGGCGGGCCGTTGCCTGGCGGGCGAGGGGCAGGTAGATTCTTCGCCCCTTTCGTCGCCGTCAAGGACCGGACCCAGGTAGCTGCAGTGACCCACCGAAGTGGGCCAGCAGGGATCGGATCGCCTTGTGGGACGGCGGAAGGTCGAAGGCCAGCGGCAGATCCGCTGCGCCGGGTCGTTTCTGCACTCACCGCCTGCCCGCCACACGCCGGCCCGTCACCGCCGGCCCCTCCAATCACGAACCGAATGGACCTGAGCAAGCATCTCGAGAACGCCGCGGAGGCCGTCAAGCGACGGAACTTCGCGATGGCGATCAAGATCTACGCGCAGGTATTGCAGATCCAGCCCGACTACGGCGAAGCGCGCACCGGCTTGCGCCGCGCGTTGTTCGCCAAGGTCGCGCAGAAGCCCGCCAGCAAGCTGACGGCGATCATCGCCGGCGGCATCCCGCTGCTCGCCGGCTCGCTCAGCAACCTGCTCGGGCAGGCCGCCGCGGCGGCGCGCTCGTTCGAACGTTACCTCGTCCACGATCCGCTCAACGAGAGCGTCAACCTCAAGCTCGGTCGCGCCTTGCAGAAGGCCGGCCTGCAGCGTTCGGCGCTCGCGGTCTACGCGGCCTACGCCGAAGCCCAGCCGCGTTGCCTCGAGGCGTGTCGGGCGGCCGGTGCCCTCTACTACCAGCAGGGCAAGGTCAACGAGGCGCTGGCGATGTACGAGCTGGCGCTCAAGGTCGATCCGCGCGACCAGGAGTCGCTGAAGGCGCGCAAGGACCTGGCCGCCGAAGGGGCGCTGCGTTCGTCCGGCATCGAGAAGGCCGAGAGTTCACGCGACCTGATCAAGGACAAGGAACTGCAGCGGCAGCTCGAACGGCAGGAGCGCCTGCAGTTGTCGCCCGAGGAGATCGAGCAGGAACTCGAGCAGCTCGAGGGCAAACTCGCCGAGAGCCCCGACGACCTCAAGTTGCTGCGCCGCGTCGCCAAGCTGCGGGAGATGGCCAAGGACCTCGCCGGCGCGCTCGACCTGATCGAGCGACTGCTGCAGATGCAGCCCGGCGACGCCGAACTGCAGGACGTCGCCGGCGACCTGCGCGTGCGGCTGCAGGAGCAGATGGTCGAGAAGGCCAAGAAGCGCGGTGACGAGGCGGCGGTCGAACGCGCCCGCGCGGCGCTGCGCGAGCTGCGCGCCGGTGAGGCGCGGCGGCGCGTCGAGCGCAACCCCGCGGACCTCAGCGCGCGCTTCGATCTGGGCGCCTGCCTGTTCGAGGCCGGCGACACCGACGCCGCGGTCGCCGAGCTGCAGCAGGCCGTCAAGGATCCGCGCAAGAAGAACGACGCGCTGTTCCTGCTGGGCAAGGCGTTCCAGCAGAAGGGGCTGCACGAGGTCGCGCTCGGCCAGTTCGACAAGGCGCTGCAGGCCGCCGGCGGCTCATCGGGATCCGGCGCGCTCGCCAAGGAGATCCTCTACGAGATGGGTTCCATCTGCAGCGACAACGGCCAGCGCGCAGACGCCCTGCGCCACTTCACCCGCATTCTCGAGCAGGACATCGGCTTCCGCGACGTGGCGCAACGCGTCGAGAAGCTCAAGTCCTGAGCGATGACCCTCCGACCGACTTTCCGACCTTCACTACCAGTTCCTGGCACCGATAGAAAACATGGCTCACAGCAAGCAAGCACTGAAGCGCGTTCGCCAAAGCGAGCGCAACCGCCTCGCCAACAAGGCGAAGCTGACCCGTCTGCGCACCTCGATGAAGCGCCTCTCGGCGATCGTCGCCGCGGGTGAGAAGGACAAGGCCGCGGCGATGCTGCCGGCGGTCTGCAAGGTGATCGACAAGGCCGCGCGCCACAACATCATCCACAAGAACACGGCCGCGCGCCGCAAGAGCCTGGTGACCCGCAGCGTCGCCGGCATCAAGTAGAACGCCGGCCCGACAAGGAGCCGGCGGTCGGTGACGTCGCGACCTGCTGCCGATCGCTCGTGCAACAGGCCCGGTGCGGCGCGGTGATCGCCGCTGCCGACGTTACTGCTGCAGCAGCTGCAGAGCCGCCTGGGGCTGGGTGTTCGCCTGCGCCAGGATCGAGATGGCCGCCTGCTGCAGGATCGAGTTTCGCGTCAGCGCGGAGGTTTCGACCGCGACGTCGACGTCGCGGATGCGCGACTCGGCGGCGCTGAGGTTCTCCGACTGGATCTGCAGGTTGGCGATCGTCGTCGTCAGGCGGTTCTGGGCCGCGCCGAACTGGCCGCGCACCTTGCTGACGGCGTTGATCGCGCCGTCGAGCTGCGAAACCGCCAGCGTCGGGATGCCGCCCGAGCCGATGTCGAGCGTCGACAGGCCCAGCGTCGAGGCCAGCGTGTCGGACGTGCTCAACTGGATCGTGTCGATGCCCGTGGTCGTGCCGGTGCCGACCTGGAACGTGATCGTCGATCCCGTGCCGTCGAGCAGGCGCACGCCGTTGAACGTCGTCGAGGCGGCGATGCGGTCGATCTCGTTGACGAGGTCGCTGAACTCCTGATGCAGGGTCGCGCGGTCGGCCGAGCTGACGGTGCCGTTGCTCGCCTGGATCGCCAGCTCACGCATGCGGATCAGGATCGAGCTGACTTCGTTCAGCGCGCCTTCACCCGTCTGCGTCAGGGAGATGCCGTCCTGAGCGTTGCGGATCGCCTGGTTGGTCGAGCGCACCTGAGCGCGGAAGCGCTCGGAGATGGCCAGACCCGCCGCGTCGTCCGAAGCGGTCGAGATACGCAAACCCGTGGACAGGCGACGGAAGTTCGCCTGCAGGCGCTCGGTCATCACCGACAGCGAGCGCTGCGCGTTCAGGGATGCGATGTTCGAATTGACCCGAAGGCCCATCTTTCCTCCTCGATTCCTTTGCCGTGCTCCGGGCGGGTGCCCGAGGCCATGTCGCAAACCTCATCGGCAGAGGCTTGAGTCCTTCTTCAGGAAATCTCGCAAGTGGACACCGGCCGTTGCCGCCACCCATGCCATGGCCGGGTCGCCGCGCGCAGTGCGATGACGGCCTGCGAGCACTGTCGGCTTTCTCGCCTTGGCGGGTCCGGTAACGAGACTTGCGACAGTGATGCGGCCCCAAAGCAGCGCGGCCCGCACCCCTCGTCGAGAGGTGCGGGCCGCGTCGTGTCGGGCGCGCTGAAAAGCGTGCCGATTTCCGTTCAGGCGATCAGCGGACCAGCTTGCTGTAGCGGTAGTAGGCCTCGAGCGTCAGGGTCAGGATCGCGGTGCTGTAGACGCGACCGCCGTCCTCACCCCAGGCGCCGACCGGGTCCCAGGAGCCGTAGAGGTTCTTCTTGGCAGCGTCGCGGTGCTGGTTCTTGACCACCGCGGTTTCGAGCTTCTTCTGCCAATCGCTCCAGTGCCGGCCGCCGTACTGGAACAGCGCGTAGGTCGCGTAGTACCAGTAGTAGTGGTCGATCGAACCACCCTTCTCGTCCCAGACGGGCGGCTTGCTGGCGATCAGGTCGGCCGCGGCCTTCATGATCGGCTTCTCCTTGGGGTCCTGGCTCATGAAGAAGCGGCAGAACAGGCCCACGGCGGTCATCGACTCACCCTTCTCGACCGGGAACTTGGTGGCGTGGTCGCCGGGTTTGCGCGAGCTGCGCTCGCCGGCCTTGGTGTAGCCGTGCAGGCCGGTCGGGTCGGAGACCTGATCGAGCCAGACCTCGGCGTTGGTCAGCGCACCCTTGTTGATGTCGAGCTTGAAGAACTCGCCCGACTCGTAGGCCATGATGCACCAGCCGGTGACCGACGTGTCGTTGTCGTTGTCGCGCGGCTGGTAGCGCCAGACGGCGTACGGGTTGCGGTGCGACTCGAGGTAGTTGATGCCCTTCTGGGCGACCGGCTTGAGCAGCGTGTAGCGCGACAGGCCGTAGGCCTCGCACATCGCATAGGCGGCGATCGCGTGGTCGTAGATGAAGTCGTGCGAGGCAGCCTGGCCGAACAGGCCGTTCTCCTGTTGCTGCTCACGCAGCCAGGTGACGCCGTTCTTGATCACTTCCTTGTAGGGGCCGCTGCGCATGGTGCTGCCGTCGCCGAGGAAGGCAAGCAGCGCCAGGCCGGTGTTGCCGACGTCGTGCACGGGGCTGCCCGGGCCGTCGCAGACCTCACCCTCGGTGTCGTGCTTCATGAAGCCGTCCGAGTCCCACTTGCCGTCTTCGTCCTGGTGGTTCTTGAGCCACATCAAGCCGGCGTCGATGGCCGCCGCGTACGACTTGCCGCCGCCCTTGCCGCCACCCTTGCCACCGCGACCGCCGTAGCGACCGCCGGCGCCGCCGCCCATGCCGACCGCCGAGTTCCACTGGTTGGAGTCGAAAGCCGACTCCTTGGCGGTGCTCTCGGTCTCGACGTTGTCGAAGGCCTCGGTTTCCTCGGTGATCTGGGTCTCGTTGATGACCACCTCCTCGGGCGTCTCCTCCGGCTTGGTTTCCGGCGGCGGCGGGGGCGGTGGTTCCTCGATCTGCTCCTGTTGCGTCAGGTCCATCTCGACCTGCTTCTCGGGCTTCTTCTTCTCCTCGACGGGATACAGCACATAGAGCAGTGCGAAGAGAACCACGTGGAGCAGGCCCGACAGCGCCAGCCACGGCGCGTGCCGCAGCTGCTCGGCCATCATCTCCTGGAACGATTCCTCGGTCTCCCAGATGGGAACCGCGTTGGACTGGACTTTGATCTTGGTTGGGTCGAGTTGGGCCATGGCGGCTCCTGGAAGGCAACCTTGGGGACGAGCGATCTGCTCCGGATGCGTCACCACGGTGGCGACGCCGACGGGGCTGTGGATGCCGAAGGCCGGACAACGGCTACGACCCGTCCAAGGTTCAAGAGGGGAGGGGCGGAAAGTAGAGCGAGCAGGAGCGGTTGCTGCAACCCGATGCTGCCGGCTTGCCGGCTGCCCCAGGTCGAGCTGGCTGGCGGCTCAGCGCGCCTGCCTGACCGCGACTTCGGTGCGCGCCGCCGCCCTGGCCAGCGCCTGTTGGCGCAGCTCGCCGATGACCTGTTCCAGGCCGATGATCCGCAGCTCGTTCTGGACGTCCGGATCGGCGAAGCTGGCGTTGCGGGCGGCGTGGAAACGGACCACCTTGGCGACTTGCAACCCGCCCTGGAACGGGATCGGGGTGGAGACCGCGCCTTCCGGTCCGGCGAGCGCGAACCTGGCCAGCGGCAGCTCCGGCACCAGGGTGCTGGCGTCGATCTCGCCGATCGCCGTGCCCCCCGGGAAACGCTGCGCGATCTGGCGGCTGTCGACCTCGGCGGTCCGCCAGTACTCGATCGCCTGCTCCGCCTGTGCAGCGGCGTCGTCGCCGCGGAACACCACCGCGCTGACGATCGCCAACGACGGCCGCACGAACCGCTGGATCTCCCGTTGGTAGAGCTCGCGCATCATGCGCGGGGTCAAGAACAGGTTCTGCTGCTTCTGCAGGCGCGAGAAGATCGCCAGATCCTCGGCGAACTGGCGCATCTTGATCACCCGCTGCTCGCGCTCGAACGATTGCCAGGTGCGTCCCGTGCGCTGCAGTTCCTGGCTGAACTTCTGTTCGGTGCCGAGGTTACGCACCTGCTCGGCGGTTTCGCGGCGCAGTTCGTCCTGGAACAGGCTCTCGATAATGTCCGGCGCCGCAAGGCCCAGGGTCTTGGCCGCCTGCGCCATGGTGTGGTTGTTGATCAGCTTGGTCATCTCGCGCTGCAACACGAAGGCGCGTTCTTCGGAGGACAGCCGCCGTCGCTGCTCGTTCTCGATGCGGCCGACTTCGATCCCCACCTGCGTGCGCAACTCGCTGAGCATGATCACGTCGTTGTTGACGGTCGCGATCACGGTGTCGACGCACTGGCCGGCGCGTGGGTCGACGCCGATCGGATCGAGCGTCTGGGCTCGAATCGAGGCGGCGGCGGCCAGGACCGACAGCACGATGGCAAGGCGCATGGGTCGCATGATGCCCGCGGCGGGGGCCACCGGCAATCATCGCGGTTGGCCTTGGTTTGCATTCGGCCCCGGCGCGGAGTTCTCTTGTCACGATGACTTCGCGCACCGGCACCTGCATCGTCGTCGGCGCCTCGTCCGGCATCGGCCTCGCCATCGCCCGGCGGCTGTGCCTGGAGGGACGCAAGGTCGCGATGTTGGCCCGGCGCGAACCGGAACTGAAGGCGCTGGCGGCCGCCATCGACGATGCGGCCGGCCAGCCGGTGGCGTTCCCCTACGTTCACGACGCCGCCGACCTCGACGCCGCTGAACCCCTGTTTGCGCGCATCGAGCAGGACCTCGGTGAGGTCGACGAACTGCACTTCGTCGCCGGCGTGATGCCCGAGGTCGGACCCGAGGAATACGACCTGGCCAAGGACCGCCAGCAGGTCGAGGTCAACATGCTCGGCTGCATCGCCTGGGGCAACGCCGCGGCGCGGCGCTTCGCCGAACGGGGCCGCGGCAACATCGTCGGCGTCAGCTCGGTGGCCCAGGACCGCGGCCGCGTCGGCCGGCCCGTCTACAACGCCAGCAAGGCGGGCATGGACACCTACCTCGAAGCGCTGCGCAACCGGCTGTGGCGGCGCGGCGTGCGGGTCACGACGATCCGCCCCGGCTTCGTGCTCACGCCGATGACCGAAGGACTGCAGCTCAAGGGCGCGATCCCCGCCGACAAGGCCGCCGAACTGATCCTGCGCGCGCGCGACGACGAGAAGGCGATCGCCTACGTGCCCGGCAAGTGGCGGCTGATCATGTTCGTGATCCGCAACATTCCGTCGTTCGTGTTTCGCCGGCTGTCGATCTGAGGAGAACTGACGTGAGCGAGTCCAAGGGGCCTTCGGTGCTGCAGCTGGTGCTGTTGCCTGCGGTGATCACGACCCTGGTGTCGTTGGCGCGTCTCTACGCCGAGGTCGAGGGCAACGTCGCCACCACTTCGGGCGGCGGCGGCATCCTGCTCGGCATCACGTGGCTGGTGCCGGTGTTCGGCGCATGGTTCGGCCTGCGCCTTGCGCGCGGTGGTTCGAAGCCGCGGTTGCGACCGGCGGCGCTGTGGTTCGCCGCGGCGCTGCTGGCGTCGGTCGGCACCGTCGCCTACGGCTTCTCCGGTCTCGACCGGGGCGACGTCAGCGAGGCCGGTTACCAGGCCCTGCGTTCGGCGGTGATCACGGCGACCATCGTCAGTGTCCTCGCGGCCGCGTTCGCACTGGTGATCTGGTGGCGCCTCGCCGCGACCCTGCTCCTCTACGGCCTGCTCGCCCGCGCCGTCGTCGTCGCCATCGCCTACACGGCCAAGGTCAACGAATGGGATACGCACTACACCAAGTTCGGGCCCGCGGGCATCGAGCGTGACATGGGTGACACGATGATCTCGGTCTACGTTTCGCAATTCGGCTTCTGGGTGCCGTTCACGATTCTGGCGGGCGGGCTGTTCGGCAGCCTCGCCGCGCTGATCTCGTCCCGCAAGTGACGCCAGGTGATACAGCGCCACGACCGATGACCGAACCGACGATGACCAAGGCCGCCGGACCACTCTGGAACGAAGAGGACGTGCGCGGCTTCGGCATGGCCGTCGGCGGCCACGGCAAGGTGCTGCGGCCGACCACGACCGAGCAGATCGCCGACGCGTTCGCCGACGTGCGCGCGCGCGGCGGCAACGTGGCGCTGCGCGGCGCGGGCTGTAGCTACGGCGACGCGTCGACCAACCGCGGCAGCTACGTGCTCGACCTGACGGCGATGAACGAGATCCTCGACTTCGACCCGGCCACGGGCCTGGCGACGGTCGAGCCCGGCGTCACGGTGCGTGATCTGTGGCGCAAGTCGATCACGTTCGGCTACTGGCCCAAGGTCGTCAGCGGCACGGCGGCGGTGTCGATGGGCGGTGCCGCGGCGATGAACATCCACGGCAAGAACAACTACGCGCTCGGCCCGTTCGGCGAGTGCGTGTTGTCGTTCGACCTGATGACGCCGCGCGGCGAACTCGTGCACGTCACGCGCGACAGCGATCCCGACCTGTTCCACGCCGCGATCTCGGGCTTCGGCATGCTCGGCTGCATGACGCGGCTGCAGATCCAGACCAAACGAGTGCACAGCGGCCGGCTGCGCGTCTGGGGCATCGTCGCGCGCGACCTCGCGCACAACCTGCAGATCCTCGAAGACCTGCGCGGCACCGCCGACTACCTCGTGTCGTGGGTCGATCTGCACGCCAAGGGCAAGGGTCTCGGCCGCGGCCTGATGCATCGCGCCGAGCAGCTGCAGCCCGGTGAGGACCCCGAGGGCGTGCGCTTCTACGAACCGACGTTGCAGGACGTGCCGACCAAGATGTTCGGCGCGGTGCCCAAGGACTGGCTGTGGCCGGGCATGTGGTGCGCGCTGCACTTCGGCCAGGTCGGCCTCGTCAACGCGCTGAAGTTCCGCGCCGGTCACCTCGAAGACCGCGGTTCGCCCTACCTGCAGACGCACGGCGCGTTCCACTTCCTGCTCGACTACGTGCCGCGCTGGCAGTGGATGACCAAGCCCGGCGGTCTGATCCAGTTCCAGCCGTTCCTGCCGCTGGCCTCGGCCGAGCGCGTGCTGCGCACGATCATCGAACGCTGTCAGCAGGCCGGGCACGTGCCGTATCTGGGTGTGCTCAAGCGCCACCGCCCCGATGCGTTCCTGATGACGCATGCGGTCGACGGCGTCTCGATGGCGATGGACTTCGCGGTCAGCAAGAACGAGGCGCGGCGCGCCGAGCTGTGGAAGCTGTGCCAAGAACTCGCCGAGGTCGTGCTCGAGGCCGGCGGTCGCTTCTACTACGCCAAGGACGCGGTGCTGCTCGCGTCGTCGTTCGCGCGCGTGCACGGCGACGAGGCGGTCGGCAGGTTCCGCGCACTCAAGGCGAAGTGGGACCCGGATCGGCTGCTGCAGACGGATCTGTCGCGGCGTTTGGGGGTGTAGGCGGCGCTGGGCCCTATCAGCGCCCGCAATCCGACAGGTAGCGGGCCAACTGCGGTGGCAGCTGGTTGTCGACGAGGAACCTCACGCCACCCGGATGACTGGGTGGTTGGTTTGGTGGGCGGCATAGGCGATCGCAGCCAGCACGTCGTCACGCTCGAGGCCGGGATGATCCGCCACGATCTCCTCGATCGTGGCTTCGTTCGCCAGCAACTCCAGGATGTCGGTGACCCGGATCCGCTTGCCGCGAATGCAGGGCCTGCCGCCGCACTTGCCTGCCTCGATCGTGATTCGCTCCAGGAGAGGCGCGCTCATGGCGCAAATCTAGTGGGGCGACTGCGAAGTTGACAACTGATGTCGCCGGCCCTGTTGGCGCGCACGCGGCGTTGCTGCTCTTCGACGTATCTCCTGGACTGCCTGCTCGTCGTGCCGCCTCAGAATGGTGCAGCACGGCGGGGCCGTCGTGCTAATCCTCGTCTGACATGGTCGAGGTCTCCGCAGATCGGGCATTTGCCCGTTGGCGCCAATCGGGCGACGCGACTGCGCTCGCCGAGGCCTACGACCAGACGGCGCCGGCGTTGTTGCGCGTCGCGATGCACCTCGTGCGGCACCCGGCGCAGGCAGAAGATCTGTTGCAGGCGACGTTCGTCGCGGCGATGGAGGTTGCGCAGCGATACGACCCTGCCCGACCGCTGATCGGTTGGTTGATCGGCATCCTGCACAAGCAGGCGAAGTGGTCATTGCGCCGCGAGGCGCGCCGCGTCGATCCCGAGCGATTGCCGCCGCCGCGCACAGCGGATCCCGCCGCGCAGGCACAGGAAGCCGAGTTCACGCAGCAGGTCGACGAGGCGATCGAACGATTGCCCGAGGCCTACCGCGCGGTCCTGCGGCTGCACCTCAAGCACCACTTCCTCGCCGCGGAGATCGCACACGTGCTCGATCGACCGGCCGGCACGGTGCGCAGCCAGGTCTCGCGTGGTCTCGAGATGCTGCGCGAAGCCTTGCCGGCGGGGGTTGCGCTGGCGTTGTTCGCCGGGCTGGCCACGAGGGGTAATGCTGCAGTACGCGCCGCAGTACTGGCGCGCGGCGAACAGCTCGCTTTGGGCGGGACGGCCGCGGCGGTGACCGGTTCGGTCGGGTTCGCAGGAGGAGTGTTGATGATCAAACAGACCGTGCTCGGAGTGCTCGTCCTGTCGTTGGTCGCGCTCGGTTGCTGGTGGCAGACGTCGGCGGGCGTCCCGCCCGAACCACGTCCCGCAGCGTCGCCCGGCGCGTCCGGCATCGCGGTCTCGGCCGATGCGGAGGCCTCGGCATCGATCGTGCGCGAACCCGCGGGGCAGTCGTCGTCGGTTCCGGAAGTGCTGTGGAGCATCGAGGGTTTCGTTCGCGTCGCGTCGGGCCAGAGCTTCGCGAAGGCGAGCGTTCGCTTGTCGGCCGAGTTCGATGGCCAGCCGGGCGAATCGATGACGGGCACGACCGATTCGAACGGGCAGTATTCGTTCGACCTCGGCGTGCTGCGCACTCTGCCAGCCATCGACCTCGAACGCACCGACTTGACGCTCACCGCCTGGGCGCCGGGCTGCTCCGAGTCCGAGATGCACGTCGAACTGCCGCACCACGATTCGCGCGCGGCGTTGCACATCGTTCAGCACATCGAACTGGCGAGTGGTCGCACGCTGGTTGGCCGCGTCGTCGGCAGCGACGGTTCGCCGGTCGAAGGTGCGAGGGTCGAGGTCCTGGCAGCCGATGACGAGCCGATCGGGCGAGATGCGATCACCGATCCTGATGGCGGCTATCGGTTGCCGTTGCCGGACGCCGGACGGGTACGGTTGCGCGCACGACAAGCCGACCTCGGGCGGGCCGAACTGCAGTTGACGCCGGATCCGGCCGGTGACGTGAGGGTTGCGGACCTGGTCTTGCGTCAGGCGTCGTTGTTGTCGGCGAGGCTGGTGTTCGACGATGGCACACCGGTAACCGATCTGCAGGTGCGGCTTGGGATCGCCGACGGGCCGGGCTCGGTGCGAACCGTAGCCTCGACGAGCACCGATCGCGCTGGGCGCATCCAGGTCCGATCGCTGCTCCCGGGCCGCTACATCCTGCAGATCCGGAGCTACAGCCGGACGCCGCAATGGCCCGAACTGGTCACCGACACCGCCGAACAGACAATCCGGCTGTCCGGTCTGCACCTGGTCCGCTTCGCGTTCCGTGACGGCGCGGGCCGCGCGTTGCATCCCTTCTCCATCGGCTACACCGAGTTCGACGATCTGCACGACGACCAGTTGCGGGCGTTCGGCGCGGGCCTCACGGAGATCGATGCACTGCCGCGCGGGCCGCGCGGAGCTGGCAGAGCAGGCGATGGGTTGTTGGCGAGCGGACACTGGTTGTGGATCCAGGCGAGTCACGGCTCGGCCGGCGGTGAAGCCCTGCTGCAGGCCGAACCGTCGACCAACGTGCTCGACGTCGAACTCAGACTCGTCGAGCGAGCTGCGACCGCAACGCTGAAGTTGACGGTCCGCCATGCCGTCGACGGTCCGAGCCTGCCGATCCGGGCGTCGCTCTCACAGCGCTTATTCAACGAGGCGCCGCTCGCCACCGGGCTCGAAGCTGTCGACTGCGGCGCGCAGCTGTCCTCTTGCGCGGGCCGCTTTCGTCTGCGCGTCGAGCCGCGCCGCAGTGGCGACGACCTCGGGTCGTTCGCGGTGTTCTTCCGTGACGTCGAACTGCGAGACGGAGGAACGACGACGCTGGCGGAGATCTTGGCGGAGGGTGGACGGGTGCGTCTGCGTGTGCATCTGCCGACACCCGTCGCGGGAGCGATCGCCGGGTTCTCGGTCACCTGCCCGACTTCACCGGAACTGACGGGCAGTTCGACCTTCGTGCAAGTGCTGCCCAATGGCTGGAGGCAGACTTCGAGGATCATGCCCGACAGCCCGATGCAGTGGTGGCCGCTGCTGCCTGCCGGTCAGCACGAACTGCAGATCCGGGCGCGTGACTACCAGGACCTGACGCTCGGTGCGGTCGTGCGCGCTGGCGAGATCACCGACCTCGATGTCTACCTGCAGGCGCGGTAGCGCAACCCTCAGCGCAGGATAGATTGCGGGCAATGAGTGAGACACCAGAAGGCGAGCCGGCCGGGTCGCATCAGTCCGAGGGCCGTTCTCACCGGGCCGCAGTTGCGCGAGACGCACTGCTCTCGCGGCCCAAGACGAAACCCGGGGCGATCCTGATCTTGTCCGCGGTGGCATTCCTGCTGGTGGGCATGCGCGACGACGGCCTCGAGGGCGTGTTGGTCCTGGTCGGCGTTCTGTTGCTGCACGAATTGGGACACCTCGCGGCGATGCGGCTGCTCGGGTTCTCCGACCTGAGCATGTTCTTCCTGCCGTTCTTCGGTGCCGCGGTCACGGGCCGGAAGCCGGGAGCGAGCAGCGCGGCGCACGCGCTGGTGTCGTTGGCCGGTCCGTTGCCCGGCCTGTTGGTCGCGGTGCCGCTTCTGGCATGGACCAGTCGGGGAGTGATCGACGCGGAGACGATGCCGCTGGTCAACCAAGTGGTCTTGATGCTGGTGTTCATCAACTTGCTGAACCTGATTCCGGTACCTCCACTCGACGGCGGGCGGTTCTTCGAGGTGTTGGTGTTCTCGCGGTGGCCCTGGCTCGACGCGAGCTTCCGTGTGGCGGCGATCGTCGCGCTCGGGTGGGTTGCCCTGAACGGCATGCCGGTGCTCGGCATCGTGGCGGTGTTCATGCTCCTTGGCACACGATCGCATGTGAGCGTCGCGTTCGAGGCCGCGCGGCTGCGGCGCCAGCGCGTGTTGCCGGCCGACGTGGAGCAGCTCAGCGAGCCCGACCTGGAAGCGCTCTACGACGCCGCAGATCGTGCCACACCGGGCAACACCGGTGCGTACCCTCGCGAGAAGTTGTTCGCGGCGCTGCTGCCGCGGGTGTTCGATCGAGCCGCCCGCCGCCCTGCCTCGGTGCTGCAGAGCATCGGCTTGATCCTGCTCTGGGCGATCGGCGTCGTTCTCGCGCTCGGTGAACTTCTCTACCTGGTGGTTGATCCGAGCCGGTGGTGAGAACCGTCACGCAACTCCCAGGTGGCTCGGCCCTTGCCCCGCGCCAGTCGCGCCGTATCCTTCTCGCACCTCGGGTCATCCGAGTTCTCCCCAGCCGAGGCTGGAGCCGCCGTGCGGCCGACGACGTCCAGAACGCAAGCCAGCCTTGCCAAGGGTGTCTCAAGTCGAGCCCGGTCGGCGCCGATGCAGGGGATGTTGTCGTGCCGATGCACAGCTGTGGTGCTTTCGACCACAGCAGCTTCCTCCCGGAAGTGGTGCTGCCAGGCACGGAGGCGGGCCGCAAGGTTTTGCCTCGCCCCCCTTCCGCAAAGTTTCACGCGCTACCCCAGGTCCTCTGGTGAGCGCATCGAGAATCGTCTTACGTGAGTTTCGCCAAGCTAGGGCTCAAAGAGCCCATCCTCCGCGGTGTCGCCGACGCCGGCTACGAACAGCCGACCGACATCCAAGCCAACGCCATCCCCAAGATCCTGCGCGGCGCCGAGTTGATCGGCCTGGGCCAGACGGGAAGTGGCAAGACCGCCGCCTTCGGGTTGCCGATGCTCGACCGCCTGTGCGGCGGTGAGCCGGGCCTGCGCGGCCTGATCATCGTGCCGACGCGCGAGCTGTGTGTGCAGGTCGCCGAGAACCTGCGCACCTACGCCAAGTACACCGGCCTGCACGTCTGCACCGCGTTCGGCGGTGTCGACATGTCGATCCAGGAATCGGCGTTCAAACGCGGCGTCGACATCGTCGTCGCCTGTCCCGGACGCCTGATCGACCACCTCGAACGGCGCAACCTGTCGCTCGAGAAGGTCGAGATGGTCGTGCTCGACGAGAGCGACCGCATGCTCGACATGGGCTTCATGCCGCAGATCCGGCGCATTTTCGTGCGCCTGCCGCAGGAACGGCAGAACCTGCTGTTCTCGGCGACCATGCCCGAGGAGGTCGAAGGGCTGGTCAAGGACTTCCTGCCCGACGCCGAACGTGTGCAGATCGGCACACGCAGCCAGTCGGCCAAGACCATCTCACACCGCTTCGCCAGCGTCGCCGCCGCGGACAAGCCGCAGGCGCTCGAGGCGCTGCTGCGCCGCGAAGAGGGCAAGGTGCTGATCTTCGTCAACAAGAAGCTCGGCTGCGAACGGCTCGGCAACATGCTCAAGCGCGCCGGCCTGCCCGCCGACTCGATTCACGGCGACAAGGGTGCCGAGGCGCGCCACGTCTGCCTGCAGGCGTTCACGCGCGGCAAGGTGCGCTTCCTGGTCGCGACCGACGTCGCTGCGCGTGGCATCGACGTCGACGACGTCGCGATGGTCGTCAACTACGACTTCCCGCTCGGCCTCGAAGACTACATCCACCGCACCGGCCGCACCGGCCGCGCCGGCCGCAGCGGTCGCGCGCTGTCGTTGGTCGCGCCCATGGAACGCCGCCTCTACGAAGTGGTCGTCGGCCACCTCGCCGGTCGCAAGGTCGAAGGAGGCCCCAAGGCGCCGGGCCGCGGCTACGGCATGCCGAAGAAGCGTTCGGGCGACAGCCCGCGCGGCAAGTCGCGCGGCAAGCCGGGCGGCGGTTCGCGTTCGCGTTCGCGCGCGGCGTCGGCGACTTCCTGACGGCGACTTTCGAGCGCGCGACAGCGACCGTTCAGGCGCCGCCGAGCAGCGCCTGCGCCGCCGCGGTCGGATCACTGGCCTTGACCAGCGTGCGGAACACCGCGTCGAGGTTGCTGCCGCTGGCGGTGCCGGCCCGCGTGCGCAGCTCGGCCGACGTTCCGGCGGCGAGCAGGTGCCCCTTGTCGAGGATTGCGATGCGGTCGGCGATCGACTCGACCACGTCGAGCATGTGGCTGCAGTAGAGCACCGCGCCGCCGCGGCGCGCGAACTCGCGCATCAGCTCCTTCATCACCAGCGTGGTGGTGACGTCGAGGCCGCTGAGCGGTTCGTCGAGCACCAGCAGCCTGGGTTCGGTGAGCAGCGTGGCGCTGATCGAGACCTTCTGCAGCATGCCCTTGCTGAACGCCGCCATCGGTTCGTCGGCGCGCGGCAGCAGGTCGAAGCCGCCGAGCAGGCGTTCGCCGCGCTGGCGGATCGTGCTGTCGTCGAGGTCGAACAGCCGGCCCTTGAGCAGCAGGAACTCCCACGGCGTCAGCGCTTCGTGCAGGCGCGCGACCTCGGGCAGGTAGCCGATCTTGCGCCGGGCCGCGTCGGTGTCGGTCAGTACGTCGACACCGGCGACTTCGATGCTGCCGGCATCGGGGCGCAGCAGCCCGACCAGACACTTGACGGTGGTGGACTTGCCGGCGCCGTTGGGGCCGAGCAGCGCCAGGATCTCGCCGGCGGCGATGGAGAGGTCGAGTCCGGCGAGGGCGACGTGGTCGCCGTAGGACTTCGCGAGGCCGCGCAGCTGCAACATGCGGGCATCTTGGCCGGCAAACCCTTGTGTGTTCCAGGGGCTGACGTCGTAATCCCCCGCTCGCATGCGCTGCCACTCGCTGGTGTTGTTCCTGTTGCCCTCGTTGATCCTCGCCCAGGACGACGTCAAAGAACCGGCCGCGACCGCGGAGGGGCCCGCGATCGTGTTCGAGCCCGCCTTCCCGGCGCAGGATCCGTTCGACCGGCCGCTGTTCGTTGCCTTCACGGCCGTCGACCCGGACCACGCCTACGTCGTCACCCAGCCCGGCCACATCTTCGTGGTGCCGCGCGACGGCAAGAAGTCGGATCGCCGCGTGTTCTTCGACATCACGGGCAAGGCCCTCACCGAGAACTGGGAAGAGGGACTGCTCGGCTTCCAGTTCGATCCGGACTACGCCGCCAATGGCTTCGTCTACGTCTACTGGTCCGAACGCATCGCCGAACAGCGAGGCGTGATGGGCAACGGCAAGACCGCGAAGAGCAATCGCCAGTCGGTGATCTCGCGCTTCGCCACCGTGGTCACCGACGCCGGACGCGTCGTCGACATGGACAGCGAGCTGCGCCTGCTGCAGGTGTTCCAGCCGTTCGGCAATCACAACGGCGGCACCATCGTGTTCGGCCCCGACGGCATGCTCTACGTCGCGATCGGCGACGGTGGTGCGGCCAACGATCCGTTCGGCAACGGCCAGTCACGCAGCGTGCTGCTCGGCAAGGTGCTGCGCCTCGACGTGCGTGATGCCACTGCCGACAGGCCCTACGCCATCCCCGCCGACAACCCGTTCGTGGGCGAAGAAGGCGTGCGTGGCGAGATCTGGTGTTACGGCATGCGCAACCCGTGGCGGATCTCGTTCGACCGGCAGACCGGCGAGTTGTGGTGCGGCGACGTCGGGCAGAATCGCCTCGAAGAGGTCGATCGCCTCGTGCGCGGCGGCAACTACGGCTGGAACGCGTTCGAGGCCGGCGAGGAGTTCCAGCTCCGGCGTGACAAGGAGCAGTTGCCCGAGGGCGCGATCGCGCCGGTCGCCGCGTATGCGCACGACGAGGGGCTGTCGATCACCGGAGGTCATGTCTACCGCGGCGCGCGCATTCCCGAACTGCACGGGTGGTTCGTCTACGGCGACTTCATGACGTTGCGTATGTGGGCCTGTCGCGAGGATCGGCAAGGCGGCAAACACCAGGTCGTCAGCCTCGAACGCGCGCCGTTGCAGCCGTCCAGCTTCGCCGAGGAGCCCGATGGCGAACTGCTGATGACGGGCTTCCGCGGCCGCAAGGGTGAGATCTTCCGGCTCGTGCCGGAAGCCAGGTGAGTCACGCCGACGCGTCGACACCGAGCCGCGCCAGGATCGTGTCGTAGCGCGCGAACATCCGGTCCCAGTGCCAGTGTTCGCGGATCCACGCCGCGGCCGCGCGCCCGATGGTCCGCGCCCGCGCCGGATCCGCGAACAGTTCGGCGATCGCGCCGGTCGTCGCCGCTGCCCCGTCGGCGATCTGCAGCGTGCCATCAGGAACGTCGCCGAGGCCCTGCGCGGCCTGCGGTGACGACACCACGGGCAGGCCCATGCTCATCGCTTCGAGCACCTTGTTCTGCACGCCGCGCGCGAGTCGCAGCGGCGCGATCGCGACCGCGGCGCGGTCGAAGAACGGCGGTGTCTGGGGCACACGGCCGGTGACCGTGACGCCCGGCCGATCGCCGAGCGCGACCACCGCGGGGGTTGGTTTGCTGCCGACGATCAGCAGCCGTGCGTCCGGGAAGCGGAGGCGCAGCTCCGGCCAGCATTCGGCGACGAACCAGGTGACGCCGTCGATGTTGGGTTCGTAGTCCATCACTCCCGTGAACACGACGGTGTGCGGGTCGCGGTTGCCGTCGCCGCGGCTGGTGAAGTGCTCGGTGTCGACGCCGTTGGGCAGCACTTCGGGCACGACCCCTGGGATGCGGCGTTCGAACAGCTCCTTCTCGACGTCACTGACCACCAGCGAGCTGTCGAAGGCGCGCGCGACGCGGTCCTCGAAGTTGAGCAGGCGCGTGGCCTCGCGGCCGTAGATCCAGCGCCCGGGCGGGCCGGCGACCGCGGCGAACTGACGCCACTTGTCGGAGTCGAGCTCGGCGAACTGCATCACCTTGGCCCGCGCCGGCGGGTGCAGCGCGTACTGGGCCATCGACGAGGAGTAGACGTGTACCAGGTCGATTTCGCCGGTCGCACACCAGCGTGTGACGGCGCGCTGCAGGCCCGCGTCGCGGAAGAACGGCAGGGTCAGGGCTTCGCCGGTCAGGAGGCCGCGCAGACTGGTGATTTTCCGTACACGACGGTTCAGGAGCGGTGCCACGACCTCGACGCAGCGCTCCCGCAGGAAGGCGATTCCCGCGTCGTCCCGCGCCTCTTCACGAAAGCAACCGACCCGCACCCTTGCGCCGCGCGCCAACAGGTGCTGCAGGAGATGCCACGTCGTGATGCGGTCGCCGCGGTCGGGCGGCCACGGTACGCGTTGGCAGAGGAAGACGACGTTCATGGCAACCGAGCCCGCCGGGCGAGGATTGGCGTCAAGCTGTCGGGGGGATGCCTTCGATACAAGGCCGGAGCAGAACATCCAATGGCGCAATCCACCGGTCCTTCGACGAACATCCTCGGTCTCGTCAACAACACGATCGAACTGCCGACGATGCCCGAGGTGTTGGTCCGCCTCAACGAGGTGATGTCCAACGCCGACTCCTCGGCCGAAGACGTCGCCGCCGTCGTGCAGCGCGATCCGGCGGTCGCCACCAACATCCTGCGCATCGTCAACTCGGCCTACTACGGGCTGCAGGTGCGCGTGTCGTCGGTGAGCCTGGCGATCTCGGTCATGGGCTTCAACATGACCAAGAAGATCGCCCTCAAGGCGGCGGTGTTCTCGGTGTTCGGCAAGCGCCGCGAGAAGATCCAGCACTTCGATCCGCAGGCGTTCTGGAAACACGCGGTGTTCGCCGGCATCGCCGCACGCACGCTCGGCTCGAGTTCGTCGGCGTTCGCCGAGGTGCACGCCGAGGACCTCTACATCGCCGGTCTCCTGCACGACATCGGCAAGATCATCCTGATGGAGAAGGCGGCGCCGCGGTACCTCGCGGTGTTGCGGCGGGCGGCGGCCGAGAAGCGGCCCGACATCGAGGTCGAGCAGGAAGAGCTCGGTTTCACCCACGCCGACGTCGGCTCGGTGCTGGCGATCAAGTGGTTCCTGCCCGAAGACCTGGCGATCGCGATCCGCTATCACCACCGGCCGTCGTCGGACCCGTTCCACCGGTCGCTCTCGTCGCTGATCCACGTCGCCGATCAGCTCGCCTGGCGGGCGGGCAAGCCGTCGACGGTCGGCACGCACCTCGCGGGTCTGGACAACGAGGCCTACGGCCAGATCGGCCTGGACCTCGATCGCGTCGAGGAATCGCTGCCGCGCATCCAGGAGGATTTCGCGGCTTCCGAATTGCCCTGGTGACGAACGCTGGGCCGTTGAGCCCAGTTGCGCCGCGCGAAGCTGCTGCTCGGATCAGGGGAGTTCGGGCGTCCGGATCGCCGTTCGCGGTCCCCGGAACGTACCGAACCTCGACGAACCTCGCCGTTCACGCCACTATTCGCGCCGTGCTCGCCCACACCTCTGACCTCCGCGCGTCGAGCGACCTGCTCGCGCGTTCAACTCGTCCGGGCAGTTCGACCGGTGGTGGCCTGTGGGCGAACCCCGGGCGCAAGGGGAGGCCGACGTGACCAGGGACGACAGCGTGGCGGTGATCGTGCCGGCGTTCAACGCGGCCGCGACCCTGGCTCGCGGCCTGGCTTCGCTGCGGGATCAGACGCATCTTCCGACCCAGGTGATCGTCGTCGACGACGGCTCCACCGATGGCACCGCGGCGGTGGCGGAGCAGAACGGCGCCACCCTTCTGCGCCAGGAGAACCGCGGCCCCGGCGTGGCGCGCAACCTGGGCCTGGAGGCAGCGACCACGGAGTTCGTGGCGTTCCTCGATGCCGACGACTGGTACGACCCCGAGAAGCTGGCGCGCTCGATCCACACGCTGCGTGAACTCGACGCACAGTGTGTCGCCACGGACGCCTGGGTGGTCGACGGAGAGCGGCTCACGGGTCGCAAGAACTCGGATCGCAACGTGCCCGTGGCGCTGACGCACGAACAGCTGCTGCTGGGCAACCCCGTGGTCTGCAGCACGGTGGTGGCGCGGCGCGAGGCGGTGAAGCTGGCGGGCGGTTTCGACTCGCACGCCGACATGATCGCGACCGAGGACTACGACCTGTGGCTGCGCATGGCGCACCGCGAGCCGATCGCCTACCTGACCGATCCGTTGACCTTCTGTCGCATCGGCAACCTGACGCTCTCGGACGGCAGCCGGTTCGTGCGCGGCATCGACCGGGCGCTCGACAAGGTGCAGGCGCAACACCTGGGCGAGGCGCACTTCCTCAACCTGGTGCGTCACCGGCGCGCCGACGCGCGGTTGAACCTGGCCTGGGTGCTGTTGCGCGAAGGTCGCTTCGACGACGCCCAGGAGTGGCTGTCCAGCGCCGGCAAGATCAAACTCAGCCGCAAGTTCTGGCGCATCTGGTGGCACTGCAAGTTGCGTCGCCGGCCCCGGGCCTGAAGCGCGACCGGCGCTTGCGCGAGAGCGGCGTGCGGCGAGACTTCGCGCATGGCCAACGCCAGACTCCTGCTCGGTGTCGTGCACTTGCGAGCCCTGCCGTCGGCGGTCGGCCATCGATCGATGGACGAGGTGCTCGGACGTGCGCTCGCCGACGCCGAGGCCATCGCGCAGGGTGGCTTCGACGGCATCGTGGTCGAGAACTTCGGCGATGCGCCGTTCCACAAGGGCACCGCGCAGGACCCCGTGCCCCCCGACGTGCCGGCCGCGCTGGCGCTGGCCGCCCACGAGATCCGTCGCACCACGGACCTGCCGGTGATGATCAACTGCCTGCGCAACGACGGCATCGCGGCGCTCGGCGTCGCGGCGGCGGTGGGTGCGCGATGGGTGCGCGTCAACGTGCTCGCCGGCGCCTACGTCACCGACCAGGGGTTGATCGAAGGTGAAGCCGCGCGCCTGTTCGCGTATCGCAAACAGCTCGGCTGCCGCGCCGAGATCCTCGCCGACTTCCTGGTCAAGCATGCTGCGCCGTTGGCGCCGCTGCCGATCCCGGCGGCGGCACGCGATCTCGCCGAACGTTCGGGCGCGGCTGGCATGGTGTTGTCGGGCAGCCGCACCGGCGAACCGGTCGATGTCGAGTTCTTCGACAGCGTGCGTGCGGCGGTGGGAGACTTTCCGATCTGGTTGGGCTCGGGCTTGAGCGTCGACAACGCGCCGCTGCTGTGGCCGCGATGCGACGGGGCGATCGTCGGCACGGCGCTCAAGCGCGGCGGTCGCGTCGCCGCCGCCGTGGATCTCGAACGGGTGCGGCGGCTGCGTGCCGCATGCGGCAAGGGCAAGCGCGGGTAAGGAGTCGCCCTCGATTCTGCCGAAACACGGCTTGGATGAAGGTGCTGCTGCTGACCCCGTCTCCGACCCACCTGCACATGGGCGGGTTCGCGACCGTCTCGCGTTATCGCGAGGGGCTGCAGCAGCGTGGCCACCTCTGTGAGGTGTTCGGCGGCACCAGCGAGGGGGGACTCAAGCAATCGCTCGAGGGCACACTCGGCCGGTTCAAGCCGGACATCGTGCACGCCCACGACGCCTGGCGCTCGGGCGTCTCGCTGCTCGGCTGCCGTACCCCGTGGGTGGTGTCGCTGAGCGGCGAAGACCTGCACAACGACATGGTGGAGGACTCGCGCGGTGCGCTCGTCATCGAGGTCGTCAAACGTGCCCATCGGGTGCTGGTGCCCAACGAAGCCGCAGCGAGTCTGGTCGAAGAACGCGTACCCGACGCGGTCGGCAAGATCGACGTCGTGCCGCGCGCCGCGGTGCGTCTGGCCACCGGGGGCACGGACCTGCGGCGTTCGCTCGGCATTCCGCGACAGCGCTTCCTGGTGTTCTTGCCCGGCGGCGTGCGGCCGATCAAAGGGCAGCACCGCGCCGTGTCCTTGGTGCGGGTGTTGCGCGCCGCGGGCGCCGACGTCGAGATGATCATCGCCGGCCCCGATCAGGACGAGATCTACGCCGCGGAGTTGCGGCGCCTGTGTGCGCAGCAGCCGGGTGTGCGCGTGTTGCCGACGCTCGACTCGGGGCGCATGGGCGCGGCCTACATGGACGCCGACGTCGTGCTCAACACCTCGTTCAGTGAAGGTGCCGCGCCCACGATCCTCGAGGCCGGCATCCTGGGCCGGCCCGTGATCGCCGCCGACGTGCCCGGCAATCGCGAACTGATCCGCCACAAGGAGACGGGGCTGCTGTTCGACGACGAGGAAGCGATGGCCAAGCAGGTGCTGGCCCTCTACCGCAACCGTTCGGCAGCGGGCGCCCTCGGCGTCCGCATCCGCGAGGACTTCCAGCGGCGCTTCGACGAACGTCGCGAGTTGTCGATGCTGCTGTCGGCCTACAGCGCCGCGTAGTTCGCCGCACCGACCGGCCTGCCCGCTCGCTCAGCCAGGCAGTGGTTTGGGCAGCTTCTTCGGCGGTGACTTCTTGTCGACGACCGGTGCCGCCGGCTTGGCCACGCTCTTGACCTCGATCTGGGCGAAGTGGCGGTAGAGGTGGAGCAGGGCTTCGCTGGCCCACTTCAGGCTGCCTTCGAGTTCGGCGGCGAGCTTCTCGCGCGTCGTGACCCGCGCCCGAGGCGCGCAGATCTTCTCGACCGCCGCCCGCAGGGTGTCTTCGTCGAGCGCCGCCGTGTTGCCGCCGCGGAACTCCGGCAGGAACGCGGCAACGGTCTTGGTCAGGTCGCGATGGCCACGCAGGTCGGGGTGGAACGCGCCCGCATCGAGCAGGTGCATCATGTCCAGGTGGGCGCGGCCGATCACGGTGCGCACGGCGACCTTCTGTTCGGGCAGGTCCTCGAGCAGCTCGCGCAGATCGTCGATGGTGCGGTCGTTCCAGCACACCACCGTGCCGCCGCACTCGAGCTGCTTGGCGAGTGAAGTGATGAAGGCCGGCCGCGGATCGCTCTTGTCGTCGTGACAGAACGACACGGTCTCGACGCGACCGTCTTCGTGCACGGTGTTGGCGGCCCAGCCGAACGGCACGTGGCGCCACGGCCGTTGGCCGCCGAACCGCGGCAGCGGCTCGGTCAAGGCGGCGATCGCCACGAAGTGCAGCGGATGGCGGCAGTCGCGCAGTTCCTCCTTGACGAACGGCTCGACGATCGCGGTGCCCTGCTGCACCGCCGCGACCGTGCGGCGTTGCTTGAAGCTCAGGTCGGCGTGCTGGGCATCCAGTTCACGCAGCGTGCGCACACCTTCGCGGCGCAGCTGCGATTCGAGGGTGCGGTTGAGATCGGGCAGCTCGAACAACGGCAAGGTCGGCGCATGCTCCGCGCACGTCGCGAAGTGCGGACAGCGGAACGGCGTGCTGCAGTAGCTGCCCATCGGCTGATCGGGCGCCTTGGCTTCGGCGAGCACGCCGCGCATCTGCGTGATCCGCCGCTGCACCTGTTCGACCTGCTTCTCGACCTGCTTGCTGACGTCGGCGCTGCGCATCAGCTGCATCGGCGGGAAGTCGGCATCGGCGCGGTGTTCGTAGCGCGGCTGCACGTGCAGCAGGAACACCGCGCGAACGGTGTGGCCGCAGGTCCGCGCCGCGTGCACCTGCAGTGCGAGGTCGGCGAGGTAACGCTGTTTGATCTTGGTGCCGGACTTGATCTCGAACACGTCGATCTGGCGGTCCTTGTGCAACACCAGGATGTCGACTTCGGCCGCGGTCTCGTCGGTGACGAACGTCGCCCCGAACAGCACGGGTTCGCCGTCGTCGAGCAGCTCCTTGGTCCGTTCCGCTCGCGCCGCCAGCGTCTTGCCGGCGACCACCACACCCTTGGGGAAGGCGCTGCGTGCCAGCTCACGCAGCTGCGTGCCCACCGCGGCGAGCGCCGCGCGGGTGCTGCCAGGCGTCTCTTCGACCGGTTCGTGACAGTCGAGCCAGAGTCGCTTCTGGCACTGCAGGCCCGACTCGTAGAGGTGTTTGTCGAGTCGGGGCGGCTGCTTCGAAGAAGTCTTCTTCAAGGTCTTGGTGCTGGTCGCGGCATGCCGTGGGCGCCGATGCTGCGGAGGGGGGTGTGCGCGCAGTCTAGCTGGCAGGGGGCGGTCGACTCAACCGCGGCGGTGGGTGTGCTTGTAGAGAGCCAGCAGAACCAGCGCGACGACGGCGCCGGTGAGCAATGGCGTCCAGAGCCGGTCGCCGACCGTGCGTTCGGCGCGGGCCTCGCGGGCGAACGAGAGGGTTCCCAGCCAGCGGCGGAACTCCGGTTGCCAACGGTCGAAGGTCTCGGCCCGACAGATGAAGGAAAGGGAAATCTGCTGACCGCCGCTCGGGGCGTGCACGTCGAGACTCTTGCTGGCGGGCGCCGGCGGCGGCGGCGTCGCAGTGCGCACCGCGGTGATCGCCGGGCGCGCCTGGGCGCCCACCGGCACCTGCTGCACGTCGTCCAGCTGGTAGCGCACGCCCGCCGCTCCGCCCTTCTCCTGCCACATCTGCGCCAGGCGGGTCGCCACGTCTCCTTCCAGCTGCCACTCGTTGTGCTGTTCGACCACCCACAACCACGGGCCGTCGAACTCGCCACGCAGCCAGGCTTCGACGGGACCGACCGCGTAGAACTGCCGGGGCTCGACATAACCCAGCTCGGTGGGGGCGCCGGGCAGCTCGGCGATGCGGCGCGCTTCGTTCGGGGCCAGCTGACGCCAGCCGGCCGGCAGTTGCAGTTCGAACGTGCCGTGGGCGTTGCGGAACATCGCCGTGGCCTGTTCCTGACCGGCGAGCGCGATCGTCAGTGACAGGCTGAAGGCGGCGGCAGCGGCGATGCGGGACATGCCCGCATCATCGAGCAGCGGCCAGCTCGGGCGCAACGACTGGTTGTGGGGGCGCCTCGGCGCGTGGCAGTTCGAACCAGAAGGTCGAGCCACGTTCGCGGCCGGGTTGGAAACCGATGCTGCCGCCCATCTGTTCGATCAGGCGACGGCAGACGTGCAGGCCCAGGCCCGTGCTCTCGGCGGTGCTGCCAGCGGCGTCGCCGTTGCCGAAGGCCGTGAACAGTCGATCGCGCAGTTGCACTGGCACACCGGGGCCGTGGTCGACGACCTTGACGCGCACCACGCTGCCGTCCGCCTCGACCTCGATGCGCACGCTGTCGCCGGGCGCGGAGAACTTCATGCTGTTGCCGACCAGGTTGAACAGGATCTGGCGGAATCGCCGCGCGTCGGTGAACGCGTAGAGGCCGTCGTCGTCGGCGTCGGTCTGCAGGTCGATCGACCTCGCCCGCGCCTGCAGCTCCATCAGGTGGCTCGTCTGCCGCACGAGATCGACGACCCGCTGTGGGGCGCGCTGCAGCTGCAACCGGCCCGCCACCAGCGCGGCGTCGTCGAGCACGTCGTTGACCAGCAGTCCGAGGTGGTTGGCCGCGAACGTCGCCAGATCGAGGAACTCGTTCGTCTCGGTCGAGTCCTGCGCGTAGCCCTCACGCAGCATTTCCAGCAGCGTCACCAACGAAGCCAGCGGCGTGCGCAGCTCGTGTGCGGTGTGGGCGAGCTGCTCGTCGCGCCGACGCAACACCGCCTGCAGCTCGCGGTCGCTGGCGCGGGCCGCGGCCAACGCGACCAGCCCTGCAGCGCTGCCCGCGGCGATGGCGACGGCCCACGCCGGCGCCCCGAGGGCGACGGTCAGCAGCGCGCTCGCGCCTGCCGATGCCGAAGCCCAGGTGATGTTCCTGATGCTCATTTCCGACCTCCCTCCTGCTCGCAGGCCGGTATCGGTCGGATCGCACGATGCCATCGCCGTTGTGCCGCAGAACGTCCCGGCGCGGGATTGTGTGCGCGGCGGCGAACCCTGACGATCCGCCGTTCCCGCCATGCGATCGACGTTTGCCGTGCATCTGCTGCTCCTCTGCACCCTGCTCGGCTGCGTTTCGCCCCGACCCGTCGCCGTGCAGGAGCCGTGCGAACTGTTCGTGCTCGGCATCGCCCAGGACGGCGGCCTGCCGCACTTCGGCTGCGAGAAGCCATGCTGCACCGCCGCGCGGGCGACGGGACGCGTGCTGTCGCCTGCGTGTCTGGGCGTCGTCGACCGCCGCGCCGGCAAGCTGCTGCTCGTCGAGGCCACGCCCGCGGTCGAGCGCCAGGTCGGCAAGCTGCACGAGCTGGCCGGCGCGACCGGTCGCGGCCGTCGGCCGATCGACGCGCTGCTGGTCACGCACGCGCACATCGGGCACTACCTCGGGCTGGCGTTCTTCGGCCGCGAGGTCGCGTCGACGCACGAGTTGCCGGTGTTCTGCACGCCGCGTTTCGCCGCGTTCCTGCGTGCACACGGGCCCTGGAAACAGCTCGTGGAACTGCACCAGGTGACACCGCAGGAGTTCGTGGTCGGCGAGTGGTTCGAGCCGTGGCCGGGGCTGGGGGTGCGCGCGTTGACGGTGCCGCACCGCGACGAGTTCTCCGACACCGTCGCCTATCAGCTGCGCGGTCCCCGCCGCAGCGTCCTGTTCGTGCCCGACGTCGACGCCTGGGAACGGCAGCCCGGTCTGCTCGAGCAGCTGCTCGACGGCGTCGACGTCGCCTACCTCGACGGCACGTTCTTCGACGGCAGCGAACTGCCCGAACGCAACCTCGACGAGATCCGACACCCGCTGATGACCCGCACCATGCAGCGCCTCGGCGCAGCAGCGCGGCAGCAGCCGGGCAAGCTGCGTTTCATCCACCTCAACCACACCAATCCGGCGTTGCACGATCCGGCGGTGCGGGCGTCGGTGGAGGCGGCGGGATTCGCGATCGCCGCCGAGGGTGAGCGCGTCAGTCTGTGACCGCGGCGCGCAGCGGCTGACCGTCGGGCGTCAGCACCAGCGGGATCGGGCAGTCCCACAACTCGGCGAGCGCGCGCAGCAGGTCGGCTTCGTCGACGTCGAGACTGCCGTCGGCGCCGGCGACCTCGGCGCACGCGAGCAGCAGGTTGCGTTTGCCGAGCGGCGAGACCCGGTGCAGCGCGGTCACCGCGGCGTCGAGGTCGGTGATCAGCGAACGTTGCCGCGGCAGCAGTTCGATCGAAACGCCGGCGCTGAGCGCCTTGCTGCCGCGCGCGAACGCGGCGCGGGCCTCGTCTTCGTCCCTGGCGCCGACGCGCGCCAAGGCCGACAACACCACCGCGATCGATGGGCCGTGTAGCACCAGCGGATCGGGGCGACCTTGCGGCCGCAACGGCAACTCGTCGGGAAGGCGCAGATGGCGTTCGAGCATGCGCAGCAGCGCGAATTCGAACGGTGACAAGACGCCGTCGGCCAGCGCCAGTCGCCGCGCCCGTTGGCGCAGGTCGGCGAGCTCCGGACCGCGCAGCGTGCGCAACGTCGCGATCGCCAGGCCCAGCAGCGGCAGGTGCAGGTGACGGCCGCAGTGCGACAGCGCATCCCTGGCGACGGTCGTCTCGTGCGCGAGCTCGGGCGTGTCGGTCATGGTCTCGTCGAGCAGTTGCCGGCGTTCGGCGACGTCGCGCGGCAGCAGCAGCGCCAGGACCAGCCCGCGGGCGCGCTGCGGATCGTGCGCGGCGGCCGACAGGTCGAGCGGGATCTCGTTGAGCAGGGCGCGGGCCGCTTCGACCTGTTCGGGACGAACGTCACCGGCCGACTCGACCACACCGCGGCCGCTCACGCGGTTGCCGAAACCTCTGCTGGTCGCCGCGCTGGCGCCGGCCGGCGCCGCCGCCGCGACCTGCGCCGCTGCGACGCCGGCGCCGCGCGTCGCAGCGGCCGC
>CAYMPV010000045.1:0-39455 GCA_964392305.1 uncultured candidatus Brocadiaceae bacterium
ACGTCCGGATCTGCAGAGGGGCCGGGAGGCGTTGGCCTCCCGGTCTACTCGACCAAACGACAACCTGCCAGCCGCGCAGCGGCTGGCAGGTTGTCGTTTGTACCCGGTACCGTACCCTCAGCGGCGGCGGGCCGGGCGGCGGGAGCCGCCGTCCGGGTTCACGCCCGCGCCAAAACCCTGGCCATGGCCGCGCTGCGGCATGCGCTCGCGGCGCTCTTCTTCGGTCCAGGGTCGGCGCTGCTCGGGATCGACGGCGTTGGGCATCGCCGGACGGCCGCGGCGCTTGGGGCGGCGCTGGTCGAACGGCGGTTTGCCGGCGGGTTTGCCGGTGCCTGATCGGGGGCGTTGGCCGTTGTGCTGCGCCGGTTCGCGGTGCGGCTTGGGACCCTTCGGCGCGGGTTGGGGCTGGGTCTGTCTCTGGCGATCGTCGACGTGGCGACGCGGTTCGCCGCCGTCGTTGGCCGCCATCTCGCGTTCGGGGGCCTTGCCGTGCGCACCAGGAACCTGGCGGCGGCGCGGGGGACGCGACGTGGTGCGTTCGCGCGGCACGTCGGACTCCGAGCGTTTGGCGCCACCGGCGACCGGGATCTTCTTCTTGATCAGCTTCTCGATGTCGCGCAGGTACTCGTGCTCACCCTCGTCGCAGAACGAGATGGCGATGCCGGCGCTGCCGGCGCGCGCGGTGCGGCCGATGCGGTGCACGTAACTCTCGGGGATGTTCGGCAGGTCGAAGTTGATCACGTGGCTGATCTCCTTGACGTCGATGCCGCGCGCGGCGATGTCCGTGGCGACGAGCGCGTGACACTTGCCGGCGCGGAACGCCTCGAGTGCACGTTCGCGCGCGCCTTGTGACTTGTCGCCGTGGATGGCGTGAGCCTCGACGCCGCCCTTGTCGAGGTGGCGGGCGACGCGGTCGGCGCCGTGTTTGGTGCGCGTGAACACCAGCGTGCGCACGAACGCGGGATCCAGCAACAGCTGCAGCAGCAGGTCGCGCTTCTTCGCCTTCGGCACGAAGTGCACGCTCTGCTCGATGCGGTCGGCGGTCGCCGCGGGCGGCGTGACTTCGACGCGCAGCGGGTCGTTGAGGTACTTCTTCGACAGCGCGGTGATGTCCTCGGGCATGGTCGCCGAGAACAGCAGCGACTGCCGGTCTTCGGGAACGCGCGCGAGGATGCGCTTGACGTCGGGCAGGAAACCCATGTCGAGCATGCGGTCGGCCTCGTCGAGCACGAGGATCTCGACGTCGGACAGGTCGCAGTGCTTCTGGTTGATCAGGTCGAGCAGGCGACCGGGCGTGGCGACGAGGATGTCGACGCCGCGGCGCAGCGCCTGTACCTGCGGCGTCTGACCGACGCCGCCGAACACGATCGCGACCTTGATCGGCAGGTTGCGGCCGTAGGCTTCGCACGACTCGGCGATCTGCGAGGCCAGCTCACGCGTCGGCGCGAGCACCAAGGCGCGCGGCATGCGCGCCCGGGGGCGGTTGCCCGAGGCCATCAGCAGGTCGAGCATCGGCAGCGAGAACGCGGCGGTCTTGCCGGTGCCGGTCTGGGCGATGCCGAGCAGGTCGCGGCCCTGCAGCAGGTGCGGGATGCAGCGGGCCTGGATCGGGGTCGGGGTGGTGTACTTGCGAGCGCGCAGCGCGAGCAGAACGGCCTCGGAGAGGCCGAGGGAGGCGAAATCGGTGGCAGTCATGAAACGAGGACCCGGCCTCGGCGGTATGCCGCTCCTTGGCGGTGGCGCCGCGAACATCGAATCAGGCGGGTCAGGCCAGCCGAATGTGCCGACAGAGGTCGGCGCTCCCTTTGGGCTGCAACAGCAGTCGGACGGCGCTAGTGGGCGAACAGGATAGCGGCGCGCGCGCGTTTGGGAAGCCCCGAGCGGGACCGGGCGTGAAGTTCGCGTCGGTGCCGGCGAAAGCCCGGCATCAAGGCGCTGGCCGCGGCATTCACGTGCCCGACGAACGCGCCAGCCGCAGCCCCGTGAACTGCCAACGCTTCTCGGGTTGGAAGAAGTTGCGATAGGTGGGGCGGAAGTGATCACGCGGTGTCGCGACCGATCCGCCGCGCAACACGTTCTGACCGCTCATGAACTTGCCGTTGTATTCACCGAGCGCGCCTTCCAGCGGGCGGTAGCCCGGATAGGGCAGATACGCCGACGACGTCCATTCCCAGACATCGCCGAACAGTTGTCGCACGCTGCCTGCGCCGTCCAACGCGGCGCGCACGTGCCAACCGTCGCCGTCGAACAGGTTGCCCGCCGCGATCGCTTCGGGTCGGTCTTCTCGGGCGGCGGCGTGTTCCCACTCGAACTCGGTGGGCAGGCGCGCACCGGCCCAGCGCGCGTAGGCGTCACCTTCGAAGCCGCTGATGTGCACCACGGGCGCATCGGGGTCGAGCGGCGCGCGCCCGTGCAGGGTCGTTTCGGCCCAGCCCTCGCCGTCGCGTTCCCAGTAGAGCGGCGCGTACCAGCCCAGTTGTCGAACCGTGCGCCAGCCGTCCGACAGCCACAGCTCCGCCCGCGCGTAGCCGCCGTCCGCGACGAACTGCAGGTACTCGGCGTTGGTCACCAGACGGTCGGCAAGTTGGAACGGCTCGAGCCAGGTGCGGTGGCGCGGCTTCTCGTTGTCGAACGCGAACCCGGCACCGTCGTGGCCGGTCTCGACCAGTCCGCCTTCGAACCCGACCCACTTCGCGGCGTCGGCGGCCCGGGGGCGGGCGATCCGTTGCGGCGCCGGTTGGTACGCAGGGCGTTCGGGGTTGCTGGCCAGGATGTGTTTGATGTCGGTCAGCAGCAGTTCCTGGTGTTGCTGCTCGTGCTGCAGGCCCAGCTCGACGATCGCCGCGAGCTGCGCCGACAGCGCACCGTCGAGCAGCTGCAGCATCTGCTCGTCGACGGCGCGGCGGTACTCGTGCACCTTCGCCAGCGTCGGCCGCGACAGCGCACCTCGCGCGGCGCGTTCGGCGCGCGGCCCGACTGCCTCGTAGTAGGAGTTGAACAGGAAACCGAAGCGCGGATCGAACGGCTGGTGGCCCGGCACGTGCGGCGCGAGCACGAAGGTCTCGAAGAACCAGGTGGTGTGCGCCAGATGCCACTTCGGCGGCGAGACGTCGTCGATGGTCTGCACGACGTGGTCTTCGACGCACAGGGGGGCGGTGATCGCTTCGGTTCGCCGACGCACCCGCTGGTAACGCGACGCGTCCACGACGGTGTGGTCGGTGGGGGGGCGCATCGACGCACCATGGGCCACGGCCCGGCGAGGATCAACCGTTCGCGCCGAACCTCGGGCGCGCGCTCACTTGCGGGCCGGCCCGAAACGCCGGATGCACGCGCCCGCGACCGCGTCGCAGGCGGCGGCGGCTTCACCCTGATTGCAGGTGACGAGCACCGCGAACTTCGCGTCGGGTGCCAGCCACGCGACGCAGTACCACATCGTGTTGCTGCCCGAGTGGCTCAGGATCGGGCCCTTGGCCCACGGCCGCTGCCCGACCTTCCAGCCGAGCGCGTAGTCGGTGCCTTCGGGCGGCGTGTGCAGTTCGCGCAGCCGCGCCGCAGTGACCAGCGGCGCGCCACCGTCGGCGCCGACGCCCAGGTGCAGCGCCACGAACTTCGCCCAGTCGGCGAGGGTGCAATGGACCGTGCCCGCCGGGCCCAACGCCGCCGGGTTGTCGCCGAAGATCGGCACGGGGCCCTTGGTGTTGGGGCGATGTCCCCACGGTTGTGAGGTGTCTTCCTTGCTGCCGGGCGGGCCGAAACCGGCGCTGGTCATGCCGAGCGGCGAGAACAGCTGACGTTGCATCAGCTCCTCCCAACTCGCGTCGGCCGCGTGTTCGGCGATCGCGCCGGCGATCATGTAGCTGGCGTTCGAATACAGATAACGCTCGCCGAGCGGTGCCTCGGGGGGCACGCCGAGCATCGTCGCAGCCACTTCGCGTCGCGCTTCGGTGGTCGTGCCTTCGTAGCGGAACAGTTCGCGCCACAGCGCCGGTGGTGGGCCACCCGGCAGGCCGGCGCGGTGCGTCAGCAGGCTTTGCACGGTGATCGCACGCGCCTGTTCGTCGAACTTCGCCGCCAGCTCAGGCAGCGCGGCTGCGACCGTCGTCGACCACGACAGCTTGCCGGCTTCGACCTGCTGCGCAAGCAGCGTCGCGGTCATCGCCTTGGTGCACGAACCCAGGTGCCAGAGGTCGGTGGTGGTGACCTTCTCGTCGTGCCCCTGGCGGCGGATGCCGGTGACGCCGAGCGCGCTCAGTTGGCCTTGCGTGATCACGGCCGCGCCGAGTGCGGGCACATTGTGCGCCGCGCGGATCGGCTCGAGCAGTTCGGCCAGATCCTGGGGCTCGGCGGGCCGCGACCGGGACTGCGCGGTGAGACCGCTGGCGATGGAGACGAACGTGGCGAGGATCAGGCTGGTGCGCATGCGTCACAGCCTAACCCCGCCGGGCCTCGCCGCTCATTGGCAGTCACCGGTCACAGGCCGTCACCGGCAGTCACCGCTCACAGGCCGATCGTCATCAGCGCCGCGTCCGACGTGGCGATCGCGTCGTAGTCGCAACCCACGAAGCCGCACTGCGTGTGCAGCATCAGCCACTGCGCATAGACGTTGACGCCGATCAGCCAGGTGGCGTTCGGGATCGCGAAGTCGTAGTGGGCGTCGTACTGCGGCAGCACCGGGTCCACGGGCATCGGGATCATCACGTCGGCGTTGATCCAGCCCATGCAGCCGGCCGGCTGCTGCGGCAGGATCGACTGCGGGATCGGGAACACGGCCTGGTTGAAGCCCAGGCCGATCTGCGGCCACGCGATCTGCTGCGCGAAGTTGTGGGTGTGGTTGGGGCCCGCGTAGGTGATGCGGCAGGTCGTGCCGATCTGCGGCAGGCCCTGGTTGCCGATCGCCAACGTCTGGTTGTCGAACGTGCAGCCGGTGCCGAACGGGGTGAACGATGCGCTCTGCGCGAGGGCCGTGGTGGTCACGGCGGTGAAGATCAGGGTGGTGAAGAGCTTGTGCATTGGGGTGTCCAAGGGGGCCTGTGTAGCCGGGTGGTGCCCACATTCTACGCAGGCGGGAAACTGTCCCGGCGGCGGCCAGGATTTTCAGTCAGGGACGCGCCGGTGTCGATGGTGAGGACAGCGGCGTCGCCCGGACGTCGCGAACCCCCACACCGCGAGCCCCACGATGAGAACCGCGACAGCCCTCCTGCTCCCATCCCTGTTCGTGGCCTGCCAGTCGGCGATGACGGTCGCGACCCCGCCGCGGCCCACCGCGGCTGCGGTCGAGGCCGCGCTGCGCGGCACCGCATCGCCTGCCGACGCGACGATCGAGGCGCCTGATGTCGAGGTGCGCGCGGTCGACCCGGAGGTCGCCGCATTGCTCAAAGCGAACTTCCGCGACTACTCGGTGCGGCGGCGCGTCGTGCTCGAGAACCTCGCCAACGTGCACACCACCGCCTACAAGCGGCGCGTCGTCGCGACGGCACCGCGGGCGGCGTTCGGCAGCGACGATTCGCCGGTTGCCGTGCCCTCGAGCCAGGAGACCTTTCCGGTGTGGACGAACGGCGCGCTGTTCGTCACCGAGCGCCAACTCGATCTCGCCCTCGAGGGCGACGGCTTCTTCTGCGTGCGGATGCTCGACGGTCGCACGGGCTACACGCGCGACGGGCGTTTGCACATCAACCGCGACGGCAAGCTCACCACCGTCGATGGCTGCATTCTGGTGCCGGAAATCACGGTGCCGAGTGATGCGCTCGAGGTCTCGATCGACTCGAATGGACGTGTCAGCGGTCGCACCGCCGGCAGTCCGGACACGTCGACAAGGTTCGGCGACCTCACGTGCAGTCGCTTCATCAACCCCGAAGGGCTGTTGCCCGAAGGCGGCTGTTGGTTGCAGACCGAGAACTCTGGTCCGCCGTGCAGCGGTGCTCCCGGCACAGGCGGTCTCGGCTACCTCAAGCAGGGCTTCCTCGAAGGCTCGAATGTGCAGTTCGGTGACGAGCTGATCGAACTGCAGGTGCTCGAACGCCAACACCAGGTGCTGACCGAGGTGATGCAGAAGTTCGGTCTGATCGCACCCTGACCGCAGCCGCGGTTGTCGCCCCGCCGTCGATTGGCGATGATCCGCCGCGATGGCGACCCTGCGAATCGGCGAACGGCTGCGCGCGGCCAAGCCCGGCAAGATCCTGCTCGAACTGCTGATCGTGTTCGTCGGCGTCTATGCCGCGTTCATGCTCAACAACTACCAGGCCGAACGCCAGGCTGTCCGCGACCGCGGACACGTGATCGAACTGCTGCGCGTCGGCCTCGACCGGTACGAACAGCTGTTCGGCGGATTCGTACAACGCCACGAGAACATCAACCCGCAGTTCCGTGCCGCGCTCGATCGCTCCGAACTCCCCGAGTTCGGCGACGCCTTCTATCCGGCGCCGCAGTATCCGATCGAGATGATCGATCACCTGGTCACCGAACAGAGCTACGGCGTGTTCTCGGTCGACGTCTACGTCCCGTTGATCTCTTTCCAGAACGCGCTCCGGCGGCTCATGTACGTCGAGGAGAAGCTGGTGCAGCTGTCGGCGGCGAGCGAGCCGCTGCCGCCGGCGGACCACGCCGACCGCGCCTGGGCGCAGGCGCGGCAGAAGCAGCGCGCCGAGCGCTACTACGCCTATCTCGAGATCCGCAAGCGCACCAGTCAGGAACTCGTCGAGCGCGCCAAGAGCATCGGCGCGCAGCTCGACGCGCTGGCGCGTTGACGGATGCGCCGGTCAGTTGCCGCTCGCGGGCAGCTCCGCGAGTTCGCGCTCGGCCTTCTCAGCCGCGCCGGCGTCACCGGCCTTGTGCCACAGATCGATCAGCGTGCGGTAGGCCGCTTCGACGCGACCGCGGTTGCGCGCGGTCTTGCGCGCGTCGAAGGCGATCCGGTAGCCGTCGACCACGCCGCGCTGCGCGGCGGCAGCCGCGGCTGGAGTGCCGAACTCGCGTTCGGTCGTCACCAGCAGTTGCAGCGTGTTGCTGCGCATCACCGCGACCATCGCCGAGTTCGGATCGTTGCGATTGGCGCCGCTGGCCAGGGCGTCGGCGATGCCGTCGCGCGCCCGCTGCGCCATGCGATCGCGCCAGCCGACGTCGTCGCCAGCGGCGCGTGCGCCCTCGAGGGCCAGGCGCGCGACCATCTCCTTGCCGATCCAGTCGAACTCCGGATCGGCGCCGAGCTCGAGGTAACGCTGCATGCCGTCGAGCGCGGCCTCGAAGTGTCTGCCGGCGATGGCGACGCGCACGCCGAGCTCCACCAGTTCACGACGTTTGTTGGCGACCTGACCGCTGGGTGGCAACTTGGGTGCGAGCTGCTCGTGCAGCTGGGTCGCGGCGGCGACCAGGGCGGCGGCCGGCTCGGCGTCCCCGAGGTGTAGCAGGCTGCGCGCCAGGTTCTCGCGCACGTCGACGACTCGCGAGCCGATCCACACCGAGTCCGGTTTGCTCGCGTAGAGCCGTTCGTAACGCTGCACCGCCTGGCGCTGCGCATCGGCGGCGTCGGCGTGGCGGTTCTGCAGCGAGCAGACGGCGCCGCGCAGCCGCGCGGTTTCGGCGAGCAGTTCTGGCCAGCGTTGTGGTGCCTCGGCGACGCTGCTCTTGGCCAGTTCGTCGGCGCGGTCCAATGCGCGCTCGGCGTCGCGCCAGTCGACCTGCATGCCGTAGCGGGCGCGCATCGTCTCGTGGTGGGCCAGATCGATCACCGCCCTCAGCATCTGCTCGCGATAGTCGGTGGCCGTGGGGTGTTCGGTCACCAGTTGGTCGTAGAGCTGCAGCGCCTCCAGCAAGCCCGTGCGGGCGGCGTCCATCTTGCCCAGGCGCTCTTGGGCGAGCGCGGTGTTGACGAGCACGACACCCAGTCCGGAGCGGTGCGCCGGCACGGCTGGGAAGTCGCGCACCAGCGCGCGGCGCGCCGCGATCGCGGGTGCCAGTTCGTCGACGACGCGGTCGAACTGCTCGGTGCGGTACCAGACGCCCGCGACCTCGACGATCGACGTCAGGTAGTGCGCCTGCTCCAGGGGATCCTGGTCGCGTTCGAGCTCGCTCGTGGTCAAGCCGTGCAACTGTTCGGCGGCGGCGATCGCCGCGGTGGGATCCCCGACCTCGACCAGGAAGTGGGCGTGCCTGGCCAACACGGCGAAGGTCTCGGCCAGCAGCGCCCGGTGTCGGGTCGGTGCGGCGAGCACGGGTTCGAGCAAGGCCACCGCCTGATCGAACAATGCGCGGGCCGCGGTGGCGTCGTCGCCGCGGCGGGACATCGCGATGCGGCCGTAGATGCGCGCGCCGAGCAGCCGTTGATCCGGGGTGGGGTCGCCGCTCGCGAGCAGGACCTGCGCGCCGCGGAACGCCTCCTCGAGGCGCGCGCGGCTCACGTCGGCCGGTCTGCCGACCGCTTCCATCCACAGGGACTGCGAGAAGGCGAGGTCGACGTCGAGTTGTCGCACCTCGGTGCGCGTCGGCAACGGCTCCGGTAGTTCGGTGAGGATCTTGCGTGCCTCGACCAGGCTGGCGATCGCAGCTTCGTACTCGCCGAGTTGGGCCTGCACGTTGCCGAGGCCGGCGAGCGCGCGTGCCGTGCGCAGTTGCAGGCGGTTCTCCCCGGACGCGGCGGCGAGTCGGCGATGCAGTGCCAGCGCCTCGCCGAGCAGTTCGCGGCGCACCTCCTCCATGCGCGGCACGATGTTGAGCCGGTCCTCACCGGCCTTGACCATGCGTTCGACGGCTTCGAGCGCGACGTCGAGGCTCGCTTCGGACTCCTTCGCCTTGGCCATCGCTTCGGAGTAGAACGCCAGGCTGGTGATCAGGCCGAGCAGCAGCGCCAGCACCACGGCCGCGAACGAGCCGGCCTCCAGGCGGTTGCGCACCACGAACTTGCGCCAGCGGTACCAGGCGGTGCGTGGACCGGCGCTGATCGGATCGTTGCGCAGGTGACCGCGCAGGTCCGCGGCGAGGTCGGCGGCCGTGCCGTAGCGGCGGTTGCGGTCCTTCTCGATCGCCTTCTGCACGACCCAGTCGAGTTCTCCGCGCAGGTTACGCGCGAGCGCCGCGGCGGAGGTGCGGCGGCGCCGCGCCCGTTCGTCGGCGCCGTGGCTGCAGTCGTCGGCGATGGTGCTCGGCGCCGGGGGTTCTTCGTCGCGCAGGATGCGCAGCAGTTCGCCGGGCGCGGCGCGGCGCAGGCGTTCGGAAGGGAACGGCAGGCGTCCGGTGAGCAGTTCGTAGAGCACCACGCCGAGCGCGTGCACGTCGGTGCGGGTGTCGACGTCGATCTCGTTGGCCGCCTGTTCGGGGCTCATGTACTCGGGCGTGCCGACCAGGCGGCCATGGCCGGTGAACATCGTGACGTCGAGCAGGCGCGGGCCGAGTGACTTGGCGACGCCGAAGTCGATCACCGTCGGCCACGGTTTGCCGTCGCGGTCGCCGACCAGGATGTTCGAGGGCTTGAGGTCGCGGTGCAGGATGCCCTTCTGGTGCGCGGCGTGCACCGCGTCAGCGACCTGCGCCAGCAGCTCGAGCCGCTGCTCGAGGCCGAGCGCACGTTCGTCGCAGTAGCGCGTGATCGGCTGACCGGCGACGTAGTCCATGCACAGGAACGGGCGACCGTCCGGCGTGGTGCCGGCGTCGAGCACGCGCGCGACGTTGGGGTGGTCGAGCAGGGCCAGTGCCTGGCGTTCGATGGCGAAGCGCGCCAGCACCTCGCGGGAGTCCATGCCGGGGCGGATCACCTTGATCGCGACCTGGCGGCGCAGCGGCTGCTCTTGCACCGCGAGGTAGACCGAACCGACGGCGCCGCTGCCGAGGCGCCGCACCACCCGGTACTGGCCGATGTGTTCGGGGTCGGGCATCGGCGGCGCCAGCAACCCCGCGTCGCGCAGCGCCAGCAGCTGGGCGCGCGCCTCGGTGGCGAGCACCGGGTTGGCGGCGAGCAGTCCCTCGACGGCGCTCTCACCTTCCTGTTCGAAGGCGAGGATGCAGCGGGTCACGAGGCTGGAGAGGTCGTCGCGATCCGAGGGTGGCGTCAGATCGGCAGGCATGGCAGACGCGGCATGGTAAGCGCCGCGCGGGGAACTTGCCGGCCCCCGGCCGCCCGCATCGGTCACGGCTGCACCCGGCCCAACTTCGCGGCCAGCTTGGCCAGTCCACGCGCCGCCAGGCTGCGCACCGCCGCTTCGGAGATCCCCATCTGGCGGGCGATCTGTGTGTAGGAGATGCCGCCGATGCGGCTCAGCAGTACCACTTCGCGCTGGTTGTCGGGCAGCTCGTGTACGGCTTGTTCGACGCGGTCGAGTTCTTCGCGGGCGCCGGCGTTGCGCGACGGCGTGATCATCTGCGCGAAGCCGGACAGCAGTTCGCGCGCCTCGGACTCGCTCGGCAGGTCGACCTCACGCGCCGGGTCGCGCATCGCCATCTTGTGGTAGCGGTAACGATCGACGACCTTGCGTGAGGCCTGCAGGAACAGGTAGGCGCGAAACGACTCCTCGTTGGGGAAGTGCAGCTGCGGTTGGTCGAGCAGGACCTCGCGGCACACCGACTGGGCGAGATCGCTGATCGACTCGCGCGCGGCCAGCGCACCACCGACGCGGGCTCGCAGGTAGGCGACCAGCGCCGGCAGGTTGCGTGCGAACAGCTGTTCGAGGGCCTGGCCGGAGTCGGGCCGCACTTCGGGACTGTGGTTGTCGCCGGGTTGGCTCACGGTGTCGTCGATCAAGATGGGGCCTTGGCGGGAGTATGGCGGAAGCGAGCCGGCTCGGCGTAGCCCGGACCATTCATGAGGGAAGGTGCGAGAGCCCGCAATGCCGCTCGGTGCCAAGGCGCGTGGCAGGTTCTCCCACAAGCGTGGTGTCTGCCACGCTGAGGACAGGTTCTGCCGCGCAACGCAGGCAGCGAGTGGCAGGGCGGGTTCGCAGCCGTTCTCTCATGAATAGTCCGGGCCAAGGGGTGGGCGGCGGTGCCCGTTCCCGAGGAGCAGCGAGTTGCGGCGCGCCGCCGTTCGGGCATTCTCGGGAATCGTCGGTGGTGGGTTCGTGCGCCGATCGCGAGAAACATGAATACCCTGGGTGCGTCCCCTGGACTGAAGCACATGCCGCGTTCCGTTCCCGTCCCGATCGCCGCCGCGTCCCCGGCGCCCGGACCCGGCCCGCGGCCACCCTTGCCGTCGATCGAGGTCCAGGCGCGCGGCATCTGGCGCTACCTGCGCATGCACGGTGCGACGGCGCACGAGGCCGATGACCTCGTGCAGGAGGCGTTCGTGGTGGCGCTGCAGAAGGGGGCGCTGGCGCTCGAGCCCGCCGCCGCGTTCACGTTCCTGCGCCGCACCGCGCGCTTCCTGTTCTTGCGCCGTCGGCAGGGTGGCCTCGAGGCGACCTTGCTGGCCGACGCGGTCGACGAACTGTGGTCACGCGACTGCGCGGCGGACGGCGGCGCCGGCCTGCTCGACGCGCTGCGGCGCTGTCTGTCGCGTTTGACCGGCCGCGCGCGCCGCGCCGTCGAACTCAGCTACGGCCTGGGGGAGCACGATCCCGCGAGCCGCGACGATGTCGCCGCGGCGCTGGGCCTGCAGCCCAACGGCGTCAAGACCCTGATGCAGCGCGCCCGCCAGCAGCTGCGCACCTGCATCGAAGCCCGGCCATTCCAGGACCGACACGAGGACTGACATGAACCCTGCCCAACCTTCGAACCCCGACCAGCGCCTGCGCCAACGCGCGCTCGACCTGCAACTCGACGCGTTGCTCGGCGAGGCCGCCGGCGTGTTGCCCGCCCCGGATCTGGTCGACCGCGTGCGCGCCGCGGTGCTCACGCATGCGCGCCCGGCGTCGCCGTCGCGCCACCTGCTGCTCGCGGCCGCGGTGCTCGCGTTGGCCGTCGTCGGCACGTTGGCGTGGTGGCGCAACAGCGAGCGAGCGGCGTTCGTGCCGGTGCAGGAACCGGGGCCGGTGGTGCAGGAGCCGGTGTCCCAGGAGCCGAAGACACAGGACGGCAAGACACAGGACCCGAAGTCTCAGGACAACACGCCGGCGCCGCTGCCCACCAGGTGGGTGACGGTGGTCGCCGACTACTCGGAGAACACCGTCATGGTCGTCGACGAGAAGGCCAGGGTCATCCGCGAAGTCGACGGCGTGTTCGGCGCCTGGGATGCCGAGATGTTGGCCAACGGCAACCTGTTGGTCACCGAGTTCTCGATCAGTCGGGTGTGTGAGATCGACCCGCGGGGCAACATCGTTTGGCGGTTCGAAGACCTCAAGAACCCCTACGACGCCGATCGCCTGGCCAACGGCAACACGCTGATCGCCGACACGTTCGGTGGTCGTGTGATCGAGGTCTCGCCCGATGGTGAGATCGTGTGGGAGTTCCTCGGGACACGCCCGTTCGACGCCGACCGCTTGCCGAACGGCAATACGCTGATCGCCGACATCCTCGACGATCGTGTGCTCGAGGTCGACAAGGACGGCAAGCTCGTCTGGCAGATCCGCGACCTGGCCAACATCCACGACGCCGATCGTCTGGCCAACGGCAACACCTTGGTGACCCAGCGTGGCGCGGGGAAGGTGATCGAGTTCGACAAGAACGGCAGGATCGTCTGGGAACTGACGGAACTCAGCAGCCCGAGCGACGCCGATCGCCTGCCCAACGGCAACACGCTGGTCGCCGAGAACACGACGGTGCGTGAGTTCGACGTCCAGAAGAACGCCGTCTGGCGGATGAAGTCGACCTGGGCGGTCGAGGCCAACCGCTACTACCTCGCCGAGAAGAAGGCTGACGAGAGAGACGGCAAGGGCGAGAAGAAGGACGAGAAACGCGACGAGCCGCCAGCTCCGCGCAAGAAGTGACGCTCATCGCGCCGGCTTCATCACCACGTCGGCCCGCAGCAGGTGCGGCCCGAAGTGCAGCCGCAGTTCGCCGCGGTCGCGCTCGCTGCGATCGACCGTGAGTTCGAATTGCAAACGGCTCGCGGCCAGCGGCGCCTTCTCGTGCCGCAGCGGCACGACGATGCCGCCGCTCGTCTTGCCGGCTTCGTAGGCGTCGAGGCGCTGTTTGCGCACCGCCTGCGGATCGAGCAGCACGAGCTCGGGGCCGCGTTCGGCGAGGTGTTGCATCACCACGTAGTACATGCCCACCGGCACCTCCGTGCCGCCGATCACGAGGTCGATGTTGGTGTCGAGCGTGGTCCAGAAGTTCTCGCCGCAGCGCCAGCGGCTCTTTGCCGGCGCGGCCAGGAACTTCGCGTAGGCCGGGTTCCATGCGGGCCTGCCGTGATCGATGTTCACCTGACCCGCCGAGTCGGGGCCGAACCAGTAGAAGATGCGCGTCGCGCCGCGCGGGCTGGTCTCGGCGTACGGCGTCTGCCCGGTCGGCGCCGGCCCGACCATCATGCCGCCGGTCGCCGGCCGCGCGTCGCTGAAGAACACCAGCAGGTCGAGGTCTTCGGTGATGTCGTGGAAGTGATGTTTGGCGCCGGCGGCGACGAACACCACGTCGCCGGCGAGCAGATCGCGCGTGGTGCCGTCGGCGGTGAACTTCGCCGCACCCTTCAGCACCTGGTAGACCTCGTCGCGGTCGTGCGGCTGCTGCCCGTCCTCGCCGCCCTTGGGCAAGCGATACCGACCCAGCGACAACGTCGGCCGCGACAGCAGCGGCAGCCACGGCCCGGCTTTGGTCAGCGTCGGCCGCAGTTCGTGTTCGAGCAACCACTCGACGGCGGCGGGTGGTTTGTCCTGGGTGTGGGCGATCGCGGCGAAGAACAGTACGGCGAGCGAGGTGCCTCTCATCCTGTGCACGCTATCGCGCCGGTGGTGACGCATCCTCGACCGGGGAACAACTCCCCGACGGGACGGCGACCGCCGCCGCAGGCGTGGTCGTCCGAGGTTGCGTCAACGCGCGCACGATCAGCACCAGACAGAGCACCACGGCGCCGCCGAGCAGCAGTGCCCACAGCAGCAGCGTGACCATGAACTCGCCGATCGCGTCGCCGAGCCCGGCAAAGAACGCGTCCTGCTCGCCGCTCGCCAGCAGCAGTAGCCAGCAGATGTTGGCCCACATCCACAGGGCGACGCACAGCAGGCATTGCCACACAAGGTCCCACACGGCGGCGCGATCGTATCCAGTCACCGGGGGAAGTGGCGCTTCAGCCGATCGCGCGCCGCAGGTTGGCCCGTGCCAGTGGCTCGAGCGCGGCGCCGAACGGCGTGAAGAACAGGCGCGGCCGCTGCAGCATCGTCGCGAAGAAGGCGCGGCGGCCGGCAGCGAAGTCGGCGTCGGCGACGTGCGCGTATTCGCGCCGGATCGCCAACGTGTTCGCCTCGAACTCGGGCCACGGCGCCGCCAGCGACATCAGGTCGAGGTCGAGCACGGGTGCCGAGTCGGGCGTCGTCGGCTCGTGGCGGGCGGTGTCGAGCACGATCCTGCAGACGCGATCGATCTCGGCGCGTGGCCAGCCCGCCGCAGACAGCTGCTGCTCGGCCAAGGCGGCGCTGTCCGCCTCGTTGGTCCTGCTGATCGCGTCGTAGATCGCGTCGTGAAACCACACCGCCATGGTCTGCGCGTCGTCGAGCGGGAACGTGCGCCCTGCGTGCAGCATCGCGGCGATGTGCGGCAGCGTGTGGTAGTGGCGGTGTGGTTCGCCGTAGCGGCGCGTGAGGTCGAGCAGCAGGTCGGTGGTCACGCGCGCACGATAGCGCGGACTTGTGCCGCCGCCGCGGGCGCTGCACGATGCCCGCCCGCAATGGCCGATCCCCTGTTGCTCCTGCGCCGCGTCTGCCTGATCGAAGCGGTGTCGTACCTGCTGCTGTGCTTCGTCGCGATGCCGCTCAAGTACGTCTGGGACATGCCCCTCGCCGTGCGCGTGATGGGCATGATCCACGGTGTCCTGTTCCTGTTGATGATCTGGTTCCTGCTGCGCGCGCGTATCGAGAAGAACTGGCCGGCGCGGCGTCTGTGGCTGGTGTTCGTCGCCTCACTCGTGTGGTTCTGGCCGTTCTTCCTCGACCGCAGCTTGCGGCAGTGGAGCGAACAGACGCCGGCGAACTGATACCCACAAGGCGTCGCCGACATGGGCCCAATGCCGCACCGCGCGGCACCCGCTGCGCCCATATCGTTGCGGGCATGGGCACCAGAATGATCGTGTTGACGTCGATCGCCCTGTGGTGCGCGACCTGTACCGCGCCGACACCGCCGAAGGAGATCGCACCGGACGACCCGGGCGCGCGTCTCTACCTTCGCCACTGCGCGATCTGCCACGGCGCCGCTGGCGACGCCGACTCGGTGATCGTCGAGTTGCTGCTGCCGCGGCCGAACCCGTTCCGGCAGGGTTTGTTCAAGCTGGTCAGCACCACCAACGGCATGCCGACCGAGGACGATCTGGTCAGCACGCTGCGCCGCGGCATGCCCGGTTCGACGATGATGTCATGGGACTGGATGGGTGAGCCCGACCTGCGCGCGCTGGCCCGCTACGTGCGTGGCCTCGCCATCCGCGGCCGCGCCGACTCGATCCACCAGACTGCGGCGGTGACCGGTCGCCGGTTGGATCTCAACCAGGCGACCGCGATCGCCGAACGCGAACTGTTGCCCGGGCCGACGGTCGCGATCGGCCAGACGATCCCGAAGACGCCCGCGACGCTGGCGCAAGGCGAACAACTGTTCTTGCGTCACTGCGCGGCCTGTCACGGCGAAGACGGGCGCGGCCTGCCGCAGACGCGCGACCTGCCGACCGACGGCACCTGGCTGTGGCCGCGCGACTTCACCGCCGGCTATCTGCGCGGCGACGCCAGCCACGCGGCGCTGGCCAGCCGCATTCTCGCCGGCATGCCCGGCGCGCACATGCCCAACACGCGGCTCGCCGTCGCCGAGACCGAGGCGCTGGTCGCCTACGTGCAGAGCCTGATCCCTGAAGAGGCCGATCGACGGCACGTGCAGTGGCGCAGGTCGTTGCGGATCTCGCGCGTCGAACGGTTGCCGCAGGACGACGCCGACTTCGCCAAGGTCGACGCGGTGCGGCTGCCGCTGACGCCGCTGTGGTGGCGGCATGGCGCCGTGGACGAACTCTGGCTACGCGCGGTGCACGACGGCGCCGAACTCGCCGTGCAGCTGCAGTGGGCGGATGCGACCCATGACGATCGTGCCGTGCCCGGGCGCGCGCTCGGCGACGGCGTCGCGGTGCAGTTCACGCACGAGGCCGACCCGCCGCTGTTCGCGATGGGTTCTGCCGACCAGCCCGTCAACGTCTGGCGTTGGCACTCGTTCGATCCTCGCGAGACCGCCGGTCTGACCGATCTGCTCGGCGATCCGCTGCACACCCGGCTCGACACCGGCCTCGGTCTGCGCACCGTGCCGCGCGTCGAGTCGACGTCGTTCCACGGGCTGGGTTCGGTCGCCGAAGCCGCCGGCGGCGGCCTGCCGCTGACCGCGAAGGCCAGCTGGGCCGACGGTCGTTGGACCGTGTCCTTCCGCCGCGCGCTGGCGGCGCGTTCGGCGCGCGAGGTCGATCTCACCGCCGATCGGCTGGCGCTGTTCGCCGTCGCCGTCTGGGACGGCAGCCACGACGCGCACGCCGGCTCGAAGTCGATCTCCACCTGGCATTCCGCCGAGTTGGCGCGCTGACACCGCGCCTGGCTCGTTCCCGTTCCTGTCCGACTCTCCGACCATGATCCATTCACTCAGTGGCGACCTGCTGCTCAGCCGGGCCGACCTGATCGCCCACGGCGTCGCTCCTCACGACGACTTCAAACACGGCCTCGCGCTGGCGCTGCGCGAGAAGTTCCCGGCGATGTACAAGGACTTCCGGCATTTCTGCCATCAGCAGAACCCCAAGCCCGGCACCGCGTGGTTGTGGGCTGGCGTCGATCATCGCGGCGAACCGGTGCGCATCGCGGCCCTGTTCACGCAGGATCCGCCCGCTCACCCGGGGGGGCGCCCCGGCAAGGCCCAGACCGAGCATGTCAACCAGGCGTTGCACACGCTGCGCAAGTTGATCGTCGACGAGAAGCTGACGAGCGTCGCCCTGCCGCGCCTGGCGACGGGTGTGGGCGGACTCGATTGGCAACACGTCGAGCCGCTGGTGCGGGCGCAGCTGGGTTCGCTCGCCCTGCCGATCTGCATCTACACCGAGTACCGACCGGGCCTGGGCGCGAACGAGCCGCTCACCGCGAGTGGCGGCGCATGAACTTGCTGCAGTGGGCAAGGGCCACCGCTACGCTCTGCCGACCGTGACGAAGGAACTCTGCATCGCCACTGACCTGTCGCCCGCCGGCGCCCCCGCGGTCGACCTCGGGCTCGACTGGGCCCGCCGACTGCACGCGCGCGTGCTGCTGCTGCACATCGTGCACGATCCCGAACTGGCGCCGGCGCTGGCCGACGACGTTCCCGGTGATCTTGCCGCCGCGCGTAAGCAACTCGACAAGCTCGCCGCTGAGGCCGGCGGCATCGAGTGCCGCGTCGACGTGCACTCCGCCGAAGACGTCGCCGCGGCGATCGTGGCGGCGGCGGCGCAGGCCGACTACCTGTTCGTCGGTTCCCATGGCCGATCGGGCTTGAAGCGGCTGGTGCTCGGTTCGGTGGCGACGGCGGTGTTGCGTCACAGCAGAGTGCCCGTGGTCTGCGTGCCGGCGATCTGAGAGGACCTACGAGAGCAGCCAGCGCACCCCGGCGCCGGACTTCTGCTGGCGGCGCCGGGCCGGGTCGTGCTGCGGCACCCCGTCGATGCTCTGCAGGATGTCGTCGTTGACGCGACCGCTCAGGTAGTAGCTGTGTTCGATGATGCCCCCGACCAGAGCGCTGCAGTCGACTTGCTGGACCTTGTCGGGAAGGCCCGCGGCGCGTGAGGCGCCGTAGCTGCCAAGGCGCTCGGGGTTGCCCTTGGTGTAGTCGGACACGTGCAGCGCGACGTCGCCGGTGTTGTGGTAGACGGTCACCGCGCGGGCCAGCTCGTGCAGATCGCCCATCGGCCTGCCCAACTCGAGCGCATCGGCGTCGACATCGGGCGCGCACAGGAAGATCTGCTCGAACAGCCGCGGCAACACTGTGCCGGGCGTGAACTCACGCATGCGCTCGAGGGCGTTCTGCAGCACGTAGTTGCCCATCGAGTGGCACAGCAGATGCAGATCCTGCGGACACGCACGTCCGGCGGCGGCGCCGCCCGCTCGGTCGGCCAGCGCGGCCAGATGGTCACGCAGCTTGAGCAGGCCGCGCGCGAACGCGTAGCCCGAGCCCTTGGCTTCGCTGCGGTCCGACTTGTAGCTGACGAACGGCAGCGCGAGGCCGTCCGACGGCCACGTGAACAGCACGACCGCCGCCTGTTGTTTGGGGTCGCCGACGCCGTCGCGGTTGAGCATCAGCTGCAGTGCGAGCGCCGAGCCGACGGCTTCTTCCCAGCTGACGTTGAAGCCGTGCACGTAGACCAGCGCGTCGCAGCGCCGCAGCATGTCCTTCTGCAGGTCGGCGAACATCGCCTTGCTGCCGAGTCGGGCCTTCTTCTGGGTGGTGTCGGCTCGCCGCGGGTCCAGGGTCTCCTCGTAGGCGTCGATGCGCGCCTTCCTGGCGGCCTTGGTGAGCAACGCCGACAGGGCTTCGCCATCACCGGGACCGAAGCCCGTGTCCTTGGCGAGGCAGCGTTCGATGTCGGCGTCAGCGACCTCGAGTTCGAGCCAGCCGAAGCGCAGGTTCTCCATGCCGTCGCTCGAGAACGCACGTCCGTAGCGGTCGGGGTGCCAGCGGTCCTTGCCCTCGTGGCGGCGATTGGTGGCGAAGTAGAGTCCCAGTTCCATGGCCGCGAGCATGGCGATCGGTCGGCAGCTGTGCCAGTGACGATGTTCGCAATCAGGGCAGGATCGCGGGCGCCATCGGCGCGCCGCAGTTCTATGGCAGGAACACGCACTCCTCGCCGGGCACCAGACAGTCCGCGAGCCGCGCCGACAGCGCGCGCAACGCCACCTTGTCGGGGCGCTCGCCGACTGCCTGCAGCATGCGGCGCGCCAGCGGCCCCTGACTCAGGATCACCTCGAGCGGCCGCGCCAGCGCGGCGTCGACGACGCTCGCGTCGGGCAGCACGGCCGCGGCGAGGTGGCGCCAGACCTGCTGCAGGTCGGTCGCCGTCGCCGGCATGCCGAGTACGCGCAGCAGCGCCGCGTCGGTGATCGCGGTGCGTTCGGCGTCGCGTGTCGCCGCGCGGAACAACGCCGCGAGCGCTTCGGTGGGCAGCGCCGCCAGTTCGTCGAGCGAGGCCCATCGTTCTTCGTAGAGCGCCTTCACGCATTCGACCACGAGCGCGGCGATCGCGAAGTCGCAGAACGGCGACTCCTGGCAGTCGAGCACGCGGATCTCGAGCGCGTCGCGGAAGAACTTCGGCACCACGCCGCGCGAGTTGAGCCATTCCTCCTGCAGCAGACCGTCCGGATCGAACGGGGCGATGTCGTTCCAGATCGGCCGCAGGATCGTGTCGTAGTATTCCTGCCGGCTGCGCGCCGGTTCGGGCACGACCATGCCGGCGATGCGCGGCACCCGCGCCTGGTTGTGCCGGTAGGTCTCGAGGCGATGGTCGAGGAAGCCGGTGAACGCGCCTTCGCAGAACGGCGACGACGCGCTCAGGGCGGGCAGTAGCGGCAGCAGCGCGCGCGCGGCGAGGTGCAGGCGCTCGAACTCGGCGTCGTCGGCGAACGGCAGGTTCAGGTGGCAGCTCTGCAGGTTCGACCAGCCGTGGCCGCGGCAGTCGAAGATGCGGTCGTAGGCGGCGTAGATCTCGCCCGAGTCGTGTGGCCAACGTTTGAACTCGTCGGGCCGGAACAGCGGGTGCATGCCGCCTGGCATCAGCCGACAGCCGACTTTCGCGAGCAGACTGTCGGCGAAGGCGGCCGAACGCGCGAACTCGGCGGCGCCGCCGCGCAGCGGCGCTGGGCCGGTGTTCTTGAGTTCGAGCACGTGCAGCGCCAACTCGTTGGACCAGCTCACGGCACCGTCCTCGAAGTCGCCGGTGAGTCTGCCGGCGGCGCGCGTGAGCAACTCGTCGACGATCGGTTGCACGGCGAGCGTGCGGCGATCGACGACCATGTACTCGATCTCGATGCCGAAGGCCGCGAAGGCGTGCAGGGTCATGACGACCATCCGGTGCTGCGGTTGACGACCCGGGCCATGAACGTGCGCATGATGCGCAGGTACAGCTCGTCGCCGAGCACCGCGTCCTCGAAGCCGGAGTCGATGTTGGGGTTGTCGTTGACCTCGATCATGTAGACCTTGCCGCCGACCTCCTTGAGGTCGACGCCGTAGAGGCCGCGGCCGATGTGGTTGGCGGCCTTGAGCGCCACCTTGACCACGCGCGTCGGTGCCTGCTCGATCGGCAGCGTCTCGGCGCGGCCGAAGTCGGTGTCGCCGCCGGCCTCACGCTTCATGATCTGCCAGTGGCCGTCCGCCATGTAGTAGCGGCACGCGTAGAGCGGCACGCCGTCGAGGATGCCGATGCGCCAGTCGAACTCCGTGGGGACGAAACCCTGCGCGATCACCAGGTCGCTGCGTTTGAGCATGTCTTCGACGCGCTGCGCGAGTTGTTCGGGATCGCGCACCAGATTGACGCCGGCCGAGAAGGCGCTGTCGGGCTCCTTGAGCACGCACGGCAGACCCAGGCGCGCCTCGAGTTGCATCACGTTGCCTCGGTGCACGATCATCGTGTTCGGCGTGAGGATCGCCTGCTGGTCGGCGAGTTCGGCCAGGTAGACCTTGTTGCTGCAGCGCAGGATCGACACCGGGTCGTCGATGACCGGGATGCCGAGCGCCTTGGCGCGGCACGCGAACCGGTAGGTGTAGTGGTTGACCGAGGTCGTGGTGCGGATGAACAGCGCGTCGAACTCGGCGAGGCGGCTGTAGTCGGCTTGTTGCACGAACTCGACGTTGAAGCCCACCTCGTTGCCGGCCTTGACGAACTTCTGCAGCGCGCGCTTGTTGGACGGCGAGTCCTTGGTCTCGTGGTCGACCAGGATCGCCAGGTCGTAGGGCAGGCTCGCCGGTTTGCGGCTGCGCAGGTGCGGTTTGGCCAGGTAGGCGACCGTGACGTTGCGCACGAAGTCCATGTGCGCCGGGGGGATGTCCTCGTGGGCGAGCGGCTTGAGCGCGTCCAGGCGCCAGCGGCGCGTCTTCTCGATGCGGCTGAAGGTGGCCTGCATGAACGGACACGGGAACATCTGGAACAACGCCATCGCCAGCCTGTTGTGGCGTTCGGCGAGGTTGCGGCCGAAGTAGACGCTGAGCACGAAGTCGTCGCTGGTGATGCCGTGCAGCGACTTCTCGATCAGCTCCTGCACGTCGCTGCCGGCGATCGATGCGACCGCCTGCGACTTCATGTTCTGGATCGTCTCGTTGCTCGGCAGCGGCCGGTGGTCGCGCGCGTCGGCGAGCAGCGACACGTAGTAGCCGATCTTCTGGTAGGCGAGCGAGCGGCACAGATTGACGACGCGCACCCGTTCGAGGGTCGAGTACGACGGATGGGTCAGGTAGACGCGGGCCGCGACGACTTCGACGTTGGCCTGGGGGAACGACCACTCCTTGGGGTCGTTGACGACGACGAGGTGGCGCATGAGTTCACTCTGGCGCCTTGCTGGCGCGGTCCTTGGGCTCGATCACGAGCATGCTGGCATCGTGAGTCAGGACGCCCAGCATGATCGCACCGATCGCGCGGTCCAAGGAAACCTCGTAGTGTTGGCCCGGCGACAGCGGGTTTTCCTCGAACGGGTCCGCGACCAACACCGTGCGGGTGCCCGAGTGGTAGCCGCAGAGCAGCACGAAGTGCCCCTGCGGTTCGCCGCGGATGTCGTCGTCGTCGTCGTTCTCGCCGAACTCGCGCGGGTGCCGGTAGAGGTAGGTCGAGCTGAGGCCGGTCAGGATCGGCACGCCGCGACGCAGGTGGCGTCGCACGAAGCTCGCCGTCAGATCGGTGAAGCGCAGCCGTCCGCCGAGATCGAGAAACCGCAGGTAGGCCTCGGTGAGCTGCGCCAGCATCGGGCGGTCCTTGCCCTTCCACTCGGCCTGTTTGCGCAGCTTGTCGGCGATGTCGACACCTTCCTCGAACCACGTGGGGTCGAACAGGCGGATGTTGTAGGTGTGGATCGTGGCGCGATAGCCGCGGCGCAGCGCGTCGTTGGCGAGGTAGACGTCGGCGGTGCCGCCCGAAGGCGTCTTGGGCACGGACGCGACGAGCTCCTCGAGCGGGACCGCGTGCCCGTAGTAGCGATACACGGCGTGCAGACACGTCGGTCCGCACGTGACGTCGTCAGGCTGGGGTTGGATCTCGAGTTGAAGGCTGGCAAGTTCTGCCGCACGATCGGGCCGGTCGGCCATGGGTCGCCGGATGCTACGGAAATGATCCCGCGTTAGCCAATCGGCCAAGACGGCATGAAGATCCGTCGGATCAGCCGCGTTGCGTAGAGCCAAGACGGAGGTGGACGGGCAGGCTCCTGGACCTTCTGGGCGCAACACGATGCCACGAACCTTCGAACCCGAACGCCTGCGCGGCCTGCTCGCCGCAGTGCAGGGCTTGCTGCAGGAGATGCGAACTGCCGCGGCGCGACGTTGCGCCGCGATCGACGCGGTGCCGATGGACCACCGGTCGTCGGCCCGCAACCTGATCCACTACCTGACCCTGCGTGCCCACGATCTGCGGCCGCTGCAGCGCGAACTCGCGGCGCTCAGCTTGTCGTCCCTCGGGCGCATGGAGGGACACGCGCTGGCGACGTTGTCCGGAGTCGAACGGGCGTTGACAACGTTCCTCGGCGCCGCGACCGGCGAGACCATCGCCGAGGCCTGTCCCAGCGCCGCCGAGGCCGAAGACGTGCTCGCCGCGCGCAGCACCCAACTGCTCGGGGCGCGGCCCAGATCGCGGCCGGCGCGCATCATGGTGACCCTGCCAGGTGACGCGGGTCGTGACCCGGAGTTGTTGCGCCGGCTGCTCGAAGCCGGGATGGATCTGGTGCGCATCAACCTGGCGCACGACGACGCACCGACCTGGTCGGCGATGGTGCAGGCGTTGCGTGCCGCGGAGGCCGAAACCGGGCGGCGCTGCCGCATCTTCGTCGACCTGCCCGGGCCCAAGCTGCGCACCGGCGAGGTCGAACCGGGACCGCGCGTGCTGCGCGTGCGGCCGCGCCGCGACGTCTTCGGCCGGACGATCGAGCCGGCGACGCTGATCTTCGTCGAGCCTGGTTGCAGCAACGCGCCGGCCGGGCCGCAGGTGACGCTCCGCGATCGCGTCGACGTGCCGGTCGCCGTCGGTGACGAGTTCGTGGTCGGCGACGCCCGCGGTCGTCGCCGGGTCTTCGTCGTCGCCGAGACGCCGCCCGGCGCGTTCGTCTGTCGCGGTTCGCGCACGGCCTACCTGACACCCGACAACGAGGTCGTGTTGCGGCGCGAGGGTGCGAGCGTGTGGTGTGGTTGGCTCGGCGACCTGCCGCCGCTGCCCGGGTCGATCCCGCTCGCCGTCGGCGACCGGCTGGTCGTGACCCGCGCACAGGTGCCGGGGCGAGCGGCGCGGTCGGGAGCCGACGGTGCGGCGCCGGCACACGTGCCGTGCACCTTGCCCGAGGTGTTCTCGGCCGCCCGTCCGGGCCAACGGGTCCTGTTCGACGACGGCAAGATCGGCGCCTGCATCGAGGCCTGCAGCGGCGACGAGATCGTGGTGCGCATCGTCGACGCACCTCCCGGCGGTGGCAAACTGCGCGCGCAGAAGGGCATCAACCTGCCCGACACCGACCTGCGCCTGCAGGCGTTGACGGCGCAAGATCGGCAGTGCCTGGATTGGGTCGCCGCGCACGCCGACGTCGTCGGCATGTCGTTCGTGCAGCACCCGGACGACGTCGTCGCACTGCACCAGGAACTCGAACGGCGCGGCCGCGGCGACATGGGCATCGTGCTCAAGATCGAGACGCGGCTCGCGTTCGACCGTCTGCCCGAGTTGTTGCTCACGGGGCTGCGCAGCCCGCCGCTCGGCGTGATGGTGGCGCGCGGCGATCTCGCCGTCGAAGTCGGCTTCGCGCGCCTCGCGGAGGTGCAGGAGGAGATCCTGTGGCTGTGTGAAGCCGCGCACGTGCCGGTGATCTGGGCCACCCAGGTGCTCGATTCGATGGCGCGCACCGGCACTCCTTCACGCGCCGAGGTCACCGACGCGGCGATGAGCGTGCGCGCCGAGTGCGTCATGCTCAACAAGGGGCCCTTCGTCACCGAGACGGTGCGCTTCCTGGCCGGTGTGCTCGAACGCATGCAGGCGCACCACGCCAAGAAGAGCTCGATGCTGCGTTGCCTGCACGTCGCCGGGCCGCTGCCGGACGCGCCGCGCGAAGTTCAGAACGGCGCGCCCTAGGTACGGGGCCGTCGCCGATTCGCGTCAGTAGTAGAACAGATACAGGTAGGCCTGCGCGATCAGCAGCGTCATCAGCGTCACCGGCACACCCATCAGCATGAACTGGAAGAAGCTGATGCGTTTGCCCGAGCGCTCGAGCACGCCGAGCACGACCACGTTCGCGGACGCGCCGATCGGCGTGGCGTTGCCGCCCAGGCAGGCGCCGAGCGCGAGTGACCACCACACCGGCATCATCACGGGCTGATGCAGCGTCGTGAGCGGCAGGCTGGCCGAGTCGGCGGTGCCGCCGTGGAACACGCTGTTGGCCATGTCCAGCACCAGCGGGTTCATCGTCGCCACGTAGGGGATGTTGTCGACGACCGCGGAGAGGAAACCCGAGGCCCACAGCAGCGTGGTCGCGGTCGCCTGCATGCCGTCCTGGGTCGGCGCCGTGGCCGACACGATCGCCCGGGAGACGTCGTGCACCAGGCCGACCTTGACGATGCCGCCGACGACGATGAACAGGCCGATGAAGAAGAAGATGGTCGGCCACTCGACGTCGGCGAGCACCTTGTGCGGGTTGCCCTTGGCGAGCAGCAGCAGCAGCGCGGCGCCGAACAGGGCGATCGTCGCCGGTTCGAGGTGCAGGGTGCCGTGCAGCGTGAAACCGACCAGCGTCAGCAGCAGCACACCGACGGCCTTCTTGGCGAGCGCGGGATCCTTGATCATGCGGCGCTCGTCCATGCCGAGGATGCGCTGGCGGCGCTCTTCGGTGACATGCAGGCGGTTGCGGTAGATCAGGAACAGGGCACCGATCAGCGCCGCCATCATCACGACGACCACCGGCGCGAGCGCCAGCAGGAAGTCCATGAAGTCGAGTCCGGCGCGTGAGCCGATGACGATGTTGGGCGGATCGCCGATCAGGGTCGCGGCGCCGCCGATGTTCGCGGCCATCGCTTCGACCAGCAGGAACGGCACCGGATCGATGTCGAGCTCGTCGGCGATCAGCAGCGTCACGGGTGCGATCAGCAGCACCGTGGTGACGTTGTCGAGCAGCGCCGACGCGATCGCGGTGAGGGTCACGAACAGCAGCATGATCCGGATCGGGCGGCCCTGCGCCGCCTTCGCGGCCCGGATCGCGGCCCACTCGAACAGCCCGGTCTTCGCCAGCACGTTGACCAGGATCATCATCGAGATCAGCAGGAAGATGACGTTGTGGTCGATGCCGACGTGCGGCGAGTGGAACGCCTCCTCCTGGGTGACGATCTGCAGCACCATCATCGTGCTGGCGCCGAACAGCGCAGCTTTGGTCTTGTGCACCTTCTCGGACACGATCGCGGCGAACGTGGCGATGAAGATCGCGAACGCCGTCCAGTAGGTGGTGGGTGTGACCGCTTCCGCGGCTTCGACGAGGGCGAACATCAGGGTTCCTTCGGTCAGGCGCCGGCGATGCGGGCGGCGGCGGCGAGCACGCTGCGCCGGGTCACGGCGCCCACGAAGCGACCGTTGTCGATCACCGGCAGCGTTTTGCGCGATTTGTTGGCGAACAGGGCGACGGCCTGCATCAGGGGCTCGTCGGGGGACATGTGGTCGATCTCACGCGACATCACCGCGGCGACCGGCATGTTCTTGAACTTGGCGAAGATCTCCTCGAAGTAACTCTCGTGCAGCGCGGTGACCAGGCTGCCGGTCATACCCACGTAGAGTGGCACGAGGCGGTGGAAGACGTCCTCGACCGAGACCATGCCGACCAGCCGGTCGCCATCGACCACCGACGCGGTCGTCTGGTTGCCGTTCAGGACGCCGAGGATGAACTGGAGCAGCGTCGTCTCGGGACCGACGGTGAACGGGTTGGGGATCATTGCCTCGCGGGCACGCATGCTTGGCCTCCGGAGATACGTTCCTTGTCTCGCAAGGAGTGGCCCTCTGGAATACGCATATCGGCCGATGCCGCCTCTGCGGGATGCGCAGGGTCGCGTTCGGGCCGAGTTGCGCCGTTACTTGTCGCCGTCCTTGGCCGGCGCCGGCGGCACGAACACCTCGACCAGATCGACCTTGCGGTGCAGGTCGCCGAACGTCGCCATCAGCGTGAACGACGCGCCGCCCTTGGGCTCGCTGCTGCCGCGCTGCCTCGCTTCGAAGCCGCGGTTGATCACCAGGAACTCGAGGTGTTCGGCTGCCGTGTCGTCGTAGCTCTTGGCGGGCAGGCGGATGAGTTCGGGGATGCCGCGCGCGGCGAGGTCCTTCTTGACCGCTTCGACCTTGGCGGGATCGACCTCCTGGCCGCGGCGCGGCCGCAGTCGCAGCAGTTCGGTCGGAGTCAGCTGCAGCTCGGTGAACTCGCCGCTGGCGGCGCGCAGCACGTCGAGCTTGTAGCTGCCGACCGGGATGGTGACCTCACCCGACTGCAGCGGCATGCCCACCTCGAGGTTCGCGAAACCGAGGTGCCAGCTGCGACCGTTCGGCAGCGTCTTCACCTGCTCGGCGTTGTAGGGCACGGTGAACCACGTCAGCTTGGTGGTGCCGGCGGCGCCCTGCATCGCGATCGCCTTGGGCACGTGCGGATGCGGCAGCAGGAACGGCACGAAGAAGGGCAGCAGGGTCAGCGGGTTGATCATGGTCGGCTCCGTCGGGAATGGGGCCACGATCGTCGCCGAGGTGCCGCCGCAACGCCAACGTGCCCCGGGCGGAGCTGCCGATTAGGCTGCCAGGCGTGCGCAAGACGGTGCATCTGCTGACGTCGCTGGGCCTGGCCTGGACCACCCTGTTCGGGATGGTCGGCTGCCGCGCCGCCCCGCCGTGGCGACCGGTCGACGGCGCGTCGGCGCCGCCGGCCACCGGTGCCGATGCCGTGTTGTACTTCGCCTTGCCCGGTCGAGAACTCAGCGACCGCATGGAACAGCACTGTCTCGTGGCGCCGCCGGTGCTCGCGGCGCTGCGCCGCGGCGACTTCGCCTCGCTGCGCATCGACGGGTTCGCGGCGCACGAGTTGTACGCGCGATGCGTGGGGGCCGGCGAGGGCATGGGCATCGTCGTGCTCGATGCGTGTGGCGAAGTCCTCGCGACGCGTCCCGGTCCGCAAGATCCCCCCGAACTGGCGGCGTATCTCGATCTGATCGCCGCGCGCCGCGACGCGATCGCGCAGGCGCGAGCGGCGCTGCAGGCCGAGCCCGCCGACCCCGACCTGGCGCTGCGGCTCGGCGCCCTGCTGCTCGAACTCGGCTGTCGCCGCGAACCCGAGCGGTTGTTGCTGGCGGCAGCCGCGGCCGGGCGCGACGCGGCGGTGGTCAAGCTCGCCCACCTCTACGCGCTCGACGGTGACCTCGTGCAGGCGCGGGCCTGGCTGACGCGTGCGCGGCCGTCACCGGCGACCGCGGTCACCGAGGGTTACGTGCTCTACAAGGAACGTCGTCACGCCGAGGCCGCCGCGGTGTTGCGCACGGCACTGGCGGCGGGTGGGCTCGGTGACGACCTGCCGCGCGCGCGGCTGTTCTTCGGCAAGGCGCTTCACGAGAGCCAGTGCGACGAGGAAGCTGTGCCGGTGCTCGAGGCGTTGATCCGCGACCACCCGGCCACGACCTGGGCCGGCGCCGCGATGCACACGTTGCAGCACATCCGCAACCCCGACCACGGTCACCGCCACTGATCGCCGATCGCTGATCGTCACGACTGCCTGCATCCTCCGACTGCCTGTATCCCGACCCATCGTCTGCCATGTCCAAACGCCTGCCGCTCGCGTTGCTCTCGCTGCTCGCTCCGACCTTGCCCTGCCAGGAGGAGCCGCCCATTGCGCGTCCCGTTCCCGCCGAGCTGACCCCCAAGCCGGCGGGGCCCGTGATCGTCGGCACCGGTGCGCACCGCTACGAATGGCAGGCCGAATGGGGGCGTTACGAGGACGGCAAGGACCTGGGCAATACGCACGGTTGTCTGGTCGTCGACAAGGCGGGGCGCGTGCTCGCCAACACCGACACCGAGGCCGCGGTCGTCGCCTTCGGTGCCGACGGCAAGGTGGTGGCGTCGTGGGGCAAGGAGTTCCGCGGCGGCCTGCACGGCATGTGTCTGCGTGAGGAAGGCGGCCAGGAATTCCTCTACCTGGCGCACACCGGTCGTCACGAGGTGGTGAAGGCGACCTTGGACGGCAAGGTGCTCTGGACCATCGGTTGGCCGCAGGGCGCCGGCATCTACGACAGCGAAGATCAGTACAAGCCGACGGCAGTTGCGGTCGCGCCCGACGGGGCGCTGTTCGTCGCTGACGGCTATGGCCGGTCCTGGGTGCACCTGTACGACGCCGAGCGCAAGTACGTGAAGTCGATCGGCGGCCCCGGCAGCGAGCCGGGCAAGTTCAAGACGCCACACGGCCTGCTGCTCGACACGCGCGGCGAGGTGCCGCTGCTGCTGGTCGCCGATCGCGAGAACCATCGCCTGCAGTGGTTCACGTTGGCGGGCGAATTCGTGCGCAAGTGCGACGAGGGCCTCGAGCGGCCGTGCAACGTCTGGCCGCTGGCCGACGGTGGGCTCGCGGTCGCCGACCTCAAGGGGCGCGTCACGATCCTCGACCGCAAGGACAAGGTCGTCTGTCACCTGGGTGACACCGCCGACGCGAACCTCAAGGCGACCAACGGCGTCGGCAAGGAACACTGGCGCGCCGGCACGTTCTTCTCGCCGCACTCGGTGTGTGCGGACAAGGCCGGCAACCTCTACGTGATGGACTGGAACCGGTTCGGTCGCATCACGCGGCTCGAGAAGCTGTAACCGGAGCCGTCGCGGCTATTCGCCGCCGCCGCCGCCAGCACCAGCGCCGCCCGCGCCAGCACCGCCGCGGCCACCGGCACCGCCGCCGCCGCGACCGAAGCGCGGTTCGCCGACGCGCTTGCTGCTGTCGCTGCGCTCGGGCAGGCGAACCTTGTCGAGCAGCTCCTTCTCCTTGTCGAGCAGCTTCTTCTCCTCGGCCTCGAGCCTGGCGAGATCCTTCTCGATGACCTTCTTCTTGTTGTCGTCGGCCTTGGCGAGCTTCTCCTGCGCCGCCTTCTTCTCGTTGAGCAGCTTCTCGAGGTCGCGCACGAAGTCGCCGTATTGCTTGGCGAACGTGGTGATCGGCGGCTTCATCAGGCCGCCCGCGGCCTTCTCGAGCGCCTTGCTCAGGCTCGTCGTGGAGGCCTTGTAGCCGGCCATCGACACTTCGGTCGGCTTGCTGTCCTCGTCGAAGACCACGAACAGCGGCGCCTTCTTGCCGTACTGCTTGGCCAGCGCCTCTTCCTTGGCGAGGTCGATGCGGCCGCAGTGGAAACAACGCAGTTCGATGCCGAGCTCGTCGCTGCCGAACACCTGCTGCTCGAACCGGCTGCGCACGTCTTCGTCGTCCTTGCTGTCGTAGAGGTACAGCACCGTCAGCTGCTTGGCGCTCTTGGCCGCGCGCACCAGGTCGACCGTGTCGAGGTCGGCGACCTTGTCGCCGTCGGCCTGTGGGCCGCTGATGTCGGTGAAGAACGCGCCCACGCGGTTGGTGATCTCTTCGGCGCGGCGCCAGCGGCCGCGGCCGCCGCCACCTTGGGCAAGGCAGTCGACGGTGAACAAGGACAGCGCGAACGTCGCGACGAGACAGGGAGACAGACGCATGGAAGGACCTCGGATCGGCGCCGCCGTGGGGCGGGTGGGCGCCAGGGGCGGAAGTATCGGGTGTGGCGGCCGATCGGCGCCATGCCCCGGTGCACCAGATTGGTATCGCGGTCAGACCTTCACGAACCGCAGGCAGTAGTTCTCCTTCAGGTACGGAGTCGGTTCGTGGGCTGCCAGGCGGAACCCGGCTGCTTCGACCTCCTGTTGGACTTCTCCCATGCCAGCGCGCACGTGGTCGAGGATCCAAGGCCGGCTGACCCCGGGTTCGCGAATGAAGTCGACGATGATCAGCTGGCCGCCCGGGCGCAGGGCGCGATGCAGCGATGCCAAGGTCGACTGCGGGTATTCGAAGTGATGGTAGGTGTCGCAGACGAAGATCGCGTCGACGCTGTCGTCCGGCAACTCGGCGCTGCGCTCGCTGCAGCGCACGGCGATGACGTTGGTCAGGCCGCGCTGCGCCGCGCCGGCGGCGATGTGTTCGACGAAGCGCTCGGCGATGTCGACTGCATGGACCTTGCCCGAGGTGCCGACCTTGCGCGCGAACATCCAGGTGAACAGGCCCGTGCCGGCGCCGACGTCGGCGACTGCGGCGCCGTCGCGCAGCGGCACCAGGGCCGCGATCCGCGCGCGGTGGACGAACACTTCGCGGCTCTCGGTCTCGAAGCGCTGCTCGTACTTGGCGACGTCGAGCTGGGGATCGAGGAAGTCCGCGTTGATGCCGGGCTTGACGCTCGGTTCCGGCGGCGCGCCTTGGCAGGCAGGCAAGGCGACCAGCAGGCAGGCGAACAGGCGTTGGATCGGCAGCATCGCGGCATCTTGGCACCTGGTGACGCCGCTGACTAGATTGCGCGCATGTGGCTTCCCGTCGGCGCCTGCTGCTCGTTCCTGGTTCTGATCGGCGGCGGTTGCGCGACCGCCCCGGTGGCCTCGGTGGCGCCATCGGATTCGTTCGGTGACCTGATCGGTGCTTACCGCGGCATGCTGCAGATCCAAGGTGGCGCGGCGCCGCGCGAGGTGGCGATGGCACTGCTCGTCGAGCCGCTGCCGGGGGCATCGGACCGGTTGCGGTGGCTGCTGAGCTACGGCCCCGACGACCACCGTGACTACGTGTTGTGCATCGATGATCGCGCCTCGGGTCGCTGTCGGATCGACGAGCGCAACGGCATCGAGCTGCAGGCCACGTTCCTCGCCGGCGAGTTGGTGGCGGTGTTCGCGGTCGCCGGGCAGACGATCGTCACGCGTTACCGGCTGGTCTCTGGCGGGATCGAGTTCTCGCTCGAAGCCTTCGCCGCCGATCAGGGGCAGGCGACCGGCCAGGACGTCACGACGTTCGCGCGGGTGGCGCGTCAGCGGGCGTCGCTGCGGCGGCGCTGAGCGCCTGCTCCTTGTGCTTGCGGGCCTGCAGGCGGCGGTAGAGGTCCGGCAGGTCGGCCCAGTGCATGCCCGGGAAGTCGTGGTGTTCGCCGTGAAAGCCGATGTTGAACATCGTGCGGTTGAAGAACGGCGTCAGGAAGTCGTTCGAGTGCTGCGCCTTGGGGTCGGCGGGATAGGCGCCGCAGCCGGCGTGTTGCACCCACATGCCGCGGTTCAGCGTCATGCAGTTGGCGAACCAGTGCGGCACGACCCACAGGCACAGGGCCATCTGCCAGTCGATCCAGAACGGGATCGAGTAGATCAGGACGAACCAGAACAGATCGACGAACGCGCGACGCTTGTCGAACCGGCCGTAGCGGATGTCCTTGGCGAAGTGCCAGGCGGTGCGCCACGGCCAGTGCTTGAGCTGGTAGCTCATGCTCGATTCGTGATTGCCGGCTGCGTCCTTGATCGGCACGGTCCAGTCGGGTTCGCCGAGCAGGTGGGCGTGGTGCACGTCGACGTGCAGGTAGGCCCACCACTGGCAGGGCCAACCGCCGACCGGAGTCCACAAGCGTGCGAACCAGCGGCTCAGCAGCTTGCTCTTGAAGATGCGGCGATGGGTGTGGTTGTGGTAGTTGACGCCGACGTCGATGCCGCTGACCCAGCCGAGCAGCGGAGCCGCGGCGCCGACGAACACGAGCTTCTCGAGCGTCGTGTCCAGGCCCGAGACCTCGGGGTGCAGCCACAGCCAGAAGGCGACCGCGTAGGCACTCACCACGGCCAGGTGATACAGCACACAGTGCAGGTCTTCGGGTCGCGCCAGCAGCCAGTTGCGCCGTCGCGTGTCACTGTCGAGCGTCGCGCTGGTCATCTGTGGTCGGTTGGCGGGCGGTGTCTGTGAACTGGACTGTCTGCGAGCTGGACTGTCTGCGAACTGGCTGATGCGGTGGTCGAGCCTCAGACGATCCGGCTCTGCAGCTTCCACCACACGAATGCGAGCGCCGCGAACGCATAGGCGCCGCCGACCGCCGTGCTCAGCAACAGCAGTACCGCGACGATCGGCAACAGCGAACGCATCACCAGTTCCTTGGCAGTGCGCGAAGGTGGCGGATAGGTGGGCGAGGACATGCGTGCGCGAGGTTCCAGTGGCACGGCGTCCTCGTCAAGTGGGCAGCGTGCGAAGGCCTCGCGTGAGGCCTTGTCCTCGCCGTCGACGGACCGCCGTTGCCGTCGGCGGTCCGACGTCGCACGTCATTCCGCGGCGGTCTGCAACTCGCTGTCCCTGGCCGGGCGGCCGAGCGGCAGCAGCTTGGGCACGCGGCGTTGGTACTCGCGGTAGGCGTTGCCGTGCAGGCTGACGAGGTCGCGTTCTTCGATGAACAACGCGAGCACGATGTAGACCGTGTAGGTCGCGGCGAACACCAGGTGCGACCCGGTCATCGTCGGCGCGGCCCAGAACGCGATCAGGAAGCCGAGCATCAGCGGGTGCCGCACGAAGCGGTAGAGGCTGCGTTCCTGGAACGGCTTCTGCGTGTAGGGCCGGCCGCGGAAGGCGAGCCAGGTCTGGCGCAGGCCGAACAGGTCGAAGTGGTCGATCAGGAACGTGCTCAGCAGCGCGATGCCCCAACCGAGGAAGCTCATGCCCAGCACCGTGCTGGCCAGCGGCTCGGGCAGTGACCACAGCACCGTGTCGATCGGCCGCCAGCACCAGAACATGAGCGCGAAGATCGCACAGGTGACGAGCATGAAGATGGTGCGTTCGATCGGCGCGGGCACGATCGTGGTCCACCACTTCTTGAAGCCGGGGCGCGCCATGATCGTGTGTTGCACGCCGAACAGCGCGATCAACGCGACATCGATCAACACCGCGGTCAGCGGATCACCGACGGTGCCGCCGTGGTCGACGGTGATCGGCACGATCAGCCCGCTGACGAAACCGATCAGGTAGAGGAAGGTGGCGAAGAAGACGGCGTAACCGGTGACGCCGAACAGCAAGGTGAACAGACGACTCATGACGGGTTCTCGTGGGAAAGGGTTCGCACCCTTGGGCGCAGGATCGGCCCCGCGCCGGCCACCGGACCCGCTACGAAGTGCGGGTTTCGCCGTGCAGCCGCTGCCACAGGAAGGCGCGCGCGAACGCCCATTCGCGCCGGATCGTGCGTTCGGAGCTGCCGAGCACGTCGGCGACCTCGGCCTCACCGAGCCCGGCGTAGAAGCGCAGCCGCACGACCTCGGCGCCACGTTCGCTGACGGCCGCGAGCGCGTCGATCGCCTCGTCGAGTTCGAGCAGGTCTTCGAGTGAGGCGGTGGCGGCGACCTCGACCAGGTCGAGTGACAGGGCCTTCTTGCCGCCGCCGCGCTTCTGGGCGCCGCGGCGGCGCGCGTGGTCGATCAGGATGCGCCGCATCGCTTCGGCCGCGGCGGCGTAGAAGCGCGCCGGTTGGTCGCGCAGCTCCTGCATCTGTGTCTGCAGCGCCAGCCAGACCTCGTGCACGAGTGCGGTCGGTTGCAGCGTGTGGCCGGTGCGTTCGCCGGCGAGCTGGCGCGAGGCCATGCCGCGCAGTCGTTCGTAGACGGTGGCCAGCAGATTGTCGTCGGTGGGCGAACTCATCGGTCTTTGTTCTTGGGCCGCGTGTCGGTGGTCGGCGCGGCGGCGCGGATGCGCTGCAGGGTGGCGCGTGCCCGCTGCAGCTTGTCGGGTGCCGGGCAGTTCGCGAGCAGCCGCACACCGGTCTCGGCGAGCGAGAGGGCCTCGGCCACGTCGCCGCTCGCGAAGCGGCACTCGGCGAGCAGGCTGGAGGCTTCGCCGAGCGGCCATTCGCCGGCGAGGTGTTCTTCGCAGAACGCGAGCACGGCTTCGATCAGCGGCGTCGCCGCGGCCGGATCGCCGGCGTCGAGGAAATCGTGGCCGGCGCGGATGCGCGCAGCCTGCACGCGTTGCGGGTGCTCGTCGGGCATCCTGGCCAGGAGCTCGACCCGAGTCGTTTCGGCAGCCGCAGCGCGGCGCGGGTCGCCCGCGGCGCGCGCGGCGGCGCCGATGCCGCTGTGGCTGGCCAGCAGGTCGCGCAGCTGGTCCGGCCGGTACTTGCTGCGCAGCGCGAGCGCCTGCTCGTGCAGTTCGATCGCGCCACGTGGATCGCCTTGCGCGGCGCGCATCAGGGCGAGGTTCTGCAGGCAGTCGGCGACCGGCGGCTTGCTCTCGCCGCCCAGTCGCAGGTGCAGTTCGTAGGCCTTGCGGTAGTGACGCTCCGCTTCGGCATGCTCACCCAGATGCGCCAGCGCGACCCCCAGGTTCTGCAGCGCGGCGGCGCGGGAGTGGGTGGCGGTGCCGGCGCGCTCGTGGATCGCGAGGGCGGCTCGCAGTTCGGTCGCGGCGGTGGCGTAGTCGTTCCGCGCCAGCGCCACGCGAGCCCGATCCGAGAATCCGGTGGCGCGTTCGGGGTGGTCTTCGGGAAGGCACTCGGTGCGGATGCCGTGCGCCTGTTCGTAGAGCTCGGCTGCGGTGTCGATGTCGTCGCGGAGCATCGCCAGATCCCCGAGCAACGTCAGCGTGCGCGCCACCTCAGGATGGTGGTCGCCGAAGGCCTTGCGCTGCAGTTGCAGCGCGGCTTGCGCCGCTGCGTCGGCACGGTCGAGTGCACCCAGGCGGCGCCAGGTCGCGGCGATGTTGGTGTGGCTGACCGCGAGCACCAGCGCGTCGTCGCCGAAGCGTGCGCGGCGCAGCGCCAGGGCGGCTTCGTAGTGGGCCAGCGCGGCCGGGTGGTCGCCGCGCTCACTGGTGGCCGAGCCGAGCAGGTCCAGGGCTTCGGCGCGCTGCTCACGCAGGTCCGCGGCGCCGCGAACGGCGTCGAGGATCGACAGCGCTTCGTTGGCCAGGCGCTCTTGATCCCGGTGTTCCCCTCGCAGGCGCAGCACGTCGGCCTTGGAGAGCAGCAGGTGCACGAAACCGAGCGGGTCCTTGGAACGGTCGGGCCGAAGCTCCGCCAGCAGTTCGTCCAGCACCTGCGCGGCCTCGGCGAAACGGCCTTGCTCACGCAGCAGGTAGGACCACTCGTGCATCACCTGACGATGCCGTGGCCCGCGTCCGTCGGTGGTCTCTGCGGTCAGTTCGACGGCGCGCGCGAGGTGGTGTTCGGCCTGGGGCAGCTGCCCCAGACTGCGGTAGGCGCCGCCTACGGTCAGGTGCAGATCGCGGGCGACGATCGGGTCGGCGTCGAACCACCGATCCATGTCGCCGGCGAAGTCGTCGAGCAGCTCGCGCACGGTGTAGCCGGGTCCCTTCTGCAGCATCGGATCGGCGGTCAGCAGCAGCCGCTGCATGGCCGTCAGCGTGCGCTGCTGGCGCAGGCTCTGCGCGCGGCTCTCGGCCAGCGCCGCCGTCGTCGAGATCACGCCGCCGACCAGCAGCGCGACGAACAGCAGACCGAACCCGACCGCGAGGCGATGGCGAGCCACGAAGCAGCGCAGGTGGTAGAGCGGCGTCGGCGGTCCGGCTTCGACCGGGCGCGCGTCGAGGAAACGGCCGAGGTCTTCGGCCAACGCGTTGGGCGTCGGGTAACGGCGCCCCGGGTCCTTGTCGAGCGCGCGCAGCACGATCCAGTCGAGTTCGTCGCGCAGGCGCCGCGCCCAGCGTCGCGCGTCGGCGCCGGCCAGCGGGCAGCACAACGCGTCGACCCGCGCGCTCGGCCGCACCGCGGGTTCGGTGCGGATGCGTTCGAGCAGACCCGTGAACGTGCCGCTGTGGCCCTCGCCGCGCTCGAACGGCCGCTTGCCGGCCAGTAGCTCGTAGAGCACGACGCCAAGGCTGTAGACGTCGGCGCGCGCGTCGACGTCGCGACCGCCGGCCGTCTGTTCGGGCGCCATGTACTCGAGCGTGCCGAGTGGTTGGCCGAGCTGCGTCAGCGTCGGCTCGGCGTTGCCGTCGGCGTCGCTGTCGGGATCCATCGCCTTGGCGATGCCGAAGTCGATCACCTTGGGCGCCGGGCGGCCGTGCTCGTCGGCGGCGACCATGATGTTGGCCGGCTTGAGGTCGCGGTGCACGACCCCCTTGTGGTGCGCGTGCTGCACCGCGATACAGACCTGCCGGAACAGATCGACGCGCTCGTCGATGCCCAGACCTCGTTCTCGGCAGTACTTGGTGATCGGCAGGCCGTGCACCAGCTCCATCACGAAGTAGGGGCGCCCGCTCGGCGTGGTGCCGCCGTCGAACACCGCGGCGATGTGCGGGTGCTGCATGCGCGCCAGCGACTGCCGTTCCTGTTCGAAGCGGGCGATCACGCCTCTGGTGTCCATGCCCAGCTTGATCACCTTGAGCGCCACGTCGCGGCGCAGCGGCTCGTGCTGCTCGGCGCGGAACACCACGCCGAAGCCGCCTTCGCCGATGCGTTCCTGCAGGGTGTAGCGGTCGATCTGCGTGCCTGGCGCCTCCTCGTTGCGCGCGCCGCCCTCGACCAGGAATCCGGAAGCCTGGGCGAGCGCCTGCAGCAACCCCTGCACCTCGGCGCGCAGCTGCTCGTCGCCGCTGCAGGCGTCGGCGAGGAACGCGCCGCGTTCGGCCTCGGGCAGGTCGATGGCGGCGTCGAACAGCTGCTTCACTCGTTCGGCGCGGGACGGCATGGATGGTGGGGTGGGCTGGCCCGACAGCCTAGGCGAAAGAACCGCCCGGGACCGGCCACGGATCGTCGGCGATCGTCGGCTGCGGCGGCGCGGCGCGTCAACCCGTCGTTGTCGTGGCCGGACCACTGCCGCGACTGCGCCTTGGCGGGGCCGGCCCAACCATCACCACCGCGCGCCACCGGGTCGGCGTGGCGCGTTGCGAGTCCTGCACATGAACCCTCTCTTCGCCATTCGTTGTTCCGCGCTCCTGTTCGCCGCCGCTGCGGCGGCCCAGGAGGCGATGCCCGTCGTCGCCGGCGGCGTCTTCCCGACCCGTATCCACGCCGTGCCCGGCGACGTCGACGGCGGCGCCGGCCTGTGGGCCGCGGGCGCCACCTACAAGGTGTCGCTGCACGACGGCTTCACCTTCTATCCCGTGCTCGGCCCTGCGCACGCGCACAACCTGCCGCTGCGTTGGACCGACACCGCGGTCCGCTTCGGCGAGCAGACCGTCGCGATCGGGCGCGGCGAGGCGCCGCGCGTGCGCGGCGGTCGCTGTGAGTTCGACTTCGGTGGCGTCGTCGAGGCCTACGAGGTGCGCGCCGAAGGCGTCGAGCAGACGTTCACGATCCGGCAGCGCCCGGCGGTGCTCGGCGACCTCGTCGTGCAGGGGCACGTCAGCACGCCGCTCGTCGCCGCCGCGGTGAACGACGAACACACCGCGATCCTGTTCTGCGAACACGATGGCACGCCGATCCTCGGCTACGGCGCTGCGACCGCGATCGATGCCGCCGGCCGGCGCTGGCCGATGACGACCACTTGGAACGGCACCACGATGCAGTTGCGCCTGCCCGCCGCGCAGGTCGCCGAGGCGACATTCCCACTGCTCGTGGATCCGCTGACGACGACGTTGCCGGTCGACACGGGCGGGCCCGGAGCCGGCGCGTTGCGCGACGTCGCGGTGCACCGCAGCAGCAGCGGCGGCGCCAGGCGGTTGTTGACGGTCTACTCGCGCACCAATGCCGCCAACGACGTCGACCTGTTCGCGGTGCTCGGCGACGACGGCCACTCCAACCAGCTGCTGGTCTACAACGACCTGTCGGCCAACTGGTCGACGCAGCACGGCGCGGTGACCTTCGTCGGCGCGGCGCAGAAGTGGCTGATCGCGTTCGAACGTGAGTTCGCGAGCAACGCCGCGATCCGCTGCGTGGTGGTGCCCGGCAACGCTACCGCGGCCACAACCGTCGTCTCGGCCGTGCCGCAGCCGAGCGGCTACGACTGCTCGCGGCGTCCCGACGTCGGCGGCACGATCGCCAGCTCGACGAGCGGCACCCGCGCGCTGATCGCGTTCCAGAGCGATGTGACCACCACCAAGCAGGACACCGATCACACCGAGGCCTTCGCCTGCACCATCGACCTCGGCCAGGGCAACCTGCCGATCGGCACACCGTTCGTGGTCGGCTCGGCGGTGGGCACGCGCTACGACCGCCACGCCGTGTCGGTGACGCGCGAGTCGCTCGGCGGCAACAGCTCGTGGCTCGTCGCCTACCAGCAGTTCGATCGCAACAACGCCGGTGCCAGTTGGCGCGTCGGGGTCGTGCGCGTCACGCCGAACGGCTCGCGCTACGGGCCGAGCATCGCGTTCCTGCCGAGCGGCAAGCACGCGTTGACGCCGCGCATCGCCGGGCTCGACGGCCGTTACCTGCTGGTGCACTCGTGGCGCACGGGCAGCGGCACCGCCACCGCGCAGGACTACGGTACGTCCGTGGACTGCATGCGCATCGACTGGAGCGACACCGCCACCAACCCGACGTTCCGCCCCGCGCGCACCGTCGACCTCGGCTTCTCGTGGGACTACCGCGTCGGCGGCGTCGCGATCGACACCGAGAGCCGTTCGCACTGGGCGTTCGTGGTCGAGAAGGAACCGGTGATCGGTCAGCCCGCGCTCGGCATCGTGCGCGTCGGCGGCAGCGGCGGCACCGTCGAAGAGGAAGACCTCTACCGCAACAGCTCGCGCCCCGGCTACGCGCCGGCCATCTGCTTCGACGAGGACCACGACCAGTTCGACGCCGCGTTCGCCGTCGACACGCCGACGCCGGGCGTCTACGCGCGCAGCCTGTCCTACCCGAGTGAGGCGCGCAGCCTGACCTACGGCATCTCGTGCGGCGGCAACATCGCCACCAACCACGTGCCGCGCTGCGGCGACAACCTGTTCGCGATCACGCTCGACAACGCCGCGCCGCAGCAGGGCGCGCTGATCGCGTTGTCGTTCGCGCCCGCGCAGCTGTCGCTGGGCTTCGCCGGCATGCCGGGTTGCACCCTGCTCGTCGACTCGGGTGGTCCCTACCTCGGCTCGTACTTCACGCTGACCCGCCTCGACGGCAGCGCCGAGTTCCCGATCGTGCTCGGCGACTGGCCGCCGCTGCCGATCGACTTCCACGCGCAGTGGTTCTACCTGCAGCCGGGCGCCAACAGCACGGGCCTGCTGGCGACACGCGGCATCGAGGTGCACGTGCGCTGAGCCGGGCCCGCGCCGATCGGGACTCAGCGGCCGGCCTTGTCGAGC
>CAYMPV010000046.1:0-36906 GCA_964392305.1 uncultured candidatus Brocadiaceae bacterium
CTGTCGGCGAACGGCTGCTGCAGGCCGCGCGTCGGTGCCAGCTCGCGCAGCTTCGTCCACAGCGTCTCGGTCAGGAACGGCACGAACGGGTGCAACAGGCGCAGCGTCTGGTCGAGCACCGCGGCGAGCACCTGCTTGCCGGTGGCGGCGGCGGCCGCGTCCGCGCCTTCCTTGAAGCGCGGCTTGACCATCTCGAGGTACCAGTCGCAGAGCTCGTTCCAGAAGAAGTCGCGCGCGGCGTTGATCGCCGCGGCGGGGTTGTAGGCGGTGAGCTGGCCGTGCACCGTTGCGATCGCGTTCGCGAGCCGCGACAGGATCCAGCGGTCCTCGAGCGGCAGCGCCGCCACGTCGAGCGGGGTGAACGCGGCGCCGTCGAGGTTCAAGAACGCGAAGCGCGCCGCGTTGAACAGCTTGTTGCAGAAGTTGGCGCCGACGGTGAAGCGCTCGCTGGTGGCCTTCGCCGGGGTGATCCCTTCGTTGGCGTACTGGCCGATCAGGTCCATCGGCTGCTTCGTCTCCGGGTCGAGGAACGTGCCGAGGTAGGGGCCGGCTTTGGCGGTCGCCAGGTCGACGAGCCGTTCGGGCTCACCTTCCTTGGTGAACGGCGAGATCGCCTGCACCGGCAGGCGGATGTCCTGCGTGCCCGTCTGCAGCTCGCACACCACGTAGCGCAGCGCGTCGGCGCCGTAGCGCTCGATGATGTCGAGCGGGTCGATGCCGTTGCCCTTGCTCTTGCTCATGCGCTCGCCCTTGCCGTCCAGGATCGTCGCGTGCAAGAACACGTCCGTGAACGGCACGTCGCCGAGGTTGTAGAGCCCGGTGAGCACCATGCGCGCGACCCACAGCGTGATGATGTCGCGGCCGGTCACGAGGCACGAGCCGGGGTAGTAGTACGACAGCGCGTCGGCAGTGCCGTCGCCGCCGCCGAGCGCCGGTTGGCCGGCGTCGACCACGGCGGTGCCTGGATTCGGCCAGCCCAGCGTGCTGTGCGGCCACAGCGCCGAGCTGAACCACGTGTCGAGCACGTCGGGGTCGAGCTCGAGGCCCGCGCTGGCGAGGATCGGGCCCAGCTGCGGGTCCTGCGCGGCGTCGAGGAAGCAGATCTGCACCTCGACGGTGGTGGGGGCGTTGGGGCCCTTGAGGTGCGCGAACGCGTCCTTGGGCGACAGCCGGTTGCCGTCGGGCAGCAGCACCCACGCGGCGACGTCCGCACGCTGCAGCTGGCTGCCCAGCATCGGCTCGAGCATCAGCAGCTTCTCGACCGCCATCTCGCCGCGGAACACCGGGATGCGGTGGCCCCACCAGAGCTGTCGGCTGATGCACCAGTCGCGCTTCTCCGCGAGCCACTGGTCGTACATCTTGCGGTAGCGGTCCTGGTCGGGATGGAAGCGCACGTGCTGGCGCGCGCTGCCGTCGGGCAACGGGGGCAACGCGCCGGCGGTGGCGTCGAGCGCGACCTGGGCCAGGCCCGCGGCGCGGAAGTCCTTGTCGGTCCCGCGACCCATCAGCACGCCGCCGTCGACGTCGGCCATGTGCACGAACCACTGCTTGCTCAGGTACGGCTCGACGATCGTCTTGCTGCGGTCGCTGTGGTCGATCTCCATGGTGCGGTCCTCGATCCGGTCGACGAGGCCGAGCGCGGCGAGGTCGGCCAGCACCGCGTCGCGCGCGGCGAAACGGTCCAGGCCGCGATACTTGCCGCCCTTGTCGCTGATCGTGCCGTCGGCGTTCAGCACGTTGATGGCACCGATCTCGGGGTGGCGCTGCCACACCAGGTAGTCGTTGGGGTCGTGCGCCGGCGTGATCTTGACGCAGCCCGTGCCGAGCGCGGGGTCGGCCCACTCGTCGAGCAGCAGCGGGATCTCGCGGCCGGTGAGCGGCAGGTTGATCTTGCGGCCGGCCTTGGCCATCGCCGCGATCTGCACGAGCGTCGGCAGCAGCTCGCGTTGGCGCTGTTCGAGGCGCTCGAGTTCCTGCTGCGCGGTGGCCTTCTCTTTGGCGGGCGCGTCGTCGAGCTTCTGCCGCTGCGCGGTGATCGCTGCCTGCATCGCGCCGGCCGGGTCGGGGTGCACCGCGACCGCGGTGTCGCCGAGCATCGTCTCGGGTCGCGTCGTCGCCACCAGCACGTGCGTCGGTTCGCCCGCGGCGGCGTCCTTCACCGGGTAACGCAGGTAGTGGAACTTGCCCTGCACCGTCGCCTTGTAGAGCTCGTCGTCGGCGACCGCGGTCTGCAGCGCGCAGTCCCAGTTCACCAGCCGGTTGCCGCGGAAGATCAGGCCGTCCTTGAACATCGCGAAGAACGTGTGCCGCACGGCGCGCGCACAGACTTCGTCCATCGTGAACCGAGCGCGGTCCCAGTCGCACGAGCAGCCCATGCCCTGTTGCTGCTTGCGGATGCGTTGTTGGCTCTGCGCGGCCCAGTCGTGGATGCGCTCGACCAGTCCCTGGCGGCCGACGTCGTGGCGGGTCTTGTTCTCGAGCTCCTTGAGGCGCTTCTCGACCACGGCTTGCGTCGCGATGCCGGCGTGATCGGTGCCGCACTGCCACAGGGTGTTGTCGCCCTGCATGCGGTGCCAGCGGATCAGCAAGTCCTGCATCACGTTGTCCATCGCGTGCCCCATGTGCAGCGCGCCGGTGACGTTGGGCAGCGGCATCATCACGACGTAACGCTGGTCGCGGGCGTCGGGGTGGGCGGCGAAGGCCTTGTGCTCGAGCCAGCGCGCGGTCACGGCGGGCTCGAGGGTCTGCGGCTGGTACTTGTCGGGCAGTTCGGTGCTCATCGGGGGCGAGCAGTCTAGGCCGCTGCCGTCGCCCGATCACGCACTCAGCGGGCCGTGAGCAGTCGGTCGCGGCTGGCGACGAGTCGGTTGAGCGTGCCGACCGAGAAGCCGCGGTCGTGGAAGAAGCGCACCACGCCGTTCGCATCGAGCAGCAGCACCCGCCCTGGCAGGCCGTCCTCGTTGCCGGTGAACGCGGCGATCGCCGCGGCGTCGCCGTAGACGGTGACCACGCCTGCCCAGTCCTCCTGCGGAATGCCGCGCCGCATGCCACCGTCGATGTAGCCCGAGAACAGGCGCGGCATCATGCCGGGGATCGTCGGCAGCTCGAGGGTGCGTTCGCGCCAGCCGAGCTGGTCCAGGGAGAGCAGCCAGCGGTCGAGGTCGAACTGGGTTTCCTGTTCGTAACCGATCAGCAGCAGCAGCGGCGCACCGGCGCCGGTTTCGGGCAGCCTGACTTCGTCGCCGGCCAGCGAGGTGCCGGTCACCGTCGGGAAGGTCTCGCCGGTCGGGTCGCGGCGCGGCCAGGTCGTGCTGCAGGCGACGGTGGACAGCAGGACGAGGCAGGCGGCGAGGTGGAACAGCGGGGAACGCGCGGCGTGGGGCATGCCTGCAGATCGCTGGGGCCGCCCCAGTGGATGCACCGGCAGCGGTCGTCGCCGGTCGCGCCTCAGTTCAGCAGCTTCTCGACCTCTTCCTGCAGCTGGCTGCTGCGCGCCAACAATGTCGAGTTCGCGGTCAGCGCACTGTCGACGGCGGCGCCCAGGGTGTCGGCGCTGGCCTGGATCGAACGGATCGAAGCCTCGGCGTGATCGATCAGACTCAGCCCGGACCTGGCTTCGTCGTTGGCCGCCTGCGTGACCGAGGCCAGCTCGTTGGCGCGTTCTTGCACGGTGCGCGCAAACTCCTCGATCTGGCGCGCGGCCGCGCTCGATCGGCCGGAGAGGTCGCGCACCTCTTCGGCGACGACGGCAAAGCCCTTGCCGTGTTCGCCGGCGCGCGCGGCTTCGACGGCGGCATTGAGCGCCAGCAGGTTGGTCTGGAACGCGATCCCGGCGATCGAACCGGTGATCTGCGCGATCTGCTTGCCGGCCACGACCAGGGCCTCGATCTGCTGTTGGCTGGACTGCACCGAGGCGGCAAGGCCCTGGAAGCGCTGCATGGTGCTGGCCAGCACCTCGCTGCCCTTGTTGGCGTGATCGTGGTTGGTCTTGCCGATGCTCTGCAGGGCGTGGGTGCTCTGGGCGCTCTGCTCGATCTGGCTGGAGATCGTGCGAAACCCTTCGACGATCGAGTGCACACGCTGCTCGGCGTCCTGGCGCGCCTGGTCGACCTTGCTGCTCAGCTCACGCTGTGCGGCTTCGACCTCGGCCTGCGCCTGCTCGGTCCGCACCACCTGCTCGGCGAAACGCTGCATCTCGGTCACCGCCAGGCGGCAGATCAGGACCAGCACGCCGACTTCGACGACGACATACCCCGCGTGTTCGAAGATGCGCAACAGGTCGACGGTGTCGGTGCCGAATACCGAGCGCGGCAGCAGCACGCCGCGGCCGACGTGGTCGGCGGCGGCGGTCACCATGCCGGTGAGCATCACGCGCCAGTCGCGGTAGGCGGCGAGGAAAGCGAGCGTGACGAACACGCCGAAGTGCACCTCGATGCGGCCGCCGGCCAGATGGATGAACAGCGCGCTCATCGCCATCGTGCTGACTGCAGCGACGTGTCGGGTGATCGCTTCGCCGCCGCGATGGTGCGCGAGCCAGGCGAACGCGGCGGTCGAGCCGCCGCCGATCAGCAGCGCCGCGATCACGTGCACGTGGGTGGCGACCGCGGCCCCGGCCCAGGCGGTTGGTGACCACAGCACCGCGAGGGCCACCGCGAGCGCCGTCTCGATCACGAGCAGCCACAGCATGCCGCGATCGACGCGGCGGGAGAAGGAAAGCAGGTCACACGCTACGCGCGAGCGCACCGCGTCATCGAAGTTCGCAGCAACGGGGTTCATCTAGGTGAGGCTCATCGGCTTGCAGGGGGCACCCGAATACAGCCCGAGGTGTTGTTTCGGCGGTGCCCGACGTCAGGGTTTTCCCCAAGGCGCGGGCTGCGGCGTTGTCGCCGACGTGGCCGCGGCCCGCCGTGATGCCGCCCGAGAAGCGCAGCTCGCCGGTCGGCGCGAACACGAACACGTGGCCCGACGTAGCGGCACCGAGTCGCGTCGCGAGGATGCCGTCGCGATCGACCAGATGCCTGGCATCGGGCAACTGCTGCTGCAGTCTCGCCGAGGCTTGCGGATCCCATTCCGCGGGCGGTGTCGACGGCGCAAAGGTGAGCACGCGCAGGTCGACCGCGGGGGCATCGGTAAGTACACGGCGCAGTTCGACCAACGTGCTCGGCAGGCAGGGGCATTGGGGATGCGCGCACAGCACGACCAGCGGGGTTTCACCCGATGGTTCGAGCACCGCCGCGGCATCGGGAGGCAAACGCTCGCCGACCGTGCCGATGGGGCCAGCGGTGGTGCCGTGATGCAGCAACAGCCCCATGCCGCCGACGAGCATCAGTGCCCAACAGCCGAGCACGAGCGTGGTGGTGGCTTGCATGCCGTGGTCATCGGCAACCACGCCCGATCACGGTGAGGTCAGATGGTCCTGGATGTTGGCGTTGCCGATGCCATACTAAGGAAAAGGAGCACATGCCGATCGAAGGAAATGGTCCGAGCGACGGAGCCGTCGGTTCCGGAGACCTGCTGCGTCACGTGTTCGACGCGGCCCCCAACGCGATGCTGCTCGTCGATCGCGGCGGGTTGATCCGTCTGGCCAATCGGCACTGCCTGGACCTGTTCGGATACCTGCACGAACACCTGGTCGGCGAGCCCGTCGAGGTGCTCGTGCCCGAGCGCTTCCGCGAACGGCATCCCGAGCGCCGCGACGGCTACTTCGGCGCGCCGGCCGTGCGCGCGATGGGGGCGGGTCGCGACCTCTACGGACGACGCCGCGACGGCAGCGAGGTGCCGATCGAGATCGGGCTGAATCCGCTCAACGCCACCGGCGAACTGTTCGTCGTGGCTTCGATCATCGACATCACGCAGCGAAAGCTCGGCGAGGACCGGCTGCGGGCGTCGCTCGCCGAGAAAGAGACGCTGTTGCGTGAGATCCACCATCGTGTCAAGAACAACATGCAGGTGGTCTCGAGCATGTTGAATCTGCAGACCAGCGCGGTCGACGAACCGCGTTATCGCGCGATGTTCGCCGAGTGCCAGGCGCGGGTGCACGCGATGGCCATGATCCACGAGAAGCTCTACGCCTCCGACAGCCTCGCGGCACTCGACGGCGGCGACTACGTCGCCGATCTCGCGCGCATGTTGGTGCGCTCCTACGCCGATCGAGCCTCGCGCGTCGAGTTGCAGGTCGACGCCGAGGCATTGGGCCTCGACATCCAGACGGCGATCCCGATCGGGCTGATCCTCAACGAGTTCGTCACCAACGCTCTCAAGCACGCGTTCCCGAGCGGGTGCGGCACGATTCGGGTCGGGCTGCGCGACGTCGACGGCGAGTGCGCAGCCCTCGAGGTGAGTGACGATGGCGTCGGCATCGCCGACGAAATCGACTACGAGCATTCGCGCGGCCTGGGCCTGCGGCTGGTGCGCGGCCTGGTCCGCCAGCTGGACGGCGCCTTGCACCGGCTGCCCGGGTCGGGCACCGGTTTCCGCATCGACTTCGCGCGCCGGGCACGTGGTGAACCCGTCGGCTCGGTGCGCAGCGACGACCACGAGGAGGAAAGGTGATGACGACGCGTCGAGTCATGATCGTCGAGGACGAAGCGATCGTTGCGGAAGACCTGCGCATGTGTCTTGGACAGATGGGCTACGAAGTGGTCGGCGTCGCCGATTCCGCCGGTGCTGCCGAGCGGCTGGCGCAGACCAGCAGCCCTGAGCTGGCGTTGCTCGACATCCGCATCAAGGGATCGCGCGATGGCATCGAGCTCGCTGCCTGGCTGCAGGAGCAGCGCATCGGCTTCGTCTATCTGACGTCGCACGCCGACGAGACGACGCTGGGTCGCGCCCGCAACACCGAACCGCTCGGCTACGTGCTCAAGCCGTTCCATGCGCGCGAGCTGCACCCGGTGCTGGAGATGGCGTTCCATCGTCACGCCGCCGAGCAGCGGCTGCGCAGCATGGAGAACTGGTTGGCGACGACCCTGCGCAGCATCGGCGACGCCGTGATCGTCACCGACGCGTCGCGGCGGGTCAGTTACCTCAACCCGGCCGCCGAGCGGGTCACGGGGTGGAAGCTGTCCGATGCGCTCGGCATCCCGAGCGCCGACGTGCTGCGCCTGGTCCAGGACGTCTCCCACGAGGCGCTCGACGACGTGGTCGCGCGCGCGATGATGGGGGAGGCGACCGTCTACCTCGAGCCCGGCGTCGAACTCGTGCGGCGGGATGGCACACGCATCCCCGTCGACGACACCGCGGCACCGATCAAGGATGCCGACGGTTGCGTCACCGGCGCCGTCGTGGTGATCCAGGACGCCACGCAACGGTTGCGGCAGCTGCAGGAACAGGGGGAGGTGCAAGAACGGCTCGAGGAGGCGCGGCGGCTGCACGGCTTGGGGGTGTTGGCGGGCGGTCTGGCGCACGACCTCAACAACATCCTGACCACGATCCTCGGCGAGGTCGGTCTCGCCCAGGACGACGCGACGGGTCCGCTGCGCGACCGCCTGGACGAGATCGAGTCGCAGGCGATGACCGCGGGCAGTTTGTGTCGTTCGCTGCTGTCGGGTGCAGGAGCGGGGCCGGTCGAACGCGTTGCGGTCGCTGTCGCCGAGGTGGCGCAGGCGTGCCTCGGCCGCGTGCGTAAACTCGCGCCGCACGGGATCGCGCTCGAGGTGCTCAGCGAAGCGCACGGCCTGCGGGTGCTCGCCAATCCGACGCACCTGCACCAGGTGCTGCAGAACCTGCTGCAGAACGCAGTCGAGGCCTTGGCCGGTCGAAGCGGCACCGTGGTGGTGCGTCTTGGCACGACCCGGTTGCCGTCGCGCGCCCCGGGAGCTGCCGGCTTCGAACTCGAGTTGCCGCCCGGCGACTACGTCTGGATCGAAGTCGCCGACGACGGGCCCGGCATGGCCGACGCGGTGCTGCGCCGCATCTTCGACCCGTTCTTCACCACCAAGGTGCACGGCCGAGGCCTCGGGTTGGCCAGCGTGCGCGGCATCGTGCGCCGCAACGGTGCGGCGATCACCGCGGTCAGCGAAGAGGGGCACGGCACGGTCTTCCGCCTGCTGTGGCCGGCGGCGCCTCGCGGCGACGTTCACGCGCAGCCGTGAACTGGCTGGCACATCTGCACCTGGCACAGTCGCCTGGTCGGTTGCGCATCGGCAACCTGGCCGGCGACTTCGTGCGCGGCGTCGACCTCACGGCGATGCATTCCGAACTGCAGCGCGGCGTGTGGCAGCACCGCGCGATCGATCGCTTCGTCGACGCGCACCCGGCGGTGCGCGCCAGCCGCGAACGGCTGGGAGCCCCACAGCGCCGCTTCGCGGGCGTGTTGATCGACGTGTTCTACGACCACTTCCTGGCGCGCGACTGGCAACGTTGGGGCGACGGTCGGTCGCTGGCCGCCTTCGTCGCCGAGGTGCACGCCGAGTTGCGCGCGCACGAACTGGAACTGCCGCCGCGGCTGCGTGAGTTGTTGCCGTGGCTGCAGCGTGAGGACTGGCTCGGCAGCTACGCGCACCTGCCCGGCATCGACGCGATCCTCGCGCGCATGGCCAGACGGGTGCAGCGGCCCACACCGCTCGCGGCCGGTGGCGACCTGCTGCGTGCGCACTACACCGAGCTCGAGGCGGACTTCGCCGCCTTCTGGCCGGCACTGGTGGTCGAGGCGCGGCGTCTGCGCGACGCCGATGAAGTCTGAATCGCGGTTCTCAGCAGCGCCAGACCGGCATCGGCGGCGGCTCGACCTGCACCTCGCAGACGAACAGGCAGCCGGCGTTGGGTTGTGTGCTGAGCTGTTCGCGCGACAGGTTCTCGGCGGCGGTGGTGAGCACCAGCTGCGTTCCCTGCGATGTCGGCAGCCACGCCGGGCAGGTCACCTGCGCGGCGGAGGCCGTGCGGAACTCACGCCGGATCTCGCCGGTGCGCAAGGAGCACCACAGCGCGCGCCCGTACTCGGCGGGGCCAGGGTCGAACATCGCGATCACGGCATCGTCGGTGCCGGGCACCAGCACCATGCCGTCGGGAACGGCGCGTTCGCCGCGCAGGTCGACGACGATCCGGCCTGGGCCGAGCGTGCCGGTCGCGGGATCGAGTTCGTGACGCACGACGGTGCGCGACGGCGAATCGATGTCGAACAACTCCAGCCGCGCGCCGGGCAGTTCGCGCACGATCTTGCCGTTGCTGCACAGTTGGTCTCGGCGCAGGCAGAACAGCTGCAGATCGTGTCGGCGCAAGAACCACAGGCCGGCCTTGTTCTCGGCGAACGCGGTGTCCTTGGTGCCGAACACGAGCCCGGCACTGCACAGTTCGCCGTCGTTGACGATCGTGCCGGTGGTGTGCTGGTCGATGCCCTCGACGATGGGCGTGAAGCGTTGCCGGTAGGTGTCGAACAGGCCGATCGCGCGCTCCATGCCGATCAGGAACACGCCGTCGCGATCGGTCGGCAGCGCAAAACCGGGGCGGCCCGGCAGCTTCCAGGACCGGTTCTCGCTGCGCAGCGCGTTGAGCACGTGCAGCTCGCCGTGCGTTGCCGAGGCTCCCGACTGGATCGTCAGCCACAGCAGGCGTGACGGCGCGAGCGCGCGCGGTCCTTCGGGCAAATAGCGACTCTTCACCGCCGGGCGGTGCAGAACGCGCGTCTCGTGGATCTGCATGCGCCCGGGTAGGGGGGATGGCTCAGTTCGAGGGGGACGGCGTCGGCGACGGCGTGCTGCGCGCCGCCTGCACCGTCGGTGCGGGTTTCAGCTTGATGTACTCCTTGGCGATCTTGGGGATCATCCGCGGATTGAACAACGTGTTCGTCATCATGAAGCACTCGTGCGTGCAGTGGCACTTCCAAGCCTTGATGTCGGCGAGGATCTGTTTGGCCTGCGCGGTCTGCAGCACCTTGGTGACGTCGTAGCCGTGGTCCTTGACGTTGCCGAAGTGCATCGAGAACTCCTCGCACGGGTGCAGATCGCCGTTGGCGGCGAGCACGAGGTTCAACGTGCCGGCGTAGCAGTTCGACAGGCGCTTCTCCTGCTGCGCGGTCTCGAAGATCAGCTGGCGTTGCACGATGTCCTGCGCGGCTTTCCACTTGCCGCCCGGGAAGCGGTAGACGGGCAGCTTGCCGTTCTTGACGCGGTCCTCGAGCTTGAGCACCGCGGCCTTGTACTTCTCGAGCTGCACGTTCTTGAGCTCGGGGCTCGGCATGTCGCCGCGCGCCAACGACACCGTGTGCGTGGTGATCTTCGGCATCGTCTCGGCGATCGTGTCGATGAAGCCGTCGACGAGGTCCTGGTTGGCCTCACACAGCACGGTGTTGACGCCGAGGTCGAAGTTCTCGAACTCCTCGAGCAGCGGCACCAGACCGTGGTAGGTCTTCATCGCCTTCTCGTAGCAGCCCTTCACCACGCGCATCTTGTCGTGGTAGTCGGGTGGGCCGTCGAGCGAGATCTTGCAGACGATGCGGCTCTCGGGGCACGACGCGCACAGCCGGCGCATCGTCGCCACGATCTTCTCGGTCATGATGCCGTTGGTAGGGAACAGCATCACGACCGGCTTGTTCTTGCGATAGAAGGTCTCGACGATCTCGGCGAAGTCCTTGCGCACGAAGATCTCGCCGCCGCTGAACGCGAGCCACAAGAGGTTGGGCAGCGAGTCGGCGACCTTCTCGATCTCGGGCAGCGTCAGTTCGCCGGGTGCCGGGCCGTCCTCGCGCCAGATGTAGAAGCAGAACGGGCACGCCGCGTTGCAGATCTTGGTGACGAAGAACGTCACGTGGACCGGCTTGCGCTTCCAGAAGATCGAGTCGACGTGGCGCAGGGGTGAGAAGGACACTAGTGCACTCCCTTGCGTGGGTATTCGAGGATGCCGACGACGGCGCCCAGGCCTACCGGGATCGGATAGATGGCGAAGAAGTAGACCACGGCAGGCAGCAGCAGGGACAGCCCGCCGGCCCGGAAGTAGGCCCGCAGCAGCCCGAAACAAACGACAAAGGTTGCGGCCCACAGCAAGGGCAGGGGCCACAGCAGTATCGGCAGCCCGGTGAAGAACCAGCCCAGAACCAGCAAGATCGTCGTGCCGAGCGCCGCCGTGGCCGCCTTGAGCTCGAACGACGCGGTGCCCGAATCGGCGAACACGTCCTTGTTGTGCAGCGAGTAGCGCGTCCAGAACCGCGACTTCTTGAAGGCGTTGCGCAGCGAGCCGCGCAGCGTGAACAGGAACACGTGCTGCACCAGGATGCTGGCGTCCATGACCAGGCGGTGGCCGGTGCGGCGCAGGCGGTGCGCGTATTCGACGTCCTCGATGATCGGCATGAACGACTCGGGGAAACCGCCGGTGGCATCGAAGGTCGCCTTCCTGATCACCAGCGCGTGCGAGGCGATGTAGTCGGGTCGGTCGGGATACTTGGTCTCGCTGTGGTGGATGAACGCCGACTGGAACTTGCCGAAGAAGTTCTCGTCGGGCGCCGCCAGGGTGTAGGTGCCGCCGACCACGGTCTTGGCGTCGGCGCCCCGCATCGCGCGCGCCGCGTTGGCGACCGCGTCGGGCTGCAGCAGGCAGTCGGCGTCGATGAAGAACAAGAACTCGCCGGTAGCGGCCGCGGCGCCGGCGTTGCGCGCGCCGGCCGCGCCGCGATGGGGCAGTTGCAGCAGCCGCAGCTTGTCCGAGCTGGCCGCGATCCCGGTCACGATCGCCGCGGTGTCATCGGTCGAACCGTCGTCGGCGACGACCACCTCGAAGTCCTCGAACTGCGAGGCCATCGCAGCCTGCAGACACCGACCGATCGTTCGCCGGCCGTTGCGGACCGGGATGACTACGGAGATCAGCGGTGGCATCGAGTGGGCAGGGAAGCGGCGCGCAGACGTTACGGAGGAGCCTATCCCATGCAAGGCGGGGCGGATCGGCGCGGCATGGTCGGGCGCGGATGTGCCGATGCCACGGCGGCGGGCAGCGTCTCAGGTGGGGAAGCGGCGGCGTTCGGGTGCGATGCTCCGTTGGGCCTCCCCGCTGCATCGGGTGTTCGGTGTGCGTGCCGGTGCGACGCGCGTCGCGGCGCCCCAAGCCTGGTCAGTCCAAGAGCGGGTTGCGGGTCCGAAGGCCGGTGATTCGGCCGAAGTCGCGATCGGCAGTCCAGAGATCCGTGATGCCGTGTTGCAGGCACAGGGCCGCAACGCGCGCATCGTGAACCTGAGGGCCGCGCATCCGGCTGTTGGCGAGGGTCGCACGCAGCGTATCCCAGTGCGCCTCGCCCTCGGCAAGCATGACAATGCCCGGTGACTGCAGCCACGCCTCCACCTGATCCAGTGCCTGGGCAATGGTCGAGGGGGGCGTGTAGATCTTCGCGTGCGTGACGATGGCCAGGAACTCGTGCACGCATGGCCAGGGCAGCGCCCAATTCGCGCGGCCCTCGGCGAGTTGCTGCATCACCCGCGCGGCCTTCTCGTGCCAAGCGGAATCTTTGCGGTGGGCGTAGACGAGGATGTTCGTATCGACCGCGATCATGCCCCGCGCCCGCTGTAGCTCTGATCGCGTAACGTCGACCAGTCGCCTTCGGTCACCCCGGGCTGCGGTCCCTTGCCAGGCACGCTGGCGTCGCGCAGTTTGAAGCGTCCTCGCCGGCGGCGCTTGTTCAGAGCCCACCGCAGCCCCTCCTCGATCAAGGCGCGCAGGGTGATCCGTTCCTTGCCGGCTACGACCTTCGCCTGGCGGAGGAGGTCCTCGGCAATCTCTACGGTCGTCTTCATATGGGTACCCATATCGGACGTGGCCACATCCCACAAGCCGACCTGCACGGGGTGTGCCGGCATGACTGTTCGCGCCCCACGGTCTCGCGTGACCGCACCTGGTCACGAATCGGCGACATCATGGCGCCATGGCTACTTGGTGACCGATGACTTCCGCCTTCGCGGACCCGCGGACCAGGATTAGCATCCACCCAATGCGCGCGTGGTTCGTCGCCGCGGCCGGGCTCTGCCTGCTGCTCCTCGTCTGGCTGGTATGGCAGTCGTTCGGAACGTTGCCGGCCCCGACGACACTCGTCGGTGTGCAGCGCGCGGGAACGGTCGCGGCGGACGGTGGGCCGCCGAACTCGGGAACGGCCGCAGCCACGAACCGGACCCTTGTCGAAGCGGGTGACTCCGCGCGCCCCACCACCGAGATGTCTGCCGGCCGAGCGCAGATCGCGGCGACGACCGTTCGCGGCAGCGTGGTGCATCCCGATGGCGCGCCGGTCGAGGGCGTGCGGGTGCTGCTGATGAGCGCGCGCCGCGATCACGGGACGATCCTGCGCCGCGCGACCAGTGACGCGCGCGGTGCGTTCGTGGTCGAGGACATGCCCGAGGGCGAGTTCTACGTGAACGCCGACGGCAGCGGCGCCCTGGTCGAGCCGCGCACGACGACGATTCCGTCGGGGGTCACCGAGCACCTCCTGCGCGTCGTGGTCGAACGGCCCGATCCCGCGATGACGATCACCGGCGTGGTGGTCGACGAGCAGGGCGTGCCGATCGCCGACGTGGCGGTGTCGGCGATCGGCGAAGGCTTCTACGGCACGAGCCAGAGCGGCGTCGACGGCACGTTCGCGGTGGCGCGCGCGGCGCCGCGGCACGACGACGGCAAGCCGGGCGCTGCCCTGACGGCTTCGCTGCGAGGTCGCGAACAGGTCGCGCCTGCCCCCGACGAGCGCTTGCGGTGGGGGCAGAAGGACGTGCATGTGGTGATGCGCCCGCTGCCCGGGACCTGGCTGGTGGTGCGCGATCCCCTTGGTGTGCCCGCGCCGGACTACGACGTGCTGTGGCTGCGGCGCGGCGAGCGCGGCAACCTGCTGGCGCAGCCGGTGCTCGCCACGCGCGCCGCGCGTGACGGCCGGACGCGGCTCGAAGGGCTGCGGCTCGGGCGCTACCTGGTGTTCGTGCGCGCGCGCCCTTTCGACCTGCCATGGCGCGCGATCGGTCCGGTCGAGTTCGAGGTGTCCGCCACGAACGTGCCCGCCGAGGTGATCGCCCAGGCGAGCGAGCCGGGAGAACTGCACCTTTCGGCGACCGGCTCGCCGCCACCCGAGTTCACGGTCGAACTGGTGCTGGATGTCGCGGGACCGCCGTGCAACCTCGACTGTGAGTCGATCGACTTCGACGTGGTCGACGAGGGCCGGTTGCGCACGCTGTCGTGGTTCACCATGGCGCGCGGCGCCGCTGGCGACACCGGCGTGGTGCTGCGCGTGCCGCCGGGTCGATACTCGCTGCGCGTGCGCAGTGAGGGGTTGTTGCCGCAGCTGCTGGTCATCGACGTGCCCGCGGGGACGAGCCGCAAGGTGCTCGATCTGGTGCGCGGCGGTGTGCTGCTGGGGCAGCTGGTGCCACCCGAGGCGGTCGGCAGGCTTCCGACCGGTGTCGAGGACTCCTCCGTGCGCGTCTATGCCAGACCCATGGACGGCGGCCCGGCGCTGTCCTCCGCGCTGGTGGCCGACGACGGCACGTTCGCCCTGCAACCGCTGCCGGATGGGCGCTGCGCGCTGACGCTCGAGTATCCCCCCGACGCCGTGCCCGGTTCGCCGATGCTCAACGCGCCGCTCGGCGAAGTCGTGATCCGCGGCGGCCAGACGACGCGCGCCGAGTTCGACGTGCGCCCGTGCCTGCCGGGAACGATGACCCTGCGCGTCACGCTGGACGGCGCACCGCTGGCGGGCGCCCAGCTGTTCGTGCGCCGCATCGAGCCGCAATGGGCCGCGCGCGCGACCGCCGACGAGCGCGGCGTCGTCGAGAAGGTCCTCGCGCCCGGCGAGTACGACGTGCTGCTCGCGATCGCGGCGCAGCCCGGGCCCGGTTGGCACATGCTGCCGCTTCCCGACCGCCTGCAGGTCGCCGCCGGCGGCAGCCACGACTACGCGGTCGCCGCGCGCATCCGCACCATGCGCATCCGCCTGCTCGACGCCGCGGGCAAACCCGTCGCCGGGCGCCGCCTCAAGGTCGAAGGGCAACGCCAGTACTTTCGCGTCGGCGGTCTCGCGACCGACGCGGCCGGCGAGATCGAGATCACGCCGGCGCCGTACGGCCCGTTCACGCTGCAGTTGCTCGACGGCGCCGCGGGTGACGCCGCGCGCGCCGGCCCGTTCGAGTTGCCCGTTGCCCAAGATCGCGGCGAAGCGGAGTTCCGCCTGCGGTGACGAACGTCGCGCCGTCGTTGTGACGGTGGCGCCCACCGGCTACACCGCTCGCCCATGCCTTCGCGTCAGCGCGTCACGATCTACAGCGACGGGGCCTGCCTCGGCAACCCCGGCCGAGGCGGCTACGGCACCGTGCTGCTCGCCGGCGAGCACCGCAAGGAGCTGTCGGCCGGCTACCAGCGCACCACCAACAACCGCATGGAACTGCTCGGCGCGATCGTCGGCCTCGAGGCGCTCAAGCGGCCGTGCGACGTGACGCTGTGGTCCGATTCGCAGTATCTGATCCATGCGATGACCAAGGGTTGGCTCGCGAGCTGGCAGAAGAAGGGTTGGCGCACCGCCGACAAGAAGCCCGTCAAGAACCAGGACCTCTGGCAGCGCCTGCTGCTCGCCGTCGACGGTCATACGATCGACTGGCGCTGGGTGCGCGGCCACACCGGCGACGTCGAGAACGAACGGTGCGACCAACTCGCGGTGGCGGCCGCGAACGGGTCGGGGCTGGCGGAAGACGTGGGTTACGAGGGGTAGCTCGCGCGTCACTGCACGAGCCGGAGCAACGGCGTCGAGCCGCAGACGTTCTGACGCGTGGGCTCGGGCGCGCCGGGGCCGCTCCGATGGAGCTCGCCCGAGCAGGCCGCCCGCTACCGCACCCGGATCAACCGCTGCGTCGGCACGTGCAGCGTCGGCAGGTGCGGCATCACCTCGTCGAGCCACCGGTGCCCGTCGACGTAGTACCCGGCCGTGGGCGTGAGCCCCGGCACGCGCGCGCCGAACCAGTTGTTGATCACCTCGACCATGAGTTCGCGCGTGTACTTCGCAAAGCAGCTCGCCAGCGCCGTCGGGAACGCGCGCTCCTCGCCCTTCTCGCTGAACGTCACGTCGATCGCGCCGCGTGCGCCGCGCAGGCGGTACTGCGACACGGCAGGTTCTTCGTGCAGGGTCTCGACGCGCGTATCGGGAAACAGGCGCCGCAGGTCGCCGCCGTAGTGCATGCGGCCGCCGCAGCGGTCGGCGACGAGGTGCGCGACCTCGCCCTCGGCGGCGGTGGGAACCTTGCCGACGAGGCGCGCGATGACCTCGCTGTAGGCGTGGAAGTGGGCGCGGCTCTTGTTGTCGGTGTCGGCGATCAGGCCGTTCCACTCCTCGACGTCGACGGGGCGCACGGCGATGTCGAGCAAGGACAGCTCGGCCTTGGCCAGGGCGCGGTGCACGAGCTCGGCCTGCAGTTCGATCCAGGCGCGGTCGGCGACGCGCGGCAGGGCCAGCGACAGGTCCTCGTACCACGGGCAGCGGCGCAGGGGCTCGACGTCGATGTCGAGTCGTTCGAGCCAATCCCCGAGGGTGTCCGGCAACTCGCCCTTCCACGCGGTCCAGAACACCAGCGCGGTCTCCTCGAGGCGCAGCGCGCCGTGGGGGCCCTGGTTGACCTTCTTGCTGTCGGCGACGCGGACCTTGCCCTTCTCGTGCTTCTTGCGGCCCACGTGCCGCTGCAGTTTGCGCCACGGATCGGCGCCGGCGGGGCCCTGCATGACGACGCCGGCGACGACCAGTGGCCCGAGGATCGGGCCCAGTCCTGCTTCGTCGACGCCGGCGAGGGTGTTCATGGCCGCGCCACGAGAACGGCTGGGCGGTCCGCGTTCAAGTCGGCAGATCTGCCGGTGGCATGGGCGCGTGGGCGGCTCGCGCTGCCCGCGCGGCGCGGCTGCCGATAGAAGGCGCCGAGGAACCCCATGGAAGTGCTACTCGTCGAGAAGGATCCGCTGGTGCGTGACCTGGTCAAGGTCGGTCTGCAGCAGTTCCCTGAGTTCACGGTCACCGTCGGCGTCGGCTACGCAGGCATCAACGAGATGCGCAGCCGGCACTTCGACTGTGTGTTCCTCGGTGTCGAACCGGCCGATCCGGGCACCGTCAAGCTGCTCAATCACCTGCGCAGCTTCGACACGACCACCGAGCTGTTCGTGCTGACCGGCGCGCAGAACGTGCGCGACATGGCGGTCGACAAGTCGAAGTACCAGATCCACTCGTTCCTGCAGACGCCGATCGAGCCCAAGGAGTTCTTCGGGTTGCTCGGACGGTTCCTCGAACGCCGCACCGAACGCCAGGGCTCGACCTTGCGCAAGGGTGGCCGCTCGCGCGCCGAAACCGCGCGCCGCTGAGGCGGGGGCGCCCGACGGGCGCAGGCTTGCGCAGGGCCCGCAGGCCGGGTTCTCATGGGGGGGATGTCCGCCGAGACCGCCGACAGCCGACCCTCTCCCGCCCGCAGCAACCTCTGGCTCGAGTCCCGCTACCGCAAGCTGCGACGTGGGCTGCCGCAGACGATCTTCTTCTGTCCGCGCTGCAAGGGTGATCGCCGGCGCAAGCGCGGTTGTCCGCAGTGCGACGGTTTCGGCAAGTTGACGCGCGAGTCGGTGCAAGAACTGATCGCGCGCCGGTTGGTGCCGCAGATGCAGGCCAAGGAAGGCCGCTTCCACGGCGCCGGCCGTGAGGACATCGACGTGCTGATGTTGGGCCAGGGCCGGCCGTTCGTGTTCGAAGTGCTCGGCGCGCGAAACCCCAACGTCGACTTGCAGGCGTTGCGTGAGGACATCGTCGCGCGCGCCGACGGCGCGATCGAGCTCGCGCCGTTCGTGCGCGTCGATCGGGCGCGCGTCGTCTACTGGAAGGAGACGCACTTCGACAAGGTCTACCGCGCCGAGGTCGCGATCGACGCGCCGGTCACCGCGCAGCAACTCGCCGCGGCCGCGGCGTTCGACGGTGTGATCACACAGCGCACCCCGCAGCGCGTCGCCCATCGCCGCGCCGATCTGGCGCGCGAACGCGGCGTGCGCGTGCTTGGTCTGCAGCCGATGGCCGACGATCGGCTCGAACTGCGCGTGCTCTGTCAGCACGGCACCTACGTCAAGGAGTGGATCAGCGGTGACGAGCAGCGCAGCGCCCCGTCGCTCGCGGACCTGCTCGGCGTCGGCTGCCGCTGCGACGTGCTGGACGTGCTCGAGATCATGACCGACGACGTCGACGGGCCGCGCCTGGCACCGCGCCCGTCGTCGTTGCCTGCTGCGAGCGGCGAGTCGTGAGCTTCGTTCAGTCCTTGCCCTGCACGCGCCGTTTCCACGCCGGGTAATCGCGGTCGAAACGGAACCGCAGCAGGCGCTGGGCACGGGCCGTCGGCACGAAGCGGCCGTCCTGCCAGCTGCCGGCTTCGAGCAGCACCGGGAAGTCGGTGTCGCGATCGATCGTGGTCGGCACCGGCAACGCCTCGCCGATGTAGGCGGAGCCGAGCAGCCCGTAGCGCGCCGGTTCGAGCTGCTTGCCATCGCCGGCGAGCAGCTTGCGCGCGTCGATCGTGCCGTGCGGGTCGTTTGCGTTGCCGTGGTCGAAGAACAAGCACGCGAGGTAGCCGTTGGCCGTGAACAGCGTCAGCCGAAACCCCTGCGGGCGGCCCGGCGTGGTCGTCAAACCGAAGGCCAGCTCTTCACCGGCGATCGCGTAGAGCCGCGGCGTGCTGAAGTCGACGAGGCCGTCGTCGTCGCCCGCGACCACGAGTTCGGGCAGCACTTGCCCCTGGGGCGCGCGGCCGAACGTGTCGGCGCCGGCGAAGAACCACGTCGAGCCTTCGGGAAGCGTGAACGGCAGCTCGCCATCTTCGAACAAGCGCACCGCGCCGCGCACCTCGGCCAGCGGTCGCAGCGCGTAGACGCGCGCCGGGTCGGCGGCGAATGGCGGCGCCAGCAATCGGTCGATGCCGAAGTGCAACTGCACCGCGGTACCGGCGGCGTTCTGGTGCGGCAGACCGGCGACGAACATCGGGCTCGCAGCGCCGTCCTCGGCCTCGCGAAGGATCGCCTTGTGCATCGACGCGGACTGGCTGTCGGCGGTGTATTGCGCCTGGCGCACCGTGACCAGCGGCCACAGCAGCGTCGCGGCCACGAGCGTGGCGAGCGCCGCGCTGCGGCTCGCCAGCAGCGCCGCGAGCAGCATCGACGGCAGGTAGAAGTAACGCAGGTTGTGCACGTTGCCGGAGTCGGCGAAGAACATCGCCATTGGCGCCGCGGCGATGCCGAACAACAAGGCCGTGACCAGCGCGGTGCGCCAGCGGCACGCGGCCCAGACCGCGGCGGCGAACGCCGGCAGCGCGCTGAGCCACCACCAGCCACGTTCGAGACCGGGCGCCCAGCGCCACGGGCAGGTGAGGTTGAGCACGTGTTCGGCGAGCCCGCAGAGCATCGGCCATGGTTCGATGTCGACGGCGAGGTAACCACCCAGCCGGCCGAGCACGAACTGACGCCAGCCCAGGTAGAGCGCGAACAGCACGAGCAGCGGCATGGCCTGCCGCAGCGCGAACGACAGGCGCGCGCGCGCGGGCCCGTCGGCGCGCAGCGCGCCGAGCACGAGTGCCAGCGGCGGCACCACGAAGGCGAGTTCCTTGCTGGCCAGGGCCAGGGCGAAGCACAGCAGCGTGGGCCACCGGGGCGCGCGCGCGCCGATGGCTGCGCGTTCGTGCTGCTGCTCACACTGCCGCACGAACAACAGCAGCGCCGACAGACACCAGACGGTGGTGTGGCTGTCGACCCGGCCGACGGCCCACGCCAGCGAACCGACGTGCGATGGCAGCAGCGTCCACAGCAGCGCCGCGGCGAACGCGCGACGGTCGCCCAGGAAGCGCCGCGTCAGCAGCGCGAACAGCAGCGTGCTCAGCGCGTGCGCGAGCACGTTCGAGAGGTGCGAGAAGTACGGCGCGGCGCCGGCGACCTGCTGGTCGAGCCAGAAGCTCAGCGTGGTCAGCGGGCGGTAGAAGAGCCACACGTCGGTGGCGCCGTACTGCGGCCCGTGAAAATCGGCGAGCACGTTGCCGAAGTCGCGCGCGTAGTGCAGCGCCAGGAAGTCGTCGCTCTGCCAGTAGGGCGACAGCGGCAGCCAGGCGAGCAGCGCCAGGATCGGCAGAGTGAGGAGAAGCCTGGGCAGCCGGTCGCCGAGGAGAGGTGGCGCGTCGTTCACGAGGTCACAGCAGCACGCCGATCAGTTCCATCTCCATCGTCATCGAACCGTTGCAGAACACCTGGGCCGGCATGCGCGCCATGCGCCGTCCGGAGATGCGCAGGTTGCCGCTGACGAAGTAGACGCGCGCCGGTGGTTCGATGGTGCCGCGGATGCGCACGTTGTCGAGTCCGGCGAGGCCGATGAAGCGATCGATCTCCCAGTCGCTGGTCTTCTTGATCAGGAAGGAAGCGACCTGCGCCGCGCTCTCGATCATCAGCACGCCGGGCATCAGCGGGCGTCCGGGGATGTGACCGCGGCCCCACCACGCATCGACGTCCCAGTCCTTGTAGCCAACTGCGCACTTCTTCTCGACGTCGAGGTGGCAGATGCCATCGAGCATCTCGAACTCGTGACGGTGAGGCAGGATCGCGCGCAACTCTTCTTCGGGCACGACGTCCCGGGTCAGGTCGATGCTCGACAGGTCGACGATCGCGTTGCTCATACGGGCTGGGAAGGCTAGCCACTGCCCGCCGGGAAGGGAACGTCGGCGCCCCGGCAATGTCCGCCCAGGCGAGGTCGGTGCCACTGAAGGCCAGCGCTTCTCCCGCCGTGGGCGGCGTGGATCACCTGGCCAGGAGCAACTGGATCTGCTGCAGGTCGATCGGCGTGCGGTCCTTGACCGTGATCTGCTTGGCGCGCGTCTGGTAGAGGTCCTTGGTGACGTCGATCTGCCAGACGCCGGGCGTCAGGTAGGGGAAGTGCACGCGGCCATCGGCGTCGCAGACTGCGTCGAACTCGGTGAGTCGCACCCGGTCGGTGGCCTGGATGCGCACGCGCGCGTCGGGAATGCCGTAGCCGCGCGCGTCGTGCACGCGGACATCGAGCGGCATGCCGCGCGGGATCGTCAGGGTCTGACCCTGTCCCTGGATGCGGTTCTGGTAGAGGCGCACGCCGGTGAGCACGGTGATCGTGTGGATCTCGCCGAGCGGCTGGCCGTTCTGCAGCACCATGACCTGGTAGTCGCCGCCCAGCACGCTGTCGAAGATGGCGCTGCCATAACTGTCGCTGGTGGCGTCGAGGCGCGGTCGGCCCAGCGGTTCGCCGATCGGCGCGAGGCGCACGTCGAGCTGCGGGTACGGGTTGCCGTCCTGATCGCGCAGCCCCAGCGTGTAGGGGCCGCCGCAGCTCACCGACAGCACGATGTCGTCGACCAGGGCGTGTTCGGCGTCGACGTTCACGGTGCGGGAGCTGCCGTTGAGGCCCGGTGAGTAGACCGTGACCCGGAACGGATACTCGGAGAACGGCACGTCGCGGACTTCGAAGGTCGGCGTGCGGGTGCGGTCGAAGTCGACCTTGGTGACGCTGCTATGGGGATTGGTGAAGGTGCCGTCGGGGCGCGTCGCGCTGCGCAGTTCTTCGACGAAGACCATCAGCGACTCGATCTTGTCGATGGCGCTGACCGAGAGTTCGATGTCGCCCTTGAGGACCCCTTTGGTCCAGCCGGCCGTGTCGATCTTCTTGCGGGGGGAATCCGCGGTAGCCGCGACCACGATCGCGCCGTCGTCGGCGGCGATGCGATGGCTCGTCTGCAGGCTCGCATCGACCGCGACGGCATTGGTCGGTGCGGGCTCGACCGTGGGCGCAGGAGGCAACGCTTCGGCCATCGTGTCGCGTGACAGCAGCATCACGCCTGCCGCGGTGGCCAGGCCCAGCGCCGTGATCAGGATCGTCAGTTCGCCAGCTCGCATCGGGGGATCGGGGTAGGCAGCCGCTCGGGGGGAACGGGCGCTGCGAAGGGTGTAGCGCGGCGGTCCGTCCTGCTGCGCACCGAATAGTAACCCATGCGCCGGCGGCAACATGCCTCAGCCGGGTTTGCCGTCCCGATTCGGTGCGCCGCCGACAACCGACCGATCTTGTCGCCGTTCGGCCACCTCCGCCCGCCAATGCGCCACCACCACGCCGTCGCCGCCGCCTTCGCCCTCGTCGGTGTGATGGCCTCCGCCACGGCGCAGACCCGCGAGCCGTCGCCACCGGCCTTGCCGCCCGAGCCGCAGGCGGAGCTGGCATGGCTGCCGCCGACGGCTGTGGTGGTGCTCGAAGCCCCCGCACCGTCAGCGGCCCTGCAGCAACTGGTGACGGCCGCGGGGGGGCTGCCGACCGGGTTGCCGGCGGAGGTTGCGGCGCTGGTGGGGGCGGGGCTGGTCGCGGCGCGGGTGTTCCTGGAAGGGGACTTCGGCGAGTTCTTGTTGCGCGTCGCCGACGGTGGTGCGGCCTTCGGGTTGCTGCCCGACGGCGCCGGCTGGCGCTGGGCCCTGGCGCTTCGCCCAGCAGAGCCCGCGGCGGCGGTGGCGTGGCTGCAACGGCGGGTGGTTGCCGCCGAGCATCGGCTGGTGGGCGCCTGGCTGCTCGTCGGTAGCGACGCCGAGGTGCTGGAGTCGATGCAAACGGCGCCGACGGCCGTTGGCGAGCGATGGTGGGGCCCGGCGTTGGCCGATGCCGGCGGCGCGGCGCTGCGGGGCGCCGTCGACCTCGCCGCGCTGCGTCGTGCCGTTCCCGGTCGCGGGGCGATGATGGCTGGTCTCGATGGGCCAGGCCGGTTCTTGTTGGCCCCGATCGCACATGCGCTCGATCACGCGACCAGGCTGAGTCTGCAACTGCGCGCCACGGCGCCGCTGCAGCTGCAGCTGCAGCTGGATGCGTCGATCCAGGATGCGGCGTTCGGCACGTTGCTGCCCGCAGGTGGCGCGGGCCGGGACCTGCCGTGTGTCGGCGGCGAGGTGCTGGCCACCCTGGCGCTCGACCGCAGTCTGCATCGCCTGTTGCGCGAGCCCGCGACCTACCTGTCGCCGGCGGGGGTGACGCAGGTCGACTCGTTCCTGTCGATCGCCGACGGCTTCGATGGGCCCAACTCCTCGATCGTCGACGAGCTGTTCGGCCGCCTCGGCGAACCGGCGACGCTGTTCGTGCTCGCGCCGGCGGAGCCCGCGGATCCGCGTCCGCCGCTGTTGTTGCCGGACTTCGCCGTGTGCGTGCCGGTCGCCGACGCCCGCGTCGAAGGCGTGGTGCGACGCGTGATCGACCTGTTCGGCATCGTCGTCAACGCCGAACGTATGCAGCGCCGGCAGGCGCCGCTGCTGCTGCGCGGCTGGCGCGGTGAGCACGGCACCGGGCTCGTCGTCGAGATGCCCGAATGGCGCGGCCCCGGCGCGCCGCCGCTCGAGAACTCGCTGTCGCCGGTGATGGCCTTCGGCCACGAACACATGGTGCTGGCGTCGACCGAGACCGCTGCGGAACGGGTGCTCGCGGCCTGCGCGGCATCCGCACGTGAGCACGTGAACGGCGACCTGTTGCGCCTGTCGGGGCCGGCGATCGCCGACGCGCTGGCGCGCAGCCGCGACGCGTTGGTGTTGGCGCGCATGCTCGACGAAGGTGAGGATCACGCCGCCGCGGCGCGGTTCTTCGCGATCGTCGATGCCGTGTTGCGCAGCGTGCGGCAGGTGCAGTTCGTGGTGACGCCGACCCCGGCGCGAACGATCGTCACGGTGGAGGCGGTGCGGTCACGATGAACCCGCTCGCTGCCTACGAACCCACCGCGCGCGATCCTTTCGATCTGCGTAAGTGTGGCCACCTGCTGCGCCGCGCCGGTTTCGCGGCGTCGTTGCCCGAGCGGCAGCGGTTGGTGCGCGCCGGTCTGCCCGCGGCGCTGAAGCACGTCGCCGCGCCTCTGACCGAGGTGCCGGCTGCCGACGCGTTGCTCAACGAGGCGATCGCCTTCGGGGCGATCGAGCGGGTGCGTGCGTTCCGCGTCTGGCTGGCGCTGCAGTGTGCCCATCCGCTGCGCGAACGGCTCAGCTACTTCTGGCACGGCCACTTCGCCACCAGCAACAGCAAGGTCCAGGATCCGCGCGCCATGGCGCTGATGATGGCGACCTTCGACCGGCTCGGCATGGGGCGCTTCGATGCGCTGCTCTCGGCGCTGTTGCGTGATCCGGCGCTGTTGCGTTGGCTCGACAACGACGTCAACACCAGCAAGCAGCCCAACGAGAACCTGGCGCGTGAGGTGTTCGAGCTGTTCACGTTGGGCCGCGGCAACTACAGCGAGCGCGACGTCAAGGAGGCGGCCCGCGCGCTGACCGGCTGGCACGTGCGCGACGGACAGTTCTTCCGCGCCGGTTACCTGCACGACGACGGTGACAAGGAAGTGCTCGGCCAGCGAGGTCGGTTCGACGGCGACGACGTCGCGGCGATCGCCGCGGCGCGGCCCGAGTCGGCGCGCTTCCTGGCTGAACGCTGGATGCGGTTCTTCGTGCATCCGCAGCCCGAACAGGTCGAGGTCGAGGCGCTGGCGGAGGTCTACGAACGCAATGCGCGCGACGTCGGTGCGACCCTGCGCGTGCTGCTGGCCAGTCGCCTGTTCTTCTCGTCGCGCGCCTACCGCAGCAAGGTCAAGAGCCCCGCGGATTTCGTCGTCGGCACCGTGCGCCTGTTCGGCGGCCGCGCCCAGCCGACGGCGCTGGCCGCGGCGATGGCGACGCTCGGCGAGACCTGGCTCGAGCCGCCGTCGGTGGAGGGCTGGCACGGCGAACTCGCGTGGTTGTCACCGGCGGCCTGGCTGCTGCGCAGCAACTTCGTCGCCGATCTGCTCGCCGGCCGTCGCGGCAAGCTGTCGCCGCGCGCCGCCGACCTGCTGCGTGGTCATTCGCGTCCCGACCATCTGGCCAGGGCGGCGTCGCTGTTCTGCTGCGACGGCGACCTGTCGAAGGACGCCAACGACCGGCTGATCGAGGTCGCGCGTGCGGCGCGCGACGATCAGGCCAGTACCGTGCTGCACGCCGCCACCTGCCTGCCCGAGTTTCAGCTGCTGTGAGCGCTTCATGAACATCGATCGGCGAACCTTCCTGCGCGGCGCCGCCCTGGCCCCGTTGGCCTTGTCCGCGGGCCGCGGCGGTTGGTGGTTGCCGGCCGGTGACGAACGCTGCCTGCTGGTGCTCGAACTGGTCGGCGGCAACGACGGCCTGAACACCGTGATCCCCGTCGACGACGCTGGCTACGCGAGGCTGCGCCCCAAACTCGGCAGCGTGCGGCGCGGCGCGCTTGCGCTCGGCGACGGCACTTCGCTGCACCCGGCGCTGGCGCGAGTGCACGGTCACCTGGTCGCGGGTCGCGGCGCCGTCGTGCACGGCGTCGGCTACGAGCCGCCGGATCGTTCCCACTTCAGGAGCCGCGACATCTGGCACGTCGGTGACCCCGCGCACCAACAGGTCGGCGCCACCACCACGGGCTGGCTCGGCCGCGCCGCCGAGCAACTGGTCGCCGCTGCCGGCGGTGCCGGCAACGGCCTGCCGGCTGTCGCGATCGGCGGTCTCGAAGTGCCGCTGCTGCTGCACTCGCGGCGGGTGGCGGCGCCGAGCCTGGTGCGCGTCGAGGACTTCCAGTGGTTGTCGCCGAGCGGGAACGGCCCGATCGCCGCGGCGGCACCGAGTCGCCACGTGGTCGGGTCCGGCGGTGCAGGGGAACTGCTCGACGCGGTGCGGCAGGCGCAGACCGCCGGGGTCGCGCTCGCGGATGGTCTGACCGCGGCGCTGTCGCGTTATGTGCCCAAGGCCGATTACCCCGACGACGATCTCGGTCGGCAGCTGCAACTGATCGCGCGGCTGCTCATCGCCGGCGTCGGCACACGCCTGCTGCACGCTGCGTTCGGCGGTTTCGACACCCACGCGCGCCAACTGCCGACGCACGCCGGCCTGCTGCGCCAACTCGACGCCGGCCTCGGCGCGCTGCTCGACGACCTCGCCGGCCACGGCTGCCTGGACCGGGTCACCGTGCTGGTGCACTCCGAGTTCGGCCGTCGCGCCGCCGAGAACGCCAGCCAGGGCACCGATCACGGCGCGGCTGGGCCGGTGTTCGTGCTCGGTGGCGGTGTGTCGGCCGGACCGTTCGGGCAGCGGCCCGACCTGGCGTTGCAGGTCGACGGCGATGTGCCGCCGACCTGCGACTTCCGCCGCGTCTACGCCGAGTTGTTGCGGCGTTTGGTAGTGCCGGTCGAGCCGGTGCTCGGCGCGCAGTTCGAGCCGATCGGCCTGTGGTGAGGTGGCCTGTGGTGAAAGCTGTGGGGGCAGCTGTTCAGGACCACAGCCAGCGTCCGCCGCGGCGACGCAGCCACGGGATCGCGAGCACGAACAGGCCGGCAGCGAGCAGCAGGAGGATGTCGGGCGAGGCGGTGGGCATGTGTTGTGCAGCGAGAGGTTGCGGCAACATGGCCCGGCCGCGCGCGATCGCCGGCAAGCGCAGGTGAAGATTCAGCGCGGCGGCAGCGTTGCCTGCACCGAGGCGACGATCGATGTGGTCGACCACGCGCCATCGACGGTCACGCCGGGTTCGCCGGCCTGCAGCGGTTCCAGGGTCGCGAACTGGCTGTCGAGCAGGCTCGCGGGGAAGAAGTGGCCTGCGCGGCTCTGCAGCCGGGCCGCGGCGGTGTCGCGGTCGACGCACAGATGCACGAAGCGCACCGTTCGTCGGCCGTCGACGAGCCGCTGCCGATAGGACTGGCGCAGCGCCGAGCAGGCGATCACCAGCGCCTCGCCGCGTTCCTCGGCGAAGCGCAACCGTTCGCGCACGGCGTCGAGCCACGGGCCGCGCTGGGCATCGGTCAGGGGCTCACCGCTGCGCATGCGTTCGCGATTGGCGGCGCTGTGCAGATCGTCGCCATCGACGAACGGGCAGCCGAGCGCCGTCGCCAGGGCGCGGCCGACCGTGGTCTTGCCGCAACCCGCGACGCCCATCACCACCAGCTGCACCGCGGGCACGGCGATGCCCTCACTCCTTGCGCGGTTTGCCGCTGTCGAGGGCCTGCATCAGGCGATCGACGTCGCCGAGGAACTTGCCCAGGCCGTCGAGGTCGACGGGACTGGGAGGCGGCGCGGTGTTCGCGTCGGGCTGCAGCAGGCGCGCCGTCTCACTCTCCTTCTCGCTCTCGTGCACCAGTCCCTGGCGGTCGAACATCGCCGCCGCCTGCAGGTGCACGTAGAGATCCCCTTCGTAGCGCACGCGCGCCAGGCGCATCGCCTGCAGCGCCGCGTCGGCGGCGCCCTGCAACTCGAGGATGCGCGCCCGACCGACGGCGACGCGCGGATCGGCGCCGTCCGCAGAGGACAACACGTCGTCGGCCGCGCGCACGATCTCGGCGCGTTCGTTGCCTCTGGCGGACTCGGCGAGGTCGAGCAGGTGTTCGGCGACGAGTGTGCGCGCGTGGGTGCTGCTGTCGACGCGCAACAACGTGGTGAGGTCCTGCTGCAGGCGTCGCAAGGAAGCGCGGTCACCGAGCTGGCGCAGCGCGTCGATGCGGAAGTGCAGGACCTCGGCCGTGGGGCCGGGCAGCCGCGCTTCGGCGGCGTCGAGGTCGAACAGCGCTTCGCGATACTGCCGCAAGCGGTGGTAGGCCTTGGCGCGCACGAACCACGCCATCGCCAGGTCCGGGTTGCGACCGATCGCCGTCGAGGCTGCGGCGACCGCGGACAGCAGCAGGTCGCGGCGTTCTTCGGGCGTGCGTTGACGATCCTGTTCGTCGCGGCTGGTCGCCGCCAGGGCCAGCAGGCGTTCGGCTTCGGTGAGGCCCTGCTCGACGGCGCTGCGCGTGCGTTCCTGCTGCCACAGCAACGCGCCGAGCGATGACAACACGATCAACGCGCCGAGCACCACGGTCTGCGGGTGCTGCCGGCCGTAGCGCAGCGCCCGGGCGGACAGGCCCGGCAGACGCGCCAACACCCGCTCGCCGCGCAACCAACGTTCGAGGTCCTCGGCGAGTTCGAGCGCGGTGCCGTAGCGGCAACGCGGGTCGCGTTCCATCGCCTTGCCCACGATCGCGCAGACCGCCGCTGGCAGATCCCGGCGCAGCGTCAGCGGCGACGGCGGATCCTGTTCGAGCACGGCCTTGAGCACACTCTGCGCGGTCGGTCCGTCGAACGGCGGGTGGCCGGTGAGCAGCGCGTAGAGCGTCGCGCCCAGGCTGTAGACGTCGGCGAGCGTGCTGGCCTGGGTGCTGCCGCCGAGCACGAGTTCGGGCGCCATGTACATCGGCGTGCCGACGATCGCGCCGCTCTCGGTCATCGAGCCGGTGCCGGTCTCGCGCGCCAGACCGAAGTCGGTGATCGCGACGCGGCCTTCGCCGTCCGCATCCGACCGCAGCATCAGGTTGCCTGGTTTGAGGTCGCGGTGCACGACGCCGCGATCGTGGGCGTAGTGCAGGGCGCGACCGACGCAGGCGCCGATCTCACATGCCTGGCGCACCGGCAGCGGGCCGACCAGCAGTCGTTCCTGCAGGGTGGTGCCGTCGACGAACTCCATCGCGAACCAGTGCAGCCGGCCGGCGTGACCCTGGTCGAGGAAGCCGACGATGTCGGGATGGCGCACGCGCGCCATGATCCGTCCTTCGCGCAGGAAACGCGCCAGCGCGCGTTCGGTCAGCGTCAAGCTCGGTGGCAGCACCTTGAGCGCCACACGTTCTCCCGAACTGCGCACGCGCGCTTCGTAGACGATGCCCATCGAGCCCTTGCCGACCTCACGCACGATCTCGAACTGCGGCAGGCTCTCGCCGAGGCTCGCGGGCGAGAAGGTGTAGAAGTCGCGGCGCGAACCCCACGGACCGTCACCCGTGTCCGAACTGGATGGCGGTCGGCCGGAGGTCGGTGCCGAACCCTCGCTCATCGGCTCATTCGCCTCGCGCGGCGCGTTCGATCGCGCGAAGTTGCTGCAGCAGCGGCGTGAGCGTGTCGAGCTGCAGCATGTTGGGCCCGTCGCTGGGTGCGTGATCGGGATCCTCGTGCACTTCGAGGAACAAGCCGTCGACACCGCAGGCGACGGCGGCGCGCGCCAGGTAGGGCACCTTGGTGCGGTCGCCGGCCGTCGAGGTGCCTGCCCCGCCTGGACGCTGCACCGAGTGCGTCGCGTCGAACACCAGCGGCTGCCCGAACGCCCGCATCGTCGGGAAGCCCGCGAAGTCGACGACCAGCGCGCGGTAGCCGAAGCTGGTGCCGCGTTCGGTGATCAGCGCGTTGGGGTTGCCGGCGGCGAGCACCTTGTCGAGCACGTTGCCGACGTCTTCGGGCGCGAGGAACTGACCCTTCTTCACGTTCACGGCGACGCCGGTCGCGGCAGCCGCGAGCAGCAGATCGGTCTGGCGGCACAGGAACGCCGGGATCTGCAGGCAATCGACGACCTCACCGCACGGCGCGCAGTGGGCGCTCTCGTGCACGTCGGTGAGCACCGGCACACCGAGTTCGCGTTTGACCTCGGCCAGGATGCGGAGTCCTTCGTCGAGACCCAGGCCGCGGAAGGCGCGCCCCGAAGTGCGGTTCGCCTTGTCGAAACTGCTCTTGAAGACGAGCGGCACGTCGTTGGCGGCGGCGATGCGCGCGATCGCTTCGGCGTGGCGCAAACAATGCTCGCGGCTCTCGATGACACATGGGCCGGCGATGATCGCGAACGGGCGGCCGCCGCCGAGTCGCACGCTGCCGATGGCGACTTCGCGGGTGGGAGAGGGGAGCTGCATGGCGGCGCATGCTAACACGCGAGCTGGTGCAGGCTGTTGCGCTTCTCCTGTGCGTCAATGCGTTTTGGCGCAACATGATAAGTCGAGCCGGCGCGGTGCTGATCCCCCCCGCGTGCCGCTGACCTTGCTACACTTCTGCGCCGCGCGTTGTCCGCGCCTTCACGAAGACACTCCGGCCGGAGCATGGTGCTTCGCCGTGGTCTGTTACCTGCTCTTGCATCGATCCATGAACCGTTTTCTCGCCACCCTCTCGTCCGCAGCACTGCTCGCCGCCGCCACCAGCGCCCAGTGCTTCGAGTCCAACTTCGGCACCCTCCTCGGCATCGGCGACGACACGCTGTTCGCGTCGACGCCGATGAACATCAACTTCCCGATGGGTGGCGCGTTCGCCACCTACGATCACATCCGCGTCAACACCAACGGCTGTGCGTTCCTGTGGAGCGGCGCCACCGGCGAACTCAACACGACCGGAACCGGGTACTCGGGCACAGCAGCCACGATGGTGGCCAACCTGCAGGGCACGGCCGGTGGCGCCCCGCGTATCGCGCCCTACTGGCGCGACCTCAACTTCCTGGCTGGCAACAGCGCCGGCGTCTGGATCAACAACACGATCCCGGGCAAGTGCGTGATCACCTGGGAGAACGCGGTGCACTACAGCAACAACCCGCCGATCTTCACCTTCCAGGCGCAGCTGTTCGACACCGGCGTGGTGCAGTTCTTCTACAGCGGCACGGCGCAGAACTACAACACCGTGCCGATCTGCGGCATCTCGCAGGGCGGCGCGATCGCCGATCCCGGCGTCACCGACCTGTCGGTCGGCGCAACCGGCGTATCGACCTCGCCGATCGTCTACGAGACGTTCACGGTCGCGAACACGTTCGATCTGCAGGCCACGGGCCTGTCGTTCGTGCCGAACGCGGGTGGCGGCTATGACGTGTTGCCGGCGGCTTGCGTGCCGGCGACGAACACGTACTACGGTGCGGGCTGCGCGGACAGCTTCACCTCGGTCTACCAGCGCTTCGCGGATGCCGCGGTCGCCGGCCCAGCCCTCACGGGCCAGTCGGTCGTGTTCAGCCCCGTGACCGGCGGCTACCTCACCACGTGGGGTGGCGGGTCCTTCCTGGCTCCGTCGGGCACCGCCGCGAACGTGTTCGCGTCGCCGACCGACGACGGCGAGTTCGCGCTGACCCCCTCGCTGCCGTTCCCGACCGCGGCGGGCCCGCAGGCGACGGTGCGCGTGCACAGCAACGGCTGCATCAGCTGGGGCGCGTCTGCCCAGACCTTCCCTGGCAGCAACAACTACACGCCGACTGCCGCCGCCTTCCTGGATGCCGGCAATGACGCGTTCTGGTCGTGGCACGACTACAACGAGAGTGAGACCGGCAGCGGCCGCATCGTCTTCGAAGAAGTCGTGGTCGGCGCGGACACCGTGCTCGCCGTGACCTGGAACGGCGTCGAGAACTACTCGACCCCGGCGGCCGCCAATCCGAGCACGATGCAGATGCAGCTCAACCTCACGACCGGCACCTGCACGATCGTCTGGGTGAGCATCGACGCGGATCCGACCAGCTCGTTCGGTTCGGCCCACCTGGTCGGCTACTCGCCCGCCGGCCCCTCGATCAACCCGGGCCTCTTCGACTTCGCGACGATGCTGCCGATCGTCACGCAGGCCGTCGATGGCGCGACCCTCGACCTCGCGATCTCGGGTGCTCCGGTGCTCGGCACCAGCGTGACCTGGACGACGAGCAACATCAGCGCGTCGGCGCTGCTGTCGGCTCAGCTCATCAGCCTCGGCCAGGTCAACCCGGGTCTGCCGATCGCGGGTGCGCCGGGCTGCATCCAGAGCGTCGACCTGACGCTCGCCGCGACCGTCCTGTTGTTCATCAACCCGATCGACACCTACTCGATCGCGCTGCCGAACAACGCCGCCTTCGTCGGTCTGCCGCTGAACTGCCAGTCGGCTTCGTTGGTCCCCACGGCCAACGCGCTCGGCGTGGTCACGAGCAACGCGGTGCGCAGCGTCGCCAACACGTTCTGATCACCACTGCATCGGCTGTTCCGTGAGCTTCGGGCCCCGACCTCCCGCGTGGAGATCGGGGCCCGATCTCGTTCGGCGCGACGCGCGCATGCGAACAGCGTATTCGCTACGGGGCAACGCGCGCGCGTTGCCGGGGAAGGTATGGGTATGGACGCACCTCGATGCGCCGCTACCCTGCGACCTCGATCGCCTCTCGTTCCCACAGGTCCTGCCAATGAACCGTTCTTTCCTCGCAGCGCTGCCGCTGTTCTCCGCCGCATTGCTCGCCCAGGGCGTGCAGGAAGCCGCCGAACCCAACAACACCACGGCGACGGCCGTCGTCCTTCCCGAAGGCCTGCAGGGTTTCGGTGACATCACTGCCGGTGACGAGGACTGGTTCAAACTCACACTGACTGCGAACGCGGACCTCAAGGTGTGGACGGGTGCCGGCTTCTTCGGGCCGATCGGCGACACGCGCGTACGCGTCTATGCCGCGGATGGCATCACGGTGCTGATCGACGTCGACGACGGCAACACGACCACGCACGGTTACTACACGACCTTCTCGGTCGGCAACTACCCCGCGGGTGATTACTACGTCGCGGTGCGCGGCTTCAACTCGACGACCGTCGGCTCCTACACGCTCGACATCGTCACCGCGACGCCGGGCACCTACGCAGCGGTGTTGCCACCGCTGACGAATGTCGCCGAAACCGCCGAGGACAACGACCCCCGCAATGTCGGCGGCGTGGCCACACCATCGGCGCTGTTCACCGTGAACAGCGGCAACACCGTCACGGGCGCCGGCAGCAGCACGGGCTTCACCGTCGCCACCGCCGACTACGACTTCTACGCGCTCAACATCACCAGTCCGGGGTTGGTGACCATGGAGACGATCACGGGCGCGGCATCGCCTGCGAACACGGACACGGTCGTCCACTTCGCCGACGCGGCGTTCACGCGCCTGGCCTTCGACGACGAAGGCGGCGTGGGTTCGCTGTCGCTGCTCAGCTACAACGTCACCACACCCGGCACCTACTACGTGGTGGTCAGCGGCTGGGGCGCGAGCAGCACCGGTAACTACCTGTTGCGGATCACCGGTCCAGCGGCGCCGCTGCCGACTGGGCAGGCTGCGGTGACCATGCAGACCGGCGGCTGTGGGCCGAGCCTCGCCACCCGGCCGGCGGGCATGGGCAGCGGCACGGAACTGCCCGTGCTCGGCTCGCAGTTCTGGGTCGACGCCACCGGCCTGCAGCCCAATACGCTGCTGTTCCGCGTCATCGGCCTGCTGCCGCGCGCGACGCCGTTCAACCTCGGTCTGCTCGGCGCACCGGGTTGCTTGATCGAGGTCGACGGCCTCGATGCCAGCGCCGGGATCGCCGACGCCGGCGGCGTGCTGTTCTGGAACGTCAACTCGCCGTTCACCCTCAGCCTCATCGGCCTGCCGCTCGAACAGCAGGTCGTCGCGCTCGACAGCGGCGCCAACGCGCTCGGCGTCGTCGTCTCCAATCGCGTATCGACGCTTTGGGGCATTTTGCACTGAGGTTGTTGCCCCAGGGGCAACAACCTCAGTGCCTTTGCTGGCCCGCGCCGCGACGCGGGGGCAGTACGCTGGCGAATGAGAGCAGCCAGCCCCGCTGCGGCGCGGGGTGGTTTGGGAACGCCGGGGGCGAAGAGAGCGCGCCGGACGGCGCCTGCGGCGCCTGCGGCACCGGCCGACGCATTCATCTCGACGCGGGCACGATGATGTTCGCTTTCACGGCTTCGCTGCGGATCGTCAGTGGCGAGGTGCCGGCGTGGTCGCCGTCGATCTGGTAGGGGGCGATGCCGTCGATGCGCAGGCCGGTGGTGGCGATCAGTTCGAAGGCGCGGCCGGGTCGCATCTGGCGGAACAGGCCGCGGGCGCCTTGCCAGAACCAGGCGGTGCGGCTGCGGATGCGGAAGCAGAGCGCGTAGAGCTGGTCGCTGTCGACTTCGACGGCGCGCGGCAGTTGGATCACGCCGCCGTAGTTGCGTACGCGGGTGACGAGTACCGAGGACAGGCCGTCCAGGACGCGGCCGTCGGCGAAGGTGGCGCGCAGCGTGAACTGGGGCCAGTGGCGCGTGGTGTGCAGGATCGGGCCGAGCCACTTGTGTTTGCCGAGGGTGCCGGTGCGCACCCGGTGCAGGCGATGGACGACGGCGCCGTCGACGCCCGCGCCGCAGAACAGCAGGAAGCGCCGGTCGCCGGCGACGCCGATGGTCATGCTGCGGCAGCGTCCGCCAGCGATCGCGGCGGCCGCGGCATCGGGTTGTTTGGGCAGGCCGAGTTCGAGCGCGAGCACGTTGGCGGTGCCGACCGGCAAGACGGCGAGCGTGCGGCTCGGGTCGGGCATGCCGTTGAGGACTTCGTTGACGGTGCCGTCGCCGCCGACGGCGACGAGGGTCTGCCAGTCCTCGTCGGCCGCCGCCGCGGCGCGGGTGCCGGCGTCACCGGCCGCTGTGGTGAAGTAACACGACGCGTGCAGGCCGCGCGCGCGCAGCGCGTCGGCGAGCTGGGTGGCGCGCACCTTGCCCCGGCCGCCGCCGGAGATCGGGTTGGCGATCACGAGAACTCGGCGGGCGGTCGTGGCTGGGCTTTCGTTCACGGGGTCGGCCGGCCACATTACGCGGCATGGGCAGGCAACGCATCCTCGTCACCGGCGCCACGGGCTTCGTGGGCCCGTACGTGGTCGCCGCGCTGCAGGATCGCGAGGTCGAAGTCGTCACCGCGTCGCGCTCGGGCGGGGATGCCGCCGTCGACCTGACCCGGCCCGGCATGGTCGACGCGGTTCTCGAGGCGCTCGCACCCGATCGCGTCGTCAATCTGATCGCGATGGCCAAGCTCACGGCTTGCGAGCTCGATCCCGCGCGGGCGTTCTCGGTCAACGCGACGTTGCCGGAAGACCTCGCCCGGCGTCTGGGCGAACGGCTGCTGCACATCTCGACGGATCTGGTGTTCGACGGACGCGGTGCGCCTTACGACGAGCGCGCGTCGGTGGAGCCACTGTCGGTCTACGGCATCAGCAAGGCTGCGGGTGAGCAGGCCGTGCTCGCGGCTTCTGGTCGCGTCGTGCGCCTGCCGCTGCTGTTCGGTCGCGACGAACGCGGGCGTGGCGCGAGCGCGATGATCACCTCGGCCCTGGCGCGGCAGGAGCGCGTGTCCTTGTTCACCAACGAGTACCGCACGCCGTTGCATGCGGCCGATGCGGCCGCGGCGATCGCCGAGCTGGCCCTCGACGTGGGGGGGCCGCGCCTGCTGCACGTGGCAGGTCCGCAGCGTTGTTCGCGCTGGGAGTTCGGTTGGCAGCTCGGCGCGGCGTTGGGGCTCGACCTCAGCCTGCTGGTGCCGGCCGAATGCCAGGATCCGCTGCGACCGCGCGACGTGTCGCTGGTCACGCAGTGGCCGCTGCGGCGCTCGTTCGAGGCGATGCTGGGCGACGGCTGAGGTCGTCGTCGGTCAGCGACCGCGGCGACCGCCGCGTTGGCCGCGCGAAGCCCGTTCGTATTCCGGCAGATCGAACGCAGCCGGAGGCAGCTTGGCCAGCGCGGCCTGCAGCGCCTGCAGCAGGTCGTCGCGTTTTTCGTCGATGGCGCGGCCGCGCAGCATCTCGGCGGTCTGCATGCCGGTGACGCTGAGGCCGTCGACGGCCGCGGCGGCGGCGGGGGCGATCGCGAACATCTTCTCGAGTTCCGTGAACGCGCCGTCGAGGTCACCTTGCGTCAGCTTGACCCGGGCGATGCCGCCGTGCGCCATCGCCGCGTAGTGTTCGCCGTCGGTCGCGCCGGTCTTGTCGTGGTAACGCGTGTAGTGGGCGAGGCCGCGACCATAGGCCGCCAGGGCCGCCTCGGGGTCGTTGCGCCGGCGGTGCTGTTCGGCGGCGACGAGCGCGGCGTAACCCGCGAACCACGACATCTGCGGCGCGCATTCGGGCTCGGCGAGGCGCCGTTCGTAGTCGCGTTCGAGCGCGGCCGGCAGGTTGTTGGCGAGAATGCGGGCGCGCAGGCGTTCGTGCAGCAGCGGCGACAGCGGGAAGCGTTGCAGGCCGCGGTCGAGCACCGCGTCGGTGTCGGGGGCGCCGAAGAACTTCAGGAAGTCGTAGTGGTGGCAGACGTGCTGGTCGGTGCCGAACGGGTGTTTGCCGAGCACGGAGTAGGTGGCGTGTACGTCGGTCATCCACTGGCCAGGCCATTCCTGCTTGTTGCGCACCGCGTCGACGATCGCTTCCTGGCGCGCTTCGGCGAACAGCGCCAGGACCTCCATCGCCAGGCGTCCCGGCGCGTCGGGCGGCAGCGTCGGCGCCGCGGTGATCGCGTCGGCGTAGGCGCCTTGTCGGTCGCCGCCGAGCTTCTTGCGCACCGCGTTGATCGCCGCGACGCGCCAGTCCTGCTTGTCGGCCTGCGCGCCGCCGAGGGCGATCGCCTTGTCGAGCAGGCGACCGGTGTCCATGAGCAGCGCCTGCTGCATTCGTTCGGCCTGGCGTCTCGCACCCGGGCCGGCGCCGGCTTCGGTCTGCAGTGCCTGCACGAGACTGGCTTCGGCGAGGGCCAGCAGCGCCTGCGGATCGGTCGGTTCGGCGGCCAGCGCCTTTTCGCTGGCGGCAGCCTCTGCGGCGGCGTCGTAGGACGACACGGCGCTCGCGTAGCTCTGTCCGGCCAACTGCTGCTGCCACTTGCCGGTGTCGAGCACGGTCTTGCTGTCGGCGAGGCCGCGGTGCGCGGTGGCGACGATGCGCGCCTTGGTCGAGGTGCTGCCGAACTTCTGCAGCGCCTCGACGAGCGCCTTGCGTTCGTCCTGCGGCACCTGCGTCTGCAGCGTGTCGACGAGCAGGTCGACGGTTCCGGGGTCCTTGGCCTGCAGCAGGCCGAGCCGCGCCTTGTCGGCGAGTTCGGGGTCCAGACCACGCAGGGCCTGGCGCAACAGTTCGATCGGCGCCTTGTCGCCGAGCGCCAGCGCCGCGTCGATCAGCGCCTGCTTCTGCTGCGCCGAGGCCTTGGCGAACGCGTCCTCGACCTCACCGCGGTCGGCGCTGTCGGGGCTCTGCAGTTTCTCGAGCAACGAACGGTCACCCTTGACGACGGGCAGTGCCTGGATCTTGCGGTTGCTGATGCCGTCGCGCAGCGAGTTGAGCACCGACACCACGTCCCAGGTGTAGAACACGTCGTAGGTCTCGCTGCCGTCGAGTTCGACCATGATGTGGCGCGGCGAGATGCGTTTGCCGT
>CAYMPV010000047.1:0-36717 GCA_964392305.1 uncultured candidatus Brocadiaceae bacterium
CAGCTTCGGCCCCGGAGGGTCTCTGTCGTCTGTCGCGTCACGACGCACCATGGCGCGGGGTATAGCCCGACGGGATCGACCTGCAACCGCGGCGTTCCCGCAGCGGCGCTCACCACACCGGCGGCGGCTCCCCGCGTCGCGCGGCCTCGAGGCGACGCTCGAGGAAGCGGCGCTCGGGATCGGCACACGGCAGTTGCAGGGCGCGTTGCAGTTCCTCCTGCGCCGCGGCCAGGTCGCCGAGCAACCAACACAACTGGGCCCGCGTCGCCGGCAGCAGCTGATAGGCCTGCAGCTCGCGCGACGCCTGCAGATCCCGCAACTCCGCCAACCCCGCCGCGGCGCCGTGCACCTTGGCGACGGCCACCGCGCGATTGAGCTTCACGATCGGCGAGTCGACGAGGGCCACGAGCCGGTCGTAGTGACCGAGGATGCGCCGCCAGTCGGTCGCCTCGTAGACGGGCGCCGCCGCGTGCACCGAAGCGATCCCCGCCTGGGCGTGCCACGCGGTGAAGCGCTGTCCCGCCATCGACAACTGCAGCTGCTCGAACCCGTAGTGCAACCATTGCCGGTCCCACCGCGAACGGTCCTGTTCGGCGAGGGTCAGCGCTTCACCGGCGGGATCGGTGCGCGCCGGCAGCCGCGCTCCCTGCAGCAGCATCAGCGCCAGCAACGCGTGCACTTCGGGGCCGGTGGTGAGGGCGTGATCGACGAGCAGGCCACCCAGGCGCACGGCGTCCTGCACCAGATCGACGCGCACCAGTTCGCTGCCGCGGTGCGCGCGATAACCCTCGTTGAACATCAGGTAGACGACGTCGAGCACGGTGTCGCGACGCGCCGGCAGTTCGGCCGGCGGCGGCACTTCGAAGCCCACCTGCTCGGCCTGCAGCCGCGCCTTGGCGCGCGACAACCGCTGCGCGATCGTCGCCTCCTTCTGCAACAGCGCCGCGGCGATCTCGCCGACGCCGAAGCCGGCCACGGTCTTGAGCACCAACGGCACGCGCGAATCGACCGGCACCGCCGGGTGACAACACGCGAACATCATCCGCAGCGTGTCGTCCTGCAGCCCCTCGTCGAGATCGTCCGCAGCCACGTCGCGATGCGCCCAGTGCTCGAGCTCCTGCTCGACCCGGGCCGCGACCTTGGTGCGGCGCAACGCGTCGAACGCGAGGTTGCGCGCGACGCGGAACACCCAGGCTTCGGGCTTGTCGGGCACGCCGCCCTCGGGCCAGCTGCGCAGCGCGCGCAGCATCGCCTCCTGCAGCACGTCCTCGACGAGCTCGAGGTTGGCCGAACCGAGCACGCGACACAGGCTCGCGACCAGGGCCCCGTAGTGGTGCCGGAACAGGTTCTCGAGCGGCGGCGTCGCGGCGGCCACGGATCAGCTCTCGGGCTGCCCCATGAAGTCGAGCTCGCGCACTTCGATGCTGCCGAAGCGGAAGTTCGGGTGCCCCGCACACAGGCGCACCGCGTGGTCGTAGTCGTCGGCCTTGAGCACGTAGACACCGCCGACGACTTCCTTGGTCTCGACGTACGGGCCGTCCTTGACCACGGTGTCACCGTTCTTGGGCCAGATCACCTTGCCGCCCTGATCGGTGAGCTTGCGGCCGAGCACCATGCGGCCTTCGCTGGCCATGCGCTCGCCCCAGGCGGTGTATTCGGCGAGGATCTGCTCGAAGTCGGCTGGGCCGAACTGGCTGTAGTCGGCTTGAACATCGGCACGCAGGATCAGCATGAACTGAGGCATCGGGTCTTTCCTTTTGGGGGGTTGGGCCACGCAGGGCGCGGCGGGACTGCCGTGCAGACGAGCCCGCGGCCCTGGACTCGACAGCATTCTGCAGAAAAGCCGCGCGGCGACGAGCGCCGGCTTGCGTCAGTTCACGATCAGCGCGGCCTGGGCCAGCTCCCGCACGCCGCGCAGGTCCAGCTTGCCGGTGCCCAGCACCGGGATCCGGTCGACCGGCACGAACTGATCCCGCCGCGGCACGAACAGGGCAGGCAGCCCCCGACCGGCGAGGCGGCTCAGCGCCGCGTCGAGTTCGTCCGGCGACAGGGTCGTCAACACGGCCAGCCGTTCGCCCTTGCGGGCGTCGGGCAGGCCGCACACCGCGAACACGCGCTCGGGCCGCCCGCTGCATTCCTGCAGGTGCTCCTCGACGGTGCCGTGCGGCACCATCTCGCCGCCGATCTTGGAGAAGCGGGACAGGCGATCGGTCAGGTACAGGAAGCCCTCCTCGTCGAGGCGACCGATGTCACCGGTCACGTAACAGCCGTCGTGCATCGCCGCCGCCGTCAGGTCCGGCCGCCCGAGGTAACCGAGCATGACGTTGGCACCGCGCACCAGCACCAGCCCCGCCGCACCGACCGGCAGCGGCGCCTTCGTCTCCGGATCGACGATGTGCACGGCCACGCCGGGCAGCGGGCGGCCGACGCTGCCGGCGCGCGAACCTGCCTGGTAGAACCCCGGCGCGCGGAAGCCCGGTGTGCAGACCGCGACGATCGGCGAACACTCGGTGCAGCCGTAACCCTGCACCGGGCGCAATCCGAAGCGATCGGCGAAGGCGTTGGCGAGGCCGTCCTGCAACTTCTCGGCACCGGCCAGCACCAGTCGCAGCGAGCCGAACTGCCACGGCTCACAGCGCCGCAGGTAGAGCTGCAAGAACGTCGGCGTCGCGACCATCAGCGTCACCTTGTGGCGTGCGCACAGTTCGCCGACCGCGACCGCGTCGAGCGGGTTGGGGTGGAACACCACGCCCGCGCCTTGGCTCAGGGAATACCACAGCGCCATGTTGCCGAACGAGTGGAACAGCGGCAGCACGCCGAGCAGACGGTCGTGCCGATCGATCGGCAGCACCTGCGCCGCGCCCTCACAGTTCGCGGCGATGTTGGCGTGGCTGAGCACGACGCCCTTGGGGTCGCCGGTGCTGCCGCTGCTGAAGATCACCACCGCCGGGTCGTCGCGGTGCAACGGCCGGCGCGCGCCGCACGCGGCTTCGAGCCAGCGCTGCGGCAACAGCAGCGCGCGCAGCGCGGCGCCGGCGCGTTCGAGCCAACCCACGCCTCCGAGCAGATCTTCGAGGCACACCACCACGACGTCTTCGGGCAAGGTCAGCGGCACCTTGTCGAGGAAGGCGCGCGCGGTGACGACGGTGCGCAGCTCCGCCTGCCGGATCGCCGACGCGAACGCCGCCGCACCGACGGTGTAGTTGAGCGGCACGCTCACTCTCCCCGCGAGACTCAGCGCCACCGCCGTGGTGGCGCCGGCGATCGACGGCGGCAACAGCACACCGACTCGCGCCTGCTCGCCGATCGTCGGCAACAGTCGGCGCGCCAACACCACGGCCCCCGCCAGCGTGGTCAGGCGCGACAGCTGGCGGCCCTGACTGTCGGCGAGGCACGCGGTGAACGGCCGCCGCCGCACCGAGTGCACGAACTGCCGGTGCACGGGTTGCAGATCCGCGGCCCGCAACGACGCCGCGACCTCGCCGAGCGCTTCGACCTGGCGACGCACCTCGGCAGGCGCGGTGTCGTTGCCGAGCGGCGCCGCGAAGCTGACCGTCACCGGACACGGCACCCGCGTCGGCCACCACCGCACGTGACCTTGCCGCGCGCTGAGCAGGCTGCCGTAGACGCGGTCGAGGTGCACCGGCACGATCGGCGCGCTGCGCCCCTTGACGATGCGCTGCAGACCGCGCCGGAACGGCAGGATGCTGCCCATGCGGCTGATCTCGCCCTCCGCGAACAGACACACGAGTTCACCGGCATCGAGCGCGTTGCCGGCGTCGCGCAGCGCGCGCAGCACCTGTCGCGGCCCACCGCTGCCGCTGATCGGGATCGCGCCCAGGGCGCGCAGGAACGGCTTGAGGTAGGGACGTTCGTACCAGTAGGTCTCGACCACGAAGCGGATCGGATGATCGACCGCGGCGAGCAGGAACAGCGCGTCGACGAACGACACGTGGTTGGGCACCAGCAGCGCGCCGCCCGTCTCGGGCACGTGGCGCACGCCGACGATGCGCACGCGGTAGAGCGTGTTGGTGAGCAGCAGGATCACCAGCCGCAGCAGCGCATCGGGCAACAACCAGACCGCCCAGACGGTGCCGAGCAACGTCGGCACGGCGGCGATCCACAGGATCGTGGCGCAGTCGGCGCCGAGGTTGGCGAGCAACAGACAGCCGAGGTTGCCGACCAGGATGCCCGCGAACGCCATGAAGTTGACCAGGCCGATGATCGCCCCGCGGCGTTCGGCCGGCGCGCGCCACTGCAGCAGGGCATTGAGCGGCACGACGATGAAACCGCTGGCGACGCCGAGCATCGCCATCAGCACGAACGTGCCGACGCGGCCCGGCACCAGCAACCCCATCAGCGCGCTGCCGATGCCCAGGCCGATGGCGCCGAGCGGGATCAGGCCCGTCTCGACCTTGCCCTTGGCGATCCTGCCTGCGATCAGCGAGCCGGCGCCGACGCCGATCGCGAACAACGCGTAGGGCAAGCCCGCGTACTCGTCGGACAGGGTCAGCACCTTCTTGCCGTAGATGAGCACGTCCTGACCGAGCAGACTCGCGATCGCCCAGAACACGACCGTGCCGATCGCCGCCAGCCACAGGGTGCGATCATCGCGCACCGCTCGCCAGGCACCGCCGAACGTCACCCGGAACGACTCGGCGCTGCCGGCCGGCGGCACCTTCGGCACCGCCAGCGAGGCGACGAATCCGACCACCGACAGCAGCAGCAGCACCAGGCCGGCGATCCACGGCGACGCCCCCGCCTTCTGCAGCAACCACCCGCCGGCGACGGTGCCGAGGATGATCGCGAGGAAGCTCGCCGCCTCGAGCCTGCCGTTGGCCACGGCGAGGCGGTCGTGCGTGACCAGCTGCGGCAGGATGCCGTACTTGGCCGGCGAGAACAGGGCGCTCTGCGCGCCCATGCCGGCGAGCACGAGCAGCGGCAGCCAACCGTGCGGCTGCAGCGCCAGCGCCGCCGTGCCACCCGCCATCAACAGGACCTCGAGCCCCTTGGTCGCGACCACGATGCCGCGTTTGCCGACGCGGTCGGCCAACCACATCGCCGGCAGCGAGAACAGCATCAGCGGCAGGGTCAGCGCCACGAACGCACCCGTGGTCGCGGACTGTTCGGCCAGCTCACCGCCCCCCGCCACCGCGGCGAACCCGAGCAGCGCGACGACCATCTTCAGGGCGTTGTCGTTGAACGCGCCCAGGAACTGGGCGAGCAGCAGGCCGGCGAGCGGACGGGACGAGGTGGGTTGGTCTGGTTGCATGAGCGGCCTTCAGTTCGACGAGAGCAGTATCGCCAACCGCAGGCTGACTTCTGCGCGAATCGTTGCATACGCGTCGATAAGCTATCCTTCATGATCGACCTGAACCGGCTGCTCGGCTTCCACCTGGTCGCCAACGAGGGCGGCTACGCCAAGGCCGCGCGTGCGGCGCCGTACCCGATCACCCAGCCCGCCCTGCACCAGCAGGTCAAGAAGCTCGAGGCCGAGGTCGGAGTGCAGTTGCTCGAGCGCGTCGCCAAGGACCGCATGCGACCCACCGCCGCCGGCGAACGGCTGCTGCAGCTGGTGCGCCCGTTCCTGCGCGACCTGCCCACCGTGGTGCGCGGCCTGCGCACCGGCGACTACGACGGCACGCTGTCGATCCAGGCCGAATCGCTGCTGATCCGGCAGCTGCTGCCCACCTGGCTGCTGAACCTGCGCCGCAGGCACCCCGGCGCGAAGATCCACCTGCAGGAGCTGCAGGTCGCCAGCGTCGAGCCGTTGCGCACCGGCGCCGCCGACGTGCTCGTCGTGCATCTCACCGAGATCCCCACGGACATCGCCTGCGAGCAGGTCGCCGAAGTGCACCCGTTCGTCGTGGTGCCGCGCGAACGCGCCCCCAAGCGGGCGACACCGCGGCTGCTCGCGGATCTGCAGTCACAGACGTTCCTCGCGTACCCGGCCGGCAGCCGTCACCATGCGCTGCAGTTGCAGGCGCTGGCGCTGCACGAGGTGACGCCGCAACAGACGATGCATCTCGACACCGCCGATCTGATCCTGGGTTTCGTCGAGTCCGGCCTCGGCTGGTCGCTCGTGCCGAGCCTCTCACCGTCGGGACCGACGGGGCGGCGCCTCGCCGCGTTCCCGCTCACCAAGCCGGCGGTGCGCTTCCCCGTGGTGCTGGCGTGGCGCAAGGACACACCCGAGAACCCCCTGCTCGACACCCTGCTGCAGTGCGCCCTGCCGGCACGAACGTGAGGGTTCTTGCCCTTGCGCTCGACTCCGTATCGACCCACGATGCCGCCCCGACCGTGAGTGCCTCCCCAATCAAGAAGATCTGGATCGAAGCCGGCTGCATCTCCTGCCAGCTCTGCCAGGACATCGCGCCGGCCGTGTTCCAGGTCGACGACGGCGCCGATTGTGTCGTCAAGCCCGATGCCGCCGGCCAGTTCGCGACGTTGCGCGACGACATCGAACAGGCGGCGCGCGACTGCCCGGTCGAGGTGATCAAGCTCGAGCACGGCTGACATCGGCGCGGCCGGCTTGTGGCGCGATTCGACACTCCTGCCTGCTGCGAGAGTTCCAGCTCCGGGACTCACTGCGCCCCAGACCGATTCCCGATAGCCGCTGCAGATGTCCCCTCTGCGCGAAGATCCGCCGCAGGACCCATCGGGCCTGCCGCAAGACCACCTGCCGCTCGGTGGCCTGCGCGCCTTCGTCCTGGTCACCGTCGCCTACGTGCTCGCGGCAGAGATTGGTCTGAGGCTCGCCCTGCTGCACAGCAGTGTCTCGCCGCTGTGGCCGGCGTCCGGCGTAGCCTTGGCCAGCCTCGTCCTCCTGGGTGGTCGCGCCTGGTACGGCATCGCCGCCGGCGCCTTCATCGCCAACGCGCTGACCGGGATCGGCGTCCTGCCTGCGGCGCTGATCGCGATCGGCAACACGCTGGAGGCGGTGGTTGCGCACCTCGTGCTCGTGGGCATCACGCGCCGTTGGCATCTGGGGCAGATCACCACGCCCGTCGGCTTCCTGGCGGCCTCCGCACTGTCGTCGCTCGTCGCCACCGCCGGCGGCGTCGGCACGCTGCTCGCCTTCGGCAAAGCCTCGCTCACTCTCGCACCGAGCATCGCGCTCACCTGGTGGAGCGGCGACGCGATCGGCATGCTGCTGATCGCACCGTTGCTGATCTACTCGCTCGACGTATGGCCGGACCTGCTGCGACCGAGCCGCCGCGGGGTGTTGCGCATGCTCGTACTCTGCGCCTGCGGCGTCGCGGCCGTGAGCCTGATCAGGATACAAGAGGTCGCCCCGGCACTGAGCTTCCTGACCCTGCCGGTGATCCTGCTCGCCACGCACTGGTTCGGCCGGTTCGGCGCGATCGCGACGGCAGCCACGTTCGTGTTCGCGCGGGTGCTGTTCGCGACCCACGAGACTGTCGGGCACGACGTCAACACCCACCTCCTGCAGCTCGAGATCTTCCTGGCCGCGATCACGATCTCGGCGCTGCTGCTCGGCAGGTTCTCGCGCGCGACGGACACGGCCGCGCCGGCGGCCACGCTCCTGGGCGGCTGGCTGATCAGCGCGCTGCTGTTCGGGGCCATGCAAGGCAACACGACCCGCCTGGACCAGGTGCACCAGAACCGCATGATCGAACGCGCGACGCGGGCGATCGAGCGCCGACTGACCACCTACGTCGACGCGTTGCGCGCCGGCGCGAGCCTGCACGCGGCGTCGACGAACGTCGAGCGCCACGAGTGGCGCGAATTCGCCACGTCACTCGACATGGTGCATCGTTATCCCGGCATCCTCGGCATCGGCGTCATCGACCCGGTGCGGGCGCAGGACCTGGACACCTATGTGCAGCGAACGCGCAGCGACGAGCAACCGGACTTCGCGGTTCGCGCGGTCCCTGGCGTCGATCGGCCGTCGATACCGACCGGCGAACCCGAACACTTCGTGATCCGGTTCATCGAGCCCTTCGCCAACAACCGGCGAGCCGTCGGCCTGGACATCGGCTCCGAGACCCACCGCCGAGCTGCCGCACGCGCCTCTCGCGACACTGGCGAGCCGCGGATCACGGACAGCATCGTGCTCGTGCAGGACGGCGAGAAGCGCCCCGGCTTCCTGCTCTACGTGCCGATGTACCGTCGCGGCACGACGCCGCGCGACACCGCCGAACGGCGACGCGACCACATCGGCTGGATCTACGCGCCCTTCATCACCGAGAATTTTCTGCAGGGTGTGCTCGGCCACGAGAACCGCGAGATCGCCCTCTGCCTGTACCGCGGCCACGAGCGCATCCCCGAACAGGAACTGTACGCCACGGCCGAGGGCCTGACGGCTTTGACACCCGACGACGTCTCGCGCCTGCAACTCGGCGGGCAGACGTTCACCATCGCGTGGCACCGCACCGCCGAGTTCATGCACAGCAGCAACGCCGCGGCGATGCTCACCGGCGCCAGTCTGGCGCTGGTCTCGGTGTTGCTCGCGGGGTTGGTGCTGAGCCTGCAGTCCGTCAACCGCAGGGCCAGGGACCTCGCCAACGAACGAACCCGCGAACTGATCCTCGTCAACGCCCAACTCGCCGATCAGGTCGCCAACCGCGAACGCGCCGAAGCCGCCGCCGTCGAGGCCCGCGCCGCCGCCGAGAACGCCAGCCGCAAGAAGAGCGACTTCCTGGCGACGATGAGTCACGAGATCCGCACGCCGATGAACAGCGTGATCGGCTTCACCGAGCTGCTGCTGCAGAGCCAGCTCACGGTCGAACAGCTCGCCTGGGCGACATACATCGAGACCTCGGGGCGCTCGCTGCTCGCGTTGATCAACGACATCCTCGACTTCTCGAAGATCGAAGCCGGCAAGCTGCAGATCGAAGCAGTCGCGTTCTCGCCCCAGCTCTGCGCGCGCGACGTCGTCGGCATGATGATGCAGCGCGTCGACGACAAGGGCATCGACCTCGTCCTCGACGAAGAATCGCTGCCGCCGCGGAACGTGCGCGGCGACCCGCTGCGCTTCATCCAGGTGCTGTTGAACCTGATCTCGAACGCGGTCAAGTTCACGCACGAAGGCCAGGTGCAGGTGCGTCTGCAGTGGCATCAGGAGAACGAGACTCGCGGCACGCTGCGCATCTCGGTCGCCGACACCGGCATCGGCATCCCGCAGCAGAAACTCGACCAACTGTTCCAGGACTTCGCACAGGCCGACTCGTCCACCAGCCGCGAGTACGGCGGCACGGGTCTGGGGCTGGCGATCTCGCGGCGCCTCGTCGAACTGATGGGCGGACGCATCTGGGTCACCAGCGAGCCGGGCAAGGGCTCGTGCTTCTCGTTCGAACTGCCGTGTCCGCTGGTCAGTGAAGCGCCCAGCGCGGCCGACGGCGGCGTGCAGGCGGCGGCACCCGAGTCGATGCGGCCGCTGCACGTGCTGCTGGCCGAGGACGTCGCCATGAACCAGGTGCTCGCCAAAGCACTGCTGCAACGCCTGCACTGCACACTCGAGGTCGCCAACAATGGGCGCGAGGCTGTCCAGATGAGCTCCGAACGGCGCTTCGACCTGATCCTGATGGACTGCCAGATGCCCGAGATGGACGGTCTGCAGGCGACGACCGCGATCCGCGAGCACGAGTTCGACGCCGGCCTGTCGCGCGTACCGATCGTCGCACTGACGGCCAACGCCCTCGACGGCGACAAGGACCGCTGCCTCGCGGCCGGCATGGACGACTACCTGACCAAGCCGATCCGAGCCAAGGAGCTCGAGCGCAGCCTGCGACGCTGGGCCGCCGTCAGCCAGGTCACTTCGACACGGTGACGTTGAAGTACTTCGCCGCCGGGTGGTGGCAGATCACCGCGCTGGTGCTCTGCTCGGGCACCAGCTGGAACTCCTCGCTGAGCACGACACCGATGCGCGACGCTTCCAGCAACGGCAACAACTTGGCCTGATCTTCGAGGTTGGGGCAGGCCGGATAGCCGAACGAGTACCGGCTGCCCTGGTACTTCTGCTTGAACAGATCGTCGATGTCGGCCGCGTCCTCGTGGGCGATGCCGAGCTGTTGGCGCATGCGTTTGTGCCAGTATTCGGCGAGCGCCTCGGCACCCTCGACCGACAGCCCGTGGAAGTGCAGGTAGTCGTCGTACCGGTTCTCGCGGAACAACGCTTCGCTGTGCTGGGTCGCCACGGCCCCCATCGTCACCAGCGAGAAGCCGACGACGTCGAGTTCGCCGCTGTCCTTGCTGCGGAAGAAGTCGGACATGCACAGACGCCGGCCAGCGGCCTGCCGCGGGAACTCGAACCGGCACAGCTCCCTGGCGCGGTCCGCGGGATCGAGCACGACCATCGCGTTGCGATCGCTGTAACACGGCCAGTAGCCGTAGACGACGCGCGGCTCGAGCAGCTTGTCCTGACGCGCGCGCTTGATCCACTCACGGAACCGGGGCTCGACGAACTCGGCGACGAACTTCGTGTAGTCCGCCTCGCTGCGTTTGCCCTGTTTGTACTGCCACTGCAGGCGGAACAGCGCCTTGCGGTTGACGTACTGCAGCACGGTGCCGAGGTCGAGTTCGTCCGGCCCGACCACCTGCGCGCCCCAGAACGGTGGCTCGGGGATGCGCGTCGCCGGCTCCACGCCGCTGTCAACGTACTCGGCGAAGGCGTGCGCGTAGAGCTCTTCCTTCTCGGCGCGCGTCATGCGCCGATGACTGGTGACGCGCTTGTTGGGCTCGGGGTTCTGCGTGATCGTCTTGGCTTTGCTGCGCCCGGTCAGCTCGTCCATGATGTGCAGCCCCGAGAACGCGTCGGCGCCGTAGTAGACGGGACCGCTCGTGTAGGCGCTGCGAAGGTCGTCCTCGACGTAGGCGCGGTTGAGCGCCGCGCCGCCGCAGATCACCGGCGTCGTGATGCCGCGCTGGCTCATCAGCTCGAGGTTCTCCTTCATGATCACGGTCGACTTCACGAGCAGCCCGCTCATGCCGATCGCGTCGGCCTTGTGTTCGCGCGCCGCCTCGAGGATCTGCTCGACCGGCACCTTGATGCCGAGGTTGATCACGCGGTAACCGTTGTTGCTGACGACGATGTCGACGAGGTTCTTGCCGATGTCGTGCACGTCGCCGCGCACGGTCGCGAGCACCATCGTGCCCTTGGCCTCACCAGCGACCTTCTCCATGAACGGCTGCAGGTAGGCGACCGCGGCTTTCATCGCCTCGGCGCTCTGCAGCACGAACGGCAGCTGCATCTCGCCGCGGCCGAACAGGTCGCCGACGACCTTCATGCCGTCGAGCAGCACGTCGTTGATGATCTGCAGCGGCGTGTACTTCTGCATCGCCTCGTCGAGGTGCTTGCCGATGCCGATCTTCTTGCCGTCGATGATGCGCTTCTGCAGCCGCTCCTCGATCGGCAGGTCGTTCTCGTCGACGCCGCTGCCGGTGTCGATGCGCTTGGCGCCCGTGAAGCGTTCGATGAACTTGAACAGCGGATCGTAGTCGTCGGTGCGACGGTCGTAGATCAGGTCGAGCGTGACCGCGCGGTCGTCCTCGTCGAGCTTGTGGATCGGCACGATCTTGCTGGCGTGCACGATCGCGGCGTCGAGCCCGTGTTTGATCGCCTCGGCCAGATAGACCGAGTTGAGGATCTGGCGCGGATAGGGATCGAGGCCGAACGAGATGTTCGACAGACCGAGAATCGTGCGCACCCCCGGCATGTGCTTCTTGATCAGCTCGATGCCCTCGAGGGTCTGCAGGCCCGCGTCGCGCGACGCCTCGTCACCCGAGCCGATCGTGAAGGTCAGCGGATCGAAGATCAGGTCGCCCGGGTTCAGGCCGTGCCGGTGCACACAGATGTCGTGGATGCGTTTGGCGACCTCGAGCTTGCGTTCGGCGGTCTTGGCCATGCCCTCCTCGTCGATGGTCAACGCCACGAACATCGCGCCGTAGCGCCGCGCCAGCTCACACAACTTGTCGGCGCGGCCTTCGCCGTCCTCGAGGTTGATCGAGTTGATGATCGGCCGGCCCGGGGTCGCGATCAGCGCCTTCTCGACGACGTCGAGTTGCGTGCTGTCGATCATCACCGGCGCCGTGACCTGCTGCACCATCGGCTGCAGGAACTGCAGCATGTCGCCGGCCTCGTCGCGACCGACGTAGGCGGTGCAGACGTCGAGCACGTGCGAACCTTCGTGCACCTGCTCCTTGGCCATCTGCAGCATGCCTTCGACGTCGCCGGCCAGCATCTGCTCGCGAAACTTCTTGCTGCCGTTCGCATTGGTGCGCTCGCCGACGATCAGCGGCCCCGACTCCTGATCGAGCGGCACGGCGTGGAACAGCGACGCGACCTGCGGCTGGTAGTCGACGGGCCGCTGCTGCGGCACGAGCCCGCGCGTCGCTTCGTACATCGCCTTGACGTGTTCGGGGGTGGTGCCACAGCAGCCGCCCACCACCGAGATGCCGAACTCGGACACGAAGCGCGCCTGGAAACGCGCCAGCTCCGCCGGCGTCAGGTCGTAGGTGGCGACGCCGCCGACGTTGCGCGGCAGCCCCGCGTTGGGCATCACCATGATCGACCGCGTGCTGTGACGGCCGAGGTGACGCACCGACTCCTGCATCAGGTCGGGTCCCGTCGCACAGTTGAGGCCGACGACATCGACGGGCAACGCTTCGAGCGTGGTCAGCGCCGCGGCGATGTCGCTGCCGACCAGCATGGTGCCCGTGGTCTCGATCGTGACCGTGCAGAAGATCGGCACTTCGCGGCCCAGTTCGGCCATCGCGTCGCGCGCCGCGATCACGGCGAGCTTGACCTGCAGGATGTCCTGACAGGTCTCGATGTTCAGGCAGTCGACGCCACCGGCGATCAACCCCTTGCAGTAGATCTTGTAGGCCTCGAACAACTCGTTCGTGGTGATGTGCCCCAGGGTCACCAGCTTGGTGCCCGGCCCGACCGAACCGGCGACGAAGCGCGGGCGCGCGGTCGTGTTGAACTTGTCCGCGGCGCGGCGCGCCACCTGCGCGGCCATCTGGTTGAGTTCGAACGCGCGGTGCCCGATCCCGAACTCGTCGAGCACGTAGGGCATGCCGCCGAACGAGTTGGTCTCGACCACGTCGGCGCCGGCCGCGAAGTAGCGTTCGTGGATCGCGCCGACCACGTCGGGGCGGGTCTCGACGAGCAGCTCGTTACAGCCTTCGAGACCGCGGAAATCGTCGAGCGTCAGGTCTGCGGCCTGCAGCTGCGTGCCCATGCCGCCGTCGAAGACGAGGACCTGGTCGCGCAACGCGCGCAGGATCGGAAACTGCTCGAGGCGGGCTCGAGGATCGAAACGTGGGGTCATCGGCGAGGCGTGAGAGTCAGCAAGGATCCGAGCTTGTTGCCGTTCACCAACAAGTCGGCCAGGGTGTAACGGTCGAGGGCGTCGAGGAAGGCCCGCCGGGCCTGTTCGAGTGCCTTCTGTAGAGCGCAGCGATCGGTCAGTGGACAGCGACTGTCGGCGGAGAAGCACTCGACCAGGTCGAGATTCTCCACTTCTTCGACCAAGACGCCAATGCGAAGACTCGCGGCCGGCCGACCGAGTTCGACGCCGCCGCCCCGGCCGCGGAAGGTGTTCAGATAGCCGCCCTGTTCCAGGCGCTGCACGACCTTGTTCAGGTGGTGACGCGACACGCCGTAGGCAAGGCCGATTTCGGCCACCGAGACGCGCCGATCCGGCCGCAGGCCGACGTAGATCAGCACGCGCAGGGCGTAGTCGGTGAACTGGCTGACCTTCATGGCGAGCGCCGGCGCACGCGGCTCATTCGGCCTCGCGGAAGAACTCGAGCTGCACCCGCGCCGCCTCGCCGAGTTCGACCCGATGAGGCACGCAGGGCGGCACGACACGACTCTCGCCGGCGACCACGCGCACCGAGGTCTCGTCGCGCAGGTCGACGAAGACGACCTCGCCGGCCAGCACGTCGAGCCGCGCCCAGGCGTGCTCACCGAGGTTGTGCCGCGAGGTGAGCGCGGCGGGCACCGTGTCGTGATCGAACGCTGGCGACTTGCCCAGGGAGTGGAGGTTGTCGGGAAGCGAGGGCCATTCCATAAGTGGTATATGCTATACCTCTTCTGCGCCGCACGCGCAACCGCCTCATGACCAGCCTTCCCGTCTCCGCGGACATCACCGACGTCGACATCGCTGCACAGGTCGACGGCTTCTACGCGCGCGTGCGCGACGACCAGCTGCTGGGCCCCGTGTTCGCCGCTCGCATCCGGGCCGACGCGTGGCCGGCCCATCTCGGCCGCATGCGCGACTTCTGGGCCACGATCCTGCTCGGCACCGGCCGGTACCGCGGCAATCCGCTGCTCGTGCATCGCGCCATCCCCGAGATCTCGCGCGAACACCACCGCCGCTGGCTGGACCTGTTCGAACAGGTCGCGCGCGAACTGTTCACTGCGCCGATCGCCGCCACGTGGATCGATCGCGCGCAGCGCATGAGCCGCACGCTGCAGGCGGATCTGCCCGACCGCGCCTAGCCGGCGCCGCGCGAATCGGGCTCCACTTCGAGCGGCGGCGGCACCAGCACGCCGGCGATCAGCAACCCGGCGACGATCGCACCGCCGACCAGCAGCGCCTGGAATGCGAACTGCGCGCTCGCGGTGAAGTTCTGGTCGAGCGCCATCGTGAAGCCGCGGAAGCCGAGGCTGCCGGGCACGAGCAGCAGCAGACCCGGCGTGCGCACGATCGCGGCCGGGCGCCGTCGCCAGTGCGCGAACAGGTTGGCGGCGATCGCGACCGCGACCGCGCCGAGGAAGCCGCCGAGCTCGGCGCCGAGCCAGTGACCACCGAGGCGCGCGCCGCCGAAGCCGACGACGATGCCGAGCAGCACCCACGACGCCTGTTTGCGCGACGCGCGCAGCAGCACCATGAACGCGTACCACGACACCAGCAGCGCGAACACGTTCCAGAGCCACGACAGCGGCTCGGGCTCGATCCGCGGCGCGGCCCCGAAGGCCAACGTCGCGCTGCGGCTGCCGAGCCCGACGCCGATCGCCATCGTCAGCAACGACGCGAGCGCGCCCATCAGCCGCGCGCTGCCGGCGGCGAGGTGGCGCATCGACAGTTCGGCCAGCGCGGTCGTGAACGACAACCCTGGCAGCAGCACGACGATCGCGGCGATCGTCGCGATCGCGGCGTTGAGGCGGTAGCCGCACGACGCGAGCGCACCGGCCCCGAACGCAACGCACGCCGCTGCGAGCGCGCCGTGCACGTCGCCGAGCCGGTTCCAACGCGCCGCGAGCACGCCGAGCAGGCCGACGAGCACGCCAGCGCCCGTCGCCACCAGGACCTCGTGCCAGCCGCCGCCGAACAGCACCGCCGCCCCGCCGCCCGAACACGCGAGCGCGAGCGTCGTCGCGACCGGCGTGGCTGCGGGTGGCTGCAGCACCTCGCGGATGCGCACGAGCCCGACCTCGGGCGCGACCTCGCGGCGCATCACCGCGTCGCGGATCGCGTAGAGCCGCGCCAGCCGCGCGAGATCGTGGTCACCGGGGGCGACGCGCTGCAGCACCGTCTGCGGCGCCTCGTCCCCTTCGCCGATCGCCGCGAAGATCGCCGTCGGCGTCGCGAAGAAGCTGCCCTGCAGTCCGAGCGCGCGGCTGCACGCCGTCATCGAGTCCTCGACGCGGTACGAAGGGCTGCCGAGGGCGTGCATGGCCTGGCCCAGGGCGAGGACGAACTGCTTGGCGGTCAAGGGCTGCTGTTGTTGGCGTTCGGCAGCGGGAAAACAAGAGCAGCGGACCGGTGATCGAGAGCGACCAGCAGGCGTCGCCGACATCAGAACAGACGGTCAATGTGGCCGGGATTGCTCGCGACGCAGGCATCGCGCGCCAGACCGCCACCGACTTCTTCTCGATCCTCATCGACACCCTGATCGCCACGTGGCTGCCCGCGTGGAAGCTGAAGCGCGCCGTCAAGCAGATCGCGCACCCCAAGCTGTTCCTGTTCGACACCGGCGTCGCCAGACAGCTCGCCGGCACGGCCCACCTGCCCATGCATCCCGAGGAACGCGGCCCCCTGCTGGAGACCTGGCTGCTGCACGAAGTGCGCGCCTACCTTCACTACCATGACCGCATCGACCCCGTCGCCTACTGGCGCACGCACGGCGGCAAGGAAGTCGACTTCGTCATCGAGACCGCTGCGGGCATCGTGGCGATCGAGGTCAAGTCGGGCGACCGCTGGGACCGTCGCTTTGCGGCGGGAATGCACGCCCTGCGCGAACACCTGCCCAGCGGCACCATGCGTATGTTCGGCGTGTTCGCCGGCCCCCGCGCGCAGGTCGTCGATGACGTGCAGGTGCTGCCGTGGCAGCGTTTCGTCGAGGACCTTTGGGCCGGCAGGGTCTTGTGAGGATCTCCACAACGACGCCCACTGCGCGGCATCCCGCGACCATGGATTCCTTGCCACCTCGCCCTCACCCACCTTCACCCACACCACCTCCCTGCCATACCCTGCCGGCATGAACCCCCGGCTGCTCCCGCTCCTCCTCGTCGCCGCCCCGCTGCTCGGCCAGGATCCGGCCGCCAACCCGCCGCTGCACCTCGCGTTCGTCGGCAAGCTCGACGAACCGCGCGGCAAGAGCTTCGTGCAGTTCCTGCGTCGGCAGTTCGCGCGCGTGACGCCGGTCGCGATCGAGGAGTGCACGCCGGCGAAGCTGCGCACCGCGGACGTGGTGATCCTCGACTGGGCGCAGAGCGACGGCGCGATGGCGTGGCTGCAGGACAAGAAGAAGGAGCGAACCTGCCCGCTCGGCGAGTTGGCGCGCTGGGACCGGCCGACGGTGTTGATCGGCAGCGCGGGGCTCAACGCGGCGGCGTTCTGGAACCTGCCCGGCACCAGCGGTTGAACGTGCCTCTCCCCCCTCGCGTACGGGCTGCGCGAACACGTGATCTTCGAGACTCCGCACCGCATCGACACGACGGCGACGGTGCCGCACGCGACGCCGCAGTCGTGGCGCGAAGCGCTCGGTGACGCCGCCGAGGTCCAGGTGCTGCGGCTCGGCGACCCCAAGGCCACGCCGATGCCGGGCTGGTGCACGGCGGGCGGGCAGCTCACGGGGCCCGAGATCGAAGTGATCTGCGGCGGCATCAACACCAAGCAGCCGACGCACGCCGCGGTCTGGCGGCAAGGCAACCTGCTGCACTGGGGTTTCGAACCCGATCCCGACCACCTCGAGGAGACCGGCCGCAAGCTGCTCGTCAACGCGGTCGCCTACGTCTCGCGCTTCGTCAACGACCGACCCGTCGTGCGCGTGCGTTCGTTCGCGGACCCCGCCGGCGGCGCGCCATCGATGCTGTGGCTCGACCGCCTGCTCGCGGACAAGGACGTCGACACGCTCGCCGGCATGTTCGCCGAACCCTGGAATACGCGCATCGAGGCGCAGGGCGACGGCGCGATCGCCTGGGTCACGGCACGGCTCGGGGCAGTGCGCGACTCGGGCGGCAACAGCGACTTCACGTTCGACGAACGTGCGCTCGCGCTCGGCGTCGACCTGCGGCAGCGCGCGGTGCTGCGCGACCTCGTCGCCAGGCTCGACGGCGAACAGGCCGAGACGGCGCGCGCGCTGCTCGAGAGCCTGGTCGCCGGCGGCCCCGAACCCGGCACGACGAAGAACAACTGGACCAACTGGCTGCGACGCAACGAGAACGCGCTGTGCTGGGACGCGTGGTCGCACGTGTGGCGAGTCGACCAGCTGGCGCTGTGGCGCCGGGTCGACAGCGACCGGCTGCGCGGACCCGACCGCGCCGACGGCGGCGCGATCGACGCGGCGACGCGCGAGCTCGCCGCGGCCGTGGTCGCGCACTACGGCGGCAAGCGCGCGCTCGACGACCTGCACACGATCTCGTGGCGGCGCGGCGGCGTGCGTTACTTCTGGGACCGCGATGCGGCGGTGCTGCGCATCGAGAACTCGACCGAGATCCCGGCGGGCAACCTCGGCACGCCGTGGCGCACGATCGTGTTCGACACCGCCGCCGACGCAGATCTGTTGATGGGCGGCGGCCCGCCGCCGCGGCCGCGCGTGTCGGGCCGCGGCATGTTCCGCGAGAGCGTCGAAGCCCTGTTCCTGCCGCTCTTGCTGCTCGATCCGGGCACGAGCCTGCGGTGCCTACCGGACGGCGAAGACGGCCTGCGTGTGCTCGGCGTACGGCTCGGCATGCGCGGGATGGACCCGACTCGCGAGGTGCTGCTGCACGTGACGAAGGCGGGGGTGATCGAGTGGATCGACAACGGTCCGACCGCCGCGTCGCGCACGTCGCGCGTCACCGTGACGGCGACCACGCAGGTCGGGCCGCTGGTGTGCAACACGGGGTTCCGGGTCGAGGGTCGACGCGTGTCCGAGTGGACGATCGAGGACCTGGCGTGGAACCCACCAGCGCCGCAGGGCCTGGCGGAGGCGCCGGATCCGCTGCTCAGCGGCAAGTGACGTTCGTCGACTCGGGCCAGAGGCCGACGGCAACAGCGAACGGCGGGACTCGAGTCCCGCCATTCACGTGAATTGGAGGAATGTGATTCCCGGAGTCTTCGGGCGACCGCGAGGACCCGGCTCAGCGCAGGCTCTCGAGGCGACCCGCGGCGTCGACGATCTGCGTGATGCGCAGGCCGTAGGAGTCGTCGACGAGCACGACCTCGCCGCGCGCGACGAGCTTGCCGTTGACGCGCAGGTCGACCGCTTCCTCGGCCTTCTTGTCGAGTGCGATGACGCTGCCGGGCACCAGCTTGAGCACCTCTTCGAGGCTCATCTGGGCGCGGCCGACCTCGACCGAGATCGGGATCTCGACGTCGAGCAGCAGATCGAGGTTGCGCGATTCGTCACCCCTGGTGCCCACGCCGAGCGGCCCGAACGACACGGGCTGCACTGCGGCAGCGGCCAGTTCGGCGCCGGCGTTGGCGACGGCGTCCGCGCCCCACTCACCACCGGCCGGTTGTCCTTGGTTCTCGCTCATGCGCTCAGCTGCTCATGACATCGGCAACTTGGATGCCCAACCTGTTGCCGATCCGACCGATGTGGGCGGTGAACTTGGGCTTGCCCTGGACCGGCACGATCGCCGGCTGGCCGAGGCGCGCGTCGAGCGGGATCACGTCGCCGGCCTGCAGGTCCAGCAACTGCCGCAGGCGGATGCGCGCCGTGCCCAGCTCGGCGGCGATCTCGATCGGCACGCTGCGCACCGTCTTCTCGACCGTGCGGCGCGACGAACCAGGTTCGGCACCGGTGACGGAATCGCGGGTGAAGCGCTCGAGGATCGGCTCGATCGACACGAACGGCAGCACCAGCCGCAGGTCGCCGATCAGGAAGTCGCCGGTGGCCTGGAAGTAGATCGACAGCACCACGTCCTGCGACGGCAGGATCTGCGCCATCGACGGGTTGCAGAAGCGATTCTGGATCGACCAGTCCAGCTTGATGACCTCGGACAGGCTCTCGCAGATGCGATCGAGGCAGGGCCCGATCAGGGCGTCGGCGACCGTGTACTCGGCCGCCGTGAAGTCCTTGGGCACCTTGCTGATCTTGCCCGAGCCACCCAGGATCCGATCGACTGCGCCGTAGAGCAAGCTGGTGCTCGCAGTGAACAGCACCGGCAGCCGCAGCGGCTTCATCTCGAGCACGTAGATCGCCACCGGCCCCGGCAGCTGCTCGAGCCAGGTCGAGAAGCGCAGCTGCTCGACCGCGACACAATCGCAGCGCGTGTCGAGACGCAGACGGTCGCTCATCGTCGCCGACAACAGCTTGCCGGCGCTCTCGAAGTAGCGCTCGAGGCCGCGCACCTGCTCGCGCCCGAGCCGGTTGGGTTTGAGCAGATCCATCGGCGCGACCACGCGGTCGTCGACCGGCAACGTCAGCTCCGCGGGCAACCGCGGCTCCCGATCGACGTCGAGCGCCGAGCCCTCGCTGCGGAACATGTGCAGCAGGGTGTCGATCTCTTCGTTGCTGAGGATCTCGTTCAAAGGGGGTTCTCGATGGAGGAACGGGTCGCGGTCACTGCATCAGCCAGCGGATCCAGATGACCTTGGTGACCTTCGCCACCTTGTGACCGTCGGCGTCGGGGAACAGCGTGCGATCGAGGGAGTCGAGGATGTCCTTCTCGAGGATGCGCACGCCGGACTCGGCCTGCAGTTCCTCCATGCTGCGCTGTTTCATGATCACCAGCACCTCCGAGTTGGCAAGGTCCCAGTGCTCCTTGATCTGTTCGAAGGCCGCGCCTTCCTGGTCCTCGCGGACCGTGTAGACGAACTTCAGCGCCAGGCTGGCGATGCCCTTGCCGGCCTTGGTGCGCGGGTTGAACTCGTGCTTGATCTGATCGGGATGCGTGACGTCCACGAACTCGTGCACGGGCTCCTCGACCTTGACCTCGACGGTCTTGGGCGGGATCGCGAAGACCACGCCGGCCCCGCCGAGGATGGCGCCCACCGCGATCATCACGATGGGGGGCAACCCCTTCTTCTTGCCGGCTTTGGCGTCGGCTTCCTTCTTCTTGTCGTCGGCCACGTTGGTGTTCTGCCTTGCGTCTGCCGATCCTTCGCTTGCGTCGGATCTATCGGTCGATCGGGGCGTCGGTGTTGAACTTCCCGGCGGTCCGTGGTGCAGGCCGGCGCCTCAGCGCCCTGGCCCCGATGGCGCCGCCTCTTTGCTGACCCGCATGCGCTTCTGCATCACGTCCCAGGCGAGCGCGGTCGGCAACGCGGCGAGGATCTCGTCGAGCTTGTCCTTGTCCATGAACTCGAGCAGCTTGAGGATCTCGGTCTGACCGGCGTCGGTCTTCCACTGCTCTTCGAGCATCTGCGCCGCCTTGGGCGGCTCCCAGGTCGACAGCGAAGCGGCGTTCTTCTTCAGCGCCGCGACCTCGTCGTTGCGCACCAGCTTGACCTGCTGCTGGAACTTCTCGATGCGGCGATCGAGCTGCCGGTGCAGGTCCTCGACCTCGGTGCGCTCGCGGCTCAGTTCCCGTTGGCGACGACCGATGTCGTCGGCCAGCTCCTGCAACTCCTGCTCACGCAGGTCGAGCGCGGTGCGACGGCGCTCGAGTTCGGCCATCGTCGCCTCGACGCGCTTCCAGGCTTCGTTGATCTGCTCGGGGGTCAGGCCCGACGGCATGCCGTCGAACGTGAAGAACCCACCCGGCGCGTACTTGCTCTTGCGGTCGGCCCCCAGCGAGTTGGCCAACGCGTCGAAATCGCGCTCCGCGGCGTGCTTGTCGGCCTTGCCCGGATCCTGGTGTGCGCCTTGCGGCCTGGCATCGGTGGTCGACGGCTTGGGGTGCTCCTCGGCGGCGCCGTGGCCACCTTCGGCTGCCGGCTCACCACCGTGCCCCCCGCCCTCGTCGGGCTTGGGTTCGGGTTCGGTCAGCGAGCGGCCGACCTTCTTCTTGTTGGGACGATCGCTCGGCGGGTCCTGCGGATCGGCCGCGTGCGACGCATCGGCGACCGCACCCTCGCCATGCGAGCCAGTTGCTTCTGCCGGTCCCTGGGTCGCGCCTGGCTCACCACCTTCGGCGGGCGGCGGCGCGGGGAAGAACGAGCCCAGCAACGGGATGTTGGCGGTGCCTTCGTGGTTCAGACGCCCGGTGACCGCAAGGCCCCCGACCACCGAACCCGCGAACAGCAGCGCACCGACGAAGATCTTGAGCAAGAGTCCGACCATCAGTCCTCACCTCCAACCTGGATTCCGCGTTGCAACCGCGCGAGCTCGTCGAGTTCGGCCTGTTCGGCGCGCTGCGCCTGCAGCCGCCACTCGTCGCGGCGCTTGTCGCGCAGCTGCTGCAGCACCCGCAGATCGCGGGCCCGCTGCGTGTAGTCGCCCTGGGCCTTGGTCAGGCCGCGTTCGGCCGCGGCGAGCTGCTTGTCGAGTCGCCACTTGTGCCGGCGCAGACCGACTTCGAGGCTGCGCGCCAGCAGGCCGACCGCGTCGGTGCCGGCGGCCTGGTCCGCGCATTCGCGAAGACCCTGCGTCGCCGCCGCCTGTTGCTGCTCGACCTGGTTGACCGCGGCCATCGCGGTGGCGAGGTCGCGGCGCGCGTGACGTTCGAGCTGCGAACGCAGGCGGACCAGCGGCTGCAGACGGAAGCGGAAGCGACGCATGCTCCGCTATCGACCGTGGCATGGGTCGTTCCTGAGCCGCCGTTGCGAAATCCGGCGGCGGCAAGGCCCGCTGTCGCGGATCTCAGCTACCCGGGTTGTCAGCTGCCGACGACCAGCTGCAGCTGCTGCAGGGTCTGGGCGACCGGCCGGCTGTCGCTGCCGTGGTAGAGCAGGTTGTCGATCGCGCCGATCTTGGCGATCGCCTGGTCGAGCAGCGGGTCGGCGCCGCGGCGATAAGCCCCCACCGACACCAGGTCGCGGTTCTCCTCGTAGTGCGCCAGCAGTTCCCGCACCCGCTGGGCGCGGCGGCGATGGTCGTTGCTGGTCACCTTGGGCATCAGGCGACTGATCGAACCGAGCACGTCGATCGCCGGGAACTTGCCGCGCTCGGCGATGCGGCGGCTGAGCACGATGTGGCCGTCGAGGTAGCCGCGCAGTGCGTCGGCCACCGGTTCGTTCAGGTCGTCGCCGTCGACGAGCACCGTGAACAGGCCGGTGATCGTGCCGTTCGCGTCACTGCCGAGCCGTTCGACCAGCCGCGGCAACGAGGCGAACAACGACGGCGGATAACCGCGCAACGTCGGCGGTTCGCCGGCGGCCAGGCCGACCTCACGAACCGCCATTGCGTAGCGGGTCACCGAGTCCATCATGAACAGGACGTCGGCGCCCTGGTTGCGGAACGACTCGGCGATGGTCACGGCGGTCAGCGGCGCCTTGAGCCGCAGCATCGGCGCGGCGTCCGAGGTGCAGGCGACGACGACGCTCTTCTGCAGACCCTCGGGGCCGAGCGCGTCGGTGACGAACTCGCCGACCTCGCGGCCACGTTCGCCGATCAACGCGATCACGTTGACCTGACCGGCGCGACTGCGCGCGATCGTGCCCATCAACGTCGACTTGCCCACGCCGGAGCCGGCGAAGATGCCGATGCGCTGACCCTTGCCGCAGGTCAGCATGCCGTCGATCGCAGCGACGCCGGTCTCGATCGGTTCGGTGATCGGCGCGCGCGCCAGCGGCGACGGCGCCGCGGCGGTCACCGGACGCAGTGCGCCGACGATCGGCGGGCCGCCGTCGAGCGGCTGGCCGAGCGCATCGACGACGCGTCCCAGCAGACCGGCGCCGACCGGCACGGTCAGCGGTCGGTGTTCGTTGCGCACGCGGTCCCACGGCGCGACGCGGTGCTGGTCGCCCAGGGCGAGCACCACCGCGTCGTGGTTGTCGAAGCCGACGACCTCGGCGGCGATCGGCAACTTGCCGTCCTCGGCGTCGATCGTGCAGCAGTCGCCGATCGCGGCGCGCAGCCCGGTGACACGAATGGCGATGCCCGAGATCGCCCGAACGCGACCTTCGGCGTGGGGGCGATTGACGGCCTTGGCGGCGGCGACGGCGCGCTGCAGCACCTCGGGCAACGTCACGAGCTCACCTCGCGGCGCACTTCCTCGCTGACCCGCAGCAACGCTTCACGCGGATCGTAACGCAGCCGGCCGGCCTCGGTCTGCGCTCGCACCGCGCCGCGCGCGATCGTGGCATCGGCGACGAACCGCGTCGCGGCGACCTCGTCGGCGAGTTCGGGCATCTGCTGCAGGCGGGACGTCACCAGTTGCAGATCGTCGGGGTGCAGGTGCACCACGAGGTCGTCGTCGCGACTGCCGTGCACGCAGTCGCGCAGGCAGCGCGCCACGGTCGGGGTGGGGTCGACGAAGCCGGCGTCGAGCGCGTTGCCGACGATCTCCCGAGCCACGGCCAGGCCGAGTTCGACGGCGATGCCGGCGATCTCGTCGATGCGGGCGTTGACGGTCCCAGGAACACCCTGCACCGTCGCTTCGACGGCTCTGCACAACGCCAGCACGGCGTCGCGTTCCTGTTGCCGAGCCTGTTCGCGATCGGCGAGCGACAGCAGCACCTGCACCCGATCGGCGCCGCCCGCAGACGCGCTGCGACTGTGCAGACGCACGCCGACGATCGGGGCGGCTCGCTGGACGAGGCGGGGGTCGGTCATGGCTTCAGACCAACTGCTCGGCGGCGCCGCCGGCCTTGATGTCACCCTTGTCCATCATGTCGCGGATCATCTTCAGGATCTCGTCCTGCGCCGCGAGCACGTCGGACAACGGCGTCGGGCCCAGCGAGTCACGTTCCTCGACCACCATGTCGGCGGCGCGTTTGCTGAGGTTGCCCAGGATCGTCTGTTCGACGGCCGCCGTGGTCGCCTTCAGCGACACCGCCAGCTGCCGCGAATCGACCGCAGCGAGGATCTTCTGCATCGACTTCTTGTCGAGCTTGGCGATGTCGTCGAACGTGAACATCTCCTCGCGGATGGCGAGGGCGATGTCGCCGTCGGCGACCTCGATCTTCTCGAGCACGGCCTTCTCGCCGCCGCCGAGGTTGTTGAGCAACGACGCAGCGGCCTTGATCCAGGCCTTGGGCTCGCTGCGCAGCGTGGTGAGGCCCAGGTCCTTGACCTTCTTGCGCATCACCTCGAGCACGCGCTGCACGACGTCGGCCGGCGTGCGGTCGAGGGTGGCCACACGTTGCACCAGGTCGGCGCGCAGATCCTCGGACAGGTGGCGCAGCACCTCGCCGCCCTTCTTGCGGTCCAGGTGCGCCAGGAACACCGCCGCGATCTGCGGGTGCTCTTCGGTCAGCAGGTTGGCGAGGTCCTCGGCGGTCAACGCCTCGAACATCGCGAACGGACGTTTCGCCAGGATGTCGCCGGTGGCGCGCCTGCTGACGTCGCCGCCGCGTTCCTCGCCGAACGCGCGCGTCAGCACGTTGCGCATCAGGCCACCGACATCGCCGAGCGCCATGTTGCCCTGGCGCATCTTCTGCACGGCGCCGCGGTAGACCTGCCGCACGGTTTCGCTGTCGATCGCGATCTCCTGCAGTTCCTGCATCGCCCGCGTCACCTTGTCGATGGTGTCGTCGGAGAAGTTGCGCAGCACCTGTGCCGCCAGATCCTGGTCGATCGACAGGAGCAGGGTCGCGATCGCTTTGTCGTTGGCGAATTTCATGATCGATCAGCGTCGGTCGGAGCCGGCTCAGGCCTTCTGTTCCATGAGCCAGGACTCGAGCAGCTTGGCGAGTGCGGCGGGGTCGCTGGCGATCGAACGTTCGATCTCGCGACGCATGCGCTTCTGTTGATCCTCTGGCGGCAGGTCGTCCTCGTTGATCTCGACGGCACCCGCACGGGCCGCGCCTGCTGCCGCGCCGGCCGCCGCCGGAGCCCGCACGCCGCTGCGCTTGAACAGGCCACGCAGGAACATCACCACGACGATCACCCCGAGGATCTGGCCGATCGTCGGGCCCCAGCGCAGCGCCACGTCGGCGAAGCCCGGGCTGCCGGTCTCGAACTCACTCTCATCGACCGGCGCGAAGTCGCCGGCGAGCATGCTGAACGCGTCGGCGCTGTCGCGCGAGGTGTCCCAGCCGACGATCGCCTTGATCGCGTTGCCGAGGTCCTCGGGCTTGAAGCCGTCGGCCTGCTCGAGGGTCCGGTCATACAGCACGGCCACCGACAGCCGCTTGACGTCGGGCGCGAACTTGCCGGTGCGGCGTTCACCGATCTCGGTGACGAAGTCGCGGTCCTTGGTCTCCTGCTTGGTGTTGTTGGTCGGACCGCCGGCGCTGGCGTCGCTCGCCGCCGTGTCGGCGCGCGAGCTCTGCGTGCTGTCCTTGACCGTCTTCTCGCTCTTCACGATCTGCTCGGTCGGCAGCACCTTCTCGCTGCGCACTTCCCACTGCGGATCGAGTTCGACCGTGACCGCGACGCTGGCCTTGCCCGGCCACATGCGATCGAGAAGATCCTGGGCGCGCGCGGTGCGTTCACGCCCCATCTTGCTCTGCATCGCCAGGAAGTCGTTGCCGCCGCCGCCGACGTCGCGGTCGGGGTCGTAACGGTACTTCTGCGAGCCGGTGCTGCTGAACACGTCGATGTTCTGCCGCGGGATCATCAGCTGCGACGCCACCAACGACGACGCGCTGGCCGCCAGGGCCTCGAAGGTCGCGCCCGGGCGCAGGCGCAGCGTGACGGTCGCCGAAGGTCGGGTGTCGCCGTCGCGGTCGCGGAACGCCGCGCGCCGCTTGGGCGCGCTCGCCGTCACGGTCACGCCGAGCACACCGTCGAGCCGCGCGATCGCGTTCTGCGCCATCGCGATCGACGCGTTGTTGAGCTTGAACGCCTTGGTCTCGGCGTCGTCGATGATGCTGGTCGAGAACACGCTCGTCTGCGCACCGTCGAAACCGGCCTGCATCAGCGCCGCGTTGGCGAGGCCGATCTTCGAACTCTCGACCGAGAACGCGCGCCCGGTGGTGTCGACCTTGAAGCTGATACCGGCGGACTGCAGCGCCTGCTGGATCTTGGTGGAGTCCTCGGCGGTGACCGCGGTCTTGACCACTTCGTAGCTCGGCTGCCCGGCGAACCACACGATCGCGCCAAAACCGACCACGGTCGCCAGCGTGACCGCCATGACGACGAGCCGCTGGCCGCTGTCGAGGCGGCTCCAGATGCCCTTCACCTGGGCCAGGAAATCATTGAGGAAGGTTTGCATGGATCAGACCGAAGAACGCGACAGCTTCTCCCAGGCGTCGACCAACTTGTTGCGGACCTCGAGCAGCAGGTTGAAGGCGACCTCACTCTTCGACGCCGCCAGCATCACGTCGTGCACCTCGACGTCTTCGCCGAGCGCCAAACCACGCGTCTTGGCGCGCACGTCGGCCTGCAGTTCGGCGACCTTGCCGACCGAGTCGGCGAGGAACGACTCGAAGCCGCCCGGCGAGCTCGGCCCGACTGGCGCGTTGCCGCCGTCGCGGACCGGCCCCACGACCTCTGGTCGCATCTTCATCGGGTCCTGCGCCAGCAGATCCCGCAGCGGGCTCTGGTGCAGGTCGAAGCCCATCACCTTGGGGAGTTCGAAGTTGCTCATGACTGCTCAGCGCGCCGACTAGCGGCTCATGTTCTGGATGGTGTTCTGCAACATCGAGCGGTAGGTGCGCATCGCGTTGAGGTTGGCGTCGAGGCTGCGTTGGGTGATCGACAGGTCGACGAGTTCCTGGAACAGGTCGACGTTGCTGCCGAGCACCATGCCCTTCTCGTCGGCGTCCGGGTGACCGGGCTGGTAGAACGAGGGCAGCTTGGACATGTCCTGCTGGACACTGGCGACGCCGACGCCGGCGGCGCGTTTCTCGGTGCCGTTGACGCCGCCGACCTCGTCGAGCACTTCGGCGAACGTCACCACCTGCCGACGGTACGGCTCGTCGGTGGCGTTGCCGGTGTCGTGCATGTTGGTCAGGTTCGCGGAGATGATCTCGGCGCGCTGCAGATCGGCGCGGAGGCCGGACGTCGCGATGTCGAAACCGCGGAACACACCACGCATCGGGTCGGTCACACGCATCGGGTCGGTCATGGCGATCACCTGCCGTTGATGGCCTTGTTGAGGGTCGCGAAGTAGCTGCCGGCGCGGCGCGTCATCACGTCGTGCATCAGCTGGGTCTTGGCGAACATGGCCAGTTCGTCCATGACCACCACGTTGTTGACACCTTCGGGGCCCGAGGTGTCGCGCTCGACGACGGGCAACACCCGGCTGCCGTCGCCGCCGCGGCCGAGTTCCTGCTCGAGCAGATCCTCGAAACGCACCTCGTAGCGCTTGAAGCCCGGCACCTGCTGGTTGGCGATGTTGGTCATCGTCGCCTTGGCGCGCGTGCTGAGCGCGTCGAGCATGCGTTGCGCAAACGCCGTGTCGCGATCGAAGTCGATCATGGTTTTTCTCACCTGCCTCTAAAGCATCGACACACGGGGGTGTCGTCCTTGAGAACGGGAGTTCCGGAACCGGTGAATTCCGCGGCAGCTGCCCGTGTCGGGTTCTGCGACACGGAATTGCGCCCGAAAAGTCGGCGCGCCGAGCACCGCCGCGCCCCGCTCGCGGGGCTATGCTGCGGCGCATCGTGAGCGACCCCGGCCCCGTCCAGGCCCGCAAGAGCCTTCGCCCTACCTGCGCCCCCGTGCCGCCGATCCTGCATGCGCCGCGCGCGCCGCGCCTGGACGTCGCCGCCGGCGTGCGAGAGGCCCTCGCCCAGCCGCAGGCGGCGATCGCGCCGAAGTTCTTCTACGACGACCTCGGCTCGCGCCTGTTCACGGCGATCACGGCGCTGCCGGAGTACTACCCGCCGCGGCTCGAGCGCTGGATCCTGCAACAGCACCTCGGTGACCTGCTCGCCGCCAGCCCCGTGAACGGTTGCACCTGGATCGACCTGGGCGCCGGCGATTGCCAGAAGTCCGCAGCCCTGTTCGACTCGGTCCGACCCGACTGCTACGTCGCCGTCGACATCGCCGGCGACTTCCTGGCCCGCTCGCTGTCCAACCTGCAGCGCCATCACCCCGACCTGCCGCTCTACGGCGTGGTCGCCGACTTCGCCGAGGAACTGGTGCTGCCCAAGGGCGTGCCCGAGGCGCGGCGCGTGTTCTTCTACCCCGGCTCGTCGATCGGCAACTTCGATCCCGAAGGCGCGACGACGTTCCTGCGCGGCGTGCGCCGGCAGATGGACCAGGACGGTGCCCTGTGGATCGGCGTCGATCTGCACAAGGCAAGCGAACTGCTCGAGCGCGCCTACGACGACATGCTGGGCGTGACCGCGGCGTTCAACCGCAACGTGCTGCTGCACGTCAACCGGCTCGCCGGCACCGACTTCGACCTCGGTCAGTGGCGGCACGTGGCCCGCTACGACACCGACCAACGCCGCATCGAGATGTATCTGCAGGCGGTCGCCGACACGACCGTGACCTGGCCCGGCGGGTCGCGCCGCTTCGTCGCCGACGAACGCATCCACACGGAGAATTCGTACAAGTACACGCTGGAGGGTTTCAGCGCGGTGCTGCAGCGCGCCGAACTGCGCGTGGCGGGCGTTTGGACCGATCCCGACGCATACTTCGCGTTCTTCGTCGCCGCGCCATGATCCGCGTCTCCCTGATCGGCCCGTGAACGAATCCCGTCGACTCGACCCGCAGCAACTCGTCGCCGCGCTGCAGCAAGCGCGGCAGCTGACGCTGGCGTCCAGCATGGACCTCGACGACGAGCGCTGGATGGTGCCGTATGCGGTCGAGATCCAACCGGTCGCGTGGGATCTCGCGCACATCGGCTGGTTCGCGGAGTTCTGGCTCCTGCGCGGGCCGCACCGGCTCGACCGCGACGGCTTTCAGGGCGCGACGCAGCCGGCGCGGTTCTTCGCCCCCGACGCGCACTACGACTCGGCGCAGGTCGCGCACCCCCACCGCTGGCGCATCGAGCTGTATTCGCGCGCGCAACTGCACGAACGGCTGGCCGGACAGCTCGCCGCGACGCAGGCACAGATCACCGGGCACGCCGACGACGCGGACACGATCTACTTCGCGCACCTGGCCCTGTTCCACGAACTGATGCACGTCGAGGCACTCGCCTGGACGCGCAACTCGCTGCAATACCCCGTCCCGCCAGGCGTGGCGATGCCGCGCGTGCCGAAGGCCGAGCAGATCGTCGTCGCCGGCGGTGAACACGCCGTCGGCAGCGATCCGGCGACGGGCTTCGCGTTCGACAACGAGATGCCGCGGCACCGCGTGCGCCACGGCGCCTTCTCGATCGACTCGCAGCCGGTGCGCAACGACGCGTTCGCGGCGTTCGTCGAGGACGACGGTTACTCACGCGCCGAGTTCTGGCCGTCGCGATGGCTCGACGACCCCGCCCGGCCCCGCATGCCGCGCCGCTGGCGCCGCGCCGCCGACGGCACCCTCGAGCATCAACACTACGACCGCTGGTCGCCGCTGCCGCCCGACGAGCCCGTCGTGCACGTCAGCGCGCTCGAGGCCGAGGCCTATTGCCGCTGGGCCGGGCGGCGACTTCCACAGGCCTGGGAATGGGAAATCGGCGCCGAACACGGCATGCACTGGGGCCGCAGCGTCTGGGAATGGACGGCGACGACGTTCGCGCCGTACGGGTTCGCCTTCCGGCCCGGGCCCTACACGACCTACTCGGCGCCGTGGTTCCACCACCAGCGTGAGGTCCGCGGCGGCGCCTACACGACCCACCCGCTGATGCACGACCGACGCTACCGCAACTTCTTCCTGCCGCATCGCCACGACGTGTTCACGGGCTTCCGCACCGCGGCCGACAACTGAACGGCGTCAGGCCGCGTCGGGGTGGGCGACACCGAACAGTCGCCGCGCACACTCGTCGACCTGTCGCAACAGCGTCGGCAGGTCGGCGGCGGCATGGTTCAGCACCGCATAACGATGGGACCCCGTCCATCGATACTCGCGCCTGCGCACCGGTCCAGCACAGTGCTTGAGCCACAGCCGTGCATCCGGGAACCGCGTGTTGAGCCAGTGTCGCGCAGCGAGTCCGGGAACCGCACCCTCACCACCATCGAAACGCCGGAAGGCGAAGCTGCCCGCCACGCCCGCCGTCGGCGCCAACCGCGGCGGCACCGACAAGCCGGCGGCCAGTCGCACCGCCAGGCGCTCGAGATCGACGCCGTCCACGGAGCGGTAGAGCGTCGCGAACTGACCCGCGGCACGCGGATTGACTTCGATCACCTTGATGTCCCCGCTCTCCGTCAAGAACAACTCGACGTTGAACAAGCCGTGGCGCAACCCGAGCGCCGTGACGACTGCCGCGGCGACATCGCGCAGCCGCTGCTGCGTTTGCGCCGGCAGCGCCGACGGGTAGACGAAGGCGCTGAAGTGCCGCGCGCCGGCGACTTCTCCCGGGTACATGCAACTGTCGACGACGCCGAGCCAGTGCAACTGGCCGCCCACGAAATAGCCGTCGACGTTGACTTGCAGCCCCGCGATCGGCTCTTCGACCAACGCCCGGTCCGACGTGCATGGCAATACGCCGAGGTCCGTTGCCAGCTGGTCGAACGGCCGCACCAGCCGCGACAACATCCAACCGTCGATCGCCGGCATCCGCATGTGCGCCTCGAACTCCGCTGCAGACTGCAGCCGACGCGCGAGCACCGAGAACGTCGCCTTCACCGGTTTGGCGAACACCGGCCACTGCAGCCCTGACGCGGCGACCGCCGCCTCGACCGCACCTGCGTCGGTGGATCGACGATCACGAATCTGCCACGGCAGCACCGCCGCGCGCACCGTGGCCTGCGGCATACGGGCCGCGAGCAGCTTGCGCAGCGCGAGTTTGTGTTGCGCCGCCACGATCGCCTTTGGTGGGTTCTGCGGCAGACCAAGACGCGCGCCGACCACGGCGGCGATCAGGCAGCCGAACTGCTCGTTGGTCGACCAGACGGCGTCGATGCTCCCGGCGTAGTCGCGGCAGATGCGGTCGACGAAGCCGTGCGCGTCCAGGAACAAAGCCCGCAACGCCCCCACACCACGTCCCAGCGCCCGGCCTTCGGTATGCACGACGCACTCGCCCGAGCGCACGAGGCGAACCATGGCCTCACGTTCCCAGTCGCCGGGGAACAGGTGCAGCAGGCGGACCGGGTTGCGTGAACTGGGCATGCGGTCGCGGAGATACGACCGCGAGGCCAGGATGTTGCCCGCGCATCTTCGCGCCGTCCAACTCAGCAGCGGTCGTGATCAACGAACAGGCTGCAACACCGGCACAGCGGGATTCACCACCGACGGCAGCGTCACCAGCCGCTCGGTCGCCGGAACGGACGCCGACGGCCAAGACTCGCCCAGCGCCGCGAACGCCATCTGCTCGAGCTGTTCGGCCGCAGCGTTCCAGGTGTAGGTCGTGCCCACCGCGGGCGCGAACCGCGCCGCGGCCGCACGGCGCGCGGGCAGGTCGTCGAGCAGTTCGTGCAGCAGGCGCGTGGCGTCCGGCACCGAAGGCTCGAGCACCCAGGGCATCGACAGATGCGGCGCGGGCAGTTCGACCGGACGTCGCTCGGCCGGAATCGGTGTCGCGCCGGGACCGGCCAGCAGACCGTCGGCGCCGCCGCCCTGGGTCACCAGGACCGGCAACCCACAGGCGCGCGCCTCGAGCACCGGCAGTCCGAAACCTTCACCGCGATACGGGTGCAGCAACACGTCGCAGGCCGTGTAGACCGAAGCGAGCTGGTCGCGCGACAGTTCTTCGGTCAACAACAACACCGGCGGCGCACCGGGAGTGCGCCGACACTTCTCGACCAGTTCGCGCAGGTGGAAACGACCGTAGTGCTGGTCGTGACCGACCGACTTGATGACCAGCACGAAGTCCTGGCGGCGCGTGTATGCAGCGAGCGCCGCGCCGAGGAAGGCGTCGATGCCCTTGCGCCAGATCAGGCCGCCGCAGAACAGCACCGCGGCGCGGTCACCCTTGAAGTCGAGGATGCGCCGGTCGGCGCGCGCGTTCGGGTGCATCGCCGCGTCGACGCCGTGCGGCACGAGGCGGATCGACGACGACGGACGCCCGGCGGCCAGCAGCGTGCGCTGCACGTAGTCGCTGTGCACCACGACGAGATCGGCGGTCTGGTTGACGTGCGGCAGCAACTCGATCGGCAGCGCGCCGTACTCCCAGTCGACGCGCAGCGCGTGCACCCGGCAGTCGGGGCGGTCGGCGCGCACGGGCCAACCCGACGACAGCCACAGGTCGACGCTGCCCGGTTGACGCACCAGACAGTCGATCAGCTCGGGCGCGCGTCGGCGCAACGCCGCGAGGTCGTGACGGAACGGGGCGTTCGGCACCAGCAGCAGGTCGACCTGGTCGCGGGCGCGCAGCGCGCGCGCGGTCTCGATCGACAGCTCGGCGCTCGACGACGTCTCGAAGAACGGCGCCTCGAGCACGAGCGTCGGCCGACCGCGGCGGCGATCGTGCAGGGTCGCCGGCGGCAGCGCCGGGCGACCGGCGACGAGGTTCTCGATCACGTGCCGCCGCGCGCGTGCGCCGATCGCATTCACCTCCGCCCGTTCCCGACCCAGCGCGTCGAGCGCGGCGGCGAGCGCGCGGGGCTCCGGCGCGAACTGCGCCGGCGACTGTCCCTCGGTCCGCAGACAGCGCCCGCCGATCGGCAGACAGGTGCCGTGACGGCCGAGGATCGCGGCGGTCGCCGGCCAACGGGACACCGCGACCGCACGACCCGAGGCCAGGGCCTGCACCAGCACGCGGCTGTCGCGCAGGCGGCGCATCGGCAGCAACACGCCGATCGCGTCGCGCGCGTGCGCCGGTTCGAACGGACCGGCGATCACCTGCACGTTCGTGTCGACGACCGACGACTCACGCACCCGATCGCGACACGATGACACCTCGGCGGCGGGGACCACGAGCCGCAGTCCGGACATCGTTGCCGTCGCGTGCCGCGGCCACGCGGCCAACACCAGGTCCGTGCCGTCGGCCGCGTCGAGCGAACCGATGTGCACGATCGGCCCGGTCGCGGGCGGTGTCGGCAAGGCCAGCCAGGTCTGCAGTTCGCGCTCGGTCAGGGCGTGCGGCGGGTTCTCGCTGCCGGCCCACCGCGCTTCGGCGCGCACGCGCTCGAGCAGATCGGTCGGCGTGTGCGCTTCGTTGGCGACCACGATCGCGGCGGCTGCCGGCCACTCGAGCCCGACGAACAGGCGCAGATCGGCGCGTTCCGCGGAGGGCGCGAACACGACCACCGGTGCGGTCGCGGCGACGTTCTCACCCGCGGCGCGCAACAGCATGTCGATCTCCGCCGGCGGCAACTGCGTGCCGACGCTCAGGTCGCGCTGACCATCGGTCAACGGCACCAGACGTTCGCCGGCCAGGGGCGGCCGTGCGCGCACGCCCGACAGCGACAGGGCGCAGCGCATGCCGCAGCCGAGCGACAGGCGCAGGAAGCTGCGCAGTCGACTGCTGTCCAGGCAATCGCCGAACGGGTCGCCGTGGATCCGGACCTGATTCATGTCGCGCTCTCATCGGCAGTTCGTGAGCACGAATGAAACTGGCCGACACGCCTGTGGCGGCCGATGTCGCTTGCCGCCAAGATCCGGACGATGCCCAACGAGACGAAGTCGCACCCGGATCGCCACGCCGCGACCTTGGTGCAACTCGTCGACGGCCCGACGACCGCCGCACACCGAGCACCGGGACCCGGCGCCCGCGATTGCCGCATCGATCAGAAGCTGCTGCTCTGGCGCGCGTGCCGGGCGAGTGCGCGCAGCGATGCGGCGCGCGCGCATCTCGACCGTTGGCCGCAGAACGAACACCCCGATCTGTGGGCCGGCACGGTGCGCGACGGCGTCGCGCGCGGGTTCTCGGCGGCGCTCGAAGAAGCGATCTCGCTGGCTGCTGACGAAGACGGACCCGATCCGTTCGTGATCCCGCCAGCTGCGCAGGTCACCACCGGCAAGGACCTGCGGCGCCGTCGCGACGTGTTGATCGCCAGCGGCGGTTCGCGCTGCCGCTTCGCGCGCAAGACCGGCCTGCTGTTCGTCGACCGCGAGGGCGGGGTGCAATCGGCCAATTGCCTGCGTTTCGAAGCGCGGCGCGACCTCGGCAGCCTCGACGACTTCGAGCCGGACGCGGCCGAACGACCGCGCCTGTTCTCGGCGCAGTTCCTGCAGCCCGAGTTGCTGGCCGAAACCCCGGACGCGACGTTGCTGCGCCTCGTCGGCCGCCTCGGCCGCGGCCCCGTGGGTTGGCGCTGCGCGGTGAGCGTGCTCGGCCGCCGCATCGACGACGCCGTGCGGCTGCGCATCGAACTGCTGGACGGCGAGGCCGGCTGGCGGCTGCGCGCGCGCTTCCTCGGACTGCCCAGTGACGCCGTGACGCATCACTGCACCGATGTGCGCGAGGAGGTCGTCGGTGCGCAGGGGCGCTTCCTGGCCTTCACCCTGCTGCGTGCTTGCGGCGTGCTGCATGTCGACGGGCAGCCCGTCGCCGTGCCCGACGCCGCCCGTCCCTGGCCGCTCGTGCACGACTTCGAACTGCCCGTCGCCAGCCGCAGCGGAGACACCGGGCCGCCCGCGTGAGGCTCGACAGCGGCGCGGCACACCGATAGCGTGGCCCGGCTCCGCCTCGTCTCTCACCTCGACTCTCGTGCAGGAAATCGCCTGGTTCATCGCCGGCGCCGCAGCCTTCGCCCTGGCTCACGGCGTGCGCACGTGGCTCAACGCGAGCCCACCGCGGCGCGGCACACGGACCGGCCGGCACGTCGTCCAGCCGCCTGCGGTCGCGGTCGTCGACAGCCAGGGCGGCGCCGCCGCGCGGTGCGAGAACGGCGACGCGCGCGCACTCGTCAAGTCGATCGGCGACGAACTGGCGACCCTGGCCTCCGGCGTGGAAGGACGCGCCCACCTGTTGGTCGAAGCCGCACCCGAGCGCCGTTCCCTGCCGGCCGCCGCCGAAGGCATGCTGCGCGCGGTGCAGCGACTGCGCACCCTGCATCGCAAGATCGTCGCCTTCGCCGTCGACCGCGGCGCCGCCCCCGGTCGCGCGGAACTGCCCGAGGTCGTCGAACGGCTCGCCGACGACCTGCAACAACTGCAGCTCGGTCTCGAACTGCATTGGCACCCACCGGCGACGCTGCCGCCCGTCGCGGTCGCGCCCGGCGTGGTCGGCGACATCCTGCTGTTCTTGAGCGCGGCGATGATCCGCGCCGAACCGGGGGCAACGCGTCTGACGCTGGTCGGCGAGATGTCTCTCGGCGAGGTGCCGCGCGTGAAGCTCGAGCTGTCGCTGGAGTGGGCCGAGGAGTCGGACGCCAACGAGACCAACTACCGCAGCGAAGAAGGTCGTCGCATCGACTTCGAGGCCGCCGCCAATCTGGTGAGGGCGCAAGGCGGCACGATCGAGTTCACGCACGCACCCGGCCGTTTCGCGCGCGCACTCGTTCGCCTGCCGGCGGCGAGCATGGAGGCGCCGCCCAAACCGGTCGTCATCGAACCACCGCCCAGGAAGGTGCCGGCGATCACGGTCGCGCCCAGTGCGCCACCGCCGGCGCCGCCCGACCACCACTTCGGCGGTGCGCTGCTGCTCGAGTCGGACCCGACCATCCGCGCGATGGTTGCGCGCGAACTCAAGGCCTCGGGCCGCGCGGTCTTCGCCTGCGCCGACAGCGCCTCGGCGCGCGCCTTCCTCGAGACCACGCCGGAGCGGTTCGAGTTGCTGGTCGTCGATCACCCGCGGCGGCTGGCCCCCAACGAGCTCCTGGCGGTCTCGGTGCGCAACGTCGCGCCGAACCTCAAGGTCTTCGTGCTCGACGGCGAGCTCCCGGCCGGGGACGCGTTCCCGACCCTGCATGGCATCCCCAAGCCTTTCGGCGTGCACGAGCTGCGCGAAGCCCTCGCCCTGGTGTTGGCGCCGCGCTAGTCTGCCCCGTTTTCCACCGCAGTCGACTTCGGGCTGCCGCCCCCCCGGGCCGGCCGCTCCCTTCTGGAGAAGCACACTGGCCCGCAAGGACAACCGTGCGCCGGATCAATACCGGCCGATCAAGTTCACCCGCTCGTTCACGGAAGCCCACGGCTCGGTGCTCGCGGAGTGCGGCAAGACCCGCGTGCTCTGCACCGTCAGCGTGCAGGACCAGGTGCCGCAGTGGATGTACAACCGCCATGCCGGCGGCTGGCTGACCGCCGAGTACTCGATGCTGCCCAGCGCCGGACGACCGCGCAAACCGCGCGACGGTCGCACCGGGCGACCGCTCGACGGCCGCAGCTACGAGATCCAACGGCTGATCGGCCGCACGCTGCGCTGCGCGATCGACCTCGCCGCGTTGCCGGAGGTGACGCTGTGGA
>CAYMPV010000048.1:0-33976 GCA_964392305.1 uncultured candidatus Brocadiaceae bacterium
ACGAGCCCGAAGATCAGCGCCCAGGCCAGTCCGCTGAAGATCGGATCGAGCGTGATCGGGATCGAGGCGAGGATCGCTGCGCCCGCCGTCAGCACGATCGGCCGCAGCCGCACGGCGCCGCTCTCCAGGATGGCCGTCTGCAGATCGCGACCGCGGCGCTCGGCACCCTGCACGAAGTCGATCAGGATGATCGAGTTCCGCACCGCGATGCCGGCGAGGGCGATCATGCCGATCATGCCCGTGGCGGTGAAGAACACCGGGTTGCCGACGCCGGCGACCGGCACGTCCAGGCACAGGTTGAGCAGCCAGAAGCCGGGCAGGATGCCGAGGATCGTCAACGGGATCGACAGCATCAACACGAGCGGCAACGTGTAGCTCCCGGTCTCGTGCACCAGCAGGATGTAGATGCCCAGACACGCCGCCAGGAACGCCAGCCCCAGGTCGCGGAACGCGTCGAGGGTGATCTTCCACTCACCCTCACCGCGCCAGTCGACCGTGAAGCCCGCCGGCAGGTGCCAAGGGTCGCCGCCGCCGTTGGCGAACATGCTGCGTTCGGCGAGCGGGCGCGGCCCACCGACACGGCCGCCGTGCACCGATGCGGCGTCACTACGCAGCTGATCGGCAGCCATGTCGAGCACGATCTCCGCGGGCGGACGCCCCACCGCCTCCGCGAACACGTAGGCGACGCGCTGCAGGTTCTTGCGATGGATCGTGCCCTCGGCAGGCACCGTCCCGAATGCGCCGATCTCGGCCAACGAGACCAGCGCTCCGTCCCGGCCCACGACACGCAGTTCGCCGAGCGCGGCGGCGTCGGCGCGCTGCCACGGCAACAGCCGCAACTCGACCGGCGGTGCCTCGAGCTCACGCGCCTCGTGCAGGTGTGTCGCGACGGTGCCGCCGACCGCGGTGCGCAGCAACTGCGCCACCATGCCCGCGTCGATGCCGCTGAGCGCGGCCTTGGCGTGGTCGAGTTCGTAACGCAACTCGTCGGGGCGGGCCGCGACGCTGCTGTCGATGTCGACCACACCCGGCTCCCGCGCCAGACGCGCCGCCACCCGCAACGCCGCGTCGTTCAACTCCACGGGTGAGGCCGCCGCCGGTGCGCGCACCTCGGCGACGACGGTGCCCATCACCGGCGGCCCCGGTGGCAGCTCGACGACCTGCAAGACGGCCCCGACCGCCGCCGCGGCGGGGCCGAGCAGTTCGCGGATGCGCAGCGCGATCTCGTGACTCTGATGCTGTCGCGCGGTCTTCGCCAGCAGCCCGACGCGCAGCTCACCGAGCTCGGGCGACTGCCGGCGATAGTACTTGCGCACCAGCCCGTTGAAGTCGATCGGCGAAGCCGTGCCCGCATAGGACGTGACCTCGGTGACCTCGGGCAGGCCGCGCACCCGGGTCGCCAGGTCCTGCACGACCGCCGCGGTACGCTCGAGGCTGGCACCTTCGTCGAGGTCGACGAGGACCTGCAGTTCGGTCTTGTTGTCGAACGGCAGCATCTTCAGCGGTACGGCGCGCAGTCCGCCGAGCGCCAGCGCGCCGATGAACAGCAACCCCGTGCCGCCGAACGCCGCCCACCGCGCCGCGGGCGAACGCAGCAGCGGCCCGACGATCGCCGCGTAGGCGCGATGCACCGCCGAACCTTGCACGTCGTCGTGGCCGCCGCCGGGCGCTGCCGAGGTCGCGCCGCGCAGCGCCAGATGCGACATCCACGGCGTCAGCGTGAACGCCACCACCATGCTCATCAGCATCGCCACCGGCACGTTCAACGCCATCGGCCGCATGTAGGGCCCCATCATCCCGGTGATGAAGAACAACGGCAGGAAGCTCAGGATCACCGCCAGCGTGGCGACGATCACCGGCGGCCGGACCTCGTCGACCGCGTCGAGCACGGCCTGCAGCGGGTTGCGATCGCGACGCTGCAGGTGACGGTGGATGTTCTCGACGTCGACGATCGGATCGTCGACCACGAGGCCCAGCGCCAGGATCAGGGCGAACAGGGTGACGCGGTTGATGCTGTAGCCGAACAGCTGGTTGACCAGCAGCGTGAGGCCGAACGTGATCGGCACGGCCAGCGCGACCACGATCGCCTCGCGCCAACCGAGCATCATCGTGATCAGGATCACGACGATCACGATCGCCACCAGCAGCCCTTCGAGCAGTTCGTCGACCTTGCCGTCGGCGGTCCGTCCCGAGTCGCGCGTGATCGTGCACTCGACAGCGTCGGGCAACACCTCTTCGCGCAGCTCGTCGAGCCGTTCGCGCAGCTGCTCGGCGACGGCGACGGCGTTGGCGCCGCGGCGTTTGGCAACGGCGAGGGTCACCGCGTGCTGCGGCGGCACAGCGCTGCGACCGGTAGCAGCACCACCGTGCAACATCACATAGGAACCCGGCTCTGCCGGTCCATCGACGACACTGGCAACCTCCCCGAGCCGCACCGGATGCCCTGCGAACACACCGACCACGAGGTTGCGCAACGCCTCGGCGTCGGGCGTGATCGGGCTCGCTTCGACGGTGACGGTGCGATCCTCACGCTGGCCGGTGCCGGCGGTGGCCGAGGTCGCGGCGGCCGCCAGGGCCCCCTCGACCGCGGCGAACGACAAGCCGCGGCTCGCCAGGGCGACCCCGTCGAGACGCACCGACAGCGATCGGGGCCGCCCGCCGTGGATCGTCGCCGGACCGGTCTCCGGCACCTCCTGCAGCCGGGCCAACAACTCTTCGCCGATGCGGCGCAGCGCGAAGTCGTCGAGCGTCGCACTGTGCAACGTGACCGACAGGATCGGCACGTCGTCGATCGCCACCGACTCCACGTGCCAGTGACGCACCTGCGGCGGCAATACGCCGGCGTGTTGCTGCAGGGCACTGTGCAGCTTGACCAGACTGTCTTCGCGGTCCTCGCCGACGAAGAAACGCGCCGTCACCACGGCTGCACCGCGCCGGCTCATCGAGTAGACGTACTCGACGCCACTGATGGCGCGCAGCACGCGTTCGACCGGGATCGTGATCTGCCGCTCGACCTCGAGGGCGCTGGTCCCGGGCGCATCGACCACGACCTCGGCCACTGGCACGACGATCTGCGGATCCTCTTCGCGGGGCGTTCCGGACAAGGCAATCGCGCCGGCGACCAGCGACAGCAGCAACAGCAGGGGCGCGAGGTTGCCGGTCAGGAACACCTCGACGATGCGCTGGGTGAGGCTGTGGTGCTTGCTCATGGCGTTCAGCGCAGCTGCGGTTCGGCGAGCACGACCTCACCGGCCGCGAGGCCGGCGAGAACTTCGACCTGGTCGCCGGTGCGACGCCCGACGCGCACGAACCGGCGCTCCAACGCGTCCTGCGCGCCGACCACGTAGACGAAGTCGAGCTGTCCGACCTGTTGCACCGCTGCCGACGGCACGCGCAGTTCGCGACGCGTGCCGAGCGGCACGTGCAGTCGCCCGAACATGCCGGTGACGACGCCGTCCTGGCATGGGCCGGTGACCTTGACCTCGAACGCACGACTCTGCGCCTGCGCGGCCGGCACGATCTCGGCGACCTGTCCTTCGCAGTCCTTGCCCAACGCGTCGAGCGTCACGGTGACGCGCTGGCCGACCTCGAGCCGACCGGCGAGCTCTTCACGCACCACCGCGATCAGCTGCAGCCGGGTCGGGTCGTAGAGTGTGCAAATCGCCTGGCCGGGCTGCAGGATGTCGCCCTGATTGACGAGTTTGTCGACGACGATGCCCGAGATCGGCGCCCGCACGGTGGCGAAGGCCAGCGCGCTCTCGGCACCGGTCACGGACTGCCGGGCCCGCTCGACCTCGGCTTCGGCCGCGCGGAGCGTGGCGCGATCGGCCTCCAAACGCTCGGGCGCCGCCACACCCTGCTGCACCAGCGCCTCACTGCGGTCGTGGTCCAGTCTGGCCTTGTCGCGCCGGGTCTCGGCGACGAGCAACGCAGCGCGCGCCTGATCGGCCAGCGCCAGCAGGTCGCTGGCCTCGAGTTCGACGAGCACATCGCCCTGCTGCACCGCCTGTCCGGCGCGTTCGATCGTCAGCCGCTGCACCCGCCCGAGCACGCGGGCCGCGACGCTGGTCTCGCGCACCGCGCGGATCGTGCCTACCGCGGTCTCCAGACGAGGCACCTCGACGTCGGCGACGGTGTGCCTGGGACCGGCGCCGGCCCGGCGGACCTCGTGGTGCGGTGGGCCGGGCGGCAAACGATGACCGAACGCACCCATCAACCAGGCGAGCATCAGGATCATCGCCGCGACCCCGAGCATCAGCAGGGCGGGGCGACGTAGACGCGACAGGGAAACGCGCGGCATGACGAGCGCATCGTCGCCGCACGGGAGCCGATTGCCACCCGGCCCAAGTGCGCAGAGCCGTCACCGCCCAGACCAGGCGCCACCTGCCGCATTCGCGGCGCGGGTTCCGCCGCGCGGGTTCCGCGTCACTCCCGGCCCGTGCGCGGCCGTGCACCGCGCAACGCGGCGCAGACACGTTGCAGGTCGGCGAGTTGCAGCGGTTTGTTCAGCACCTCGGCAGCACCGCTCAGGTCGACCTCGTCCGGCACGAAGCCCGACAAAACGTACACGGGCGTGGTCGAGCCCGCCGCCACCATCCGCCGCAACACTTCCGCACCGCCCATGCCCGGCATCGCGAGATCGAGCAGCACGCCGTCGATGCGTGCACTGGCATCGAGTTCGCGCAGCGCCTGGAAGCCGTCCTCGGCCAGGATCACCTCACAGCCGATCTGGCGCAGCATGCGTTGCAGCGCCGAACGCACCAGCGGCTCGTCGTCGACGACCAGCATGCGCAACCCCATCGGCGAAGCTGCGCCAGCGGCGGTTTGGGTGACTGCCGTCACGACGTCGCCGTCGGCGAGCGGCAGGCGCACGGTGAAGCGCGCGCCGTTGCCCGGCTGCGACGTGCATTCGAGCGAACCGCCCAGATCACGCAGGATGCCGTGAACGGTTGCCAGCCCCAGACCGGTGCCGAGCCCTGGCGGTTTGGTGGTGAAGAACGGCTCTCCCAACCGCGCCAGCACCTCTTCGCTCATTCCCGCGCCGTTGTCCTCGACCACGAGAACCACCCAGGCGCCGTCGGCGCGAACGGCCATCGACAGCCGCGGCGACGGGCGGCCGACCAGCGCATCACGCGCGTTCAGACACAGGTTGAGTATCACCTGCTGCAGTTCGGCGCGACGCCCGAGCACCCGACAGACGCCCTCCGTCGGCCCGCAGTCGATCTCGATCGCGCGTTCGAAGGTGGTGCGACACATGCGCCCCACCTCGCGGATCAGCGCACCGACGTCGACGACTTCGGGTCGTCGCTCCTCGTCGCGACGCACGAGTTGCATGAGTTGGCGCACCAGCTCGGCGGCGCCCATCGCCGCGTTCTGCGCGTCGTCGAGCTCATCGTGCAGTTCCGTCGGTGCGTGCCCACGCGCCAGTTCCAGATTCGGGATGATCGTCGCCAGCAGGTTGTTGAAGTTGTGGGCGATGCCGGCGGCGAGGGTCCCCATGGCGTCGCGGCGCTGCGCCTCGCGCACGGCCTCCTCGAGCCGCTTCTGCTCGGTCACGTCGAGCATCACGGAACGGAACAGCACGCCCTCGGGCACCGTCTTCGGGTCACCCGAACTGATCCGTGCGTGCCGGAACTTGCCGTCCTCGGCGCGCACGCGGAACTCGGCCAGGATGCCGCGACCGGTGCGCAAACTGTGCGCCAGCTGCGCGCGCAACGCCCCGACATCTTCGGGGTGCACGCGCTCCCACATGTAGTCCGGGCTCGCCAGGCCCTGCACCGGGTCGAGGTCGAAGTAGTCGCGCGCCGGCTCGCTGATGTAGAGGAACTCGTCGCTGCCGTCGACGTGCACCAGGTACTCGATCACCACACCGGGCAGCGCTCCGGCCAGATCGAGCAGGTGATCGCGCGACCGCCGCGCGTCCTCGAGCGCGTCGCGTTCGGCGGTGACATCGGTGAACGTCGCCACGACAGTCGGCCAATCGCCGCCTCCGACCCCCGGAGCCTCGATCGGGTCGGTGCTCACCGACAACCACGCGAGCGTCTTCGCGTCACGATGCACGCCGAGCACGACGTTGCGTTGGGCGACGCCCGTGCGCCTGGTGATCTCCGACGGGATCGACGAGGGTGGCAGGGGCTCGCCGCGACTGTCGGTGAGTCGCCACGCCGGGTCGACGGGGTGGCGGCCCTGCAGCTGGGCGAGGCTCAGGCCCAGGATGCGCTCGGCGGCCGGATTGGCGAACAGGATGCGACCATCCGCGGCATGCACGGCCACGCCCTCGGCCATCGCCCGCAGGACCGCGTGGTACTCCGCCTCCGACAGCTGCAGGGCCAACCGCGCTCGCGTCAGCTGTTCACCGGACCGGCGCACGGCCTCGCCCAACGACTCGCGGGTGCGCTGCAGTTCCAGGCGCTCGGCGGTCTCGGTGGTGATGTCGGTGAACGAGACGATCACGCGCGCCACCCTGCCGTCGCTGCCCTTGATCGGGTTGGCATCGACCTTGAGCCACGCACGCGCGCCGCCGGCGCCGAGCGCCCCCACGGTCACGCCGTACACGGCTGCGCCGCTACGAATCGCCCGGGACACGGGAATCTCGTCGCTCTCGAACGGCCGCCCATCGGTGTGGATCAACGCCCACCGCGGATCGAACGTCGTACGCCTCCGCATCTCGGATTCGGCGAGGCCGAGAACCTGCTGCGCCTTGCGGTTTCCGTAGAGGATGCGCGTCTTCTCGTCGTGGACGATGATACCGACCTCGACTTCTTCGAGGATGCGTTCGAGGGGCAACATGCTGGGAAGGCGGGTGCGACAGCCCAATGGCCTGAGCACGCGCCAGCAGCGTGCCCGGCGCGCGCGCCCGGTCAAGTTCCCAACACTGCGCGTTTGCCCTTTCTTCCGCTTGAGCCGCCCCGGCGCTCGACGATGATCGGCGGCATCAGGAGAGCTGCTCCTGCTCTCCGTACATCTCGCAAGGGAAGACCACAATGACAAGCAGACCCCATGCACTGGCAATAGGCCTTGCGCTCGGCATGCTCGCCGCCGCACCCGCACAGGACAAACAGCCCAACATCCTGGTCATCTGGGGAGATGACATCGGCACCTGGAACATCAGCCACAACAGCCGCGGCATGATGGGTTACCAGACGCCCAACATCGATCGCATCGCCCGCGAAGGCGTCGCGTTCACCGACTACTACGGCCAGCAGAGCTGCACCGCCGGTCGCGCCGCGTTCATCAGCGGCAGTGTGCCGGTGCGTTCCGGCATGACCAAGGTCGGCATCCCCAGCGCACCGGAAGGCTGGCAGAAGACCGACGTGACGATGGCGACGGTGCTCAAGAGCCGCGGTTACGCCACCGGTCAGTTCGGCAAGAACCACCAGGGCGACCGCGACGAACACCTGCCGACGATGCACGGCTTCGACGAGTTCCTCGGCAACCTCTACCACCTCAACGCCGAGGAGGAGCCGGAGAACGAGGACTACCCCGGCGACATGAAGATGGCCAACGGCAAGACCTTCAAGGAGGTCTTCGGTCCGCGCGGCGTGCTGCACTGCCTCGCCGACGGCAACGGTGGCCAGTCGATCAAGGACACCGGGCCGCTGACCAAGAAGCGCATGGAGACGGTGGACGAGGAGACCCTCGCCGCCGCCAAGGACTTCATCACGCGCCAGCACAAGGCCGGCAAGCCGTTCTTCTGCTGGTGGAACGGCACGCGCATGCACTTCCGCACCCACGTGCGCGCCGAGAACCGCCACAAGGGCAACGACGAGTACACCGACGGCATGATCGAGCACGACGGGCACGTCGGCGAGCTGCTGAAGCTGATCGACGACCTCGGCATCGCCGCCAACACGATCGTGCAGTACTCGACCGACAACGGCCCGCACTACAACACCTGGCCGGACGCCGGCACGATGCCCTTCCGCAGCGAGAAGAACTCCAACTGGGAAGGCGCCTACCGCGTGCCCGCGTTCATCCGCTGGCCCGGCCACTTCCCGGCCGGCAAGACCCTCAACGGCATCGTCTCGCACGAGGACTGGCTGCCGACGTTCGCCGCCGCCGCCGGCGCGACCGACATCAAGCAGCAGCTGGCCAAGGGCGTCGAGCTCAACGGCCGCAAGTACCGCAACTACATCGACGGCTACAACCAGCTCGATTATCTGTCGGGCAAGGTCGAGGCCTCGCCGCGTCACGAGTTCATGTACGTGAACGACGACGGCCAGATCGTGGCGATGCGTTACGACGACTGGAAGGCCGTGTTCCTCGAGAACCGCGGCGTCGCCTTCGAAGTGTGGCGCGAACCGTGGGCCGAGCTGCGTGTGCCGCTGCTGTTCAACCTGCGCCGCGATCCGTTCGAGCGCGCGCAGCACAACGCGAACACCTACAACGACTGGTTCCTCGAGCGCGTGTTCCTGCTGGCGCCGATGCAGCAACTCGCCGCCAAGTTCCTGATGACCATGAAGGAGTACCCACCGAGCCAGTCGCCCGGCTCCTTCAACCTCGAGAAGGTGCAGAAGCAGATCGAAGCGTCGATGGGCGGCCGCTGAGAGGCCGAGAAGAAATCATGATACGGCCTCTCAGAATGCCGATTGGCGGTCGCCTTCGCGGCCGCGCAGAGCCTTCGAGAGGATTCTCTCTCAGGCTCTGAGCGCACGCGCCGACGTTCGTACGGCGCACGGGCTGCGGTCTGGCTAGACTGCCGCCCATGCGCTCATCGCTCCGGCTCGTCTCGCTGCTTCTCGTCCCGCTCGTCACCACCGCTTGCGCGGTCGGCCACGAGCGGGCTTCGTTCGCCATCCCAGGTCCGCTGCACGCTCCGGCGCCGACCGATTGCGAAGCCACCACGGCCTCAACGCCAGCCGCGTTCGCCGTCGGCACCCCACCGCGCAAGATCCTCGACGAGATCGGTTCCTCGTACACGATCGTCAAGGCCGGCTCGTTCATGCCGGCAGGCGACCTCGAAGACCTCGACGACGGTGTCTCGGGTGAACTGATCTTCGGACGCTCGGTGCTGTCGTTCCTGGCCATCGAAGGCTCACTCGGCTACCTCAGCGCCGATGGCCAGTTCGGCGCGACGCAGTTCGAGGTCTACGCGTTTCCGCTGTTCGTCAACGCGCGCGCGAGCCTACCGATCCTGTTCTTCGAACCCTACGCGGGTGTCGGCCTCGGTGGCATGTTCGTCGACTACAGCGCCTCGGGTATCTACTCGGCGACCGACTTCGTCGGCGCCGCGAGCGCCTTCGTCGGCCTCGAGTTCGGCCTCGGCAGCCTCGCGGTCGGCGCCGAGTACAAGTACCTGCAGAGTGCGGACACCAAGAACGACTTCTCGATCGAAGGCTCGACGGCGTCGCTGTTCGTGTCGATTCCGTTCTGAGCGGGGTGGCCCGCGATCGCGGGCTGCGCTCGTCGGTCAGAAGCTGATCACGATCTGCAGCAACTCGAACGACAGGAACGCGCGCTCGTCAGCGACCTTGTCGGGCATCAGGTAGAGGCGCCCTTCGCTGCCGATGCGGTAGTGCTCCCCGGTGAAGTAACGCACACCGGCACCGACGTTGAGCGCCATGCCCGAGTCGCTACTGCGCCCTTCCTTGTCGATGGTCGCGAGGCCGACACCACCGGTGATGTAGGGCAGCAGCGAGAACGAGCCCGACTCGGCCTCGTCCGAAGGCAGGAAGTACTTGAGCTGACCGGACACGGCGATCAGGTTGACGTTGTCGTCGATGCCGTATTGCAGTGACGGGCCGAAGGTCAGGTTCTTGTCGATCGCGAAATCGAGCGTGCCACCGACCAGGAACGTCGACGGCCCGGCGGTCAAGCCCACACCGATCGGCAGCGTGGTCTCATCGGGTGCGCCGCCCTTGTCGGCCGCCGCGTCCGCGGACGCGGCGCTGAGCAGGTTGCCGCTGAACGACGGCCTCGACCAGGCCGCATCAGGGCGGGTCGAAGTGGTGGCGCAGGCGCCGAAGAGGAACAGGGAAACGAGGAGGAGTCGGACCATGGCGGCCACGCATGCTAGCCAATACGCGCGTGTTACCCCACGGCAAAGGTGCCCAGCCCGGTCGTGTGCCGCCGAGGACGATCGGTTAGACAATCCGTGTGGAGCGACCGACGACCCCCTCACCACGACGCCCGCGCGTCCGACCGCTGACCGTGTTGGCGGCAGTCGCCGGCGCCGCGATCGCCGCCCTCACCATGCGTTGGTGGCCGACCCCCGACGCCACGACTCCAGCTGCTGCGAACTACGTCGGACGGGCGAGCTGCGCCGAATGCCACGCGGCCGAAGTCGAACTCTACACGGGATCGCATCACGACCTGGCGATGCAGCCGCCGACCGGGCAAACGGTGCTCGGCGACTTCAGCGGCACCACGTTCACGCACTTCGACGTCACCACCACCTTCTCGCGCCAAGGTGACCGGTTCCTCGTGCGCACCGACGGCCCCGACGGCCAACTGCACGACTATCCGGTGGCCTTCGTGTTCGGCATCACCCCGCTGCAGCAGTATCTGCTCGACCTCGGCGACGGCCGCCTGCAGGCCCTGACCATCGCCTGGGACAGCCGTCCCGCGGCCGCCGGCGGCCAACGGTGGTTCCACCTCTACCCTGACGAACGCTTGCCGGCCGGCGACGAACTGCACTGGACCGGCATCCAGCAGAACTGGAACTTCATGTGCGCGGAGTGCCACTCGACCGAGCTGCGCCGCGGCTACGACGCGCCCGCCGACCGGTTCCACACCACCTGGGCCGAGCTCGACGTGTCCTGCGAAGCCTGTCACGGCCCCGCGTCGTTGCACGTCGCGTGGGCCAAGGGTGACCCCGCCGCCCAGGCGCCCGGCAGCGCGCCCGGCAAAGGACTGCTCGTGTCGTTGGACGAACGGCGCGGCGTCACCTGGCGACGCGACGATGCCACGCACCTGCCGGTGCGCAGCACGCCGCGCACGACCCAGAAGGAACTCGACACCTGCGCGCGCTGCCACAGCCGCCGCACGGTCTTCGACGAGGACTTCGTGCCGGGACGACCGCTGCTCGACACACACATGCCGGAACTGCTGACCGCGCCGCTGTATCACGCCGACGGGCAGATGCACGACGAGGTCTACAACTACCAGTCGTTCCTGCAGAGCCGCATGGCCCAACACGGCGTCACCTGCAGCGACTGCCACGAACCGCACAGCGGCAAGACCCGCGCTCCCGGCAACAGCGTCTGCATGCAATGCCACGAGGCCAGCTTCGACACGCCGCAGCACCACTTCCATGCGCCCGGTTCGGCGGCCGCGTCGTGCACCGCGTGCCACATGCCGACGTTCACCTACATGGGCGTCGACCCGCGCCACGACCACAGCTTCAAGATTCCGCGCCCGGACCTGGCGGCGCGCTTCGGCGTGCCCGACGCCTGCTCGAACTGCCACACCGACCAATCACCCGCGTGGGCTGCGGCCAAGCTGCAGGAACAGCACGGTCGCCTGCGCACCGAGCGTTACCCGTGGACCGAGGCGTTCGCGGCGGCGCGTGATCGTCGCGCCGACGCGGAGCGGTTGCTGCTGCGCATCATCGGCGACGACGAACAGCCCGCGATCGTGCGGGCCACCGCGCTCGACGAACTGCCGCGCCCGCTGCAGGTGAGCAGCCTGGGCGCCGTTCTCGATGCCGTGCGTGAACCCGATCCGCTGCTGCGCTGGACCGCCGCCGAACTGCTCGCCGATGCGCCTGCCGAAGCGCGCGCCCCGCTGCAGAGCTTGCTGCGTGACCCCGTGCGCGCCGTGCGCATGACCGCAGCCCGCGGCCTGGTCGGCCAGGAGCACCACCTGGAACCCGACGACCGCGCGGCGCAGCGCGCCGGTCTGGTCGAGTATGTCGCCGCGCAACACACCAACGACGACCGTCCCGAAGCGCACCTGAACCTCGGCAACCTCGCACTCGAGCAAGGCGACTTCGCCACCGCGGAACGTGAGTACCGCACGGCGCTGCGGCTGCACCCGCAGTTCGTGCCGGCCTACGTCAACCTCGCCGACCTGCAACGCGCACGCGAGCAGGACGCCGACTGCGAACGCACGTTGCGCAGCGGCATCGCCGTGGCGCCGGGCAACGGCGAGTTGCAGCACGCCCTGGGCCTGTGCCTGATCCGCCAGAAGCGGCTCGACGAGGCGGTGATCGCGTTGGGCAAGGCCGTCAGCGCGGCGCCCGATCACCCGCGTTACGCCTATGTGCACGCGATCGCGCTGCAGACCGCGGGCCGCCTCGACGAGGCGATCGCGGTGCTGCACGCCGCCGCATCGCGTTCGCCTGACGACCCCGCCCTGCTCGAACTGCTGGTCGAGTACCTGGCGCAGCAAGGCGACCTCTCGACCGCCCGTTCGCGCGCCGCGGACTACCGCGCGAAGTGGCCCGACAGCGACGCCGTGCGCCGGTGGCAGCAAGGCCTGCTGCGTTGACGACCGGCGAACGACCCGCCGCTCACTCCTTCTTCTTGCCCTTGCTGCGGAGCCGGATCCTGGCACAGAAGGCGCCGGGCCCGTGCGCGGCGACGACCACACACAGCGCGGCACATGCGAGCAGGAACTCGATGCCGTTGTCGCGCACGAAGAAGGCCTGCCAGCGGGCGCTGCCGAGAATGTGCAGGACCAACAGGGCGAGCACCGCCATGGCCGCGATCCGCGCCAGCGGCCCGAAGACCAGCAGCAGACCGAGCAACAGCTGCACGTAGGCCACCGCCGTCACCAGGGTGGCAGGATCACTGGCGAGCTGGTTGGCGACGTCGTTGGCGACCTGTTCGACCCCCGGCCCGCCCCAGACACCGAAGCTGTTGGCGATGCCGTGCACGGTGACGATGACGCCCAAGGAGATGCGGGCGAACGTGAGACTGTAGGCGTGGCTGGAGATGTCCATGGGGTTCTGTTCACGCCGACGTCGTCACTGCGCCCGACCGACCAGATGCGCACCCGCCATCGCATCGACCACCACGCCGGCGAACGTCTTGGTCTCGGCGGCGATGTCCGATGGCACGGTGGTGCGCGTGCGCGCCGTCCATTCGATCCGGTCGTCGGTGACATCGACGAGCGAGGTCTGCGCGATCAGCACGTTGTAGGTCCGCACCTCGGTGCGCCCACCGTACGACATTCCCCAGTAGGAACCGTACCAGCCGCGGTACGCCCCGCCCATGTACATCGCCGGCTCGTGAGTCACGACGTGTTCCACCTGTTCCCCGATCAAGGCGGTCGACAGCAGGAACCGCGCGCCCTTGGTGCGCGCGGCGGTCATCAGCCGTTCGTTGGCATGCTCGTCGAGCACTTCGGGCACCGTCTCGTAGCTGGGCATCGCGAACAGCCCACGCGTCTTGAGCAGCCGCACCAGTTCGTCCTCGTAGATGCGCCGCAAGGTGGCGTCGCGCGCCACGCCGACGACGACCACCGGCCCCTTGATCGGCTTGCCGGGAAAGCCCGGACGGATCCAGGTGCCCTCGACCGTGGTCGCGGCACAGGCCGACAAGACCAACGTCGACAGCAACAGTGCGGAACGGGAACGGCCTTTGGATCGTGACGCGGACATGGGTGCCGGGCAGCGTCGCGGGGTCGCACGGGGCCGTCAACCTCGTTCTGCAGCGGCGGCCGACCCAGGGCGCGGGTATCGTGCGCGCCGATGGCCGAACCCGACTCCAGCGTGGGTCAGATCACCGCCCTGTTGCGCGAAGGCGGCGGCGCGGCGGACCGCCTGCTGCCGATCGTCTACGGCGAACTGCGGCAGATCGCCCGTTCGCGCCTGAGCCGGCTGCGCCCCGGGCAGTCGATGAGCGCGACCGAACTCGTGCACGAGGCCTGGATGCGGGTGCTCGGTGGCGGCGAAGTCGACTGGGACGGCCGCGCCCACTTCTTCGGCGCCGCGGCCAACGCGATGCGCAACATCCTCGTCGAGCAGGCTCGCCGCCGCGGCAGCAAGAAGCGCGACAACCAGCGAAAGCAGGCGTTGCCGACCGACCTGCCCGACATCGACAGCGAGCTGCCACCCGAAGACGTATTGACCGTGCACGAGGCCCTCGAACATCTCGAGAAGGCGCACGATCGGCCTGGGCGCGTGGTGCTGCTCCGTTTCTTCGGCGGTCTGTCGATGCCCGAGATCGCCGAGGTGCTGCAGATCTCGGTGCCCACCGCCGAACGTGACTGGCGTTTCGCGCGGTCGTGGTTGCAGGATCACATCGGCGACGCGCTGCCCGACGACGGCGAGCGCCAGCAGCCATGAGCGACGCCGAACCGCGCGAACAGCGACTGCGTGAGCTTTTCGATCGCGCCATCGGACTGGCGCCGGCAGCGCGCGAACAGTTGCTGCGAGGCATCGACGACGAGCTGCTCGCCGAGCGCCTGCGCGCGCTGCTGCTCCAGGACGACCAGGGCACCTCGGGACCACTGCGCAACACCCCCGCGACGGCGCTCGAGGCGCTGCGGCGCCTGGGCCACTACGAACTGCTGCGGGAGCTCGGTCACGGCGGCATGGGCAGCGTTTTCCTGGCGCGTCAGGTCGAACCGATCGAGCGCCTGGTCGCCCTCAAGGTGATCGCCGACGACCGCACCGACAGCGCCGCGGTGCAACGGTTCGAGCAGGAACGGCAGACGCTCGCCACCTTGAACCACCTCGGCATCGCGCAGCTGTTCGAGGCCGGCACCGCCGCGGACGGCACGCTGTTCTTCGCGATGGAGTACGTGCGCGGCGAGCCGATCACGACCTACTGCGACCGTCGCAGCCTGACCGTGAACGCGCGCCTGGCGTTGTTCGTGATGGTCTGCGACGCCGTGCAACACGCCCACCAGCGCGCCGTTCTGCACCGCGACCTCAAGCCCGGCAACATCCTGGTCACCGAGGTCGACGGCCAGGCGTTGCCGAAGATCATCGACTTCGGCGTGGCCAGGGCCCTGGCTCGCGCACCGGGCCACGTGTCGCCCGACGACCCCCACACCATCGTCGGCACCTGGCAGTACATGAGCCCTGAGCAGATGGCGCCGGACCGGCAGGACACCGATACGCGCAGCGACGTCTACTCGCTCGGTGTGGTGCTCTACGAACTGCTCACCGGCCAGCGCCCGTTCGCCACGACGGACGACCCCCAGGCACGACAGCATCTGCGCACCCAGCTGCAGGACGAGACGCCGCCGCTCGCCAGCAAACGCCTGCAGGCGCTCACCGACGCGGAACGGCGCGCCGCCGCGAGTCACCGCGGCTGCGACCCCGCGCAGCTCGTCGCCGCAGTGCGCGAAGACCTCGACGCGATCACCGCACGCGCCCTCGCCCGCGACCGCAACGACCGCTACGGCACGGCCTGGGAGCTGCGCGACGAACTGCAACACCACCTGCAGCACCTGCCCGTGCGCGCCGTCGACGGCGGCGGCTGGTATCGCCTGCGCCGGTTCGCACGGCGCAAGCGGCTGCTGGCCGCGGCGCTGCTGATCTTGCTGCTCGGCGTGTTCGCCGGCGGCACGGGCGCCGTCTACGGCCTGCTCGGCACGCAGCGCGCCTTGACCGCGGAACGCGCGCACTCGGCGAACGAGCAGCTGCAGCTGCGCCGCCGCAGCGCCGTTCTCGACTTCTTCGAGCTGGTCGTGTTCCAGGCCGATCCCGGCACCGGGGCGGCGCCGCCGACGCTGCGCGAGGTGCTCGACGCGCTGACCCCCACCCTCGAGCGCCGTTTCGCCGGCAAGAGCTTCGAAGAAGCGGCGGTGCGCGCCGCGATCGGCCGCGCCTACCTGGGCGCGGGCGAACCGGGCAAAGCCGAAGTGCAACTGCGCCGCGCGTGGGAGCTCACCGCACAACTGCCGGAGGCCGAGCCGACCGAGAGCCTGCTGCTGCTCGGTGACCTGGCGCGGGTCACGCTCAAGTTGCGCGGCATGCAGGCGACGCGCGACTACTACGAAGAACTGCTGCGGCGCGGTGTCGCGGCGTTGCAGGCCAGCGACCCCGTCCTGGCGCGCACGCTGCAGGATCTCGCCGCGTTCGCCGAAGACGGCGAACGCCATGCCGAGTTCCTGACCCGGCTGGACCAGGTGCTGCAGGATGCGGCGCCCAAGGCTCCCGACGCGCGCGTGACCAACACCTTGTTGGCGATGTTCGGCCTGGTGCTGCAGGACGCCGACTATCCGGCGAACGACGAGCTCCTGATGCGCCTGGAGGCCGCAACGCGCAACGCGCTCCAGGACGAATTCGACCTGCAGCTGGCGCTCGGCCGCCAGGCAGAAGCGCTGCTGCGCCGCGGCGCGATCGCGCCGGCGCTGCGCCTGGCCAAGGAGGTCGGCACCGGCCTGGTCGCGGTGCTGCAGCAGGATCACTGGCTGCGGCTGCAGATGGAACGCCTGCGCGGCCTGTGCCTGTCGCTGTCGGGTGAAGAAGCCGCGGGCGAGACGGCCTTGCTCAACCTGCAGCAGCGCCTGCGCGATCTCGACAACCGCGCCAACGAACAGGCACGCGCCGCGGCGAACTGCATGGTCGAGTTGTGTGCACGACTCGAAACAACTGCGTTGCTCGAGCCGTTCTTGACGCGTTCGTTGGCGCGCTGGCAACGCGCCGCCGACGAGACGCCCGAACTCGAGCCATGGTGGCCGGCGCGCGTGGCTGGGCTGCCCGCGACGGCCACCGAACTCGCCGCGCGCCTGGTCGCGGCGACGTCGGCAGCGTCGCGCTCGGCACCGACGGCCGCCGTGCTCGGCGCACTGCTGCTGCGAGCCGAACACAGCGAGGCGGCGCTGGAAGCACTGCAACGGGCTCGGCAGCTGGGCACATCGAGCACGCCCGAACTGCTCGCCGATCTGGTCCTCGCCGAGGTGCGACTGGGTCACACCGTCGCCGCCGACCAGGCATTCGCGGCGCTGTCGGCCATGGCGGCTTCTCCGCGCATCAGCGACGACCGCATCCGCCGCGCGCGGCGAAGGGCCGCAGCCGATCTCGGGCGCTGACGCGTACGGCTGGTCTCATTCCGCCGCTGGCGCCATGCGCACCGTCGCGGTGCCATCGGCGTGGATCGAGTAGACGACCCAGACCGGTCGGTCCCCGAGGTCCGCGGGCAGCGCCGGCATGCCGAGCGTGGCGCTGCACTGGCGGCCCTCACCGGACATCCAAGTCAGCTCGACGCTGCGGTTCTGCATCTCGCGCGGACTGAAGCCGAGCTTGAGCGCCCGGCCGGGCAGGATCTGGTTGGAGTAGACGGTTCGCTCGGTCGGACGGAACACGCCGCGCACCTGCAGGATCGTGCTGCCCGATTCATTGCGCACCTCACCACCGCTGACCATCGGAGGCGCCGACGCACACGACGCCAGCAGCCACAGACACGAGAACACCGCCGTCACCCGGATCGTCATCGGTCGCAGGTTAACAATCGGTGTCGCGCCAGGACACCGCTGGTCGTCACCAGCCGATGCGGATCGGCGTGGGGTTCGTGACCGCGGTCGGTTGGCCGGCGCCGTCGAAGATCAGCGCCGCGAAGTTCAGCTGCAGACCGAGCAGGATGCCGGGGATGATCCGGAAGTGGCCCGTTGCCGAGCCGTTGGCGGACAGGGTGCCCAAGGTGTCGTCGAGCAACCCCGGGTGGTCGGCGTAGATGACCGAGTAGTAGAACCACGGGTCGGGATTGAGCGGCAACACCTGGCCCAAGCCCAGGGAGACGCCCGGCGTCGTGCCCGCGCCCGAAGCGAGCAGCAGGTAGTTGTCGCCTGCTCGCATCGTGCCCAGGCGCAGCTGCAGGTCGACCATGCCGCCGTTCTGGACGTCGACCACCGGGGCGGACGACCACAGTGACCGTTCGACGTAGTGGGTGTGGAAGACGAAGCCGTTCGGGGCCACGTGTTGCCAGACGACCGCGCCGCCGACATCGACCTCCAGCAGCGTGTGGTCGCGGCCGTTGCAGATCAGCGTGTTGCCGTTGGGCAGCCGCTCGGCATTGGACATCACCGGCGAGAAGAAGCCCGGGGCCGTGTAGCTCCAGACGATCGTCGGCGCCTGCGGCAGGCCCGCGGCGGTGCGCAGCAGCGCGCCGGTCGAATCCATCGGCAGCAAGAACTCGTACACCGCCGAAGCCGAACTGGTCAGCAGGTTGTCGAACACCATCACGTGACCGGCGCCCGGCCGGCCCGGCACGACGATCTTGGGTGCGTGTTGCCCGGCCAGGATCTGCGGCGCAGTGTCGCGATAGGCCGCCGGGTTGCCCCAGCGGTACAGCAAGTCCCCGCCGCGCCCCCAACGGCCACCGCTGTGCGACGCGGCCTCGGCGGTCGTCGTGGAGTGGTCGATCACCCAGATCTCGTTCTGGGTGCGAACGCTGAGCAGGATGCGGTCGTGGATCGGGTCGTAGTCGATGCCGTTGCCGTGGTTCCAGTCGACCACCGTGCCCGGGTCCGCGGGGTAGTTGATGTCGACGAGCTCGGGAGACGCACCGACGTTGCCGAAGTTGGCCATGGCCGGATCGTGATCCTGGATCAGGTGATCCCAGACGTGCCATTCCCAGACGATCGTGCCGCTGGTCGGTCCGGTGGGCCGGACCTCGACGAGATGGTCGGGCCGGAACACCGCGCCCGGCATCAGCGCCGGGTTGCGACCGTTGGCGATCGCCTCGGCGGCGGTCTTGTCCTCCCACGCGATCAGCAGCACGTTGCCGTTCGGCAACGGCGCCATGTCGTGGTGGCTCAACACGCCGGGACCGTTGTAGCGGTAGTCCCAGAGCACGGTGCCGTCGAAGGCCAGGCGCTGCACACCGCCGCCGCCACCGGGCGCCGGCGACGTGCCGTCGGGGATCGTGCGCAACAGGCTGCCGTCGGCCAGCACGTAGACCGAAGTCGCCAGCGCGTTCGCGCTGGTCCATGTGTGCACGATGGCGCCGGTGTTGTCGACGAGGTAGGTGTCGTTGCCGTTCATCACGCCGTAGACCCGCAACCCGGGCGCGGGCGACGCGGCCGGGCCTTGCGCGAACGCAGCGATGGACAGCAGGAGGGCGGCGCAGGGAAACGCGACGAAGGACGCGGGGACGTTGGCGAACAGCATGTCGGGATCGGCGGGCATGCCGCGGCACGGAACGGGGCGAATCCGCGCGCAGGGGCAGCGCCCACCTTAGCCACGTACGGCGTCCTGCATAGGAGTGCCGCGTACGCATCCCCCCGCGATCGAGACATGGAGCCCACGAACGCCCGCCGCAGCCGACACCAACGGTCGATGGCAACGGGGCTGTCGGCCGACGCGCCGACAGCATGAACTCGAATCGTGGATCAGGACGGGCGCGCGACCGACGCCGCGGCGACGTAGGATCGCCGCCCATGTCGCGCCGCCACCACCAACTGGCCACCACGCTCACCGTGGCCACGTTCCTGCTCGTCGTCAACGCCGCCTGCGCCGGCGCGCCGGCCCCGACCCGCAACGGCCCCGTCGTGATCTCGACCTGGCCGTTCGGCCAGATCGCCAACGACATCGCAATCGCAACACTGCTCGCGGGCGGCGCGCGCCTCGACGCGGTCGAGCAGGGCATCCGCGAGATCGAACGGCGCAGTTCGGACGGCTCGGTCGGCCTCGGTGGCCGCCCCAACGCCGCCGGCTACCCGCAGCTCGACGCCTGCATCATGGACGGGCCGGGCCACCGCGCCGGCAGCGTCGCCGGCCTCGAAGGCATCGTGTTCCCGATCACCGCGGCGCGAGCCGTGATGGAACACAGCAAACACGTGCTGCTCGTCGGCGAAGGCGCACGCTGGTTCGCGCTCGAACACGGCGTCGAAGCGATCGACATCGCCGACCTGCAAGCGAAGAAGCAGGCATGGGTGGCGCGGGACCGCGCCACCGACGTCGACCGCGCCGGCCACGACACCATCGCGCTGCTGGCGCTGGACGCGTCGGGCCACCTCGCCGGCGGCTGTTCGACGAGCGGCGCCGGCGGCAAGCTGCCGGGCCGCGTCGGTGACTCGCCGATCCTGGGTGCGGGCCTCTACGTCGATGACGAGGTCGGCGGCGCGGGCGCGACCGGCATCGGCGAGAACGTGATGCGTTATTGCGGCACGTTCTGGATCGTCGAGCTGATGCGTCAGGGCAAGACGCCGCAGGCGGCGTGCGAGGAAGTGGTGCACCGCATCGCCCGCCTCGACCCGCGCGGTTACCAACTCGACATCTGCTTCGTCGCGCTCGACAAACACGGCCGCTACGGCGCCGCCGCATCCAACCAGCGTTTCCCGTTCGCGGTCGCGACCAAAGACGGCAGCGCGGTGCTGCACGTCGAGCAGGTCACGCCGCGGTGAGCGGTTCCGCCGGTGACGTCACCGGCGGAACACCCGCTCAGCGACCGTTCATGAAGTGGTTGCTGGTCACCCAGGCCTTCCAGGCGGCCTCGAGCTTCTGCCAGTCCTCGGTCTTGAAGTCCCGGAACGCCGTGTCGACCGACAGCTTGCCGTCGCCCTCGTAGAGCATGACCTTGCGGTAGTCGTCGAGGATCTCGGCGTAACGCGGCTCCCAGTCGCGCGACTTCTGGCCGCGGCGCAGGAAGTCGATCATCGAGAACGCCTGGGCATAGTAGTACGGGGCGCGCTCGGAGTAGAAGCGACGGCGATCCCAGTTGACGATGTCCTTGAAGGGCACGTAGTCACCGGCACGCGCCATGTTCTTGACGTCGTCGTAACGCATCTTCGAGCCGACGTACTTCCAGCCGTTCATGCCCCAGCGGAACGAGCCGAAGTAGTCGCCGTGGCCTTCGTCGAACCAGCGATGCAGCACTCCGTGCTTCTTCGACTCGGGATGATGGAAGTAGAAGTCCGCGTACTGGTGCCAGCCCTCGTGGTAGGTCACGGTCTCGGTGGCGCCGCTGCCCATCATCTGGTCACCGCCGAGGAACACGACCAGCTCCTTGCTGGCTGGTGAATACCAGCCGACCACTCCCGGCGGCGACTGCCCGTACTTCTGGAACTGCTCGTAGGTCGCACACAGCCGGAACACCGAGTACGGCTGCACGCCGAGTTTCTCCACGGCGGGCTCTTCGTCGGCTCCTTCCTCAGGCGTCGGCTTGGCCGCCGACACACCCGTGATCGGCCCACCCAGCTTCGGGATCGACGCCGGATCCGGCATGATCGCCTTGGTGCCCGTTGCGTCGAGCGGGTAGTGCTCCACGTAGAGCCCGCGCATCTTCTCGATGCGCTCGGCGTAGTACTCGGCCTCCTTCTTCGCCTTGAGGCGCTCCGAAGGCTTCTCGAAGTCCCACGAGTAGATGACGATGTAGTTGGGCTGGGTGAAGTAGTCCCAGCCCTGCAAACCCGCGATGTTGGCCTTGGCGCTGGCCAACGCCGCCTGCTTCTCGGGCGTGTCGGCGTACTTGTCGCGCTTCTTGTCCGCCTCGGCGCCGTCCTCGCTGGCCTCGAGCTTCTCGCCGCTGCGGACCACCCGGTTGATGATGTTGGCCCACTTGCTCTTGGGCTTGCCGGGCTTCTTCGATTCGAGCGGCATCTCGATGACCAACGCGACCTCGCGGTCGCCGAGGTCGTAGACCGCTGCCTCGCAGTAGACGACGCCGCAAGGTCCGAAACCGCTCTCGACCGTGTAGACCCAGTGCCAGTAGTCGAGCTTGCCGTTCTTGCCGCGTGTCGGTTTGCCGTCCTTGACGATGGTCACCTTCTCCTCGTCCCCGAGCCAGTCGCGGAAGCTGCGGTGCAGCTTGCGCCCCGACAGCAGGGCCTTGAGCTGCTCGGCCATCTCGGGCGGCACACCTTCCGGCAGGGTCACCTCACCCTCGGCGGCTTCCTTCTTCGCGAACGAATAGACGTCGCAGTACCAGTAGTACTGGGCGCGAACGAAGTCGGCGTCGTCCTTGGGGCGCAACCTGGCGCGCTGGTAGATCGCCGATTCGCCGAGCTGCATCGGCAGCCGCTCGAGGCGATCGGGCGCCTCGAACTGCAGGCCGGCTTCGACCACGGCTTCGGTGCGCCAGTTCTGGGCGGACGCCGCGGCGCCCGCGACGAGTGAGAAGGCGAGCGCCGCGAACGCAGCGCCGAAGCGAGAGGGGTGCATCATGGGGAACAGTCCTTCGTTCCGGGAACGGCGAGGCAGGCTAACGTCATCTGCCGCGAGCAGCGAGGTTTGCATGGCGGGGCCTACCGTGGGCGCAACAGACGCCGAACCAGCCGAGATCCGCCGCAAAAATCCCAGCTCTCCACTAACGCGTCACGTGCATCCTCGATCCCCGTGGGCAGAGGTTCACAAGCCATTGCTTTACAGTAGCTTGAGCCAACCTCACCGACCGCGGTGACGAGACCCGGGCCGACCCCCGATCACCCCGCCGTCCGGCAATTTCCTGCGATGGCACTCACGCCACGGGGACAAAGTCGTCACCCGCGACTCGTGCCGGACGTCGGTGCCTCGGGCTCGCGCCGAGCACCAGACGACCGGCCCAACGTGATTCCTCACCGCGAGTCGGTGCGCCAAAGCGCCCACGACACCGGCGCCAGCGCCGCGACCTTCGGGGAATCCCCTGGACCACCCGATGACCGAGGCCGCTGCTTCGCCGGCGCACAGGGGGACAACACTCATGTTTCTCAAGGACAACAATCCCGATCGCAACGCCAAGGCCGCGGCGCGCCAGCTGGACAAGCTCTGCGCCAAGATGGAACAACTGTGCGTTCCCGTGCAGGACGCGCTGATGCGCATCGCCAGTGGTCAGGACAGTGCCGAGGCGCGGCAGCGCATCGACCAGTTCCAGGAGAAGCTCAGCATCGTCAACGGCGCCCTGTTCGTGCTCAACGAGCGACAGTGCGCGCCGGGCGGCGGCATGAGCCAACGACTCGCGGCCCGAATCGCCAGCAAGAGCCCGGCGCCGACGGAAACGCCCACTCAGGCCGCCGCGAACGGCAGCCCGAACCCGCCGAGCCTGCAGGGCTCGTGCACGTTCCTCTCGCTCGCCACGCTGCTGCAACTGCTCGCCGAACAGAAGAAGTCCGGCTCGATCACGCTGGGGCTCAGCCAGGAGACGATCACGCTGATGATCGAAGACGGTGACGTCGTCTACGTCTCCTGCTCACCGTCGCGGCGCGGTGAACGCCTGGGCGAACTGCTGGTCGCGAACGGCGACGTGCTGCGTGACCACCTGATCGCGTTCGTCGACAGCTATCGCAGCAAGGGTGAACACTTCGGCATGGCCCTGGTCGAGCGCGGCGTCGTCAGCAAGGAAGCGTTGACCCGCGCCCTGATGCAACAGGTCCAGCAGCGCCTCGACCGCGCTTTCGCCGAACCCGGCTGCAGCTTCGTGTTCCACGAGGGCCACCACGGCAACCCGACGGGCCTGGCGATCGACGTCGCCGACTTCCTCGAGAACACCGGACGTGCGCCCGCACCGCGCAAGTCGGACGCCGATCTCGCGCCGACGTTCGGCGGCGACGCCACGGCCGAATCGCCGCCTTCGATCGCCGCGAGCAAGTGGCAGGGCGGACTCGACAGCGGCTGGGGCTGGAAACAGGACAAGTAGGGAGCACCGCAGATGAGCGAAGCCACCGCGACCAAGACGCCGACCGCACCAGACCTGCTCGGTCACATGGTAAAGATCGGCGCGTCCGACCTGCACCTGGGGGTCGGCACGCCGCCCGCGGTGCGCATCGACGGCAAGGTGCGCCGCATTCCCGGTGTCGAGCCTCTCACCGAAGAACAGACTCGCGACTACGCCCGCTGCCTGATGACCGAAGAACAGGCCGCGCGTTTCGTCAAGAAGCGCGACCTCGACTTCGCCTACTCGATTCCGGGCCTCGGTCGTTTCCGCGTCAACGCGATGAGCCGCCGCGGCAGCACCGCACTCGTCGCGCGCCACATCCCGCACGAGATCCCGTCGCCGGCGCAGCTCGGCCTGCCCGCCGTCTGTCGCCATCTGGCGACCCGAGCCCGCGGTCTGGTGCTCGTCACCGGCCCGACCGGCAGCGGCAAGACGACCTCGCTGGCGGCGATCCTCGACTTCGTCAACTCGACGCACGAAGGCCACATCCTCACGCTCGAGGACCCGATCGAGTTCTTGCACCGCGCCAAACGTTGCATCGTCACGCAACGCCAGATCGGCGACGACACCGACACGTTCGCGGACGGGCTCCGCGCCGGTCTGCGCCAGGATCCCGATGTGATCATGATCGGCGAGATGCGCGACCTCGAGACGATCCAGCTCGCGATCACCGCCGCCGAGACGGGCCATCTGGTGTTCGGCACGCTGCACACGACCAGCGCAATCGCCACCGTGGATCGCATCATCGACGTGTTCCCTCCCGAACGGCAGCAGCAGGTGCGCATGCAGCTGGCCGGTTCGTTGCAGGGTGTGCTGTCGCAGTGCCTGTTGCCGCGCATCGGCGGCGGCCGCGTCGGCGCCCACGAGGTCCTGATCGCGACCGACGCCGTGCGCGCGCAGATCCGCGAAGGCAAGACCTCGCAGATCCTCAGCAGCATGCAGACCAGCCGCAACACCGGCACCAAGACGCTCGAAGAAGCGCTGGTCGAACTGGTCAAGGGCGGCCTGGTCGAGCTCGAAGACGCCGTGCGCGTTGCCAATCGCCCCGACGCCGTGCAGCGCAACGTCGGCGGGCAGACCGAACCGAACGCGGACTGAGTGCGGCGCTGCGGCCGATGCCAAGGACCGCAGGCCGACGACTCACAGTCCAGGCCGACGCCGCGCCGATGTCCGAAGAGCGCTCCGAATTCCGCACCGCATCCACGCACCGAGACTTGCCATGGTTCATCAGCCGCGCCTTCCTGCCATCACCCTCTCGCTCGCGCTCAGCCTCGCCGCATGCGGCGGTGGCGGCAGCACCAGCAACGCCTCACCGCGCATCACCACGATCCCGGCCCAGACGACGACCGGGGGCACGTTCACGCTGGACGTCGCCGACTACGTCAGCGATCGCGAAGGCGCCTCGGTGACCTACGCGGTCACCTCGGGCGGCGGCGCGTTCGCCGGCAGCGTCTACTCGAACGCGTTCGACACGATGGGTGAATACACCGTCGAGTTCACGGCGACCGACGGCAGCAAGACCACGACGGGCACGTTCGAAGTGCGCGTCACCAGCGCCAACCTGGTCGTGGTCAAGGAAGACAACAGCGGCCTGTTGCTGCTCGACTCGACGACCAACGCGTTGGTACGCGTCACCGGCTCGGCCGCGGCGCCGACGTTCGCCACCGGCCTCGGCGACGGCCGTCTCGTCTACCAGCTCGGCAACCCGTACCAGCTGTGGTTGTTCGATCCGATGACGCGTCTCGCCACGCGGCTCGGTGCCAACTCGACCGGCGCCGTCACGTGGCGCGGCAAGACCAGCGACGACAAGATCGTCTACACCGACGGCCCGTCGACGGCGATGACCCTCTACTACCACAACCCGACTTCGGGGCTGGCACGCGAGATCGCGCAGGGTGCATTGAGCACCCTCGACGTGCTGGTCGACGACGACGACATGGTCTTCTACGAAGTCGGGGAAGGCGGCCAGGGTGACGTCTACTACTACGACCCCAGCGAAGACGATTCGTACGCGGTCGGCACGGCGGTCACCGACGAACAGCTCGCCGCGGTGATGCCGGACGGCGGCGTGGTGTTCACGCGGGTCGGCACCGGCGGTGAACACGACCTGTTCTGCTTCCGCGTCGGCACCGGCCTGGTGGAGATCGGCGCCGACATGAGCGCGCTCGACACCCGCAACAAGACCTTCGCCGCGATGGGCAGCAACGGCGAAGTGGTGTTCACGGCGCTGAACGGCGCTGACGAAGAGCTGTTCTTCTGGAACCCGACCAACGGCCAGACCACCGCGATCGTGACCGGCGCCAACACCGCCGTCGACGGCGTCGGCGCGGGCAACGAGGTCGTCTACCGCACCATCGTCAGTTCGACCGAACACGACATCGCCTTCTACGACCTCGACGACGCGACCGCCGACGACGTGCGTGACGCCTCGGACCTGGGCTCGGTGCTGGCGATCGTCGACGGCGGCAGCACGCGCTGGGCGATCGTGCAGGGCAGCGGCGCGACCAGCAGCGTGCTGGCGGTGTCGCTGGTGAGCTCACCGAGCACGCAGACCTACGCCGCGGGCGGCACCGCCGAACTCGGCGGGGTGCTGGCCAACGACGACGTCGTCGCGCAGCGCACCGACGGCACCGCGCTGTGCCTGTTCGACGCGTCGGCCGGCACCTGGGGTACCCCGATCACGGGCACCGGTCTGGCCTTCGGCGGCGACGGCCTGGACACCGGTGACTTCGTCTACGAGTTGACGGCGAGCAGCCAGACCGACCTGTCGATGTGGGACGCCTCGGGCACCACCTCGGTCGTGCTCAGCAACACCGCCGGCGACGACGCCTTCGCGGCGCGCACCGAGGACGGCACGATCCTGTTCACGCGCGTGGTCGGCACCAACACCAACACCGACCTGTTCGTCTGGGACGGCACCGACGAGACGCGCCTCACCGACGAGGACAACGCCAGCCTCAAGCACGACCACAGCGTGCTGGGGAAGTACTCGGGCACGCGCTGAGGTCCGCCAGCGCGGCCTCCGCGCCGCTGGTGTCGGGCGGCGCGAGAGTCCCCAACTGCTCGATGTGAGCCCCGCCGCGTTGGAATCCGAACGGAGCACGGTGGCCGTCGTGTTGATCTGCCCCGCACCGAACGCGAAGCGGGGCTCGCTCGCCCCACCGCCGACCGAGGAGGCGCAGCCCGCAGCGAACAGCAGCGCCACCACACCCAACGGGCGCCGTGCGGTCTTCATACCCGACCGAACACCGCTTTGACCCAAGGCTCGGCCATCAGGTCCTCGCGCAGGTAGGCGACGTTTCGGCTCTTGGTCGAGTTGCGCAGTTCGTCCACTGTGCACGGCCGACAGCTACCGTCGTCGTCGATCGCGAACATGCGGAAGCCGCGATCACAGACCAGCGCGATGTGTTCGTCGATCGACACCCCGGCGCGCAGCAGGAACTTCGCCGACACCTCCGACACGATCACCCGGCACTTCGGTAGCGTCTGCGCGGCGCCGAGGAACGCGCGGTGTTCGGCGCCTTCGACGTCGATCTTGAGCAGCGAGATGGCGCGCGCAGCGAGATCGTGTTCCTGCACGATCGAATCGAGCGTACGCGTCGGCACGGACACTGATTCGCAGCCTTCGAACGGCACCAGCGAGTGTTTGCCGCGATTGCTGGCCTTCCACAGATACAGCTCGGCCGTACCCGCTGCATCGCTGACGGCCACCGGATGCACAACCACACGGCTCGCACCGGCGTCGCGCAGGTTGCCTTGCAGCAGCGCGAAGTTGGCCGGCTCGGCCTCGATCGCATGGATGGTCACGGCGTCGCCGCAGCACCGGTGCGCGAGCACGCTGTAGTAACCGACGTTGGCGCCGACGTCGAAGATCACGTCCTGCGGCGCGGCGGCCAGGTAACGCAGCAGGAACGTGGTCACGCCGCGTTCGTACAGACCGCGTTTGAACAGGCGACGGCCGAGGATGTCCTCGGCGCCGACGCGCAACCGGGCCGCGAGCCAGGGCACGTCGCAGACGAGTTCCGCGCGGCGGGTCACGAAGGCTTGCACGTTGTAGGTCAGCCCGCGCCAGAGCTGCCGCATCGCACCGTGCTCACGCGGTTCGATCGTCCGGTTGGTGGTCACCGGGTCAATCTAGGCCGTTGCGAGTCGGCAAGCCACCGCGGCCCGCGCACGGCCCGCCGCGACTTGCTCGTTGCCTGCCTGCCACCAGACGTTCCTACAGCAACTCCGCCAGCGCCTGCGCGAGCGCTTGGCCGACGCGTTGCCAGCCCCGCGTCGCCAACAGCGCCTGGTTGACCTCGAGTTCGTAACCGCGGTAGCGCGACGGGCCGTGCTGCTTACGCAACGCGAACGGCAACCCATCGGTGTCGCCGCGGTACGGGTAGTTGTTGCGCACCCGGATCTCGGGCACCAGTTCCAGCAACCGGCGCCCCCACTTGCGCGCAAGCTCACCCTCGGGCCGGCGTCTGCTGTCGTAGAGGAAGGCGACGTCGGCGTTGCGGACCACGCCGTGCAACTCGGGCGTGAAGCTGTGCACGGCGACGTGTACGACCGAACCGTGCGCGGCGATGGCCTCGCGCATCGCCGTTTCGACGGCCTGCCGATGTGGCCGCCAGTATCTGGCGAGGATGCGTTCGCGCTCCTCGGCAGGCAGCCCGGACGTGAACTCCGACCAGGCCTTCTTGCGGTGCGCGGAGCGGTTGGCCTCGACCAGCAGGCGGCTCCACGGCGTGCTCCACAGCGGCACACCGAGGCGCTTCGCCATCAGCTTGCCGAGCTGCAAAGCACCGGGATCCCAACCGCGGTGCGAGTCGAGCGCCGCCTGTGCCGCATCACTCGCGAACAGTCCGACGTGTTCACGGGGAATCCGATTGCCGGCGTGTTCGCAGGTGAGCACGAGGCCCGCGCGACGGCGCGGCTTCATGAGACCTTCTGCGGCAGGCGTTCCTGCCAGTTCTTGGGCCGGATCCGCAACAGGTTGCCATCGTCGCTGCCGACGCCGAGGAAGATCGCGCCGAGCAGGCGATGGACGCTGGTGCGGTAGTACTTCGTGCCGTGCAACGGGTTGTCCTTGAGCGGATCGGCGATCGACACCGACTCGTCCTGGCTGCGATAACCACACAACACGATGAAGTGACCGAACGGATCGCCGGCGACATCGTCGAGGCCGGCTTCGGTCTCGCGTGAGCACTGGTAGAGATACGTGCCGTTCGTACCGGTCAGCAGCGGCGTGCCTTCGCCGAGCACCTTGCCGATCAACGCCGGCGACAGGTCACCCCAGTGGAGGATGCCGCCGAGTTCGACGAACTCCTCGACGGCGAGCAGGGCGGGGCCGAAGCGTGGGTCGTCGGTCAGACCCTTGGCGACGGCGCGGGCCTTGAGTTTGGCGACGAGGTCCGTCGGCTGCTGGAACCACGTCGGATCCAGGTGCCGCACGTTGCAGACCCACGTGCCGACTTCGTAGCCGCGACGCAAGGCGTGCACCGCGAGGTGCACGCCGAGCGTGCCCCCACCGGGGAGCTTCGGCGTCTGCGCGATCACTTCCTGCAGCGTGATCGGATCACCCCAGTAGCGGTAGATCGAGTGCAGCGCGGTGGGACCACAGGTCGTGTAGTCGGGTTGGCGCTCGATCAGAACCGGGAGTTCGATTTCCATCGCCGCAAGCGTCTGGTCCGCTGCGTTGGCGGTCAAGGTGACTCGTGTTCGGTGGTTGGCAGCAGTGACCGCTACAGGTGGCGAGGCAGGACTTCGGTGACGAACTCGGGCAACGACACGGCCTCGATGTTCTTGCTCAAGGGGAAGCTGCCGTTTCCGGCCATGACGACGTAACCGCGCGTCGCACCGACGTCGTCCATGGCGCGGACCATGCCATCGGACAGCGTCGGCGCGGACGAAAACTTGATCTCGACCGCCAGACGCGTCTTCGCCGACAGCACCAGGTCCAGTTCGTCGCCGGTATGGGTGCGGTAGAAGCTGGCGTCGACGGCCTGTGGCAGGAGGGCCAGGATCTGCTCGATGGCGAAGCCCTCGAACGATGCCCCGAGTTTTGGGTGACCGTACAACGCTTCGAGATCTCTGATGTCGAGCAGGCTGTGCAGGATGCCGGAATCGCGCACGTATGCCTTGGGCGACTTGACCAGGCGCTTCTTCAGGTTGGCGTGGAACGGCTGCAGTTGCCGAACCAGGAAGGTGTCGGTGAGGAGGTCCAGATAGTGGCGAACGGTGGGCGCGCTGACGTCGAAGTTGCGCGCGAAAGCACTCGCGTTCCACAGTTCGCCGTGCCAGTGCGCAAGCATCTGCCAGAACCGGCGCAGCTGCGTGCTCGGCACACGGATCCCGAGCGTCGGCAGATCCCGCTCGAGGTAGGTGCGGATGAACGACTGGCGCCACGTGACGCTGACCGCGCCCGAGCGCGCCAACAGACTGTCCGGATAGCCGCCGCGCTCCCACAAGCGCTGCCAGGTGAGACCGGGTCCGGGCGATTGCAGGATCTCGGCGACCGTCACTGGCGACAACTCGACGAGAGCGATGCGCCCCGCCAGGGTCTCCGCGGACTGACGCAACAGATGCGGCGAGGCCGAGCCGAGGATCAAGAAACGACCGGGTCGACGTTGTCGGTCGATCAAGCCGCGCAGGACGGGGAAGAGATCCGGTCGGCATTGCACCTCATCGAGCACGACCAACTGGTCGACGTGACGCTCGAGGTAACTCTCCGGATCACTGAGCCGCGCCAGATCGGACGGAAGTTCGAGGTCGAGATAGGTTGCCTTGTCGCCCAGATCGGCGACGAGTTGCCTGGCGAGCGTGGTCTTGCCGACCTGACGGCTGCCGAGCAGCGCCACTGCGGGGAAGTCGCGTAAGCGGGACAACACGGTGGCGTGCATGTCTCGGCTCAGCATCCATGCAATTTGAAAGGCTACCTTTCATTTTTCAATTCCCCTGGTGGTCGTCCTTCTACTGATCGGACGGCAGCGGGCCCGACCAAGTCGCCGGCCAAGCACCGACCGACAGATTGGTCGATGCCGTAACCTATTGCTTCTGCACATGATGCCGCCGCCGTCAGATCGACACGGCGCCCGACGAAGGGCACCGACACGAACCGCACATCGGTTACACCAATCCGCCGCGACTCAGTACATTCCCGCGCGCCCGATGAACCCCGCGAACCCCGACTTCACCAGGCTGCCCTACGGCTTCGCCGAGTTCCCGCCGGCCACCCGCACCGCCTGGCAAACCGCCGCCGGTGACCCGTCGCCGTGGACTTCGCCCGAGGGCCTGTTGCACGAGGTGCTGCACACCGCCGCGGACGCGTTACCAGCTCATCACGGTTCGCTGCCCGGGCTGCCGCCATTCCTCGGCGGACCCTACGCGACGATGTATGCCGAGAAGCCGTGGACGATCCGGCAGTACGCGGGCTTCTCGACGGCCGAGGCGACCAACGCGTTCTACAAAAAGGCGCTCGCCGCCGGCCAGCAGGGGCTCAGCGTCGCGTTCGATCTGGCCACGCACCGCGGCTACGACAGCGACCATCCGCGCGTCGCCGGCGACGTCGGCATGGCCGGCGTGGCGATCGACTCGATCGCCGACATGCGTGTGCTGTTCGACGGCATCCCGCTCGATCGCGTGTCGGTGTCGATGACGATGAACGGCGCGGTGATCCCGATCCTCGCGCTCTACATCGCCGCCGCCAAGGAACAGGGCGTCGCACCGGCCCAGCTCTCCGGCACCATCCAGAACGACATCCTCAAGGAGTTCATGGTGCGGAACACCTACATCTATCCGCCCGCTCCGAGCATGCGCATCGTGCGCGACATCTTCGCGTTCTGCGGCCAGCAGATGCCGAAGTTCAACACGATCAGCGTCAGCGGCTACCACATCCACGAAGCCGGCGCGACCGCCGATCTCGAACTGGCCTACACGCTCGCCGACGGCCTCGAATACCTGCGCACGGCGATCGCGGCGGGTCTCGACGTCGACAAGGTCGCGGGGCGCATGTCGTTCTTCTTCGCGCTCGGCATGAACTTCTTCACCGAGATCGCCAAGCTGCGCGCGGCGCGCCTCTTGTGGGCGAAGATCGTCAAGGCGTTCGGCGCCAAGAGCGACAAGTCGCTCGCGCTGCGCACGCACTGCCAGACGTCGGGATGGTCGCTGGCCGCGCAGGATCCCTACAACAACGTCGTGCGCACCTGCCTCGAGGCGCTCGCCGGCGTGCTCGGCGGCACGCAGTCGCTGCACACGAACGCGCTCGACGAGGCGATCGCGCTGCCGACCGAGTTCTCGGCGCGCATCGCGCGCAACACGCAGCTGATCCTGCAGGAAGAGAGTCAGGTCACGCACGCGGCCGATCCGCTGGCCGGCAGCTATTACGTCGAGTGGCTCACCGACCAGCTGGCGCGCAAGGCCTGGACGCTGATCCAGGAGGTCGAACAGCTCGGCGGCATGACCAAGGCGATCGAAGCGGGCCTGCCCAAGCTGCGCATCGAAGAAGCCGCAGCGCGGCGCCAGGCGGCGATCGATTCGGGCGCGGAGACCATCGTCGGCGTCAACAAGTACCAGCCCGCGCACCAGGAGCCGCTCGACATCCTGTCGATCGACAACACCGAGGTGCGCCGCTCGCAGATCGCGCGGCTCAACCAGCTCAAGAACGAGCGCGACGCCGCGGCCGTTCGCGCCGCGCTCGACGCCATCACCGCGGGCGCCAAGGGTGACGGCAACCTGCTCGCGCTGGCGATCGACGCAGTCGAGAAGGGCGCCACCGTCGGCGAGGTGTCGATGGCGATGGAGGTCGTGTTCGGTCGTCACACCGCGACGCCGCGCACCGTGGCCGGTGTGTATGCTGCCGCCGGCAAATCGATGGCGCAGCTCACCCAAGCCCAACAACGCACGCAGCAGTTCTTGGCCAAACACGGCCGCCGGCCGCGCATCCTGATCGCCAAGATGGGCCAGGACGGCCACGACCGCGGCGCGCGCGTCATCGCCAGCGCGTTCGCCGACATGGGTTTCGACGTCGACATCGGCCCGCTGTTCCAGACGCCCGACGAGGTGGCGCGTCAGGCGATCGAGAACGACGTGCACGTCTGCGGCATCAGCACGCTCGCCGGCGGCCACAAGACGCTCGTGCCGGAGCTCGTGCGTTTGCTGCGGGAGCAGGGTCGCGGCGACATCCTGGTGGTCGCCGGTGGGGTGATTCCCGAACAGGATTGGGATGCGCTGCGTGCCGCGGGGGTCGCGGAGATCTTCGGGCCGGGAACGGTGATCCCGGAGGCGGCGGTCAAGCTGCTCGATCGGCTGGGGTAGCGGCGCACCCGATCACGGATGCACGACGCGAACCGACGGATTGCTGGCCTGCAGACCGGCGACCGCATCGAACGTGACCCCGTGCCAGACAAGCACGATCCCCTGCAGGGCCGGCGCGGCGGGGATGCTCGTCGTCGTGGTCAGCGATTGCATCGCCGATGGCACGCCGAACGCCTGCGTCACCACGGTCGCCGGATCGAACCAGACCGGGTCGGCGACCGCCGGGATCGCGGCCAGCGCACCGGGGAATCCGATGCAGAGCGCGCCGAGGTGCCCCCACGGCCCGTGCAGTTCGGCGCCCGTCGAGAACCCCAAGCGCGCCTCGGCCGTCGTGACGTGCGGCATGGCGGCCATCGTCGTCGTGATCGTCGACGGAAAGATCGGGTTCGCACCCGTGAGCACGGCCCTCGGATCGACCCGTGCCGTACCGCTGCCGGCGAAACACGGACCGAGCTGATTGGTCATGATGGACATGCCACTGCTGACCACCGTGTCCGCGGACACGCGCACGTCGCCGCCCTGCAGCAGGTACGTCGCCGGAACGCTCGAGGAGAAGGTCGGAAAGCCGGTCATGGTCGCCTCGACGAGCTGCACGCGCCCCCCGGTCTGCACGACGGCGATCCCGGTGCCACGACTCACGCCACATCGCTCGAGCACGACGCTCGAATTCGTGCAGCGCACTCCAGCGCCGACGAACGAGCAGTCCGACGCGACCAGCCAGTCGCAGTCCGTCGCCACCAGCCCGAACGGATCCAGCGCGTTGCCGAGCGCCTCCAGCAGCACGATCCCCTGGTTGTTGAGGCACTCGATCGGCAGCATCGTCGATGCCGCCGAGCGCACCCGCAGGCGCTCGATCACGACCTGATGCGTCGGGCCCAACGCCTCCACCCTAAACGGCACACTGGCGGGCAGGACGACCTCGACCCCGGGCACGCCGAGGATGGTCAGCGACGTCGCGCTGATCGTGAATACCGGTTCGTTGTAGACCCCTGCGCGCACGTTGATCACGGCCCCGCTCGGCGCCGCGGCGATCGCGGTCGCAAGGCTCGTGAAGTTGGTGCCCGGACCATTGTTGACGTCGACGACCAAGGTCTGGGCGGCCACCGGGACCGCGAGCAGCAAGGGCAGGGCGCGGCGAATCGAGGAGGAGAACGAATCCATTGGTAGATCTCAGGTGATGAGGAAGAGGAAAGCAATCCGACGCCCCACCA
>CAYMPV010000049.1:0-32520 GCA_964392305.1 uncultured candidatus Brocadiaceae bacterium
GCCACCGCCGCCACGGCCACCGCCGCCGCCGCCGAAGCCGCCGCGACCGCCGCCGCCGCCGCCGAAGCTACGGCCGCCGCCGCCACCGCCGCCTTCCGCGCGCGGTTGGGCTTCGTTGACGCGCAGCGAACGACCGTCGAGGTCGAAGCCGTTCATCGCCGCGATCGCAGCCTGCGCGTCCGCATCGTTCGCCATTTCGACGAACGCGAACCCGCGCGAGCGACCCGTGTCGCGCTCGAGCATGATCTTGCAATCGGTCACGGTGCGCCCATCTGCCCCGAAGGCATCGCGCAACACGTCCTCGGTGGTCTGGAAAGAAAGGTTGCCTACGTACAGTCTCGTACCCATCGAATCTGACTCTGTCTGTCTGACGATCTTCGTAACCCTTTTCTCGTTTACAGGCGCACGGGCAGCGAAAGGGCGAACGCTGCCGGTGTCGTTAGAGCGGAGCTCGCTTTGGAGCCCTCCGCCCTGCCTGCGTCGTGCAGATCGAACGGAGCGCGCCCCCAAGAGGTCGCTGTCGGGGCGGAACGATCCCAGAGTCTTCCGATTTGCGCAAGGCCCGAAAGTCCAATCCCCCGACCGGCTTGGCTGCGGGTCGTGCTGGCACCATGCGAGGCCACCGATATCCTGCCGGGGCCCATGCAATACGCCTTCGTCCTCGACCAACGCCGCTGCATCGGCTGCCACGCGTGCACGGTCGCCTGCAAGAGTGAGAACGAGGTGCCCCTGGGCGACTTCCGCACCTGGGTCAAGTACACCGATGTGGGCGAGTTCCCGACGGTTCGCCGGCACTTCGCGGTGCTGCGCTGCAACCAGTGCACGGCGGCCCCCTGTGTGACGATCTGCCCGGTCACGGCGCTGGACAAGCGTCCCGACGGCATCGTCGACCTGGCCAAGGACATCTGCATCGGCTGCAAGGCCTGCATGCAGGCTTGCCCCTACGACGCCCTGCACCTGAACGAAGACACCGGCGGCGCCGAGAAGTGCCACTTCTGCGCCCACCGGGTCGAGCAAGGGCTCAAGCCGGCCTGCGAGATCGTCTGCCCCGAGACGGCGATCATCAGCGGCGACCTGCACGACCCGCACAGTCCCGTCAGCAGGCTGCTCGCGGAAGTGCCTGGCGCGACCGTGCGCCGCCCCGAGCAGAACACCGGTCCCAACGTGTTCTACCTGGGCGCGCACGCGGCCGCCCTCGAACCCGGCACCGCGCGCGAAGACGACATGTACCTGTGGAGCGACCGGCGCCTGCCCAAGCCGGCGTTGCCTGCGCCGGACGTCGAACGGCTGCAGCGCGGCGATGCACGCGTCGCACTCAACGTCGACCACAAGGTGCACTGGGGCTGGAAGGTCAATGCCTACCTGGTGACCAAGGGCATCGCCGCGGGCGCCGCGCTGTGGGCGCCGTTCGTGGCGTTCATGCCCAGCGCACAGGGCTTGGTGCGCGACTACCTGCCCGAGCTGTTCGCGCTGGTGTTCCTGGCCGTGACCAACGTGCTGCTGGTCGCCGACCTCAAGCGGCCCAAGCAGTTCCTGTCGATCGTGCTGCGGCCCAACACGCGCAGTTGGCTCGTCAAGGGAGCCTGGGTGTTGATGGCGTTCGGCGGGCTGACCAGCGCGATCCTGGTGGCGCGTTTCTTCGGCCTGCACGGCTTCGCCGACGGCCTGCGTTGGACCAACCTGGTCGGCGGCTCGCTGGCCGCGGCCTACACCGCGTTCCTGTTCGCTCAGTGTGAAGGCCGCGACCTGTGGCAGAACACCCGCGTGCTGCTGCCGCACCTGCTGGTGCAGGCATTGCTGGTCGGTGGCGCCGCGATGCTCGCGTTCGCGCCCGATCGCAAGCTCGCGGTCGCCGTGGTCGTGCTCGCCCTGGTGCACCATCTGCTCGGTCTGCTGGAGCGCTTCGGCAGACACGACACCCACAACAGCAAGATGGCAGCGGCGCTGCTGCCGACGGTGCCGGCCTGGACCGGCAGTCGGTTGTCGGCGTTGCACACGGGTCTGGCCACGACCACGTCGACGGCGCTGCTGTCGATGCTGCTGGTGCTCGGCGGCGCCGGTCATCCGGCCGCGTTGGCGCTCTGCGCCGTCGGCGGCTGGTTTGGGCTGTATCTCTACGAACGCGCCTACGTGCAGGCCGGACAGCTGCCGCCGCTGTCGTGAGCTCGCATGCCGGCCGCGATCACTTGCTCCACAGTTTGACGGCGGGGTACCAGCGCGTCGCGAACGCCTCGGCCGCGATCTTGCGGAACGCTTCGGCGCGGTCCTTCTTCTCGGCGCTGCGCCACTCACCGAACAGCTCGTCGCCGCGCTTCTCCTGCTTCTTGCGCAGCGCCGCGTAGGCGGCGACCGCCGGCTCCGCGGCGCGCGACGTGGCGTACTCGGCGCGCCACTCGAGCCAGGCGTCGATCCACGCCCCGCTGGCATCCTTCTCGATCGCCGTGCGCAGTTTGCCCGCCTCCTCGGCGGCCGCCTTCTCGAGCCTGGCGGCGACCGCGTCGATGCGCGCCGACAGCGCCGCCGGAGCGCGCAGTTCGCGCAGCCGCGCCAATGCCGCACCGACGTCGCGCCACCACATGTCCTCGGCCTGCTTCTCGGCGAAGGTGAGCAGTTGATCGGGATCCTCGCTGCTCGCCGCGGCCAACCAGGCGACGGCCTCGTCCACCGGCATCAGCCCGAACTGGTGTCCGATGTTCGCGGGGTGGAAGAACCGCACGAACGGGAAGTCGCCGTCGAGCATGCGCAGGTTGCAGTACAGGCCGCTGTCGTAGTCGACGACCTGGTCGCGTTCGCCGTGCATCACCGCGACCGGCACCCGGTGCTGCTTCGCCTGCTGCGCAGCGTCGAAGTTCGCGGGCTCACACTGCACCAGCAGGTTGCAGCTCATCGGGAACGCGCCGGCCAGCAGCTCGGGATAGAACATCACCATCACGTAGCTCAGGAAGCCGCCTTGGCTGTGGCCACCGAGGAACCAGCGCGTGACCGACAGGTCCTTGCCGAGCTGCAACAGCGAGTCGGCGACCAGCGCCGGGCTCTGCCGATGCGCCCACGCCGGGCCGACCTTGGGGCCGCCGAAGTTGACGTAGGTGTAGTTGAAGCGCAGCGCGCCGGGCTTGCTGGCCTGGCTCAGCCGTTCGCCATCGAAGCCGACGATCAGATGCTGCTCGGCGAGCTTGGGCCACGACGCGGCGATCGTGTTCACGTAGGCGAGTCCGTCCATGTTCGAACCGTGCAGGATGCAGATCGCGGGCAGCTTCGCGCCGGGCTTGTAGTCCTTGGGCCAGTGCACGTGGTAGCGCATGCCGGCGTCGGTCTGGCCGCTGGTGATCTCACCGGGTTTGACCGGCGCCGCGGTCGCGACGCGGCGATAGCCGCCCCAGAAGCCCTTGTCGTCGTCGTAGTTGCCGGTGAAGGCGCCGTCCTCGGGCAACAGCTCCCACCGCCCCGAGCCCGAGCTGCTGCCATCGCGGTAGGTGAACGTGAGCGCGCCCTTCTCGAGCTTGCCCTCGATCTTGCCGGAGCCGTCGAAGCCGTAGGTGCCGGTCACGGTGAGGCCCCGCTGCTGCAGTTCGGCGGGCCCGAACGAGGTCATCCATGCACCCGCGAACGAGGCCTTGCCGCCGCCGGCGCCTTCCTTGAGCACCACCACCGATTCGAGGTCGCGCGTGTTGAAGCGCTGGGTCTTGCCTTCGACCTTGCCCTCGATGCTGCCGAGCTTGACCTTGCCGCGCACCTCGATGCCGGCGGCGACGACCACGTCGGGCTCGCCGAACAGGATCTGCTCGAGCTTGTCGGCGTCGATGGTCGCGTTGCCGAAGTCGGTGTCGACGACGATCTTGGGCACCTTCCAGCTGACGGTGACCGCCTCCTTGCCCTTGGGGGTGACTGCGGCGTCGAGAGGGCCCTGTGGCGACAGCGAGGCCGCGAGGCACAACAAGGTGGCGAGGGTCATTGGCGGACTCTTCTTCGATGGCGACGGGTGAGGATCCAGGGGGGTGCCGAACGAGACACCACCGACGCGGTGGCCGTCGCCGCCCGCCGCGGTTTTTGGTGGTCTAACGCGGCAGCACGAGGTCGATCGCCGTCGGCTGTCCGACCACCACGTCGACGACCACTTCGACCGGCGGCGCCTGCGCGGGGCCGGTCGCCCTGCGGTCGTAGCCGAACTGACCCCACGGCCCGCGGAAGTAGACCAGCGCGGCACCGGCCGGCACTCCGCGCACCTCGAGGACGCCGCCCGGATCGGTGGACCTGGTCCAGCGCCCGGCGCTGCGGTTGCGGCGACCGTGGAAGGTCGCGCCGTCGCGCGGCGGCGCCCCGTCCTGTCCCCACGCCTCGATCGCCAGGACCGCACCCGCGCGCGGTGCGCCTTCGGCGTCGAGCACGCGCACCCGCAACGTGCCCGCCGGGACATGCACGAGGTCCACCTGCTGCTCGTCGTCGCGCACGCGATGCTCGGCCTCGGCACCGTCCTGGAACCGCGCACGCGCCCACAGGCTCCAGGCAGACTTGGGCACCCACTGCGCGTCGAGCACCCCGAGTTCGCAGCGCCGCTGCACCCTGGAACCGCTGCCGTCGGCATTCAGGACTTCGAGCAGCGCCGCGATCGGCGCGCCGCCCTGGTCGACACCGCGCACCTGCAGCCGCCGTCCCCGCAGTTCGATCGGCCCCAGATCGATGTCGCCGTCGCCGCGCCCGGACAGATCCACGCGCTGCACCATGAGGCCGCGGTGCGCGATCGTCAGCGCGTCGCCTCCGTCGCGCAGGTAGCGAACCGCGAAGCTGCCGTCGGCCCCCGTCGTCACGGCCCCCACCGAGCCGCTGGCGCGGACCTCGAGTCCGGCAACCGGCGCGCCGTCACCGATGATCGCGCCGCGCACCCACGTGCGCGACAGCTCGTCGAGGTCCACGAACGTCGCCGTGCCCGCGGTGATCTCCACGGTGGTGATCTGCAGCAGTGCGCCCGAAGACACGGTACCGACCCGCCACCGGCCGGGCGAAAGGCCGCGCAGCCCGAACCAGCCGTGGTTGGTGCTCAACGACTGCACGAGGCCGCCCTGCTCTGGTTGCAGTCCGAGCGGACCGACGCTGCTGCGGCCGCGCAAGGCGCCGTCACCGGTGAGGCGATGCTCGAGCTCGCGACCATCCGCGTCGACCTGCAGCGCCGGTCGCATGTCGATCGAGTGACCCGGCGCCGCGACCGCGAGGTCCCACAGGCCCGGCCGCACGAACAACTCGTACCGCCCCGCGGGGTCGGTGGTCGCGCGGGCCTCAGTGTACGGTTCGCCGATGCCGTCGTTGCTGTCGCCGTGGCGCGCCGGATGCCAGTAGCTGGTGCCCGGCTCAGTGCGCCAGCGCATCTCGACGACGGCGCCGGCGACAGGCCGGTCCTCGGCGTCGCGAACCACGCCGCGCACCGCGGCGGCGTCGACCATCGGCAGCTCCACGTCGGCGGTCTCGCCCGCGGCGACCTCGACCAGCGGCAGGAACTGCCAATTGTCGACGGGTGCGGCGAGCTCGCGGCACATGCCGGCAACGCCGCGCACGGCGAGGTGGTAGCGCCCCGCCGGCACCTCGCACGTGAAGTTACCGTCTGCGGTCACCGCGACCTCGAATTCGACGGCGCCGGGCCGCACGTGGTCGTAGGTCCACAGCGCCTGCGCGACGACCCGCGCCGCGGCGAGGTCGCGCCCCGAGACGCCCGCGAGGCGCCCCGCGATGTGGCCGGGCGCGGCGACGACGACGGCGACATAGGGGTTCACGCCACGGTGTTCAGGGCGGCTGATCGCCTTGCAGCCGACGCGGCCGTCGGCGCAGCGCGCGACCACGAGACCTTCGAAGACATGCTCGAGGCGCTTGGGATCGCGCATCGAGAAGCACCCGGTGACGTCGCTGCGACCGACGATCGGCGCGACGCCGCCGAAACCGATCGCGCCGCGCCGCGTGCACACGAGGTGCAGCTCCACCTCGGCGTCGCCGACGCCGCGCCCTTGCGCGTCGAGCACCTTGACCGCTACCGCGCCGAGCTGCGGCTGCTCGTGCACGAACAGCTCGAGCCGCGCGTCCCCGACCCCGACCGCGACGCGGTCGTGCGCGCTGCGGCCATCGCCGAGTTCGGCGTGGACCTCGTAGAGGCCCGCGCGCAGCGGCGCGACGCGGAACTGCCCCGCGGCGTCCGTGCGGGCGCCGCGCTGGTCCGCCAAAGGCACATCGAACGGCACGACCGCAGAGGTGCCGCTGGCGACGCCGCGCACGGTGATCACCGCCCCTTCGATCGGTTGCCCGTTGTCGTCGTCGACGACGGTGCCGACGAGCTGGCCTGCGGGTACTGCACCGGGGTAGTCGATCGCTGCGGCGACGGCCTGCGGCGGCGCCGCCGCAGTGCGTTCGCCCCCGCCCTGGCCAGGTGGCGAAGTCACCCACGCCGAGGACGCGCGGCCGGCGTCCGCGGTCTGCGCCGCGGCCGGCTCGAGCATGACGCCGTCGCGCAGCTGCCACCACAGTGCGGCACCGAGCACGGCGAACAACGCGATCGCGATGCGCCAGGCGCCGCCCGCCGCGCCGCCAGCGACCGTCGCCGCGGTGTCCCCCGCGGTGCCGAAGCGCTGCCACGCGAGCAGGGGCGCCGCCCACGCCTGCCGAAGACCGCCGTGCTCGTTGTCGAGCCGCAGCCGCAGCTGCCCGATCGCCGCCTGCATGCGCGTGCGCACTCCGCTCGGCGACAGACCGAGCCGCTGGCCGATCTCGGGCGACGTCAGCCCTTCGTAGAAGTGCAGCAACACGACCTGCCGCAGCGGCGGCGGCAGCTCGAGCACGGCGGCGACGACGCTGCGTCGCGTCTCCTCCTGCGCCGCGATCGAGACCACGCTCGGTTCGTCCTCTGGCGGCGCGACCGCGGCCTCGCGCCGCTCCCGGCGACGTTCGTTGCGCGTCGTGTTGCGCCACAGGTTGGTTGCGATCGTGCGCCACAGCCCGCGCGGTTCGTGCACCTGCGCGGAGCGCGACCGCAGCGCCGCGACCCAGCTGTCCTGGGCCAGGTCGTCGCCGGCCTGGGGCCCGGCCAGCTGCGCCGCGAGCCGCCGCAGGAAGTCGGCGTTGTTGAGCAGCGGCGCGAGCGGGGTGGGTTCGGAGGGCATCTCGGTCATGCGGGACGGGACACCGCAGCGTGCGCAGCCGTCGCCGGAACCCCGTTCTTACTGCACCGGACCCGGACACTGAACGCCCCGGTCCCATCGGCCGCTCGTCGCGCGCACCGACGCCGCCCCCAGGCACACCTTGCGCGAAAAGGCCCGGCGGCTTCGATGGGCACGACGATGTCGCTGCCGCCCGAGATCCAGACCCGCGTGCTCGAGCAACTTCGCGCCGAAGGCGTGGACGACAGCTACCTTGCGTTCGTGACCGGGCACGTTGCCGAGCCCGACGCGAGCTGGCGCTGGTGCTGCGGCAGCAGCTGCGATCCATGCGTCGAACGCCTGGGGCGCGTCGTCGATGCGACCCGTGCGTGGCTGGGATACGGACCAGGGGGGCTGCCGGCTGACGACGGTAAGCCGTAACCTGCGGCGCATGGACACGAATCGAACCATGCTCACTGCCGCCCAGACCATGCAGAAGCAGGTGTTCGCGCTCGCGTCGAACCAACTCGTGCTCGACGCCATTCGCGAACTGCTGCAGCGCGGCTTCTCCGGCGCCCCGGTCGTCGACGACGGCAAGATCGTCGGCGTGTTCAGCGAACGCGACGCGCTCACCGCGATCGCCGCGGCGCACTACGAGGACGATCCCCCCGGCACCGTGGCCCAGCACATGCGCCGCGAGTTCGCCGTCGTCGACGCGCAGGCTGATCTCTACGAACTGGCGATGGTGTTCCGCGACCACGCGGTGCGTTGGCTACCCGTGGTCGATCGCCGGCGCAACCTGCTCGGCATCGTCTCGAGAAGCGATGTGCTCGCCGCGATGCACCGGCTCTACAACCACCGCGAGAAGAGCAACTACGAGCGGCTGCAGGAACACATGGCGCTCAAGCACGGCCCGTTGCACTGAAAGGGCGTGCGCCTCTTCCTTGTCCTTGCGCCCGTCCTTGCGCGTCGCCCAGGTTCAGCGCACCACCAGATCGAAGTGCTGGTCGGCGGCGAGTACGCCACCCGACCACGACTTGCCGCCGGCGCGGGCGCCGAATCTCGTAGTCACGCCTTCGGCCTGCAAGATGCGCAGGGTTGCATTGCCCGACGCATCGGTGCGCACGCGGCCCAGGAGCCAGCCGTTGACGTGGTGCGCCATGTCGGCCACGAACGACTCGGCCGGATCTTCGAGTGACGACCACCCGCCACCCGTGGAATACAATGTCGCTCCAGCAACCGGCGCGGTGCCATCGGTGACGGTCACCGTCGCACTCGGCAGGAGTTCGAGCCTCAACGTCTGCACCGGCAAGCCGGGCTGCACGACGAGTTCGGCGTGCACGAACGCGCCATCGAGCAACGCGCAGATCAGCCACTTTCCCGGCAAGACGGGCAACAGGACGCGGCCGGCCAGATCGGCAGTGGCGCGCATGGCTCGCGCGGCCGGCACGTAGTGATCGCCGCACAGCGGCGAACACAGCACCGCGGCGCCGCGCGCCGGTCCACCACCCGTGTCGATGAACTGCAGACGCAGGGCCTGCAGCGAGCGCAAGTCGAGGCCGCCGGCGGCGTCGATCGCGGCAGGCGGCACCACCATGGTGCGCGGATGGGCAAGCCGTGCGAACGGGTCGTTCTGCTCGACGGGCGCGCGCGTGCCGGGCACCACCAGCGCGCCGATCGGGCACGAGTCGGTCTGGGCCCGCATCGCGAATCGACCCTGGGCATCGACCGCAAAGGTCATCAGGTCGCGCGCGACGTTGTTGGAGCCGTCCCCGTCAGGCACGATGTGCTCGATGTGCGCGATCACGCAAGCCGGTGTTTGCCCTCCTGCACTGACGACCACCTTCGCCGTCGCCGCGGCCCGCAGCGTGAACCGCAGGATGCCGTCGAGCGCCTTCTTGTCCACAGATTGACCGTCACAGAACGGCGTCGAGGTGAACCCTGACCAGGTCTCGCGGCAGCCGTCTTTGCTCGCCACGAACACGATTCCAGGGAAATCGTCGATACCTTCGGCGGGGTCCTTGTCGTGGGCGAGCAGCAGCGTGGACTGCCCCTGTGCGTCACTCGTGCCCACCGCCCAGCGTCGCGCAGTGAGCCCGGCGGGGAACACGCCATCGTGCCCGTGCGACCCGTTGGCGATGCGCATCAGTTCGGCGCCGACGACTGGCGCACCGGCCTCATCGAGCACCCGGCAACGGATCTCGCGCGGCGGCGCCAGTGACAGGGTGTCCGTGCCAAAGAACTGGCCAGCCTGGACCAGGCGGCCGGCGACGAACACACGCGCCTGCAGGTAATGATGGACCAGCGGCTTGACGCGCAGCGTGCCGTCCTCGGCGACGGGCACGCGCTGCGCCAGGGCCGTGCAACCGAACGGCTCGAACTCGACTTCGATCGGGCCCCGTTCGCGCCAGGCATGCAGCCCCTCGAGGCGCAACGCCTGCGGCCGAGGCGCACCCGCCTCGAGCACGAGTTCGGTCGTGGTCGAAGCGCGCGGCACCAACGGCGACAGCCGCGCGCCGCCCTCAACCGCCAGCGCGGCGTAGGCGGTGTAGTCACGGCCGCCGAGCAGATCGACGCGCACACGCCCGTGTTCGTTGCTCGTAGCCCGTACGACGTCGTCGTCGACCGCGCGCCCCGTGCCCTCGGTGGCCACGAACGTGACCTCGGCGCCGTGCACGACCTTGCCGTCAGCGTCGCTGACGATCGCCACGTGCGGCTCGCGCGCCGCCTGCGCCGGTAAGAGACCTGCGCCGAGCACCAGCGCGCCGATCATGAGGAGGAGCTTCACGGCCGGCCGCGAGGGTACCGAACCGGGTACAAACCACAACCAGTTGGCGGCTGCGCCGCCAACTGGTTGTGGTTTGTACCCGGTTCCGTACCCTCACGCGCCGCATGGACCACAGCACGCTGCGCACCACTCCATTGGAGAACTTCCCGCCGCCCGAGCGCTGGGACGACTGGGAAGAGCTCGACGCGCGGTCGTGGCCCAAGCGCGTGACCCGCAAGTTCTCCCTGGTGCCGACGATCTGCTTCAACTGCGAAGCCGCGTGCGGGCTCGTCGCCTACGTCGACAAGGCCGACGGCAAGATCCGCAAGCTCGAGGGCAACCCGTATCACCCCGGCTCGCGCGGCCGCAACTGCGCCAAGGGACCGGCGACGCTCAACCAGGTGCACGACCCCGAGCGCATCCTCTACCCGATGAAGCGCGTCGGCGAACGCGGCAGCGGCCGCTTCGAACGCGTCAGCTGGGACGAGGTGCTGCAGACGCTCGGCGCGCGCATCCGCAAGGCGATCGTCGAAGGTCGCAAGACCGAGGTCATGTACCACGTGGGCCGTCCCGGCCACGATGGTTACGTCGAACGCGTGCTGCAGTCCTGGGGCGTCGACGGGCACAACTCACACACCAACGTCTGCAGCGGCGCCGCGCGGTTGGGCTACACGCTGTGGAGCGGCTACGACCGGCCGTCGCCCGACTACGAGAACGCGAAGTTCACGCTGCTGATCAGCAGCCACCTCGAGACCGGCCACTACTTCAACCCGCACGCGCAGCGCATCATCGACGGCAAGATGAAGGGCGGCAAACTCGCCGTCTGTGACATCCGGCTGTCGAACACCGCGAGCATGTCGGACTACTGGCTCGCGCCGCGGCCGGGCACCGAGGCGCTGATGCTGCTCGGCTTCGTCCACGTGCTGCTGCGCGACAACCTCGTCGACTGGCAGTTCGTGCAGACCTGGGTCGACTGGCAGGGATACCAGCGCGCCAAGGACCGTCCGGTCGAGTTCGCGTCGTTCCAAACGGGCCTCGCCGAGGACTACGCATTCGCGACGCCGGAGCACGTCGGGGAAGTGTGCGGCCTGCAACCGTCGCTGATCGACGAAGTCGGCGGCGAGATCGGCAGGGCCGGCAGCAAGTTCGCCTCGCACGTCTGGCGCAACAGCGCCTCGGGCAACGAAGGCGGCTGGCTGGTCGCGCGCAACCTGCAGTTCGTCTCGGTGCTCGTCGGCGCCGTCGGCTCGCTGGGCGGCACCGCGCCGGCGGGCACCAACAAGTTCGTGCCGACGCCCTACAACAAGCCGCGCCCGCAGGACGTCTGGAGCGAACTGCTCTACCCGCGCGAATGGCCACTCGCGCACCACGAGCTCAGTTTCCTGCTGCCGCACCTCCTGCTCAGCGGCCGCGGTCACATCGACACCTACTTCACGCGCGTCTACAACCCGGTCTGGACCAACCCCGACGGCGCGGTGTGGATCGAAGCGCTGCAGAACGAAGAGCTCGTCGGCTGCCACGCGGTGTTGTCCCCGACCTGGAACGAGACCGCGCGCTGGGCGGACTTCGTGTTGCCGATGGGCCACGCGACCGAACGCCACGATCTGATGTCGCAGGAGACGCACGCAGCCACCTGGCTCGGCTTTCGCCAGCCGGTGGCCCGCACCCTCGCACAGCGTCAGGGCAAACCGTTCACGTGGACCTACGAAGTCAACCCGGGCGAAGTCTGGGAGGAGGACGAGTTCTGGATCGCGCTGTCGTGGCAGATCGATCCCGACGGCGAACTCGGCATCCGCAAGCACTTCGAGTCGCCGTATCGCCCTGGTGAGCGCATCACCATCGACGAGTACTACCAGTGGATCTTCGAGAACGAAGTTCCCGGCTTGCCCGCCGCCGCCGCGGCCGAAGGCCAGACGCCGCTCGACTACATGCGTCGCCACGGCGCGTTCCTGGTCCAGGATCAGGTCTACAAGACGCACGAGACCCCGCTGCCGAGCGGTGAGTACGAGGTCGACCACGACAACGGCGTGGTGCGCAAGGACGGCAAGACCGTCGGTGTGCTCGCCGGCGGCAAGGCCTGCGTGGGCTTTCCGACGCCGACCAAGAAGCTCGAGATCCACTCGCCGACGATGACGCAATGGGGTTGGGGCGACTACGCGACGCCGACCTACATCCCCAGCCACATCGACGAAGCCAGGCTCGACCGACAGGCCGGCGAGATGGTGCTGGTGTCGACGTTCCGGCTGCCGACGCTGATCCACACACGCTCGGCGAACAGCAAGTGGCTCACCGAACTGTCCAACACCAACCCGGTGTGGATGCACCCGAGCGACGCCGCGCGCCTGGGCGTGCAGATCGGCGAACTGCTGCGCGTCGCCACGCGCACCGGCTACTACGTCAACGCCGTCTGGATCACCGAGGGCGTGCGCCCCGGCGTGATCGCCTGCAGCCACCACATGGGCCGCTGGACCGTGCAGGGTGACCAGGTCTCGGGCAACCACTGGCAGCTGCACGACGTCGATCTGCGCAAGACCTCGGACACGGCGTACCTGATGCGGCGCACCAAGCCGGTCGGCAAGTTCGCGAGCCCCGACAAGGACGCGGACAAGGTCTGGTGGTCGAGCGGCGGTGTGCACCAGAACATGACGTTCCCGGTGCAGCCCGACCCGATCAGCGGCATGCACTGCTGGCACCAGAAGGTCACCGTGACCAAGGCCGAGGCCGGCGACCGCTACGGCGACGTGTTCGTCGACACGGCGAAGTCGATGTTGGTGTTCGAGGAGTGGCTGGCGCGCACGAAGCCGGCGGGCGAGTTCGGCGAAGGCGGGCTGCGGCGGCCACTGCACTTCAAGCGCGTGTGTCGGCCCACCGACGCGGCTTTCCGGCTGACGCCCTGAACGTGCCGGCTACGGCGCACACGCGGGGCACGCGCCGTCGCCGCTGCCGTAGCTGTCCCTGTGCCGCAACCAGATGCCGGTCTCGTTGCGGCCCAGCGGCGCCCGATCGAGCCACTGATACATGCTCCACAGCCCGTCGAGTCCGCGCGCGAACGTCGAGTAGGTGTGGTGCACGACGCCATCGCGCAGCACGAATGCGCTCATCCCCGGGCGTTCGCGCGTGTAGGTCGCGACGTCGGTGCCCGCCAGCGCAGCCGAGTCGCCCACGGGTGTGCCGACCATGCGGCTGGCCATGCCTTCGCCGCTGCGCGACGGCCACGGCGGTTCGCGGCGGTAGTTGTATTCGATGTCACCTTCGTCCTGCTGCGCCTGCGTGAAACCGACGCCGAAGTCGAAGTGGAAGTCACCGCCGTACGACGACGCCCACGGGAACGTCCAGCCCATGCGGCGCTGGAACTGCAACAGGCGCGCATACGGCGCGCGCGACACGGCCGCGAGCGTGACGTCGTGGGCGTTCAGGTGCACGACGAGGCGGTCGAAGCCGTCGGCGACCGAGGAACACGACGCGCAGCCGGTCGCGTACTCGGGCCCGAACATGAAGTGGTAGATCAGCAACTGCGAGCGGCCCTCGAACATGCCTGCGAGCGACACGCCGCCGTCGGCGTTCTCGAAGCAGTATTCCTTGTCGATGCGCACCCACGGCAACTGCTGCCGCTTGCGCGCCAGGTCGTCGCAGCGCCGAGTGAGGTCCTTCTCCTCTTCGAGCAGGCGTAGCCGGGCCTCTTGCCACTGCTCGCGGGTGCCAATTTCGGGTTCGGTCTTGCCGGTCATCGCGTTGGTGCTCCTTCGGAATTGGGTTCGGGTTGCGTGGCGTTCGTTGGTTTGGGGCGACTCGTCAGGGACTGCATCGCCCAGGCCAAGAGGCCGGTGGCGGTGCCGGTACCACCGGCGGTCAGCAGCAGGGTCGTCAGGCATGCAGGACACATGGCTCTTCCTTGGTTCGGGTAATCGGGTTGCTCTGCATCCCGATGGCGAGAGCCGGCGCCGCCGTTCGACAGGTATCCGCGGATTCGAGCCAACTCAGCCGCGGCGGCACTGCAGGAAGCGCCGCACGGCGTGCCCCTCGGTCAGCGCGATGGCGCGATCGAACGCGGCCGTCGCCTCGTCGCGGCGGCCGAGCAGCGTGAGCAGATGGGCGCGCGCGGCGAAGAACGGCTGATGCGTGGACGCGACGCCTGGGTCGATGCCCTCGAGTTCGTGCAGACCTGCTGCAGCGCCGTGCACCTCGGCCACGGTGATCGCGCGGCCGATGCGCGCCGCCAGCGTCGGTGCGACCGTTACCAGGTGTTCGTAGAACAGCAGCACCGCGGCCCAATCGGTGTGACCGGTGCGACGCCGGTCGGCATGCACCGACTGGATAGCGGCCTCGAGTTGGAAACGCCCCTGCGGCCGGCCCATGCCCGCGGCCACCGCGAGCGTCGCCTCAGCTTCTCGCACGAGCGGCTCGGACCACAGCGCCGTGTCCTGCGCCGACAGCGGCACGTAGTCGCCGCGCCCATCGCGGCGGGCCCGCCGCCGCGACTCACAGAACAGCAGCAGCGCGAACAGGCCGTGCACCTCGGGTTCCGCCGGCATCCGTTGCGTGAGAAGTTGTGCGAGCCACAGGGCCTCGTCGCACCGTTCGCGGGCCGACGTGTCGGCGCCGTGCGCACCGTCCCAGGCAAGGCCGTATGCAGCGTAGATGGCTTCGAGCACCGACTGCAGCCGCTGCGGCAGTTCGCACTCGCCGGGCAGTTCGAACGAGAACGCCGCCTCGCGGATCTTGGTCTTCGTGCGCACGAGACGCTGGCTCATCGCGGCCGCCGACAGCAGGAACGCCGGCGCGATGTGCGCGGCATCGAGGCCGAGCACGACCTGCAGCATGAGCGGCGCGTGCATCGCCGGATCGATCGCGGGATGCGCACAGAGGAAGAACAACCGCAGCCGCTCGTCGGGCAGGTCGTCTGGCTCCACGGGCGCCGCCTCGACTGTCAACGCGCGCAGAGCTGCCTCCTGCCGCTCGCGCACCCGCCCGCGCCGCTGGTGGTCGAGCAGCCGGTGGCGCGCGGCCGTCAGCAACCACGCCTGGGGTTTGTCGGGAACGCCGTCGCGCGGCCAGTTCGTGAGTGCCTCGAGCAGCGCTTCGCCGAGCGCGTCCTCGGCCGCCGCGACATCGCGCGTGCGCGTCGACAACAGCGCCACGAGACGCCCATAGGCGGAGCGCGCGACCAGTTCGACCGTCTGGGGGACCTCCTGCATGCGTGCCGGCCCGCCGTCAGCCCTCGCAGATCGAGTCGTGCAGGCCCGTATCGATGGGCCGGATCTCGACGGCGCCCGTCGCTGCGGCCGGACACCGCGCCGCCCACTGCAGCGCCGCGTCGAGCGACGGCAGCTCGAGGATCATGAAGCCGCCGAGTTGTTCCTTGGTCTCGGCGAACGGCCCATCCTGCACGAGCTGCTTGCCGTCGCGCAGCCGCACCGTGGTCGCCGTGGCGATCGCCTTGAGCGGCGCGCCGTCGACGTAGACGCCCGCGTCGACCAGGGCGTGGAAGTAGCTGCGCCACGCCGCTCGGTAGCTGGTCTCTTCACCTTGTTCGCGGGCCGCGAAGTCGGCTGGGGTCTCGAGGATCTGCATCATGTACTTCACGGGGTGGAGCTCGCTGGTCGGGGGTCGGGGGGACATTCTGGACCGGTGGCGTTCGGCGGGCGGCGGGATCGACAGGAATTCGTTCATTCCGGGCGAGTGCTGGATCGCGCATCCCTCTCAAGCCGAGCCGCGATCCGGCCGATGACACGGGCACTTGCCGCGCCGCGCAACCCTCTCGCGCCGCGTCGGCCTCCAGTTTCCCCGGACGCCCTCATGAACCACCCGGTCCTCATCGCCTGCGCGTGCCTTGCGCCGCTGTCCACCCTCGCCGCCCAGGGCCCGCGCCAGGCCTCCTTCAACGGCTACCGCGACACCACTGCCGCCGCCTTCCAGGGCGAGGACGGCGAACGGCGCAGCAGCGGCTCGTTCGGCATCGACTTCCCGACCGCCTACTTCTTCCGCGGCATCCAGTACGAGAACCAGGGCCTGATCGCGCAGCCCCACCTCGAGCTGGTCTACCCGCTGACCGGCGCGGTCGACTCGACGCCGTCGTTCGACCTCGTGCTCGGTACCTGGAGCAGCTTCCACACCGGCCCCACCGGCGTCGGCGGCGGCAACATCGCCTGGTTCGAGTCGGACCTCTACCTCGGCATCGCCACGCAGCTCGACGAGAAGTGGAGCGCCAGCGGCACCTACTCGTGGTACGGGGCGCCGCAGGTCGGCGTCGTCAGCGAAGAGATCACCTTCTCGCTCGCCTACGACGACTCCGAGATGTGGCTGCAAAGCGTCGGTGGTTTGCAGCCGGCCGTGGTGCTCGGCATCGAGACCAAGGGCCAGGCCGACGGCGGCAACGACAAGGGCATCTACGCCCAGATCGGCATCGAGCCGACGTTCTCGCTCGGCAAGACCGGCAGCATGGATTGGACGATGACCATGCCCGTGTCGCTGGGCATGAGCCTGTCGGGCTACTACGAAGATGCCGGCGGCAGCGACTCGTTCTTCGGCTTCTTCGACATCGGCGTCGACCTCACCACCCCGCTCGAGATGATGCCCTCGCGCCTGGGCCCGTGGAACCTCGCCGTGGGCCTGCACGCCCTGCTGCTCGGCGACACCACCGAACAGTTCAACGGCGGCGACTCGTTCGACTGGGTCTTCTCGGTGGGTCTGTCGACCACCTGGTGATGGCGATCAGCGGCCCTTGAGGTGCCGCAAGCTCGCCTCGGGGCGGCGCTGGTTGGCGCGACGCGATGCTTGCTCGGCGAGCACGTGGTCCGCCGGCACCACGTAGCGGCGTGTGCGTGAGCCGACGTGCCGGAACACGGGCGCATGGGAACGCACGACGATCACGACCTTGCCGGCCTCTGCGGCAGCAGGAGCGCCCGCGGCGGGAGCCTGGGCAGCGAGCGCGCCGACGAGCAGCGCGGGCAACAGACAGAGCAGGGTTCGTAGCATCGAGGGTCTCGGGCGCAGGCATTGCGCGCCCTGCAGCCTACCACGCCCCCGACCCTCAGGTCCGTGCCTCGGCCGATGCGCCGCGGCGACGACCATGGCAGCGCCGATGGCAGCGTGACTTGCGCACCACTACGACGCGTCGGCTTCGTCCTTGGGCGCCGTGCTCGAGATCTGCAGCTCCGCCAGCTGCTCGTCGCTGACGTGGCTCGGCGCCTCGCTGAGCAGATCGAATGCCGTCGAGGTCTTCGGGAACGCGATCACGTCGCGGATGCCTTCGCGACCGAGCGCCAGGGCCACGAACCGGTCGACACCCAAGGCGATGCCGCCGTGCGGCGGCGCGCCGTAGCGGTAGGCATCGAGCACGTAGCCGAAGTTGGCGCGCTGCTGCTCGGCCGTGATGCCGAGGAAGTCGAACACCTTGGCCTGCAGCGCGGGGCGATGGATGCGGATCGAACCGCTGCCCAGTTCCCAGCCGTTCATCACGAAGTCGTAGGCGCGGCTGCGGTGCTTCGCCGGCTCGGCGGTGAAGTCCTGCACGTCCCAGTCGACCGGCGCACTGAACGGGTTGTGCGCGAACTGCCAGCGCTGTTTGTCCTCGTTCCACTCGAACATCGGGAAGTTGAGCACCCAGCAGCAGCGGAACTGTCTGGGGTCGCGCAGACCGAGCGCGCTGCCGACCTTGAGGCGCACTTCGCCGAGAGCCTTGTGCACGATCTTGGCCTGATCGGCGCCGAACAGCAGCAGGTCGCCCGGTTGAGCGCCCATGTGCGCGATCAACTCCTTGCCGGCGTCGCCCTCGTAGAACCTGGCGATCGAACCCTCGACACCCTTGTCGGTGATCTTCGCCCAGGCCAGCCCCTTGGCGCCGAACTGCTGCACGAACGCGGTCAGTTCGTCGATGCCCTTGCGGGAGAACTTCTCGGCGGCACCCTTGGCGCACAGCCCCTTGACGATGCCGCCGGCTTCGACCGCGCCCGAGAACACCTTGAACGCGCTCTTCGCCGCGAGCTCGGTGCAGTCGATCAGCAGCATCTCGAACCGCAGGTCCGGCTTGTCGCTGCCGTAGAGCGCCATCGCCTGCGCGAAGTCGAAGCGCGGGAACGGCTGCGGCAACTCGACGCCGAAACCCTCGCGCATGCCGTGCACGACCATGCCTTCGACCATGTCGAGCACGTCGTGCTCTTCGACGAACGACATCTCCAGATCGATCTGCGTGAACTCCGGCTGCCGGTCGGCGCGCAGGTCCTCGTCGCGGAAGCAGCGCGCGATCTGGTAGTAGCGGTCCAGGCCCGCCACCATGCACAGCTGCTTCCAGATCTGCGGGCTCTGCGGCAGCGCGTAGAACTTGCCCGGGTGCACGCGGCTGGGCACCAGATAGTCGCGCGCGCCTTCGGGTGAGCTCTTCGTCAGGATCGGCGTCTCGATGTCGACGAACCGTTGTTCCTGCAGGTAGTTGCGGATCGCGGTGACGAAGCGCGCGCGCTTCACCAGCGCCTCCTGCAGCGGTCGCCGGCGCAGGTCGAGGTAGCGGTACTGCATGCGCAGTTCTTCGTTGGCCTCGACCGCGTCGAGCACCTCGAACGGCGGCGGCTCGGCCTCGCTGAACACGGTCACCGCCAGCGCCAGCAGCTCGATCTCGCCGGTCGAGCGGTTCTTGTTGACGTTCTGGCCGCGCGCCCGGACCCGGCCGCGCACCGACAACACGTCTTCCTGACCGAGGCGGCGCACCAGGTCGAACAGGCCTTCGGCCATGCCCGCGGTCTCCTGATCGACGACGATCTGGGTCACGCCGTAGCGATCCCGGAGGTCGACGAAGATCAGCTGGCCGTGGTGGCGATGGTTCTCGATCCAACCGTTGAGGACCACTTCCTGATCCAGGTTGGCGGTGGTGAGGTCACCGCACGTGTGGGTGCGCTGCCAGGAAGAACGCTGCGACTTGGGGGTCTCGGACACGCGGGCAATACCTATCCGCCGCCCGCGATCAGGTCCAGGAAGGCGTGGCCACAGGCGATCGTCGCGCTAACATGAAGACTTGGTGACCAGCGTCGGGAACGAAGGTAGTGGCCCCGTGCCCTCGTCCGCCAACCCCGGCGCCGCGCTCGACTTCGCGGAGCCAGCCGGCTGCCGCCGCCTCGCCGTCGCCGCGCTCACGTTCGCGCTGCCCGCCGCCGCACAGAGCGATTGGCGAGAGGTGCCGCTGCTCGCCGCGCGCGCCGCGTGCACGGTCGCGGCCGACCCCGTGCGCCTGTCGCTGGTCGCGTTCGGCGGCGACGACGGCGCCGCGGTGCGCGACGACACCTGGTCGTACGATCAGGGCCTCTGGCGCCTGTTCTCGCCGACGACCACGCCCCCGGCCCGCGCCGAGGCCGCGATGGTGTTCGACCCGCTGCGTCAGGAACTGCTGCTGTTCGGCGGTCGCGGCAGCGCTGGGGAACTGCGGGACACGTGGCGCTTCGACGGCACCGATTGGCGCCTCGCGACGCCGATGGTCGCGCCGCCGCCGCGCCGCGGTCACGGCATGGCCTTCGACGCGGCCAGCGGCATCGTGGTGATGTTCGGTGGCCAGCGCAGCCAGGCCCTGCTCGGCGACACCTGGACCTGGAACGGCAGCCAGTGGTTGTCGCAGACCCCCACCGTCCCCCCCGCGCCGCGCGTCTTCGCCGCGATGGCCGCCGCCCCGGGCGGGGCGCCGTTGCTGTTCGGCGGCAGGGCCGGCAGCACCTGGTTCGGCGATACCTTCCGATGGACCGGCGCCACCTGGATGCAGGTGACCGGCGGCCCGGCGCCGTCGCCGCGCGCCGAAGCGACCCTGCTCAGCGACGGCACCAGCACCGGCCTGCTGCTGACCGGCGGCTCCGACGCGCTCGGCGTGCGCGGGGACACATGGTCCTGGTCGGGTTCGGCCTGGCAACCGCTGCCCGGCGCCGTGGGCCTGTCGCCGCGCGCGGCCGCGGCCGGCGCGTTCGACCCGATCAGCCAGCAGCCGACCGTCGCCTTCGGCCGCACCAGCGACGGCCAGCCGCTCGGCGATACGAACGCGCTCGTCCTGGGCCAGTGGACACCGACCAATCCGGCCGCCGCGCCCGCGCCGCGCCGCGCTGCGGCCGCCGGCTACGACCCGCTGCGAGCCCGAACCGTGCTGTTCGGCGGCACCACGCGCAACGGCACCGACCTCGGCGACACCTGGGAATGGGACGGCAGCGCGTGGGCCGCACGCGCCAGCGGCGGTCCGGTCGCGCGACAACTCCACGCGCTCGCCTTCGACCAAGGGCGCGGCACGATGCTGCTGTTCGGGGGCCTGGCGGGGCCGCAATCGCTCGGCGACGTGTGGGAATGGAACGGCACCGCCTGGAGCCAGCTGTTCCCCGCCGCCGGCCCGACCAACCGCGCCGCCCACGCGCTGGCCAGCGCGCCCGGGGGCGGGGTGCTGCTGTTCGGCGGCATCGACGCCGCCTACGCGCCACTCGGCGACACCTGGCGTTGGGCCGCCGGCGGTTGGCAAGCCACCTTCGGCGCCGGCCCGCCGCCGCGCTTCGGCCACACGCTCGCCAACGACGAGCAACGCGATCGCGTCGTCCTGTTCGGCGGGCGCGACCTGCAGCAGGTGTTCGGCGACACCTGGTTGTTCGACGGCACCGGCTGGAGCCAGGTGTCACCGCTGACGGCGCCGGCACCGCGTGCCTACGCCGGATCCACCTACGCGGCCGAACGCGATCGGGTGCTGCTGTTCGGCGGCCTCGACGACAACTTCACCGCGTTGCGCGACACGTGGGAATGGGACGGCGCGGCCTGGCGCGCCGTACCGACGCTGCTGCCGCCGGCCGCGCGCATCGACCACGTGCTCACACACCACGTCGCGAGCGAACGAACCCTGTTGTTCGGCGGCACCGACTTCGCGCACGACCTCGGCGACAGCCAGCAGTACTCCGCCGAGTTCGTGGCCAGCAGCACCCCGTTCGGCACCGCCTGCAACTCACCCCTGGGCGCCGCGATCATGGCCGCAGAGGCCGGTTCGCGACCGTGGCTCGGCGACGTCTACCGGCTGCAGCTCGACGGCCTGCCAGCGGCGCCCGGGCTGGCCCTGGTCATCTTCGGGTTCACCGACCAGACCTGGAACGGCCAGCCGCTGCCGCAGCTGCTCGACCCCTACGGCCTGCCGGGCTGCGAACTGTGGATGTCGCCCGACGACGCGTTCGTGGCGCTGCACAACGGCCTGTCGACGACCTTCCCGTTCCCACTGCCGACCGCCGGCTGGTTGCGCGGCTTCACCTACTTCAACCAGGCGCTGGTGCTGGACCAGGGCTACGGCAATGCGCTGGGCGGCACCACCACCAACGCCGTGCGATCGACGATGGGCGCGCGCTGATCGGCGACGTCACTCGTAGCGCACCGACTCGCTGGGGCTCTGCAACAACGCGCGGCGCGCCGGTACCGCGGCCGCGAGCACACCGGTCAGCAACGCCAGCAACGGCACCACCACGAACCACTCGTACGGCAGCCGCACCGGCGCGTCGAGCGCCGCGACCTGGTTCATGCCGAGCACCAGCACGTAGGCCATCGGCACCGACAGCCCGATCGTCAGCAACGACGCCATCGCCGCGACGATCGCACCTTCGAGCAGGAACGAACCGCGCAGCGCCGGTCGCGACAGGCCCAGCGCGCGCAACACACCCAGCTCGCGCATGCGCCCGAGGGCGGCGATGGTCATGCCGTTCAGCAGACCCACACCCGCGAGCACCAGCATCAGCAACAACAGCAGGTCGAACAGCACGAAGTCCCGGTCGACGTCGCGCCGCAGGTAGTCGTGGATGCCGTCGCCGGTCTTGCTGGTCGGCACGTACGGGATCAGGGCCCGCGCCGCGGCCGTGACCGCGCTCGGGTCGGCGCCATCACCGAGCCGCAGCGCGGCGTGTTCGACGCACTCGTCGACGATGCAGAAGTCGCGGCGCAACCAGAACGGCGACGTCACCGCGAAGGCACGCTCGTCGCCGTCGAACCCCGACGCGTCGCTGATGTGCATCACCTGGTAGGCGACCGGCACCTGGTTGCGGTCGAGCAGCGGCACGAGATCGCCGACCCGCCAGCGGCGGGCTTTGGCCAGCCGTCGGCTGACCACCAGCGTGCGCACGCGTTCGTCGGCGTAGCGGCGCACCAACCCCGGTTCGCCTGCGAGCGCCCCCCAGTCGCTGGCCAGCGAACCGATTGCCATGCCGCGCAGCACGAAACCGCCGCTGCGCACTTCGCCTTCGCACAGGTCGAGGCCGAGCACGCCGGGAACGTCAGCCAACTGGCGGGCGCGCTCGACGGTCACGGGGCCGGTGCGCAAGAACAGCCGGTCGTCGAGCGCCGCCGCCGCGAACTGATCGACCTCGGCGCGCAGCGAATACGTCAGCGATTTGAGCCCGAGCAGGGCCAGCAACACCGCCGACAGGCCACACACCGCCGCGGCGACGCGCCCCGGGTTGCGTTGCAGCACCTTGTCGACGAGCCAGCCCGACATCGGGGCCAGCAACCGGCACGGCCACAGCAGCGCCCGGCCGAACCACGCCACCAGCCACGGCGCCAGCAGCAGCACGCTGCCGAACAGGCCGAGCAACCCGGCCAGTTGCACCAGCACCATGCGCGTCTCGCTGCCCTCTTCGGCCGCCAGCGGTGTCATCGCCAGGTAGGCCAGCGGCAACGCCAGCACCAGCAACCCGAACATCCACAGGTTGACGCCGCGCAACAGGTCGATGCCGTCCCCCTTGCCGGGCGCGACGCCGCGCGCGCGCAGGATGTCGAGCGCCGGCACCTGGCGGGCGCGCACCAGCGGGAACATCGCCCCGGCCAGCGTGAACAACACGCCGAGCGCCGCGGTCCACGACACCGGGAACCACGGCACCTCGAAGGTCATCCAGGCCTTGCCCAGGCCCAACGAGCTGACGCGGAAATGGCGCAACAACAGCGCCAGGCCCAGACCCAGGCCGACGCCGAGCGCGCTGCCGAGCGCGCCGAGCGCCAGCGCGTCGGCGAGGAAGATGCGCGTGATCGCGCCGCTGCCGGTGCCCAGGCAACGCAGCAGGCCGAGCTGCCGCACACGGGCCACCAGCGCGTGCGACAAGGTCTGGAACACCACGTACATGCCGAGCAGCAGCGCCAACCCGCCGAGCACCTTGAGGCCGTTGCGGAAGGCGCGTTCGTCGGCACCTTCGCCGATCAACGCGCCGCGCATGTCGGTGACGGTGAAGTCGCTGCGCAGTTCGCGCCGCAGCCGGTCGAGGTCGGCGCCAGGGTCGCGCAACACGTGGAAGAAGTCCCCGCCCTGCGGCAGCAGCAGTCGGGCCAGCTCGACGCCGCAGACCAGCATCTGCCCGTCGAAGCGCCGGCCGAGGCGGTCGTTGGTCAACACGCCGGCGACGGTGACCTCGGTCGCGAACAGTTGCTCACCCGCCGGCGCCGCGATCGGCACCAGCTTGCCGTCCTTGCACTCGACGCGAACGGTGCGGATCGCCTCGCCGAGCTGCACCTTGTCGCCGGCATCGACGCCGAGCAACCGGGCCGCCTCGCTGCCGAGCAACACCGCGCCACCGGGCCCGTCGTCACCGCTTTGCAGATCGCGGCCGTGGTGCACGACGTAATGCGCGAACGGCCCGGCCGGCAGCGGACCCAGTCCGAACACGCCGACGTCGAGCTGCTTGTCGGCGGCACGCAGCAGCCCACGCGCCTGGCGCCAGACCGCGACATCCTGCACACCCTCGTGCTCTCGCAACTGCGCCAGCACAGCGGCGGGAGCCGTTCCGGCAGCGACCGGCACCACCTCGAGGTCGACGCGACCGCGCTGCGGATCCTGGGCCTGCAACTGGCTCTGGATGGTGTTGTGGTCCATCACGTAGATGGCCACGACGATCGCCACGCCGAGCGCGATGCCGACGACGGTCAGCAGCAGGCGCAGGCGATTAGATGCCCAGTTCCTGCAGACGACGAAAGACGTCAGCGACATCGAAGGGTCCCCCGGTGAGTTCGGCATCGGCGCACAGCGCGCCATCGTGCAGGAAGGCGATGCGGTCGGCAGCGGCGGCGTCGCGCGGGTTGTGGGTCACCAGCAGGATCGCGGTGCCGAGTTGATCCCGCACCGAACGCAGCAGGCCGATGACCTCTTCGCCGGCCTTGCTCGACAGGTTGCCGGTCGGCTCGTCGGCGAGCAGCAGCGGCGGCTGGGTCACGAGCGCACGCGCGATCGAGACGCGCTGCATCTCACCGCCCGACAGGTTGGCCGGCAGGCGGTCGCGCAGCGCGGCGACCCCGAGCAACTCGAGCAGGCTGTTGACCCGGCCATCGTGGCGGCGTGGGTTCTGGCCCAGGATGCGCAGCGGCAGGGTCACGTTCTCGACCACCGACAAGTCCGGCAGCAGGTGGAAGAACTGGAAGATGAAGCCGATCTTGCTGCGCCGCACGGCTGCGCGGTGCTCCTCGTCACCGGCACCGAGGTCGATGCCGGCGACCGTGACCTCGCCGGCGGACGGTCGCTCGAGGCCGGCCAGGATGTGCAGCAGGGTCGACTTGCCCGAACCCGACGGCCCCATGATGGTCAGGAACTCACGCGGCGCGAGCTGCAGGCTGACGTCACGCACCGTCGGCACCTGCTGGCCCTCGGCCTGCCGGAAGCGGAACACGCCATGCGCGGTGAGCACCGGCGGCGTGGCGGCGTCGGTGGCGGCTGCGGACTGCGGGATCATGGGGCGGCATCCTGTCCGGTCGGCGGCCGTCGCGCATTCACTTTGTGATGCAAACTTTCAGGAATCCCGCGGGCTCGCCGCGTCACTGCACGGTCGATAGCATGCCGCGAGCTTGGACTTGCTCACCCACACTGCCGACCAGTTGCGCCGGGCCGCGGAAGTGCACTTCGGCGAGCTCAAAGGCGCGGGGCGGGCTGCCGCAATCCATCGCCGGGCGACGCGCGATGGCCACTTCGGCCCGCGTGCGCTTGGCCTGGGTGCGACCGCCGACGCCAGGTGGCGTGCGTTGGCGCGGCTGCGGCTGCCCGAACCGGTGGATGAGACCCAAGCCGCCTGCTCCACGGGAACCGTCACCAAACGGCTGCTGCGACTCGAAGACGGCCTCACGGTCGAGAGCGTGCACCTGCCGATGGGCCGCGGCCGGTCGAGCCTGTGCATATCGACGCAGGCCGGCTGTGCCCGCGCCTGCACGTTCTGCGAAACCGGGCGGCTGGGACTGCGACGCAACCTGACCGCCGGCGAGATCGTCGGCCAGGTCACCGTGCAGCACCGCCGGCAGCGCCCCGACACGATCGTGTTCCAGGGCATGGGCGAACCGCTCGACAACCAAGAGCACCTGCTGCAGGCCCTGGCGGTGCTCACCGACCGCGTCGGCCTCGGTTACGCACACGATCGGCTGACGGTGTGCACGGTCGGTCATGTGCCCGGCATCGCCGCGCTGCGGCAACTCGGCTGGAAACGGCTGAACCTGTCGCTGAGCCTGAACGCGGCCGACGACCGGCAGCGCGCGGCGATCATGCCGCACTCGCAGCGCTTTCCGCTCGCCGAGATCCAGCGCGCGCTGATCGCCTACCGGCAGCGCGCCAACCTCACGTTCGGCATCCACTGGTGCCTGCTGCCCGGCATCAACGACACGCCGGCCGACGCCGACCGCATCGCCGCCTTCTGCGCGCCGCTCGGCCGCGTGCTCGTGCACGTGATCCCCTACAACCCGGGCACCGCGCCGATCACACTCGCGCCCGACGAACCGCAGATCGTGCGTTTCGTCGGCTGGCTGCGTGAGCGCGGCGTGCCGGTGCGCCGGCGCATCACCAAGGGACGTTCGGTGATGGCCGGCTGCGGCCAGCTCGGTGCGCCGACCGCTGCGCCGACCGGTGCGGCTACTTCTTCTTGATCGAGACCAGCTCGACCAGGAACACCAGCGTGGCGTTGGCCGGGATCGTCGGCGGCGCGCCGCGTTCGCCGTAACCCAGGCTCGCCGGGATCGTGAACAGGTACTTGCCGCCAACCTGCATCAGCTGCAGGCCTTCGGTCCAGCCCTTGATGACGCCGCCGAGCGGGAACTCCGTCGGCTCGCCGCGCGCGTGGGAGCTGTCGAACATCTTGCCGTTCTCGAGCAGCCAACCCGTGTAGTGCGCGGACACGGTGTCGGCAGCCGTCGGCGACTCGCCGGTGCCCTGCTCGATGACTTCGTAGATCAGGCCGCTGTCGGTGGTCTTGAGCTTCTCCGGGTCGCACTTGCGGAACTGCGGCACATCGCTGACACCGATCATCTGCAGTTCCCAGACGGTGTCGCTGCGCGGGTTGGGGTACAGCTTCTCGGGCACCTCGGCGCGCAGCGTGCCGCCGATCTCGAGCTCGGCGGCGAGTTCGCCGAGCCACGGATACGGCAGCGAATCGACGGTGCCGGAGATGTGGAAGTCGTTGTTGCTTTCCGTGCAGTCGAGCAGTTCGCCGTTCGGCCGCCAGATCGCGTAGCGCATCTTCAGGCCCTGCCCCGCCTTGATCTTCGCGCCGTTGCCTTTGGCCGTGATCTCGAACCTGGCGCCGGCCGCGGTGGTCTTCTGCGCATCGGGGTTGCCCGACGGCATCTTCGGCATGCGCTTGACCTTGAGCAGTTCGACGTCGAACACCAGCGTCGCATCACCCGGGATCTTCGGCGGCCGGCCGTTCTTGCCGTAGGCGAGGTCACCGGGGATCACGAACTTGAAGCGCGCGCCCGGCGTCATCAGCTGCAGTCCTTCGATCCAGCCCTTGATCACGCCGTTGACCGGGAAGGTCGCGGGCTTGCCGCGGTCGCGTGAGCTGTCGAACTTGGTGCCGTCGGTCAGCCAGCCGGTGTAGTGCACCTCGACGACGTCGTTGGCCTGGGGCGCGGCCTCGTCGCCACCCTTCTGCAACACACCGTACTGCAGGCCGGAGTCGGTCTTCTTCATGTCCTTGCACTCGGGGATGCCACCCTGCTGGGCGGGATCCTGGGCCGAAAGACACGGGGTGACGGCGACCGCGGCGCCGAACAGAGCGGTGAGGAGAGTCAGCTTCATGATGGGAATTGGTGCCCGACAAGGGCGCGGCAAGTCTAGCCACGCGGCGCCGCGTGGCCACTCGTGAGGGAGGAACCCCCGGCCCAGACTCAGCGCTTGGGCGGCAGCGGGAGCTGCGGCTGGTAGACCGTGGCCGCGCAGTGCGTCTGCGGCACGTACTCGGGCCCGACGTCGAGCAGGTTCTCGGCCGACCCCACCACCAACCATCCGTGCGGCAGCAGGGTGCGGGTCAACCGGCGCACGATGTCGTGGCGCGTATTGCTGTCGAAGTAGATCAGCACGTTGCGCAGGAACACGACGTCGAACTGCCCCAGGCCGCCGAACGGTTCCAGCAGGTTGAGCTGCTTGAACTTCACCAGCCGACGCACCGAGTCCTGGATCTGCCAGCCGTTCGTCACCTTGGTGAAGTACCTGGGCGTCAGTCTGGGACGCGCGCTACGCGCCACTTCGTGCTCGGGGAAGAAACCCTTCTCGGCGGTCTGCAGGGTGCCGGCGCTGATGTCGGTGGCGACGATCTCGATGTCCCAGCCGCGCAGATCGCGCAGCAGCTCGTGCAGCACGATGCCGATGCTGTACGGTTCCTGCCCGGTGCTGCAGGCCGCCGACCAGATGCGCAGCTTCTTCCCCTGGCCGAGCTTGGTGCGGGCTTCGATGACCGCCGGCAGCAACCTGGCCTGCAGCGCTTCGTACGGCGCGTCGTCGCGGAAGAAGATCGTCTCGTGGGTGGTGATCGCGTCCACCGCCTGCGCCTGCAGCGCCGCGTCGCGCCCGTAACGCACGTGGAAGTAGAGCTCGTTGAAGTTGGCGCAGCCGATGCGCTCGGCGATCGGCCCGAGCCGCGACTCGACCAGGTAACCCTTGGTGTCGTCGAGCGCCACGCCGGTGAGCTGGCGCACCATCTGCCGGATCAGCGGCAGCTCGCCGGGGTTCAGCTGCACACCAGCCCCCTGGCGGCGCTCTCGATCGCCGCAGCGATCTCGCCGAGCGGTGTCGCCCGCGCGATGCCGGTTTCGATCGGGCCCCGCGGCATGCCGTAGACCGTCGACGTCGCTTCGTCCTGGGCCAACAAGCACGCGCCGGCTTCGCGCAGGAGGCGACTGCCGGCCCAGCCGTCCTCGCCCATGCCGGTCAGGACGACCGCGAGCACCCGACCGCCGTAGACCGCCCGCAACGAACGGAACAGGTAGTCGACCGACGGACGGCACGAGCACTCGGGTGGATCCTCGGTCAGCTGCACCACCTCGACGCCGTCGCGCGTGATCACCCGCATGTGTTTGCCGCCCGGTGCGATCAGGATCTCGCCTCGCACCACGCGATCGCCGTCGTGCGCCTCACGCACCCGCAACGCACACTGGCGATCCAGGGACTCCGCCAGGTTCGCGGTGAACTTCGGCGGCATGTGTTGCACGACCAGGATCGGCAACGGGAAGTCGGCCGCGAGTTTGGGCAACACCTCGGCCAGCGCCCGCGGACCACCGGTGCTGACGCCGATGCCCACCACCGAGGGAGCCCTGGTGCAGCCCGCGCGCGCCGCGGTTGCCGGCACCGCCACGGCCGCCCGGCGCACCGTGCATCGGCCCAGCAGGACCTTGAACTGCTCGAGCATGCCGTCGGCGACACCCTCGACGTCTTCGCCTTCGGGCCGCTGCACCAGTTCGGTGTGGCCCCAGGCGGCGAGCAAGGGCAACACCTCGGCGTGCCTGGCGGCCGGCACCAGCGCGACCCGGCGGATCGGGGCCCCAGCTCGGTGCAGCACCGTGAGCAACTCGCATCCCGCGGCGAAGTCCACGGCAAGATCGACCAACACCAGATCCGGGCGCTGGCTGTCGACCCGCGGCAGCGCCGTCAGGCCGTTCAGCGCGGCCGCCACCACCTCGACGGTTGGCAGCGCCTCAAGACGACGCACCAGCGCGTGACGCAGCGCGGTCTGGCCTTCGACCAGCAGCAATCGCAGCCTGGGCGCCGGATCGGTCATGCGCCGCCCACCTCCGCGCATGCCGCCGCGGGGCCCGTGCCACGGGTGGTTGCGTCGGACCCGATCGTGCAGGTCACCGTCGACTTGGCGCGGTTGCTCATTCGCGAACGGGGCCGTCTTGCCTCGTCCGCTATCGACCGCGCGCCCCTCGACTCATGAGCAGGCCCGACTGGCGAACGGCCCCGCCCGAGCCGGGACCCTGTCTCAGCTCAGATTGCCGCTGCCGGTGCCCCGACGGGCCAGCATCTCGCGCGCCAGCGCCTTGCGCAGCGCCGCCTCGGCCTTGATGAACTCGGTGCTCAGGCGGTCCAGGCCCGCCAGCTTCTCGCGCGCCTTCTGCTCGGCCGCCTTGACGCGCTCGAGGTCGATCTCGTGCGCGAACTCACCGGCCTCACACACCAGCGTGAGCACGTTGTGCTGCACCTGGGCGAAGCCGTCGCTGACGAACAGATCCAGCTGCTGGCCGTCGAGTTCGGTGATCCGCACCGTGCCCGTCGACGAGATCGCGGTCATCAGCGGCGCGTGATGCGGCAGGATGCCGTAGCTGCCGTCGATGCCCGTGAACCGCACCCGGGCGACCTTGCGGTCGACGACGGTGCGGTCGGGAGTGACGATGCGCAGGTGCAGTTCGGCCATGACTCTTGGGGACGACGGTTCTCGGATGCGACGTTGGATGCTGCGTTTCGATGCTGGCGACAGTGCTGGTCGACAGTCGCTCAGATCACTTGTTGCCGCGGGCGACGGCTTCCTCGATCGAGCCGCACATGTAGAACGCCGACTCGGGCAGGGTGTCGTGCTTGCCCTCGAGGATCTCCTTGAAGGAACGCACGGTGTCCTCGCGCTTGACGAACTTGCCGGGCGCGCCGGTGAACGCTTCGGCGACGAAGAACGGCTGCGACAGGAAGCGCTGCATGCGGCGCGCGCGGCCGACGACCAGCTTGTCCTCTTCGCTGAGTTCCTCGACACCGAGGATGGCGATGATGTCGCGCAGGTCCTGGTAACGCTGCAGCGTGCGCTGCACTTCACGCGCGACCTTGTAGTGTTCCTCGCCGACGACGCTCGGGCTGAGCATCTTGCTGGTCGACTTGAGCGGGTCGACGGCCGGGTAGATGCCCAGCTCGGCGATCTGACGCTCGAGGATGATGGTCGAGTCCAGGTGCGCGAAGGTCGCCACTGGCGCAGGATCGGTGATGTCGTCTGCCGGGACATACACGGCCTGCATCGAGGTCACCGAACCCTTCTTGGTCGAGGTGATGCGCTCTTGCAGCGCGCCCATCTCCGAGGCCATCGTCGGCTGGTAACCCACGGCGCTCGGCAGACGACCGAGCAGTGCGGACACCTCCGAACCGGCCTGCACGAAGCGGAACACGTTGTCGACGAACAGCAGCACGTCCTTGCCTTCCTGATCGCGGAAGTACTCCGCCATCGTCAGGCCGGTCAGCGCCACGCGCAGACGCGCGCCCGGGGGCTCGTTCATCTGGCCGAACACCAGCACCGCGTTGTCGAGCACCGAGGCCTTCTGGCCCTGGGCGTCGGTGTATTCGGCCTCGGCCATCTCCAGCCACAGGTCGTTGCCTTCGCGCGTGCGCTCACCGACGCCGCAGAACACCGAGAAGCCGCCCTTCTCCACCGCGGTGATGCGGATCAGTTCCTGGATCAGCACGGTCTTGCCGACGCCCGCACCGCCGAACAGGCCGATCTTGCCGCCCTTGGCGAACGGGCACAGCAGGTCGACGACCTTGATGCCGGTCTCGAACACCTCGCTGATCGCCTGCTGTTCGTCGAAGGTCGGCGCGGCGCGGTGGATCGGCAGCGTGCCCGCGGCCTTGACCGCCGGCATCTGCTCACCGGTGCGCGGATGCGCGATGCCGACCTCGAGGGCGCGGCCCAGCACGTCGAACAGGCGGCCGCGCGTGGCTTCCCCGACCGGCACCGAGATCGGCGCGCCGGTGTCGACCGCGGCCATGCCGCGCGACATGCCGTCCGTCGTCGACATCGAGACGCAGCGCGCCACCGAGTTGCCCAGCTGTTGGGACACCTCGAGCACCAGGTCGATGCCGCGGGCGGCGTCGACGACGGTGATGGCGTTGTAGAGGTTGGGCATGTGGCCCTCGGGGAACTGCACGTCCACCACGGGGCCGAACACCTGCAGGATCTTTCCTTCCGTCTTGGTGGCGGTCGTCACGTCTTGTTTCCTCGTTCTCGAATGCGGTGTGGTTCTGCGTTGGCCGGCAGCGCCGGCCGGGTAACTCGCTCAGCTGACAGCACTGGCGCCGCCGACGATGTCGAGCAGCTCCTTGGTGATGTTCTCCTGGCGAGCGCGGTTGTAGATCTTCTTGAGGCCCTTGTTCATGCGCACGGCGGCGTCGGTCGCGCCCTTCATCGCCATGCGGCGGCTGGCGTGCTCGCTGGTCAGCGACTGCAGCATCGCGTCGTAGACCATGGTCTCGAGGTAACGCGGGATCAGGACCTCGAGCAGCGACAGCGCGTCGGGCTCCATCAGGAAGTCCTGGTCGTCCTCCTGCGCCGCCTTGGCCTGCGCTTCGGCGTTGCGCGGCACGGTGACGAAGTCGTGGTTCATCACCGGCAGGAACCGCTCGTTGCTCGCTTCGAACCGGATCATCGACTTGAAGCGTGAATAGATGATGCGCACGTTGTCGACGGTGCCGTCGAGGAACGCCTCGCTGAGCGCCTGCACGACCATCTTGGCGGCGGCGAAGTCCAGCTTGTCCAGCGGCGGCTCGACGAAGAACCGCTCGACGTCGTAACCACGGCGAGTCAGCCACGCGTAACCCTTGCGGCCGTAGCACCAGAACTTGATCTTGCGGTCGGGGTCCTGCGCGCGCACTTCCTCGGCCAGGTCCTGCATCGACTTGAGCAGGTTGGTGTTGAACGAACCGCACAGGCCGCGATCGCTGGTGATCAGCAGCACCCCGGTGGTCTTGGGGTATTCGGCGCGGAACCACGGCAGCCCGGACTCGGTGCCGACCTTGGCGGCGAGCCGCTCGACGACCTGGCGCAACTCCTGCGCGTAGGGATAGTAGGTCTGCGCCCTGGCCTGGACCTTACGCAGCTTCATCGACGCGACCATCTCCATCGCGCGCGTGATCTGCGCGATGCTGGCCACGGACTTGATGCGGCCGCGGAGTTCCTTGAGGTTTGCCATGATCGGTGTCGGGGGGTGCGGGTCGGTTCGATGACGACCGGACGCGGGTCATCCCGCGGCGGCCGCCGTCGGCATCAGGCCAGGAACTCCTTCTTGAACGCCGCGCACAGCGCGTCGCACTGCTTCTGCAGGTCGTCGGTCCACTTCTTGTCGTTGCGGATGCTGGCCAGCACGTCCGCATGGTTGGCACGCAGGTGCGCCAGGTACTTCTTCTCGAACTCGGGGACACGGGGCAGCGGCACCTCGTCGAGCGCGCCGGACGAACCGGCGTAGAGCACCACGACCTGTTCTTCGACCGGCACCGGCTCGAACTCGGGCTGCTTGAGCAGTTCGGTCATGCGTTGACCGCGCGTGAGCGCCTGCTGCGTGGCCTTGTCGAGGTCGCTGCCGAACTGCGCGAACGCGGCCAGCTCGCGGAACTGCGCCAGCTGGATGCGCAAGCCGCCGGCGATCTTCTTCATCGCCGGGATCTGCGCCGAACCACCG
>CAYMPV010000050.1:0-30275 GCA_964392305.1 uncultured candidatus Brocadiaceae bacterium
GGCCGGTTGGCGACCAGCGGCCGGACGGGCCGGCGCGGGACGCTGCGCAGCCGGCGCGCTCGGTGGCGCGGCGGCGGGCTTGGCCGACGCGGCGGGTGCAGCCTTGGGCGCCGCCTTGCGCGGGTTGCGACCGTCGATCTTCTCGATGCTCTCGAGCACCATCGCGGCCAGCGTCTTCAGCGTCGGGAACACGCCCTCGCCGGTGTAGGCCACCGCTTCGAAGGTCGGCACGCCGAACTTGTTCAAGCGCTCGTCCATCTCCGCCGTCGGCATCGCGTTCGGCAGGTCGCGCTTGTTGTACTGGATCACGTGCGGCAGCTCGCGCACGTCCTTGCCGTACTCGGCGAGGTTCTCGATCAGGTTCGAGTAGGACTCGATGTTCTCGTCCATCTTGTCCGGGTCGCTGTCGGCGACGAAGATCACGCCGTCGACACCCTGCAGCACGAGCTTGCGCGTCGAGTTGTAGTAGACCTGACCAGGCACCGTGTAGAGCTGGAACTTGGTCCGCATGCCGGCGACGTTGCCGAGGTCGAGCGGCATGAAGTCGAAGAACAGCGTGCGGTCACCGTCGGTCGAGATCGACGTCAGTTCACCCTTGTTCTCCTCGGGAGCCTTCTGGTGGACGATCTCGAGGTTGGTGGTCTTGCCACTCATGCCGGGGCCGTAGAAGACCACCTTGCAGTTGACTTCCTTGAGCGCGAAGTTGATCTGGACCATGGTTGTGCGCGTCGTTGCAACAAGCTGCGCGGCGCACACCCTGTGCACACGCCACGCGTTGGCGTCTTCATCGACCTCGGCGCGCCGCGTGCTTGAGTTGGCACCCGAAATCCGCCGTCCTTCCGTCCTGAAGTGATCCTCACGAGGTCGCGGCAGCAGGTGGCCTGCAGGCCCGCGACCCGAACGCGCGGCTAACATCGCCGGTCGCCGAGAGGCGAACATCACGCTGACGACGCAGCGATGAGGCCACCGCTTGGGCGCGCGCGGGCGGATCGGGCGAGCCGGCGCCGCTCAGGCCAGGCGCGCGGTGCGGCGGATGCGCTGCACGGCCTCGTCGACTTCGGTCCGGGCCGCGTCGACGTCGGCGAACTGGTCGAACAGTACGACCAGGTAGGAGTCCTCGAGCGCCACGAACACGGCCCGCCCGTGCGTGGCGTGCAGCGTGAACTGGCTGCATGTGCCGAGCCCGCCTTCGTCGAGGCTGCGGTTGGTCGTCATCAGCAGGTAGGACGAGAGCCCGGCGACCACGTCGCTGGGAAAGCGCTCGTCGAGCGATTCGGCCGCGACCAGACCGTCGGTCGTGAGCAGCGCGACGCCCTTGATGCCGGCGGTGCGGCGCAGCTCCTGCAGCGTGTCCTTGATCTTGCTCATGCCTCGTGTCCTTCGGCCGCGTAGAGCGCGCCCGCGACGATCTCCTGCAATTCGTCGACCACGCGGTCGAGGTCGGTGTTGCGGTCGCACAGCACGGCTGCGAGCACGTCGCCGTAGACGCACACACAGACGTGGCCGCCATCGACGTCGACGATGCTCTTGCTGGCGTTGCCGATGTCCAGACGCCGTGCGAAACGGTGCGCCGACTTGGCGATCACACGCACGATCCGCAGGAACGGGTCGCGACCGTCGTGGATCTCACCCTTCACCAGCGCCTTGCTGCCCTTGATGAACGTCGCCTTGCGCACGCCGCGCATCTCGGCGACGTGGGCGAGGCCGTCGCGGGCCCGCACCAGCTGCTCGTCGCCCTGACCGCTCGGCCGCGACGCCGCCATCGACGGGTGCAGCAGGCTGCCGTGTTCTTCGACCTCTTCGAGCAGCTTGGCGACGTCGTCGCCGCGGTCCTCGAGGTTGCTCACGTAGTGCAGCAACGCCGCGACCTCGGGGTCGTCGGCGACCAGCTTGTGCAGCGCCTGCAGGTGCCCGGTGGCCTTGCGCACGGCGCCGATGCGATAGAAGACCTCTCCGAGCAGGCGGTGCGAGTGGTCGTCCGCGGCGTTCATCGACACCGCCTTCTCGAGGCAACGCACGGCCTCGAGCCCTTCGCGAGCGGCGAGGTCGCGGTAGAAGCCGAGCAAACGCGCCTGGCCCATGATCAGCCAGGCGCCGGCGTCGTCGGGGAACCGCACCGTCCACTCCTGACAGGTCGTCGACAACGCGCCGCTGTCGCCGAGTTCGAGCTGCACCTGGGCCAACTCGCGATAGACCTTGGTGCTCGGATGGCGCGTCGCCTTGGCGCGCAGCTCGCTGGCGCGTTGGCGGCGCAGACCAGTGCGCGCGAACTCGAGCAGCTGCCGCAGCTCGGTCGACTTCGGGAACAGCGCGAGGCCGTCCTCGGCGACGCGCTGGGCCTTCTCGTGCAGGTCGAGGTTGATGTAGACCTGGCCGAGGTCGACGAAGGTCGACGGCGACGGTTCCTCGCGCGCCCGCTGTTCGAGCTGCCGCAGCTCCTTCCAGATCTTCATCCGCTGGATCAGGTGCATGTCTCTTCCTTTGGACCTCAGCGGAACAGGACCACGCCTTGGTTGGCGCTCGGCCAGGCGACCATCAGGTCGTCGATGCCGGGTTGACCGGGCACGGTGCCCTCTTCGGAGAACTCCCACTGCACCGTGCAGTCGGTGAGATCGAATGCCATCAGCACGTCGAAGGGCGGGCGCTTGGCGACGCGCGGTCGACGCACCTTGATCACCCCACGGCGGCCACGAACCTGCGTGCCGAGCACCTGGCCGTCACCGACGGCGATGCGTCCGACGATCGCGCCGTTGGCACGATCGAGCACCAGCAGCCGGGCGTCGGCACCCAGCACGACGAGCACGTCGGTGCCCAGACCGAGCTCCCCGTCGGCGACGGTGCGACCCGCGGGCACGCTCCAGATGACTCGCCCATCGGCGCTGTCGACCGCCTGCACGCGGCCGTCGGCCAACCCGAAGAACATGCGCCCCTTGTCGTCGAGCACGACGCGGGTGCTGATGCCGACCTCGGAGCGCAGCACCCCCAGGACCTGTCCGTTCGAGGCGTCCACGGTGATCACGCGGCCCTCGACCGTGCCGACCCGCACCTGGCGACGATCGATCGTCGGCGGCCCCGAGGGCGGCCCTTCGATCGAGACCGACCAGAGTTGTCGCGCCGTGGCCTGTTCCCAGCAGTGCATCACGTGATCGCGATCGACCGCCAAGACCCGGCCGTCGCGAACCACCAGGTCGGTCGCCAGCGGCGACCGCAGTTGCACGGGCCAGCCGGAGACCGGCACCGAACGGGTCAGTGGCACGCATTCGATGCTGTTCTCGGTGGTGACGAAGAACGCCCGGCCAGCGGCGATCATCGGTGTCGTGTCGACCGCGCGCAGGCCCGGCAGTTCGTGCACCGTTTGATCGCGCCCGTCCAGGCGCGACAGGCCCAGACGGCCGCCGCGCAGCCCCACCGCCAGCCATCCCTCACCGATGCCGACACCGGTCTGCACCTGCGACTCGAAGGCCACCGCGCGATCGGCGACGACCTCCATGACCGCCTCGACCGAGCCGTTGGCGTCCGGGTCGATGTCGATGCGCAGCGGCGTGAAGCCGGCGAGGTTCGCAGTGACCGTGACGACCTTGCTGCCCTGCGGACACAGGATCATCGTCGGCGTGACCACCGCGGTGGCCTGGCCGTCGACCGTGCGCTGCAGCGGCTGGCCGTTCTGGGTCAACGTCGCGCCGGCCGGCCGCGTGGTGACCCACACCGGGATCTGGCAGCGTTTGGCCGAGCGCGTGCTGTCGAACTCGGTCAACAGACGCAACGCGAGCGCGCGCGCCGTCTGCCAATCGCCGCGCCCGAGCGCCACGTCGTAGTCGTTGGCCAGCTTGTCGGCGTCGTCGAGGAACTGACGCAGCTTCTGGAACATCCGCTCGACCTGCTGCTCCATCGCCCAGGCCATGTCGTCCGGGCTGCCGGCCTGGCCGACGAGCTCGCGCACCTTGGTCAGCGACTCCATCGAATCCTCGGGCTGCCCGGCGAGGAACTGTTCGCGGTAACGCGTCCACAGCAGCTTGTACTCGCTGCGCAAACGCTTCTGCTCACGCTCGCGCTCGACGCGGGCGGCCGTGCGCTCCGCCTCGAAGCGCTGCTGCAGGGCCTCGATCTGCTGCAGCTCGGCGCGGGCCTTGGGCGCCGCGGTCGTGAACGGGTGGTGCAGCAGGAAGTCCTCGTAGGCGGTCATCGCGCCAGCGAAGTCCTCGCGGGCCACCGCCTCCTGCACGTCGATGGTCGCGAACACTTCTTCGGCGCGCTGGTTGTAGAACCAGTAGCCGGCACCGGCGACGAGCGTCAGGCAGAACAACGTCGCCAACGCAGCGAGCGAACGACGCCGTTTGCGCGACCGTTCGTCGAACTCGTAGAGCTTGCGCACCCGTTCGGAGATGTCCGAACGACCGCGATCGAGCAGCAGGATCTTCTGCAGGTAGCCGACCGCTTCCAGCGGACGCCCTTGCCGCACCAGATCGTCGGCGATCGACTCGTACAGCTCGACCACCCGCTTCTGGTCGCCGGCCTTGACGTGCACGTTGACCAGCGCCTTCTTGAGGTCCGGGTCGTTCGGCTCCACCAGCAGCAGCCGCTCGAGCAACACCCGCACTCGGGAGATGTCACCGAACTCGATCAGCAGGTCGACGAGCTGCTTGCCCTCGACCAGCGGATCGAAGCCGGCGAGATCGCCGGCCTTGCCGCCCAGGGTGAGCTCGACCAGGCGCTCGCGCGCGCGCAACTGCGTCGGCACCAGCTGCCGCACCTCGAGCAGCTTCTTGGCCGCGCCCTTGTCGTCCCCCGCGGCGATGCGGTACTCGGCCTCACACTCCAGATGGTAGATCGCGTGCTCGAATTCCTCAGCCGCCTGGTAGGCCGCCGCCGCGAACGAATGCACCTCGGGAATGCCGATCTCGAGGCTGACCGCGCGCTCGAACAGGTTGATCGCGTCGGCGAGACGGCCGTCGGCCATGCACTGTTGCGCCGCCGGCACCAGTTCGTCCGTCTCGACCGAGGCGATCACCGCAGCGTCGAGCAACTGGCTCAGCACCTTGCAGACCTGGAAGTTCGACAGGCCCGTGAGTTCGACGATCCGGGCGATGTTGCGGCGACCGTCGAGCAGGTCGAAGATCGCCGGCGCGTCGGCGCCGTTCGCGGAGAGATCCGCGCTGTCGACGATCGGCACGAGGATCTCGGCGGTCGTCGGGATGCGCTCGCTGATGTAGGCCCACTCGTCGATGCGACGGGCGGCCTCCATGATGACGCTGTCGCAGTTGAAGAAGAACCGCTCGTCGATGGTGCCGTCGCGACCCTCGAGACGATTGGCGCCTTCGTGGAATTCGAACTTGGCCTCGCGGCAGAAGAACAGGTCGTAGACCTCTTCCTCGAGTTCGGTGCAGTACTGCCCCTCGAGCTCGTCCGGTTGCAGGTAGCCACCGGCCAGCAGGCTGTCGGTCAGCTCCTGCCCCATGCGCGCCGCGTGGTCACGGACCTCGTCCAGGGCTTCGGCCGTGAGCCGGCCGGTGCGCACGAAACTCGCCACGACCCGGTCGAGGATCGCATGGACGTTGTGATGGACGGTGACGCCGCGCTGGTCGAAGTAGAGGACCTTCCAGAGCTTCGCCGATTGGATGCTCAGCAGGCCGACCTTCTTGTTGAGGGCCAGCATCTGGAAGACCTGTGCCAGGTCGACGCTCGCAAGATCCCCTCGTAGTGCCATGTTCGTTCGTGCTCGGGTCCAGTTGGTCTGCCGGTCCAGCTGGCTCTATCGGCTACGGGCGCGGCAACGTTGAGACGGCCCTGGAATCCGGCTCACGATGGCGCGCTGGCCGGCGCGGCCCGGCCGCGACCGGCGGCCGTCCAGTTCCGCAACACGCCTGCGGCCTTGTCGGTCGAGCCGAAATCCTGCCGAAACGTCGGGGCAAGGTGCTGCTGCCTTGCTGCGGGAGGAGCCGGGCCGTAATCTCCCCCGCCCCTCCGGGCCCATGGGCATCGTCGATCGAATCTGGCACCGTCTGCAGGCCACGCTCCACGGCGTGTGTGGCCGCGCTTGGTTCCGTCTGCGCCAACCGCAACGAGCCCGCCGCCACTTCGAGCGTGTCCTGCTGCTGCGCGGCGAAGACTTCGCCACCTACGTCTACCTCGGTCGCATCGCCTTCGCGTGCGGCGACTATCCAGGCTGGCGCCGCGAACTGCGGCACGCCCACCAGACCAACCCCGAACGTTTCGCGCGTCTGGACTTCGGCGCCATGAACCTGGGCGGCGGCGGCCTGAGCCCGCGCCTCGCCGGCACCGGCGTCGACGCCCGACTGCTGCCGTTCGACAGCGACGACACCGCCGCGCGCGCCACCTGGGCGACGCTGCTGGCGCCGGTCGACCAAGGCGCCGATGAAGGCTTCGGCGGTGACTCGCGCAGCAGTGACGCTCCCGCGCGTGGCTCCCGCACCAAGGAACCATCGACCGGCTTCTCCGATCCCGAACTCGACGCGCTGCTGCCCGACGCCTTGTTGCCCGAGTCGCTGCTGGCCGACTTCGAGGCCGCTTGCGAACGCGCGCGCGAAGCCGAAGCCGCCTTCCGCGGCGACGACTTCTCCTCGGTCGACGAACGCCGGCGTTTCCGCGGCCTGGCCCCGATCCGGCGCAGCGAGGTCAACGCCTGCAACGTCGACGACCTGCTGCGTAAGCTGACCGGCTGAGGCTCTGGCCGGCTGAGGCTCTGGCCGGCTGAGGCTCTGGCCGGCTGGCCGCACGCGAGACCAGCGCCCTCCCCGAGCTCACTCCCAGGGCCGGGCCAGGCGGAACGCGGTGTTGATCAACCCCACGTGCGAGTAGGTCTGCGGGAAGTTGCCCGCCTGCGCTCCGTCCTGAAGCAGGATGTCCTCGGCGAACAACCCCAGGCCGTTGTGCATGCCCAGGATGGTGTCGAACAACTCGCAGGCCTCGTCGCGGCGCCCGACCATCGCCAGCGCCTCGGTGAGCCAGAAGCTGCACACCGTGAACGCCGCATCGGGCACACCGAAGTCGTCGGCGACGTCGTAGCGGCGCAGCAGGCCGTTCGAGAGGGTGAGCTGGCTGCGGATCGCGTCGACCATGCGGGCGGCGCGCGGATCGTCGCCGGGCAGGAACCCCAGATGCAGCGCCAACAGGCTCGAGGCATCGAGATTGGTACTGTCGGCGAACTGCGTCAGAGAACCGATGTCCTCGTTCCAGCAGCGCGACCAGATCAGCCTGGCAGCGCGTTCGACCAGGTCGGCGGAACGCTCCTTGAGCCGCGGCAAGCCGAGGCTGATCGCGATCTCGTTGGCGCGCCGCGCGCCGGCCCAATGCGTCAGCAGCGTGAACGTGTGCAGCTGCCGCGAGCCACGTAGCTCCCACAGACCCGCGTCGGGCTCTTCGAGGCGCTCGTCGATCTGCGCCACCAGCCCCTCGACCAACAGACGCGCGCCCTCGATGCCCTCACTGCCGCGAAAACGCACGTCGAGCAACAGCCGGCTGATCGCCAGGATCAGCTCGCCGTAGACGTCGTTCTGCTTCTGGTGGTAGGCGAGGTTGCCGATGCGCACGGGGCCGTCACCGCGGTAACCGGGCAGGTGGTCGAGCACGTGCTCGTCGAGCGCGGTCTCACCACCGATGCCGTAGACGGGCTGCAGTTCCTGGTGGCCGTCGCCGCACAGGTTGCGCAGGTAGAGCATGAAGCGCTCCATCTCGTGCACGTAACCCATGCGCTCGAACGCCGCGACCGTGAAGTAGGCGTCACGCAGCCAGCAGAACCGGTAGTCCCAGGTGCGCCCCGAACCGGGCGACTCGGGCAGGCTGGTCGTGGTCGCGGCGAGCAACGCGCCGGTGTCCTCGAACTGATGCAGCTTGAGCGCGAGCGCCGAGCGGATCACCTCGGGTTGCCACTGTCGCGGAATGCGGCCGTTCTTGATCCAACGGCGCCAGTAACCGAGCGTCTGCACCAGGAACGCCTCGGCGGTCTCCTCGAGCTCGGCCTCGAGCGGCTCGCCCCAGGTCAACACGAGGTGCAGGTCGCGCGTCAGCAGGAACGGCGTGCCCGAGGCGACGTAGGTCAGCGGCGCGTTGGTGGTGAGCCGCACCGGCGCCGGCAGGCCGCCGAACTGCAGGTGGTTGCTCGCGGCCCAGCTCTCCGGCTCGGTGCGGCCGTAGTCGTAGACGGGCTCGCAGCGCACGCGGATGCGCGGCTCGCCGACCAGCGGACGCACGATGCGCACCAGCATCGTCGGCCGGAAGTAACGTTCGAAGCGACGGAAGCGCGGCGCGAAGTCGATCACCTCGAACGCCCAACCCTCGCCGCGAAACTCGGTGCGCAGCACGTTGGTGTTCTCGATGTAGCTGACGTGGCACTCGGCCGGCCCCTCGGGCTGGATGCTGTAGACGCCGCCACTCTCGCCGCCGACCAGTTCGCCGAACACGAAGCTGCTGTCGGGGCGCGGCCAGCACAACCAGACGATGCGGCCCTGTTCGACCAACGCATTGAAAGAGCAGTTGCCGATGAGTCCGGTCGATGCAACCATGAGTTCCTGTGTTCGCCGTTTGCACACGCGGCGGAGGCAACCTCGCGAAACCGCCCTGCGCGTTTCGCCAGTTTGGGAACACTGCCTTTGGAAACAAGCAACGAACCGAACATCCTCGTGGTCAGCAACCGGCTGCCGACGCGGATTCGCATCGAGAAGGGACGCATCACCTCACAGCCGAGCGCCGGCGGCCTGGCCTCGGCGCTGCGCGCCGTGTCGACGATGCGCAAGTGGATCGGCTGGTCGGGCGGCCCCGTGGCGCAGACGCACCGCAAGATGGTCGCGGATCAGCTGGCGCAGGACGACCTGCACCCCGTGTTCCTGACCGCCGAGGAGGAGCGCAACTACTACGTCGGCATGTGCAACGGCACCTTGTGGCCGTTGCTGCACTACTTCCCCGACCGGGTCGAATACGACGAGCGCGCCTGGCCCGAGTATCTGGCCGTCAACCAGAAGTTCGCCGACGCGGTGATCGAATGCGCCGGGCGCGGCGACACGGTCTGGGTGCACGACTTCCATCTGATGTTGCTGCCGTCGTTGCTGCGCGCACAGCGACCGGACCTGAGCCTCGGCTTCTTCCTGCACGTGCCGTTCCCGTCGTCCGAGGTGTGGCGGCTCGCACCGCAGCGCGAGGCGCTGCTGCGCGGCCTGCTGGGCGCCGACTACATCGGTTTCCACACCGCCGACTACCTGCGCCACTTCCGGCAGTCGTGCCTGCGCATCCTCGGACTCGACGCAGCCGCCGACGCGATCCACCACGAAGGCCGGCGCATCGGTCTGGGAGTCGATCCCCTGGGCCCCGACGGCGCGACCTTCGTCGAAGCGTTGCACCATCCCGAGACCAAACGGCACCTGCAGCACCTGGCCGAGCGCTGGCAGGGCCGACGCCTGATCCTGGGCGTCGAGCGCCTGGACTACACCAAGGGCGTGCTGCACAAGCTGCGCGCCTTCGCGCAGCTGCTCGATCAGCACCCCGAGCGCCGCGAAGACACGGTGATGCTGCAGATCCTGGTGCCGTCGCGCGAGACCAACGAGAGTTACCGCACGTTGCTGCGCGAGATCGAGCGGGAGGTCGGGCGCATCAACGGCACCTACGGCAACCCCGGGCGCATGCCACTCGAGTTCCTGCACCGCAGCATCGACCCGGTCGAACTGGCGGCGCTGTACCGCTTCGCGACCGCTTGCGTGGTCGCGCCGCTGCGCGACGGCATGAACCTGGTCGCGCACGAATTCGTGCTGTGCCAGGGCCACGGCGAACCGACGGGAACGGACTGCCAGGGTTCGTTGGTGCTCAGCGAGTTCGCCGGCGCGGCGCTGTCGCTGAACCGCGCGCTGCTGGTCAACCCGATGGACATCGCGGCCACGGCCGAGGCGATCGCCTCGGCGCTGGCGATGTCGCCCGCGGAGCGGCGCGACCGCACGGCGGAGATGTACGAACGGGTGCTCGAACTCGACAGCGCCAACTGGTCGGCGCGCTACCTGCAGCGCCTGGCCAAGGCCGCCGCGCACAACCGCCAGACCGCGATCCAGACCGTGACCCCGGCGACGCGGGCGCAGCTGGTCGCACGTTTCGCCGCGGCGCCGCACCGCCACCTGTTCCTCGACTACGACGGCACCCTGCGTGAGATCACGCAGCGACCGGAGCAGGCGGCGCCGCCGGCCAACCTGACGATGCTGCTGCACGCGCTCTGCCAGTTGCCCGACACGACGGTGCACATCGTCAGCGGTCGCAAACGCAACACGCTGGCGGCGTGGTTCGGGCACCTGGGCATCCACCTCTGCGCCGAACACGGCTATGCCGAGCGCGCGCCCGGCGGCGAGTGGCGCGAACCGATCACCGTCGCGCTCGCCTGGCTGCCGAAGGTGCTGGCGGTGTTCGAACAGGTCTGCGAGGAGGTGCCGGGCTCGTTCGTCGAACGCAAGACCTGTGGCGCGGCCTGGCACTACCGCCTCGCCGATCCGGGTTACGGTCCATGGCGCGCCAACGACCTGCGGCATCACCTCGAAGAACTGCTCGACGACGACGACGCCGAGGTGTTGCCGGGCCACGCCGTGCTCGAAGTTCGCGCCGCGGGTGTCGACAAGGGCCACTACATCACCCATCAACGCGCGTCGATCGAGCCCGGGGACTTCGTCTTCTGCGTCGGCGACGATCGCACCGACCACGACATGTACCGACAGTTGCCCCCCGGTGCGGTGATCGCACACGTCGGCGGCCACGCCGACGACGCGCAACACACGTTCGCGAATCCGAGCGACCTCAGGGCCCTGCTGCAGGAGTTCGTGTCCGCCGGAGCCGGGGCGACGTCGCGCCGCAACCCCGCAGGCGAAACGGCGGCCGACGGCGGGTAGGTTCGCGCCCCGATCCGCCCGCGGAACCTCCCGCCGGTCTCCCCACCACCGCCACGCATGCCGAGTCCGTTAGCCCCGCTGCCCGCCCTGGCCCTGCTGCTCGGCGCCGGCGCCCTGGCCCATTGGCTGGCGTGGCGCATGCGCCTGCCGGCGATCCTGTTGCTGTTGCTGACCGGCTTCGTCGCCGGGCCGGTGACCGGCCTGCTCGATCCGGACCGCATGTTCGGCGAGGCCTTCCGCCCGCTGGTCTCGCTCGCGGTCGGCCTGATCCTGTTCGAAGGCGGCTTGACCTTGCGTTTCGACGAACTGCGCGGCGCCGGCAAGGTGGTGCGCAACCTGGTCACGGTCGGCATGCTGGTCACCTGGGCGCTGTCGACGTGGATCGGCGTGCACGTCGCTGGCGTCAGCTTCGACATCGCGCTGCTGGTGGGCGCGATCCTCGTGCTCACGGGGCCGACGGTGGTGATTCCGCTGGTCCGGCACGTGCGTCCGCGCGCGCCGCTCGGTCCGGTGCTGCGTTGGGAAGGCATCCTGATCGATCCGATCGGTGCCCTGCTGGCGGTGCTGGTGCTGGAGGCGCTGACCAGCGGCTCGGACGCCACCACCACCGAGATCGTCGGCGGCATCTTGCGCACGCTGACGTTCGGCGGCGGCCTGGGCCTGCTCGCCGGCCTGGGCCTGGCCAAGGCCTTCGAACGTTTCCTGGTGCCCGACAGCCTGCACGTGCCCGTGACCTTCGGCGCGGTCGCGGTGGCGTTCGTGATCGCCAACCAGCTGCAGGCCGAAGCCGGCCTGCTGACGGTGACGGTGATGGGCATCGTGCTCGCCAACCGCCGCACCGTCGACATCGCGCACATCGCCGAGTGGAAGGAACAGATGTCGACGATCCTGCTGTCGATCCTGTTCATCTCGATCGCCGCGCGCCTGCCGCTCGAGCAACTGACCGCGCTCGGCTGGCGCGGCCCGCTCTACTGCGCGTTGCTGGTGCTGGTGGTGCGGCCGGTGGCGGTGCTGGTGTCGACGCTGCGCAGCGGCATGCCGTGGCCCGATCGCGCGTTCCTGATGGCGATGGCGCCGCGCGGCATCGTCGTCGCAGCTGTCAGTTCGGAGTTCTCGCTGCACTACGAACACCACGGCCTGGCCGGCGGCGACACGATCGTCGCGCTGGTGTTCCCCGTGATCGTGCTGTCGGTGCTGATCTACGGTTTGTGCGCCAAGCCGATCGCGCGGCTGCTCGGCGTCGCCCAGGGCAATCCGCAAGGCGTGCTGATCGTCGGCGCCGATCGGCTCGGCCGCGAGGTCGGCGCGGCGCTGCAGGAACGGGGCTTCGCCGTGTTGTTGGTCGACACCAACGCCCGCAACGCGGCGACGGCGCGCACCCAGGGCTTACCGACCTGGCACGGCAGCGTGCTGTCGACGCGGTTCCTCGAACAGGCCGGGCTCGACGGTCTGGGCAAGGTGCTCGCACTGCTGCCGAGCGACGAGGTCAACCGGCTGGCGCTCGAGGAGTTCCTGCCGTTGTTCGGGCGCGCCGGGCTCTACCGGATCGGCAACGTGCCCAAGGGCAAGGGCAAGAGCGATCGCGAGCCGGTCGGACGCGTGTTGTTCAACACCGAACACACGCTCGACTCCCTCGATGAACGGCTGCGACGCGGGGCCCGCATCAAGAGCACGCGTCTGACCGAACATTTCGGTCCGGAGCAGTTCCTCGCGCGCGACCCGAGCCGCACGCTGCCCCTGTTCGTGATCACCCCCGAGAACAAGCTGCAGGTGGTCGCCGAAGACGACAAGGCACAGCTCAAGATCGGCAGCACGGTCCTGAGCCTGGTGTCGCCGGGCAAGGACGATGCCCCGATCGAGGCACCCACCGCGACTCCTGCCCAGGCACTGCCCCAACCGCCGGGCGACGCGCCCCCGGCGCCGATCCCGAGCAGCTGAACGTTTGGCCAACGGCGTCTGGTCGTTAGCATCGGCGGCCCTCATGCAAAGCACCGCCCTGCAGTCGATCCACGCCGCCGCCGGCGCCCGGATGGTCCCGTTCGCCGGTTGGAACATGCCGGTCCAATACCGAGGCATCCTCGACGAGGCGCGCACCGTGCGCAGCAAGGCCGGGCTGTTCGACCTCGGCCACATGGGCCGCGTCGCGATCTCGGGCCCGCAGGCCGAGGCGTTCTTGAACCGGCTGCAGACCAACGATGCGGCCGCGATCCCGCCGGGGCGGATCCGCTACGCGATGATCCTCAACGACGCCGGGCTGACCCAGGACGACATCCTGGTCTACCGCAACCCGAAGAACGACGGCTTCTTCCTGGTGGTCAACGCCGGCAACTCGGCGCGCGACCTGCAGATCATGCGCGACACCGCCAAGGGCTTCGACGTGCAGGTCGACGACCTGACCGACAAGCTCGGCATGATCGCGATCCAGGGGCCGCTGTCGCAGCAGATCACGCAGCGCATCACCAAGGCCGACCTGGCCTCGCTCAAGTACTACGCCTGGATGCACGCCGAGGTCTGCGGCGCGCCGATGACGATCTCACGCACCGGTTACACCGGCGAAGACGGTTTCGAGATCTACGTGTCGGGTGGCAAGGAGGTCGAGGTCTGGAACGCGTTCCTCGCCGCCGGTGAGGTCGACGGCCTGACCCCGATCGGCCTGGGCGCGCGCGACACGCTGCGCCACGAAGCCGGCATGCCGCTCTATGGCCACGAGATCGACGAGACCACCAACCCGCTCGAGGCCGGGCTGGACTGGGCCGTGAAGATGAACCACGACTTCACCGGCAAGGCCGCGCTCGAGAAGGTGATCGCCGCCGGCGGCACCGGCCGTCGTCTGGTGGGCCTGACCACGACCAGCAAACGCTGCCCGCGCCAGGGTTACCCGATCGCCAAGGACGGTGAACAGGTCGGGCACGTCTGCTCGGGCAGCATCAGCCCGACGTTGGACACAAACATCGCCACGGCCTACGTTCGCAGCGATCTGACGGAACCCGGCACCCAGCTCGAGTTCCTGGTCCGCGACAAGGGCGAACCTTGCGTCGTCGCCCCGATGCCGTTCTACAAGCGGGCCCGCTGAACACGCTTGCCCATCCAGATCCGATCCAGAGAACCCCTCCACCACAGCCGCCCAAGGAACCCCTGAACCATGCGTCCCACCGACACCCAGTACATGAAGAGCCACGAGTGGTGCCGCGTCGAGAACGGCGTCGCCACCATCGGCATCTCGGACTACGCGGTCTCCCACCTCAGCGACCTCGTGTTCCTCGACCTGCCTCGCAAGGGCAGTTCGGTGGCCATCGGCGAGAGCTTCGGCGAGATCGAGTCGGTCAAGGCCGTCAGCAGCCTCTACTCGCCGGTCAGCGGCGAGGTCGTCGACGTCAACACCGAGCTCACCGACAACCTCGCGTGGCTCAACGAAGAACCGTTCGGCAAGGCCTGGATGCTCAAGGTCAAGGTCACCGCGACCTCACCCGACCTGCTCGACGCCGCCGCCTACGACGCGCACTGCGCCGCCGAAGGCTGATCGGAAGCGGGTCGTGGCCGACCGCACCCTGCGCCTGATCGTCGATGGCGCCGGCGAGCCGGCCTGGAACATGGCCGTCGACGAAGCCCTGCTGCAGCTCGGCGAGGCGCCGGTGCTGCGGCTGTATGGCTGGCGACCCTACGCGGTCTCGCTGGGTTACTTCCAGCGCTTCACCGACTTCGCCGACCTCGCCGCGACGACGCCGATCGTGCGGCGACTGACCGGTGGCGGCGCGATCCATCACGGCGACGAACTGACGTTCGCGCTGGCCGCCTCTGCCGACGTGTTGCCGACCGAGGTCGCGTCGAGTTACCGGCTGCTGCACGACGCGGCGATCGCGGCGCTGGCCGAGGTCGGGGTGAGTTGCCACCGCCATGCCGACGGCGACGGCCCGAGCGCGCGCCCCAAACAGCGTTGGTGTTTCGCCGACCCGGGCCGCGACGACGTCGTCACCGATCGCGGCAAGCTGCTCGGCTCGGCCCAGCGCCGCGTCGCGGTGCCGCGACCGCGCGTGCTGCACCACGGCTCGCTGGTGCTGCAGGCGCCGACGCACACACCGTTCGTCGCCGCGGCCGCCGATCAGCGCCCCGTCGATCCGATGCTGCGTGAACACCTGGCCACACGCTTCGTCGCGCACCTGGCGAGAACTCTCGATCTGGAACCGTCGCCGTCGACGCTGACGACTCCAGAACGCACGCTGGCAACGACCCTGCGTGAACAGCGGTATCTCGATCCGGCGTTCACGCAACAGCGCTGAGGTTGTCGCTCAAGACGGGGCGGGGCAGGCGACGAAACCCCTTCCCGAGGGGACCCCACGTGACGATCACCACCAGCGCCGAACTCGAAGATCTCATCGACGGCACCGTCAACATTCCGACGATTCCGACGGTGCTCACGGAGATCACCGAGATCTTCAACAGCCCGGACGGCTCGGCCAAACAGGCCGGCGAAGTGATCGAGAAGGACGCGGCGATCGCGACGCGGGTGCTGCGCCTGGTCAACAGCCCGTTCTACGGGCTCAAGAACCCGGTCTCGAACATCAACCTCGCCTGCTCGATCCTGGGCCTGCGTGCGATCAAGAACCTGGTGGTGCAGGCCACCGTGCTGCAGACCTTCGGCAGCAGCCCCGAAGTCCGCGACTTCGATGCCAATTGGCTCTGGGACCACAGCTTCAAGACCGCCGTCGCCTGCCGCATGCTCGCCGACCGGTCGCCGGTCGCCAACGGCATGGCGCGCGAAGACGCCTACACCTGCGGCCTGATCCACGACATCGGCAAGTTGATCCTGATCGACTCGCAGGCCGATCGTTTCGCCGAGGCGCTGCGGTTGTCGCGCAGCGAGAAGCTGCCGCTGGCCAAGGCCGAAGGTGAAGTGTTCGGCTTCAACCACGCCCACGTCGGCGGCCTGCTCGCCAACCGCTGGAAACTCGCCAGCAACGTGCAGGCGGCGGTGATGTACCACCACAGCCCGGCGACCAACGCCGAGGACTGGGCGCGTGGCTTCCTGGTGAAGGCGGCCAACACCTTCGCGCACCTGGCATCGGACAAGCCCAACACCAGCTACATCGGCGACGTCAACGACGCCGACACGATGCAGGTGCTGGGGCTCGACGAGGTCCAGTATCGCGAGATCCTCGAAGCCGCCAAGCTCGCCAGCGTGACGTCGTGATCGCGACGGGGTAGGTTCCGCGGCGATGTCCGAGGAACGGCTGCCGCAGCTCGCCCGCGTGATCGCCGCCGTCTGGCGCGGCGACTGGGCTACGTTCGCCGCCGCGTGTGGCCGGTTGCAGAACGGTCACGCGCCGCGCAGCGACGTCGAGGAGACGCTGCTGCAGGCCGTGCTGTTCTGCGGCTTCCCGCGCGTGGTCACGGCCTTCGAAGAGCTCAACCAGGCCTGGCCGACGACGACGGCACCGCGCGGGGGGGCCCTGCCCGAGGAACGGCAGGCGGCCGCGGGCGACGCCCTGTTCGCGGCGATCTATGGACGTAACGAAGACGCGGTGCGGTCGATGCTGCGCGACTGCCACGGCGAGTTCCACGACTTCGTGCTGCAGGTTGCCTACGGCCGCATCCTCAGCCGACCGGGGCTGAGCCCGCTCGATCGCGAACTGCTCGCGTGCGCGGCGCTGGTGGCGCAGGCGCAGAAGCGGCAGTTCGTGGCCCACGCACGCGGCGCCATGCACTTCGGCGCGACGCGAGATGCACTGCGAAGTGTGTTGCAGGCCGCGCTCGCCGATGGCGATCCCGCCGCGACCACCACCGAGCAGCGGCTCCAGCAGTGGCTGCAGTTGGTGCGGGGTTGACCGCGGGCAGGCCGCTTCGCGCCGTACATGAAAAAGGAGACCCTCCGCCTCGCCCCCGGAGGTCCGGGCGACGTGCCCATTCCTCCTCGGCGGAGAGTCTCTTGGCGTCCGACTGCGAGGATCACGCCACCGCAAGCGGACGGTGTGCACTACCTGCCGGCGCGATCGAGGTTTCACCGCCGCGTCACTTTTTTGCGCGCCGCGCGCCGCTGCACGAACCGCGGCACCGACTACCATGCGCGCGATGTTTCACCTCCTCGCCGGCGCCGCCGCCGTGCTCCTGGCCAGCCAGGAACCTCAAGACCCACAGCGCTACGACCTGGTCCTGAAGAACGGCCGGCTCGTCGACGGCGTGCACCGCACCGTCACCGCCGGCGACGTCGCGATCCGAGCCGGGCGCATCGTCGCACTCGGTGAAGTGCAGCGCACGGCCGACACCCCGGTGCTCGAGGTCGGCGGCCGCTGCATCGCGCCGGGCTTCGTCGACGTGCACACGCACGTCGACACCGGTGTGGTGCGGCAGCCACTCGCGGAGAACTTCCTGCGCATGGGCGTGACCACGCTGATCACGGGCAACTGCGGCAGTTCGGTCAAGGACATCGACGCCCACCTGACGCGCCTCGAGAAGGGCGGCATCGGTGTGAACTACGGCACCCTGGTCGGCCACGGCACGGTGCGCACGGCGATCCTGGGCTCGGCCAACCGCGCGCCCGACGCCGCCGAGTTGCAGCAGATGCAGGACCTGGTCGAGGCCGGCATGCGCGCCGGCGCGTTCGGGCTGTCGACGGGTCTGATCTACGTGCCGGGCACCTACGCGCAGCGCGACGAGATCACGGCGCTGGCGACGGTGGTGGCGCGGCACGGTGGCCTCTACGCCAGCCACATGCGTTACGAAGGCGACCTCGTGCTCGAGGCGATCGCCGAGACGCTGACGATCGGGCGCGACGCCCGGGTGCCCGTGCACATCTCGCACATCAAGTGCACCGGCAAACCCAACCACGGCCGCGCCGCCGAGGTCCTGGCCGTGCTGCAGGCGGCGCGCGATCACTTCCAGAAGGTCACCGCCGACCAGTACGCCTACGACGCCAGCTCGACCGGCATCGACGTGCTGTTCCCGAGCGCCGAACTCGCCGTCGGCCGCGAGGCGTTCGCCGCCCGGTTGAAGTCCGAGCCAGAGTACCGGCAGCAGATCCACGCCGCGCTGCTGCGCAAGATGGACGAGGTCGGCTTCGGCGACTTCCGCCACGCGCGCATCGCCGCCGCCAAGGGCAACACCGACCTCAACGGCCTGCTGATCCCCGCCGCCGCCGAACGCCGTCTCGGCAAGGCCGACCGCGACGCGCAGGCCGCGGTGACGATCGACCTGTTCGTGGCCGCAGCGCCCGCGCGGGTGACCATGGTCTATCACTCGATGCACGAGGACGACGTCGAACGTTTCATGGCCCAGGACTGGATCGCGCTGGCCAGCGACTCGGGGCTGCGCGACCCGACCAGCATCGACAAACCGCATCCGCGCGGTTCGGGCAACACCGCGCGCCTCTTGGGCCGCTACGTGCGCGAACGAGGCGTCGTCGACCTGGCGACCGCGGTGCACAAGCTCTCCGATCTGCCGGCGGCGATCTTCGGCATCGCCGATCGCGGGGAACTGCGGGTCGGCGCATGGGCCGATCTGGTGGTGTTCGATCCGGCGACGATCACCGACCGTGCCACCTACGACGAGCCGACGCTGCCGCCCGACGGCATCGCCTACGTGCTCGTCAACGGCGTCGTCGCCGTCGCCGACGGCACCGTCACCGGCGTGCGCGCCGGTCACGTGCTGCGCCAACGCGCCGCCGGCGGTGGCCGTTGAGCGCCGCCCTCGCTTCGCTCGGCACGTTGCTCGGTGCGCTGCTCGGCAACGTGTTGCCGCCGCAGACCCCGGCCGAAGCACCCGCCGAGCCACCCACCGCCGAACAGCTGCTCACGCGCCTGGCCAGGTTGCCGACCGACGCCCAGGAGCTGGTGGTGCGCAACATGGAACGGCGGCTGCAGCGCGCCGACGACGACCTGCTGCAGAGCATCCTGTCGATGGAACGCGGCATGGGTTCCTACCCGGCGGTCACGACACCGACGTGGTTCGCGACCATGGACTACGCGCCGGTGGCGACGCCGCGGCAGCTCGTCGCCGCCGATGCCTCGCGCCACCGCGCCGCGACACGCGGCATGCGCGAGCTCGAGTTCCTGCCCGACCTGAACGCCGCGGTCGTCTTCGACTGGCGGCAGGGCAAAGCCGCCAAGGTCGGGCGCGAGCTCACCGACACGCAGCGCTTCGCCAACTACGTGCACGGTTACGCACCCGGCGCCGACCACGCCATCGCCCGGATCCTGCAGATCCTCGACAACGACCCACGACAGCGCCTGCTCGGCGACTACTTCAGCCACCTCTACTGCGACCGCGACGGCCACGTGTTCGCGGGGGTGTCCCTGTTCGCGGCCTGGTCCTCGGGCCAGCAGATCGAGATGCCGGACACCGACGGCATCGCCTTCGCCCGGCGCGTGCTGCAGAACCGTTCGTACACCGCGCCACTGCCTGCCGACCGGCGTCGCGACCAGCTCTACGAACAGATCCGCACCGCCTTCGCCGAGCACCGCGAGTACGTGTCGCTGCGGCAGTGCCTGGCGGCCACCTACGTGTGCGCGGATCCCAAGGTCGAGGCGACCTACCAGCCGCTGATCCGGCGCGGCCACTTCCTGTGGCGGCAGTGTGAACGCAACCCCGAGGCGTTGGCCAAGCGCCTCGCCGAGGCCGGTGACCGCACCGAACTGCTGCGCCAGGTCGACGCCGCGATCGCCTCGGGGATCGAGATCGTCGACTCGGTTCGCGGCGACCTCGCCGACCTGCAGCGCTACCTGCGGGTCGTCGCCGACTACGAACTCGGCCGCGCCGGCGGTTGAGGGCCGTTCCTGAGGGAACATCCGCGCGTGGCCGGCGGCGCCCGTCGGCCGATGGCGGAGTATCATCCCCCGGCCCAGCCAATGACCGAAACCCCTCGCGAGCCCGTGCCACCGCACCAGGATCCCTCCACATGGGGCGGTCTGGTCGAGAGCCTCGACGTCGCCAGCGTGTTCGTGGCCCTGAACGGCTGGATCGGCCCCAAGCTGCGCGGCCAGGTCTCGGTCGAGGACATCTGGCAGGAAACCCTGTGGTGCTCGTGGCGCGACCGGCAACAGCACGAATGGCGCAACCTGTCCGCGTGGCGCATGTGGCTGCTGTCGATCGCGCGCAACCGCGTGCGTGACGCCGGCCGCACCATGGGGCGGCACAAACGCGGCGGCGGCCACAACACGGCGCCGTTCTCGGTGCTCGCCGACCGCGAATCGGTGTCGGCGCTGTTGCCACCCGGCAGTACCACGCCATCGCGCATCGCCGGCCATCGCGAACGGGCCCGCGCCATGGAGACCGCGCTCGATTCCCTCGAACCCGACCTGCAGGAGATCGTGCGGCTGCGGCTGTTCGAGGAGGTGTCGATGCGTGAGGTCGCCGAACGACTGGGCCTGCCGCTGTCGACCGCCAAGGAACGGCTGCTGCGCGGCGTGACGCGTTATCGCAGCCGCCTGCGCCAGCTGCTCGGCAGCGACGAAGAGAGCGGGGGCTTGCCGTGATCGAGCCAGGCGACGGCGGCAACGGCAGTACGGACACCCAGGACGAAGAACTGCTCGCCGACCTGTTCGACACCATGCTGCAGGAGATCCTCGAGGGACGAACCCCCGAGCTGCAGGCCTACCTGCCCGAACGTCCCGAGCTGCAGGCGCGCGTCGCCAAGACCTGGTCGCTGGCCTGTTCGGTCGCTGGCCGCCGCGAACCGAGCCGCCCCGTGCTCGGCGGCTACGAGATCCTGCGTGAACTCGGCCACGGCGGCATGGGCACCGTCTACCTCGCGCGCCACCAGGTGCTGCAACGTGAGGTCGCGATCAAGGTCCTGCCGCAGTCGCTGGCGATGTCGCCGCGCGCCAAGCAGCGTTTCCTCGACGAGGCGCGCGCGCTGGCGCGGGTGCAGCACGAGAACATCGTGCACATCCACCGCGTGCTCGACCACTCGGAGATGTTGGCCTTCGAGATGGAACTCATCGACGGGCCGAGCCTGCAGCAGGTCGTGCAGGCGTTGCGCACACGGGCCAGACCGCACGCCCTCGATTCCCTGGCCGAGGTGCTGCAGCTGCCCGTCAACGCGATCGGCGCACGCACCACGGTCGAGTGGACGGTGCGCCTGGGCATCCGCATCGCGCGGGCACTGGCCGAAGTGCACCGCTTCGGCCTGGTGCATCGCGACGTCAAGCCGTCCAACATCCTGCTGCGCAGCGACGGCCGCCCGGTGCTCGCCGACTTCGGTCTGGCGCGCGAAGACGACCCGGCCGCGCCGGGCGCGCTCGACCGCAGCAATTCGTTCGCCGGCACCGCCGTCTACGCGGCGCCCGAGCGGCTGCGCGCCGGCGACGCCGATCTCGACGGCCGTGCCGACATCTACAGCCTGGGCGTGACGCTGTGCGAGTGCCTGACGCAGAAGACGCCCTACCCGGGCAACACCACCGAGCAGGTCCTGCGACAGATCGATGCGGGACGCTTCACCGGGCTGCGGCGCGATGCCCCGCACGTCTCGCGCGACCTCGAGATGGTGATCGGCAAGGCGATGGAACCCGATCCGCGGCACCGCTACGCCGACGCCGACGAGTTCGCCGACGACCTCGAACGGGTGCTCAACTTCGAGCCGGTGCGCGCCAAGCCCGCGTCCGTGCCGCGGCGGATCGGCAAGTTCTTGCGCCGCCACCGCCGCATCGCGCTGGCCGCGACGGCCGGCGCGATGGTCGTGTTCGGCGGCCTGTGGCCGGTGCTCGAACACCTCGCCACGGCCAGCAGCGAACTGGCGCGAGCAAACCGGGAACTGCAGCTGGCGCGCACCGCGGTGATGTCACCCGAGAACCTGCACGCGACCTGGGCGCGCACCGTGGCCGGCGGCAGCCGCGCCTGGCTGCGGCAAGAAGCCTCCGCGCAGGCGCAGACCACCGCCCTGCAGCAGGCGATCGGGCACTACGACCGGGCGCTCGCGAGCGGGGTCGTGTCGCCCACCGCCACGCTCGAACGCGACGTCGTGGCGTTGACGATCCTCGCGCTGCAACCCCGCAGCACCCGCCTCGACGATGGCGAACTCGACGCCATGCTGGCCCCGTTGCCGCCGCTGACGGCCCAGGTGGCGCGCCGGCTGCTCCTCGACGCTCCTGGCCCGGACGAAAACCACGACGAGGTCGTGCTGTCGACGACCACGCCGCGGGATCGGCTCGCCGCGGGTTACCTGGCGTTCTTGCTCGGCGACCTGGCCACCACCGCGCCCTGCTGGCTCGGCCTCGACCAACAGCTGTCCGACCACCCGCTGCTCGACGCCTGCGGCGCGCTGCTGGTCGCCAACGACGGTTACCCCGAGCGCGCCTATCCGCGCCTGTTCCACGCCGCCAAGGCCTTCCCTGGCTCGACCGCACTGGCGCTCGCGCTGGCCGACGCCGCGCTGGTGATGGGTGATCTGCAGTTGGCGCAAAGCTGGCTCGACAGCGTGCCCGACCGCGACGACCAGCCGTTCGCGCGCGCCCGCCGCGAACTGCTCGCCGCCGACCTGCTGGCCGCGACCGGTGATCCTGGCGCCGCGGCCGCGGCCTACCGGCGCCTCGCGCATCAGAACGCCAACGACCCGCTGCCGGTGCAACGTCTGGCCGAGCTGGCGATGCAGCAGGGCGACTGGGGCAGCGCCGAACGACAGTTCCGCAACCTGCTGCGGCGCTGGCCCGCCCTGCCGGCGGCGCGCCTCGAACTGGCGCGGATCGCGCTGCTGCGGCGCGACGTTCCCGGCTACTTCGAACAGGCCCGACACGCCCTGGCGCAGCGGCCCGGCGACCACAGCCCCGGCGCCGCCTCCAGGTTCGCCGAGATCCTGCGCGTCGGCGGCCTCGAAGAGTTGTTGCGGGAGCACTTCGGCAGCAGCCAACAGCGCTCGGGCATCGGCTGGCGCACCGCCCCGGTGCCGCTCGGTGGCTGGTTGTCGCCGAGCACCGTGAACGGCATCACCCAGGTGCTGCGGGTGATGGCGGTCTACGACGAACGTGCGTCGGCATATCGCGAGATCGATTCGCGCACCCTGCCGTCGCTGCTCAACGCCGCGTGGCTCACGGCCCTGCGCCTGCCGCAGCTCACCTGGAAACTGCCGCCCCTGGCCCGCGTCGCCGTCGTCGCCGGGCCGCCGCTGCTCGGCGAAGCAGCCGCGGTCCGCATCGCGACCATGCTGACGCCCTGGGCGCGCAGCCTCGGCGATCCGATGCACGTGATCCCGGTACCGCTGCTGTGGCGAACCCAGCTGCAATCGACGAAGTCGATGTTCGCGGCGCACCTGCTGCGAGCCGGAGACCTCGACGGCGACACCCTCGACGAGATCTGCGCGGCCAGCATCGATCCGCCGGGCTCCACCGCGCCGTTCGGTATCGAGCTGCGCACGCTGCAGGACGGCACCTTGCTGCGCCGCATCGTCAACGAAGACGACAGCCTGATGTTCGGCCGAGGCCTGACGGTGATCGACGACGTCGACGGCGACTACTGCAACGACCTGGTCATTGGCGCACCGAACACCGGCGATCTCTCCGCGGCGTCGGAGGTGCAGGTGCGATCGGGACGCACCGGTGCGCGCATCTGGACCGCCACCAGCGACATCGACGCGTTCGGCGTCGCCGTGATCACGGTCCCCGACCTCGACTCCGACGGCTACCCCGATGTGCTGGCAGGCGCCTCGGCGCCCAGCCTGCAGCGCAGCGAACGCGGTCGCGCCATCGTGTTGTCGGGTCGCACCGGCGCGGTGCTGCGGGAGCTGGTGGTGAGTCAAGGCGGTTCGTGGTACGGCGGCGCCCTCGCGCCGCTCGGCGACGTCGATGGCGACGGCCGCGCCGACGTCGCCATCGGCGGCAACTACGGCAACGCACCCGGCCTGGTCGAGGTGATCGACCCGCGCGACGGCCGCGTGCTGCTGACCTTCGGCGACGAAGACCGGAACACCGACTTCGGCGAGGAGATCGTCGGGCTCGGCGACCTCGATCGCGACGGACATTGCGACCTCGCGATCACCGCGCCAGGCCGCAGCAGCCGCGGCAAGCTGCCCGGAGCCGTGCTGGTGATGTCGGGCGCGACCGGCAAGTTGCTGTTCGAACTGCTCGGCGAGTCGGCCGGCGAGGGGTTCGGCTCGAGGGTCTGCTTCCTGCCCGACTGGCGCCTGGACTCACGCCCGGCGCTCGCCGTCAGCGCCCGCCGCGGCGGGCCGTTCGGTTCGGGCTACGTGCGGGTCTTCGACGCGGCGACCGGCAGACCGCTGCAGACCGTCGCCGGCAGCCCCGGCTCGGCCCTGTTCGGCTATTCCCTGGCGGACCTCGGCGACTGCGACGGCGATGGTCTGCGCGATCTGGGCCTGGCCGAACTCAGCCGCAACCGCGTCGCCAACATCAAGACCATGAGCTTCGCCATGGTCCCGCTGGCCGATAGCGTCGGGTCACGATCGCGGTGACGTTCCGCGGCCGGAGCGCAGCCACGACCGCTGTCGCAACTGCCGCTGCAGCTTCTTCGCCAACCGTCGCCACGTGACCTTTCGTTGGGCGTCGTCGAGGCCGAGCGCACGCAGCAACCGCATCGTCTCCGCGCGGCTCGGCACGGCCGGCAACCGCGCCTTGTGCCGCACCAGATGCCGCTGCATACGCACCAACATCGCGTCGCGATCCGCCTCGGACACCGGCGCCCGCAACGTCGCCCGATCGAGATCGACCAGCACTGCGCGCACCCGGTCCCCGCGCGCCTGGCACAGCACGTTGTCGAGATGCAGGTCGGGGTGGCGCAGACCCGCGCCGAACGCCAACCGCAGCACCACGCCGACCGCCTCGGCCGTGAACCGCCGCAGCCCGGGGAACGCCGCCAGGAACGCCGGCACCGGCAACACGTCGTGCAGCCGTTCGGTGCACAGCCGCAACTGCCAGAAGGCGCCGCGCCGCCGCGCCACACCCGCCACGGGCACCACCACGGGCACACCCTGCTGCCGCAGCGCGTTGAGCACTTCGAGTTCGCGGTGCACGCGGCTGGGTCGCACGTAGCGGTCGTGCAGCAGGGTGCCCAACGCGCCGCCGCGGCGGAACGGCCGCACCACCATCTCCACGTCGCCGATCCGCAGCGTGCCGGCACCACCTCGCCCCTTGGCGTCGGCGAGCGGCAACAGCGGTTGCCAGAACGCCGCCGCGCCCACGTCCGCCAGGTCCGCACGGATCCAGGCCAACGAACCGGCGTCCTTCGAGGCGACGAACTCGGACGAATCTGCCACTTCCGGATGATAGGTGCAGGGCGCCGGAAAAACGTTGCCTCTGGAACTGACCGCACGGATCGCGAATGCTGCTGCGCCCGCGGATGTCCACCGTCGCCACCGACACTCCCCCACTGCCAGGCAGCGCGTTCTTGCCCCCGAACGCTCGCGCGCTGGTGATCCGGTTGTCGGCGCTGGGCGACGTGCTGTTCGCACTCGAGACGGTCGCCGCGCTGCACCACGAACGGCCCGACGTGCGGATCGACTTCCTGGTCGAGGACCGCTTCGCCGCCCTGCTGCAGGACCACCCGCAGCTCGACCGCGTGATCGTCTACCCGCGCCGCCGCAAGCTGCAGATCCCCGGCAGCCTGCTGGCGCTGCGCCGAACCCGCTACGACCTCGTGCTGGACCTGCACGGCATCGCCAAGAGCGCGATGCACCTGTTCTGCCTGCGCGCGACGCACAAGGTCACCGCCGCCGCACCGGCCTCGCGCGAAGGCGCCGAACGCGCCGGCAACCTGATCGTGCCGATGCCGACGCCGCTGCCGCACCGCGCCGACATCGGCCATCACCTGCTGGCCGCGATCGGCCTCTCGGGCAAACCCTGCGCCCCGGTGCTCGGCATCATCGCGCCGCCACCCGAGTTGCTCGCCGGCCTGCCGCGACCGCTGGTCTTGCTGCATCCGGGTACTTCGTCGTTCGCGACCTTCAAACGCTGGCCTGGCGACCGCTTCGCCCAACTCGCCTCGCGCCTCGCCAACCGCGGCTTCGGCATCGCCGCGAGCTTCGGCCCCGGTGAACACGAACTGATCGCACCGATCCTCGCCGCCGTTCCCACGGCCCGCGCGATCGACGGCAGACAAGTCGGCTTGCGCGGCCTCGCCGGTGTGCTGCAGCAGTGCGATGTCGCCGTCGCCGCCGACACCGGCCCCCTGCACATCGCCGCCGCCGTCGGCGCCCGTTGCGTCGCGCTGTTCGGCCCCAAGGAAGTGGCCCGCTACGGCCCCCGCGCCCACGGCGGTCGTAACCACGAAGTCCTGTTCCACGACGTGCCGTGCCGCCCCTGCACCCTGCGCGACTGCGTCAGCCCGCAATGTGTGCTCGGCATCGACGTCGATCGCGCCGAAGCCGCCGTCTTGCGCCAGGTGGAGATGGCGACGTGAGTGCCATCCCCACCACCGTCATCCGCCACGCCAAGGAACGCATCGCCAAATGCTCCCTGCGCTTTCTGCACGAGCGGCCCGAGATGACCTTCCTGCGCGCCAAGCCGGGATTCTCCTTCGACGCCACCGGCTTCACGCTGCTGGCCGTCGACGCGCCACCCTTGTCCGTCGCCGACGCCACGCGCCCGCTGCTGCTGCTCGATTCGACGTGGCGGTGGTTACCGCAGTTGATGGCGTGTGTGCGCGGTGAGCCGGTGCATCGATCGATTCCCGGTGATGTGCGCACTGCGTATCCGCGGGTCAGCAAGGTGTTCGAGGATCCGCAGGCGGGCTTGGCATCGATCGAGGCGCTGTATCTCGCGCGACGGTTGCTCGGTGATGACGATGTGGGGTTGTTGGTCGGGTACCACTGGAAGGATGAGTTCCTGGCGGAGGTGGCGTCGAAGGGGGTTTGAGCGGGCGCGGAGTGGGATTCGGGATTCGGCGGGTCTGGGTAGTGGCGGGGTGAGGTGGGCTGGGCCTTGGCGGGCGGGGGTCTGTGGGTAGTGTTTGGAGGGTGAGCAGGCGGCTTTCGGTGGTCGAAGGCGGTTTTGCCGAAGACAAGTTGAACAGATCGATGAGCGTGGTTGCTCGAAACGTCTTGGTTGTGGCCGGCATCTTGTTGTTGCTCGGGGGCGCGATCCTGAGTGGGTTCGGCGTTTTCGAGCTTCTCGATGACGGCTGGCTCTGGCCGATGGCACCCTACGGTGCTGGCCTCCTCGCGTCTGGCGTTGCTTGCCTTGTCCTGGCTGGGCGTTTCAAGGTCGACTACAATCGGTAGGATGACTGTCCAACTTGGCGCAGGAGCCGGCGAGCGCCCCAGCGGCGCTCGCGGCTCAGCGCCACAGACGTTGGACGGACAGGTCGTGACCTTGCCCAGTTCTCAAGAGGCTCCCGAGGACACAAGTCGCATCGAGCGTCGGATCACCGTGCGCGAGGGACTACGAGCCGGGCTCTTTGTGACGCGAGCAGTTACCTGGTACTGCGGAGCGGTCTTCTGCGCCTTCGGAGTCATAGCACTCTTCCAGTCGGCGTCTTCTTTCTCCGCGTTCCTCTCCGGCTTGATCGTCGTGCTGGTCCTGATTTCCGGTTACCTCATTGCGTTCTCTCTTGGCGGCGTCGCTTGGGCGGCGACGTCACGACTTCCGCGGAATCGGACATGCAATGCGATCAGGGGCTTCGCCATCGCGGCCTCGGTGTGCAGCGTTATGGCCGTTGTGACCTTCCTCATCGAAGGACAGGGTCCTGACGGCGGTTTCGTGATCAAGGTGTCCGCCCTCGGAGGCCTTGTTGGCGCCGCAGTTGGATGCGCGGGGAGGTCCTTTGCTCATCGTGACGCGCCGAGCGGCCACTCCGTGTAGGCTGCCGTCCAACTCGCCCATGCAGGCGACGACCGCTCTCCTGCACGCGGCTCGCTGGCGCGAGCCGCGTTCGGAGCCGGCGCTGCGCGCCGGACGCAGTCGCGCCTGATGGGCAGAGACGTTAGCTCGACCATGGAGCGCGATCCTGACCACCCGATCGTCGAGCAACCTTGGCGCTACGAGATCGGCGCTCTGCACTACCACGTCGGCTTGGACGGGGCTGAGGCATACCTCGACCTCGATCTCCATCTCGACGGCTTCGTTCGCCGTTTGCGCTTTTGGTCGCCTCAACAGCTTGAGATCGAGGGGGGATTTCCCAGGCCAACGCACGGCATGGCAATCCTCGACGTTCGAGGTCGGCGTCTGGATGGCCTTAAGGTGTGGGTGACCGACTTCGAGGGCTCGTGGGGCAAGATCAGCTTCTGGGCTCGCGACGTAGTTGATCGCGATAGACTCGAGGCGAGTTAACTTCACGCAGCAGCCGACGGACCGCGCGATTACGCAACCGCGAGATCAAGCAACACCGCGCGCGGCCCGCGGCTGAGCGTGACAGACGTTGGGCATGCCAATCGGAGACGAGCAAACTCCATGAAGCCTCTTCTGTGTTTCGTGCTCTTCCTGGGTTGGGCTGCATCCGCGTGTTGCGGACCGAGACAGTCGCAGGACGTGCCTCAGTCGGGACATGTAGCGGCCGCCTCTGCGCCGGCTCAGCATTCGCGAGCTTCCGCGGACTCAATTGATGCTCTCCGCAAGTTCGTCGCTGCTGATCGCAAGGCACTCGAGCTTGGCGAGCTTCAGCTGTCGCAGCTCTTGAGCTTGGCCAAAGCTGGCAGAGTCAGCGACCCTGAGCTGCGGGCGGCGGAGTTGGAGGTGCTGAAGCTGCGACAGAAGCTGGCGGCCAGTGAGCGAGAGTTGGAGGATGCCCAGCACGGCGCAGCAGCCGACGATCGCCCCCAAGCGGGCGATCGCGGCTGAGCACCAAAGACGTTGGACATGCCTTCACGTGCTTTCTCGACTGAGGAGATTGTCGCGCTGCGGAAGACCGGGCTAGCGGCTGATCAACGCTTCGTGGACTGGGCCATCGACGCGCTTGTCCAAGGGCAGGACAGTCCAGGCTTGAGGATCCTTGCGGGGGAAACTGCTCCGTTCAGTCATTTCGAGATGCAGACGCTCGTCGATCGCACGTTTCGCGAGCTGGGGCTGACGGCTTCGCCGAGCATCCAGGATGCACTGAAGACGCTTGCCAAGCGGCTTGCCCGCCTTGTCCTCGCCGGCGAAGCAGAGCGCGGAACCGCCTTGCAGGAGCTGCGGCGCTACTACGTGGAGTTCGATGCCTCAGTTCTTCAGGACTTCTACCTCCTCTCGCATGCGCTTGAGGATCTGCAGTCGGAGTGGCATCAGTGGTATTGGCCCGAGGCTGATCGGAGCAACATCGACAGGGTCATCGACGAGCGGTTCCGAGCGCTGGTAGATGAAGACCGCTAGGATGTCCAACTGCGCGATCAAGCAACACCGCGCGCGGCTCGCGGCTGAGCGTGAAAGACGTTGGGCGGACCGACCTGATCAGATGGAAGGCCTTCCGAAGTTCCGATACCACCCGGACCCTGTCGCCACAGGGGCGATTGTGGCGACCGACGACGAGTGCGAGTGTTGCGGGTTGCGTCGCGGGTACAAGTATTCATCGGGGATCTACTGCGAGGAGGACGTCCAGACGGTTTGCCCTTGGTGCATCGCGGACGGTTCCTTGGCCGCCAAGTTCGGTGCGAGCCTGGTCGATGACCATCCGTTGCTAGGCGCGGGGCTGTCGAGCGAGATCGTTGAGGAGGTCACGACACGGACTCCGGGCTACGTGTCTTGGCAGCAGGATGCGTGGATGTCGTGCTGCAAGGACGCATGCGAGTTTCACGGGGACGCCCCCCACGCTGAGCTGCAGGATCTTGACGATGCCGGCTTGAGGCAGCTCGCGACTGACTCTGGGTTCTCAGTTGAGACCCTGCGCGACATCATCCCCAGCTACGAGCCGGGCGGGAGCCCTGCGTTCTACAAGTTCGTGTGTCGACATTGCCGTCGGACGCGATTCAACGGAGACTGTGACTGATGGGCGACGCTGGGCCGCGCCCGCGGTTCCATGTGCTCATGTTCCAGGCTGCCTGACTTGATGGCGGTTGCCGATGGGCCGCCGAAGTTCGAGGAGGATCTGGATGTGCTGCAGTCTGGCAACTGGGTCAGACTCATGGCTTGCCGGAGTTGTCACCAGTTGTGGCGGGTGGACGTCGCGGACAGGCTCCAGGTTCAGTTCGCGGTCAAGCTGCCGGAGCGGGCGAACTGGGAGAAGTTCGATGCGGTCCCTCTCGTCAAGCAGTTCCTACTCGCATCGCGTGGTGGCCTACAGGTCAGTGGTGAGTGCATCCGAGCCGGCTGTTCGAATCGACCCGTTCGCAGCGTCGCCTATTGCCTGGAGCACCTCTATGAGATCGGATGGCGAAAGTAGGCTGCACAACAAGGCCATGCAACCGGCGAGCGCCGCATGAGCTAGCCAAGTGGCAGTCAGGCGGTGAGAATGCTGTCTAAACAAGACCATGCAGCCGGGCGAGCGCCGCAGCGCCGCAGCGGCGACGCGCTCACCGCGACGTCATCGCCGGCCGTGCCGGCTATTGCGGGATTCCTGGTG
>CAYMPV010000051.1:0-30000 GCA_964392305.1 uncultured candidatus Brocadiaceae bacterium
GCGGTGTTCGCGCGCGCAGCCGGCGAACCCGCCAGCTGCGGCCATGCCGCCGCGAGCACCCCACGATGACCGGGGCGCGCGCAGAAACGCACCACCTGCTCCTGCTCGACGGGCGTCAGCGCGGCCCGATGGTCGAGCAGCGCCGCCAGCAGCTCGACGGGCGACGTGGCGAGGCGCAGTCCGGTGCGTTGCCGCCGATCGCCGGCGAGCACGCTCTCCGAGGTCTGCGCCATCAGCGACTGGAAGTCGGCACCGACCACTTCGTGCGGCGCGCCGGCCCCCGCCGCGACCGCGGCCCACATCGGCGCCACCAGACCGCCGACCTGGGTCCACACCGCCAGCGCGGGGACCTGCCGCACCCGGTCACAGGCCGCACTGAACGACGCCTGCGGATCGAGCACGCCGCCGAGCGGATCGACGCTGCGTTCGCGCAGGCACCACGACGCCGGCACCGTCTCGGTCCACTCGCTGACATTGCCGATCAGATCGTACGGCTGATTGCCCTCGGTGCGGCGGCCGGATTCGAACGTGCCGACGGGTGTCGGTTCGCCGAGCCCGAGCTCGCCGGTGTTGGCCCGCGTCGGGTCTTCCTTGCTGCCCCACGGGAACCTGTTGCGGCCGTCGCCGACCACACACAGGAACCACTCGGCCGCGCGCGGCAGGCGCGCAAAACGCCACCGCGCGAACACCCGCGCCTGGCGCAAGTCGACCTGTCCCACCGGCAGCGCGGGATCGCCGCCGCTGGCACACTCACCAGCCTGCACGGAGCGTCCGACATCGGTTGCGGCGAACTCGCGCCAATCGGCGCGGGTCACCTCGAAGCGATCGAGGAACAGCCGGAACGGCTGGCCATCGATGCTGCGTTCGAACAGCACGAAATCGCGCAGCGAACCGAATCGGCCACTGCGCGTGAGCGACGGCACTGCCCCATCGGGCTGGCGGGTGTCGCTGCAGGCGCCCGGCACGAGCATCAGCAACAACAGGCAGCCTGAGCGGCGCGCGCGCGCGTTCACGCCGGTATCACCGGTCGATCAGCAGGATCTCGACGCGACGGTTCGCGGCGAGAGCGGCGTCGTCGGTGCCCGGCACAGCCGGCAGGAACTCGCCGTAGCCCGCGACGCTGACCCTCTCCTTGGGAATGCCCGAGGCCTGGATCAGGTAGTCGGCGACCGCCATCGCGCGCTCGACCGACAAACGCAGGTTGGTACCCCACTGGCTGTTGCGGATCGGCGTCGTATCGGTGTGCCCTTCGACGCGGATGCGCTCGTTCTGCAGCGAAGTGGTCAGCGTGTCGAGCGCCCGCTTGCCTTCGGCGGAAAGATCGTTGCGACCGGGCGCGAACAGCACGCTGCCGTCGACGCGGATCGCCGGGCCTTCCTTGGTCTGCACCAGGTTGACGCCCTTGCCCTCGAGGTTGGGGTTCTTGGCGAGCAGCTCCGCGAGGCGGGCCTTCTGCTCCTTGACCCAGTTGGCGTCGACCGCGTTGGACGCGAGCCGCTCGTTCTCGTTGCGCAGCCGCGCGTTCTCGGCGGACAGCGACCGTTGGCTCTCGGCCATGCCGGCGATCTCGGCACGCAGCGCTTCGTTGGCGCCGACCACCTTGCGGTGGGCTTCGGGACTCACGCAGGCAGTCGCGAAGACCAGCGCGACCATCATCAAGGTGTGTTTCATGGGATGCCCCTCCAATTCGAATGACCCGTGCGCGTCCGACCGGTGGCCGCGCCCGAAGTGGCGGAGGGTAGCGAGCCGCCAGGGCAAATCCAATCGCGGCCAAACGGCAAACGGCACCCAGCCGTGGCTGCGTGCCGTAATCGGTGCGTGCCGTAATCGGTGCGCAGGCGCGGTCGAAGGCTCGACCGCGGCGCGTCAGCGGCGCGTCAGCGGCGCGTCAGCGGCGCGTCAGTGACGACGCACCACCTCGTTCGTCTCACTCACTTCTGGGCGAACATGCCCATCAGCGAGTCGGTTGCCGGGTCGGTCTCCTGCGAGATGCCGTAGCAGACGAGCATCCCGTAGACCATGACCAGCGCGCCGAGGATCGCGACCGCGGTGACCCAACCCGGCTCCTTGGCCGAGCCCGAGTCGACGTTCGCTGCGGCGCGACCACTGCTGCGCGCGGGGGCGGCGCGACGGGCCGGGCTGGCCTCGATGACGACATCGTCGTCGGCGAGCAGCGTGTCTTCGTCGGAGATCTGCTCGGTGACCATGCCGGTGTCGTCCTCGAGCGAATCGGCGAACGAAAGCTCGGCATCGCCAGCGGCCTTGCTGGTGAGCGCCTGGACGTCATCGCGGCGGAACTTCATCGAGTCGCCGTCACGAAACGCGCGAATCTCGCCTTCCGAGACCAGCTTCTTCAGTTCCTCGCTGCGCATCTTCAGTTCGCGCAGAGCCTTCTCGAAGGACAGGAAATCGTCGGTTTTGTCGGACACAGACCTACCTCGTAACGATGGCGCAGGGACGAGCCCGGCGGGAGACAGGGGAGAGGGGATTTGGGAGAGAGTCGAAAGCCTGCGAAGGGTCGGGACCAGCGCACCGGGCAGGTGCATCGGGCCCGCGGGGAGCATCGCAGCCGGCGAAGCTTACCTCGGATCCGCCAGTTGTGTAGCCACTACTTGCGGTTGCTGCTGCCGGGCTCGAGGCCCGTCGACACGTCCGAGTCGGTGCTACCGCGCTTGTCGAACAGTTTGCGCAGTTCGCGATAGTCGTATTCGCTGCGGTCGTTGTAGCGCTCGAGCTGCAGATCGAGGTCGATGCGGCGCGCGCCCACGAACACGATGCGGCGCTGCTCGGACGATCCGCCCCGCGCCTCGTAGACCGCCAGCTGCCGGTTCTCGGTGTCGATCAGGTAGAGCACCGAGGTGCCGACGCCGTAGCTGCCCGTCACCGCGACGAAGCCGCCGCCGCTCGAACTGCTGCTGTGATCCTCGGTGTAGACCACGGTCGGCGCCGCGGTCTTCTCGGTGACACCGGGCTGAGGTTTCTCCGGTGCGGGGTTGGCCGGGCCGCGGCCCTGGGCATGCAGGATGCCCTGCTCCCCCATACCCTGCCGCTCCCCGACAGCACCCTGAAGGGCCTGCGGCAACAGCTGCCCCACCACGAACGCCGCGCCGAAACCGGCGCCCAAACCGAACATCTGCACCCAGGACTTCATGGCTTGTCTCGCGAGGCCGCCGGACGGGCGGCCGAGGGGCGGGACTCTACCGCAAAGCCCGGCCGATGGAATGCCCCGGCGCCGACACCTCGTCAGACGGGCGGCGCCTGCAACAGCCGCGTCGCGCCGGCGAGCACCGCGGTCTCGGTGCGCAGGGTCAGCGGTCCCAGGCTGCGAGGTGCGAACCCGGCGTCGATCAACTGCCGCACCTCACGCCCGGTGAAACCACCTTCGGGGCCGACCACGAGCAAGACCTCCGCCGCAGTCGCCGGGCCCAGTTCGATGTCTGCCGCGGTGGCGACGAAGCGAGCCGCCGGCAGTGGCAACGCGCACAGTTCGTCGAGGCTGATGGTGGGTCGGATCGTCGGCAGGACGGCGCGATCACACTGCGCGCTGGCAGCGATCAGGATGCGGCGCCAGTGTTCGTGTTGTTCGTGCGTGCGGTTGGTGCGCTCGGTCACGATCGGCCAGAAGCTGCGGATGCCGACCTCGGTGCCGTGTTCGAACAGCCAGTCGGCGCGCTTCTTGGGCAACGCACAGGCGACGTCGAGCGCCAGGCGCGAACGGCAACCCAGCGGCGTCGCGACCGGCCCGCCGACCTCCACGTGCACCTCACGCACGCCGACTTCGACCACCGTCGCGTGCACTTCGAGGCCGGTGCCGTCGAACAGCACGACCGCATCACCCGGTCGCGTGCCGACGATGCGGCCCAGATGGTGACCTCGACGTTCGCTGAGCGTCGCCGGTCCGACCGCGGGCACTGGGTTTGCGAAGTAGCGGCGCGCCATCACCACGAGGTATACGCCGTGCTCGCGCGCGGCGCCCGCGGCGATGGGGCGCGGCAACAGCGTTCAGGGTGCGAACGAACCGCGCCGCAGGAACAGCAACACCGCGCGCAAAGTCTGCTCCCCGTAGGTCAGGGACGTATGGCCGAGCGGCACCACGATGCAATCGGCGGCTCCCGGCAACCTCGCCTCGTCGACCCCGACCGTGCCGTCGTCGCGCCCCGGGATCGACCGATTGCCTTCGCCGAGGTCGCCGACGATCGTGCCGACCGGACACGGCATCGGCACCGGCTGCAACACCATCGGGTCGCCCGGCGACAACTGCAGCGCCGCGGTCTGCCCCATCGCCCAGCGGAACAAGAACCAGTGTTTGCGCAGATCGGCGAGCACCGCACCGCGGTGCGGCACGCCGACGTAGACGCAGCGCACCGGCGTGCGCGCGTCCGGGCGACGCAGGTATTCCGCGGTGACCACGCCACCCATCGAGTGGGCCACGAACGACAGTTCGTCGACGGGCCCGCTGCGCCACAGCGACTCGACCGCATCGCGCAGCGCCGCCGCGTGCGACTGGATCGGTGCGGCGTTGCTCCAGTAGTCGAACGCCAGCACCTCGTAGCCGTTCGCCTGCAGCGTGCGCGACAGCCGCCACAGTGACGCGCTGGTGCGGAACATGCCGTGCACCAGCACCACCACGCGCCGTTTGCCGTCGGCTGGCGGCCGCAACGCCGGTTCGTCGATGGTCGGGCCGAGGTTGAGCAGTAGATCGAACGGCCGCGCGATCGGCACGTGCAGCAGGATCAAGATGCCGTGCGCGAGCAGCAGCACCAGCAGCGCCCAGCCGAGCCAGCGCCAGCGCCGCCGCTTGCGGCCCGGCTCAGCCACGACCGGCCTCGGCGGGCCCCGTCGACGGCGGTGATCCGCCGTGCAGACGCGGTTCGAACGGCGCGCGGCGCAACACCTCGGCCTCGTGCGTGACCAGAGTCGCCAGACGCCGCTGCGCCGCAGTGGCCCCGACCAGGTCCGCGGCGATCTGCAGATAGAGGCTCTCGTGGCGCGCTTCGGCCGCGACCAGGTCCGCATAGAACGCGGCGAGCGCGACGTCGGTGCTGGCGAACGCGACCGCGAGCAGGCCCATGCGTTCACAGGAGCGCCCCTCGATGATCGCACCGAGCAGCAGTTCGTCGACGAGCCGCTCGGGCATCGTGCGCGCGGCGGCGCGTTTGAGTTGTTCGGCATACGCCGACGGCTGCTGCGGTCCGAAGGGGATGCCGCGCGTCGCCAGCAGCTTGAGCGTGCGTTCGAAGTGCACCAGCTCTTCCCGCGCCAGCGACGACAACGCGCGTTCGTGACCCGTGCCGGCCGGCAGCCGGAACAACAACCCGAGCGCCGCACTGGCAGCCTTCTTCTCGAGGTGCGCCTGTTCGACGAGCAGTTCGGCCCGGTGCGGCCACATCGCCGCGGCCCATGCGGGCGGCGTGACGAACGGCGGCGGCCCGCAAGGTGCTGAGTCTTCGGCGAACATTCGCGAAGAGCGTAGCGCGCCACCCGACCGGATCGATCAGCGCTCGCGCCGCATCACCGCGTCGACCGCGGCGCGGGCGCTGCGCGCGTCGACGACGGCGCGGGAATGCGTCGACTCGTCGAGCTGCAGCCGGCGGCCGTCCCAGACGAACGTGAGCACCTGCGCACCGGCGCCGCGCGGCCTCGGCACCGCCACCACGGCACGGCCGTCGCGCACCTCGCCGGCGAGCGGCTCGGCCAGCAGCAGGTCGCCGTAGGCTTCGTCGGCGATCAGTTCACCGAGGGTGCGTTCGTCGAGTCGCCGATCGACGATCGCCAGTTGCCGCTGCAGCCGGCGCTGGTGCGTCGCGGTGGTACGGGCCTTGAACTCCGCGAGGTCGCCGGCGCGACACGCAGCGTCGACCGCCGCCGCCGCCGCGCGCAATCGGCCCAGCGTCGGACCGTCGTCGAGCGGCCCTTCCTGCAGCGGGCTCGGCCAGGCGCTGCGTGCGCCGAGCACCAAGGCTGCGGCGCCCAACGCCACCAACACGGTCACGAACCAGCCCGATCGTTCATTCGCCATAGTGCACCTTGGTGATGCCGCCGCGGAAACGGATGACCACGCCGCCCGCCTGGGCCTGCGCGCGAAGCTCGGCGTCGGCGTGACGCAGTTCGTCGTCGTTCACGACCTCGCCGTTGTCGATGCGGGTGGGCCGCGGCCCGGCCAGCACCGCGGTGTACGGCAGCTCCGGCGGCCGCGCGGGATCCAGCGCGGTGGTCAGCAGCAGCTGCCGCGTGCGCCGGTCGTAGGCGCAACGCCGCAGCGGCGCGGCCGTGCGGCGCACGTGCACACCGGCGCCGCCGCCGTGCTGGCGCGTGCGCACCGCGTAGGTTCCCGGGACGTCGGGCAGGTAGACGGTATTGCCGTCGAAGTGCGCCCACGGCACACCGTCGACGTCGACCTCGTCGAAGCCGGCCGCGAACACGATGCTCGGCGGCACCAGCCGGCTCGGTTGCAGCACGCGCACCACCGCCGAGTCCGCCGTCACGTCGCGCAGCGCCAACACGGCGCGCGAACCAGGGCCGGGACGCGTTCGCGCCAACAGCGTCGGCCCACCGACCACCTGCACGGTGTCGCCGGGCACGTGCACGACACGCAACCACACGCCGCCATCGCTGGCCGGCTGCGCGCCGCGCCACGTCCACCAACCGTTCTCACGCACGGCGAACGGCGTACGCACGTCGGCCGAGAGCTGCAGCAACTGCGTCCACGCGAACGGCAGGTCCGGCACCAGGGTGGCCTCGCCGGTCCCTCCGAGGTCGAGCACCTGCGGCTGATCGAGCGCCACGAACAGGCGCCGCGCCTGTCCCATCACCCGCTCGCTTTGGTCGCGTCCGACCAGCAGGAAGCCGACCCGCGCCTCAGCGCCGGGCTCGGGCGCGCTGAGCAGCTGCAGACCTTCGGGACCGAAGCGGAACCGGTCGTAACGCGCCAGCAGCAGCGGCGCGACCACGAGGTCGGGCAAGGTCGGGTCGGTCGCACGCAGCACGAACGGGCTGCGCAGCTGGTCGTCGCGTTCGCCGCCGCTGCTGCGCAGCAGCCGCGTGTAGGCCGGCAGCGCCAACGTGCGTTCGACCTGCAGATTGCGCACCGCGCGATCGGTGTGCACGCGCATCAAGAAGCCGGGCATGTCGGCGAGCATCGTGAACGACAGCCGTTCGGCGTGATAACTCGATGCCGACCGTTCGGCGAGCGTGGCGACGCTGCCGGCGGGCACCAGGACCTCGGCCTCGGCACCGACGTCGCCGCGCCGCACCAACTGCAAACGGTCGATGCCGACGCTGCCGCCTTCGAGCACGGTCAGCGACAGTTGCCGCAGACCGGCACGGGCCACGTGCACCGGAATACTGACGATCGCGAGACGCTCACCGGTGCGGAACGGCAGGCAGCGCAACAACACGTCGTCGAGCCGCACCGCACACAAGCCGCGTCCCTGCACGCCGCGCAACACCAGTTCGAGTTCGTGGTAGCCGGTCTGCAGGTCACACTCGATGACCACGCGCTGCGGCCACGACGGCGCCGCCGCGAACGCCAGCACCGCCGGCAGCCGCCGGTCTTCGCGCTGCGCGCCGCCGATGCCCGACGTGCTCGCGTAACCACCTTCGCCACGCGTGCCGTCGGCGAGCAGGTCCAACGTCGAGGTGCGCAGCGCATCGCCGATCGGTCGTCCGCCGAACAGCCGCGTGCGCAGCAGCCCGCTGCTGAGCACCGACGACTGACCGGGAGAGAAGCGCGCCGTGCCCGTGGTGTCGAACAGCAACCCGCCGCCGCTGCCGACCAGCCGCAGCCAGTTGTTCTGCAGCACGTGCACCGCCGCCGGCGCCGGCAGCTCGGCGCCGAAGCCGACCTGGACCTCGTCGAGCAACGCTGCGGCGGCGTCGCGCAGACCGCCGACGCCGGTGGCGGTGAGCGGCATCGCCACCGCCGCCCGCAGCGGCTCCATCGACAAACCCTGCACGTAGGCGGAGGTCTGCGGCCCCAGCGTCGCGGGGTCGTGTGCGCGCCACCACAGCGCAGCGCCCTGATCGCGCCGCGACCGCACGAAGTCGTTCAGTTGCGCGACCAGCCAGTCGGGGGCGCTGCCGCCGGCCGGCACGTCGTACGGCACCATCGCCGCCGGCCGCAACGCCCGCGCGTCGAGCACTCCGAGCGGGAACTGTGCGGCCGGAAAGCCGGCGCGCCACTGTTCCGACACACCCGCGAACGGCAAGCCCGCCGGTGCGCCGTCGTCGGCGTCGACGGTGCGCAGCGCGCCCGCAAACGGCGGCACACGCTCACCCGCGCTGTAGAGATACGCGCAGGGCTGGAAGTCCTGGACCATCGACACGCCGAACCCCGAGGTGTCCGGCCACCAGTCGCGCACGCCGAAACCGTCGAGCGCGCGTGGACCGAGGCGGCGCAGGTCGGCCAGTTCGCGCGCGAAGAAGCGCAGCGCCACCAACCGCTCGTCGGCGCGTTCGCCGACCGGCAGCGGATCGACCGCGGCCTGCAGCAGCACGCCGCGCGCGTGCGCCTCGGCGGCCAGATCGCCGAACGTGTGTGGGGTCCATTCGGGCCAGAACACCCCGCCGCGCCACGAGGACGGCGGCGGCAGCCTGTCGCCGGCCCGCCACGCCAGAGGCGCGCCGCGGTCGCGGTGGCCCAGACCGATCTCGAGCAGGTCGGCGCCGGCCTGCCAACTGGGCAACAACACGTCGTCGATCAGTTCGGCGTACGGGCGCGCCGTGGTGTCGTCATCGGCCGGCGCCAGCGCCGCCTGCCAACCCCAGTGTGCGAGCAGCGGCGCCGCGGGCACTTCCCGCGCGGCCAGATCCATGACCACCGGTGGCAGCGGCGCGGTGCGCAACGGCGGCACGCCCAGCATCACCACCGGCGGCTGTCCGGGTTCCCCGGCATGCGCCACGACGTTGCGCACGAAACGCATCGCGTTCGCGGCGATCGCGGTGTCGGGATTGTCGAGATCGGGTCCGAGCCCGACGGCGACGACCACCCCCAGACCGTGTTGCCAGCGCACCACCGCCGGCGCCTGCGGTGTCGCAGCGCGCCCGTCGAGTTCTGCCGCCAGCAGCGCGAGCACTTCGCCGCCTTGCGGCACGCCTTGGCTCCAGGTGCAGATCGGCACATCGCACGGCTGGCGCGCAACCAGATGGAACGTGTGCTCGTGCTCGGCGACCGCCGTCAGGCCCTCGAACCATTCCGGTGCCCGCCCCGAGACCACCTGGATGCCCAGGCGCGCCCGACCGACCGCGGTGCGACGGTCGTAGCCCCAGCGGAAGATGCTGCGTTCGGGCCACTCACTCTCGATGCCCAACTCGGTGACGAGCGACGCCGCGTGCCCGAACAGGCACAAGCGGCCCCCCGCCGCCACGAACTTCACCATCGCCTCACGCTGCGCCTGGTCCAGCCACGGACCGCTGTCGCGCGGCTGGGCGCTGAGCATCACCACCGTCGCGCCTGGCGGCAATTCGGGCAGCGGCGCCGCCGGCGTCAACTCGCCGACCAACACGGTGCGGCCGGCGAACAGTTCCGCGATCGGCCCCGCGGCGACCGTCGCGACGTCGGCACCGCCGGTCCCGACGCAGGCACCGAGCAGGACCGCGCAGCCCAGCAGTCGCACGACGCCGCCGACTCGCCGCGACCGCGCCGGTGTTTTGCAGGTGATTCGTGAAGGTCGCCGTACCATCCTTGCCATCGCATGAATCGGCACGACCCCACCCCCTCGCTTGAGGACCGTCTGTATTTTCGACAGTGGCTGGCCGGACGGGACTTCGCCACCTCCGACCCGATCGCCAGTCAGATGGCCAACTTCGTCTACGCGATCGGCGACAAGGACACGGGGGAGGTCGTGCTGGTCGATCCGTGTTACGCGGTCGGCGAACTGGTGTCCAAGTGTGAACAGGACGGCATGCGTGTCACCGGTGCGTTGGCGACGCACTACCACCCCGACCACGTCGGCGGCGACATGTACGGCCACGAACTGCAGGGCGTGAAGGAGCTGCTGACCCGCTGCCCGTGCAAGGTGCACGCCCAGCGCGCCGAAGCACCGTGGATCAAACGCATCACCGGCTGCAGCGACAGCGACCTGCAACTGCACGACAGCGGCGACGTGCTGCAGGTCGGCGCGATCCCGATCCAGCTGATCCACACGCCGGGGCACACACCGGGTTCGCAGTGTTTCCTGGTGCAGAACCGCCTGGTCGCCGGCGACACGCTGTTCCTGCAGGGTTGCGGTCGCACCGACCTGCCGGGCGGCGACCCGCGCGAGCTCTACTTGTCACTGACGCAGAAGCTCGCCGCGGTGCCCGACGACGCGACGCTCTACCCGGGGCACCTCTACGCGCCCGAACCGAGCGCCAGCCTCGGCGAGACGCGCAAGACGAACTTCGTGTTCAAGCCGAAGACCGAAGCCGAGTGGCTGGCGATGTTCGGCTGAAACCGCGGCCAGAACCAGGGCGACAGGCACCTCCGGCAGCCGGCTACGATGCCGCCAATGCGCAAGCGTCACCGCACCGATCCCCACCGCGCCAACCCCGGCCGCATCAACCCCGGCCGCATCAACCCCGGACACCATGCGCAACGCACCGGGTTGCGCGTGTTGGGATTCCTGCTCACCGGCGTCGGCGGGGTGTTCACCGCGATCGGCCTGGTCTCGTTCTTCGGCTCGATGGCGACGATGGGCGGCCCGCCGCAGTACTTCTGGTGCGCGTTCGTCGGCCTGCCGCTGCTCGGCTGTGGCACCGCGCTGCTCAAGTACGCCTACAGGGGCGCGATCGGCCGCTACATCGCCGGCGAAGACGCGCCCGTGGTCGTCGACACCTTGAACTACGTCGCCTCCGAAACCCGACCTGCCGTGCACGCGATCAGCACCGCCATCGCCTCGGGGCTGGCCGGCACGCGGGCGGCCGAGCAGTGCCATGGCTGCGGCAACGAATGCCAGGCTGGCGCCAGGTTCTGCGACCGGTGCGGCGCCGGGCTGAAGCAACCCGTGTGCCCCGACTGCGGTCACGAGAACGACGCTGATGCCCGCTTCTGCGCCGGTTGTGGCAAGACCGTCGGCGACGGCAGCGCCGGCAACAACTGAGTCGCGTCGACACCGCCGTGTCGCCTGCCGCCACGCCCAGCCCGCCAGGCCTACAGCACCGGCCGCGACCGCGTCTCGAGCAACCGCTCGACCGCGGTCGACAGGCTCGCGAACGTATAGGGCTTCTGCACGAAGTTCTCCGCGCCGGCGCCGCGGAACGATCCCGGCTCGATCGACGAGCCCGTCGTCATCAGGATCGGTACGGCCGGGTCGATGCCGCGCATGCGCGCGTAGGCCTGCTGACCGTCGAGTTCCGGCATGTGCACGTCCATCAGCACCAGCGACAGTTCGGCATGGCGCAGCTCGAACAGCTGCACCGCTTCGACGCCGTTGCTCGCCAACAGCACCTCGCAGCCCAGGCGCCGCAGCAGGTTGGCCGCGACCTTACGCAGCATCTCCTCGTCATCGGCGACCAGGACCAGCCGCGAAGCAGTCGGCGCAGCAGCCGGCGGCGGCGATGACGCGACCGCCGTTGCCGGTGCCACCCGCACGATCGGCAACACACACGTGAACGTCGTGCCGGCTCCCGGCTCACTCTGCACACGCACCGATCCGTGGTGCGACTCCATCGTGCCGTAGACCGCGGCCAGGCCCAGACCGGTGCCTTCGCCGAGCTTCTTGGTGGTGAAGAACGGCTCGAAGATCTTGTCGAGCAGGTGCGCTTCGATGCCAACGCCCGTGTCCTGGACCTGCAGCTCGAGGTACCCCGGCGCTGGTTCCCCGTCCTTCTGCACGACTTCGTCGCCGTGCAGATCGCGGGTCGTGAAGGTGAGCTCGCCGCCGCCCGGCATCGCGTCGCGGGCGTTGACTCCCAGGTTGAGGAACGCGCTCTGCAGCTGGCTGGCGTCACCGACCACCATCGGGTGCTGCGCGTGCAGTTGCAGACGCAAGGTGATCTTGGGCCCGATCGTGTGCTGCAGGATGCCGGCCGTGGCGCGCAGCACCTCGTGCACGTCGATCGGTTCCCGCTTGAGTCGTCCGCGCCGCGAGAACGCCAGCAGCTGTCCGGTCAGATCGGCGGCGCGTTCGGCGGCGTTGCGGATGCCGTGCAGATTGCCCTGCACCTCGCCGCCGATCACGACGTCGCGCCCCAATCGCGCCTCGATCATGTCGACGTAACCGAGGATGCCGGTCAGCAGGTTGTTGAAGTCGTGCGCGACGCCGCCGGCGAGCTGACCGATGGCTTCCATCTTCTGCCCCTGGCGCAGGCGTTCCTCAAGTTCGAACTGCTCCCGCATGTCGCGCGCCACGAGCACCGCGCCGACCACCGCACCGTGACGATCGAGGATCGGCGCGGCGTGGTCGGCGACCGGGGTCCGGCGGCCGTCGCGCGCCACCAGCAACGCCGCGGCGTTGCCGGCCAGTTCGCCATGCAGCGACAACACGGTGCGCGCGGCGGGCTGCAGCGGCCGTTCATCCTGCAGATCGAGCACCCGATAGACCTCGTCGATCGACCGACCGACCGCCTGCCCCGAGCTCCATCCCGTCAGCTCCTCGGCGACGGGATTCATCCGCGTGACCAGCCCCTTGGCGTCACAGGCCAGGAACGCATCGGCGATGCTGTGCAGACTGATCGCCAGGTCTTCACGCGCCCGCTCGGCCTCTTCGGCGCGCGCTTCGGCGCGGGCCTGCGCCTCGAGCAGGGCGCGATCGCGGGCCCGGATGCCGGACAACATCTGGGCGAAGGCGCTGAACAGCGTCGCGATCTCGCCGCCCTGATCGGTCTCGATGCGGGCGTTGTAGCTGTCGTCCGTCGACAACCGGTGTGCGTGCTGTGCCAGTTCGCTGAGCGGTCGCGAGATGCGTTTGGCGAGGCGGCTGGTGAACAGGATCAGTGCCCCGAACGCCACCAGGATCGTGCCGAGCAGGATCGCGACGTCGAGCCAGAACCCGGTGCGGTAACCCGAGAGGTCGTCGGCGATGACCAACTCGTACAGCTGCTCACCGACACGCACGACCTCGGTGGTGAAGTAGAGACGATCATCGATCTCACCGAACCGCGCCGGCGGCAGCAGTTCGGTGGCCTCGCCGCCGAACTTCGCCCAAACGTCGTCACCGTGCACGATCCACGCCCGCACCACCGAGGGTTTGGCGTTGAGTGACGACAGGATCTTGCCGGCGTCGCCGGGATCGTCGAACTCGACCGACGCCTTGAGATTGTGGGCCAGGATGCGCGCGGTGGCCTGCAGGTCGGTGACCAGCGTGTCCATGCGCCGCGACGAGATCACGGGCACCAGGATCGAACCGACCACGAACAGTCCGAGCAGCACCGACAACGTGATCGCCACGGACAGGCGGCGCTGGATGGTCTGCTGGTGCCCGATCGACTGCTGGAGCTTGGGCATCAGCGCCTCCTCACGACGACCCGCTGCAACTGCGCGGAGACCTTGAGCCTGGCCTTCTGCGTCGCCTCGGAGTTGTACTCGATGCGCACCTTCCGCTTGTCGAGCACGAAGCCGAACGCGACCCCGCGTTCGATCATGCGGTCCCCCTCGGTGACGGTGAGCACCGGGTGGTCGGCGACCGACGCGAGGATCTTGTCGAGGCGGTCATGTTCGCTGCGGCACACGAACAGGATGTGGCAGGCGCGCAGTTCTTCGTCCTTGGGCACGGCCGCGAAGTGCTTGACCGACAGCTTGCGCTTGGTGCCTTCGACCTGCTTGCCGTCGACGCTGTCGAACACCTTGCCGAACGGGCTCTTGCCGACGATGCCGATCACCAACGGCGCCTCCGCTTCGCCCTCCTGCCGGGGCCAACTCACGTACCGCAGGAACTGCAGCAGGTAGGCCGCCTTGACCTCGTACTCGTCGTATTCCTTGTCTTGCGACTGTGGTCCCTTGTCTTGCGACAGCGGCCCCTTGTCTGGCGACAGTGGTTCCGTGTCTGGCGACAGTGGGCTCGCGGCTCGGTCGTTGGCCTGCGGCTGCTGCGTCGGGCAAGGCGCCGCCGCGAGCGACAGCGTCACCACCAACGCACACAGGGTTGCCAGGCGAGCGACCATGATCAGAACCTCGCCGCCATCGACAACACCAGGCTTCGCCCGTGTCCCGGCACCGGCGCCAGCCCACCGTCGTATGGCTGAGCGTAGTAGATGTCGGTGTCGAACAGGTTGCTGAACCCCACACCGAGCGTCACCCGATCGATGCGATGCTGCAGGTACAACGACAGGTCGACTTCGGGATCGACCTCCTGCACCGAGCTGCCGACGCCGTCGAAACCGTAGGCCCAGCGGCGACCGAGCACGGTGGTCGTGAGCTGCACGCTGGTCGAGTCGCCGGGGATCCAACTGACGCCGATCACGCCCTTGTGCTCGGGCACGCCGAGATTGGCCGTGTCGTGTCCCGTGGCGACGGTCGGCGCGACCTCGTTGCGCCGCGACTGGTAGAACGAGTACGAGCCGAACGCCGACCAGCATGTGCAGGTGTGGCGCACCTCGAACTCTCCGCCCCAGTTCTCGATGTCGCCGCCGTTGCGGTTGCCGCCGCTGGTGCCGAGCGAGGTGTCGAAGAAGATCGAGTCCTGGTTCTCGAGCCAGAACAGGCTGCCGGTGAAGGTAGTGGCCTCACCGGTGTAGCCGACCTCGACCTCGAGTGCGTCGAGCGTCTCGGGCCGGATCGAGCTGCCGGCGCGTTCGGCGGTGTTGATGGTCTCGATCTGCGGCACGCGAAACGCACGATTGTAGACGAACTTGCCGTGCCAGGCGTCCCAGCTGCGCGTCACGGCGAAGCGCGGCACGAGCTTGTCGCCGACGGTGCTGTGATCTTCATATCGCGCGCCGACCGAGAACGTCGCCAGGTCGGTGTCGAAGTCGTATTGCGAGTAGACCGCGACGTCGTTGTGGTGCACCTGGTCGTCGCCGTAGTAGGTCGCGGGGTCGAAGCCGAACGAACCGACGCCCGACTCGAGCTCGGATTGCACGCGGTAGAAGCTGGCGCCGACCAGCAGGTCCCCCATGCTGTCCGTCCGCAACAACGACTCGACCTGTGCCTCGTAACGCGCCGTCTGATACCGGTTCTCCTCCCCAAGGCGCGTGTAGCCCCACGGGTTGCCGCGCGCATACAGCAGCCGCGGCGTGATCGTCCACCCGTCGTCGATGCGCAGTTCGTAGCTCAGCTCGCCATGAAACTGCTCGAACTCACGCCGATTGACCTGGCTGTCACCCTCACCCGCGAACAGCGAGTCGTCCCAGGCGAGGCTGTCGTAGTGCAGGCGTGCGCCGAAACCGCGACAACTGGCCCCAAGGCGCAGCGACGCCGAATCGAGATCCGAGCTGTCCTCGAGCGCGAACGTCGACCCGGCGGGTGAGGTGTAGTCCCCGGTCGACTTGATGCCACGATCGACGTGGCCCGCAACCGACAACGTCCAGTCGTCGAGTTCGGTGCCGCCGGCGAAGCTCAACAGCTCGTTGGTCTGGTGCCGCGCACTGCTGGTGCTCTGCAACGACAACTCGATGCCATCCACTTCGGCGCCTTTGGTGAACACCTTGACCACCGCCAGCATCGCGTTGCCGCCGTAACGCGCCGAACCCGGTCCGCGCAGGATCTCGATGCGCCGGATCGTCGCCGCGGCGTACCGCTGACCGATCACCGGCGCACCATAGAGGTCGTCGTTCTGCTCGATGCCGTCGACGATCAGCAGGATCTTGCCTTCGCCGCCGGCGAGACCGCGGAACGTCGGTGTCAGCACCCCGCCGATGACGTCAGCCGCGATCCAGAAGCCGGGCACGGTCTTGAGGATGTCGAGCAGGTCGATGGCGCCCATGCGCGCGATCTGCTCGGCGGTGATCACGGTCACGACGGCGGGCTGTTCACGCACCGGTCGGTCGCGCACCGAGGCGACCGAGACCTTGACCTCGGCGAGGTCCTCCAGCGTCAGGGAGAACACGTCACCGCCCTGGGCGGCGGCACCACCAGTGGCGATCGAGATCGCCGCCGCGAGTTGCATGCTGGCTCGCATTCGTCGGTGATTCCGTGGCACGACGGGCGCGTCATGCTAGGAGCCGGGCCGTCACTTGGAAGCCGAGAACCCGGCAAGCGCCCGATGTCATGGGCTTTCGGACCGCGGGGCCGCGCCGCTTGAATGGATCGGGGGTGCCCGGCAGCCGGTCAGCGCAGGGTCAGCACCGGGTCGGTGCCGACGCGAAGCACCGTCATCGGCTCGCCGAGAACCCTGCCCCGGAACACCGCCAGATCGCGGGTGTCGGCCAGGACCGACAACCGCGTGGCGCCAGCCACCCGCAGCGCGACGGGAACCCCGCGCTGTCCGTGAGGCCCGACCGGCACGACGTAGAGCCCGGCACCCTGCCGTTCGTTGCGGACCTCGAGGTCGCGGCATTCCGCGGGTCGCACCACGACCTCGGGCAGGCTGCCGTCGACGACGAACCACGCCCGCTCCGTGCCGTCGACGCCGAGCACGCCGCGCAGCGAGGCACCGCGAGACACCGGCACCAGAGGCCCCACGCCCGGATGCACGATCGCGTACGGAACCACCTCGTCGTCATCGCTCAACTGCAGACACCAGTCCTGCTCGCCCGAGACCTCGGCCGAGAGTTGGACCCAGGTGACGTCGGCCGGCTCCCGGACCACGACGTGGTGCCGTTCCGCATCGACGTCGACGGTCTCGCACGCGAACACCGCGTAGTTCCAGGCGACCTCAGCGGGCATCGCCGGCAACTGGCCTTCGGGCAGTTCGAACGCGAACGAGCCGTCCGGTGCGATCTTCGACCAGACGCCGATCCGGCGCGTCTTCCATGTGCCAAAACGCATGCGTTCCGGGCGCGGCTGCCGGTGACTCGCAGCGGGATTGCGCAGCACCTCGCCGGTCCACGCGGTCGTGCGAGGCCACGTCGCCTGCAGACGCACCTCCTGTCCTGCTGCGACGACGACGCCGCGCGCCACGGATTCCCCGGGCCAACCGGCGCTCTGCCAACGCACGTCGTAGCTGCCGGGATCGAGGTTGTCGAACGCGACCGCACCGCGGCCCATGCCGACCCGCGCGATCGTGCCGTCGCGCCGCAGCAAGTGCAGGCGCTGGTCGACACGCCCGATGCGCTCGCCATCGATTTCGACCACGAGGCGGCCGAGCGAGAGTGCATCGGTCGTGCGCAGCGCGACCAGGTCGACGGGCGGGAACAGGTCCGTGCGGAACGCATGGATCTGCTCGCCGGTGCTCAGGTGGATACGTTCCGGTAGGTCCTCACGCACGAACACGTGCACCAGCTGCCTGCCTCGCAGCCCGCCAGGCCCACTGTCGCCGTGTCGCAACGACGGAACCGCCGCGCCGTCCGCGCCGAGCAACTCCACGCCGAGCAGGGATTGCGTCGGCTGCAGCTCGACCACACCACCGCTCTCTCGCTGACGCAGCCAGTGTGGCCCACCGACGGTCGCCACCGCGAACGCGTCCGGCGGCACACCGCACCAGACGAAGCCGCCATCGCCGTCGAGAACGAGGACGTTGCAATCGTGCCCCCAGCCCTCCTCCGCGGTGAACGCCTTCACCGAGAGGTGTGGCATGAGCTCGGCTGCGACCGCCGTCACGCGGTACCGCTGGCGAGCCAGCCCGCCGAGGTCGACGACGACCGATCGATGCTCGCCGGCCCGCAGTGGCGCTTCGACGCCGCGGCACGACCAGGAAGCGCCGGCAACGCTCGATGACACACGCCACGACACCTCCAACCCGACCGGAGCCGCCACGCGCGCGGGTGCCTGGTCCGTCCCCACGGCGTGCTCCCAGAAGCCGTGGTCAAACTGCCCAGCGACGCTCACCCGATAGTGCAACTTTGCCTGCCACTGCGACGTGAGCCCGACGAATCGCAACTCGAGCCACGCCTTGCCGTCGTCCGCCTCCGACCCGGGCGACGATGCCGCAGTTCCGCGCGACGCCTCGGCCGCGGGATCCCGCGCAACCGCAGCGGGCACGGCGACCGCGACGCGCTCGACGGGCCCGACCGCCGCCACGACCGAAGCCGCCTCACGCGTGTCCGGCGATACCGACCGGACCACCCCGACCTGCGGCGACGGCTGCTGACGAAACACGAACGCCGCACCGAGCAGCGTCGTCAGCGCCAGCAGGTCGATCCCGACACGCGCGGGAACGCTCAGGTGCGGTCGCGGCGCCATGCCCTACACCCAGCCGATCACGCCGGCCGCGAACAGGAACGCCGCGAGCGCGATCCAGCACAGCCACATCAGCAGCAAGCGCGTGCCGTGGCGGGGATCTTCCGAGGCGTCGGACATGCCCCTCCCATCGACCGCGCGGCCCGACGAACTGTGATCAGCGCGGCGGCGCGGCCAACGGCACCTCGGCGGTCGCGGCCACGCCGGCGCGTACGTCGAGGGCCACCGGCTCGATCCCGTCGCCGCGGTCGGCGCCGAGCCACCATTGCCCGGACGGCAACGCGGCGCGCCGGTAGCGGCCCAGCCGGTCGGTGCGCACCGTGCACCAGGCATCGGCGGTCGCCGCCATCGGGTCGGGGCGATCAAGTTGCCACAGGCGCAGCGTCATGCCGGCCACCGGCGCACCAGCGGCATCGACCACCCTGCCCTGCACCACCCCGCCGCGTGCCGACCGCCACCGCACCGCCTCGACGGTCCGGCCGACGGTGACCCGCACCGTCGCCCACAGCACATCACCTGCGTCGGTCGAGGTGCGCAGCAGGTATTCGTCGGCGGGCAGGCCGTGCAGTTCGAAGCGTCCGTCCGCATCGCAGAAGGTCGGCACGAACGTCGACCACGGCCGATCGGCACAGGCGACGTGCACCGGGCGCAGCATCGGCCGATCGCCGGCCTCGGTGCGGGCCTGGGCCACGACGGCGCCGCCGCGTTCGAGCTCGAGCACGAGGTCCTCCTCGGCGCGCGTCAGCGTCACCTCGCAGTCGTTGCCACGCAGCCTGGCGCCGGGGTTGCACACGTAGTAACGACCGCGCTCCAGACTCACGCGGCACGGCTGGTTGGCCTGCATGTCGAGCGCGAGCCGGAAGGTGCCGTCGGCAGCGACCGTGCCCCGACCGACGATGCGGTCGTCGAACGTCTCGACGCGCACCGCAAGACCGCCGACAGGGCGACCCTGCTCGTCGATCGTGCGGCCACGCAGCGTTGTCGTTGCCGCGTTCTGCGGCGCCACCGCGACCGCGTGCAGTTCGATCGGTGTGCGCGCGACGTTCTCGACCAGCGCCCCGCGCGGCGCCGTGACGAAACCCGGCGCCACCAACTCGACGAGGCTCGTCGACAGCACCTGCACCGACGCCGTGCCGTCGGCGGCGAGCGCGACGCGGCCCGCGGACGGCGACAGCAAACCTTCGACCGACAGCACCCGAACGTGGGCCACGCTGGCGGTCTCGGCCGGCAAGCCGTGCACCCGCACCAGGCGGCTGGCGATGCCGGTGCGCGGCAGCTGCAACACCACCTGTGCGCCGTCGTGCACGGCGACGTCGAGCGCCGTGAACGAGTGTGCACCGAACACCCGCAGCACGGCGGTACCGACCCGCGCCGACGCGAACTCGAACTCGCCGCGGGCGTCGCTGTGCACTTCGCTGCATCCGTCGGCGAACAGCAGCACGGTCGCCCCATCGACGGCCTCGCCGTCGGCGTCGACGACCCGCCCGCGCAGCGGCACCGCGTCACACAGTTCGGCGACCACCACCTGGCGGCCCGGCACCAGCAGGTGCTGCCGGCGGACCGTGGCTTTGCCGGGCGCGACGAAGACCACCTCGAGGCGCCCCTCGCCGACGCCCGCGAGCAGGAACCGGCCAACCGCGTCGGTGGCGGTGCGGTGCGTGCGGCGGCCGTCGCGCAACACTTCGACCGTCGCCGCCGGCACCGGCTCGCCGAGTTCGTCGAACACGCGGCCCTGCAGGGTCAGCACGGACGACGGCACGTCGCCGCCGGCCGGCGCCTGCGCGTGCAGGTGGCCGGCGAGCAGCAGCAGGCTGAAAGGCAACATGCGCAACATGGCGAGAGACGCCCGGGACCGCGCCGCGACGCGGCGGCGCACCGCGAACTCCGACGTCATCGACCGAACCCGATCACGAACTTGGCCGCCCGTGCGCGCCACCGCGCCGTTCTTCGAGCTCGGCCAGCGTCCTGGGCCAGTCCTTCTTGAGCAAGGTCGACAGGCCGCGGTCGGCGAGCAGCTTGCCGCCGCATTGGCACAGCACGCAGTAGTTGCATTCGTTGTCCGCGTAACGGATGCGCTGCACGGGCGAGCCGCAGTCGGGGCACGGCTCGCGGTAGCGACCGTGCACGGCCATGCCGGGCCGGAACGCCGTGACCTTGTCGGGGAAGCGCTCGCCGACCTCGGCACGCAGCTGGTCGGTCCACTGCCGCAGCGTGTCGACGATCGCGACGCGCAGCCGTTCGACCTGCGCGTCGTCGAGGCGTGAGGTCAAGGTCACGGGCGACAACCGCGCGCGGTGCAGGATCTCGTCGGAGTAGGCGTTGCCGATGCCCGAGAACAAGGTCGGATCGGTCAGCGCGCGCTTGAGGGTACGGTTCTCGAGCCGCAGCCGCCCCGCGAACTGCTCGGCCGTAGCCGCCTCGACCTCCAAACCGCCGCGGTCGAACTGCGCCAGGTGTTCCTTGCCGTGCACCACGTGCAGCGACGCGCGGCGTTTGCTGCCGGCTTCGGTCAGCACCAGCGTGCCGTTCGCGAACTCGAACGCGGCGAGGTCGATGCGACTGCCGAGCTTCTTCTCGCGCGCAAACCAGCGTAGACGGCCGGCGATCATCAGATGCACGACGACGAAGTGTTCGGCGCCGAACTGCAGCACCAGCCGCTTGCCCAGCCTCTTTGCCGCGACGAACGTGCGCCCGACCAGCACGTCGGGTGTCGGACTCACCGAGCGCAGCACGAACGGACTGCAGATGCGCAGCCCCGCCAGCACGTGCCCGGCGAGCAGCGCGTCCAGCCGCTCGCAATAGACCGTGACGTCAGGCAATTCGGGCATGCGGGCACTGTTCTGCCACGGTGTGCCGATGTCGGCAAGCCGAGGCCGTGCGCGCTGGTCCATTCAGGCGCGAGCCAGCACCGTGGGGCCGCGAGTCACCGTCGCCAGGTGATGACCTGCGTGAGCCCACCTGGGAACTCCATGCCCGCGCCGAGCACGACCCATTGGCCCGCGAGGGTCCAGAGTCCCTGACCACTCGCGGGCACCGGGTGCGGCACGTCGAGGCGCACGTACCCCGCATCGAGACCCGTGGTGCCGGTAACCGCGAGGAACTGCGCGTCGATCGACGTGCGCAGCGAGCAGTTGGTGAAACCCAGCGGATCGAGCGCGAGCGGCAGCGGAATGCCGAAGATGCTCGTCGTCGACAGCCCGAGCATCAGGACCGCCGGGGCGCCGGGTGGGGCGCCGGACAAGTGCACACGCACCCCGGTGCTGCCAAGGGACTGCATGCCGAGCTGCGGCGCGGACTGCAGCGTGCCAGGACACGCTGCGCCCGAGCGTCGGCTGGTGCGCGGCAGGCCACGGTAGGCGTGGATGGCCTTGAGGTTGGTTGCACAAGAGGATTGTGCCCACCAGTCGTCGGAGACCAGGAACAGCCCGGTCTCATCACCTGGCCCCGCGCGCAACGCCGCACTCCAGTTGCCGATGCGCATGTTCGAGACGTGCGGCACGACGCGCGCGATCAACGAACCGTCCCGGCCCGACCACGCGTACAGAACCCCGCGCAGATTGGCCGACACCCATTCGTCGCCGCCCGAGACCACGTCGGGCACGCCATCGGCGTCGAGGTCCACGCCCCCACCGAGTTGGTAGCTGAATCCCGTGTTCGGCGCTGCGTCCCAGCCGTGCAGGACCTGGCCCGTGCGGCTCGAGAACACGCGCACCTTCTTGACCGCGGCACCGCCGTTGCCGGCCGAACTCGCAGCGAAGTCTTCGTAGCCGTCGCCGTCGATGTCGCCGCAGTTCGCGAGCGCCTCGCAGAGCACGTCACCGGGCTGACCGGTGCAGATCCGGATGGTGGCGCCAGTGCGTCCCGACACGATCACGTTCGAACCGCTCGCGGAGAAGTCGTAGCACCCCATCACGAAGTCGTCCGCCCCGTCGTCGTCGATGTCGTTCAGTCGCGTGAAGCAGTTGGCGATCGCGAGCGGTGGGTTGGCGTTGGGGTCACCGGTCAGGCGGTAGAGCAGTTGGCCGCTGTTCGAATAGACATCGGCCTGGCCCCACCAATTGGCCCCGTACTCCCAGCCGACGACGGCGTCGGGGCGGCCGTCGCCGTTCACGTCCATGCCGCCGCAGACCTGCAACGCGGTGGACGGCAGGGTGGCGAGGATGCTGTCGTCGACGCCACTGCGCACGACGGCGAAACCGCCCCCGAGGAGACCATTGTCATGCACGCCTGCCAGGTAGTCCGGAGTCGCGTCCTGGTTCCAGTCGCCGGCCGAGTCGATGCAGTAGTACTGCAGCACTCCTAGCGGAGGCGGAGTTGGCACCTCGCGTATCAGTAAGCCGGTGGCTCCCGACACCAGCCACAGATAGTCCAGCGATGGAGCGTTGCAGGAGGCTCTGGCGATCGTCAGCAGATCCTCGTGGCCGTCACCATCCACGTCGCCGATCGCCGCCATCTTGTAGCCGAGTATGCGTGTTCCTCCGGAAGGCATGTTGTCGCGCCCGACGATCGTCCAAGCGAGCTCTTGTGCCGCGCCGGCGGCGGCGAAGGTCAGCAGCTGCAAGATTGCGAAGCAGATCTGCAATCCGTTCATTGGAGGAGCACCCACTTCGCCTGTGACGGGATCCCCTGCGAAGAGATCAGGAACGCCATGTAGAAACCCGGTGGCGCTTCCATCGAGGACGTCGTAGGCCCGACGGGAGCCCGCACCGTGATCGTGTCGGGCGGACTGTACTGCGGCGGCTTGTAGACCACGGGCACGAGTTCGACGTAACGCTGATCCATGTCGCTGTGGTGCGTCGTCGAGCACGGCCGCATCAGCACGACCCGGCTCACCGTGACGCCCACGGGCAGCGGCGCGTGATCGATCACGTAGGTCTGCCCGAACTGCATCGCAATCCAACCTGGTGGGTTGGAGCGTGACCAAGCACCGGCGAAGTCCGGCCGCGTCAACCCGGTGTTGAGGTACGGCGGCGAGTAGATCTCGTAGTCGCTGCTGCGTTGGTCACTGCCAGCCGACACCACGTGCCCACTGGGCAGCAGCGCCGCCGTCGAGTGGTACATGCGTTCCGAGGACTGCGCCGAGTCCACCACCCATCCCGTGGTCTTGCTGAAGATCTCGGTGTCGAAGACCGGCGTGTTGTTCGACCAGGTGATCGGATCGTAGTAGTTCGAGGATCCACCCATCGCGACCACTTCCCCCGTCGGCAGCAGCACCACGTTCGCCACCATCCTCGGGAAGTTGTACGCGTAGGGATCACCGATCGGGTTGGACTGGCTCCACACCGGGTTGATCGCCGCGGCATCGATCACCCGATTGTCGCTGACGACGCTCTGCGTGGCGTAGTCACCACCGCCGAGCACCATCACCAGGTTGTCAGCACCGGGTGAGTGGCCGACGTTGGGCACGAGGATCGACGAGCCCAGCATGCGTTCGGGACTGCTGGTCCACGGCGGAGTCGCTTCCCAGATCTGCGGTGGCCCGAGCAATTCGTCGTGACGCACGCGGTTGGCGCCAGTGAACATCCCGGCCAGGAACACGCGGTTGGTCGACAAGAGGTGCAGCCGTGGGTACTCGCCCAGCACCGAGAGGCAGTTCTGCCCCACGACCAACGGACCGTCGTAGAGCGTGGGCGGTGACGTCGGCGTCTGGCGCTCCCAGTCGTTGGTGGCGATGTTCCAGACCTCGTAGGTGTTGAAGGCTCCATCTCCGCCGGGACCCGTGCCATTCGCGCAGTAGTTGTTCGCCGTGCTTTCGATGCCCCCGGCAACCATGACACGCGGCTGCCTGCTGGTGTCGAGGAACAGCGTCACCGTCGGATACCAGCGCTTCTTGTTCATCGGCTGGCCGGACAGGAAGTTCCATCCGTGCAGGGGCGGTAGGGCTGCAAAAGCCGGATCCCAGATCGCCGCCAACTGGCTGCCATCGTAGACCGGCGTGTAGCGCGAGTTCCCGCCAGCGACGAACAGCTTGCCGTCAGGCAACCAGCATTGACCGGCGCAGAAGAGGTCGCCCCAGCCCGCCGGCACTTGCACCACGTAGTTGTCGAACACGCCGGTCACCGGATCGCCGACGGCGAAGCGCTGCGGCCACGTCGACGTGAGCGGGATGGCCTGGTTGAGCTCGTTCTTGTCCCAGACGATCACCTTCGTCGTCTTCGGAATGACGGCCATGTTGATCGCCTCGAAGTTGGTCGCCGTCGACGTCTGTGGCCATGGTGACGGCGCCTGGTTCAGCGGGTGGGGATAGCCAGCTGCCCACGTGCCCTGGGCAGCCAGTTCAGGCGGAATCAGGACGCTCGCCAACGCGAGCAGCGAGCAGCGAGCAGCGAGCAGCGAGCAGCGAAGAACTGCAGGTCATGCGATTACTCCGGGTTTCAGAGACGGCGAGCGAGGCTCCTTCAGGCCATTCTTCCCCCCATCGCATGCCTTTTATCCTCACTGCGACCGCCCCGTCCATCCCCCCACATCCACGTCCTTGCTGGCGCGCGCCACGTCCTTCCACCTACGCTCTGGCCCCACGCATGTCGTTCCCCGAACCGTTCTACAGTTGGCGTCCGCATCCCTGGCACGGCATCGGCCCCGGCCCCAAGCCGCCCGAGATCGTGCAGGCCTACATCGAGATCACCCCGTTCGACCTCGTGAAGTACGAGATCGACAAGGTCAACGGCTTCCTGCGCGTCGACCGCCCGCAGCGCACCAGTTCGCAGCCGCCGAGCCTGTACGGCTTCATCCCGCGCACGCTGTGCGGTCGCCGCGTCGGCTCGTTGACCGAAGGCGCGAAGAAGGGCGACGGCGACCCGCTCGACATCTGCGTGCTCAGCGAACGGCCGATCAACGCGCGCGAGATCCTGGTCAAGGCCAAGGTGATCGGCGGCCTGACCATGCTCGACGGCGACGAAGCCGACGACAAGATCGTCGCCGTGCTCGCCGGTGACTTCGTCTGGGGTGAGGTCGAGGACCTGCACGACCTGCCGCCGGTGCTGGTCGAGCGCCTGCGCCACTACTTCTCGACCTACAAACTCGTGCCCGGCGCGACACCGGTGCCGCTGACGCCGTACGACAAGGCGCGCGCGCACGAGGTGATCACCGCGGCGCTGCAGGATTACCACGAGGTCTACGGCGGGCCGCTGGTGTCGTAGGGCCCACGGCCTGCGCATCGGGCGAACTGGTTCCCGCATGCCTCTGCCGGCACACTTGCGGGCCATGCCCTACCGCCGCGCCCACTGGTTCCTGCTGCTTGCGCTCGCGGCGATCGTCGCCGGGTTCTGGCCCAGCTTCTTCGCCAGCCTCGGCGCGGGTGACTTTGCGCACACGCTGCACGGCGTCACCGCCACCTCGTGGGTGTGTGTACTGGCACTGCAATCGTGGCTGATCGCGCACCATCACCGGCAGTGGCACCGCCGGGTCGCGGTCGGCGCCCTGGTGCTGTTGCCGATCCTGGTCGGCAGCGGCCTGCAGATGGTGCGGGTGATGTTCGACAACACGCGCATGCCGCCGTTCCTGCCGCCGCTGCTGTCGTGGCTCGACGTCTGCTCGCTGGTGTTCCTGCTGCTGCTGGTGGGCCTGGGGCTGGCCAACGTGCGCCGGCCGGCCGCGCATGTTCGCTTCATGACGGCGACGGTCCTGCTCGGCCTGCCACCCGCACTGACCCGCCTCTACGCGCGGGTGCTCGCGCCCCACGTGGACTTCATGACTGCCCTGCACGGCAGCTTCGTGACCGTCGAGTTGGTCTGCGTGGCGCTGATCGTCGCCGATCACCGCGCCGGCGAACGGCGGCTTGCGTGGCCGCTGTCGCTCGTGTTCTTCGGCGCGCTGCACGCCTCGATGGGCGCGGTCGCCGCCAGCGAGACCTGGGGACAGTTCACGCAGTGGTACGTCGCGTTGCCGATCTTCGGCTGATCTTCGGCTGATCTTCGTCCTGCGAGCGACGTCGACGAGCGCCCGCTATGGTCTGCCGCGAGTTCGAACCATGAGCCAAACCACGCCCTGTTCGCGCCGCGAGGCGCTCACCACCGCCGCGCTCGGCTGGCTGGCCTGGACCACACCGACCGGCGCTGCGCGCGCCCAGGACCCCACCCCCAAGACCCCGCCGCCACTGCGTTGCCGCACCGTCGTGTTCGTGCGCCACGCCGAGAAGGATCCGAACGACAAGGTCGACCCCGAGCTGACCGAACGAGGGCGCGCGCGCGCCGACAAGCTCGCTGCCATGTTCGCGGCCGCAGGCGTCACCAAGACCTACGCGACGCCGTTCCGCCGCACGCGCCAGACGCTCGCGCCCCTGGCCGCGAAGGCCGGCGTCGCCGTCGAGGACTACGACGCGCGTGCTTCGGCGCAGTTTGCCGCCGGGCTCGGCGCGGTTGCCGCGGGTGCCGACGAACCGACTGTGCCCGAGGTGATCGTCGTCGCCGCGCACAGCAATACCCTGCCGCAGATGGTGCAGGCGCTGGGTGGCCAGCTGACGGGTTTGACCGAGAAGGGCTGGCTCGGGGACGACGAGTACGAACGTGTGGTGATCGTGACCTTGGCTGGCAATGCCGGTGAACGGCTGCAGATCGGGGCGACCGTCGACTTGAGATTGCAGGTTTGAGCCGCGTTGCCGGTGGCGCGGCGCGCCGATGCCACCGGGGACGCAGCACCAGGCCTGGACCGAAGACACTTGCGGCGCGGCACGGCGGCCGATGAAGCCCCCATGGACACCAGTCTGTGGATGGCGACCGACCTGCTGACGGTGACCGCGGACACGACGGTGACGAGCGCTGCCAGGCAGATGGCCCAACGTCGCGTGCGCCACCTGCTGGTCGTGGCTCCCGACGACGACACGCAGCTCGTCGGTCTCGTGTCGAGCCACGACCTGTTCCTCGCCGCCGAAGCCGGCATTCACCCGATGTCGCCGCGCGCCGTGGACCGCGAGGCACCCTTGGTAGGCGAGGTGATGACGCCGCAACCGTTCACGATCGCGTCCAACACCTCGATCGCGGCGGCCGCACGCATCCTGCACGACCACAAGTTCGGCTGCCTGCCGGTGGTCGACCGCGGCCGACTGGTCGGGATCCTGACCGAACAGGACCTCTTGCGCGCGTTCTTGTGCATGTCAGGTGCCGACCAACCCGGTTACGAGGTGACCTGCGTCGTCGCCCAAGATGGCGACGTGCTCGGCGACATGAACGGCATCGCGGCGTTGCGCGGCCTGCGCCTCACGAGTGCCAGCGTGTTCGACCACGACGGCAAACGCTACGCGGTGGTGCACTTCGTCGGTCAACGCAGCGACGCGTTCGTCGAGGCGTTGTGGCGCTGTGGTCACCAGATCCTGCGCGTCGCCACCACCGCACCTGAGCAGGCAACGGCGGCCGTCGGCGCGCCGACGCGCTGATCGACCCGCCACACATTGCCGGCTCGCGCCTGGGCACGAGCCTCGTTAGCGTGCACCACCGACTCATGACCAGCGCCCGCACGTCCGAAACCCACCTCCCCGACGACCACGCTCTGCTCGCCCCCTGGCCCGGCCCCTACGGCGGCGTGCCGCCGTTCGACCGCGTCGCGATCGCCGACTTCGCGCCGGCCCTGCGTTCGGCGATGGCAGCGGCCCAAGCTGAGATCGAGCGCATCGCCGACGAATCGGCTCCGGCCACGTTCGCGAACACCATCGCCGCGTTCGAGCGCGTCGGCCGTTCGCTGAGTCGCGCGATGACGGTCTACGGCGTATGGAGCGCGACGATGAGCAACGCGGAGTTCCAGGCAGTGGAACGGCAGATGGACCCCGAGCTGGCCGCGTTCTCGGATCGGATCACGCAGAACGAGAAGCTGTTCGCGCGCATCGAGGCGGTGCACGCCGCCGCCGAACGCGGCGACCTCTCCGCCGAACAGCGGCGCCTGTGCTGGAAGCACCACGACGACTTCGTGCGCGCCGGCGCGCGCCTCGACGCGACCAAGAAGACCCGGCTGTCGGCGATCAACCAGGAACTCGCCAGGCTCTACACCACGTTCACGCAGAACGTGCTCGCCGAGGAGACCGACCGTTTCCTGGTGCTCGAGCGACAAGCCGACCTCGCCGGGCTGTCGCCGTCGCTGGTCGCCGCGGCCGCCGACGCCGCCGCCCGCCGCGGCCTGGCGGGCAAGTGGGTGATCGACAACACGCGTTCGTCGATCGACCCGTTCCTGACCTACGCCGAGCGGCGCGACCTGCGCGAAGCGGCGTGGCGCCTGTTCACGAACCGGGCCGAAGGTGGCGCGCGCGACAACAACCCCTTGATCGCCGAGATCCTGGCGCTGCGCGCCGAGCGCGCCGCCCTGCTCGGGTTTGCGACGCACGCCCACTGGCGCCTGCAGAACGCGATGGCGAAGACGCCCGAACGCGCCATGGAGCTGCTCACGGCGGTCTGGACGCCAGCGGTCGCGCGCGTGCGCGAGGAGGTCGCCGACATGCAGCAGCTCGCGGAGCGCGAGGGCCAGCGCATCACGATCGCGCCGTGGGACTACCGCTACTACGCCGAGAAGGTGCGCAAGCAGCGCTACGACCTCGACCAGGACGAGGTCAAACAGTACCTGCAGCTCGAGCAACTGCGCGAGGGCATGTTCTGGGTCGCTGGCGAATTGTTCGGGCTGCAGTTCCGCGCGATCGACGACGTGCCCGGGTACCACCCCGACGTGCGTGTCTGGGAGGTGCTCGACCGCGACGGCCGACACGTCGGCCTGTGGTACTTCGATCCCTACGCGCGCCCCGGCAAACGCTCGGGCGCGTGGATGAACGACTACCGCGCGCAGGAGCGGCTCGACGACGACGTTCCCACGATCGTCTCCAACAACTGCAACTTCGTGAAGGCCAGCGCCGGCGCCGCGACGCTGATCTCGTGGGACGATGCGACGACGCTGTTCCACGAGTTCGGCCACGCGCTGCACGGACTGCTGTCGAACGTCACCTACCCGACGTTGTCGGGCACCAACGTGGCGCGCGACTTCGTCGAGTTCCCATCGCAGCTGCTCGAACACTGGTTGTCGACCAAGGAGGTGCTGCAGCGCTTCGCGCGCCACCACCAGACCGACGCGCCGATCCCCCAGACGCTCGTCGATCGCCTCGAGCGCGCCGCGAAGTTCAATCAGGGGTTCTCGACCACCGAGTACCTGGCCAGCGCGCTCGTCGACATGAAGATGCACACCGCGCCCGCCGCGACGCTCGCGGGCACGGACTTCGAACGGCAGGTGCTGGACGCCGCCGGCATGCCCGAACAGATCGTGATGCGGCACCGGCCGACGCACTTCCTGCACGTGTTCTCGGGCGACGGCTACTCGGCCGCCTACTACAGCTACCTGTGGGCCGACACGCTGGTCGCCGACGCGTGGGAAGCGTTCACCGAGGCGGGCGGACCGTACGACCCGCAGGTCGCCCTGCGCCTGCTGCAGCACGTGTTCTCGGTCGGCAACACCGTCGATCCCGACCAGGCGTATCAGGCGTTTCGCGGCCGGCAGCCGCGCATCGACGCGCTGATGCGCAAACGCGGGTTCCCGGTCGCCTCGAGCTGAGCGGCGGACGGCCAGGGCGCGCGCACGAACGTGGCACCCAGACCCCCCGCCCCCTAGTCTGTTCGCCCTTCCAGGGGCCCGCCCAGACGCCCCGGAAGCACCTTCGATGATCGCCACCAAGAGACACGACTACGTACCGATCGCCACGATCACCCTGCACCCTTCGATCGAGAACCACCGCCCGGTGAACCGCGAGAAGGTGCTGCACTACAAGGACGACATCCTGCGCAACGGTCTGCTCGAGCCGCTGGTCGTCTGGGAACGCAACCGCGGCGAGTACTTCCTGGTCG
>CAYMPV010000052.1:0-29857 GCA_964392305.1 uncultured candidatus Brocadiaceae bacterium
CGGCGGAATCAGCGCCGCGTTGCCGAGGAGGAACTGGCCGATCGTGTTCGGCGGCAGGTTCGAGCAGGTCAGATGGAAGGTGTTGTGGGACATGCTCAGTGATCCCTTGGCGCTGATCTTCGCCCCGGCGCCGACCGAGTTGGGCGAGGTCGCCCCGTAGCCGCTGCCGAGGGTGTAGGCGCCCGAGTAGAAGTACGATTTGCCCTGCTCGGGAACGTTGATCGTCTTGCGCGGAGCACCGATGCCCATGTCGGGCACGCCGTCCTGATTGAGGTCGCCGACATTGGCGACGGTGTAGCCGAAGTTGTCGTTCTCGGCTTCGCCGCGGTAGGCCTTGTGCATGGCGCCGTCGGAGCTGGAGATCAGCCGGACATAGCCACATCCGCTGAGGGTCGAGCTCCACGGCCAGTTCGGATCGGTGTCTGGATCCCAGCTCGGACCAAGCGGGGCGCCCACCAACAGGTCGTCGAAGCCATCGCCGTCGCGGTCACCCATGTTGGCCATCGAGGAGCCGAACAGGTCGTAGTTGATGTTGAAGAATGCAGGGTGGGCGTCGATGGCCTTGTAGGTCGCCAGAGTTTGCTGGCCGTTTCCGGTGAGGATCCAGTCGCCCGAGATCATCACCACGCGGCCCTTGAACAGCCCGTAGCCCGGAACGCCCACGGCCAGGTCGGCCTTGCCGTCGCCGTTGATGTCCTGCACACCGGCGACCGAAGTGCCGAACGTGTCGCTGTCGATGCTGGCGACACGCAGCAGCGTGCCGGTGCCACCGGCGTAGATGCGCACGGTTCCCGAGTTGCCAAGCCCCGTCGGTTCGGTCTTCGAGCCGACGGCGAACTCCGGGATCGAGTCGCCGTTCAGGTCCGCGATGCAGGTGGCACTGGTGCCGAACTGGGACGCGGCCGACGGACCGCTGATGTGCAACAGGGGCGTGAGATTGCCGGCGAAGACGGCGACCGGGTCGTAGACGTCGATGTAGCCCTGGTGCTGGTACACGGGCGGGTTGTGGCCATTCGGCGTGCCGACGAGGATCTCGGAGATGCCGTCGCCGTTCCAATCGCCGATGGCAGCGAGCACCTTTCCGAACTGATCCGGATTGAGAGCAGACGAAGTCGGCGTGATCCCTGCCCAGATGACCTGCGCCGCGCCGTTGCCGGTGCTGGCGCCGCTGTAGAACGCGACGTAGCCGTTGAGACGGCCGCCGGGCACGGCATCACCTTGGGTCGCGCCCAGGGCGAAGTCGGGCACGCCGTCGCCGTTGACGTCGCCAAGACCGAGGGCGGAGACACCCAAGCGGTCACCGTTGGCGCCATAGACGTAGCGGATGATCGACCCGGTGCCGTCGACGAGCATCCCCGAACCGCCGTTGAGGCCGAAGGTGACGCTGAGGTCGCGCGGGCAGCCGATGACGACGTCACCCGTGCCCGAACCGTTGACATCACCGATGCCGGACATCGACCAGGAGTGATGGCCGAAGGCGATGACCTCCTGTTGCGTCCACAGCGGTTGCTGCGCCTGAGCGGCCAGGAAGGCGGTGAGCCCGAGCGGAGCAGCGAGGGCACGAAGATGGCGAGTGCACAGGAGACTGCCAGTCAGGAAGCGTTGGAGGATCATGTTTCTCGGTATGTGCTGGAGGGACACCACGCGACTGCGCGGCTTCACGATGCATGGCGACGCGGCTGCGGTTCTGTCACGAGGCATTCGTGTTCTGCCCGCATGCCGTCGGCGCGTATGCGAGGGGCATGGCGTGAGCGACGAACGGGCCCGCGCCGCCGCTACGCGTGGGCAGAGCTGCCACCGCGGTGCCCCGAGCAGCGGCCGAACGCTCGTGCCCGGCTCGCCAGGCAGTAAGGTCCCCGGGTGCAAACACGCCCGATCCCAGGCACCGACCTCACCATCTCCAGCCTCTCGCTCGGCGGCTGGCTGACCTTCGGCGGCTCCCTCGACGACGACGCCTCGCTGCGCATCCTGCGCGCGGCGGTCGAGCGCGGCGTGACGTTCCTGGACCTCGCCGATGTCTACGCGTACGGCGCCGCCGAACGGGTGGTCGGCCAGTTCCTGCGCGAAGTCGACAGCGAGCACCTGGTCGTCAGCAGCAAGGTGTTCTGGCCGATGAGCGACGCTCCCGGCGACCGCGGCCTGTCGCGCGCCCACATCCACGCCTCGATCGACAACACGCTGCAGCGCCTGGGCCGCGATCACCTCGACCTCTACTTCTGCCACCGCGAAGACCCGAGCGTGCCGCTCGCCGAAACCGTGCAGGCCATGGGTGACCTCGTCGCCGCCGGCAAGGTGCGCGCGTGGGGCACGAGTTGCTGGCAGGCGGCAACGCTGCAACAGGCGCACCAGCTGGCACAGCAACTCGGCGTGCAGCCGCCGCGCGTCGAACAACCGCCCTACAACCTGTTCGAGCGGTCGATCGAACTGGAGGTCGTGCCGATGTGCCAAGAGCTCGACATGGCGATCGTGGTCTGGAGCCCGCTCGCCAGCGGTGCGTTGACCGGCAAGTACCTGAACGGCAAACCCGCGGGCAGCCGCGGCGCGACCAGTCGCTGGGTCGACGACTACCTGACGCCCGAACGCACTCGCGCCGTGAAGCAGTTCGTGGCGTTGTGCGAAGCGCGCAAGCAGACGCCGGCGGCGGTGGCGCTCGCGTGGTTGATGGCGCAACCGGGCATCACCTCGGTGATCACGGGCGCGACCAGCGAGGCGCAGTTGTCGGCGAATCTCGAGGCGGCGGAGGTCGTGATCGACGATGCGCTGCGCGCGCAGCTCGACGCGATCTTCCCGGCGCCGCGGCGTTCGGGGTGGAAGCGCGTGATCAAGCGGTTGCTGGGGCGCGGCTAGCAGACGCAAGTAGCTGAACCAGCACCGGGCCGCACTGCACTCCGAAGAGAACTTGTTCTGCTTTCCGAGCACCGCCAGTACCTTGGTTCCGCCGATGTCAGGCCCCCGCTTTCTTCTGGAAGACCCCAGCAGTTTCCTGCGTTGGCTTGCCGACAAGCGGCAGGCCGGCTGGGCTTCATTCGACGACATCGACGTTGCCCAGGTCTTCGCCATCGCAGCGAAGGAACATGACCGCATCGGTCACGTTGACCCGCATTCGTCGCATCGGCCAGACCGAAGCGGTCGCGAAGCAGATCATCGACCTGCTGCTGCCCGCGCGCCCGAGTCACGATGCAGCGGATCTGTTCTGGTTCGTGCTGGTCGAACTGCTGCGGAACGTCGTGCAGCACAGCAAGGACCCTGCGGGTGGCATCGTCGCAGCACAACGCAACGATGCCGGCCCCTACGCAGGCTCACCCGCGCTGCAGGTCGTCGTCGCCGACAACGGCGTAGGCATGTTCGACTCCCTGCGCAGCAAGCGCCCAACGGTACAGACACCGGCCCAAGCCCTCCTGCACGCTCTCGAACCACACGTCTCGGGCACGTTCGTCGAGGGCGAGAGCGGCACGGTCGAGAACGCCGGTCTCGGCCTCTTCTTCATCTCCGAAATGGCCAAGCGGACCAGGGGACGGCTGCTCCTCGCTTCCCGCGGCGCGACGTACTTCTTGGATCGATCCCACTCCCACAACACGCAGCCGGTGATCACCAACGGCGCGGCTGCCGACTACCCAGGAACTCTCGTCGTGTTCGAAACGGCGTTGGCCCAGGTCGGCAGCTATGACGAGATCATCGCTGGCATCCACGAACTGGCGGCACAACGCACCCCCAAACGCATCACGCATCGATGGCTGCGTTTCGAAGAACCGCCGGACGACGTGGCGCGCCTCCTGGTCGACGTCGCCGCCGAAGACACCACCGCGGCGCATGCATTCTCGAGCACTCACCTCGAACCCAAGCTGCTCCGCCGTGAGTCGCTGGCGCTCGACTTCCGCAATCTGCGCGTATGCACCCAGAGCTTCCTGCATGCCCTGCTGCACGAGGGTGTGCGCCTGGCGTGGGCGCGTAAGGTGCCGGTCTACATCGTCAATGCGTCATCGACGATCCAAGCTCAGCTCGAGTTCGTCGAGGGATACTCGCTCGGTGGGTGACGAGATCGCGCAAAGCTCGACTCGATCCTTCCTGTCCGGGACGATCCCGCTCCTGGCCAGATCCGGGCATTGTCAGCCTCACCGGCTTGGCCCCTGCGCGTCGGCGTGAGCGGCGACGAATGGCTGCCACAGACGGCCTCAACCCAATCCCGCCTGCGCTGCGACTTCGGGGTCGGAAACGTGTGACCAAGCAGCGGCTGGAGCGCCACGCAGCAACCTCAGTCGATGCCCAGGTCGGCGACGAACTGCGTATCCTCGCTCAACCGATCGAGAGCAACCCCGGTCTGGTCAGCCGTGATCACGTAGACCATCGCCAACACCATGTCCCGATCGCGCGGCCGCCCCTGAGCGGCCAGCTGCGCAACGACGTGGTCGACGACATCGCGAACGGACCGCATGCCTGCAGCCACCTCGTCCGGGATGCGGATCTCGAACTCGTCCTCGAACGCCATCACCAGTTCGACCGAATCGAGGCCCATGCTCACCGCCGCAGCGCCGCGAGCGCCGCATCGAGCGAAGCCCCGCGAATCCAATGCTCGCGCAGACCCTCGTTCCACCAGGTGTTGTTGCCGCTGATCACATGGACAACTGCGCCACTCGCGTCGAACAGCGGTCCACCACTCTGCCCACCATGGGTCAGGCATCCGGCGAGCGGCGTGAACAGCGGCATGCGCACATTCATCGGGTCGGATTCCGCCGGCTCGACGATCGTCAGCAACGGTGCGAGACATCGGCTCTGCAACCACGGAACGACGTCACCCTTGCCATCGAGACCGAGCTGCGTCGGAAAGCCGTAGCAGAACAGCACGCGTGAACCAGGTGTCGTCGCAATGGCGGCCGACGGCATGTGGTCCATCGGCGAGACCACCTCGAGCAGCGCCCAATCCTGGGGCACACCCTGGTCGTCGTCGCCGCGGCGCCAGTCGACGAGGTGCGCCTTGAACTCCAGGTCGCGCCCGCTGGCCTGCCGCGGTCGCGGCAGATACAGCGTGATCTCGGCCGCGGCCGGATCGGGGGCGTCGGCGACGACGTGGCCCGCGGTCAGGACGAAGCGCCCCGCCTCGACGAACACGCCGCTGCCGTGCGAGGTGCGGCTCACGTCGCCATTCTGGTGGGTCACCGCGATCCGGACCACGGCCTCGCGCGCGTCTGCGAGCGCCTCGATCGCGTCGACCTCGCGTTCCACGACGTCGCCGGTCGTCAACGTGTGCGAACGTTTGCGCGGCGGCAGTTCGCGCCGCGCGTAGGCGGTGGCCTCGGCGTGGCCGAGCGCCATGGCAACCTCGGGCGAGACGAAGGGGGGCAATGCCGAGCGTCGCTCCCCGCCGTAGGCCATCGCGATCGCGACGATGGCCAACGCCAGGACCGCGGCACCGAGCAGCCTGAAGCTCACCGGCCCAACGCCGCGAGCACGCGCGCCTTCACGTCGCCGGCGGCGCACTCGTCCTTCTCCATGCCCTTGCGCACCAGGAACTCCACCTGCCCCTCGGCGGCCTTGCGCCCCACGAACACCTGCACCGGGAAGCCGATCAGTTCGTTGTCCTTGAACTTCGCGCCCGGCGACATCGGCCGGTCGTCGAGGCAGACGTCGACGCCCTTCTCCTTGAGCTCGGCGTAGAGCTGCTCGGCGAGCTCACGCTGCTCGTCGCGCTTGGGATCGAGCATCGCGACCACACACTCGAACGGCGCGATCGCGGGCGGCCAGACGATGCCCTTCATGTCGTGGTTCTGCTCGACGGCCGACGCGGGCGTGCGCGACACGCCGATGCCGTAGCAGCCCATCACGAACGGGATCGGCTTGCCGGTCTGGTCCATGAACGTCGCGCCCATCGCCTTGGAGTACTTGGTGCCGAGCTTGAAGATGTGACCGACTTCGATGCCGCGCGCCTCTTGCAGCGGTTCGCCCGAAACCGGGCAACCTTCGCCGGCGCGCGCCTTGCGCAGTTCCTTGAACGACGGCATGCGACAATCGCGGCCGAGGTTGACGTGCAGGCAGTGGAAGCCGGTCTCGTTGCAGCCGGTCAGCAGGTTGGTGCGGCCTTGCAGCGATTCGTCGGCGAGCAGCGGCACGTCGTCACGCAGGCCAACGGGCCCGGCAAAACCGACCGCGGCGCCGGTCGCGGCCACGATCTCCTCTTCGGTCGCGAGTCGCACCTTGAGCGCGTCGAGCGCGTTGGTGAGCTTGACCTCGTTGATCTCGAGATCGCCGCGCATCATCACGGCGACGACCTTCTCCTTGTTCTTCCAGGTGACGTGGTAGAGCACGGTCTTGGCCATGCGCCCCGCGACCCAGCCGGGGAAGAACGCTTCGAGTTGCGCGACGGTCTTGACGTCGGGCGTGGCGATCTTCTCCATCGCTTGCGGCTCACCACCGGCCGGTGCGTCGGGCAGTTTGCTGGTCGCCTTCTCGACGTTGGCCGCGTAACCGCTGGAGCGACAGAACAGGATCGCGTCCTCACCCGAGTCGGCGATCACCATGAACTCCTCGCTGCCCGCGCCGCCGATCGCACCCGAGTCGGCCTGCACCACGGTGTACTCGAGGCCGCAGCGCTCGAAGATGCGGCAGTAGGCGGCACGCATCTTCTGGTAGGCGACGTCGAGCCCGGCGTCGTCGGCGTCGAACGAGTACGCGTCCATCATCACGAACTCACGGCCGCGCATCAGCCCGAAGCGCGGCCGGATCTCGTCGCGGAACTTGTCCTGGATCTGGTAGCAGTTGACCGGCATCTGCTTGTAGCTGTTGACCTGCGCGCTGACGAAGCTGGTCATCACCTCTTCGTGCGTCGGGCCAAGGCACATCTCGCTGCCCTTGCGGTCCTTCAGCGTGAACATGATGCCGTCGGTCACGTAGCGCTCCCAGCGACCGCTCGACACCCACAGTTCCTTGGGCTGGATGATCGGCAGCATCACTTCGTTGGCGCCCTCGCGGTCGAGCTCTTCACGCACGATCTGCGCGAACTTCTTCACCACGCGCCACATCAGCGGCGCGTAGGTGTAGACGCCGGCGGCGGTCTTGACGATCAGGCCGGCGCGGGCGAGCAGCTTGTGGCTCGGGATCTCCGCGTCGGCGGGTTCTTCGCGGAGGGTCGAGATCAGGATCTGGGACAGGCGCATTGGGCGGAGAAGACTAGCGGCGGCTCACGACCGACGAAACCCGCGAGCCGACCGGCACTGGGGACGACACGAATTGCGCGCCACGGCTATCGCCCGTCGCGAGGGAAGGCGACGATGGCCCCGCACGTCCGACCGCAGCACCGCAACATGCGCGACCTCCGCTCCCGATTCCCGATGCCGCGGGCTGCCCTCGCGACCACCTTCGCCACCGTGCTCGCTGCCGGTTGCCTGCAAGTCGATGGTCTCGCCCAAGGGCGCACCGAACTGCAGCCCAAACACCCGCTGATCCACGTGGTCGTGCGCGACCTGCCTGGCCTGCGCGCCGCATTCGCCAAGACCGCCGCGGCGCGCCTGCTCAGCGACCCCGAGGTCGCCGACGCCGTCGCACTCGCCAGCGACAACCTGCGGGCGCTCGGTGATCGCTGGCTCGCGCTGGTCGACAAACTGCGCGCCGCCGACCCTCGCACGCTGAGCTTCTCCGAGCTCGGCCAGGCCGAGGCCTGGCGCACCGGCTTCGCCGAACTGCTCGACGTGCAGTTCGGCCTGGCGATGAACCCGCCGAGGAAGAACGGCGATCCCGAGGACAGCCCGCCGTGGTTGCAGCAGCACCAATACCTGGCGATGCGGCCGACGGCGGGTTCGCTGGCGGCGACTGCGGCGCGGTTCGACACGTTCCTCGCCGGACTGCGCCAGACGTTGCCGCCCGGCCTGGAACTGGCGCCCGACCAGACCCTGTTCGGCAAGCCCGGCCTTCGCCTGATCCCGGGCGGCTCGCAGACGCGCCCGGATTACTTCCAGTACCTGGTGCCAGAAGGCGAGTCGGCCTTGGCGCTGCGCCACGACGACCTGCTGATCGGTGTCGCCGGCGGCGCCCCCGAAATCGTGCAGCTGTTGCCGGCCGCGCCGGACTCGTCACCGTCGATCCACGTCACCGTCGAACCGCAGCAGTTCGCGCAGATGGCCGTGATGATGAGCTACGGCTTCTTCTTCTGGGGCCAGCAGGACTTCTTGAACAACGAATGCAAGCTGCTGGGCCTCGACAAACTCGACACGATGACCTGGCGCCTGGCCGTCGTCGACGACAGTCTGCAAGAAGACATCTCCTGCGTCTTGCCCAAACCGCCGACCGGCCTGCTCGGCGCGTTCTTGCAGGGCATGGCGCCGATGCCCGACCAGCCGCTGCCCGAAGGCGCGCTGCTGCAACTGCGCGGCGGGTTCGACGTGCAGCTGTGTTGTGATGCGATCGACGCCTATCTGCTGCAGGTCGAGCAGCCGACCCTCGGTGACCTCGGCGTGCGTGACGACCTGCGCCTGGCCTGGACCGGCGGCGTCGCCCTGGCGCTCGTGCGACCCGCCCCCGGAAGCCCGATGCCACGCATCTACGTGAGCTTCGGCATCGCCGACGCCGCGGCGTTGCGGCGGGTGCTCGGCAAGATCTGGGACGCCTGGGCGATCGAGCTCAAAGCGCGTCACTACGAGGACACCGATTGCTCGCAGTTGAACCTCGACGGTTTGCCGCCGGGGTTGCAGCCGACCTTCGCACTGGTCGACGACACGCTGCACCTGGCCGAGAGCCCCGCGGGACTGCGCGCGTTGCTGCGTGCGCGCGCCGCCGGCGCGCCGCGAGTCATGGGCGTCGGTGACGCACCCAGACCCAAGGGACCCGGCCGCGCGATGCCAGGCATCGAGGTGCGCTACGATCCCGCCGCGATCCACACGGCGCTGCAACAGGCCTGGATGCCGCTCGCCCTGACGACCGCCGCCGAGAGCGGTTCGCCGCTGTTGCCGATCCAGGAGATGCCCAGGGTCGAAACCGTCACCGAACACCTGGTTCCCGGCCGCGGAGTGCTGCGCCTCGATGGTGACCGCCTGGTGTTCCGCTGCGAGGGTGTGTTCGGTGGCGCAACCGGTCAGGCATTCGCAACCGCATTCGGCCCGTTGCTGTCGAAGCAACTCGGCCAACGTTTCTACTACGCGATCGAGAGCCTGCGCGCGCGACTCGCCTGCACGCAGATCATCGCCATCCACAAGGCCATCGCCGCGTTCGAGAAGCGCGTCGGCCATCTGCCTGCGGATCTCGGCGAACTGATCGCCGGAGGCGACCTCACCGACACCACGCTGCTCGTGCTCGAAGGCGATGAACGCCCGCAAGCCGTGATGCACGAGGGCAAGCAGGTCGGCGCCACGTCGTTCCGCTACTACAGCGCCGGGCTGACGGTGACGCCGTACGACACCGAGATCAAGGCGCGGCTGATCAGCGCGCCGAAGATGGCATGGTGGCGCGTCGCCTGCGACGGCAAGGGCGTGCCCCACATCGGCTGGGGTGAGTTCGCCACCAATTCGCTCGACGATCTCGAGAAGGCCGCCAAGGAATCGAAGTAGGCGAACATGCGCCGGAAGGCCTGTCGCCGATGCCACCGCGCCGTCGCGAGCACGTGGCTTGCCGGGTGGCGTGAGTCGGCCGGCAATGCGCCCACTGTGAGATAGGGTTGTGGTGGCGAGAGCCACATGCCACGCCTCGCAGCACCTTCCTGCGCCGTGCTCGCGTGCACCCTGCTCGGGGTCGCATCGGGCTCCTTGTGTGCCCAACGGCCGACCGCGGCGCGCGCCCTGCCCGCGGCGATCTCGACCGGCGCGGTCGCCGGGGTCATGGAACACGCCGGCGCGTTGCTCGGCGTCGCGCGCAGCTACCGCGTCACCTTCGGCGAACGCGACCTCGAGTATCTGCCGGCGCTCGGCAAGAACGCGCCGCGCGCGGCGCCGTTCCACGTGCGCCTCGACACGATCACGCGCGGCGACACGACGCTGCTGCGCGCTGCCGAACACACGCCGCAACGCAGCCACGACCGCACCGCGGTGCACTACGCGTGGCCCGGCGTCGACGAACGTTACGAGGCGCGGGCCGAAGGGCTCGAGCAGAGCTTCGTGTTCGCGCAGCGCCCGGCCGGCCGCGGCGACCTCGCCGTCGCGCTCGACATCACCACCGACCTGCGCGCAGCGCCGGGGCACACGATCCGCTTCCGCGACGAACGCGGCAACGGCGTCGACGTCGGCGGCGTCACCGGCATCGACGCCAACGGCACCCGCTGCGCCGGCACGATCACCCACACCGCGACGGGACTGTCGTTGTCGCTGCCCGCGTGGTTCGTCGACCGCGCCGTCTATCCGCTGGTGCTGGATCCACTGATCGGCACCGCCACCGAAGCGCTGCCCAACGCCGACAGCGACTATCCCGACGTCGCCTACGACGCCTACACCGACACCTACTGCGTGGTCTGGACGCAGTTCTACGGCGGCAGCGCCACCGGCATCGTCGGCAGCGTCTGGCTGCGCCAGGGCATGACCCTGGCCTACGCGTTCGGCGTCAACCAGACCGGCGACGAGGACAGCGTGCGCGTCTGCCTGATCGGCGGCACCGGCGTGTACGTGATGGTGTGGGTCAACCGCGACAACAGCGGCGACAGCATCTGCGGCCTCGCCTTCGAGCCGAGCCAGGCGCAAGCCACCAACGTCTGGACGCTGCACGGCCCCGGTGTCGTGGCTTCACCCGTGCTCAGCGGCGAGGCGACCGTCTACGACGACGACTGCCTGGTCGCGTGGCTCGACGGCACCTACGGGCTGATCGGCTGCTCGCTCGCGGTCGACCAGCAGCTGCAGGTCAGCGCCACACCGCTGATCCAGATCGCCGGCGGCAACGTCACCGAGCCCGCGTTCAGCAAGCAGGGCGGCAACCTCGGCATGCACGTGATCACCTGGGTCGATCGCCCCGTCGGCCAGGCCGGCTGGGTGCGCGCGCAGGTCGTCGACCACGACATGAACCTGATCGGTCCCGGCGTGTGGGTGCAGAACGCGCCGCAGGACGCGGGTTATCCGGCGGTCGACGGCGACGGCTTCCTGTTCCTGGTGGCCTGGGAGCAGCAGGAACTCGCCAACCCGTCGGGCTACGACATCAAGGGCCGCCTGCTCACGGTCGGCAACAACGGCTTCTCGAGCGTCGGCGCGGTACTCGACCTGGTCACTTACCCCGGTGACCTCGACATCGGCGTCGACGTCGCGCGCCTCGGCGACAAGTTCGGCATCTGCTACGAAGGGCGCCTGCAGAGCACGCCGCAGTACGGCGACGTCTACTTCCTCGCCGTCGCCCGCAACGGCGCGCCGATCGGTGCCGAGCAGCGCTGCGACCTGACGCTCGGCAACAACTACATCAACGAGTACGTGCCGCGCCTGATCGGCCGCTGCGCCGGCGAGGCCACGCTCGACTCCGAAGAAGGCCTGCTCGTGTTCTCCGACCAGAGCGTCGCCACCGCCGACGCCAACGTCGGCTTGCAGACGATCGCGGCGATGGGCGCGGGCGGCCCCGTGCTCGACCTCGGCGGCGGCTGCGGCCCCGGCGGCCTCGCCGCGGCCAACGGCCCGTTCGCGCTCGGCAACTCGGCGTTCTCGATGGAACTGTTCGGCGCGCAGCCGATGGCGGTGCCGTTCCTGCTGATCGCGTGGCCCGGGCCGCACCAGACCTGCGGCGTGTGCACCGCCGTGAACGCGTGGGCGTCGCAGTTCGTGCCCAATGTCGCCGGCTACGGTGTCGCGTCGATCCCGCTGCCCGGCGATGCGGCGTTCGTCGGCATCGGGCTCGAGTTCCAGTTCGCGACGTTCCTCGTCAACTACGTCGGTTGTCCGCTGGCGCCGGGGCTGGCGCTGAGCAACATCGTGTTGGCGACGCTGGATTACTGAGGTCGACTCCGAGGTCGAGGCCTTCGCGGCGGTGGCGCGATACGGCGGATCCTGCGGTGAGGCGTCTGCGGCTCAGGCGTGCTTCGGCCGGATCCAGCCCGTAGGCTGTGGCAAATGCTGCTGCGGCTCAGAGTCCATGGCTTCAAGAACCTGCACGACGTCGATGTACGCTTCGGTCCGCTGACCTGCTTCGTCGGCCCAAACGGCGTCGGCAAGTCCAACCTGTTCGACGCCATCCAATTCCTGCGCCACCTCGCCGACGACGAGATCCAGAAGGCGGCAGAAGCGATCCGGCAGCCGACCGAGGGCAGCTTCAGTCCGCTCGATCTGCTGTTCCAACGCGACCCGGCTACCGTCATGCGGCTGCGCGCCGACATGGTCGTGCCACTTCAAGTCGAAGACGACTTCGGCCAGCAGGTCACACCAACGGCGTCGTTGCTGAGCTACGCACTGGCGTTTTCCTATTCGACCGAGGAGAACCGGCTGGTGCTCGTCGAGGAGGAACTCAAGCACCTCAAGAAGGGGGAGGCGCGACAGCACATCCTGTTCCCGCACTCGGGGTCGTTCCGCGACTCGATCGTCAAAGCCAACCGTTTCGGCGCCGCCTTCATCTCCACCGACGTCGAGGACGGCCAACAGGGCATCAAGCTGCACGGCGACGGCGGCAGCCGCGGTCGGCCGGTCCCTGCCGGGCCTTCGCCTCGCACCATTCTCGGTGGCACCGGTTCGAAGGAGTACCCGACCGTGGTGGCCGCGCGCCGCGAGATGGCATCGTGGCACTCGGTGCACCTCGAGCCTTCCTCGCTGCGCACGCCAGATCGCTTCGGCGAGACGGCGCCGGTCGACGAACATGGACGCCACATCGCCGCGACCCTGCGCCGTCTGGCGCGCGAGCGGGTCACTGCCAACGGCAAGAGCAACGGTGCCGCTGCCGCCGCGATGCAGCAGGTGTGTGCGACCACGGCCAACCAACTCTCCCGCCTGGTCGATGGCGTGGATGCCGTGCGCGTGCGTGAGGACGAGGTGAGGCAGCACTACGTCGTCGAAGTGCGCTTTCGCGACTCGGAACTGTGGATGCCGCCGCGCGCGTTGTCGGACGGCACGTTGCGCTACCTGGCGCTGGTGGCCATGCAGCAGGATGCGCATTCTTCGCGCGTCTTGTGCATCGAAGAGCCGGAGAATGGCATCGAACCGGGCGGAGTACCGGAGTTGATGCAATTGCTGCACGACTACGCCGTCGATCCGGAGTTGCCTGTCGACCCGTCGGACAACCCTCTGCGGCAGGTGATCTTGAACTCGCACTCGCGCGACGTGGTGCGTGAACTGGACGCGCCGGACGTGCTGTTCGTCGAAGCGGTGCAGGGGTCGAAGGGTCGGCATGCGCGCGTGCGCCCGGTCGCGTACGACGGCACCTGGCGACCGGAAGAGGACTGCGTGCCGCATCCCCATTTCAAGAAGTGGGTCGGCGAACTGCCGAAGGGACAGACGCGCTTCGCATGACCAGGCTCATGCGGTTGGCGTTGTTGGCGGATGGCTCGAGTGACCGGGCCCTGTTGCCGATCATCCGCTGGGTCGTGGCCCAGGCCGATCCGGAGATCGAGATCCTGCAGCCGGGGTTCCGCGTGCGGGACATGCGTTCCGACCTGCTGCACGAGATGGCTGCTACGTGTCAAGAGTTCGAGCCGGACATCCTGTTCGTGCATCGCGACGCTGAGGCGCAGGATCCGGAACTCCGCCGCCAGGAGATACCTGATGTGGATCGCACCCTGGTGCGGGTGGTGCCGGTGCGAATGACGGAGGCCTGGCTCCTGTTCGATGCCGATGCGATCCGTTCTGCGGCAGGCAATCCGATGAGTTCCGCGTCGCTCGTGTTGCCACTACTGAAGCGGGTCGAGGCCCTGCCGGATCCAAAATCCACGCTGCACGAGATGCTGCTGTCGGCTGCCGAGGTGACCGGACGGCGCCTCAAACGGTTCCAGCGCGACCTGCCCGCCAGCGTGCATCGCGTCGCAGAGCTGATCAGGGACTTCGCGCCGTTGCGGCGGTTGTCTGCGTTCGGCCGCTTCGAGCGCGAGTGCCGGGAGGCTTGCCGCGAAGCAGCCGGGGGCCTGCGCAAACCCGGCGAAGGGTGAAGGAACGAGTCGGAATGTGGCGTGGCCCCACCCCCCGGCGTGTGCGTATCGTGCACCGTCCTGTCCGCAATCCGGACAGCCGTTCGGACCTCGCGATCGGCACGAGCCTTGCTCAACACCCATCGTCCCCCAAACGACCCTGAGAGTGCAACCATGAAGCTCCTCCCCCATCTCGTCCCGTTGCTCCTGTGCCTGCTACCCGCCTGCGGCGGCGGCGGCGGTGGTTCTGCCGCCGGCAGCGCCACTGGCACCCCGAGCCCGCTCGGCTCGGTGCACATCGTCATCGACACCGCCACCGGCACCGATGCGATGGTGCAGTTCCAGGTCGCGGCAGCCGCACTCGAACGCGGCGACGGCAGCACCACCGGCAACCTGCTGCGTACGCCGCAGATGTTGACGCTCGCCGATCCGAGTGGCGAGTTCGCGGGACTGACACTGACCGCTGCGCCGACGGGCACCTACACCAACCTGCACCTGATGCTCGCGCCAGGCAGCGGTGTGATGCTGCGCGGTGACGGCAGCACCGCGCCGGTGACCGGCCCGGTGATGCTCGACGTACCGATCATGGACGGGCTCGCCCATGACGCGAGCTCACGCACCTGGGTCGAGATCGGCCACGGCGGTGACGCACCACCCGCCAACGGCACCGGCGTCGCCAATTGGACACCGACGCTGACCGGCCGCGCCTCAGGCAGCAACGGCGAGTTCGGCGGCCTGCAGGTCGCGGCGGTGAACGCCGCCGGCGTGACCACCCTGTGGACCGTCGGCGACGACGGTCCGCTGCAGATCGGGTTCTCGGCCGCTTGCCAGTTCCGCGCCGAAGACGGCAGCTCGATCGGCGATCGCAGCCAGTTCGTCAGCGGCCTCGACGGCAGCTGCGAGCTGCGCGTGCGCGGGCGCCTGTCGCGCGACGGACGCGTCGAAGGCGACGTCGTGACGCGCAGCAGCAGCCGCCGCAGCAACAACAATGCGCGCCTGATCGGTCGCATCACCGAGTTGCGACCGCAGGGGCAGAGCTTCTGGATGGACGTCTACGCCGAGGCCCGCCGCGGCAACCACCAGTTCCTGAGCACGCCGCGCCGCGCGCTGGTGCTCGCACAGGGCGCCCGCATCCACCGCAGCCACACGCGCGACGTACTGCAGTTCGGCGATCTGCAGGTCGGCCAGCTGGCCAAGGTCGAGTGGACCGCGCGCACGCTGCTGGCAGGCGGCGCCGAAGAGGTCACCGCCGACGAGATCGAGATCACCAGCGGCAACACGCCGATGTCACCCGAGTGGGAAGGCGCGGTGCAGAGCGTCGATCTGCAACTCGGCACGATCACGGTGGTGCCGCGCGGCAACGACCCGATCATCGTGCGCGGCCAGGCGCAGAGCCAGGTGACCGTTCACACCGACAACAACACCTACATCGAACGACGCCAGCGCCAGGGCGGCGCCCGCAACCAGATCCAACTCGACGCGATCGTTCCCGGCAGCGACCGGATCTGGTGGCGCGGCACGGTCACCGGCCCCACCGACATCGACGCACGCTGGGTGCGCGTGCGCGACGACTCCTGAGCATCGCCGACGCCGACGATGCACGAGACCAGCGCGGAGTTGCTGGCGGCCTTCGCGGACCGCTTCGCGCTGCGTGGGGAATACCAGGGCGGCGAAGGCCGGACCTTGCGCGTCGGCGAACGGGGGCACGCGGTCGACCGCGTGCTCAAGGTGCTGCCGACTGGGGTCGAACCACAGGAGGCCGCGCTGCTGCTGTCGCTGCGCCACCCGTCGATCCCGGCGGTGCTGGACGTCGGCCGCCTTGCCGACGGCCGCGCCTGGGTCTTGCGCGAACACGTCGACGGCACGCCGCTCACGGTGCTGCCCCGCGACACCCAGCAACTCCTGCTACTGCTGCAGCAACTGCTCGAAGTGCTCGCCTACGTGCATCTGCGCGGCGTGCTGCACCTCGATCTGAAGCCCGCGAACCTGCTGCTCGACGCCACCGGCCGGTTGCATCTGCTCGACTTCGGCCTCGGCGCGCGCCGCGGCGCAGCCAGCAGCGGCGGCACACCGTTCTTCGCCGCGCCCGAGGTCCTGCTCGGGGGCACGGCCGACGCCGGAGCCGACCTGTTCGCCGTCGGCGCGATGATCGCCCAGGCGCTGCATCCTTCGGGGCGCGTGCCACTGGCGCACTTCGTCGCCACGTTCCCTGCGCAGGACTTCTTCTGCGCCGCGGATCTGCGCCGCGAAGACCTGCCGCCGCCGTTCGCCGAGTTCGTGCCGCGCTGCGTCGCGCGCCGGCCGCTGCGCCGGTTCGCCGACGCCCAGGCGGCGCTGGAGTTCCTGTGCGGCGGCAGCGGCCGTCCGTCGACTGCCCTGCTCGCGCCCGATCCCGCGGCGATCTACGCACCCGAACTGGCCGCCGCGCAGCAGCGACCCGACGCGGACCTGGTGGTGCGCGGCGGCACCGACGGCGACCGGCGAACCGTGGCCATGCACCTGCTGGCGACCGCGGCTGGCACCCGCGCGCTGCGTGAACAGGACGCCGAACTTCGCCTCGACCGCGGTGGCACCACGTCGCACGTGCTGCAGCTGCCGCCGCTGACCGCGCCGCGGCTCGCGCCGCACCTGGCAACGTGCTTCGGCCTCGATGCGCGCACCAGCAGCGCCGCCGCCACGTGGCTGGCCGCGCGCGCCGACAGCCCCAGCGCCGTGTTCAACCGACTGCAGGAATTGGTGCAACAGGGCGAAATCGTGCCGGCCGGCAGCCGCTGGACCTGGCCAGCCGCGCAGGCCGGCCGCCTCGGTGAGCACGCGCCGAAAGCGGCCGAGCCGAGCCCCGCGGCGATCTACGACGCCGCGGCGCGCGGTCGCCGCGAGGAGGCGGTCGCCCTGTGGCGCCGCGGCAGCGCCGCGACTCCCGACGCCGAAGCCACTTTGCGCGCCGCCCTCGCCGAAGGCCTGCTCGACGGCGGCGAACCGGCCCACGCGCTGCCGTTCTGCGCCGACCTTCCGTGGCTGCGCGCCGAAGCGCTGTTCGACAGCGGCCGGATCGAAGAGGCTGGTCGCGCCCTCGCGGTGCTGCCGCACGGCGCCGAAAACGCGCGGCAACGCCGCCTGCGGGCCCAGCAGCTGCTCGCGCACGAAGACGTCGATGCCGCGGTGCTGCTGCTGCAGCGCCCCGACGCCGAACTGCGCGAACACCTCGTGCTCGCCGCCGCGCTCGAACAACGCGGCGATCTCGACGGCAGTGAGCGACTGCTGCGCGAACTGCTGCAGCACCTCGACGCGAGCCGCCAGCCGTTCGGCGCGGCCAGCGCCCACACCGCCCTGGGTCACGTGCTGCGCCGCCGCCGCGACCTGCAGGCGGCGCAGCAGCACTTCGAACTGGCCGCCGAACACCTGTTCGCGCTCGGGCACGTGCGACACGCGGCCAGTGCCCGACTCAACCTCGGCGTGTTGGCCAAGGACCGCGGCGAACATGCGGACGCCGTCGAACACCTGCGTCAGGCGCGCAGCATGTTCCAGCACGCGGGCGACGCCGCCGGTGTCGCCATCGCCGGCGCCAACCTCGGCATCGTCGCGCTGGCGCGCGGCGATGCCGCGGCGGCCCGCCCGTGGCTGGCCGAGGCTGCGCCGACCCTGCTGCAGCTCGGCAATCTCGCGGCCGGGCATCTCGCCCAGGCGATGCTGGCCCGGGTGTTGGCCGAACTCGGTGAAACCGATGCCGCCGAGGCACTGCTGCAGACGCTGACCGCCATCGACTCGGATAGAGTTCGCGACGAGATCGACCGCGTGCGGGCGATCATGGCCAACCAGGAGTTCTCCGCCGCGTGGCGAGAAGTCGCCGACCCCGTTCCCCCCGCGATGCCCGCCAACTCCGGACCGAGCAACGAACTGTTCCGCACCTTTCTCGCGGTCAATCGTCACCTCGCCCAGGCCACCGATCTGGATCGCGCGCTGCGGCACCTGCTCGACGCCGCGGTCACCCTGACCGGCGGTCGTCAGGGTTATCTGCTGGTGGTGCGCGAGGGCGGCATGCGGCGCGAGTTCGAGAGCGGCGACGCCGGTCCGAGCGGTCAGGCGTTCAGCCGTTCGCTCGCTCATCGTGCCATGGACCTGCAGCGCACGCTGACCGGCGCCGACGGCCTTGCCGATCGCGACCTGCGTGAGGCGCCGTCGATCCGCAACCTGCAGGTGCGATCGGCGATCTGCGCGCCGTTCCGCTCGGCCGCCGGCACGGTCGGCGCTATCTACGTCGAACACCCCGGCCGCGCCGACGCGTTCCGCGAGAGCGACAAGGAAGCCCTCGAAGTGCTCGCCGATCAGGCCGCGATCGCCGTCGACCGCATGCTGCGTGAGGAGGCGCTCGCCACCGAACTGCAACAGAGTCGCCGCGAACTGGCCGTCGCCCGGCGGGCGCGGCGCCGCGAGACCACACAGCTGCTCGGCGACAGCGCATCGATGCAGGAGCTGCGCACTCAGATCGACAAGCTGGCGCCGCTCGAGTTGCCGGTGCTGGTGCTCGGTGAGACCGGTTCGGGCAAGGAACTCGTCGCCCGGGCGCTGCACGAACGCAGCCAACGCCACCGCGCGCCGTTCGTCGCCGAGAACTGTTCGGCACTGCCTGCGGAACTGATGGAACGCGAGCTGTTCGGCCACGTGCAGGGCGCCTTCACCGGCGCCGATCGCGATCGGCAGGGCCTGCTCGAACTCGCCAGCGGTGGCACGCTGTTCCTCGACGAAGTCGGCGACATGCCGCCGGCACTGCAGGCCAAACTGCTGCGCGCGCTGCAGGAACAGGCGATCCGCCGCGTCGGCGGCACCGACATCATCCGTCTCGACCTGCGCCTGGTCGCGGCCACACACAAGGATCTGCGCGCGATGGTGCAGCGCGGCCTGTTCCGCGAGGACCTGTTCTTCCGCCTCGCCGCGGTGGAACTGCGCGTACCGCCGCTGCGCGAACGCGGCGACGACGCGGTGCTGCTCGCCGAACACTTCCTGCGCCGCCAAGGAGAACGCAGCGGCCGTGACCAACACCTCGGTGAAGTCGCCAAGGCCGCGCTGCGCGACTACCCGTGGCCCGGCAACGTGCGTGAGCTCGAACACGTCATCGCCCGGGCGGCGCTGCTCGGCGAACGCGACGAGATCGTCGACCTCAGTCTGCCTGCGCATGCGCTGCCGGTGAACACCGCAGCGGTGAAGAGCGAGACCGTGGTGACCCTCAAGGCCGCCGAACGCCACGCCATCGTCGTCGCGATGCAGGCCTGCGGCGGCGACAAGACCAAGGCCGCGCGCGCCTTGGAGATCTCCCGCACGGCCCTCTACGAGAAGCTCAAGCGCCACGGTCTGGGCTGAGCGCCGTACGCGTTCCGGACGGTCGACGCGCCGCGGTGCCCGCGATCCGCACGGATCGGCCACGCACTGCCGCGGCACGACCGTTGCCCAAGGCCCCTCGTTCCCAACCACCATTTCCACGAACGAGAGACCGATGAACACGATCGCCTGCACCTGCCTGCTGTCCCTGACCGCCGCCTTGTCCGCTCAGACGCAAACCCTGCGCGGCAAGGTCGAGGACGTGCAGAACACGCAGAACCAGTTCTACCTCGACTGCACCGGCATCCCGATGGTCAGCACCGCCCTGAACCTCAACCTGTGGGTCGGCCAGGAGGCCGTGCTGCAGGTGGTGAACGTCGGCACCGCGCAAGCGCCGGTGCTGCGGGTCGATGCGGCTGCGGCCACGGCCAAGGTCTTCGACATGGGCAACCTGCGCCTGGGGCAGTCGAACCGCTGGGAGATCAACGCCCCCGCCGGTTCGTTCGGTTTCATGTTCCTCGACTTCACCGCCAACACGGCCTACACGCCGTTCGGCCAGTTCGGCACCTGGCTGCTCGGCCCGGGCGCCGCGACGCTCGCCTCTGGCATGACCAACGGGCAGAACCAGTTCGAGATCAACTTCACCATGCCGGTGATCCCCGGTCTCATCGGCACCTCGATGACGGGCCAGGGGCTGGTCGGCACGCAGGGCGTCTGGTCGTTCACCAACCCGGACTGCAAGACGATCCAGCAGTAGTCGCGGACCGCGGACCCCGCGCCGCGCATTGCGCTATCCTTCGCCGCTCACCAGTGACTGCCATGCACCGCGTCCACACCAGCCTGTTCGCCCTCTTCGCGTCGACCCTGTCGGCGCAGCAACTGACGTTCGCCGAAGGCAACCAGACGGCGTTGCAAATCGTCAGCGTGGCCGAAGCGTCGCCCAACGGCGCGGCAACGACGGTGCTGCAGAACGTCGAGTTCCTGCCGATCGAGATCTCGGCCCGCACCCTGGCGCAAGAACTCGACCCGACGCGTTGCCGCCGCGTCACGCGCAACGGCATCACCCGCGTGGAGCTGCCAGACGGCGGCAGGTTGTTCCGCTACCGGCGCCTGGGCGGGCAGTTCTGGGGCTTCTTGCAGATCGGCGCCGATGGCGGCGCACGCGTCGCGCTCGAGGTGCCCGGCGCCGGTCCGACATCGCTCGCCGACCCGTTCGGCGACCGCATCGGCGTCGCCGCCGACGGCCGCCACGCAGTCGTCCCCGGCGCCGTGACTCCCGGCTGCCACCTCGTGCGCCTCGACGGCGGCGTCTACCAGAGCACCGGCAGAGCCGACCGCTTCGTCAGCACCGCCAACGAAGTGCTGCCGACCTCGGTGATGGTCGGTGCCACGCACGTGTTCTTCCAGAGCAACGACGACCACCTGTGGCGCTGCCCGCTCGCCGACAACAGCGCCCCCGTCGACGTCTCACCACCGGCCGTGTTCAACGGCGAATGGAAGGACCAGATGGCGATGTCGCGCGACGGCTCGCGTCTGGTGTTCCTCTACGGACCGCGCGACCAACAGCGGCTCTACTCGATCGGCACCGCCGGCACGGCGACGCTGCTGCCGCCGCCGCCGAGCAAATACGAGGAGCCCGGTTACCTGCCCGAGGATCCCGGCGAACCCGCGATGCTGCTCGACGAGACCGGCACGCGCCTGCTCTACATCGACTCGATCGTGCGCGACGAACTGTTCCTGCTGGACCTCACGGGCAGTCTGCCGACGCTGCAGATCACCGAGGACAACATCTTCCAGCCCTACATCGGCGTGCACATCCTGCCGTTCTTCAGCGACCCGTTGAGCGGCTCGAAGCTGCTGATCGCGATCGGCGATACCGGCCAGATGGACTGGTTTCGCGCCGAGCTCAACGCCGCCGGCGGCACCGTCGTCAACCTGACCGGCACCGGCTCGCTGCAGCAGCCCTTCGTGTCCGGGCAGCTCGACCCGCGCCAGGCCGCCGACGCGAACGGCAAGTTGCTGATCACCGAACAGACCGGTGCGACCATGGCGTTGCGGCGTCTGGACACTGCCACCGGCACCTCCGCCGTCGTGCAGCAGAACGTCGTCGCCGCACCATTCGCGGGCAGCGCCACCGTCGGCACCGTCGACATCATCGTGCGCGGCAACGACGGCGACCGCCTCTACCGCGGCGACACCGGCAACCTGTTCGCGGCGACACCGGCAGGCGTGACCCTGACCCCCCCGGTGCACGGCCCCGTGATCGCGGCGACGTGGGTGCACCTCGTCGGTGGCCTGGGTGTGGTCGCCTACTACCTGCCCGACGGCACGATCGTCGCCGGCAACTTCGAGTCAGGCGTCGATCAGGTCTGCGCCACGGCGGCGGGCGGCTTCGTCGTCGTCGGTCCGCAGCTGCGTCATCTCGCACCGGGAAGCACCACGGCCATCACGCGACCGCCCGTGCCAATGCGCATCTGCTTGTCGGGCGCCGGCGGCTGATCAACAGCGAGAGCCCGGGCTGGGCGTCCACGCGACCATGTGGAGAACTCCCCACAGCCATTGGGGACACTTTTCTCCTCGCACCTTGGCGCGGATCCGCTGTAATCCTCGCCCCAAATGCCACGCCGCCAAGACCTGCACTCCATCCTCATCCTGGGGTCGGGGCCCATCGTCATCGGGCAGGCCTGCGAGTTCGATTACTCGGGCGTCCAGGCTTGCAAAGCACTCCGCGCCGATGGCTTTCGGATCATCCTGATCAACAGCAATCCGGCGACGATCATGACCGATCCGGAGATGGCGGATCGGACCTACATCGAACCGATCACGCCCGAGGTGGTCGCCAAGATCATCGAGAAGGAACGGCCCGACGCGATCCTGCCGACGCTCGGTGGCCAGACCGCCCTCAACTGCGCGATGCAGCTGCACGACATGGGCGTGCTCGAGAAGTTCGAGGTCGAGATGATCGGCGCCAAGCCGGACTCGATCACCAAGGCCGAAGGGCGCCTCGAGTTCCGCGACGCGATGGAAGGGATCGGGCTCTCCTGTGCGCGATCGCGGCTGGCCTACTCGATGGCCGAGGCGCGCGCGGCGCTCGACGACATCGGCCTGCCCTGCGTCATCCGCCCCGGCTTCACCATGGGCGGCAGCGGCGGCGGCATCGCCTACAACCTCGAGGAGTTCGAGGACATCTGCGGCCGCGGCCTGTCGATGTCGATGAACAGCGAGATCCTCGTCGAGGAATCGATCATCGGCTGGAAGGAGTACGAGCTCGAGGTCGTCCGCGACAAGAAGGACAACGTCATCATCGTCTGCTCGATCGAGAACTTCGATCCGATGGGCGTGCACACCGGCGACTCGATCACGATCGCCCCGGCACAGACGCTCAGCGACCGCGAATACCAGCTGATGCGCGACGCGGCGATCGCCTGCCTGCGTGAGATCGGCGTCGACACCGGCGGCAGTAACGTGCAGTTCGCGATCAACCCGCGCGACGGGCGCATGATCGTGATCGAGATGAACCCGCGCGTGTCGCGCAGCTCGGCGCTGGCGAGCAAGGCGACGGGCTTTCCGATCGCCAAGATCGCCGCCAAGCTGGCCGTCGGCTACACGCTCGACGAGCTCGACAACGACATCACCAAGATCACCAAGGCGTGCTTCGAACCGACGATCGACTACTGCGTCGTCAAGTTCCCTCGCTGGGCGTTCGAGAAGTTCCCGACCGCGGACTCGGTGTTGACCACGCAGATGAAGTCGGTCGGCGAGGTGATGGCGATCGGCAGCACCCTCAAGGAGGCGATGCAGAAGGCGCTGCGCGGCCTCGAGACCGGCCGCAACGGCTTCGGCAACGTGCCCGGCAAGCCGCACTGCAAACCCGCCGAGTGCGACTCCGAAGCGATCCGCCCGCACCTGGTGACGCCGCGCGCCGACCGCATCGACTGGATTCGCAGCGCCATGCTGTCCGGCATGACGGTCGAGCAGGTGCAGGAAGCGACCAACATCGACCCGTGGTTCCTCGACCAGCTCGCCGAACTGATCGCGCACGAGAAGGAACTCGCCGAACACGCCGGCCGCGGCCTCGACCAGCTCGACGCCACGTTCCTGCGCCGCACCAAGGCGCTCGGTTACAGCGACCGGCAGATCGCCGCCGCGTGCCCCGGAAAGGTGACCGAGTGGGCCGTGCGCGACCACCGCAAGCGACTGGGCATCGTGCCGGTCTACAAGCGCGTCGACACCTGCGCCGGCGAGTATCCGAGCGCCACTCCGTACCTGTATTCAACCTACGCCGGCAGCGAAGACGAGGTCGACACGCCAGGCGTGGCGTCGACCGGCAAGCAGCGGGTGATCGTGCTCGGCGGCGGCCCCAACCGCATCGGCCAGGGCATCGAATTCGACTACTGCTGTGTGCACGCGGCGATGTCGCTGCGCGAGCTCGGCTACGAAACGGTGATGGTCAACAGCAACCCCGAGACCGTGTCGACCGACTTCGACACCTCGGACATGCTGTTCTTCGAACCGCTGACTCACGAGGACGTGATGAACGTCATCGACCGCCTGCAACCGCACGGCGTGATCGTGCAGTTCGGCGGCCAGACGCCGCTCAATCTCGCGCGCGGCCTGCGCGACCAGGGCGCGCCGCTGGTCGGCACCAGCGTCGACTCGATCGACGCGGCCGAGGACCGCGAACTGTTCAGCGCGCTGATCACGCGACTGGGCATCGACCAGCCGCCCAACGGCATGGCTGCCAACGCCGAACAGGCCCTCGCCGCCGCCGAACGCATCGGCTACCCGGTGCTGGTGCGCCCGAGCTTCGTGCTCGGCGGTCGCGCCATGGAGGTCGTCTACGACCGCGCCGGCCTCGATTCCTACATGGAACGCCATCGCGCGTTCTCCGAAGAGCGCCCGCTGCTGGTCGACAAGTTCCTCGACGCCGCGATCGAGGTCGACGTCGACGCGATCGCCGACGGCGAGAACGTCGCGATCGGCGGCATCATGGAGCACATCGAAGAAGCCGGCATCCACTCCGGCGACTCGAGCTGCTCGCTGCCGCCGTACACGCTCAGCGAGGGGCTCGCCGCCGAAATCGCCGAGAAGACGCGCCGCCTGGCCAAGGAGCTGCGCGTCGTCGGCTTGATGAACGTGCAGTGGGCCGTGCGCGGCCCCAAGGTCTACATCCTCGAAGCCAACCCGCGCGCCTCACGCACGGTGCCGTTCGTGAGCAAGGCGATCGGTCAGCCGCTCGCGAAGATGGCGGCGCGCATCATGCTCGGCGAGACGCTGGAGCAAGTCGGCATCCGCGAACGCCTCGACCTGCCGTTCTTCTGCATCAAGGCGCCGGTGTTCCCGTTCAACAAGTTCCAGGGCGTCGACACCGTGCTCGGCCCGGAGATGAAGTCGACCGGTGAAGTGATGGGCATCGACAAGCGCTTCGGCACCGCCTTCGCCAAGGCGATGGTCGGCGCCGGCAACACACTGCCGACCGAGGGCAAGGTGTTCGTCTCGGTGCGCGACGAGGACAAGCGACTGATCCTGCCGTTGATCGATCGACTGCACGGCCTGGGCTTTTCGATCGTCGCCACCGGCGGCACCGCCAAGGCACTCGAGAACGCCGGCATCCCGGTGCAGCGCGTCTTCAAGATCCACGAAGGCCGCCCACACGTGCTCGACATGCTCGTCAATCGCGAAGTGCGCCTCGTGATCAACACGCCGAGCGGCCGACGCGAACGCAGCGACGATCGCCTGATCCGCAGTTCGGCGGTGACGCAGCGCATTCCTTGCATCACCACGCTGGCGGCGGCGTCGGCGACGATCCAAGGCCTCGAGGCGTGGCTGAAGAAGCCGCTCGAAGTGTGCCCGCTGCAGGAATACCATTCCCAGCTCGGCTGAGCTCCAGGAACTGCAGGACGAGCAAATTCGCGCGCGTCGCGTGATCTTGGCAGCCAGCCGTCGAGATCGCCATGACCGAAACGCCGCAGCACGATTCCCGCCTCGCCCACGACGTCGCCCGCTTCTGCAAGGAGCAGGTGCAGGACCCGCAGCGCCAGCGCAGCGAATACCCCAGCTCGCCCCTTTGGGCGGCGGTCGCCAAGACCGGCACCTCGCTGTGGCTCGACACCGGCGACATCGACGCCGCGCGCGAGCTGTGGGTGCGTGAGTTCGTCGCGCTGACGACCAACAACACGCTCCTCAACAAGGAAGTGCAGAAGGGCATCTACGACAAGCTGGTGCCCAGCGCGGCCAAGGTCGTGAAGGGGGCCGGCGGCGACCTGCCCAAGGCGATGCTCGTGCAGGAGATCGCCTTCGTGCTCAACGCCGTGCACGGCCTGCGGCTGGTGCGCACCTTCGACGCCGATGTCTCGGTCGAACTGCACACCGCGATCTCGCACGACGCGGACGCGAGCTACCACTACGGCAAACGCTTCGCGGCGATCTGCCCCGACCGGTTCATCGTCAAGGTGCCGCTGACGCCCGCCGGCCTGCTGGCCGCGCGCCGGCTGCACGACGACGGCGTGCGCCTCAACTTCACGCTCGGCTTCTCGGCGCGCCAGAACTGGCTGATCGGTTCGGTCGCGCAGCCGACCTGGGTCAACGTGTTCATGGGGCGCATCAACGCGTTCCTCAGCGACAACCAGCTCGGCGACGGCAAGAACGCGGGAGAGAAGGCGACGCTCGCCAGCCAGCGCGGGCTGCGCAAGCTGAAGAAGCAGCACGGCCTCGACGTTCGCCAGATCGGCGCGTCGATGCGCAACGGTCAGCAGATCGCCGATCTGCTCGGGCTCGACGTGTTCACGATGCCGACCGCCGCGGCCAAGGGTTACCTCGACAGCAAACCCGCGCTCGACACGGTGAAGGACCACACCGGCGACGATCCCGCGGTCACGTTCGCGAACGCCGTCGATGCGAAGGCCGACCATCTCGACTGCTTCTGGTCGATCACCCCCGAGTTCGAGAAGGCCGCGGCCGCCGTCGCCAGACTCGATGCCGAAGCCGCCACCGCCAACGACGTGTTGCGTGTGCTCGCCGCCAATGGCGCCGGCGACCTGTTCCCGCAGTGGACCGCCGACGAGGCGGCGCGCATCGCCAAGGAAGGCAAGATCCCCGTGCACAAGTCGTGGAGCGCGCGCGTGCGCGCCGGCACCGCGAGCTGGGACGGCATCCTGACCGCAGCGGCCCTGGCCAGCTTCACGCAGGACCAGCAGGCGCTCGACGACCGCATCGCCGGGCTGGTATGAACACGAACCCGGCGGGAGCGGGTTTGCCCACGGCGCTGATCGCCGCCGGCATCACCGCGATCGCCTTCGCCAGTGCATGCAGCACCGGCCCCGCGCCGCACGACGACACGCACGAAGCGGTCACCGCCGTGCAACGCGCCTTGCCGCCGTTGCAGCACACGATGACGCAGTGGTTCGAGGAGCGCACCTGCACCTCGTGCCACCACCACTCGCTCGGCGTGATCGCGCTGGCGTTCGCACGCGAACGCGGTTTTGCCGTCGATGAAGCGCAGCTGCAATTGACGATCGATCGCCTGAGCAGCAGCCCCGACGGCACGATCGCGGCGCTGCAGGGTCGCGGTGCGATCAACCCGGCGTCGGGGCGCAGCTTCCAGCTGGCTGCGCTGGCCGCTGCGCGCCACCCTGCCGACGAACGCACCGACGCGATGGTGCATCTGCTCGCCGGGCTACACCGCGACGACGGCAGCTGGTTGCAGGAGAGCCACCGCCCGCCGCTCGAAGACTCGGCCGTGACCACCACCGCGATGTGTGCCTTGGCGCTGCGCAACTACGGACCGGTTGGCCGCCGCGAAGAGTTCTCGAGCCGCGTCGCCAGCGCCCGCAGCTGGCTCGAACTACAACAGCCGACCACCAACGAAGAGCGCGCGATGCGCCTGCTCGGTCTGGCCTGGTGCGACGGTGCGCCGGCGACGATCACCGACGCGACGCAGGACCTGCTGGCGAGGCAGCGCGACGACGGCAGCTGGGCTCAGCTCGACGGCGACCCCGGCGACGCTTATGCGACGGGCCAGGCGCTGGTCGCCCTGCATCGGGCCCGCGGCCTCGCGACCGGTGACGACGCCTACCGCCGCGGCGCCCGCTGGCTGCTCGACCAGCAACTCGGCGATGGCACCTGGCTCGTGAACACCCGCCGCCGCACCGAAGGACTCGAGCAGTTCGAGAGCGGCTTCCCGCACGGCATCCACCAGTTCATCTCGGTCGCCGCCAGTTGCTGGGCTGTGATGGCCCTCGCTGCGATCCACGAGCCAACACCCAGCGTGGTGTTCGCCGTTGCGCCGCCGCCGCGCGCCGCGATGACGCAGGCGAGATTGCCCGACCTGCACGCCGCCGCCGCGTTCGGCAGTCACGCAGAGCTGCAGCAACTGCTCGACCGCGGCATCGACCCCAACCTGCCCGGCACCGGTGGCCTGACCGCACTGATGCTCGCCGTGCACGATCCACAGAAGGTGGCGACGCTGCTGGCGCGCGGCGCCCAGGTCGATGCGCGTTCCGAGCTGCAAAACACCGCCCTGATCCTCGCCGGCCGCGCCAGCCCGATCGCGACCATGGAGTTGCTGCTCGCGCAGGGCGCCGATCCGGACGCTCACGACGAAGAGGGAACGACGGCGCTCACCCAGGCCGTGATGACCGGCAGCATCTCCAAGGTGCGGCGGCTACTGGCCGCGGGAGGGTCCTTGGAGCGACGCACCGCGGAGGGCATCGCACTCATCCAACTCCCTTGCTGGTCAGGTGATACGGAGATGTTGCGGCTGCTGCTGGAGGCCGGCGCCAACCCCGCGGTGACGTTCGAGGGCAGCCCGTTGCTGGTGCTCGCCAGCATCGACGGCCTGCCCGAGATCGTGCGGTTGCTGCTCGCCGCCGGCGTGCCGGTCGACGAACCCGATCAGGACGGTCTGACGGCCCTGGCGTGGGCCGCCCGCACCCGATGGGGCAACGCCGAGATCGCCGCGGCCCTGCTCGCCGCAGGCGCCGACCCCGATCGCCCCGCCAAGGACGGTCAGACCCCACGCCGCCTGGCCAACCTCGAAGGCAACCAGCCCGTGCTCGAGCTGTTCGGCGCGACCACCGCGCCGCGCTGATCCCATCGGCGAGAAGTGCGCAGCCGGAAGCGGCTGAGCGACCCGCGCAAATCGGCCGGAACCTGGCTGCGGGCGCAGCGTTCGCGCCACACCCGCCGGAACGCCCCGAGGGAATCCGCCGCATGGGCGCAGAATCCCGACCGCGGGGGCACAATCGATGAGCCATCCGGCATTCCGACCCGTTCGCGGGGTCCACTCGCCCGCCGCCACGACCAGAGCCGTCATGTCCCGTACCAGCCACCAGGGTGCCACCAAGGCACTTCTCTCGTTCGTCGCCCTGTCCGCCGCCCTCGCCGCCCAGGGCACCCCGATCGGTTTCGAAGAGACGTATGCGTTGTCGAGCGATCGCGCCAAAGCAGTCGCGACGCTGATCCCGGGCACCGACGACTGGTACTACTACCAATGCCGCGAGCGGCAGGACGCGCGTGACTTCGCCAGCGTGCGGGAACTGCTCGGCCCGTGGATCCAGCGCCACGGCCGCAACCAGCGTGTGCTCGAGATCGAGAACCGCCAGGCGCTGCTCGACTACGACAGCGACCCCGAACGCGCCTACGCGTTGCTGCGCGAACGCCTGAGCCTGCAGTTCCAGCACCAGCGACAGTCGACGGACGCGAGCGCCGGCTTGCCGACGCAGTTGGACCAGGCGTTGATCAGCCCCGCCACCCTCGCGCCGCGCGCCCTGCAGAGCCGCCCGGGCACTGTCGACGGCTTCACCGACCACGCGCTGCCCGCGCTGCTGGGCACCGATCTCTCGGCCGACCAACTGCACAGCCTGCTGTCGCGCCTGCGGCGGCCCGACGTCGACAACCTGCCGACGTTCGTGGTGCGCGACCTCGACCACAAGCAGAGCCGCGGCTTCGGTTCGCTCGGCATCCACAACGAACTGCGTCTCGAGCAGCTCGAACAGTGCGCGCAGCAACGTCCGTCGCTGCTGCAGGAGAACAACTTCGTGCAGGCGATGCTGGTGCGGATGGCGCCGACCGCCGACGTCACCTGGCAGCAGGACCCGGCGTTGCGCGCCGCGCAGCTGCAGCGCCTGTACGCCTTCACGCAACGTTTGTCGCCCGCGTTCAACTCGCTCAAGGCACACGTTCTGTTCCACTTCCTGCAGCACGATCTGACCCAGGGCGCACCCGACAAGCAGCGGTTCCTCGCCTACATCCGCCTGCCGCGCGACGGCGCCTACGTCGCCCGCGACTACGTGCGCCGCTTCCAGCGCGGCGACCTCGTCAACCTCGGGGCGACGTTCCCCACCGGCTTGCCCGCTGCCGGTGACGACAGCGCACTGGTGCGCGCCTGCCTCGAACACTTCTTCGCCAGCGAAGACAGTCACGAACCCTACGCGCAGTTCTTGTTCGACGGCTGGCTCAAGGCCGTGCTCGCCGAGACCAAGCTGTTGCTCGGACAAGGTGACCCCGAACGCTGGTACTCGCTGCGCAACGACCCAGCCGCGCTCGAACAGC
>CAYMPV010000053.1:0-27386 GCA_964392305.1 uncultured candidatus Brocadiaceae bacterium
CCTCGCTGGCGAGCACGCCGGCGACGCACGCGGTCATGCAGGTCGCGATCGCGCCGCCGAACATCGCGCGCAACCCGAGCTTGGCGAGGTCGCCGCGCCGTTCGGGCGCCATCGCGCCGAGCCCGCCGACCTGGATCGCGACGCTGCCGACGTTGGCGAAGCCGCACAGCGCGAAGCTGGCGATCATCGCCGTGCGCGGCGACACCTGGCCCTGTTCGATCATCGGCCCGAGCTTGCCATAGGCGACGAGTTCGGTCACGGCGATCTTCATGCCGAGCAGTTCGGCGAGCAGCGGGATCTCGTCCCATGGCACGCCCATCACCGCCGCGATCGGCCAGAACAGCGTTCCCAGGATCGACTGCACCGTCGGCGGGTACTCGTAGGTGAACACCGACGGTAGCAACGACGACGGCATCGCCAGCAGCCAGTTGACGACCTCGACGAGCCCCAGGAACGCGATCAGCATCGCGCCGACGTTGAGCGCGAGCTTGAGGCCGTCGCCGGCGCCGGCGGCCGCGGCCTCGACGACGTTGCCGTAGGCCGGCGCGTCGATCTTCGCGACCGTGCCCATGGTCTGGCTCGGTTCGGTCTCGGGCCACAGCATCTTGGTGCAGATCAGCCCGGCGGGCACGGCCATCACCGAGCCGACCATCAGGTGGCCCGCGTCGACGCCGAAACCGACGTACAACGCGAACACACCGCCCGCGATCGTCGCAAAGCCGCCGACCATGATCGCGTGCAGTTCGCTCTTGGTCATGCCGGGCAGGAACGGCTTGACCAGCAGCGGCGCCTCGGTCTGGCCGACGAACACGTTGGCGCACGCCGACAGCGACTCGCTGCCCGAGGTGCCGAGCAGGCGCACCATCACGCGCGCCATCTGCCGCACGAGGAACTGCATCACGCCCAGGTGGTAGAGCACCGCCATGAAGCTGCTGAAGAAGATCAGCGTCGGCAGCACCATGAACGCGAACAGGAAGCCCTTGCCGGGGCCGAACACGTTGGCGACGTCGCCGTTGTTGGCGAGCGGCCCGAATACGAACTCGCTGCCGCGCGTCGACAGTTTCAAGAAACTGTCGACGCCACCCGCGACCCAACGCAACGCGGCGTTGCCGGTATCCCAGTAGAGGAACACCACACCGAGCACGGCCTGCAACACCAGTCCGGTGCCGACCAGTCGCCAGTTGATCGCACGCCGCTGCTTCGAGAACGCGAAGCAAAGTGCCAGCATGGCGACGATGCCGAACAGGGAGACGAGGCGCAGCATTGGCGCCGCATGCTAGCCTGCCGGTCGCTGCGGACCTATGGTTGCTGCGGCGCCGTGCGCGGCGTCCGCTGGCGCAGCGCGATCGCGACGAACGGCAGCACCAGGTAGTAGAGCGCGATCGCGACGTAGGCGGCGCCGTAGAGCAGCAGCGCGAGGATCGCACTCGGGTAGTTGCTGCCCGTGTTGCCCATCACCGCGGGCCCGACGTACCACATCGCGAGGCCGAGCAGGAACGGGCCGAGCACCAGCACCATGCGCCGCGCCGCGCCGCTGGTCATCGAGTGGAACACCACCAGGGCGACCAGGCCGATCACCGGCAGGAAGATGGCGACGATGTCGAACGGCGGTGCGATGTCCCCGGGTTGCATGTCGCCTGCATCGAACGCGCCGCGCCATGGACTGCAGGCCCGGTGCGCGCCCGCCGGAACGCGCATTGGCAACGCCGCTTCCTGCGTGCGTCGGCTGGCCGGACCGCGCGACCCGACCTACAGTGCGCGCGTGTCCACCGACCCCGTGCAACCAGCCCCCGGCGCGGCGATCCGCCGCCGCGCCGACGGACGCGACGACCAGCTGGTGCGCGAAGAACCGCTGTTGCTCGTGGTGCACGACCAGCAGCTGCTGACGATGCGCACGCCCGGGCAGGACGAAGACCTCGCGGTCGGGTTCCTGCTCGGCGAAGGCATCGTGTCGCGCGCCGACGACGTCGCGTCGCTGCGCTTCGTCGCCGGCGACATCGAGGCGCAGCGCGCCGACGAGCTGCAGATCGGGTTGCGCACGATCCCGGGCCAGCTCGCGAGGGCGCGCCTCGCGCGCACCCACGAGATCCGCAGCTCGTGCGGCGTCTGCGGCGTCGCCGACCCGCAGACCGTGCTCGAGGGCACCCCGCCGCTGCTGCCCGGCGTGCCCAGGCTGCCGGCCGCGCGCGTGCACGAACTGCTCGCCGAACTGCGGCAGCGCCAGCAACTGTTCGCCGCGACCGGCGGTTGCCACGGCGCACTCGTCGCGCACGGCACCGCTGGCGACGTGCTCGGCTTCGGCGAGGACGTCGGCCGCCACAACGCGCTCGACAAGGCGATCGGCATGGCCGCGCGCGCCGGCGCCGACTTGTCCGCGACGATCGCCGTGCTCTCGGGCCGCGCCGGTTTCGACCTCGTGGTCAAGTGCCTGCGCGTGCGCATTCCCGTGATCGTCTCGGTGTCGGCCCCGAGCGCGCTGGCCTTCGACCTGTGCGCGGCGGCCGGCGCGACGCTGCTCGGGTTCGCGCGCGACGGGCGGTTCGAGACCTACTGCGGTGGCGAACGGTTGATGGGTTGATGGGGCGGGTGGCACTGCACACGCCGATGCAGCCCTACTTCTTCGGTCGCACCGACAACTGCGCCCCCGGTTCCCACGCCCCCGGCGGCGCGATCATGATGCCGTCGAGGATCTCGTCCTGGAACCCGACCACCGTCGGCCATTGCCGTCCCCGCCACCGGCGTTACGGCCTGCTGGCTCCGCGACGCCGGCACCGACTAGGATGCGGCTGTGGAACGCTACCGACCTCTCGCCATGGACACGGACGCCGTCGCCGAGCGGCGGCAGTTCGAGGTCTGGGGGCGCATGACGCCGGCCGAGAAGTTCGCCGCGATGGAGCAGTTGATGGAGATGGCGAACGCGCTCGCGGAGGCCGGGATTCGACAGAGACATCCCGAAGCCAGCGAGCGTGAGGTGTTCCTTCGTCGGGCCTCGCGGACGCTGGATCGGGCGACGATGATCCGGGTCTATGGTTGGGACCCCGCTGCGCACGCGTGATGGCCGCGTTCTTCGCCGCAGCCCTGCGTGAGGTCGTCGAGTGTCTGGAGCGGCTCGGGATCCCGTTCCTCGTCGGCGGCTCGATGGCGTCCGTCGTACACGGCGAGATCCGCACGACTCAGGACATCCGCACTTCTTCGTCGACGAAGAAGCCGTCCTGGACGCGGTGCGTCGCCACAGTTCGTGCAATCTGATTCACCGGGCGACCGCCTTCAAGGTCGACCTGTTCTCGCGTCGCCCGCGCCCGTTCAGCCTCGAGGAGATGAAACGCAGGCAACGGGTCGAGGTCGGCGGAGTCACCTTGCCGGTGGCCAGTGCCGAGGACTGCGTTCTCACCAAACTCGAGTGGTTCGAAAAGGGCGGGCGCGTGATCTTCGTATCGAGGCTGAGCAGCGTCGCGCCTCACTTCATCTGCCCGGCGACCTCGGCCGCGATCGCCTTCGCCGCGGCCATCTGCGCCGCGGGGTCGCCGCCCGACTTCAGCGTGACGCCTACCGCGGCCGTGAACTTGCCGTCCTTCTGGCGCACCGGCACCGTGTAGTCAACGGCACCGGCTTCATCGAGCACCACGGTCTCACCCGAGTCGATGGCGCGGTGATCTTCCGGATCCGAAGGCTTGCCGAGCTTCTCGGGCAGGGAACTGGCGATCGCGCACAACGCACCGCCCGCCGGCGGCACGGCGTGCACCGTCAAGCGCACCACTTCAGGATGGGCCGCGGCGACCTTGGTGACGACGGCCTGGGTGTCCGGGCACGGCGCCGAGGGGGCGCACTGGCACGACGAGATCGCGAACAGGACGGGCAGGACGAGTGCGTACTTCATCGGTTCTTCCTTCAGTCGATGGGATCGGACCAGCGGGTAGGCTAGGCGGGCGGTCGGTGATCGCCATACGAAAGTCAGCTACCGCATCCCCAGCACTCGCCAATGACCCGATTGACCCGATCGTTCGTCGTCAGCCTGCTCGCCGCGCTCGCGGCCAGCGCGCTCGCCCAGGAGGCCGACAAGACCCGGCGGCTCGGGGTGTTCGCCTGGCACGACTCACCCAACGACCAGGCGACGTTCGCCGGCATCCGCACCGGCCTCGTGCAGGCCGGCCTGCAAGTGGAGTTCGTCGAACGTAACGCCGGTGGCGACGCGTTGCTCGCCGAGCGTTTGCTCACCGAGCTGCGATCGATGAAGTGCGACCTCGTGTTCGCGCTCGGCACCCAGGCGGCCCTGCTGGCCAAGGAACAACTGCGCGACGTGCCGGTGGTGTTCGCCGCCGTGAACAATCCCGTGGCCGCGGAACTGGTACCGACCTGGAGCGGCACGCAAGGCAACCTGTGCGGCGCCAGCAACTGGATCGCGCCCGAGAGCGTGCTGGCGGTGTTCCGGCTGGCGGTGCCCGAGCTGCGGCGGCTCGGCATGCTGCGCTCGGAGAAGGACAGCCTCGTCAGTCGCGCCGAACTGGCGACGATGCGCGCCTACCTGGCCAAGGAAGGGGCGCCGCCGATCGAAGTGTTCGACGCAGTCGTGCCGCACGTCGATCTGGTCGAGCCGGCGGTGCGCGAACTGCTGTTGCGCGACGTCGACGCGATCTGGATCCCGATCGACCACAGCGTCTACAAGAACCTCGACCTGGTGCAGCGCGCGCTGGCCGGACGCCACGTGCCGCTGGTGACCACCGCCGCCGCCGCCCTGCGCGGCACCGCCGCCAACGCCGCGATCGTCGGCGCGGTGCCCGACTATCCGCTGCACGGCCGGCGGGCGGCGGCGCTGGCGCTGTCCCTGCTGCGCGATGGCAAACAACCGCACGAACTGCCCGTCGATCGCATGAGCGGCTGCCTGATCGTCGCCAACCTCGCGGCCTCCCGCCGCCAGGACTTCGCGCTGCCGCTGTCGCTGCTCGCGCTCGCCGACGAGATCATCGAACCGGAGCCGGCTGATGGCGGACGCTGAACCGCGGCGCGGCGGCCTGCGGCTGTCGAGCATGCTGGTCCTGGCGCTGCTCGCCTCCACCGGGGCGCTCGCCGCGGTGCTGCTGTTGTTCGTCGCCCCGCGCACCGCGACCACCCTCGGTGACCAGGGTCAGCAACTGCGCGAACAGAACTTCGCGGCGATGCACGAACTCGCCCACCAGCAGACCGAGACCACCAGCAAGGTGCTCGTCGACCTGATCGAGCAGGGCACCCGTGCGCGGCGGCGCACCCTGCGCGACCTGCCGCTCGAGGCGCTCGGCGGCGACGTCGCCGCGATCCGTGCCGAGATCGAACGTGAGGACAGCGAGCGTAGTGCCCGTCAGCAGCGCAACGTCGAGGTGCTCGCCGCCGAGATGCAGCGGCGTGCCGAACGGGACATCGCCGCGCGCTTCGCCGAACTGCAGGCCGAGCAGCGCCGGCTCGTCGATGCCGCCACCGCGCAGCTGCGCACCACCCACATCGTGCTGGTCGCCGCGGCGTTGTCGTTCTCGCTGATCGTGCTGTGGTTCGGACTCAACCGCCTGGTGGTGCGCCCGACGCGGGCCCTGCGCCGCGCCACGCAGCGCGTCGCCACCGGCGACCTCGACGCCGAGGTGCCGCCGCCGACCGGCGGCGAGATCGGCGACCTCACCCGCGACTTCGCGCAGATGCAGGCCGAGTTGCAGAAGTCGCGCAGCGCGCTACAGGCCCTCAACAGCACGCTCGAACAGGAAGTCGCGCGCAAGACGCAGCACCTGCAGCAGGCGCTCGCCGAACTGCAGGACTCCCACCAACAGCTCGCTGCGACCGAGCGTCTGGCCGCGCTCGGCACGCTGGCCGGAGGCATCGCGCACGAGTTCCAGAACGTGATCGGCGGCATGCGCGGCTGCACCGAGGAGCTGCTCGTCGAAGAGCGCGACGAAGGACGCCGCGAGACCATGCAGGTGATCCTGCGCGCAGCCGCACGCGCCAGCGGCATCGTGCAGCAGCTGCTGCGCTTCGCGCGCCGATCGGTCGAATCACGCGTCGACCTCGACCCGGCGATCGTGGTCGAGGACGCGCTGCGCCTGTGCGAGCCCGGCGCTCGCCGCCAGGGTGTGTCGGTGCAGCGCGACGTCACCCAGGGTCTGTGCATCCACGGGGACAGCGGCGGCCTGCATCAGGTCGTGGTCAACCTGCTGCTCAACGCGCTGCAGGCGATGCCGGCCGGCGGCACGCTGCGCATCGCCGTGCGTGCGCGCGGCGACGAGGTCGAGATCGTCGTCGCCGACACCGGCAGTGGCATCGATCCCGAACACCTGCCGCACGTGTTCGAGCCGTTCTTCACCACCCGCGGCCAGGACGCCGCCAAACCAGGAACGGGTCTCGGCCTGTCCGTGAGCTACGGCATCGTCACCGCCCACGACGGCCGCATCGACGTCAGCTCGACGCCCGGAGTCGGCACGACGTTCACCGTGCGCCTGCCCGCCGCCGCGTCGTAACCGCCGCGGAACCGGCTGTAACCGATCTGCGACAGGCTGCGGCGACGCCGCATCGACCGACGACGAGCCACCTTGCCATTGCCGGTGCGGCGCGCCAGGATCGCGCCGTGAACGCCACCGAAGAGACCCCGACCGCACCGCTGCGCCTGCTCGTCGCCGACGACGAAGAGAGCATGCGGCACTTCCTGCAGCGCGGCCTGACGCGGCTCGGCTACGGCGTCGAGCTGGTCGCCGACGGCGACCAGGCGGTGCAGCGCTGGGGCCAGCAGGCGTTCGACGCTGCGGTGCTCGACCTGAAGATGCCGCACGTCGACGGCATCACCGCCTTGTCGCGCATCCGCAGTTCCGACCCCGACGCGGTGGTGTTGATGATGACCGCACACGGCACCATCGCCACCGCGGTCGAGGCGATGCACCTGGGCGCGGCGGACTTCCTGACCAAGCCGTTCGGGCTCGACGAACTCGAACTGCGCCTGCGCCGCGCGCTGGGCTCTTGCGCCACCAACCGCGAGAACCAGCAGCTGCGCACGCTGGTCGAAGGCACCGCCGGCGGCGTCGGCATCGTCGCCGAGAGCCCGACCATGGCCGAACTCGTGCGTCGCGTCGAACTGCTCGCGACCTCGGATTCGACCGTGCTGCTGACCGGCGAGTCGGGCACCGGCAAGGGTCTGGTCGCCAAGGCCCTGCACCGCAGTGGCACACGCGCGCAGGCGCCGTTCGTGGCGCTCAACTGCGCGGCGATGCCCGACACGCTGGTCGAGAGCGAGCTGTTCGGTCACGAAACCGGCGCGTTCACGGGCGCGCAGCGCGCCAAACAAGGCTTGTTGCTGCGCGCCAACCGCGGCACGGTGTTCCTCGACGAGATCGGCGACATGAGCCTCGCCGCCCAGGCCAAGATCGAACGTTTCCTGCAGGAACGCGAGTTCCTGCCACTGGGCAGCCAGACGCCGGTGCGCGTCGACGTGCGCATCATCGCCGCGACCAACCGCGACCTGCCGGCGCTGGTGCAGCAGGGCCGCTTCCGCGCCGAGTTGCTGTACCGCCTCGACGTGATCAGCCTGCAGGTGCCGTCGCTGCGCGACCGCCGCGAGGACATCCCGGTGCTGCTGGCGCGCAACCTCGAGCGCCTGGCCCGGCCGGGGCAGCCCGTGCGCACGTTGACCCCCGAGGCGATCGGCGCGCTGTGCGCCTACGACTGGCCCGGCAACGTGCGTGAACTCGAGAACGCGGTCGAACGCATGAGCGCGCTCGCCGGCGAACGCGACGCGCTCGGTCTGGGCGACCTGCCCGCGGAAGTGCGCGGTCCAGCAGACGACACGTCCGGCGAACGTAACGACTACGACACCGCGCGCCGCCGCTTCGACCGCGCCTACTTCACCAACCTGCTCATGCACACCGGCGGCAGCATCACCGAGGCGGCGCGTCAGGCGGGGCTGTCGCGCGGTCACCTGCATCGAAGACTGCGCGAACTGGGCTGTGATGCGCAGGCGGCGCGGGAGGCTGGACGCAGCGGCCCGACAGCCGGACCGGGTGACGACGATGTCTGAAAGAGCATCGGTTCGCGCGCGGCACGACCCTTGCCATGCGGGCGCCGCAATGAAGCGCCACCCTCTCTTCCCCGCTCGCCCATTCGTCACTCCCGCCGTGCTCGCGCTCGCCCTGTTCGGTTCGAGTTGCGCCGACCTCAACCACGCCGACGCCAGCCATGCCGCCAGCCATGCCGCCAGCCAAGGCGCAGGCAGCCACACGACCCCACCCCCCGTCTCGGCCGACAAGCCGGCGCACCTGGACGGCCTGCACAACGTCGTCACCTACGGCCCCGACATGATCTGCGGCGGCGTTCCCGAGGGCGAAGAGGGCTTGCACACCCTCGCCGCGATGGGCGTCAAGACGATCGTCTCGGTCGACGGCGCCACCCCCGACGTCGCCACCGCCGAGAAGCTGGGCATGCGCTACGTGCACCTGCCGATCTCCTACAACGGCGTGCCCGAAGAGCGGCAGAAGGAACTCGCCCAGGCGATCACCAACCTGCCGGGCCCGGTCTACATGCACTGCCACCACGGCAAACACCGCAGCGCCTCGGCGCTGGGCAGCGCGATGGTGCTCGCCGGCAAGCTGACCCCGGCACAGGCCGAAGAGCGCATGAAGGTCTCGGGAACCTCGCAGGACTACCAAGGGCTGTGGCAGGCGGTGCGCGGCGCCCAGGCGCTGCCCGCGGCCGAACTGAAGACCGACGCCAGCAAGTTCCCGAGCATCGCCAGGGTCAGCGGCATGGTCGCTTCGATGAGCGAGATCGACCTGGTGTTCGACAACGTCAAGGCGGCCAAGACCGCCGCATGGGGCGTGCCGAAGGACCACCCGGACCTCGTGCCGACCAAGGAGACCAGGCGCCTCGCCCAGATCTTCGCGCAGTTCGCCAAGGATCCCGAGAGCCTCTCACACCCCGCCGACTATCAGGCGATCCTGACGAAGTCGGTCGAGGCGACCAAGGCACTCGACGCCGCACTGCGCGCCGGTGACCTCGACGCGGCGACGAAGCAGTTCGACGTGATCGGCAAGAGCTGCAAGGAATGCCACAAGCTCTATCGCGACAACTGAGTGGACGCCTCTGGCGTGGCGCGCTCCCGCCGCGCGACGGCGCCCTTCACCGGTCGAGCAGCCGGACGAGCCATTCGGTGTCGAGGCGATACATGTCGTGCTCGAGCCGCGGCAGCGGCAGACCGGCGCGGACCACCGCGACCCGCTGCGGAGCGAACAACGGCACGATCGGCAACAGGGCATCGAGGCGTTGCTGGATGCGGGCGAACTGTGCGGGCCGGACACCTTCGTCGGGTTCGGCAGCCAGGTCGGCGACCAGCTTCGCCAGTTCGGCATCGACCGGGGCGCCCGATGGCCGCGAAGCGTTGGGGCTCGGCAGCGGCGCCGAGAAGCGTGACACGACGGTCGTGAACGGGTCGTAGGGCACGCCGTGGGTGCGCTCGATGCGCAGGTCCCATTCCTCGGGGCGACCTTCGACGACAGTCACGCGACACGGCAAACCGGCGCGTTGCAGCTGTGCGGCGAGCACCGTGGCCAACCGCTGGTCCGAAGCACTGCTCACCAGCAGCAGCGGCGCCGCCAGCGACACGGGGGCAGCGACGGGCACCTGCCCCTGCGGCCAATCGACGATCGACGGCGCGGCCCAGCCAGTCGAGGCGTCGGCGAAGCCGTGCATCACGGTGGCGACGAGTTCCTCACGATCGATCGCCGCCGCAACCGCGCGGCGCACGGCCAGGTCCTGCAGCGGGCCGCGGTCCCAACGCAGCGCCAGGTGCACCATCGACGAACCGGGACCGGTGTTGATCTGCACCCTGCCGTCCGCACGCAGCGCCGCAGCACGAGCCGGATCCACCGCCACCAGCCAGCTGCCGACGACGGCGTCGACATCGCCGCGCAACAGGGCGTCGAGCGCATCGCCATCGCCGCGAACCAGGTCGATGCAGCGGTCCTCCCCCGCGCCCGCGACGAACCGATACCGCAGCACCCGTCCCTGCTCACGGTTGCCGACGCACGCAAACCCAGCCGAACCGACGGGACGCACGAAGTTGCCCTCGCGATCCAGCGCACCAGGGCCGCGGATGGCCGTGGGATTGACGGCGCAGAGGTCCGGCAGCAAGGCCCACGGTCGGTCCAACTCGACCCGCAACTCGCGCGGGCCCGTGGCGCGCACCGCGACGATGTGGCGATTGCAGCGCAGCCAGTCGTGTTCGGGCAGCCCCATCCAGCGGCGGAAGTGCGTGGCGACCGCTTCGGCAGTCACCGGGTCACCATCGTGGAACGTCGCGCCTTCGCGCAGCGTGAACACGAACGTGCGGCCGCCGTCGAGCAGTTGCCACCCGGTCGCCAGACCCGGCGCGATCCGTCCCGCCGCGTCGCGGCGCACGAGCGTCTCGTAGACCAGTGACTTGCTCTCGAAGCCGCCCTGGTAACGCAGCGGCGACAATTCGGTCAGCGCCTGGTCGCCGAAGTGCGCCCTGATGCGCGGCACCTTCGGTCCCGCGACGATCTTCGCCTTGTCGCGTTGCACCGGCACGGCAGCACCGGGCAAGGCGTAACCGGGCTCACGCGCGAGCACGATCACCTCACCATCGAAACCCGTGGCGAGCAGTTCGTCGGTGCCGTTGCGGCCGTCGAGTTCGCCAGCGACGAGCCAATGGCCCTTCTGTGCGCCATCGTAGATGGTCTCCACCTGCCAACTGCCGCCCGCGACACGCGACACGAGCTGCACCTTCTTGCCGTAGCCGTAGACGGCGACCGCTTCACGGCCGTCGGCGAAGAAGCGCCCCGGCGCGACACCGCGCAGTCCCTGGTCGGTGGCGAGGATCGCCTGCCGGTCCAGGCTGCCGTCCGGCCGCACTTCGACGCGCAGCAACACGCCGTCGTCGCGCGTGACGTAGTGCACACCGGGCAACACCGGGGACGAACGGATCCGGCCCAGGCCAGAGTCCTCGTGCAGCAGCATCTTGTGCACCAGAGTGCCCGCGTTCAGCTGCATCGACACGAGGTCGCCGCGGCGACTGACCCCGAGGATCGTCGCCCGACCATCCTCGGTGCGCGTGACGACCGCGTCGCGCACGCGACCGGCCACGTCACCGACGCGCCGCAGGTCGAACGCCCCGGCCTGGCCTTCGGGCACCAACTGGAACACCTCACCCGTGATCGCGAACGCCAACAACTCGTCGCCGGGTTCGGGCGACAGGTCGCCGGCGAGCAAGGTGTGGAACTCGACGCCGCCGACGTGACCGATCTCGCGGCTCTCGACCGAGAACCGCGCGAACGGCGACGGCCGCAACGTCACCTGATGCAGCGAACCGCCCTTGCCGCCCGCGTAGAGTTCCCTCCCTGCAATGCGCGGATCGACGTCGGCGGGCAACGACGGGGCCAGCCACTGACCGTCGGGGTTGCAGTCGTGCGCCGTCCAATTGCCGCTGTAGTTGCTCAGCAGCAGCCAACGTCCCTTGTCGTCGGCGGCGATGACCTCGTTGGCGGCGTAGGCATCGACGACCTTGGTGACGTGCGCATACCAGACGCCCGCATCACCGCGGTAGATCGTCTGCGCCTGCCAGCCGTCGGCCACCTGCGGCGCGGCGGCGGGCGCATCTTGCGCACCCGCCGCCGCACCGAGAGCACTGAACAGGGCCCCGAACAGGAGCCTGGTGGAGGTGGTGTGCATCTCGTTCCTCACAGGACAGTTCACAGAACAGATCACAGGACAGTGAAACCGACGCCCGGTGACGCCGCCAGCGTGTTCGTCAGCGGCTCGAGCACGAACGCCTGCGTGAACAGTTCGATGCCCACCAGCCAGGCGACCGGCGGCAGCGGGAACGGTTGGGTGGCGCGATCGACGAGCGTCGAGAACGTCGAAGTGCTGACCGTGAGGTCGACGAGCACGTCGAGCCCGAGGAGTTGCGTCGGCGGACTCGCGGCCAGACTCGACACGAACAGCAGCGGCACGGTCGTAGGCTGGCTCGACGCGAGGGTCAGCGAGAACCCGACGTTGCCGACCTCCGGCAGACCGCCCGGGTTGGGCGCGAGTTCCCAGTCGTAGGAGTTGGTACCTGCGGTGCCCGATCCGTAGGCCTCGGGGTTGGGGTTGCTGTCGATGCACGAGATCGTCGCCATGTTCGGGCTGATGAGCGGGTGTTCGACGCCGGCACCGTCCAGCCAGAGCAGCGACCGCGCCGGCACCCCGCCGTTGGCCGTCGCGAGCAGGTAGTTGCCGGTGACGCTCTCGATGGCGACGGCGTTGAGCGGGCCGGAGGCGGTCGCCAGCGGCGCGGTCGTCAGCGTCGCCGGGTCGTAGCGGAACAGGTTCGGCGGTCCGTTCAGGGTCGTCACGAGCACCGTCCCGTCGAGGTCGACCGCGAGGTTCGAAGCGCCCGCCGGCAGCATCGCGACCTGCGTCGCCGCACCACCGGAGATCGGTACGGCCCACAGGTCACCGGAACTCACCGAGATGTAGTTGCCGATGTAGACGGTCTGACCATCGCGCGACACCGCCAGCGAGTTGATGACGCCGGGGAACTGGTTGAGGTTGGTGATCGGGATCGGCGTGACGCCGCCGCTGACCGTGTCGAGGATGCCGACGCCTTCGTAGTTGTAGCCTGCGGTCAGGAACTGCGAGAGCGGGCCGCCAGCCTGCAGATCGGTCGCGGCGACGACGATGCGACCGTCCGGGAGCAGGCCCATCTGCGGGATCTCGCCGACCTGATCGCTGGTGCCGACGCTGAACAGTTGCGCCATGACCACGTGTGAGCCGTCCAGCGTCAGCACGTGCACGTCGACGCTCGTACCAGCCGGCGAACGTTCGCCGACGATCAATGCGCCGTCGCTCGGCCGACGCAACAGCGCCGCGGCGCCGCGGCGGCCGAGCGGATCGTAGGCCAACGCCGCGGGCAGACCCGTCACGGCGACCGGCGCCGCCGTCGTGTCCCGCGGATGCGAGAAGTAGACGCCGTTGTTGCCGGCAGAGCCCTGGAACGATCCCCAGACGACGTATCCGTCGGGGACCTGGGCGAGCGCGGCGGCGCCCAGACACAACGAGCAGGAGAGGGAACGGACGAACGTGCACCGGGTGGTTTGGGTCATGAGCATTGCGAGGGGTTGCGGAACGACACCGCTCCCCTGCGCAACGTTCGTGCCCGCGCAGCTGCCGCCCCGGCGGCGCGCCGCATCACCGACCGAGTCCAGAGCACTCTGCGCACAACGTCGCACGCCGCATCGAGGCAGCGACCCGCGTCGACGTCGCGAGACGTCGCGACGTCGTGACGCCCTGTCACCGATCGCTGACGCGCGTCACTTCGCGAACGCGACGCGCGCTGCCTGCTGCACCGCGCCGAGGTGCGCGCCGAGAACGGTCTCGACCGCCCAGGCGGCCTTCGCCGACGGCACCAGGTTCTCTTCGCACTCGTCGAAGATGCAGGCGGTGATCGCACCGCGCACGAACTCGATGAAGTTGCGGCCCGGACGCGCGCTCTTGCGCAGGTCGTGACCGGTGCCGGCGAGCGTCGGGATCCACTGGCTGCTGACCGCATGCAGCGTGCCCGAGTCGACGCGACCCGCGAGGATCGCGACGATCCACGAACGTGCGGCGCGACGCCGGCGGTTGAGCACCGACAGCTGGATCGGCGACGCGTTGCCGCGTTCGAGCGCGCTGCGGTTCTGGCGCGCGATCGTGTAGTCGACGAGCGAGCGCACCAGCGCCGGTACGCTCGGACCGACGGCTTCGTCCAGACGCGCCAGGCTGCCGGCGTCGATCTCGACGCTGCGCAGCGGCAGGCGCGCCGGCTCGAGGTAGAGGAACGGGCGGGGTTCGCGGGCGATCGTGGGCCCGGCGTCCACGACGGATACAGCCGACTTCGTCATGCCGACGCTATCGACGATTGGCGGCCTTCGACTTCAGCCGGTGGCGGCGGTTCGCCACAACCCGCCCAGCTCGCTGTCGACGATATCGACAGCCGCGGCCGGCCCGGCGAGCAGCTGCGCCGGCCGCACCCCGTGCACAGCGTTGCTGACGGCAAGGGCTTGGGCGCGGTGCAGGTCGCCGAGCGAACAGGGCCCCTCGGCAGCGGCCAGGCCCGCAGCGCGCGCCCGTTCGAGCAGCAGACCGCGCGCGATCCCGGGCAGCACCCGGCCATCGAGCAGCGGTGTGGTCCAGGTGCCGTCGAGCCGCAGCCACAGGTTGGCGATCGCGGTCTCGAGCACTTCGCCGCGCCCGCCGATGACGATGCCGTCGTCGGCGCCGGCGTCCTGGGCCTGTTGGCGCACCGCGTCGTAGAAGGTCCGCGGCCAGGCCTTGATGTCGCCGGGCGGCAACCCCGCGGTGCGTTCGACCACGGTCGGCACGAGCAGCACCCGGCCCACCGGACCACGCGCCCGCGTCTGCATCACCACGTGATCACCGTGCGCGGCGCGCACCAGACCGAGCCGCAGCACGTCGTCGCCGTGACCGTTCTGCAGCAGCAGCTCGGTGGCGACGGCGCGCCAGCGCGGCGTCACCGAAAGCGGCACGCCGAGGCGCCTGGCGGTCGCGGCCAGGCGCGCGAGGTGGTGATCCCACAGCGGCAGTTCAGCGCCGACCGCCCCCATCGTCTCGAACGGCGAAGCCAGGTCGCCACGCGCCATCGGCAAGGCGGTGGTCGCCACGAACTGCCCGTCGAGCCACGCGGTCATGACGGCACCGTCAACTCGCGCTGCAGCGCCCGTTCGATGCCGGCCAGCTTGTGCAGCGACTCTCGCCATTCGCTGGCCGGGTCGCTGAGCGCGGTGACGCCGCCGCCGGCGTTGGCGCGCAGCACGCCGCGGTGATGCACGAGGGTCCGGATCGCGATGTTCAGATGCAGCGCGTCACCGGGCCCGAACCAGCCGATCGCGCCGGTGTAGACGCCGCGACGCGCCACTTCGAGCTGTTCGAGGATCTGCAGGCAGCGCAGCTTCGGGCAGCCCGTGATCGAACCGCCGGGGAACGTCGCGCGCAGCAGGTCGACACTCGACACGTCCTGGCGCAACTTCGCAGTCACGGTCGCGAACAGGTGGTGCACCTGCGCGAACGTCGCGTGCTCGGGGAACCTGCCGACCTGCACACTGCCGGTCTGCGCGACCTTGCCCAGGTCGTTGCGCAGCAGGTCGACGATCATGGTCAGCTCGGCGAGGTCCTTCTCGCTGCCGAGCAGCTCGGTGAGCAGCTGCGCATCCATGGTCGAATCGGCCGAACGTGGCCGCGTGCCCTTGATCGGCCGTGTGCGCACCTCAGCGCCGTCGCGCCACAAGAACTCCTCGGGCGAGCTGCTGAGCACCGCCGTGCCTGCGCCGTCCTCGACGTAGGCCGCGAACGGCGCCGGGCTGTGCTGACACAGCCGCCAGAACAGTTCGCGCGGCTCACCCGACCACGACGCGCTGAACGGCTGCGTCAGGTTCGCCTGGAAGATGTCGCCCGCGCAGATGTGTTCGACGACGGCCGCCACCTTGTGCTCGTAGGCGGCGCGCGGCACGTGCGCGGCGAACGAGGACGCGGGCGCGACCGGCGGCGCCGCGGGCACCGGCGCGGGCGCGAACTCCTGCACGGACGCGTAGGCCGCCACGTGCAGCACCGGCACCGGCAGGTCGTCGTCGATGGTCACGGGCCAGGCTTCGACGTCGAGGCCCAGGTCGTAGCCGAGCCAGCCGACGACGCGCCGCTGCGGGTGCTGCCGCAAGAACTCGTCGAGCCGCTGCCACGCGCCGCGCCACTCACCCGCGGGCAACGTCAGCACGTCGACCGCGTCGGAACACAACCACGACGGCCCGGCACCGCACGACGCCAACAGCGCCACGGGTCCGCCGCGAGGCGCGGCCTGCAACGCCGCGAACGGGTCGCCGTGGCCCGCAGCCATGCTCACCCGCGTAGCCAGCTCGGCTTACGCTTCTGCAGGAACGCAGCCATGCCTTCCTTCATCTCGTCGGTGCTGCTGATCATGCCGAACAGATCGGCTTCGAGCGCCAGCGCGTCGGCCATCGGCAACGCCGCACCACGCCGCACCGCCTGCTTGGCCAGCGCCAGGGCCGTCGGGCCGCGCGACACCATGCGTTGGGCGATCGCCTTGACCTTGGCCAGCAGCTCGGCGGGTTCGAACACGCCGTTGACGAGACCGATGCGCAGCGCTTCGTCGGCGGTCACGGGGTCCCCCGTGAGGATCAACTGCAGGGCGACGCCGCTTCCGCACAGCCGCGACAGGCGCTGCGTACCGCCGTAACCCGGGATGATGCCCAGCGAGACCTCCGGCAGGCCCAGCCTGGCGTTGCTCGACGCGAAACGCACGTCGCAGGCGAGCGCCAGTTCGAGGCCGCCGCCCAGTGCGAACCCGTTGATGGCGGCGAGCACCGGTTTGCTGCAGTTCTCGAGGTGCGACATCATCGCCTGGCCGTGGCGCGAGTTGTCGGCGCCGTCGAGCACCCCCTGCTGGGCGAGCACGGTGATGTCGGCGCCCGCGACGAAGGCCTTCTCGCCCGCGCCGGTGACGACGATCGCGCCGACGCCGGCGTCGGCGTCGAGCTGGCGGAACGCCGTGTCGAGCTCGGTGATGGTCTCGTTGTCGAGCGCATTGAGCTTGCTCGGCCGGTTGACGGTGACGATCGCGAGGTATCCCTCACGTTCGACGAGGACGTTCTGCAGGTCGCTCATGCTCGACTCACGCCTCTTCGCTGGTCTCGTTGCCCAGTTCGTCGCCGGCGACTTCGCCGCGATCCTGCCGCGTGCGCAGTTCGATGCGCTTGATCTCGACGCGCTCGAGCGGCGTCGACTTCTCGCCGCCGGGTCCGAACTCACACTCGAGGTTGGCGATCTGGTCGAGCACGTCGAGACCTTCCTCGACCTTGCCGAACACCGTGTACTGCCCGTCGAGGAACGCGGCGTGGTCGCCGTGCACGATGAAGAACTGCGAACCCGCCGAGTTGGGGTCCTGCGCTCGCGCCATCGACAGCGTGCCGCGCGTGTGCGGCAGGTCGCTGAACTCCGCGGGCAGGCGGAACCCCGGACCGCCGGTGCCGGGCTGGCCGGCCGCGCCGAGTTTGCTGTTCGGGCAACCGGTCTGGATCATGAAGTTGCGCACGATCCGGTGGAACGCGATCCCGTCGTAGAAGCCCTGCTGCGCCAGCTCCAGGAAGCTGCGCACGTGTCGGGGAGCCTGCTCGGGGAAGAACGTCACGACCATGGTGCCCTTGTCGGTGACGAGGGCGGCTTCGATCGTGCTGGGGTCGGTTTGCGGAAGGTCCATCGTGGCGCGGCATCCTGCCGCAAACCGCCCCGCGGCGCGAGCCTCTTTGCCCGCCTGCCTGCCGGCCTACTTGCCCGGGAGGATCACCGCCGCGTGCAGGATCACGGGCTGCAGCGGCGTGCTGCCCTGCGGCCCGCCGCACATCGTGTTGGCGATGCTGTCCAAGGTGTCGGCGCCCTTCACGAGGTTGCCGAACGCGGTGTACTTCTCGTCGAGGTGCGTCGAGTCCTTGTGCACGATGTAGAACTGGCTGCTCGCCGAGTTCGGATCGTTGCTGCGCGCCATCGACAACGTGCCGCGCACGTGGCGGGTGTCGTTGAACTCGGCGTCGATGTTCTTGCCCGAGCCGCCGGTGCCCCACATCGCCTGCTTGCTGTCGTCCTTGGTCAGCGGGTCGCCGCCCTGGATCATGAAGTTGCGGATCACGCGGTGGAACTTGGTGCCGTCGTAGAAGCCGCTCTTGCACAGCTCGAGGAAGTTGCGCACGGTCTTGGGCGCCTTGTCCGGCAGGAACGACACCGTCATCTCGCCGTGGTTGGTGACCAGCACGACCTCGGTCTTGGCGAGGTCGAGCTTGTCGAGGTCGATCTTGCTGCTGTCGGGCGCGATCTTCAACACGCAGTTGGCGCCGGCGAGGTCGCGCCACTGCAGCGACACCACCGCGAACGTGGCCGCGTCGGCGTTCGGCGCGAAGCGCGCTGCGGACACCTTGACGGTGCGCTCGATCTTGGTGCCGGCGGTCAGCGAGACCTTGCCGCCCTTGCCCTTCTCGTCGATGCGCGGACCGGCCTGATCGCCGATCTTGACGTCGAGCGCGATGCCGGTCAGCAGATCGCCGGGCACCTCGGTGTCGGCGGTGACGTCGATCACCAACCGCAGGTTGACGTCGCCGCCCGCGGCCACGATCGAACGCGGCGTGCTCAGGGTGGCGCGGATGCCCGGGATCTCCTGGGCGTGCGCGGACTGGGTCGGGAGGCCGAGCGAGAACCCGGCGAGAAGGGCGATACAGAGGGATCGGATCATGTTCGAAGGGGGAATGCGGGGAGCCTTTCTAGCAGCGCCGCCCCACGAACGAAAGGCGACGAACCTCCCGGTGCACCCGATCCCCGCTCAACGCGATCCGATCTGCAGGATCAGGGCGTTGCTCATCAGCGCGTGGGCCGGATTGGCGGCGGCAGGATCCGGCACCAGGGCCTGCACGTGATACCGGAACCCGACCAACTGCTGGTCGCCCGGGATCTGGTAGACGAACTGGCCGAAGCCCAGCGCGTGGCCGACCGCGATGATCGAGTCGGGCGCGACGTGCAGATAGCAGCCGGGCAACCCGAAGGTAACCAGATCGACGGGCCCTGGAGAGTTCACGCCGAAGACCAGGAACAGCAGCCCCGACGGCGGCGGCAGGTAGCCGAACAACAGCGTGTGCGTCTCACCCACCCACGGCCCCGAGTCGAGCACGTCGTTGGTGGTGATCGCCGGCGGGTATTGCGGCGCGAGGCAGCCTTGCGCCAGGTTCCAGGTCATGCCCGGATCGTTCGGCAAGCCGAGCGTCGGCGTGGTGTCGCGGTACCACGCGTCGGGCCCGATCCAGGCGATGCGCGCCTCGCGGCGGTTGGCGAGCGTCGCGCCTTCCTGAGTCGGCGGCACGGCGAACACCAGCGTCGAGGGCCAACGACCGGCGAGCACGGCGACGTTGGCGAGCGGCGCGTTGCCGTTGCCCCAGGCGACGAAGTCGACCAGCGCTGCGGGCACCTGCAGCGTGTTCTGCTCGTAGATCGCGATCGAGTCGGCGGCGGCCAACGGTGGACAGTTCGGCAAATACAAGTCGGCGATCGAACTGACACCGCTGGCGCCGAGAAACGCACGCAACCGTTGCCCCGCGGGCAACACCAGCTGCGGCAGCGGCACGGCGGTGCTGCCGGCGACGAACACGAAGCCCGCGGTGTCGACGGGGGCGTTGCCGACCTCCAACTCGACGACCTGCTGCCCCGCGTTGCCACCGAACGGATCGATCAGGACCTCGGTGATCTCGATGCGCGGGTAGTGGACGATCTGTGCCGCGGCGACCGCGGGAGTGAGCAGCACGAGCAGACAACGAACGATCATGGGGTGTCCTCGATGGGCGACAGGATGAGGGGCGAGCGCGCGCCGCGGCAAGCCGCGTTCCCCCGGCATTCGTTCCCGACCGGGCGGAACGCCTCACCGGCCGTCGAGCGAGCCCTGCCACTGCCCCTGCTGCAGCAGCTGCAGCTTGCCGGCGAGCTTCGGCAACGCGCGCGCATGTCGCTTGCGCGCCGCCTCCTCGGAGAGACCCAGCCGCTCGCCGATCTGCGGGAACGTCAGCCCGTCCCACTCGCGCATGCGCACCACCTCGCGGTCGTCGGGCTCGAGCAGTTCGAGGGCCAGCCGCATCCAGGCGATCTGCTCGCTGCGTTCGGCGCGCTGCGGCGGCTCGGTCACCGAACGCACCGGCGAGTCGAGCATCAGGATCGAGTCGCTGGCGAGGTCGCGCTGCCGCCGGCGATCACGCTGTTCGCGGTGCATGTAACGCACGCGATCGAAGACGTTGTTCTCGACGATGCGCGCCAGCAGCGCGCGGAACGATGCCGCGCTCTCGACCACGAAACGCGGTCCGTCGCGCAGCACTTCGAGCATCGCCTCCTGCACGAAGTCCTGGGTGTCGGCCTCGAGCCGCAGCTTCGCGTCGAGACGCCGCCGCACCTGCGCTTCGATCCAGCCGCGATGCTCGAACAACAGCTGCTGCAGCGCTTGCTCGTCGCCGGCGTGCAGCCGCAACAACGTGGTGCGCGTGCGGTCCTCGCTGGGCGCGGCGGTCACTTGCCTTCGACCTCCGACGCGAGTTGCGCCGCATCCGGACGCGTTCGCAGCAGCGCGAAGCGGGGGTCGTCGAGCAGGAGCTGCACCGATCTGCGGTCCCGCCTGGCGAGCTTGGCGAGCCACTGCACCGCGCGCGCCGCGTAGCCGTCCGCCTCGACCGCGTCGGCCGCTGCCGCGCCCACCGCCGCGAGCGCGGCTGCCTCGGCGGCCATGCGCACCGTCGCCGCGTGGTTGCCGCCGTCGCGGACGGCGACCGCCGCCGCCTCGACAGCGGCCGCGAACTCACCCAGGTGCGCGAGGCTGTACGCGAGCTGCCCGTGGTGCATGCCGAAGAACTGCCGCGCGCCCGCGTTGCCGGGCTCCTGCACCAGCACCTGCTGCTGCTGCGCAATCGCCTGCCGCGCGACGTCGGCGCCAGCCGCGTGATCACCGGACTGGTTGCACAGCGCCGCGAGATTGTGCAGCGCGCCACCGCGCCGCACCGCCAGGTCGCTCTCGTCGGGCCGCTCGGCGACGAGCGCCGTGAGCAGCTGCACGCCGTGCTCCAGCAGCCCACGCACCTCCGCCGCGCGTTCGGTGCCGTGGCCCTGCATCATCATGCAGTTCGCGAGCGTCACCTCGTGTTGCGCGACCACCGAGCGGTCCATCGCGCTGCGGATCGACATCGCGGCGAGCCGCCCCTCGCCGAGCGCCGCGGCGACGTCGCGCAGCACACGCTCGGCTTGCGGCCCCTTGCCGTGCCTGAGCAACAGGTCGCCCAACTGACTGCCGCTCCACAGCAGCGTGCGCTGCAGCGTTGCCGCGGCCGGAAAGCGCACCAGCAGCGGCCGCAGCACCTCGATGGCACGCTGCAGCGACTGCTCCGCGGCGGCGGTCTTGCGCAGATTCTGCTGCAGGGCGCCGGTGCTCGCCAACGCCAGCGCCATCTCCGCGCCGAAGCGCGCGTCCTCGAGGTGCGGCAACGCCGTGCGCACGACCTGCGCAAACACGTCCAGCGCCTCGCCGTGCCGTCCGGCCCAGAGCGCCAACTGCCCGAGCCCGACGCCGGCGCGCACCGCCACCACCTGCGCCACCTCGCCGCGCGACTCCTCCCCGGGCAGCAGCGCGAGGGCGCGCCGCAGCAGGTCCTCGGCCTCCTGCCGCCGCGGCGGCTGCTCGGCGAGCGCGCGGCCTCGCGTCACGAACGTCGAGGCCAGTTCGACCGACGCCACCGGGTCCGTCTGTGGCTGCTTCATCAGTTCCTGCCACGGCGCGATCGCCTGCTCGAACGCCGCCGCGTCGTCGTCGCCGCGGATCTGACCGAAGTGCAGGCGCCGGCGCAGCAGGCGCCCTTCGAGCGCGAGTTGCTGCGGCTTCTTGTCGCTGTTCGGGACGCGCCCGAGGATCTGCAGCCCGCGCTCGATCGCCAACGAGGCGGGACCGACCTCACCGAGCTGTTCGTGGATGCCCGCGAGCGACAGGTACGCCGCCGCCACACGCAACCAGCGCTCGGGATCGTCGGCGCTGAGCGCCAGGTACGACTCGCACAACGACACGACTCGCGCGAACTGGCCGGCGTCGGTCGCCGGTCCGGGCGTGCGCGCCAGGCTGTCGCCGAGCATCGCGAGCACGTCCTCGATGCCGCGGAACGCGAGGTCGTCGGCCGCGACGAGCCGCTTGCGTTCCTGCGCGACCACCGCGCGAGTACGTTCGGTGTGGATCAGCCAGGCGAGCGGTGCGCCGAGCGCGAGCGTCGCCGCGAGCGCCACGATCGCGACGCGCAGGCGGTGGCGGCGCACCCACTTGGAGCAGCGTTCCCACACGCTCGGCGGCTCGGCGAGGATCGGCTCGATGCGCAGGAAACGACGCAGGTCGTCGGCCATCGCGCCGGCGCTCTCGTAGCGGTCGGTCGGCTGAGCCTCGAGCGCCTTGTGACAGATGGTCGCGAGGTCCGGCGGCGTGCGCGGCGCCACGCGCGCCAACGGCGTCGGCTCACACACCTCGATGCGGCGCAGCACCTCACGCGCGGTCTCACCGTCGAACGGCCGCTGCCGCGCCAGCAGTTCGTAGAGCACGATGCCCAGCGCGAACACATCGCTGCGCGGTCCCGTCCGGCCGGTGCTGGCCAGCTGCTCGGGGCTCATGTAGTGCGGCGTGCCGAGGAACTCGGCGGTCACCGAGTGTTTGCCCGGATCGATGTGCCTGGCCAGACCGAAGTCGAGCAACCGCACGCTGCCGTCGCTGCCGATCATCACGTTGTGCGGCTTGACGTCGCGGTGCACCAGGCCGTGGTCGTGCGCGTGCAGCAGCACATCGCCGATCCGCGCCACCAGTTCGGCGCACTCGGCGACGCGCGACAGGTCCGGGCGGATGCCGAGCCGGTCGGCGCGCACCAGTTCGTTGAGCGGACGGCCCTCGACGAACTCCATGGTGAAGAAGTGATGGCCCGCGTGCTCACCGACCTCGTGGATCGGCACCAGGCCCGGATGATGCAACCGCGCCACCGCCGCCGCCTCGCTGCGGAACCGTTCGATCGCCGCCGCCGAGATCGCCAGGTGACCGTGCAGCAGCTTGAGCGCGACGCGCCGGCCGAGCGAGATCTGCTGCGCTTCGTAGACGACGCCGGTGCCGCCGCGACCGACTTCCGCGATCAGCCGGTAGTCGCCGAAGGTGCGACCGGGCGCGGGGCCGGACGCTTGTCCCGACGGGTCCTCGGCCCCCGACGCGACGTCGGCCAGCATCGGCTCGAGCAGATCGCGCAGGTGTTCGTGTTCGGCCAGGAACGCCGGTTCGTCGCCGCCGGCCCGCTCGCGGAAGGCCAGGAATGCCTCGAGTGCTGCGCCGAGCCGGACGAGCCGGGTTTGCTGGTCTTCGGGCAGGGGCGGCAGCATGGGGTCATGGTGCCCAGCGTCAGCACCCCCCACAAGCGGACCGCGATCGGGCCGATTCCCCTGGGGGGCTACCGGCGCAGCCGGCGGCCCGGCAATCGGCAACCGTCAACCACCCGTGTCTTCGAGCGCTGCCGGACGCACGCGCCGCGACAACAGTTCGCCGAGCCGCCCCTGACGCCAACGCTCGAGCAGCAGATCGGGACCGAACCACAGCACCGCGCCGGGCCGATCCGCGGCGCCCAGGTCGAAGTTGAAGTTGAGGTTGGCCTGATCGGAGACGGGCACCGAGACCTCCAGGCCCCATTGGTCTTCGTCCTGCCAGCTGTAGACCAGGGCCATGCCGTCGCCGCGGTATTCGATCACCGCCGTCGGCGCCCCCAAGGCCTGCAGACACTCGCCGAGCGTCGAGCGACCGTCGACGAGCACCGCCAGCGACTCTTCCGGCACGGGCTCGTCGATGCGCGTGCGTTCGTAGGTCAGACAGCCGCTGAGAACGGTCGCCACCATCAGCAGCCCGGCCGCGGAACGGCCGCGCGCGGCTCGCTTCACTTGCCGCCCCCGGCAGTGCCGACCCCGGGCCGCTCGGCGTCACGCGCGGCGTTGTCGGCGTCTTCGTGCACGTCTTCCCACGGCATCGCGTACTGGGTGCGGTGCGTGCCGAACGACGCGCCGTAGTGGCTGAGCACGTCGTTCTGATCGAAGAACACCCAGAGTCGATCGCTGCGGCCGTCGACGTTGGCGAAGTTCAGCACCACGAGGAACAACACCGCACCCTTGGTGGTCGTCGCATCGTACCGGTAGGCGGTGCGACGGCCGAGTTGCACGACCTCGGTCGGTGCGCCGAACCGCTCGACGACCTCACGAGCGGTGGTCGTGCCGGGCTTCAATACGGCGATCGCCGGGGCGTCGAGCGGGTCGTTCTGGCCCATGCGACCCAGGGCGCACGCCGGCGCGAACGAGAACAGGGACAAGGCGACGAACAGCGTGCGGCGGGATGTGGACATGCGGGTGGCGAGCAGTCTAACGCAGCACCCGATCAACGCTCGAACTCCATCGCCATGCCCATGCCGCCGCTCATGCACAAGGTCGCCAGACCGCGCTTGCTGCCGCGGCGTTGCATCTCGTGCAGCAACGTGACGACGATGCGCGCGCCGGTGGCGCCGATCGGATGGCCCAGCGCGATCGCGCCGCCGTTGACGTTGAGCCGCTCGCGGTCGATCGGCAGGTCGCGCAGGCAGGCGAGCATCTGCGCCGCGAACGCCTCGTTGAGCTCGACGAGATCGAAGTCGGCGAGTTGGCGGCCGGTCTTGGCCAGCAGCTTGTGCACGGCGGGCACGGGGCCGATGCCCATGATGCGCGGCGACACGCCGGCGCTGGCCGAGGCGCCGAGCCAGGCGAGCGGCAACACGCCGCGGCGCTGCACTTCGTCCGCACGCATCAGCACGACGGCCGCAGCGCCGTCGGTGATGCCCGAACTGTTGCCCGCGTGCACGGTGCCGACCTTGGGCCGGAACACCGGCGGCAGCTTGCCCAGATCGGCGGCGGTCACGCCGGGGCGCACGTGTTCGTCGGTGTCGATGCGGACCGTGCCCTTCTTGCCCACGATCTCGACCGGCGCGATCTCGTCGGCGAAGCGCCCCGCCCGCTGCGCCGCCTCACCGCGCTGGTGCGAAGACAGCGCGTAGTCGTCCTGCGCGGCGCGGTCGATGCCGTAGTCGTCGGCGAGATACTCGGCAGTCATGCCCATCGGCTCGCCGAGGATGCCGCAGGTGAACCCGTCGCGATAGTTGCCGTCCTCGACGGGCGCGTGGCCGAGCCGATACCCCTGGCGGAAGTTCGGCAGCAGGAACGGGATGTTGGTCATGCTCTCCATGCCGCCGGCGACGACGATCTTGCGGTCGTCGAGCAGCATCGCCGCACGCGCCAGGTCGATCGCCTCGAGGCTGCTGCCGCACGCCTTGTTGATCGTGGTCGCGACGCAGCCGTCACCGCAGCCGGCGGCGATCGCCACCTGGCGCGCGGGGTTGGGTCCCGAACCGAGCTGGCGCGCCTGGCCCATGTAGAGCTTCTCGACAGCGGACGGCTCGATGCCGGCGCGCGCGACGGCAGCAGCTACGGCGTGCCGCCCCAATTCGACCGCTGACAACGGCGACAACCCGCCGAGGAACTTGCCGATCGGCGTACGAGCCGCGGCGACGATGGCAATGCGTTGCATGAGGGGGCAGGGATTGTGATGAGCGCTGCCCCGCGGTCAACCAACAACCGGAAAGCGGAGGTTCACGTGACCACGCGGGCCAGCCGATAGGCAGCGAGCATGTCCCTGGGCCCTCGACCCTCCCACGCGACGTCGGCCGACTACCGGGCCGCGATCGCACAGTGGCGTCTCAACCTGCGCACCGAGGTCAAGCGTTGCTCGAGCCTGCCGTCGTCGATGTTCGACGCCTGCGACCCGACGCTCGAAACGCACCTCGCCGCCACCGCCGAGGCAGTGCTGATGGCGTTGTTGGGCAACAACCAGGACCCGTTCCCGGACGCCGCCGAAGACGCCAGCGAACAGCGCCGTGAACAGGTCGACCTCGCGGAGCTGCGCGAGCTGCCCAATCGCGTCGCCGAGGGTCCTCCCTCTACGCCACCGCAGTTCGAGGCGGGCCTGGAGGAGGAGTATCTCTCGATCCTCAGCGACATCTGCTGCGTCGCCGAAGGTGACGAACTGCAGCACGCCATGGACCTGCTGCAGCGCGACTTCGGCGTCAGCGACCTGCGCGACCTCGAAGAGCTGCGCGCACAGCGCCACGACCGGAAGGCCGACGCATGAGCCCAGGCCCCGTATCCGCCGTCGCCGCGGCGACCGACTTCGCACACGCCCTGATCGCGGCGGCGCTCAACCGGCAGCTGCACCCTGCCGACAGCCGCTTCGTCCAGGACAGCCTGCAGGAACTCGTCGATGAGCTGGGTGGCGCCGCGCGCGCCGGCGTGCCGATGCCGATGACGCTCGACTTCGACGAGGACACGATCCTGTACGCGGGCACGCCGCTGCTCGGCCCGAGCCTGCAGGCGCGCTCCCTGCTGCGTCGCTGTCGCGAACGGCACGTCGCGCAGCTGGCCTTCCTGCCCGGGCTCGACGTCGGCGAGACCAACCGGCTGTTCGACCTGCTGCTGTTGCCGAACAACATCGATTGCTTCGCCGTTGCGCATTGCGAACGCACGCTGGTCGCGTGTGGCATCCGCAACGTGCGCGTCAGTGGGCACGAACCGACGCCGCCGGCCGTCGATCCGGCCGAGCGCCGCGCCCTGCACCACTACCAGGATCTCGCCGACTGCCTGCAGCAGAGTCACGTGCTCGCGCACCGCGACCTCGAGCTGCCGGTCGAGACCGCCTCGAGCCTGGTCGAACGCACGATCGGCGACCTCGACGAACCGAGCCTGCTGCTGTCGTTGTCGACGCAGGACAACGTCGATCGCTTCACCGTCGGCCACTCGGTGCGCGTCGCGCTGCTGGCGCTGCAGGTGGCGCGTTCGCTGGGCGCCGAACGACAGCAGCTGGTGCAGATCGGCACCGCCGCGCTGTTGCACGACATCGGCAAGTCCAAGGTACCGCAGGAGGTGCTGTGGAAACGCGGCCGCCTCGACGCCGACGAATGGCACGCGATGCAACAGCACCCGCGCCTGGGCGCGCAGATCCTGCTCGAACAGCACACCCACGTCGACCCGTACACGGTCGGCGCGGCGTTCTGCCACCACATGGGGCCGACGGGCAAGGGGTACCCGGTGCCGTCGCTGCCGATCGCGCCGAGCAGCATCAGCTGCCTGGTGCGCGTCTGCGACGTGTTCGAGGCGTTGACCGCGGTGCGCCCCTACAAGCAGGCGCTGTCGCCGATCGAGGCCTACGCGGTGATGTTCCGCAACGAACACGACTTCCACCCGCAGTGGCTGCGCCGCTTCACGCGCGTGCTCGGCCTGTTCCCGGCCGGCATGCGGGTGATGCTCGACGACGGCTCGCTGGCCTTGGTGACGGCACAGACGGCGCACGTCGAGCGGCCGCGCGTTCGCCTGTTGACCGGCGCGGCCGGCGGCGAATTGCACGCCGACCAGCCGCGCGAACTGATCGTCGGCGAACTGCAGGAAGGCACGGTGCGGCGTGTGCTCGGCATCGACATGCCCGACCGCCACGTGCAGGTGCCCGAATTCGATCCGACGGATCCGGCGGCGCACGACGTGCGCACGGCGGCGGATGCGTGCCTGCCGGGTGCGCACGACGGCGACGACTGTTGAGCTTGGTGCGCCAGGTCACGCGGTGACCGGAACCTCGTGCACGCTGAGCCGGCCGTGGATCTGCCATCCCTCCCGCAGCATCCAGGTGCCAGGGTCGGCCACCGGCCGAACGATGGCTTCGATGCCCTTGACGAAGATGCGCTCGC
>CAYMPV010000054.1:0-25855 GCA_964392305.1 uncultured candidatus Brocadiaceae bacterium
CTGCTCGAGCCGCTGGTCGTCTGGGAACGCAACCGCGGCGAGTACTTCCTGGTCGGCGGCTTCCACCGCTTCAACGCCATCGGCCTGATCCGCAAGGAGAACCCCGGCTACTTCGATCGCGTCGACGTGCGCGTCGTCGCCGGCGAACTCGAGGAGATGCGCGCGCTCAACCTCAAGCTCAACGCCGACCGCCTCGACGCGCGCCTGCCCGAGTACTTCGACACGGTGGTGTTCCTCAACAACGCCAACTGGAGCAAGGAACGCATCGCCCAGTTCCTCGACCGCAGCACCACGTGGGTCGAGGAGATCGTGCGCTTCGTGCCGGGAATGGATCCGCGCGTGCGGGCGCTGCTCGACGCCGACCAGATCTCGTGGACCAAGGCCAAGGCCATCTGCAAGAGCGCGCTGACGGCGCCGCCGGGCAAGGAACGTCAGGTCGTCGACGCCGCACTGCGCGAACTGCAGGAAGGCCCGGTGGTGCTGCCGCGCCGCATCCTGTCGCCGCGCGCGGCGACGCAGCGCCTGGAGAAGCACATCGCCGAGCACCCCAAGACGACCTACACGGTCAGCGCCGAGGACCTGCTGGCCCTGGTGTCGCTGCTGACCGGGCCGCGCGATGCCCAGGACGAACACCTGCAGCGTGTGCGCGCGAGGTTCCCGACGCTGGTCGATTGAGGCTGGGCATCAGGGTTGCGGCTGACCGGTTGTTTGCCTGTCGGGCATGGCGTTATCCGGAAGCGGATCGGAGCTATCGTGCCCCACCATGATGAGCCCGCATCAACCACCTTTCGCGCGCCGTGCGGCGATCACCTCGAGCAGCGCGCTGGTGTTCCTGGTCAGCTGCAACAACCACCACCCGACGCAGCAGAACTGCACGCTCGAGGCCGAGCCCGCCGTCGTCGTCCAGCTCACCGACGCAGGCACCAGCCAGCCGGTGAGCGGCGCAACCATCACGCTGTCCGAGGGCCTGACCTACAGCGTGGTGATGGCGGAAGGTTCCGCCGGCGTCTACTCGGGCGCGTTCGAACGACCGGGCACCTACGACCTCGCGATCAGCGCCGCGGGTTACACGCCGCAAACCGTGTCTGCCATCACCGCCCCATCCGGCCCGTGTGGCCCGGTCACCCAACAGGTGCAGGTGGCCATGTCGCCTACCGATGCGCCGGTGTTGCTGCTGTTGTTCGAAGGCGCAGAAGTGTCGGTTCGCGTCGGCATGCTGCGCGGGCTGTAGGAGAGCGCGGCGATCGTCGCGCGCCGCAGGTCGACACACCCTATTCGCCGCCGTGTCGCTCACCGAACTCGCGGCCACTTCGATGGTGAGCCCGGGCGGCCCTTCCAGGTAACCATCCCGCGCCACGCGCGCGGCACCGCCGGCCGACTCGGGAAGGCACAGCAACAGATCCGGTTGCGGTTCGTTGTCGAGATCGAGCGCGTCCGGCAGTAGGTAACAAAGCGGTGGCATTGCTGCGGCACCGCGCGACCGGCGCCCCCGAGCAACCGCGATCGAGGTAGTGTCCGCAACTCGATGCCGCCCCAGCATCGACCACCTGCCAGGACAATCACCATGCGCACCGCGACCCTTCTCTCCCTCACCCTCCTCGTCAGTGGCCTCTCGGCCCAGTCGTTCTACGTGCCCGCCGACACCCCCACCGTCGGCACCGCCAACGCCTTCCCGTTCAACACCAGCGACATGCGTTATCAGGCGCTCGTGCTGGCTTCCGAACTCGGCAGCACGCCGGCGATGATTTGGGGTTTCGCGCTGGCGCCCAGCGCCAACGGCACCCTCGCCTACAGCCAGGTGACCATGAAGATGGCGCACCTGGCGAGTCCGACGCTGTCGACTGACTTCGCCACCAACCTGGCCGCCGGCGCCACCACCACCATGGACCAACCCAACTGGGTGTGGCCTGTCACCGGTAACGTCTGGAACCAGGTCGACATGCAAACGCCCTTCTTCTTCAACGGCGTCGACAACGTCGTCGTCGAGTTCACGGTGCTGGGCCGCACCAGCGGCGTCGCGATGCGCCGCGACGCGACCAACCAACGCGTCTACCAGGGCTCCTACGTCGGCCAGACCACCGGCACGAACGGCGGCCTCACCGCATTCAAGATGCGCTGGATCACGGGCGACGCGGGTCTGTCGGTGTACGGCAGGGGCTGCCCTGGCAGCAACAGCCTGACCCCGACGCTGACGCTCTCCGGCAGCAGCCAGCTCGGTTCGTTCTACAACAACGACCTCAGCAACGCGTTGCCCAACACCGTCACCGCGCTGGTGCTCGGCTTTGGCAGCACCACCGTCGACCTGACTCCTGCCGGCCTCGCGGGCTGCAACCTGTACGTGAACGGCGGCGTCACGCTGATCGCCGCGACCGACCCGAGCGGTGGCCTGTCGATGCCGCTGGGCATCCCCCTCGATCCCGCTTTCACCGGGATCACCATCTACTCGCAGTACGCCGCGCTGGATCCCCTGCTGACCGGCAACGCGACCACGACCAACTACGGTCGTGCACTGATCGGCAATTGATCGCGCGGACGCACCGTCTAGCCCGGACCATTCATGAGGGAAGGTGCGAGAGGCGGCAATGCCGCTCGGTGCCAAGGCGCGTGGCAGGTTCTCCCACAAGCGTGGTGTCTGCCACGCTGAGGACAGGTTCTGCCGCGCAACGCAGGCAGCGAGGGGCAGGGCGGGTTCGCGGCCTTTCTCTCATGAATGGTCCGGGCTAGTACTCGCCGCTGCGTTTGCTGCGCACGAAGTTGGTGAGCAGCCGGAACGCCGACAAGTCGGGAACGCTCGCGCTGGCCTTGGCCGCGTGTTTCCAATACGCGGCCGAACGCGACTGACGCCACGCGGCGAACGACAGGCCCATGTGGTCGATCGCGTAGGCCTGGCGCTGCTTGTCGGTCTTGAGGTCGACGGCCTTCTCGAGCCCCTGCAGGTCGAAGTGGTTGGCCGAATCGAACAGCACGCCGTGGCCGCTGAAGAACCAGGCGGCGAGGTTGCCCGAGCCCCAACGTTCGGCCGCATCGGGGCTGTCGATGAGCACCTCACAGCGCTCGGGGTCGAGCACGACGATGAGGTGCGCCCCTTCGAGGTGGTAGATCGGCACCACCGACGGCGGAAACACCCCGCGCAACAGCGGACTGTCCTCACGACATGGCAGGGCGCGCACGTCGTCCATCACCTGGTCGCGGGTGTTGGCGCGCTGCATCACGTCGGGCTCGATGCGCGCAATCGTCTCGGTCAGCGCCCAGCAGGACCCGAACAGGGAACCGCCGGTGCAGACGAACCACGCCAGCGGCTCGACCTCGTCGGCGTCGAGTTCGCCGGTGCAGTTGGCGACGAAGATCGCTTCGGGATGCACGCCGGCTGCCACCACCTGGCCCCGTTCGGTCATGCGGTGACCGATCTGCAGTTCGGTGAGCAGCTGCTCGATGTGATCGCCGCGGCTCTGGTACACGACGACGTCGAGGCCCTGGTAGATCTCGGAGTCGGGCACGGCGTAGCCGTACTTCTTGAGTTTGTCGAGCGAGGCTTCGCGATCGGTGAAGTCGTGGTTGCCCTTGGCCGAGTTCCACCAGGCGCGCCACGCCTTGGCGTCCTGCCTGGCATCGTAGACGCGAGAGATGTTGCGCAGGGCTTCGTGCGCGGCCCGCGCCACGATCGGCTGCGGATCGGCCAGCATGCCGAGCAACGGTTCGACGGCCGGGGCCCGGCACCAGTGCATCAGCCCGACCACCGCCGCGCCGCGCAACTTCCAGTCCGTGTGTTGCAGCAGTTCCAGCAGCGGCGCCAGCGCTGCGTCGTCGTCGGTCTTGCCCAACGACACCGCGGCGCAGCAGGCAACCTTCCAATGCTCACGCAGCGCGTTGGTCAGCGCCGGCACGGCCCCCGGCACGCCCGACTTGCCCAGCCTGACGATGGCGCGTTCCCGCACCTTGTCGTCGCGGTCGGACGAGACGATGTCGGTCAGCCAACGTGCTCCCTCGGCGGTCGTCGGTAGCTGGCGCGCCGCGACCAGCTCGACCAGCTGCCATTGCACCCGCGGATCGGGGTCGCGCGGGAAGTGGCGCAAGGCCTCGGCGAGAGGCGCCTCGCCACCGATCTGCGCCAGGGTCTTGGCCGCCGCGGCACGGACCGCACCGTCATCGGCGCGCAGGCAGGGCTGCAGCGCCTCGACTGCCGCCGCGCCGTCGAACACGGGCCGTTCGCCACTGGCGAGCAGGCCGATCAACCGCGCCCGCCGCGTCAGCACCAGCGAGTCGACGTTGGCGGCGCCGATCACCGACAGAGCCCGGGTTGGCCGGTCCCCGTCGCCCGCAGCCAACACTGCGGCGAGCGCCCGGAGCAGGCGACGGCCGACGACATCACTGACGCCGGGGCCGTGGAACATCGCGGTCAGCACCTCGAGATCTTCGGCCCTCGGCGCCTGGGCGACGGTGTCGAGCACGCCACAGACCAGAGCGACGTACGGATTGGCGAGCAGCAGGCGCAAGGCCGCGGCGCGATCGGCGCTGCCTTCGAGAACGGCGATCGCGGCTGACTCCCGCACCGGCGCCGAGGGGTCACGTAGCACCTTGTGCAGCTTGTCGATGTCCGCAAAGCCAGGGTGCCCGCGCAGCACCAGCCCCAACGCCTGCAGCGCCGGCACCAAGGTCTTGCCCTTGGCCTTCTTGAACAACGCTTCGGCGCCCTCGGCGAAATCGATCGCGGCGACCGCGAACGCCGCCGCACGGCGCACCCGCACGACGTCACCATCCATGGCCAGATCGATCAGAGGCCGCAGCGCCGTCTTCGCCTGCATCCTGCCGAGCCCCATCGCGACACGCTCCTGCACCTCCCAATCCTTGTCGCCGAGCATGGTGCGCAGCTGCGCTTCGGCGTCCTTGCGCCCCGAACCCGCCAGCCAGTCGATGGCGGCGAGGCGGTCGTCGATCGACTTGCTGCGCAGGTCGTCGCTCTTGTCCTCTTCCTGTGCGTGAGCCGAGGCAAGGACCAGCGTGACGCCGGCGAACGCGAGCAGCATGGATCGGATCATGGCGGTCCTGCAGGTTGGCCCGGATCCGCACGGTATGGCACGGAATCGGGCGCGCAGTGTCGGCAAGCGTCGCGGGCGCGTCAACCGCGACCAGACCCGCCCGCCTGCCGCGGCACACCGAACACCCGCAGCAACGCCGGCAACAGCACCAGCGCGGCCACCAGGGACAGCGCCAGCGACGTCGTCACCAGCGCCCCGAACGCGAAGGTGCCGCGGAACTCGCTGCCGAGGATCACCACGAACCCGACCAGCAGCAACACCGTCGTCACACACACCGGCCGCCCGGCCGTCGCGATGGTCGCGCGCACTGCGCCGTCACCGGCCCGGCCGCTGCGCCGCTCTTCCTGCCAGCGCGCGACCAGGTGGATCGCGTCGTCGATCATCAACCCGAAGGCGACGCAGAACGCGATCATCGTCAGCGGCCGCAGCGTGACCCCGCCGAGCGCCATGCTGGCGAGCACACAGAGCAGCGGCAAGAGACACGTGGCCACGGCGATCAGCGACAACCGCAGGCTGCGGCACGACAGCAGCACCAGCACGAACACCACCGCGATCGAGCCGAAGAACGATTGTTCGAGGTCCTCGGTCATGCGCAGCACCTGCACGGTGCCGACCGCCTGCATGCCGGCGAGCCGCACCTGCAGCGTCGGCACCTCGTTGGCGAAGTCCGACACCGACGCGGCGAAGGCCTGCCAGGCGCGGGTGCCGAGGTCGCCGCGGAACGCGAGCACACGCGCGGTCAGGCCGTCGCGGCTCAACAGACCCGCGGGCAACACACCGGCCGCCGACAGCCCGCGCACCAACGTGAGCGACAGCCCATCGTCGACGAGATCGACGATCGACAGCGTGCGCGAGACGCCGGGATCCCGTTCGAGATGACGGCAAAGCGCGCCGAGCTGCAGGAACGACTCGCCGGTGAAACCCGCGGGACTCTGCACCACCACCTCGGTCGGGATCACGAAAGCGAAACGTTCCTCGTAGAAACGCATCTGCCGCATCTCGGCGGAGTCCGGCCACAGGTCCCCGGTCATGCGGTGATCGGCACGCAGCCCGCGGCACGCGAACGAGGCGACCACGAGCAGGACCGCCGCGGAGCCGATCCACAGCCAGGGCCGGATGCGCAGCGCGGCGAGCGCCAGCCGCACGAGGCCGCTGGCCGGATCGCGCGGCCGCCGGCCCACCGGCGAGGACACGAACGACATCGTCGCCGGCAGGATCGTCATCGTGAACACGAACGCGTAGCCCATGCCGAGCGCCGCGAACGCGCCGAGGTCGACGAGGTCGCGCAGCCCCGCGGTGCACAGGGTGAGGAAACCCACGCACGTGGTCAGCGAGGTGAGCAGGCACGGCACCAGCAGCGCCGCGAAGGTGCGCGCCGCGGCCTGCCGCGGGTCGTGGCCGCCGCCGCGTTCCTCGAGGAAACGCCCGACCATGTGCACGCCGTCGGCGACCGACATGCACAACAGCAGCGTCGGCAGCGTCGACGTCAGCATGGTCATGCCCACGCCGCACCACGCCATCGTCCCGAGCGTCGACACCAGCACCAGCGGCACCACCAGCAGCGCCTGCAGCGCGAGCAGCCAGTGCGGCACGAGCCAGAACAGGAACACCGCCGACACCGCCGTGCCGACCGGCAGGAACCACGCGAGATCGTCGGCCACCAGGCGACGCGCCGCGACCCGGTGGTAGGGCAGGCCGCACAGGTTGAGTTGCACGCCCTGCGCCGCCATCGCCGCGTTCAGCGTCTCGAACAACGCCGCCATGCCGTCGAGGTCGTCGCCGCGTTCGAGCACCACGAACCCGCCGACCGCGTCGCCGGTGCGCGCCACCAGCAGGTCGCGCCACGTACGGGAAGCGGCAACTTCGGCGGCTGTGCTGGCCAGATGCCCGGGCACCGTCGCGTCGCGCAACGAGATCACCGACTGCACCAAGGGGTCCGCTTTGGCCACCGCTACGAACGCGTCCAGACGTCGCCGCGCTGCCGCGCCGAGCGGTTCCGCCTCGCTCCAGCCGAACGCGAGCAACGAGTCCGGCGGCGCCAGCCCCGGCTCCCGATAGTGCTGCAGCGCTGCGGCCAGCTCGGGATCGCCGCCGCTGCGGAAGAAGCCGTCGACCGCGAAGCCGACGCGCAGCTGCCGCAGCCCCAGCGACAAGGCCAGCGCGCCGAGCACCACCACGACCAGCACCGGCACGCGGCGCCGGACCAGCCAGTGGCCGAGAGCGAGCAGCGACGGACGCAGCGTGGTCACGGCGGCGCACTGTAGGTCGAAGCCCGCCCCAAGCGAGCCTGGAGCAACTCCTGAGCGGCGCGTCATCGCGGCATCGCGGCTCGCCCCGCTGCCAGCAGTATCATCGCCGCCATGACTCGACTGCCCGCCGCCGGCCGCGTCGTTCGAGAAGCGCCCGCCATCTCCGCGTTCCTGTTCGTCTCGATCGGCCTGCTCGCCTTCGCACCTGCGCAGCAGGACCTCGCCCGCCGACACGTCGACGATGCCGCGCGCCTGCTCACGAACGACCCCCAAGCCGCTGCCGGCGCGCTGGTCGAAGCGCAACTGGCCATCGAACGCATCGACGACGAACCGACGCGGCAGGCCTTCGTCGCCGAGATGCAGCCCCTCGCCTCGAGGATGGGCGCGACCTTCGTACATCGCCTCGCCGTGACTCGCGAAGCGGTCGCCAGCATCGAGCCGGCACTCGAGGAGTTGATCGCCGCCAAGCGCCCCTCCCTGGCATGGGAGCCGTGTCGGGATCTGGCCACCTTCGCGCCGGCACGTGCCGAGGCCGCGAAGACCCGCATCGACACCGCTCTCGAGCGCCTCACCAGCGAAGAACGGGACCAGGACAAGCAGCTGGCCTTCGCGCTGAACCTGGCGCTCGCTGCGCACCATGGGCAGATCGGCGAGCAGTACCTGTCCCTGCTCGAACCCCTTGCGAAGACGCGCCAGTGGCTCCAGCGACGCCAGCATCTCGCGGACGAGGCCTTGGCCCTGGCGATCGAATGTCACACCGCCCGGTGGCACGCCACCGCGTTGCGCTTCGCCCAGCACGCCAGGGCGACGGGCGCCACCGACGACCGCGACGCGCTGGGCAAGGTCCTGCGCGAGTCCGAGGACGGTCTCGCCAAGACGAGGTACGAAGAGCTCGCGCGACCGTGCATGGAGGCGTTCCGCCGCGACAACGTCTGCAGCGGCAAACTCAAGCAATGGCAGCTGTCGGGGATGATCTGGTCGACGCCCTGGCGTGGCGAGTCCAGTCAGATCGTCACCAGGGAAGCCGTCGCCGCAGACCTGACGCTCGAGGCCGAGGTCCTGCTCACCGAACCGCGCAGCAGGTTCCAGGTGCTCCTGGCTGCGCCCGCAGGCGCCGGCGCAGCCGAGGACTACTGCGCGCTCGAGCTCGAGCTCAGGCCCGGCGGGCTGGTCGCGCCGCGCCTCGTGCACGTGTCGTCGGGAACGACGCGAACCCTGTTCGAGACCAGGCAGGCGCTGCAGCCCTCGGGCTTCTTCGCGCTTCGCGCGCACGTGCGCGGTGACCGCGTCGAGGCCGTGGTCGCGGGCATCGAACTGGCGACGGACCTGCCGGCCACCATCCGCGCGGCGCCCCTGCGCCGCTACGGCTTCGCCGTTCCCGAGCAGCAAGGCAAGATGAAGGGCCGGCAGCGGGACAAGGGGGACGTCATCCGCATCCGCAACCTGATCGTCGATGCCGTGAAGCGGGCTCGGTAACGGCGCCGCCCGCCACAAGCGAGTCTGGAGCAGCTCCGGCGCGTTGTTATGCTGCTCGCCCGATGGCCGACGCCGAACCCACCGAGAAGACCTACAACCCGCGCATGCACAGCGGCGGCAAGCTGTCGTTCCGCGGCCGCCAGCAGGACGGGGACGACGACGCCGGCGAGTTCCTCGTGGTCGGCGGCGACGACCCGCCGCCGCTGACCGCGCTGGTTCCGGCGAGCTTCACCCACGTCGAGATCGAGATCGGCCCCGGCAAGGGCGCGTTCGTGCTCGCCGCCACCGAAGCCAGACCCGACACCTTCGTGCTCGGCATCGAGGCCGCACCTGCCTACGCCAGCCTCGCCGCCACCAAGCTGCGCAAGAGCGGCCGCAGCAACGGCCGCTTCCTGGTCGACAACGGCAAGCTGTTCCTCACCGACCGCGTCGATGCCGCCGCGCTCGACGCGGTGCACGTCTACTTCCCCGACCCGTGGCCCAAGCGCCGCCACGCCGGCCGGCGCTTCTTCACCGAAGACGTTCCCGGCATCGTCGCGCGCACGCTGCGCGACGGCGGATACCTGTATGTCGCCACCGACAACGCCGTCTACGCCGGCCAGATCGTGCGGGTGCTGGGCCACGCCGAAGACTTCGTGCGCGACGAGAGCGAAGAGCGCCGCGTGCGCGCACTGGGCCCCGGCCACGCCTTCTCGCCGACCAACTTCGAACGCAAGTACATCGAGGAAGGCCGCGTGATCCGCCGTTACGCGTTCCGCCGGTTGGCGCGTTGCGCCGCGACGGAGGTCGGTTCTTGAGCCGCTGGATCGACGTCGGCGCGATCGACGAGCTCGAGTTCTCGCCCGGCGCACCGGTCAAGGTCGGCGACCATTGGCTCGCGATCTTCCGCGATGGCGACGCCTATCGCTGCATCGACAACCTCTGCCCACACGCCGGCGCGCCGCTCTGCGATGGCACGGTGCTCGACGGCAAGGTGATCTGCTACCTGCACTGCTGGGAGTTCGACCTGCAGAGCGGCGCCTGCGACGTCGGTGCGGAGTGGAACGTCAAGACCTACCCGGTGCGTGTCGTCGATGGCCGCATCGAGGTCGAGTTCGTGCTGACTGCCTGATCGCTGGCAGGCCCGGCCATGGCCAGATCAGCGCCCTTCGGTGGCGCGATCGTCGGGTCCGCCCGCTGCTGGTGCCACGAACTCCACCACCCCTTCGGCCGTGTCGTGCATCAGCCGACCATCGCGCAACCGCCAGCGCGGGGTGCCGTCGGCGGCGAACAGCACCTCCACCACCTCAGCACGCAGCTGCGGATCGGGGCAGAGCGGCTCGGCCGAGACTTCGGACGTCGCTTCCGTAGCCATGTCTGGAACGCGAGGGGGCGCCCCCTGATTGGACGGTGGCACCGCCGCCCGCCGCGCCAGGAACGGATTACCGCACGCGAGCACCGCGAGCAGCAGCGCGATGGCGAGCAGCGAACAGAGTTTGGGCAGCATGCGGAACGCAGCGACGAGGGCGCGCAACGATACGCAGCCAACCGGCGGGGCGGACAACTCTTTTCGCGCCGATCGACGCACACGCCGGTTTTCCAAAATGCCGACCTTGCCCCTAGGATCGGTCCCTTTGCCCGCACACCTGGAACGTACGTGACCGACGGCATCGCCCCAGACCGACTCGCCAAGCTGCAGACGCTGCGCAGCGAAGGCCATGACCCCTTTCCGCCGCGCGTGCCGCGTGGCCAACCGATCGGCGAACTGCTGCCCGACTTCGACCAGCGGGTCGGCCAGACCGTGACCATCGCCGGTCGCCTGGGTGTGGTGCGGGACTTCGGCAAGCTGCGCTTCGCCCACCTGTCGGACCGCACCGGCGCGCTGCAGGTCGGGTTCCAACGCGACCGGCTGCCCGAATTCTGGCCCGGCCGCAAGCTGATCGAGGGCAACGACCTGGTCAGCATCACGGGCGAACTCGGCACCACCCAGAAGGGGGAGCCGACGATCTGGGCGAGCAGCGTGGTGCTCGCCGCCAAGGCGCTGCGCCCCGCGCCCGAGAAGTGGCACGGCCTGACCGACACCGAGCAGCGTTACCGCGCGCGATACGTCGACCTGTTCGCCAACCCCGAAGTGCGCCAGAACTTCGCGACCCGCTCGCAGATCGTGCGTGAGGTGCGCGCCTACTTCGACTCCTTGGGTTACCTCGAGGTCGAGACGCCGATCCTGCAGCCGCTGTTCGGCGGCGCCGCGGCGCGACCGTTCACGACCCACCACAACACGCTCGACATGCAGCTGTTCCTGCGCATCGCGCCGGAGCTGTATCTCAAGCGCCTGATCGTCGGCGGCATGGAGCGCGTCTACGAGATCGGCCGCGTGTTCCGCAACGAAGGCATCAGCACGCGCCACAATCCCGAGTTCACGATGCTCGAGAGTTACGAGGCGTGGGCCGACTATCGCGACGTGATGGCGCGCGTCGAGGGCCTGTTCGCGCACCTCGTCGACAAGGTGCGCGGCGGCGACGGCAAGGTCACCTTCCGCGAGCAGGACTACGACCTGTCACCGCCGTTCGCCAAGGCCAAGTACCTCGACCTGTTCGCCGAGAAGAACCCCGGCGTCGACTGGTTCGATCACGCCAGCGTGCTGGTGCGCGCGAGGCAACTGCACCTCAAGACCGACGGCATCGAGGCCGCCAAACTCGCCAACGACGTGTTCGAGGCAACCGTCGAAGACACGCTGCAAGGGCCGATCTTCGTCTACGACTACCCGGTCGCGATCAGCCCCTTGGCCAAACGCCTGCCCGACGACCCGCGCGTCACCGAGCGCTTCGAACTGTTCGTCGCCGGCATGGAGCTCGGCAACGCCTTCAGCGAACTCAACGACCCGATCGACCAGGAGCAGCGCTTCGCCGAGCAGGTCACGCAGAAGGACGACGAAACCCCGGGTGAGATCGACGTCGACTACGTCACCGCACTCGAGTACGGCATGCCACCCGCAGGCGGCCTCGGCATCGGCATCGACCGGTTGTGCATGCTGCTGACCGGCTCGACCTCGATCCGCGACGTGGTGCTGTTCCCGCTGCTGCGCCGCCTGCCGACGCAGGACCCGAACGCGCCGCCCGCCGAAGGCGACGGCACCCCGCTGCCGCCGACCGAACCGTCGTGATCGCCGCCTTCAGCCCGTTCCTGGCGCTGCGTTACCTGGTGACGCGCCGCATCAACCTGCTCGGCATCGGCGGCGTGCTGTTCGCGGTCTGGGCGACGCTGGTCGTCGACGGCGTGTTCACGGGCTTCGTCTACGAGATCCAGAACGACGTGCGCCGCGCCACGCCGGACCTGCTGGTCACCGACCTGCCTCCCGAAACCAACTACGACGACCTGCGCACCGCGATCGCCGCCGACCAGGACGTCCTGCACAACGCACCGCGGCTGCGCCACTACGCGGTGCTGCAGCCGCTGCGGCCGCCGCGCGGCATGGGCAGCCAGGGCGCGTCGGAAGTCGACTTCGACCAGATGCAGGGCGGCTTTGCCTTGCTGCTCGGCATCGACCCGCTGCTCGAACCACAGGTCACCGACGTCGGCGCCTGGCTCGAGCGCGGGGTCGTTTCGCTGCGCTCACGCACCATCACCAGCCGGGCGCCGGTGGTGTTCGACGAACCGGACGAGGCGCGCCGCATGTACCTCAAACTGCCCGACGAGGTCGAGTGGCGCGCGCGCGGCCGCAGCGGCCTGGCGCGCGAAGAACGGGTCGAGGACTCGCGCAGCGAGTGGCCCGGCGTGCTGCTGGGCTGGCGCCGCTGGCCGTACACACAACTGCTGCGTGAAGGCGACCCGCTCGAACTGCTGACCGCGATGTACCCGCCGGGCGCGGGGGGCGACGTCAAGATCTCGACGCGCCATGCGCGACTGGGCTTCGCCGGCTACTTCGGCACCGGTTACCGCCTGTTCGACGAGACCTCGGCGCTGGTGCCGATCGAGACGCTGCGTTCGCTGCTCGGCCACGACCTCAGCGACCCGCGCAGCAAGCCCATCGTCACCGACGTCGCCATCCGCCTGCGGCCCGACCTGCCGCCGGCCGCGGCGCGCGCCTGCCAGGAGCGGCTGCGCGACGCCGTGCAGGCACTGCTGCCGGCGGGCAGCGCCCCGTGCAGCGTGCTCGACTGGCAGCAGCAGAACACCGTGTTCCTGACCGCCGTGAACCACGAACACAAGATGATGCAGTTCGTGTTGTTCGTGGTGATGCTGGTCGCCGCGTTCGTGATCTACGCGACGCTGCACATGATGGTCGTGCAGAAGTGGAAGGACGTCGGCATCCTCGCCGCGGTCGGCGGCGACGCGGGCAACATCGGCCGCGTGTTCCTGCTGTGTGGCCTCGCGGTCGGCACGATCGGCGCGCTGCTCGGCACGGGCCTTGGCCTGCTGACCACCAGCTACCTCAACGACGTCAACGAGTGGCTGTTCCGCGAGACCGGCCTCGAGCTGTTTCCGCGCACGCTGTTCGACCTGCCGACGATCCCGTGCCACCTGACGCCGGCCTGGGTCGTCAGCGTCGCCGCCGCTGCCGTGGTACTGACGCTGATCGTCTCCTATCTGCCGGCTCGCCGCGCCGCACGCATGAACCCCGTGTCCGCCCTGTCCTACGAATGAGCGTTCCCGTCCTCACCGCCCGCGCCGTCACCAAGAGCTACCGGCTCGGCAAGCGCGAGATCCCGGTCCTGCGCGGCGTCGACCTGTCGATCGCCGACGGCGAACGCGTCGCGCTGCTCGGCGCCTCGGGCGCCGGCAAGTCGACGCTGCTGCACGTGCTCGGCCTGCTCGACGCGCCGACCAGCGGCGCGGTCGAATACGACGGCCGCGTCGTGCACGACCTGTCGATCAAGGAGCGCGCGCTGCTGCGCCACCGTCACACCGGCTTCGTCTTCCAGTTCTATCACCTGATCCCAGAGCTCACGGCGCTGCAGAACGTGCTGCTCGCGCAGATGATGGGTGTGTCGATGTTCGGCTACCTGGGCAAACGCAAGGCGCTGCGCGACCAGGCCGAGCAGCTGCTCGGACAGGTCGGCCTCGGCGATCGCCTGCACCATCGCCCCGCCGAGTTGTCGGGCGGCGAACGGCAGCGCGTCGCGATCGCCCGCGCCCTGATCGCGCAACCGCGCGTGATCCTCGCCGACGAACCGACCGGCAACCTCGACTCGACCACCGCCGCCGGTGTCGTCGACCTGATGTTCGCCGTGCAGCAGCAGCGCCAGCTCGCGTTCCTGCTGGTCACCCACGACGAGCGCCTCGCGTCGCGCTGCGATCGCATCGTGCGCATGTTCGACGGCAAGATCGTCGGCGACGCCGCCGTCACCGGCGCCGGGACACGCTGATGTACCGGCTGTTCCTCGCCATCCGCTACCTGCTGACGCGGCCGATCAACCTGCTCGGCATGTTCGGCATCGCCCTGAGCGTGTGGGCCCTCGTGGTCGTGGTGTCGCTGTTCTCGGGCTTCCTGGCGGTGATCGAGAGCCACGTGCAGACCGCCAGCGCCGACCTGACCGTGACCCGGCTGCCCGAATGGGCGTTGTGGCCGACGCTGCGCGACGGCCTGGGCGACGACACCAACGTCGCCGCGCTCGCGCCGCGACTCGTGCACCACGGCCTCGTCGCCCGGCCCGGCGTGCGTCCGGGCGCGCCGCCGCTGCCGGGCCGCACCTCGCTGCACGGCGGCGACCAGCCGTTCGTGTTCGTGATCGGTGTCGATGCCGCCGCCGAAACCGCCGTCACCGGCTTCGGCGACTGGTTGCGCAACGCCGAGATCCCCCAGGCCCTGCGCGCCCCGGACGGTGCCGACCCGTTCGCCGCCGCGGACGACCGGCCGCGGGTGCTGATCGGTTACCACCGCATGCAGCGCGATGGTCTGCGCCCTGGCGACCTCGTGCGCTGGACCTTCGCGATCGGCAAGAGCAACGCTCAGGGCCAGGTCGAGACCGACCAGCGAGATGTCGACCTGGTCGTCGCCGGCGCGTTCCAGACCGCCCACGCGGGTTTCGACGGCAACAACATGTTCGTGCGTGAGGACGTGCTGCGTCGCGCGCTCGAGCTGCCCGACGGCGCCGTGCAGGAGATCGCCGTGCGCGTGCGCGACGCGGACCAACTGCTGCCCACCGCCGACCGCCTGCAGCGCATCGTGCACCGCGCCCTCGACCGCGGCAACCAACGCGCCTACGGCGCCGTCGAGACCTGGCGCGAACGCAACGCGCCGTTCCTCGCCTCGGTCGAACACCAACGCGGCCTGCTCAAGATCGTGCTGATCGTGATCATGGTCGTCGCCGCGTTCCTGATGCTGGCGACCTTGTCGATGATGGTCACCGAGAAGGTCGCCGACATCGGCATCCTCACCGCCATGGGCGGCACGCCGGCCGGCGTCACCCAGGTGTTCCTGGCCTGCGGCCTGTCGATCACCGTCGTCGGCGTCGCGCTGGGCCTCGCCACCGGCTGCCTCACCGCGATCTACCTCGAGGAGATCCGCCAGGGCCTGCTCTGGGCCACCGGCATCGACCTGTTTCCGCTGCAGGTCTACAACCTGATCCGCGTGCCCTGCCGCATCGAGCCGCTGTGGCTGCTGCAGGTCACCGGCATGGCCCTCACCACCGGCTTCGTCGTCTCCGCCCTGCCCGCCCTGCGCGCCGCCCGCCACGACCCCCTCATCTCCCTGCGCGGCACGTAGGGTACGGTACCGGGTACAAACCACAACCGCTCGGCGCCGCGCGTCGATGTGGGTATCGTGTCCTCCCGCATGCCGCGCCCCCTGCCGACCTGCCTGCTGCTCGCACTGACCGCCTGTGTCGGCAAGCCCGAGTTGGCCGAGCCGACATCCGCCACCACCGGCGCGCGCAGCCTGCTGGCCGAAGACTTCTCCAAGGCCACGTTCGCGCGGCGCACCAGCGCGGTCGCCGATCGCACCGTCAGCCTGTTCGCGGGTGAGTTCCGCAGCTTCGACTCGATGAGCTGGGAACGCCTGACCACGGCCCCGGATCGCCGCCTCGAAGGCCTGGGGCGCACCGCGGGCAAGGTCGCCGACCTCGCCACCCGCCGCCGCTTCGCGCACGCGGAAGACCTGACGCAGGAACTGTCCCTGCCGCGCGCCGCGCACGACGTCAGTGAGACGCTGGCGAGTATGCCGATCCTGTTGGCCACCGACCGGCAACCGCTGGGCGAGATCGACGACAAACGACACCGCACCGACCCGTTCGACGACTCGCCCGAAGCCAGCCTGATCGACCGACTGCGGCGACGCCTGCGCCTGTGAGGCGACCGCGGCACCTGTCGCATTTGTGGCGAACGGCTGGCCGCGCCCGCCTGCCCCTCGCACCGGGCCCCCCCGCGCCGTAGAACCGCGCCACCGTTACCCCAAGGCTCTTGCCGTGATCCCCATGACCCTCGACCACCGGCCGCTGTCGGTCCTGTCCCTCGCCGTAGCCTTGACGCTCGGCGCCTTCGCCCACGCCCAGAACGACGCCACGCAGAGCACCGGCGCCACGATCTCCGGGGCCGTGGTTCCGGCCACCAAGCCGCTCGCCGCCGACCGCGCCAAGGGCGCCGCGTCGGTGACCGTGGATCACTGCAAGGAGTGGCTCGGCACGCTCGCGTCGCCGGAGTTCGAGGGGCGGCAGACCGGCTTCCCGGGCTTCCAGATGGCCGCCGACCTGGTCGCGGCGCACTTCAAGAAGCTGGGCCTGGAGGCTCGCGGCGAGGACGGCACCTACTTCCAGACGGTGCCGTGGACGACCAGCACGCCGATCGCCGAGAAGACGTTCGTGAGCTTCACCAAGAACGGCAAGGAGGTGCTGCGCATCCCCGCCGAACGACTCACCGGCCGCGCCTCGGCCGATGCCACCAGCGCCGGCGACGTGGTGCTGCTGACGGTGATTCCGCCCAAGGTCGAAGCCGGCGGCGGCCGCCGTATGCGCGTGCCCGAGATCGCCGGCCTCAACGACCTCGACGTGGCCGGCAAGGCCGTCGTGCTCTACATGGTCACCGACGGCAGCGACGCGACCTCGGTGGCGATGGCCCGCTTCGGCGTGCAACGCGGTCTCGCCGGCAAGAACGCCGCGATCGTGCTGGTCGCCCAGTCGGACGCGGTCAGCGGCGGCTTGCGCGGCCGTTCGGGGCCGGGTCGCGGCACCGGCCGCGGCGTCACCGGTGGCCGGCGCGCACCGCTCGACGCGACCTTCGGCGGCGACGACCTGCAGGCGTTGCTGGCGGCGGCTGGCCTCGACGCGACGGCCCTGAGCGGCAACAAGAAGAACGAGACCAGGGATCTGGCATTGGCGCTGCCACTGCCACTGCACGCCGAGGTCAACGTCGCGCTCGAGGAGATCCAAGGCCCGGCGATGAACGTCTGGGCCGTGCTGCCCGGCAGCGACCCCAAGCTCAAGGACGAGTACGTGGTCATCGGCAGCCACCTCGACCACGTCGGCATGGGCGGCGGCCTGCACCCGGGCGCCGACGACGACGCCTCGGGCACCACCGGCGTGCTGGCGGTGTCGACGATGTTCGTCAACAACCCGATCAAGCCCAGGCGCAGCGTGGTGTTCTTGTGTTTCTGCGGCGAGGAGGACGGCCTGATCGGCTCGCGTTACTTCGCGACCAACCCGCCGATCCCGCTCGAAGCGATCGCCGCCGAACTGCAGATGGACATGATCGGCCGCGACGAAGAGGAGAACCGCGAAGGTGACCGCGGCGAGAAGGCCGAGGACAACGTCAATTCACTGCACCTGGTCGGCACCCAGAAGCTCGCGCCGGCCCTGCACGAGCTGTGTCTGGCGAAGAACGAAACCGCGGGCTTCGCCATCGAATACGACCAGGAAGGCATGTTCGGCCGCAGCGACCACGCCAACTTCGCGCGCATGGGCGTGCCGATCGCGTTCTTCTTCACCGGCCTGCACAAGGACTACCACGAGACCACCGACACACCGGACAAGATCAACTTCCCCAAGTTGCTGCGCGTCGCCAACTACGTCTACGACATCGCCTTCGACCTGGCGCAGGCGGACGACCGGCCGGTGGTCGACCGCGCGCTGTGGAACGCCTACCGCGGCAAGGGCCGCGACGAACCGGCGGCGCCGGTGTCGGGAACGGACGAGCCGGCCGGCAAGCGCGACGGCGACAAGTAGGCCGCCGCGCCGCATTCACCGCGAACGCGGCTCGCGCAGCGCCAGCGGCGGGCCAAGGATCTCGTTGAGCACCAACGCGCGGCCGAGGTCACCGAGGGCAAAACGGCTGCGCCGCGCGACCTCCTGATCCTGCGCGTGCTGTCGCCCGCCGCCGAGCTGGCCCATGGCCCGGTGCGTGGCACCCGCCGAACGCAGCGACGACCGGCGTCCGATCGAACTGCCCTTGCCGATCGCTTCCCCGACGTGCGGATCGACGTGCATCTGCAGGCGCCGCGCCTGCGTGGTCGGCACGACCGGCGTCGGCGGTCGCTCCGGTGTCACCACGTCGCGGCGCACGACCGGGCGCGGCTCGGGTTTGGGCTGTGGTCGCGGCGCCGGCGGCGCGCTCGGCGTCGGGTCGAGCCCCAACGCGCGGCGGATCTCCGCGGCGACTTCCTCGGCCGTTCGCGGCGCGTTGCCCTGCCCCTGACCACCACCCGCCGGCCAGGCCGGCGGACGGCGCACGGGCGGGGTGGCCGCGCCGCGTTGCTGCGCCTTCTTCGCCGCCTTGCCGATGTTGCCGATCATCCCGGAGACCGAGGCCACCAGGATGAAGATCAGGATCGGGTTCTGCAGCAGCCAATCGATCAGTTGCCGCATGCGACTACTCCTGGCCAGGCATCTTCTTGCGCTGGCTCTCGGTGCTCTGGTTGGCCTCTTCACCGGCGGCGATCTGGCCGCGCATGCGCGTGTCCGCCTCGATGTTCTTGAGCCGCGTGTAGTCCATCACCCCGAGGTTGCCCGCGCGGAACGCGTCGGCCATCGCCTGCGGCACCTCGGCCTCGGCCAGCACCAGCTTGGCGCGGTTGGCCGCGATCTCGGCGATGTTCTCCTGCTCGGCGGCGACGGCCATCGCGCGACGACTCTCGGCGGCCGCCTGTGCGACGCGCTTGTCGGCCTCGGCCTGGTCGGCCTGCAGGCGCGCGCCGATGTTGTCGCCGATGTCGACGTCGGCGATGTCGATCGACAGGATCTCGAACGCGGTGCCCGCGTCGAGGCCCTTGGCGAGCACACCCTTGCTGATGCGATCGGGGTTCTCGAGCACGTCCTTGTGCGTCTCGCTGCTGCCGATCGTCGACACGATGCCCTCGCCGACGCGCGCGATGATCGTCTCCTCGGTGGCGCCGCCGACCAGGCGCTTGATGTTGGTGCGCACGGTGACGCGCGCCTTGGCCAGCACCTGGATGCCGTTCTTGGCCATCGCCGCGACCTTGCCGTCGACCGGGCAGTCGATGACCTTGGGCTTGACCGAGGTCTGCACCGCGTCGAGCACGTCGCGGCCCGCGAGGTCGATCGCCGCAGCCTGACGGAAGTCGAGGCCGAGGTTGGCGCGGTCGGCCGCGATCAGCGCGTTGACGACACGGGGCACGTTGCCACCGGCGAGGTAGTGCGCTTCGAGGTCACGCACGACGATCGGCAAACCGGCCTGTGTCGCCGAGATCGCACCGCGCACGATCACCGCCGGGTTGACCTTGCGCAGCGACATGCCGACCAGCTGGAACAGGCCGATGCGCGTTCCGGACATGTAGGCCTGCACCCACAAGTTCAGGAACTTGAGCAGCACCAGCACGAGGATGACGAGCAGGACGATGAGTCCGCCGAGCACCCACATCAGGAAGTTGCTGTCGCCGGAACCCCGCGATCCCTGGACGAGGAACGGCGCGGCGAAGAGATCGAGAATGGCAGTCATGGTCAGTTCGAATCGTCAGAGGGTTTGCGGCCGACGACGACGCGGTTGCCCGTGACGTCGAGGACCAGGATCGGACAGTCGGCTTCGAGCATCTCGCCGCGCGTGACGACGTCGATGCGGCGGCCGTCGATGCGCGCCAGACCCGCCGGGCGCAGCGCGGACACGGTGACGCCGGTCTTGTGCAGCAGCGCGGCGAGTTCGGGATCAGCGGCGCCGGCATGACCGACGGTCTGTGGCCCCGCGAGGATCAGGTCCTTGCCCAGGCGCGTGTGCGGCAGCAGGCGCAGCGCGCCCATCACCACCAGCGGCGCGGCGACGGCTTCGGCGACCAGCATGGTGACGCCGAACGCGGTCGAGTCCTGGAAGGCGAAGAACACCGCGCAGATCAGCGACAGGCCGGCACAGACGGCGATCACGCCGAACGAGACGAAGAACACCTCGGCGACGAGCAGACCCAGGCCGAGGATCGCCAACAGCAGCACCACGCCGACGTTGCCTGCCTGGCCACCGCCTGCCTGGCGATCGGCGGCGTCACCATCGACGGCGGCCACGACGACCCGATTGCCGCGCACGTAGACGACGCGCACCTTGCAGCCCGCTTCGAGGAACTCACCCTCGGTGACCACGTCGATGCGTTCGCCGTCGATCTCGATCGCGCCCGCCGGCCGCAGCACGGTGACCGCGGCGCCGGTGCGACCGACGAGCGCGGTCAGTTCTTCGGTCTCGATGCCCAGCGCGCTGTTGCCCGCGTCCCCGGCACTCGCGGCGTCCCCACGCGTCGGCGGCGTCGGCGCCAGCATCACGCGGTTGAACAGCGGCACCTTGGGCAGGATGCGCCAGAACAGCGCGCCCAGACCGAGCACCAGCACGAACAGCAGCGTCAGGTTGATCAGGTTGGCGAGCAGGATGTCCTCTTCCATGGCGTTGCTCGGCAACACGAAGGACTGCTGACTGAGGATCAGCGACAACACCAGGCACAGGAACCCGACCGCGCCGAAGATCACCGTTCCGGGCAACACGAAGATCTCGACGGCCAGCGCCAACAGGCCGAGGAAGAACACCAGGATCTCGGTGATCTCCGCGAGGCCGACCAGGTAGCTGTAGAACATCGCCAGGCCGAGGAACAACGTGCCGAGCACGCCGGGCAAGCCGACGCCCGGGGTCTTGACCTCGAACAGGATCAGCAAGAAGCCGAGCACCAACAGGAACGGCTGCATCCACTCGAGCCAGCCGACCATGTGCTCGGCCCAGTTCGAGTCGAGTTCGCCGACCAGGTCGAATGGCACCAGCAGCACGTCGGTGCACAGTTGCTCGAGGCTCTGCACGGTGCCGCCCGACAGACCCAGATCCTCGGCCTCCTGCGCATTCACCAGCAGCGGACGCGGCAGCGGCAGTTCGCCGAGCACGGTGGCGCCGCTGCCCTTGAGCGCAGCCAACTCGGTCGTGTCCAGGATGCGCGGCCGTTCGATCCCGCCCTCGCGCACCGTCGCCTGCACGATCTGCACGCGCGGATCGGCCATCGCGAACGCGAGCTTCTGCCGATCGGGCGACATCGGCTCCTTCTGGCTCTTGCGCGCCAGCCGCGTGGCCAGCGCGTCCCGCACTGCCGCGAGCCGTTCGGCCGCCGCGGCCTCGGGGTCCGCTGCCAACAACTCGAGCAGCTCGGGATCGGGCTTGGTGATCTCCCCCCACTCGGTGCGCGGCATGCAGTAGGTCTTGCCCGCGAGCAGCGCCAGATACGCGGCGCCCTGTGTGACCCGTCCCTGCAGCAACGCCACGGTCGGCACCGGCGACGACTGCACGTGATCGAACAGGCTCTGCAGGTCGTCGGCGTCCTCGCCGAACGCGCCGGCATCGCTCAGCCGGAACAGCACCCGGGCCACGCCGCGCGCCTCGGCTTCGCGCAGGGCACGATGGCAACGGGCGATCTCGGGCGTGCCGAGGATGCCCTGCAGGGTCACCACGAGCATCTGCGGCGTGCGATCGACCGCGACGCCAGCGCTTCCGCCCTGACCGGCATCAGGGGTTACCCTCGACACCCGCCCCCCACAGGCGGCGATCACCAGCAGGGCAACGGCACAGAACAGGCGGCCCACCCAAAGCGAGCGAGAGGAAGCGATCGGCACGGAAATAGGTTTAGCGGAGGAGCGCCCCATTAGCACCACGTAGAGGCCCGGAACAGAGCTGGTCGCACGACTTCCGGCGCGCGTGCAGACCGCCCGGCGCCGGTGCCGATAGGCGAATGTGGTCTTCACCGAGAGCAGCCGCTGGTCGCGCCTGTGCCATCAGGCCGTGCAGGCGATGCACCACGCCATCTGCGTGTTGCGGCAACATGCCGAACACGCGCAACTCGGCCAGGCGGCGGTCGACCGGGCGACGCTGGCCGTCGCCGCCGCCGTGCAGCAGCAGCCGCTGGTGATCGGCGTGCGCGATGACGGCGTGTATGTCCTCGCCGACCTCGTGCGTCGCCACGATCCGGGCGAAGTTCCGTTCGGGGCACTGTTCGATGCCGGCATCGGCGAACTCGAACTCGACGCGGCCGTCACCACCACCAGCCTGCGCTCGATGCTGCACCTGCTGGCCGCCGCCGGCACCGACGATCCCGGTGGCGCCAGGCTCGTGGCCAGCCTTCGCGTCGCCAATCTGCTCGGCGTGCACCTGCGCGCCGCAGTGCGCCACGGCAGTAGCAAGGCGGCCACGGCCAGCCCGAACTGGTGGCCGCTGGCGCCGCCCGACCCGCGCTTCGCGGGGCTGCAGCGGCGCATCGAACGCGATCGCGACGCCAACTTGCCGAGCCTGGTGAGCCGCCGTGTGTTCGCGGCGCTCGACGCCGGCGAGGACGGTCGGCGCTGGGTGCCGCACCTCGACGCACTGCTCGCGGCGATGCTGCGTCGCGGCGACGCGGGCAGCGCCGGCTGGCTGCTCGAGACGGCAGATCACCACCCTGGCGTGTCCGCCGACGCGGCGTTGCTGTTGCGGCAACGGGCGCAGACGGCATGGTTCGGCACCTGGCTCGACGAGCAGTTGTCCAGCGCGACACCCGCGCGGCTGCAGGCGCTCACCGCGTTGGGCATGCAACTCGGTGCCGAGGCGCTGCAGCACCTGTTCACGCGCGCCGCGGCGCTCGACCTCGAACTGCCGCCGGGGCTGGTCGACTTCCTCACCTGAGCTCGGGCGTGCCACCGGGGCACCGCGACATCAGCGCGCGCACCGCTGCAGGCACAGCAGCGCCATCGACGTGCCATAGACGCGACCGAGTTCATGGCTGTCCACGAAACAGCCGTCGAACTCGGGCAGGTCGAGCACGAGACCGCGCATCGCCGTCAACCGGGCCTGGCGAGCCGCCGCGTCCTGCAGCTGCAACGTCGCTTCGACGCGACCGAGCATGTCGAACCAGAAGAAGAAGCCGCCGTAACCGAGGCTGCTGGCGTGGTCGTCGTACTTACGCACCGCAGCCAGCAGCGCATGGTGCTCGAAGCCTGCGCCCACCGCCGCCGCCAGCTTGTCCTGATCCGACGCGCCGAACAGGTGCAGCGCCAGCTCGCACAGCGGCATGCGGCCGGCCGCGCCGTCGATCGAAGCGCGCGGCTGGCCGCGGCGCGTATGGCTGTAGGTGAAGGCGCCTTGCGCGGTGCGATTCTGGGCCAGCGCCCGCAGGCCGCGATCGATCTTGTCCTGGTCGACCTCGACGCCGGCGGCCTTCGCCTCGTGCAGGGCCTGCAGCGCCGTGGCGATCGCGAACGGGTTGCCGTACTCGTGGAACCACACGCCGGTTTCGGGCTGCAGCGCCAGCAGCGCGCCGACGGCGTTCTGCAGCGCGGGGCGCAGCGAGTCGCGGTCACCTTCGCGCTGCGCGTGCCACGCGGCCAGGAAGCGCAGCGCGTAGGCGCGCGCCCACAGGATCTCGTCGCGGTCGCTGAGCGCGAGCCAGGCTTCGGACTCGGCGTTGCGGCGCAGGCGCAAGAGCAGCGCGTCGACGCGCTCGCCGGTCTTCGCCTCGAGCACGAAGCCGCCGGCCGCGGCGCGGTCCTGCGCCGCCAGCAGCGCCATGCCCGCGAGGCAGGTGATCGCCGCGTGCACGTTGGGCAAACTGTCGGTGCCGCCGAAGTCGTACTGACTGTCGCGATAGACGCCGTCTTCGTGTGCCGCGAGCAGGAACGACACCCCACGCTGCCACAGCTGCGGTTCGTCGTAGACGTCCGTCGGCGCGCGAGTGCCGTCGTGCGGATCGGTCGTGAGCACGGCCTCGGGCAGCGGCAGGTAGTCTTCGAAGGCGTGCACGAACGGCCCGTGCCCCTCGATTTCGAGCGCCGCCTTGGCGACGAGCGGACTGGGCGGCAGCCCTTCGGAGAGAGGACCGGTCTCGGCCAGTTGCGTCCACATTGCGCGCGCCGCGGCGTGGTCGCCGGCTCGGGCCGCCGCGCAGCCGCGCAACCACAGCAGCTCGAGCGACGCGTACACGTCCTCTGGTCGCTGCGGCGACCGCACCTCCCAGCCGTTCGCGAACTGCACCACGCCCGCGTAGTCGCCGCGCCCGTACGCAGCCCACGCCTCGGCGAGCAGTGGATCACCGGGGAAACCCTCGCGCGGTTTGTTGACGAGCCGACGCAGCGGCGCTTCGAACCACTGCGGGTGCAGCGTGGTGATCTGATCGACCTTCAGCAGCACCTCGCCGCGCGCGTCGAGCACGACGTAGCCGGGCTCGATGAACACGTTGCGGCGCAGCCCGTACTTGGCCTGCAGGGCCCCTTCGGCAACCGCGTCGACACACTCGAAGTGGTCCTTGAGCAAGGCCACGGTCGTCGGCCACGAGAACGGCCCGCCGCGCAGATAACGATCGATCTCAGGTTTGCGGTCCATCGGCGAGCCGGCGACCGACGGCACGTACCAGAACACCGGCTTGCCGCTCTTCTCCGCGGCGGCGAGCGCCGCCTGCAGCGAGTCGGCCCACGGCACCGCACTGCCGACGCGCGCCGCGACCTCGCCGGGTTCGCGCCGCAGTTTGCGCGTCGAGTTCTGCGCCGGCAGCAGCGCGATCAGGGTCGCGACCAGGAACGACGACAACGCGGTGCGCATCGCCGCAGCGTGCCCGCCGCGACAGCGCCAGTCAAAACCCACCGACGGATCACCCCGACCCGCGTCGCCGCGCCGACGTTCGGACGCGGCGCTGGCCCCACAGCGCCTTGCCGGCATGCTGCTGCGATGCCGCCGTCGCGCGACCTGCTGATCCGCCTGCACCGCCTGCGGGAACTGTTCCTCGCCGAAGACCGCGGCGACGGCGCCATGCCCGACTACTGGCGCGACGACGACGACCTGCGCGCCTACGACCGCGTGCTCGCGGCGCGCATCGGCTGGAAGTGGGACGCGGCCCTGGCCGAGTGTGAGGACCGCGGCTGGCGGCACGACGCGCAGGCGACCGTGCTCGATTTCGGCTGTGGCACCGGCATCGCCGCGCGGCGCTTCGCGCGGCGCTTCGGCGCGCGCGAGGTGCTGTGCCACGACCGGGCGCCGGCGGCGATGCGGTTCGCGGCGCGCGCCCTGATCGCCGACGACGACCGGCTGCTCGCGCGCCCAGCGCCCGACCTGACCGACGTCCGCGCCGACGTGCTGCTGATCAGCCACGTGCTCGGTGAACTCGACGAACGTGGCATGCAGGAGTTGCAGGCACTGATCACGCGCTGCCGCCGCGTCCTGATCGTCGAACCGGGCAACAAGGCGACGTCGCGCCGGCTCGGCGAGCTGCGGGCGTTGTTGCTCGATCAGTTCGCGGTGATCGCGCCGTGTCCGCATGCGTCGCGCTGCCCCGCGCTCGAGCGCCGCGACGACTGGTGCCACTTCTTCGCCGCGCCGCCGCCCGAGGTGTTCACCACCGGCGACTGGGTGCTGACCGCGCGCGAACTCGGCATCGATCTGCGGGCGCTGCCGTACGCGTTCCTGGCGCTCGACCGCGAGCCGTCGTCTGGCGCCGCGCCGCCACACCGCCTGCTCGGTCGCCCCGAACTCGGCAAACACGAGCACCGCGTGCAGCTGTGCACAGGCGCGGGGCTGCAGCAGACGCGCGTCGGCAAACGCCACGATCCGGTGACCTTCCGCGCGCTCAAGAAGCAGCCCGAGACGGTGCGATGGCTGCCGACACCGAAGCCCTGATGCCGCGCCCGAGCGCGTTCACCCCATCTTGGGAGCTCCTGACGTTCGTGTGGGTGCCGCCGCAGCGTAGTTCGGCGGCGTAGC
>CAYMPV010000055.1:0-25182 GCA_964392305.1 uncultured candidatus Brocadiaceae bacterium
CCAGCTTCGGCCCCGGAGGGTCTCTGTCGTCTGTCGCGTCACGACGCACCATGCCCTGCAGGTTACTCGCCGGCAGTCAGTGCCTGGCGAGCCACTGCACGAAACGATCGCGGCGCGGCGCGTCGTCGTTCCAACGGAAGTAGACCAGTTCGAAGGCGCCGAAGTCCGTTCGCACCTGCACCGGCGACAGTTCGTCGAGGCGCGCCAGATAGTCGTCGAGATGCCGCTCCAGATCGACGACGCGCACCCCCGGCGTGCGCGACAGCGGCGCCATCACTTCACGGTCCCAACGCACCAGCGTCGCCGCCATGCCGAACAGGTCGACCTTCAACCACGGGTAGGCGGTGGTCATCGGCGGATGGTCGACGAGCAGGAAGTGCAAACGTTGCGTGTGCAGCGCGTAGTTGGTCGCCTCGGGGCTCGAGAAGATGCCCTTCTCATGTCCGGGCTGGCCGCGCTTGGTCAGTTCCTGGTGCGCCAGGAACCGGTCGGTGAGCCCGGTGACGGCCTCGAGCGCGTAGGCGAACTTCGCCTCGTAGACGAGCATCGCCTGCGTGCCCGAGAACGCAACGCGCGCCGGGGTGCCGGCGAGCACCTGCCCCAGCCGCTTGCCGACGTGACGCAGCCCTTCGACGCGCGTCGGCGGATACTGCGCCCGCTCGTCGGCGACACCACGCACGGTCTGGCCCATGTGCAGCAGGTCGTCGCGTTCATGCCAGCAGACGGTGGCCGTCGCCACTGCCACGAGGCAAGCCCACTGCGCCGATCGCTTCCCCCACCGGCGCACCAGGACCTCGAGCCCCAGGTAGAGCAGCGGCACCACCGGCAGACAGAAGCGCGCGAACATGAAGTCGCCGCCGACCCACACGACGAACGCGAGGTACGGCAACACGAACAGCGGCAGCAGCGTTGCCCTTCCCAGGCGCCGCGCGAACAGCAACACCGGCATCGTCACCAGCGCGGGCCACAGCACCCAATAGCCGTTGAAGAACAGCAACACGTAGAACCAACCCTGTCCCGGATACGGGTCGCCGGCCGATTTGGCGTAGAACGTGTTGGGCAGCAGGTCGCCGTAGTAGGCGTAGCGCCAGATCAGGAACGGCACGAACAACAGCAGCCCGGGCAGCGCGAAGGCGATCGTCGGCCCCAACGACCGACGCTGCCAGCTGCACCAGATCGCCCAGGCGCCGGCGATCGCGCCGAGCAGCGCGCCATCGGGCCGGGTCAGCGCCGCCAGCACGGCGACTGCGCTGGCCACCGCGAACGACGCCGGCCGTTCGGCGACAGCGAGCGTGAGCACCAGCAGCGTGGTCAGCAGCACGAACGACAGCGTCTCCAGACCGCAACTGGCGAAGTCCTGCAGGTGCTGATGCAGGGCCACGCCGATCGCGGCGAGCGGCAGGAAGGTCACCTTGCCCGACTCGGCCGGCAACAGCCGTTCGCCGAGGCGCATCGTCACCACCACCAGCGCGCCGTAGCAGAGCACGCCGAGCGTCTGCGCGAAGCCGACCGGATCGAGGCCGCAACGGATCGCCAGCGCGCACAACAGCGTCCACGAGAAGTTCGAGTAACCCTCGACGCGCTCGCCGACGTTGTAGACCAGCCCATGGCCCTGCGCGAAGTTCTCGGCGTATCGGAACGAGATGAACGCGTCGTCGCAGACCCAGGCGCGCTGCGCCGCGAACGCCATCGCGAACACGGCGGCCAGCGCGGTGACGAGGAACCGCACCTGACGCGCGGACAAGGTGCCGATCATCGCAGGAACGCCTCGAACCGTTCGCGCCGCGCGGCGTCGTCGTTGACGTCGAAGTAGAACGAACGGAACGCCGCGAAGTCGGCCTGGACCTGTTGCTTGTCCTTGTCCGGCAGTTCCGCGAGGTACGCGTCGAGCACCGCCTCGAAGTCGACGAACCGGATGTTGGGGTCGCGCCGCGTGAGTTCGGCCAGCAGCTGCCGGTCGTAGGTCACCAGCCGCGCCGGGATCAACGGGAAGGCGATGTCGCGGTACCGGTCGGTGATCTCGCGGGTGTGGAACGACAGCTCGAACATGAAGTGCAGCTTGCGCACCTTCACGAGGTAGTCGAGGTAGCCCAGGTAGCCGCGCTCGTGGCCAGCGGTGCCGCGGTGCGTCAGCGGCAGGTGCGCGATGTGGGCGTCGGTCAACCCCGACGCACACTCGACGGCGACGGGCACCGCGCTGCGGTGCGCGAGGTTGGCGTGACTGCCGGCGATGCCGATGCGCACCGGCAACCCGGCGAACACGTCGCGCAGGTAGTGACCGGCGAGTCGCATGGCGTCGATGCGGGTCATCGGCACCCCGGGCGCGATGGGCGCCACCGAGATCGCGCGGTTGTCGGAGAAGCCGTGCGGGTTGGCGTAGTCGTCGAGCCACGCAGGCTGCAACCGCACCATCAGCCCGACCACGAGCAGCGCTGCCAGCGCCAGCTGCCCCCTGGCCTTGTTCCAACGATTGGCGGCGAGGTCGAGCGACAACAGCAACACCGGCACGATCGGCAACAGGAAGCGCGCGAACATGAAGTCGCCGCCGACCCAGACCACGAACGCGAGGTACGGCATCACGAACGCGAGCACCGCGACGAACGGGCGCCGGCCCAGGAACGGCGACACGGTCGCCAGCAGATCGGGCTTCTTGACCACGTAGACCAGCGGCACGACCAGCACCGGCAACAGCGCCCAGTAACACTTGCCGAACTCCCACACGTAACGCAGCCCCTGCCCCGGGTACGGGTCGTGTGCCGACTTGGCGTAGAAGGTGTTGGGCACCCAATAGCCGTAGTAGGCGTGGCGCCACAACAGGTACGGCACGAACACCAGCACGAACGGCAACACGTAGCCGAGCAGCAACCGCAGCGAGCCGCGGCGTCGCGCGTCGTGCAGCACGAACAGCCCCGTGATCATCACGAACAGGCCGCCGTCGGGACGCGTCATCGCCAACAGCGCACCGACGAACCCCGCCAGCCACGCCTCGCGGGAACACTTGCAGAACAACGCAAAACGCAGCAGCGCCAGCGTGAGCAGCACGAACATCGCCGTCTCGAGCCCGGCCGGTGCCAGCGACCCGGCGTGGTGCATGGCCGCGTAACCAAACGCCGCGATCGGCACCCGCGCGCGACCGCCGGTCGTTCGCCAGGCCAGTCCGGCGAGCAGCAACACCGTTCCGGCATGGAACAGCGCGCCCCACGCCGACGCCCAGGTCTCGATCGCGTCGCCGGTGATACCGATCGCGTAGCCGGTCGCCAGCAGCATCGTCCACGCGAAGTTGGTGTAGCCCTCGACGGGCGCTTCGCTGGGGTCGAGGTTGAACACGAGCCCGTGGCCCTGCACGAAGTGCTCGGCGTAACGCAGCGAGATGTAGGCGTCGTCGCAGGTCCAGCGCAGCGACCACGCGTGTAGACCCGCCAGCAGCGAGGCGACTAGGGCGATGGTCCAGAACACGGAGCGGCGCGACATCCGCGGCGAAGGCTAACGGGCGGATGGTGTGGCGCCAGCTTGTTGGGGGTCGGCGGCAGCGTGGGGCGAAGCCATCGCCACGTGGCCCTGGGGCCACGACTCCGTGATGCAAAGGGCTTCCTCAGAGGCACTTGGCCGGTCGGAACGAAGCCTCTCCCATGGCTACTCAAAAATGGGTAATCTCAATTACTCAAATTTACGTAACCGACGATAGTCGTTCCTCATGCTGCATTCCGATGCCCGCCTGCTCCCGCACAACCTGCACTGGCAGGACGCGGCCTCGTTCGCGGAACGGGATCCGACGCTGGTGCGCATGCGCAACCAGCCGTTCGTCTTCCGGCCCACGTTGCTCGACGCGCTGCCCCACGACACCCCCGGCATCTACACGCTCGTCGGTGGACGGCAGGTGGGCAAGAGCACGCTGTGCAAGCAGTTCCTGGCCGACCGCCTTGCGTCCGGCGTGGCGCCGCAGCGGCTGGCCTACGTCACGTGCGAGCCGTTCGTGGACGCGGACGAGTTGCGCCGGGTGCTGACCGATCTGCTGGCCGAACTGTGCCCCGCGCGCGAGCCGTGTTGGCTGCTGCTCGACGAAGTCACCTACGTCGACGGCTGGGATCGGATCGTCAAGTTCCTCGCCGATGCCGGCCAGCTCGACACGTGCTTCCTGTTGGCGACGGGATCGGATCGCCTGCTGATCGAGGACAGCCTCAAGCGGCTGCCCGGGCGCCGCGGGCAGGCCGAGGTCGTCGACTTCCACCTGCGCCCGCTCTCGTTCCTCGAGTTCTGTCGCCTGCGCGGCCGCGTCGATGCCGGCGAGCTGCAGCGCTGCGCCGACGAGCCGCTCACCGCGGCCGTCTCGGCGTCGCCGTTCGTCGCTGCATTGGAGGCGGAACTGCGCGACTACCACCTCACCGGTGGCTTCCTGCCCGCGATCAACGACCTGGCCCGGGGCGGCGAGATCACGGTGGCGACGTTCCGCACCTACGCGGACTGGATCCGCGGCGACGTGCTGCGACTCGACCGCAGCGAGCGCTACCTGCGCGAGGTGCTGACGGGCATCCACCGGCGGCAGTCGTCACAGGTGACGTGGAACGCGTTCGCCAAGGAACTGTCGATCGACAGCCCCAAGACGGTCGCCGACTACATCGCGATCCTCGAACGCATGGACGTGCTGCAGATCGTTCCGGCGCTGCTCGAGCACACGGCAAGGCCGGCGCCGAAGAAGGCGCGCAAGGTCTACTTCGCGGACCCGTTCATCCATCGCGCGGTGCTGTCCTGGCTCGGCGAAGACGACCTGCTCGCCAGCGACGCACGGCTGCAGCGGGACCTCGAAGGCGTCTTCGCCGCGCACGTCGCCCGCATCGGCGAAGCGTTCTACATCAAGGCCGATGGCGAGATCGACGTCGCCTTCTACGCCCAGCGGGAACTGCAGCTCGTCGAGGTCAAGTGGACCTCGCAGGTGCGGCCCGAGGAGCTCAAGGAGATCCGGCGGCGTGGACGCGGGCTGATTGCGGCGCGGGTGACGCGTTCGGTTGATTACGAGGGGCTGCCGGTGCTGCCGGCCGCGGTGGTGTTGCTGCGGCTCGCGGCGCGTTCGGCGAGTTACTGATCGTCGCCGAGCGGTCCCTGCTGGATCCCGCGACCAGTTGCCTAGGAAGCCAGCTTTGGGTTTCTTGCGTGCAACTCCTCAACCTCTTCCGGATCCCACCACTCTCTCAGCCGCGGTCGCCACTCTGCGCGTGAAGCTCCGCGACTTCGCGCCGCCGCATGCGAGCCGCTCCTCGCATGCGAGCCTCTCGCCGCATCTGTACCTGCAGCAAGAGGCGCCCGACGAAGAACAGGCCAGCGCAGGCCACGCAGACCAGGGCGAACAAGATGAAGGGGTCATCACCTCCGCCGGTGATGATGCTCCCCTCCACTGCCGTCTCCTGCACGGACCGCGCGAAGGCCGAGACCTCGGCGGCCGTGACGGTGACCGTCGCGCCAAATCGCATGCCCTTCATGGCGCGCATGCGCCGGCCCTACTGCGGCAGACTCGTGAGCACGGTGCTCGCGAAGTTGCGCGGATCGACGCGCGGCCAGACCTGTTCGATCTTGCCTTCGGCATCCACCAGCACCGCGATGCGCCGCGCCATCGCCGCCTTGGCATCGTCGGCCGCGCCGAACAAGAGGCCCACGGCTCGGTCCGTGTCGCACAGCAGCGGGAACGGCAGTTCGTGCTTGGCACGGAACGCAGCGTTGTCGGCCGCGACGTCGAACGACACGCCGAGGATCGCGACGTCCTTCTGCGTGAACGAGGCGAACTCGTCGCGCAGGCCGCAGGCTTCGGCCGTGCAGCCGGGCGTGTCGGCCTTGGGGTAGAACCAGAGCAGCAGCTTCTTGCCGCGGTAGTCGGCGGCCTTGTGCACCTTGCCGGCCTCGTCGGCGCAGGCGAAGTCCGGCACCTCCTGCCCGATCTTCACCTTGGGCTCGACCGGGGCTTCGGCCGCGCGACGGCGACCCGTGCGCTGGCCCTCGCGACCCTGGCCTTCGCCGCGGTTGCCGCGCGTACGAGGCGCGCCGTTCTCGCTGCGCTGCGCGCTGGCATCGCTGCCGGCCTTCTCGCCGGCGGCTTCGGCAGCTGCCGACTCACTCGCCTTGGTCGCGCTGGCCTCGGCCGCGGGCGCCGGCTTGACGTACGCGTCGATGTAGCTCTGCGCGAACGGCAGCTTCTCGGCATCACGTTCGTGGAACGGCACACCGTCGGTCATCCACTTGGGCGCCGGCGCGCCCTTGAGGTGGTGATCGAAGTACTCACTCATGCGCCGCGACCAGTCCTTCATGTTGGCCTTGTTGCGCAGGCCGTGGTCCTCGCCGTTGTAGTTGAACAGGTAGGCTTCCTTGCCCAACCGCTTGAGCGCCACGAAGTACTCGATGCCCTGCGTCCACGGCACCGCACCGTCCTGGTCGTTGTGCAGGATCAACACCGGCGTCTGCACCTTGTCGGCGAAGTGGATCGGCGAGTTCTCCCAGTAACGCAGCGGGTATTCCCACGGCGTGCCGCCGATGCGCGACTGCGTCTGCTCGTACTGGAACTGCCGCGACATGCCGGTGGAGTAACGGATGCCGCCGTAGGCGGACAGCATGTTGCTGACCGGCGCGCCCGACTCGACCGCCTTGAAGATGTTGGTGCGCGTCACCAGGAACGCGGTCTGGTAACCGCCCCAGCTGTGGCCCGCCGCGCCGATCGCCTTGGGATCGACGAAACCCTTGGCGATCAGGCTCTGCACGCCCGACACCACACACTTCACGCACGACGCACCCGGGTAACCGACCTCGTACTGGATGTCGGGCATGAACCACAGGTAGCCGTTGCTGACGTAGTAGGTCGCGTTCGGCGAGGTGCCCGGCGTCGGCGCGACGTAGTTGTGCAGGTTCTGCGACAGCCGCTCGTAGAAGTACACCATCATCGGGTACTTCTTGGTGGGGTCGAAGCCGTCGGGCTTGATCAACACACCCTTGCGCGTCTCGCCGTCGGCGTCGATCCAGCTGATCAGTTCGCTGTTGCCCCAGCGATACTCACTCTGTTGCGGGTTGGTGTCGCTGAGCTTGCGCAGGCCGGTGAAGTTCGCATCCGCGGTCCACAGATCCGGATACTCGGCGAAGGTGCCCTGGGTGAAGAAGAACCGCTGGCTCGACACCGGCCTGGTCACGCCGCCGATGTTCTTGTCGGCGTAGTAGAGGCGGTGCGGCTTGCCGGCGGCGACCAGTGAGTCGGTGAACAGGCCTTCACCCATCGTGTCGAAGTCGACCGCCGTGAGCAGCAGTTCGTCGTCCGTGTATTCGCGCTCCTCCTTGCTCGGCAGACGCTGCAGACGCAGCTGCATGTTGTTGGCGCGGCCGTAGCCGTCGGTGACACAGGAGGCTTCGCCGGTGCGGATCGAGACCTTCCAGAGGTCGAACTGGTCGTAGAGCAGCACACACGCATCCCCCTCGGTCCAGCCGGCGAGGCCGTGCGCGGCGTCGGGCGCCGGGTGATCGTCGTCGTCGCGATGGAACGCGACCGGCAGGTGCCCGGTCAGGTCGCGGCGCTCGCCCGAGGCGATGTCGTAGCTCCACCAATGGTAATCGTCGCCGAACCAGACCAGGTAGCGACCGCCCGGTGAGTTGGTGACGTTGCCGCGATACTTCTCGAGCACCTTGGTGCGAGAGCCGTCGATGGTGTTGACCAGCCAGACGTCGCTGTATCGACCGTCCCACTGGATCTCCTTTTCGTAGTCGTCACCGTCGGTGCCGATCATGCGCGAGCCGTCGGGACCGACGAAGCGCAGCGATTCGACGTCGTCGTCGCCGAGCACGACGATGCGGTTCTGATCGCGGTGATAGACCGCCGTGCGCGATGGGTTGCGGGCGCCGTTGCCGCGCTTCTGCTGCATCGTCTGCAGCAGCCCGTCCCGGTAGTGCCACAGGTCCAGGGTGACCTTGTCCTCGGGCAGGATCGGCAGCGGCTCCTCGGGATCGGCGGCGGCGACGTCGAAGTCGATGACCGAACCATCGCGCGAGAACGACGGCCGGCCGGTGACGCGGAAACCACCGGGCATGCCGACCGCACCTTCGTGGGCGATGCGCCGCGCCGGCCCTTCGCCACCTTCCCACAGGTAGAGGTCGCTCTTGGGTTTGTCGGCGGCGAAGTCCTCCTTGTCGCTGGTGAACACCAACGCATTCTCGTCGCGATCGAAGTTGACGTTGCCGATGTGCACGGCGCCGTCGTGCACCTGGCGCAGTTCGCCGTCGGGCATCGTCATCACGAACAGCCCATAGCTGGCGCCTTCGGCGAGCTTCTTGGCCGAGGTGTGCAGCCACAACAGCTTGCCGTGGCGCGACAGTCCGTAGGCGACGACGTCGGCGAAGCGGCGTTCTTTGCCGCTGGCCAGGTCGCGCAGCACCAGCTCGGTGCCTTCGGGCCGCTTCTTCTCGAGCGGGTCGACCTTCTCCGCGGGCTTCTTCGCCGCGGTCTTCTCGGCGGCCTTCTCCTCAGTCTTCTCCGCCGGCTTCTCCGCCGTCTTCTCCGCAGCAGCAACCTGGGTCGCCGCGACCTTCACCTCGCCGGCTGGCGGCTCAGCAGCGGCCGGCTCAGCAGCGGCCGGCTCAGCAGCGGCCGGCTCAGCAGCGGCCACCTCGGTCTTGCCGACCTCGGCCTTCTCGGGAGCCTCGGGCTTCTCGCCGGTCTCACCCTCTTCTGCCTTCTCCTTGTTCGCCGGGTCCGGCTTCTTCGGCTCGGGCTTGTCGAGTTGGTAGAACAACACCGGCAAGTCGTCGGAGGCCGTGAAGCCTTTGATCTTGCCGAGCTTCTCGATCTTGCCCGTGGCCAGTTCGAGCACCGCGACCTCACCGCGATCGCGCGAACCGTCGGCAGCGGTGTCCGCGGCAGCACCGGGGCCACGCGCGCCCGCGCCGCCACGACGACCGCGACCCGCGGGACCGCCGGCCCCCCCACCAGGACCGCGCGCCGCCTGCTCACCGCCTTGTGCCGGCCGCTCCGTCTCGGACTTCTCGCCGCTGCCGGTCTCTGCCTTCTTGGGGTTGTTCTTCTCCGCTGCCTTCTTGCGCAGGTCGGCGATCTTCTTGTCGCGCTCCTCGACCTTGGACTTGCCGATCGTGAACACCACGAAGCGCCCGTCGGCGGTGAAGCGCGCGCCGCTGGCGAGCGGCTGGCGATAGACCCTGTCGCCGACCGCTTCGCGGATCTCGAGCACACCGTCGCCGAACGCGGGCTCGATCTGGAACGCGACCCAGCTGCCGTCCTGGCTGTAGGTCGTGCCGCGCAGCGACTGCCACCGGTCGTAGTCGTCGTGAGTCAGCGGTCGCGGGGCTTGAGCGAGCAGCGCGGCGTGCAGCACGGCGCTCGCGAACAGCGAGAGGACGAAGCGATTTCGCATGGGAGTGCAGCTCTGGGTAGGAGTCGGGGGGGCGAGCATACGGACGGCTCGCCGCCGCGGGTTGGGGCCTTGTCGCGACCTTGTCCCATCGGGGCGGGTCGGGTTTGCGGGGCGCCCGCCAGGCGAAAGGACACGCCGCTGGCCGGGCCCGGTCATGTGCTGCCCTTCTTCTTGGCGGCACGGCGTGGTGCGTTCGTGAGGAGCCTGACAGCGCCCGACGCACCCACCGAAGCGACGAACGGCGAGATGCGATCGCGAACCAACTTCTGCATGCGCGGATAGGCCTTGGCAAGGGCCTGCCCGGCGGCAGCGCCGGTGAGGTTGCCGCTCGTCAGGACGAAGGCCACCACGTCTGCGGCGATCAGGGCCTCGAGTTCCGCTCGGCGGTGACGGATGCGCTTGTCGCTGGTCAGCACGATCCAGCCACGTCGACCGACTTCGGCGAGCCAGGTCTCGTCGTCCGTTCCCGCTTCGAAGTGGTCTTGCAGCAACTCAGTGCGGTATCCGGCCGCACGCAAGGCGGTCGGCACGTCGACCGACCCCAGACACTCGTCGAGGAACAGGACGAGGTCAGGCAGCGGTCGCGCCAAACCACTTCCTCACCAGGTCCTCGAGGGTATCGCGCGAGACGCGGTATTCGGCGGCGAGGTGCTCCAGGTGATCGCCGGCGCGGAAGCGTTCGAACACGGTCTCGATCGGTACCCGGGTGTCCACGAGCACGGGCTGCCCGAAGGCGATCCGCGGGTCGACAGCCACGAGGCGCGCCTCGTGCGGGTCGGTACGCCATGGAAAGAGCCTCGCGGCAAGCCCAGCTTCGTCGCGTTCGATGCGCGTGAGGCCGGCGCGCAGGATCTCACGCATGGCTGTCTGCCCCTGCTTGCTGGCGTCGATCAGCTTGCCGTATCGCTCGACGAAGGGGGTGACGCCGTCGGTCTGGAAGTCCTGATCGATGAGGGGACGCGGCCGCCCGAGTTCCTTGGCGACGAAGGCGAGGGCGCGGCGCACCTTCTGAAGAGAGACCTCGTGCTCCTTGCGGATGGTGGCGAGCACGCTGCACTCGACCAGGTTCCAGAACGACAGGCCGAGGGGCACGGCCGCGGCGGGGCGAACGACCGGTTGCGCTCGGCGGGTCCCGTCCTTGGTCGGGTAGTTCTGGCCACGAAGCCACACGCGCAGGGTGTTCTCGACGAGACCCAGCCATGACGCAGCTTCGCGCAGCGTGTAGTTGGGAACGTCGCGGGGATCCAACGAGTTGGCTTGCTTGGTCATCAGGACTGCCACCGAGACGGCGGCCGACAGTTTAGCCGACTCCGCCGACTCGCAACGAGGGCCGACTTGCTCCTCCGCGCGGGGGCAGGAACCTACAAAGCCCGCAACCCGGCAGTTCCGTGGACGGCACATCGGTATGGTGTGCCGCTCGTCCCCCCGCCCACCTCGATCCCGCCATGCTCACCACCGCGCTCCTGCTGCTCTTGCCCCAGGGACCCACCGAGGTTCCGGTCAGCCGCCCGCTGCCGTTCGGCCGCCAGACGCTGTCGACGCGGTTCTTCTGCGAAGGCGCTGGCATCGGCGATCTGGACGGCGACGGCGACAACGACGTGGTCGCCGGACCCTATTGGTACGAAGGCCCCGAGTTCACCGTCAAGCACGCGCTCTATCCCGAGAAGCAGTTCTCCAAACTGAACTACTCGGACAACTTCTTCGCCTGGGTGCACGATCTCGACGGCGACGGCGACCAGGATGTCTTCGGCGTCGGTTTCCCCGGCGAAGACGCGTTCTGGTTCGAGAACACCGGCGACAAGGACCGCTGGCCGCGGCACACGGTGTTCACGGGCGTCGACAACGAGTCGCCGATCTTCGTCGACGTCGACGGCGACGGCCGGCCCGACCTCGTCTGCCAGAACCAGGATCGCATGGGCTGGCTGCAGGCCGGCAAGGACCCGCGGCAGCCGTGGACGTTCCGCACCACGTTCAACAAGGGCGCGGGCCCCAAGTTCACGCACGGGCTCGGCGCCGGTGACGTCAACGGCGACGGCCGCGTCGACATCCTCAACAAGTCGGGCTGGCTCGAACAGCCCACGAAGCTCGACGGGGATCCCGAGTGGAAGTTCCACCCGGTGGCGTTCAGCCCGGCCTACGGCGGCGCGCAGATGCTCGTCTACGACGTCGACGGCGACGGCCGCAACGACGTGGTCAGCAGCTATGCCGCGCACGGCTACGGCCTGGCGTGGTTCCAGCAACAGGAAGGCGGCGCGTTCATCACCCACGAGGTGCTGCCGACCACACGCGTGCCCGGCAACGTCAGCGAACTGCACGCCCTGTGCCTGTGCGACCTCGACGGCGACGGACTGCTCGACGTCGTCACCGGCAAACGCTGGTGGTCACACGGCCCCGGCAAGGCGGCCGGCCAGGAGGATCGCAACGACCCCGCGTGTCTGCTCGGCCTGCTGCTGCGCCGCGACGCCAAGGGCGCGCGCTTCGAGATCGCGGTGCTCGACGAGGAGTCGGGCGTCGGCACGCAGGTCGCAGCCGGTGACGTCAACGGCGACGGCCGGGCCGACGTCGTCGTCGCCAACAAGCGCGGCACGTTCGTGCTGCGCCAGGGCGACGGCAAGACGCCCGTGCAGCAGGATCCGGTGAAGGCCCAGCCCGACCTGACCTTCGAGACCGGCACGCTGCGCGGCTGGACCTCGGTCGGTGCGGCGTTCGACGGGCAACCGGTGCGCGGCGACCTGGTCAAGGCGCGGCGCAGCAACATGAGCAGCGGCCACATCGGCGAGTACTGGATCGGCGGCTACGAGCTGCTCGGTGACGACGCCACCGGCACGCTGACCTCGGCGCCGTTCGCGGTGACCAAACCGTGGGCGACGTTCCTGGTGAGTGGCGGCGGCAGCGACGCGACGCGTGTCGAGATCCTCGACGAAGGCGACAACGTGCTCTGCTCGGCGCACGGCGACGAGGACGAACGACTGCAGCAGGTGCTCGTCGACCTGACCGCGCAGGTCGGCAAGATGATCCGCATCAAGCTGATCGACGAAGCGACCGGTCACTGGGGCCACCTGAACTTCGACGAGTTCGTGTTCCACGACGAGGCGGTGCGCGGCAACGTCGCCGACCAGGTCACCGGCAAGACACCGTTGGAGGCCGTCGCCGCGATGACCACGCTGCCGGGGTTCCACGTCGACCTGATCGCCGCCGAACCGGACCTGCACCAGCCGGTCGCGCTGTGGGTCGACGAGCGCAGTCGCCTGTGGGTCGCGGAGGCCTACAGCTATCCGGGCAAGGTCGGCGAAGAACGCGCGCACGACACGCTGCTCGTGTTCGAGGACCGGGACGGCGATGGCAGCTACGAGAAGCGCACCGTCTTCTACGACAAGCTCGACCTGGTCAGCGGTTTCGCGGTCGGTCACGGTGGCGTCTGGGTCGGCGCCGCGCCGCAGCTGTTCTTCATCCCCGACGCCGATCGTGACCTCGTGCCCGACGGGCCGCCCGAGGTGGTGCTGGACGGCTTTGGCCTGCAGGACACGCACGAGACGCTGAACTCCTTCATCTGGGGCCCGGACGGCTGGCTCTACGGCACCCACGGCGTGTTCACGCACAGCAACGTCGGCGCCCCCGGCACACCCGAAGAACAGCGCGTGCCGCTCAACGCCGGCGTCTGGCGCCTGCATCCCAAGGACCGCACCTTCGAGGTGTTCGCCTACGGCACCAGCAACCCGTGGGGCGTCGACTTCGACGACCGCGGCCAGGCGTTCTTGGCCTGCTGCGTGATCGACCACCTGTGGCACATGGTGCCCGGCAGCCGCAGCCAGCGGCAGGGCGGCAGCCACTTCGATCCCCATCCCTGGCTCGAACTGCGCACCATCGCCGACCACAAACACTACGCCGGCAAGACCAGCGACCACGCCTGGTGGAACGGCCGCAACCGACCGGTCATGGATCCGGCCACCGACGCGGCCGGCGGCGGTCACGCCCACTGCGGCACGCTGATCTACAAGGGTGACGCGTTCGGAGCCGGATTCCGCAACGCGGTCCTGTTCGCGAACATCCACGGCAACCGCATCAACCACGACCAGCTGGTGCGCAAGGGTTCGGGCTACGTCGGCAAACACGCGCCCGACCTGCTGCGCGCCAACGATCCGTGGTTCCGCGGGGTGGCGCTGCGCCAGGGCGCCAACGGCGAGGTGTTCTGCATCGACTGGTACGACAAGAACGCCTGCCATCGCAGCAACCCGACGATCTGGGATCGCACCAACGGCCGCCTGTATCGGCTGCGTCACGGCGACCTGCGCAGCACGACGGTCGCGCTCGACGGCCTCGACGACAACGAACTGGCACAGCTCGCCGCCAGCCGCAACGACTTCGTGGTCGGCCACGCGCGCCGCCTGCTCGCCGAACGCGGCAAGGTCGCGACCGAGGCGGTGACGACGCTGCGCACACTGCTGCACCGCGGCGACGACGTGCTGGCCAACCTGCACGCGCTGTGGGCGCTGCACGCCACGGGCGAACTCGGCGCCGCCGACCTCACCGCGCTGTTGCAGCACGCGTCGGAGGACCTGCGCGGTTGGGCGGTGCGCCTGGCCTGCGAACGCGCGACACGCTTTCCCACCGTGATCGCGGCGCTGCCGGCCCTGGCGACGCGTGAGCCTTCGCCCGCGACGCGGCTCGAGCTCGCTTCGGCGCTGCAGCGCCTCACCGGCGAACCCCGCTGGCTGCTCGCCGCCGCGCTGCTCGCGCACGGCGAGGACGAGGCCGACCAGAACCTGCCGACCCTGCTCTGGTACGGCGTCGAACCGCTGGCGAACCAGGACCCGGATCGCTTCCTGCAACTCACCCACGACGCCAAGGTGCCGACCGTGCGCCGACTGATGTGGCGCCGCGCCGCGCTGGCCGAGGAGCCGACGCGCGCAGCGCTGATGACCTGGCTCGAACGCGACACCGCGCAGCGCGCCGAGATCCTCGGCGCGATGGTCGAAGCCCAGCGCGAACGTCCGGACCTCACCGCGCCGGCCGGCTGGAGCAAGCTCGGCAACACGCTGCTCAACACCGCCGACGCCAACGTGCGCGACCGCGCCGCCGACGTCGCGCTGGCGTTCGGCGACGGCACGCTGGCGCCCGTGTTCCGCGAGCGCCTCGCCGATCCGCGCACGCCGACCAAGAAGCGGCTCGCCGCGCTCGAGGCGCTGGTGCGGTTGCGCGACGAACCGACCGGACCGCTGCTCGCCAAACTGCTCGACGACACCGCCGTGCGCCGCGCCGCGCTCGCCGGGCTCGCGTCCTACGAGATCCCCGAGGCGACGACCGGCATCCTGGCGGTACTGCCGCAGCTCGAGCCGACCGACCGCGAGATCGCGCTCAACACGCTGGCCGGCAGGCCGGCGTCGGCGCGCGCGTTCCTCGACGCGGTGCTCGCCGAGAAGGTCAGCAAGGAACTGCTCGACGCCGCGTCGCTGCGCCGCCAGCTGCAGGCGCTCGGCGACGACGAGGTCGAACAGCTGCTGCAGCGGGCCTGGGGTCGCAGCACGCCGCCCAGCGAGACCGCCGCGGCCGAGATCGCGCGGCACAAGCAACTGCTCACGCCCGAGTTCCTGGCCACGGCCGATCCGAGCGCCGGACGCGCGATCTTCGCGCGCACCTGCCAGGCGTGCCACATGCTCTACGGCGTCGGCGGCGTGATCGGCCCCGACCTCACCGGCAGCAACCGCCGCGACCTCGACTACCTGTTGGCCAACATCGTCGAGCCGAGCGCGGAGGTCGGCAAGGACTACCAGATGGTCTCGGTGCGGCTGCGCGACGGCCGGTTGCTCACCGGCAACATCGTCAAGGAGACCAAGACCACGCTGACGCTCAAGACGCTGGCCGGCACCAGCACGCTGCGCCGCGACGAACTCGCCGCAGACACCGAGGCGCAGCCGGCGATCGAATACTCGAAGATGTCGCTGATGCCGCCGGGACAGCTGCTGATGTTGCAGAAGGAACAGACGCGCGACCTGATCGCCTACCTGCAAGGGGACCACCAGGCCCCGCTCGATGCGTCACCCGAGAACCTCGGCTCGTTCTTCGACGGCGAGACCCTCAGCGGCTGGCAAGCCGACCCGGCGATCTGGCGCGTCGAGGACGGCGAACTGATCGGCCACAGCGCCGCCGGCCTGCAGCACAACAACTTCGCGATCAGCGAACTGCGCCTCGCCGACTTCCGCCTGCAGGTCGAGGTCAAGCTGGCCCCCGACACCGCCAACTCGGGCATCCAGTTCCGCAGCGAACCCGCCGAAGGTGGCGAGATGCGCGGTTACCAGGCCGACATCGGCAAGGGCTGGTGGGGCCTGCTCTACGAAGAAGGCGGTCGCGCCGTGCTGAGCAAGGCCGCCGTCGCCGCCGAGAAACCCGGCGAGTGGAACACCTACGAGATCCTCGCCGTCGGCGGACGAGTGCAGCTGGCGCTCAACGGCCAACGCACCGTCGACCTCACCGACCCGGCGGGCAGCAAGCGCGGCGTGATCGGACTGCAGGTGCACAGCGGCGGGCCGACCGAGGTCCGCTTCCGCAACTTCAAGCTCGAGTTGAACCCCGAGCCGGTGCTGCGCACGGCGCGCTGATCTGCTGCGCCCCGGCTGGCGCGCGCGACCGTCGAGCATCACCAGCGACCGCAGAAGCCGACCGCCGGGGCAGCGAGACCCTGCAGCCGCGATGGATCGACGCTCCACGCAGCCGCCACCGCGCAGACCACGCGCGTGTCGGGCCACCACTTGACGTCGTCGTCGGACGAGTCGCGCGGGTCGTCGACGAAACACCCGAGCGCCCGTTCGGCTTCGGTCACGTCGCCGCGCCAGAAGACGTGGCCGGCGTCGCCCCAGAACGCGTAGCCGCGAAGCAGCTCGCCGCGTTCGGCGCGCATCCAGCCGTGCACCTCGTGCCCGTCGTCGGTCGTGAACCACGCCGCGCTCCCGAACGTCTTGCTGAGCCGCTCGACCAGCGCTGCGAACCGCTCGGCGTCGGCGCTGTCGCGCAGCTGCAGGTCACCGCCCACGGCCAACACATGCCCCTTCACGACCGGCGTGACGAACACCCCCTGATGCTCGACCTCCGCGAGCCCGGCCCGCCAGTTGGCGGGCAACACGGTGCGCAGCGCCAACTGTCGCACCAGCGACTGCGGGTCGTCACAACGCACCGCGAGCCAGCTGCGTTCGGGACCGAAACCCTGCGGTAGATCGGGAGCCTCGTCGGGGCGGGCCGCACGGGCCCGCGCCGCGCTGCCTCAAGTACTGCCGGGTTCCTGGGCGCGCCGCTGCCGCACCAGCCGTTCCATGCCGCGCAAGCCGTAGAAGAGCAGGGCGGCGAGGCCGAGCAGGGCGAAGACGAGGCCGATGTTCACACCGGCATCCTAACGAAGTCGCTGGCGCAGTTCGGCCAGCGGCGGCACGTCCCACTTGGCGCGTTCACTGTCCGTGGTTGCGGGATCGACGGGCCACAACGCGGCGACCTCGCCGTCTTCGTCGACCTGCGTGCCGAACTTCTGCGGCTGGCCACGCAACCTTCGCAGGCGATCGTAGGCGGTGGCCGCCAACAGGCGACCGCGGCGATCCTGTGCCATGGCCGCGAGCGCGAGTGATGACGCCGCGTCGACCTGGGCCGGATCGTCGCTGTCGACGAGGATCTCGGCAGCCACCACCTTGTCACCGGCCGCGGCCAACGCCCCCGCGGCGCAGAGCCGCATGACTTCGGCGCGCAGTTCGGCGGCGCCGTCACCGGCCAGGCCGTAGTCGGCGGCGTAACGAGCGACCAACTCGGCGAGCGACGGCGACATGGTCATCGCCGCAGCGCCGGGACCAGCGCGTCAGCCAGCCGGGCGGCGATCTCGGTCGGCGTATCGGTCGCGGTGGCGATCACCAGCGGCACCCCTTCCTTCTGCTCGGCGCGCAGCACCGCCAGCAGTTCGTCGGGTAGCCCCTGTTCGGCGAACAACAGCAGGAAGGCGCCGTGGTCCTGCGTGTAGCGACGCACGGTGACCAGGGTGTTCGCCAACACCTCCGCGGAGGAGCGCGGCACGCCGGTGAGAGGATCGGGCGCAGCCTCGTCGCGGGTCAGGCCGAACACCAACGCCGCGGGGCGATAGTCGCGGAAGAAGGTCGAGAACAGGCGCCACTGCTGGTGGGAATAGCCATCGGCCGTCGGCAGGCAGAGCACGTCGACGCGTTCACCCAGGCCGCCGCGCAGGCGGCCCGTCAGCAACGGCTCGAGGTGCTCTTCGGGACCGCTGCGGTCGTAGAGCAGCTGCCCCCCGAGCAGGAACACGCAGCGCTCGCTCTGGCCGAGTCCGTGCACACCCCAGGGCCCGCGCACGCGCTGGCCGAGCGCTTCGGCGATGGTGTTGCCGGCCTTCGGACCGAACACCGCGTCGAGCTGTCGTTCTTCGGCCGGATCGGCGGCGCGCAGCACCCGCAGCGCACCGTTGTGCAGCAGCGCCGTCACCGACAACACCACGGCGATCACCACGACCGGTGCCACCTGCGACCGCCACCGCATCGGCAGAGCGACCACCGCGGCGGCGAGCAGCCCCCAGGCGGCGAGCAGTGCCGCCTGCGCACCGGGCGCCGCCAACGCCAGGGGCGGCCACGTAGCGCGATGGCACGCGAACGCGACACCGAACAGCAGCACCGCCGAGGCGGCGAGGAAGCGCCACGATGCGCTCCGCACGAACGCACCGGCGGCCGCGACCATCAGGCCGACGAGCAGTCCGACCCCGAGCCAGGTCCAGCGCGAGTGTTTCCAGGCCCCCGCCATCGGCAGCGGTTCGATCACGAGGTTGCGCAGCGCGGCGTCACCGCCACGCGCGATCAGGGTCAGCATGCCGTACTCGTCGTCGGCCTCGTGCCACGGCAACCAGCTGCCGGCCACGTTCGCGCGCAGCATGCGGCCGCGCCCCTGGATCCACAGCGTCGCCGGGATCCCCGGCGCGAGTTCGTGTCCGACCATGCGATCGCCGAACAACGCCGCGCCGCGGTCCAACCAGGCCGGGCCGGCGCCGGCTGTCGACAGTCGCAGCACCGAGAAGCGGCCGTGGAACGGCAACAGCTGCTCGTCGACGATGCGCGGCTCGATCTGGCGCAGCAACACGTCCACCGCCGTGTGTTCGCCGAGCTCGAGCGTCGCATGCAGATCGAAGTCGCCGAAGCGGTGCGGTTCGAGCAACCACTTCGCCGGCGTCAGCGGGTACGGCTCGGCGTCCGAACGCAGCAGGCGGTACGGGTCGGTGCGGATGCCGGCATCGGCCAGTGGCAGGCCCAAGCCGCCGACCAGCAAGCCGGCGAAGCAACCACATACCACCACGACCACCGAGGCATTCCAGATCCGACCCATGCGGCGACAGATGCTACGCGGCGCGGGTTCGGGCGCGAACACTTGTGGTCGGCTGATTGCCGATGCTGGCGGTGCGCGCGTCGGCGCGGCGCGTTAGCGTTGCCCGCGTGATCGCCAGTGAGTGGTTCGTCGATCGGGTGGTGCTGCCGGCCACGGTGCTGACCGGAGCGCGCGTCGCGGCCGTCGACGGGCGCATCGTCGCCATCGACCAGGTCGCCGCCGGGCCGAACGCGGTGCGGCTGCACGGCACCCTGTTACCGGGTTTCATCGACCTGCAGGTCAACGGCGCGGGCGGCCGCAGCGTCGACGAGGCCACGCCAGCGGCGCTCGACGCGGTGGCCGCCGCCGTGCTCGCCGGTGGCGCAGTCGCGTTCCTGCCGACCCTGATCACGGCGCCATGGGACACGCTGCTCGACCAGGTGGCGCGCGTCGCCGCCTGGATCGAAGGCTACTCGGGCCCCGGCGCGACGCCGCTCGGACTGCACCTCGAAGGTCCGTTCCTGGTCACGCCTGGCGCCCACGACGAACGCTGCTTCGTCGCGCCGACCACCGAACGGCTCGACCAGCTGCTCGCCGCGGCGCGCGGCCGGCTGCGGTTGCTGACGATCGGCAACGCGCTGCCGCTGGCGCCTGCGGCGATCGCGCGACTCACCGCGGCCGGGGTCACCTGCGCAATCGGCCACTGCGACCGCAGCGACGGCTTTGCGGCCTGCGTCGATGCCGGCGCGACCGCCGTCACCCACCTGTTCAACGTCATGGGGCCGTTGCACCACCGCAATGTCGGCGTCGCCGGCCTGGCGCTCGACGAACCGCGCCTGCGCTGCCCGATGATCGTCGACGGCACCCACGTGCATCCGGCGATGTTGCGCAACGCGTTCAAGATCCTCGGGCCCGACCGCGCCGTGCTGGTGACCGACGCCGTCGCCGCCGCGGGCATGCCGGACGGCGACTACACACTGTCGGGCATGCGGGTGACCAGCCGCGACGGCGTGGTGCGCGACGACGCCGGCAACCTCGCCGGCTCGGCCCTGACGATGGCGCTCGCCGCGCGCAACTTCCTGCGGTTCGTGCCCGACGCCGGTCCGTGGACCCTGGCGCGCATCGCCGCCACCAACCCGGCGCAGCTGGCGCACGCCGCGGACCTCGGCACGATCGCCGTCGGCCGCCGGGCCGCGTTCACGCTGCTCGGCGACGACGGCTCGTGCACCGCGGTGCTGCCGGCGCCGTCACGTTGACGGCGAGACATCGGCGCGCGACGCGCCGGTGTTGGCGACCACGACCGGCACCAGGAAGTCGAAACAACGCGGTGTGGGCAACCCGGTGACGAGACCGCGCGTCGTCAGTTCGATGCGGATGCGCAGCGCCCCTTCACCGCGTTCGGCGATCGGCACCAGCACCTCGAGGTGCGCGTCGATCGCCGCGGTGGCGTGATGCACGTCACAGGCCAGCAGGCCGCGACCCTCGTCGCTGACGTGCACCGTGCACGGCAAACCCGCGTCGAACTGCTCACCTTCGGGCAACTGCGGCGAGAGGCACAACGTCACATCGGTGAACTCGAGCAACTGCACCCGCTCACACGGCACCGCGCGCGGCACCGACAACAGCGGCTCGGGCAGCGACGGCATCCCGGTCAGCGACAGGCGGCGCGGCACCGCCGCGCCCGTCAACGGCACGACGAAGATCGCGTCCGCGCCGACATCCGCGATCCACAGGTCGTCGCCGACCACGGCCAGGGCCACGGGTTCGAGCAGGCCGTGGCTGGCGTCGAGCCACGGCTGCAGTCCGGCGGCAGGATCGCCGCGCAGCACGGCCGGCTGCCAGGCGTCGGCGACGAACAGTTCGGCCGCGGCCACGGCGACAGCGACGGGCCGCGGCAGTCCGGTGTCGAGGGTTCGCACGAACGTGTGTGCGAGGTCGATCTGCCGCACCGCACCGAAACCGGCGTCGGCGACGAACAGCGCTGCGTCGGTTGCGCACAGCCCCAGCGGTTCACCGAAGGTCGCCTCGTCGTGGCCGTCGCGCAGCGTGCGGTCGCGCGCGCCGAGCCAGGACGACGCCGCGCCGGTCTGGCGATCGATCTGCCACAGTTGGTGCGTTCCGGTCTGGCTCAGGTAGAGCACACCCTCGTGAGCGACGATCGCGCTCGGCGCGGCGAGGGCCTGATCGAGGCCATACCCACCGCCGTGGCGATCGAGGCCCCGCGCGCCGGTGCCGCACCAGGTCTCGACGCGGCCGTCGCGACGATCGACCGACCGCACGGTGTGGGCGGCACGATCGGTGACGATCAGTTCGTCGCCGCACACGGCGAGACCGACCGGCTCGACGAAGCTGGCCACCAGCGCCGGACCGTCGGCACGCCCGCGATGGCCCGACCCGATCGTGCGCCGCACGGCGCCGTCGAGGCCGATGCAGTAGAGGCGATGGTGCCCGGCAGCGGCCAGCCAGATGCCCTCTTCGGCAGCAACCAGCCCGGCAGGTCGCAGGCATGAAGACGCGGCGCCCGACGCCCGCGGCGCAGTCAGGGGCACGCCAGGTACGAGACCGTCGCCGTCGAAGGTGCGCAGCAGGATCGAGATCGCCTTGGCCAGGCGTTCCTGGTTCGGCTCACCGACACCGGAGAACTGCACCCGACCGCGCGCATCGAGCAACACCAGGTGCGGCAGGCCGCGCAGACCGAGCGTGCGGCAGGCACGGCGCTGCGCATCGACGGCGACGTTCACCGCGCGATCACCGACCGCCCGCCGCAGGCGCGACAGATCACGTTCCGCCGCCGCCACCGGCACGTGCACGGCGATCGCCGCGAACGGCCTGCCGGCGAAACGCTGCAACAGTTCCGCCAACCCGTCGAGGGCGAGCCGGCTGTGCACACAACCCAGCCTCCAGAACAACAGCGCGACGACCTGATCGCGCACGCCGCCCGGCAGCGACAGTTCGGGCCGATCGAGCCACTGCAGGCAGTCGGACAGTTCCGGCAGTTCTTCGTGCAGACGCAGCATCAAGACGACCTTACTCGCTGGCGGCCGCGCGCCACGCCGGCAGCTCGCCGATCAGCGCGTCGATCTCGGCCAGCAACGCGGCGATCGCGGCCTCGGCATCGGCGTCGACCGGCCAACGACACGCGGTCAGGAAACGGGCGTGGGCGCGGCGCAGGCAGGCCGGCTGCAGGCACGGCCCCTGCGAGTGCACCAGCCGCCGCAACATCGCGTCGGCGAAGGTCACCGCGCCCTCGACCTGCAGCGCGTGCAGCAGTTCGACGACCAGGAACGGGCGATGCGGGCACAGGCGTTCGCCGAGTTCGGGCGCCGCGGCGATGCGCGAGTGCAGACCGAGCGCGACGCTGCCGTGCCGCCACCACAACGGATCGCCGACGTCGCGAGGTCCAGCACCACCCGGCAACGGCCGCTCACGCGTCGGCGGCGACGCGGCGCGCCCGAACAGCTGGTCGACGGCGCGTTCGGCGAACGACCGGTGCGTGGTCAGCTTGCCGCCGACCACCGAGTGCAACTCGCCGCCGGCCCAACGCTCGCTGACCACGAAGCCCTCGCGATGCAACGCACCGGCGGGACCGCGCTGCGCCGGCAAGGCGCGCCATCCCGCGTAGGCGAAGGCGACGTCGCGCCGCGGCGGTACGACTTCCAGGAGATGCCCCAGCGCCGCGCGCAGGTAGTCGAGGTCGACGACCGGTGGTCCGGTCTCGTCGCCGCCGAGTTCGTCGTCGACCTCGGTGGTGCCGACCAGGGTGCCGTCATGGTGCGGGATCACGAACTGGATGCGGTCGTCGGGCAGGAACGCGGCGAGCGCCAGTTCCCCCGGTCGCGGCGGCAGCACCAGGTGGCTGCCGCGCGACAGGCGCACCAGCGGTGCGCCCTGCCCACCCAGTTGCCGGCGCAGGTCGTCGACGCGCGGCCCCGCGGCGTTGACCACGTGCTGCGCAGCGACCTCGATCTCGGCGCCGCCGATCGCGTCGCGCAACACGAGGCGTTCCCCGCGCCCGCCGACGACCGCACAGTGTGTGGCGAGGCGCGCGCCGGCCGCCACCGCCGCGCTGACGTTGGCGAGGGTCAGCCGCGCGTCTTCGGTCACGGCATCGAAGAACTGCAGGCCCGAGCGCAGCCCGCGTCGACGCAACCCCGGGAACGCCGCCGCGGCCTGTTCGGCGCACAGGGCGCGAGCGCGCGGCAACGTGCTGCGGCCGGCCAGGCGGCCATACAGCAGCGTGCCCAGCCGCATCAGCCAGCGCGGCGTGCGGTCACCGGCGAAGAACGGCATCAGCATCGGCAGCGGACGCACCAGATGGGGGCACAGGCGCAGCAACCGTTCGCGTTCGTGCAGCGCGTCGCGGACCAGCGCGAAGTTGCCCTGCCGCAGATAGCGCAGACCGCCGTGCACGAGCCGTGAGCTGCGCGAACTGGTGCCAGCGGCGACATCGCGCGCCTCGACGATCGCAACCTGCAAACCCCGCAGCGCGGCGTCGCGCGCGATCGCGGCACCGTGGATGCCGGCGCCGACCACCAGCAGGTCCCAGTGCGTGCGGTGCAGTTCTCGCGGGTCGATGCGCACGTTCCTGCGCGAGCGTAGCGGCTCGCACGACGCGCGCCCACGTCGCAATGCCGCACGCCGTGGTGGCCTTGCTCCGCTGGCGAGCTACGCTGCCGCGATGACGTTCGTGCCAGGGCAACCCTGGTTCCAGGACGCGGTCGACCTGCTCGACCTGCGCCGCCAGGATCGGGTGTTGGCGATTCACACCGACTCCCGGCAGGTGCGCGCGTTGGCGACGCTGGTCGGCAAGAACGGCGCCCTGACCGTGGTGCAGCCCGATCGGGCGGTCGCCGAGGAGATCGCCGAACTGGGCCTGCCGCACGTCGAGATCTTCGCGCACCAGCTCACCGGCACCGAACGGTTCGGCGCCTTCGACGCACTGCTTTGCGCCGTGACCACGCGGCCCGACCTGCCGCTCGGCGCCTACGGCGAACTGCCGCGGCGAAACCTGCGGCCGGGCGGCCGACTGGCGATCGATCTGCCGGCACCCGACATGTTGCCGCTGCTGCGCGCCGCCGCGCTCGAGTCGGGCATGGCCGAGGCGCGGCTGCTGTGCCTGTCTGGGCCTGGCGACGACGCGTTGAGCGACGTGCTGCGCAACGCCGGACTGCGGCGTGTGCAGAGCCTGCTCGGCAGCCACCTGCTGCATCTCGAGTCACCGCACGAACTGGTCGACCTGGTGGCTGGTCCGTTGGGCCTCACCGACGCCGAACGTGCCGACCTCGGCGCCGCGCTGGTGCGCAGCACCGGCTCGACCGCCGCCGTCGAAGTCCTGGCCCATCGGACCAGGCTGCAGGCCCTGCGCTGATTTTCAGGTGCGGGCACGCACGAATCGGGGCAGCGGCGTCCCCACTTCCTGGCGACGGCCACCGGCAGCGGGAGAGTAGTCGAGTCGTGCGGCTGGGACGTGGCAGCCTCCCGGGGAAGCGCCGGTCGGTCGTCGCTGCTTGTCACTGTGCGTAGGTCCCAGAACCGGACAACGGCCACGGAACCGAAGCGGCACCCTCGCGCGTCGGAGGGTGTCGGCAACACAGCGTTGCCGGCACCCCTCGTTCCTCTCCCCCTCTCTCCACAGAGATCTCCATGCGCACAACCGCAATTCTCGCCGCCCTGGTCCTGACCGGGTCGGCCATCGCCCAGACCGGCGTCATCAGCCAACCGGCCTTCTCGAACACCTACACCGCTGGCGCAACGCGCGGCTTCTGGTTCCAGGCCCCGATCGGCTTCACGATCGTCGGCATCGAGGTCTACAACGAAGCTGCCCAGCCCTACCAGTGCGTCGAGGTCATCGATCTCGGCAACGCGCCGCCGCCGGCCTACCCCGGCACGATCGTCGGCACGCAACTGTTCTACAACAACTCGACGCCGACCCCGGGCCAGATCCCGATGGCCGTGCCGATCGCGCCTGGGCAATACATCGGCATCCTCTGCGGCTGCACCGCGTCGATCGGTGGAACGACGATGTACAACTCGTACTCGGTCACGCCTGGCCCGTTCAACGAGACCGTGCTCGGCCAACCGATCACACTGACGCGCTTCGGCACGCAGTTCTCGATCGCATCGACGGGCGGCAACCAGCCCTGCTGGCAGGAAGCTCCCTACAACATCTCGCGCTGCGACGTCTACGTGTCGTCGGGCGGCAACTACGCCCAGAAGATCAGCTTCGGCGGCGGCTGCAACAACGAGTTCGCCTCGTTCTACGAGAACCACACCGCGTTCGATCTGTCGAACACGAGCCTGGCGATGCAGTTCATCGGCACCGGCTACGTCGCGCTGCCCGGCACCACGGCCCTCTACGTGCCGACTTCGACGCCGGTGACGATGGGTGACGACCAGGTGCTGCAGTTCCCGCTCGGCTGGACCCTGCCCTACCCGGGCGGCACCACCACCGACCTGT
>CAYMPV010000056.1:0-24569 GCA_964392305.1 uncultured candidatus Brocadiaceae bacterium
GCCGTGGCTGGGGCGGAACGGTAGCAGCGGGGCGGTGCGTTTGCCGGCGGCGCGGCTCTTGGCAGCCGGGGCCCCGCGCTTGGATGTCTTCGTGGGTGTCTTCGCCATGTTGATTGCGCATATATATAGCCTGACGACCCCGGATGTCCATCGAGATCTCGAAGTTCTCAGCTTTCGCCGGGCTTGGCCCCTTCGCACTCCCCATCGCATCACCCCGGCCTCGCGGCACCTGGTCACACAGCGTGCGGGCCCGCCCCTCCTGGATCGCGATCCCAGGCTGAGACTCGCGCACTGCCCGGGGACACCACTTCCGCCGAGCGTCGCCACTCGTGGTCTCAACCCTGGACCCACTCCCACTCCGCCGGCCCGTCGCGAGACCGACGGCCGATAAGGCTCCGTCCGCAACCTGCGTTTCCTTGCCGGAGTCGCCATGAAGCTGCCGTTCGTTCGCACACCCGTCACGCTCGTCACGCTCGTCACCCTCTCCGCATGCGGCGGCGGTGGCGGCGGTGGTGGCGGCAACAGCGACTGGCAGACCGCGTCGAACGGCATCGAAGGCGGCGTGGTGCTCAGCGTCGCCAGTGACGGCGCCAGCACGCTCTACGCAGGAACGGCGAGTGGCGGCGTGTTCAAGAGCACCGATCAGGGCGCGACCTGGAGCGCGGCTTCGTCGGGCCTGCCCGATGCCGTGGTCGAACCGCTCGGCGGCTACGCCGCGGTCGCGGCGCTCGCCGTCGACCCCATCACCCCGACGACCGTCTACGCGGGTCTGTGGCGCGGCGGCGTCTACATGAGCACGAACGGCGGCGGTAGCTGGGCCGCGGCCAACTCCGGCCTCTCCGACCTCGACGTCACCTCACTGGTGTTCGACCCGGCTGCCGCAACGACCCTCTACGCCGGCACCGTCGGCGGCGGCGTCTACCGTTCGACCAACAGCGCGAGCAGCTGGTCGCGCCGCGTGTCGGGTCTGACCAACCAGAACGTGCACGCCCTGGCGATCGCGCCGAGCAACGGCAACGTGCTCTACGCGGGCACGCCGGCCGGCGTTTTCGTCACGACCAACGGCACCACCTCGTGGGCCGCGACCGGCGGTGGCCCCAGCGACTGCGAAGCGCTCGCCGTCGATCCGTTCGATCCGCTGACGGTCTACGCGGGCACGCCGGCGGGCGGCGTCTTCAAGACCACCGACGGCGGCAGCGTCTGGAACTCGGCGAAGACCGGCATCCCGAGTCTGCACCGCGTGCAGGATCTCGCGATCGACCCCGTGTCGACGACGACGATCTACGCGTCGCTGGCCGGCAGCGGCATCTACAAGACCACCGACGGCGCCGGCACCTGGACCGCCGCGGCAACGGGCATCGGCTTCGCCGACGTCGAAGCGCTGCTCGTGCACCCCGCCGACAACACCCGCATCGTCGCCAGCACCGACGGCGCCGGTGTGTTCGTGTCGACCGACGCCGCGGCCAGCTGGAACGCGCGCAGCGACGGCCTCGCCGGCGCCACCGTGCACGACCTCGCCGTCGCACCGCTGCTGGCGACGACCCTGTGGGCCGGCACCAGCGCGGGCGCGTTCGTCAGCACCGACGCCGGCGCCACGTGGGCACCGCGCAACAACGGCATCACCACGCTCGAGCTCTACGGCATGGCGGTTTCGCCGGCGCTCACGAGCACGGTCTACGCCGCCAGCAACGGCGGCGGCGTGTTCCGCTCGCTCGACACCGGCGCGACCTGGGCCGCGGTCAACACGGGCCTCACCGACCTGATCGTGCACGCACTCGCGATCGACGCCGTGAGCCCGATGACGATCTACGCGGCAACCGACAGCGGTGGTGTGTTCGTGTCGACGGACGGCGGCGGCAACTGGGCCGCGGCCAACACCGGCCTCGGCAACCTGTCGGTGCGTGATCTGGCGACGCACCCCACCACCACCGGCACCGTCTATGCGGCGACGCGCGGCGGCGTCTACGTCTCGATCGACTTCGGCAGCAGTTGGACCGGCGCCAACAACAACCTCAACGATCCGGTGCTCAACTGCATCTGCATCGATCCGATCACCCCGACGACGCTCTACGTCGGCACCGTGAACGACAGCGTCTACCGTTCGAGCAACGGCGGCGCGAGCTGGACGCGTCGCAACAACGGCATGAACGCCGACACGATCCTGGACATCGCCTGTTCGCCGGTCAGCAGCGGCGTGGTCTACGCGGTCAGCCCCGGCGACGCCGACGACGGCCGGTTCCCGGGCGTCTACTTCAGCACCGACCGCGGCGACGTGTGGGTCAAGATCAACACCGGCCTGCGGCCCTCGGCGAGCCGCGCCGTGCTGCACACTGCCAGCAACGCGTTCGTCGGCACCAACGGCGGCGTGTTCGTGCGGTAACCGCCCGACCCTTCAGTCTGCTTCGAACCCCGAGCGCCGCGCCTTGCGGCGACCGTGCCGCGCCAGCGCCTTGCTGGCGAGGCGTTGCAGCCAGCGAGCCAGGCGCGGGGTCTTGCGCGCCAGGACGCCGTCGAGCCGGTGCATGACCTCGCCGAACGGCGACAACATCGCACCGGCACCCCAGGACTGCACCACCGCGAGCAGCAGCCGGCGCTGCTGTTCGGCCGAGAGGCCAGACGCGGAACCGATCGGCAGGTGCCGATCGACGAGCTGACCGAGTTGCGCGACGTGGTGTTCCCAGGGTCTGTGGTCGGCGGGCGCGACGTGATGCTCGATCAGCACCCGAGGAATGCCCGTGACCAACAGGCCGACAGCCGCGCTGTCCATGCGGATCGCTCGCGCCGCATACAGATCGAGCAACGGATCGAAGCGGATGCCGTGCGAACGCAGCGGTGCGAGCCGGAACATGCCGACGACCTCGGCTACACCGGGACGCGACAGACACAACGACCACTGCAGCGGCAGCGTGTTGAGCACCGTCTGGTCGAGCGGCAGCCCGGGATCGTGCAGCACTGCGTCGGGCACGACACCGGCCAGTTCCGGGCGCCGCAGCAACGCCTCGACGCAAGTCGCGACACACGCAGCAACGGGGCGATCGCCGGCCTCGAGGAACAGCACGCAGTCCGCGGCTGCCAGTTCGAGACCGCGGTTGCGGGCATCGTTGGCGCTGCCCGGCACGTGCACGAAACGCAGGTTGCCCTCGCTGTGCGAACGGATCGCGCCGAGCACGAGGATCTCGACGACGGGCGCCGTCTGCGCCCCGAGCGCGGCCACGGTGGCGGCGAGCAGTTCGGGCCGGTCGACGGCGCCGGTGACGATGGCCGACACGGTCAGGCTGTTCGCTGCAGGCCTCGCCGCATCGACACGCGCAGCGGCGACGAGCCGTTCGATCGTCGTGACGTAACGCGCCGGATCGCTGAGTTCACGGATCCGCGCCGCGGCGGCTTCGCCGATGCGGTCGAGTCGGTCGAGCGCGCCGCCGAGTTCGTCGCGCAACACCCTGGCGATGTCGGCGGGGTCGTCGCCGTCGACGAGGAACCCCGAACGGCCGTGTTCGATCATCTCGCTCATGCCGCCATCGCGCCCGCCGACCACGACGCGCGCCGCGGCCATCGCCTCGATGCAGGCGTTGGGCCAGTTGTCCCACACCGATGGCAGCACACAGACATCGACCGCGGCGATGCGTTGCAGCAGTTGCTCACGCGGCATCGGCGGCAGGACCTTGACGTTGTCCGGCAGCTGCGGCGCCAGCCACTGCAGGTAGCTGCCGCCGTACGGTGAGTAGGTCGCGTCGCGGCCGATCAGTTCGATCGAGGCCTCGGGCACCGCGGCGAACGCTTCGATCAGCCGGTGCACACCCTTGCGCGGCTCGATGCGGCCGAAGTAGAGCATGCGCAGTTCGGCGAGCGATCGGCGCGGCGCCGGCGGCGGCGGACTCTCGGGCAGCACCATCGGATAACGCACGACGTGGCCGCGGTCCGCGGGCAAGCCGAGCCGCGTGGCGACCAGTTCGAGCAACCGGGTCGACGGACAACACAACAACGGCGCGCTCTTCATCGCGTCGTCTTCGAGCCCGCACAACTCGCGCTGTGAGGTCTGCAACAGGTGCAGTTGCCGGTTGTAGCCGTAGATCTCCCAGGTCGGCGAATGCAGGGTCACGCCGAGCACCGTCTGCGCGTAGACGCCGCTGATCTCCGCTTCGCGCAGCGCCACGTAACCCTCGGCCCCGTAGTCGGCGAATTCGATGTAGTCGAACTGCTGTCCGCAGGCCATCAGCGTCCGGTGCACCTGCACGGCGTGCCGGTAGGCCGCGTCGGCGCGCAGGTAGCGCGTGGGTTCGTCGGCAACGCCCTCGCCGACGAACAGCACCTCGTGGAACGACGCGTGCTGCCGCAGCGCCTGCCGCAGCTCAGGCCCCGGATCGGTGGTCAGCAGCCACACCTCGTGCCCAGCCGCGGTCAGGGCGCGACCCGCCTCGACCACGTAGGTGCCGATCCCGCCACCGCGGAACCCGGCGACCTCGATGCTGCAGAAGCAGATCCTCATGCGAATGGGCGGACGGTATGGGTGCGCGGCGCGGGGTGCAATCGACGCATTGGCGATGCTTGCGTCCTTCGCGGGCGTGCTGGGCGCATGGCATCGCGAAGCGACTGCCCTTCACGGCGTTCGCGCCGTCTCCTTTCGGTACCGGGGACTCATGCCCACACCGGTGATGCCCCGCGCCGCTATTGCTACGCACCTTCCTGCAAACACGCGCCGCTCACACACACCCATGAACCCACTCGCCACCCTCGCCACCTCGCTGATCGTCACGGCGCTCGCCGCCCAGAACCAAGGCCTGACCCTGCAGAACGGCACCACCGCGTACGTCGACGTGCCGTTCGCGCCGACCATGGTGCCGACCGGCGGTGTCACCGCCGAAGCCTGGGTGACCTACGACGGCAGCACGCTCGGCTCGGGCTGGCGGTTCCCGACTGCGTTCCGCATGGACCCGAGCCCCAACCAGGCGTCGTACTTCCTGCGCGTCGAAGCCGGTCAGACGCAGAGCAACCGGCTGCTGTGGTGGGTCAGCACGACGAACGGCGACTACAGCATCGGGTGGAACTTCACGGCCGGTGCCCTGCTGACCTGGACCCACGTCGCCGGAACCTACGACGGCACGGCTCTGCGGCTGTTCGTCAACGGAGCGCAGGTGGCGCAAGGGCCGGGCACCGGCGTGATCCACAATCGCGGCGGCACGTTCCGCATCGGCGGCGGCGACCAATCAGTCACCGGCGGCGAGACCTGGAACGGCGGCATCGACGAAGTGCGCATCTGGCCGTTCGCGCGAACCGCCGCGGCGATCGCGTCGACGATGAACTTCCACCTCACGTCGATGCCCGCAGAGGTGTCCACCTGGAACCTCGACGGTGACGCGCTCGATTCGTCGGGCAGCAACCACGGCGCAACCTTCGGCGCGGCGGCGTTCGCGCCCAACACGCTGACGCTGCAGTCCCTGGGTTTCCCCGGCACGCTGGGTTACGGCGCGGGTTCGGGCTGTCGCAACAACGGCCTGGCGGCGATCGCGGCCCTCGCCAACGTCGGCAACGCGGGATTCGGCTTCGTCGGCACCCGCGCACCCGCAAACGCGGCGGGGCTGTCGCTGCTGTCGTTCGCGAGCCTGGCCGCACCGTTGCCGCTGTTCGGTGTCGACCTGCTCGTCGACCTGGGGGTCGGAGTGTCGACGTTCGTCACGGCCAGCACACTCGGCACGTGCCAGGTCGCGTTCCCGATCCCCAGCGACCCGGCTTTCGTCGGCTACTCCTTCCACTCCCAGTTCGCCTGGCTCGATCAGTCGTGCGCAACCGGGATCTCGGCGTCGAACGCTGTGTTTGCGGTGATCCTGCCCTGATCTACCGCACCGCGACTCTCGCGCGACGCGCGAGAGTCACGCAACGGCGGCTACTGCGTCGCGAAGATGCCGAAGTGCAGGCCCAGACTCGGCGCCATGTCGATCATGCCCGCCTGGTAGTAGAGCGGATAGGACACGAACAGCGGGTCGTTGGGGATCACCCTGGGGGTATCGCTCCAACCCGCGCTGTCGAGAATGCCGATCTGCAGTGTCACCGCCGTCAACGGATCGAGCAGGAACAGGCCCGTGACGCCAGGGAACGGGATGCCGCCGGGGTTCGCGCCCAGCGCCACCACGGTGCCGAACAAGGCGTTGGCCGTGCCGCGCACGCTGTGCGTGACGCTGCCGCCGATCTGGCGGTTGCCGGCAACCCAGTAGGTCGGTCCGCTCACATCGATGACCGAGACGTTGTCGATGTTCACGCGCGGAGTCGTGGTATTGGTCAGGTAGCGGCGCTCGGTGTTGATGCGCAGCGTCACCTGGCCAGTGGTGGTCGGCGTGAAGCGACCGCACAGTTGCGCCCGCTTGATCGTGCCCGTGGGACTCGCGACATAGCTGCCGAAGGCGTGACGCGCGACCTCGACGTTGTCGACTTCGACGTAGACCGTGCCGGCGTCGGCGTTGCCGACGGTCGGCGCGGCGGGACGCGCGGCGCTGGCGTCACAGCGGAACTCGTAGGTCAGACCCTGGATGACCAGGATCTGCTGCTCGACCCAGTTCGGCGGGTATGGGGCCGGTGTGACCTGACCGCCCGGGTTGACGCCGTAGCAGTCACTGACGCCGAAGCCGGTCGTATCCCAACCCGACTCGAGCCCCGGGTTGATGCTGTAGGCGCCACCGAGGGTCCAGGGCGCGAGCGTGCCGGTGAAAGAACCGTTGGTGACCCATTCGGCGCCTTGGGCAACGGCTGGTGCCGAGAGCAGGGTCGACGCGAACAGGGTGGAGAGAAGCACGGAACGGGGTGTTTGCATGGGGTGCCTTGTTGGCTTGTCGCCTAGGTGCGACGTAGCGTCCCTGCACCCCCTCAAACCACAAGATGGCCACGTGTAACCTGTGTGTCCGCCGCAAGGCTGCTTGCGGCGCGACGTTCGCGCAACAGACGACGCCATCGGGCGTTCGCCGCCGCGCCGCGGACCGCTAGCCCGGACTATTCATGAGGGAAGGTGCGAGAGCCCGCAATGCCGCTCGGTGCCAAGGCGCGTGGCAGGTTCTCCCACAAGCGTGGTGTCTGCCACGCTGAGGACAGGTTCTGCCGCGCAACGCAGGCAGCGAGTGGCAGGGCGGGTTCGCAGCCTTTCTCTCGTGAATAGTCCGGGCTAGCCTCCCGCCGCAGGCGCCTGCCCCGGCGGAAACAGTGACGCGAGCCACTGTTGCCAGCCATCCTGATCGGCCGCGGCCACCGCGGCGTTGGCGCCGTAGTAGAAGGCCTGCAACGTCGCCATCTGCATGCCCGAGCACTCCATCGCGCTCGCGAGCACGACACCGGGCGCCGGCTGATCGACCTGCAGCATGAAGCCGACTCCCTGCGGCAGATCGTCGATCGCCTTCACCGTGCCGCTGAGCGCGGCGAGGCCAGGTGCCGCGATGTTCACGCGTTGCCCCACCTGCGGCTCACCGCTGCCGAACGCGTCGACCATCGTGCGCCACGCCGCAGCTGCGGGTCGACCACTGACCACCATGCCGACGAACGACGCCGAAGCCTCGCCAGCGTGATGCTTCAGGTAGTGAGCGAGCACGCGGAAGTAGCCGGGCCAGCCGTGTTCGGTGCCCTCGATCTGGCCGTCCCAGTCGTCGGTGCTCGCGAACAGGCTGTGCACGACGCGCACCAGACAGTTGCCGCCGCCCTTCGCTTCGACGGTCCACTCGGTCGCGACCGGTGGCCCGCCCTGCAACCAGGTCGAGTCCGTCGCGACGAACCGGTGTGGCGGTTGCCATTCGGTGATCTCGGCCGACGACACCATGCCGCCGCCGAAGTCGCACGACAGCTTGCCGCCGACCTTGCCGTCGAGTTGGGTCGGCACGAACCACGCCGAGATGCCCGGGCCGCTGGCGATCGCCTGCCAGACCTGTTCGGGGGTACCAGGGACTTCGACTTCGACCTGAACGCTGCGGCGTCCGGACGGCTCCTTCTTCACGCTCATGACTCTGACTCCGATGGGGAAGGGCCCGACGCGGCGTCGGGCGGGTCAACGACCAGGGGATGGGCGAGTACGACGACGCGGTGAGCACGCCCGCCGGGGGCCGCTTCGTCGTGATAGCGCGCAGCGAGCCCGGCGATCGTCGTCGCGAGCTCGGCGCTGAAGGCGGCCCGTTCGGCCGCGCTGCGGAAACGGATCTGCGTGTCGATCGACAGCGTCGCGAGGCGCTTCTCACCCACCAGCGCGCGCCGCATGAGGTCGCCGACCTCACGCACCGCGCGGGCGGCCAGGGCGATCAGGTAACTCGCCGACAAGTGGTCCGTGGTGCGTTCAGGGGAGGCAGCGACCGGGCCGAGCGCCGCCGGCGAGACGACGTACGCGTTCGCCGTGGCGACCAGTCGGCGTTCGGTGATCCCCCCCCACCTGCGGGTCCCGACCTCACGCACGAGGCCGTGCTGCTGCAGGGCTCGCAGGTGGTAGTTGACCTTCTGCCGCGGCAGGTCGACGCGGCTGGCGAGGGCCGCGGCACTGGCCGGCTCGGCCAGTTCGGCGAGCAACCGACTGCGGATCGGATCGAGCGCAACCGTGGCTGCGGCAGGGTCTTCGATGACTTCGACGGTGGTCACGAGTCGGCAGCGTATCCTTGACAAGAAATGCTGTCAAGGACCTTGTTCGCATTGTGCGGGACGTGCCATTGCCTACGCTGGCGGTCCATTCGGCATCGACAAGGCAGGGAATCATGGACACCGGCACGTGGCTGCAGCACAAGGTCGAGAACATCGTGCGGTCCCAGGGGCAGGTGCGACGCGACGTCGCCACGGCGGTGGCGTCGGCGGCGAAACGCGCCCATGAGGTCGCGGACGGTCTGGCTGGCATCGTGCGCGCGAGCCTCGAGGGGGCGGCGAAGGGGATTGAGGCGGCGGTGCCCCACGACCGGGCGAGCGCGCTGCGCGAAGTCGTCGACGGCCTCGGTGACGGTCTGGCGACCGCGGCGCACGCCGCCGAACTCACGCTTCGCGAAGCTGCCGGTGATTCGGCCCGTTATGCGCGGGCGGATCTCGAGAAGCTCGGTAACGACTTCGACACCGTGTCGCGCGACTTCGTCGACAGCGTCGCCGAGACCGCGGCGATCGCCGGCGGCCAGGCAGCTCACCAGGTCGGTGCCCTGTACGACCACGCCGCCGCCACGCTGGCGCGCATCGCGCCGTCGCTCGGCGCCGTGGTCGATGCCGCCCGGCGAGACCCGGCCGGTCTCGGCCACGAAACGCTCGCCGCCGGGGCCGGTGCGGCACGAGGCGCCGTCGGAGCCCTGTTCGCCACCTTGGGCAGGAAGCTGCAAGACCTCGGCGCCATCCTCGAGCCGCGGGGTCCCGCCTGACCATGCCGCTGGACGCGCTCGGCCGACTGCAGCGAAACGCCCGGCGCGTGGGTGAGGTCATGGGCGTGCTGGCCAAGTACGGCCTCGCCGACGGCCTGCGCTGGCTCGACGTCGCGTGGATCCAGGACCGGCTGCGCAGCGCCGACGGTCAACGCCTGCGCGAGCAGACGCTGCAAGCACGCATCCGTCAGGCACTCGCCGAACTGGGCACGACGTTCATCAAGCTCGGTCAGGTGCTCAGCACGCGCCCCGACCTGGTCGGCACGGCACTGGCCGAGGAACTGTCCCAGCTGCAGGCCAGCACGACACCCGATCCCCCCGAGTCCGCACGCGCGACGCTGCTCGCCGAACTGGGGCGCCCGCCCGAGGAACTGTTCGCGGACTTCGCGCCGGCGGCGTTCGCTTCGGCGTCGATCGCGCAGGTGCACGCAGCCACCCTGCACAGCGGGCAAGCCGTGGTCGTCAAGGTCGTGCGGCAGGGTGTGCGCCAGCAGGCCGAGGCCGACCTCGAGATCCTGCAGGCCCTGGCGCGACTCGCCGAGCATCACGCCGGCTTCCTGCGCCCGTACCAGCCGCTGCTGCTCGCGCGTCAGTTCCAACGCACGTTGCGGCGCGAGTTGGACCTCACCTACGAACGCCGCAACCTCGAGCAGTTCGCGCGCGGCTTCGCCAACGACACGTCGGTGCACTTCCCCGCCGTGCATCCGGAGTTCTGCAGTCGGTCGGTGCTCACCATGGAACGACTGCAGGGCGTGTCCGCCGCCGATCTCGACGGCCTCCGCGGATCGGGCGCCGACCTGTCGGAGTTCGCGCAGCGCGGCGCGCGCGTCTGGCTGGAGATGATCTTCCGCGACGGCGTCTACCACGCCGATCCGCACCCCGGCAACCTGTTGATGCTGCCGCAAGGAGTCATCGGCGTGCTCGACTGCGGCATGGTCGGCCGCATCGACGAACGGCTGCGTGGGGAGATCGAGGCGATGCTGTTCGCGGCGGTGGAATCGGATCCACGCGAGCTGTGTGAAGTGGTACTGCGACTCGGTGCGGCGCCGGCAGATACCGATCGCGGCGCCTTGCAGGCGGAGCTCGAGGAGTTCCTCGACGACTACGTGCACCACACACTGGCCGATCTCGACGTCGGCGCTGCGTTGCGCAACCTGCTCGACATCGTACGCCGATACCACGTCGTGTTGCCGGCGCCGCTGTCCCTGCTGCTGCGCACCGTGATCGTGCTCGAGGGAACGTCGCGCTCCCTCGATCGCGACTTCAGCCTCGCCGAACTCGTCGAGCCGATCTATCGACGCGCGGTGCGCCGCCGACTGTCGCCGCGCCACCTGCTGCGCGGATTGCGGCGCGCGGGCCGCGAATGGCATCGACTCCTCGACGTGCTGCCCGGCGACGCGCGGCTGGTCCTCGACCGCCTGCGCCGCGGCGATCTGCGCGTGCGGCTCGACCACCAGAACCTCGATGCGAGCGTCAACCGACTGACCCTCGGCGTGCTGATCGCCGCGCTGCTGCTCGGTTCCTCGGCGCTGTGGACGAGCACGGCACCCCCGCGCATCGGCGCCGTGTCGCTGCTCGGGCTGGCCGGCTACCTGCTCGCCGCCTACCTCGGGCTGCGGCTGTGGAAGGCGGCGCGGCGGGCGCGCGACCCTCGGGAGTGAGCGCGCCGCGCGTGCGGCAGCCTTCGATCGACGCTACTTGCGCCCTGGCAATTGCTGCCGGAGACGCTCGTCGAGTTCCTCGAGGACCGGCAGCGTCTCCGTCGGACTGGCGACGAGGCCGATCGGCGACAGGACACCGTTCAACTCCACCATGCGCACGGTCGAGTGGCTGCCGTCCTCGTGCACGTACCACTCCCAACCGCGATCCACGATCTTCTCCTTGATCGGCGAGTAGGGTCGGTCGTTCCAGACCAGATCCACGTTGGCAGTGACGCCGTTGAGCGCCGCTGCCGTCGAACCGTCCGGGTACTTCACGACACCGACCGTGGCCGCCGGCGCACCGGAACGCGCCGCGACCGGCTGGCTCGGCACGGTCGCGCCGACCGCAGGCACCGGCGCGTTCGGGATCTCGCTCTCGACGGGGTTGGGCAGCACGGCATCGTCAAGCCGCGGCGCGTCGCCGCGCGGCCACCAGAGCCACGTCGCGACGGCTGCCGTCAACAGGACGAAACCCGGCAACACCACACTCGATCTGGTCATGCCGAGCAACCCGGATCAGAGGTGCTGCACACCGCAGCCGGTGGCGTGCACTTCGAGGGTGGGACCGGTGCCCGAGGCGAGGTTCAGCACGAAGCCCTGGTACCAGATGTCGAACGGCTGGTTCGGCAGGCTCAGGGACTGGATGATCTGCCGCGCGCTGGGCGACAGGGTCATCATCTGCTGGTAGACGCCCGCCGCATCGGTCAAGCCGAAGAACGTGGCCGCGGTCGTGAAGTCGATGCAGACGTTGCCCTTGGTGCCGGGATGCGCGGTGACCGGCGCGATCAGCGACAGCGGCAGACTACCGATCGGAGACGGGCCGAACGCGACCATCAAGAACGCGGGCATGATGGGCGAGCTGTTGTCCGAGACCACGAAGCCGATGTCGTCGGCGCGCGGCGTCGGTTGCAGGTTGGCGTCGTAGACGTCCGGGTGCAGACCGGAGAAGAAGTTCGTGGTGCCGCCGAGCGGCAGCGTCGTCGTGCCGACCGGGTTGCTCGACGGATACGTGGTCTGGTTGGTCTGGGTCACGCAGACGCCACCCGCCACATCCGCGATCAGTTCCATGCGCAGTTGGATGCGAGCACCGGCGTTGCCCGCTGGGTATGTAGCAGGTCCAGTCGGCACGCCCGCCGGCGTCGGCACGTAGCAGGTGTACTGACCACTGTTCGATGCCGAGGCGATGCCCGGCCCAGCCAGGTCGGTGGTCGCCGTCACCGTCGAGGTCGCAGCGCGGTCGTAGGCGCAATGCACCGAGATGCCGTCCGTCGGCCAGGTCGTCCCGGTTGGCACCGACAGCCCGACCCCGAACCACTTGTCGCCCTTCGGCACCGCCAGGGCCGTCGCCGGCAGCGTCACCGTGACGATCCAAGCCACGGGCGTCGTCACCGTCGATGCCGGCATGGCCACCAGACCGGTGCGGAACCACGGCGCGGCGGCATCCGGGAACTCTGCAGCCAGCGGATCCTCGTTGTAGCCCGCGATCGAGTACATCTCGGGAGTGTTGCCGATCTGGTCCTGGATGACGAAGCGAAGCGCCTTGACCAGGTAGTTCATGCCCGTCGGATCCGCGGGGTCCAGGAGGAAGTCCTGGTAGTCGCGCGAGTCGAAGTGCAGCAACACGTCCGCCTCGATGTTGTTGGCGCCGCCGCGTGAGGTGTAGGACGTGGTCCAACCACGGGTGAACCCGATGTCGTTGTTGGTCTGAGCAACCAACGAACCGACAGCCAGGACAGTGACTCCGAGAGAAAGCAGGGGCTTCATGAAGGACTCCAAAGGTCGGGTGAAATGAACCGCGAGGGAGGAACGATGTACCTTGCCCAGGCGAGATTGGGCAGTATCTCGCGACTTCCGGGAAGGCACCAAGATTGTTGCGGGTCGGTTGGCGGTGGAACGCATACCTGCAGGTGGTTCGCCGTGCACCGGTGCCGCGACCGGGCCCGCCGCCGTGGCCGTTTCGTGTTCGTTCGCGGTCCCATCGGCTCGTTCGACAACCGCGGCGCACACCAGGCGATCGTGCTCCGCGACCTCGCCCGGGCGCCGACGACATCCGTCTTCATCGACGCCGAGGATCGAGCTCAGGCTCCACGGCCGTGGCTTCGAGTTCCTCGTGCGTCATCGGGTCGAGCCGCCGCCTTCGCATGATCGCGCGCCGTGACTCGTAAGGCCCTGCCCCTGCCCACACAGCAGCATCTTCCCGAAGGTCCGCGCCGGTTCGCTCGCGCAGTCGGTCGTCAGCGTCCGGCGCAGCGGTCCACGCAACGCCCCGCGGGTCGCTTCCATCGAAAAGAAAGACGCGGAATCTCCGTTCGCGGCGGCCCGCCAACTCGCTGGCTATCATGCGAGCCGCGAGCACGATCGCCATGCATCAACCTCGTACGCGCTGCCTCGCTCGCAAGCAGCACCACCCAGGAGTTTCAGTAGTGACCATGCAAACCCTCCCACGTCTCGCCGGGAAACTGGCTCTCATCTTGTCCATCCTCGGGTTCTCCGGGGCCGCAACCAACACCGCCGCCGCTGTGCAGGACCCCACCAAGCAGGAGGCCTCGAAGATCGAGGATCCGCGCACGATCGCGCTGCAGAGCTGGCACGGCTACCTCGAGCAGATCGGCTGGCCCAAGGACATGCGCGAACGCATCGCACCGCGATTCCTGGGCGCACTCAGCAACGCCCAAGCCAACGAACACGGCGGCCAGACCATCGTCTTCGACGGCAGTCGTCCCGGCCTGCGCGCCAAGGTGACCCTCGTCCTGGACCGCGCCGGCAAACCCGTCGCCGCGCCCGTGGTCGAACTCGCTGACATCCTGGAGGCGCGTTGATCATGAACACCCTCCAGAACCCTCTGTGCGCCGGCCTGCTCACGGCATTGGCCGCGCTCACGATCCCGGTCTCCTCGGCCACGGCCCAGTTGACCATCATCCGCGTCAACGGCGGCGGAACGGCGCCCTCGGCCACCGGCTCCGGCAACCTGACCACGATCTTCAACGCGGCCTGCGACTGGTGGGAGCGCACGCTCGTCACCACCCCGCACACGCTGACGCTGACCTACCAATGGGGCCCGCAATCGGGCAGCACGCTGGCTGCGCACACGCTCAACTCGCAGGGCGGAACGCCCAACCGCGAGACGGCGGGAACCATCGTGTTCGACAACGACGGCTCGAGCAACTGGTACCTCGACCCGACGCCGTGTGACGACTCCGAGTGGAGCACCTTCACCCAGAACACCAGCAACTACGGCGGCGGCGCGCTGATCGACCAGGCGCGGTGGACCGGAGCATCGGGCGGCGCATCGGGCAACACCGATCTGTTCGGCGTCTGCCTGCACGAGATCGGCCACTCGCTGGGTCTCAGTAGCGCCAACACCGCCTTTCAGGCCGAACGCGGCGACAACGATGTCGATGTCACGTCGCCACGGCCTTTCCCCGGCTCGGCGCTGCCGCTGAACACCAGTTCGGCACACCTGGCCATCAGCACCGCGCTGATGTGGCCGACCGTGTCGACCAGTGTGCGCAACATCCCGTCGGAGGCCGACCTGCTCGCCAACGCCGAGATCAGCGCGTGGAGCGGGATCAGCTATCGGGCAGCCTGCTTCGAGGGCTGCGCCCGCTACGTCCCGGACGATGACCCGACGACCGGCAACGCCAACGTGATCCCGTTCGGCACCTCGTCGCCGAGTTCGCTGACGACGACATTCGCCGACAACAACGGCGTGCCGCCCGTCATCTACTTCGACATCCTGCCGTCGACGGACATCTACCTGCACGGCCTCGACGTCAACACGACCGCGGCCATCGGCGAGGCTCTCTACTGCGACATCTACACGCGCAGTGGGACCCATGTCGGCAACGAGCTGAGCTCGGCAGGTTGGTCTGCCCGCACCGCCGGCATCGGCGTGTCGGCGGGTCAGGGCAACCAGAGTCAGATCGACTTCAACTCGGGGCTCTACATGTCCCAGGGCTCCACGGTCGGCGTCGCCGTCGTCGCCCGCAACTTCCTGCACCGCTACACGACCGGCGGCAACTCCTACAGCAACGCGGACGTGACCGTGAACCTCGGCTCGGCCTCGACCGGGACGTTCAGCGGTTCGCTGTTCACGCCGCGCACGGGCAACATCAGCCTGCGTTACCAACGCGACAACGCCACGTGGCACAACCAGATCTACCAGACCGTGCTGCGCGCGTCGGACCTGGGACCTGCCGGCAACATCAGCGGACTCGCGTTCGCACCGACCGTCTCGGGGCGCCACATCAACCGTGTGCTCACGATCCGGATGGCCCACAAGCCCGCCAACTACACCCTGTCGACGACGTTCGCGACCAACATCAGCGGCGGCACGACGGTGCTCAACGAGGTCGACCACGTCTGGCACCTGGCCGCCAACAGCTGGAACGAGATCGGCCTCGAGTCGCCGTTCGCCTACAACGGCACGTCCGACGTCGTCGTCGAGATCTTCGCGCGCGGCAACCACATGAGCACGGGCTCGTCCGGTGGTTTCCACACCGGCGGCGAAGAGCGCCTCTACGCCTACGGCTGGCCGTTCGCCTCGCAACCGACCACCGGCACGCTGGGGTCCTCGGCCGCAGTCAAGATCCGCGCCGAGTTCGAATGCGCCAACTCCGGCTACTTCGGCACGTCGTGCGGACCGGCTCGTTCGGACACGGTGGGCACGCCGGTGACGGGCTCGACGTATCAGCTGCACATCCACGATGCCGTGCCGAGCAGCGGTGCAGTCGTCATCATCGGCTTGACGAGGTCGGCGACCAGCCTGACGTCGTTCGGTTTCACCAACTGCATCGGCTGGAACGACGCGGCAGCCTCGGTGTTCAAGGTGACGAGCACCGTGGGGTTCGCCTCCCACAACCTTGCGATCCCCAACAACGCGGCGTTCGCTGGGCTGAAGCTCTACAGCTACTGGGCCAACTTCGACGCCACGCAGCCGGGCGGACTGACGTTCACCAACGGCACTCGCGGCGTCGTCGGCACCGAGAACCCGTAAGCACGATCGCAGCTGCCCGGTCGCCATGCCGGGCCTGTTGGCCAGCGGGCCAGGTGGATCGGAAGGTCCACCGGGCCCGCGCCATCTGCGGCGCCAGCGCGCCGTCGATCACCAGCTCACAGGCAGCCAGAACCTGCGCAGGCCGAGCCGTGACCCGGCGTCCGCGCGCGGCGGCTGATCGGCGGGCCCGGTGCGAAACTCGCCATCGAGCGTGACATCCCACTGCAAGTGACGCGGCCCGAACGCGCGCAGCACAGCGCGCACCTGGGCATCGCTCAGATCGAACAGGAAGGTGCCGGTCTCCGGCGGGAATCGCTCAGGGTCGAACCCGGCGCCGCCAACGACGGCGACTTGAGGGTCGCGATGAAACGCGAAACCGATGCGCGCATTGGCGCGCGGCAGCAGCTGATCGCCGGCTCCGAGGTAACTCCCTGCCTCACCTGCCGCGAGATCGGCCGACCAAGCATGCAGTTGTAGCCGCGGCGCATTGATCGGAACGTCGTGATCGAGGCCGAGGAACAACGAACGCTCCGAACTGGCAATCACGCGGGTCCTGGTCCAGACACCCTGCCCTCCTTGTCCCAACACCGCCATGAACCCCGCGAACGCATCGCGGTCGGTCGCCGGCAGTGCCGTTGTCAGGTCCACGCGGTAGGCCGGTCGGTCGAGACTGTCGGTGTCCATGACGATCGCGGCGACCGCGGCCGGGTTGGGCAGGAGGCCCGGCGTGCTCGTTTCGGGCAGCAGCCGACCCGCACCGAACGGCAGCCAGCCGTCGGCCCGCGCGTGTCGCTCGAACGCGAGGTTCGCACCGACCACGCCGCGCGCCAAGCCATCGGGGGAGGCGAGACTGCGGCGGAACAGCGCGCCGAGCGGCAGCCACTCGCTGCGCGCTCGCGCCGTGCCGCGCGTCGTGTACGGCACCGGCATCAGCATCGGATCAGGACGGATGTCACCCTGGCCGCCGATCGTTCCCGTCGGGTTGCCGAAGTCGTCGACGAAGACCCCATTCGCATCTCGAAAACCGCGCCAACTCAGGTACCGTTGCTTCTCCGGGCCAGACAGGGGCACACCGTGACGCACGATCGTGATCGCATCGTCGAGCACCGTGTTGGTGCCATCGTCGTTGTCGCGACCGACGGGAACCATGAGCTGCACGAGCCCCATGCCGCCGAACCCGCCGAGCGGGATCGAGTCGTAGAGCAAACTGCTCACCGTGCCCTGCCCGTTCTGCGGGTACTTGCCACGCAGCTGCCACGAGTACTGGGCCGACGTCTGGCAGATGCCGCCATCGGCGCTGATCGGAAAGTCGTAGTCGCGATTCGCGAACGTCTCCCCCTTGCTGTGGATGACGATGCCGTCGCCGGCCATCAACACGACCATGCCACCCGCCCCACCGCCACCGCCACCGATCACGTTGGGCTGGATGTACCACGTACCGCCGCCCATGCCGTGACCGCCGTCGGCATCGATGCGCCCGTTCGGCCCGATCGTCAGCGTGCCGCGCACCTGCAGCACGATCGCCCCGCCACCACCGCCGCCGTCCCCGCCTTCCCAGATCCAAGAACCGACGTCCTGGAGGCTGCCGCCGCTGCCGCCGCCCGAACCACCCACCGGAGCTGCGAGTTCGCCGACGATCGTGCGACGCTGCTGCGGAACATAAGCACGGCCGAAGAAGTCGTCGTCCGGCGACGCGTTGCTGAACCAGGTCGAGCCGGGGCTGGCACCAGGAATGCTGCGCCCACAACCCGCGCCGCCGTGACCGGTGGGCTGCGGGAACAGCTGGCCTGGGCCAGCCGGAGTCGGATACCACGGATCACCGGGCACCGCGCCACCACCACCCCCGCCGCCGGGCGCCTGCCCACACGCCAACGCCCACAGTCCGCCGCCCTGACCACCGCCGCCCGTCGTGCCCGGCGCCGAGATGCCCGGCGTGCCGAACGACCACGGCATGCTCGTACGGGCCGCAGCGCCCGAGCCGCCGGCCGCACCTGCCGCGGGCCCGGTCGGAAACCCCTGCGGTGTGGGCCCTCCCCCGACGCCTGGAGGCACCATGTCGCCGACCCCGCGATACTGCCCGCCGATGTAAGGGTTCAGCGCGTTCGTACCGCGCACGGACAAACGGCCGTCGATGTAGGCATCACCATCGACCACGAGCACGAGCGGGTTCGGACCGATGCCGCGCACGAACGCACCGGTCCCGATGTGCAGGTTCTTCATGTGCAGCACGCCGCCCTCGAACGTGCGACGACGACCGTTGCCGTAGAGCAGCGTCTGCGTGTCGGTGCGCAACGTCGCCGCATTGGCGATCGGCGACCAATCGCCGACATCCGCGAGTTCCGGAAACGCATCAGGCACTCGCAGGACCCCGTCCTCGATGACGGCCGGCACCTCGGCGAAGTCGGGTTCCCCCATCGCCGTCACCGCCGAGAAGTCGAACGCGAGCGCGCCGCGCTGTGGTTCGAAGGCAGTCTCGGTCGAGATGATCCGTTCGGCCTCGGGTCGACCCGCACCGCGCGTTTCGCCGAACAGATCACGCAGGAGTCCACTGACCGACAGTCGGAGTTGCGCCGCAGACGGCAACATGCCACGCGGTCGCACGAGGACGGTGGCGCCGTCGATCGTGTTGCGTTCGAGGGTGATGTCGGCGGCGATCCAGGTGTCGACGCCGTAGACGATGTCGTCGTAGACGAGCGCGATCGGACCGCGCGACGACTGGGTCGGGGCGCGCGGCAGGTTGTCCGCGGATGGGTCGAGCAGCTGATCGAAGTCGAGACGAAGTGACGCCGGCCGGGAACTGCCACCCAGACCCCAGTGCCCCGCTGCGTCGCTCGGCGACCAGGTGACGTTCGTGAGCCGCGGTGGCCCTGGCACGATGTGGCCGAACACGTGCTGCGGCAGCGAACCGGTGCGGGTCCGGAACGTCACACGCGGGCTGTCGGCGAGCCAACGGCCATCGAGCGTGCGCACGGCGACCGGGAGATCACCGCCCAGCATCTCGACCAGATAGATGGTGTCGGGCAACAACCCGCCACTCGTGAGCAGCGGTTCCTTGTGTGGCAAGTCGGGTAGGAACTCGATGCTGCTGCCTCGCACGCGCCACGTGCCCCGCGCGGGAGTGCCGACGCCAGGACCTTCGATCGCGGTGATGTGAACCGATTCGGCAGTGACGGTGGCCGGATCGATCGGCGCGTCGAAGGTGAAGACCAGCGGCAGGTCGAGCCAGACCAGATAACCCTGCGACATCGCCACGCTGCCGATGTCGAGGCTGTCCGGCGCCTTGCGGGTCTGGCTGCAGGCGAGCAGGCCGAGCAACGTGAGGCACGCCAGGTTGACGGCGGGACTGAGGCGGGGCATGGGGCGACTGGTAGCCCCGCAGACATCGGGGCGTAACCGCGGAAGTGCGTTCGATCAGCTTGCTGGCGCCGCATGACCGCTCAAGACGTCGCGCATCGCGATGGAGCAGATGAACCATTTCTACCGCAGCTCGGCGCGGGCCCGCCGGTGGCACGCTGTTCCACGAGGCCGCGCAGGGGTGGCGCCATACGCGCATTGACGGATGATGGGCCGTGGAGGGTAGGGGATCTGTCCCCTCCCCACGTCGAACGCGGTCGCCAATGCACCCAACCGACACTTCGAGGAGTGGTCCATGATCTCGCGTCCTCCTGCCGTATCTTCGACAGCTGCTGCGATCGCCATCTTCTCGCTCGTCGTCAGCACCATGTCGGCGGCAGCCCGCGCCCAGTGCGCGACGCAATGGCTCCAGGGCTCGGGAACCCCAGGTGCAGACGGCATCGTTCGGGCCACGACGATGTGGGACCCTGACGGTGCCGGCCCGATGACGCCCCTCTTGGTCGTCGGCGGCGACTTCACCACCGTGGGTACGGCCGTCGGTCACGGCATCGCCACCTACGATCCCGTGACCGGCGCGTGGTCCACGCTGGGTTCGGGCATGAACGGCCCCGTGCACGCCCTGACTGCGCTGCCCAACGGTGATCTCGTCGCGGGAGGGGACTTCACGACGGCGGGAGGCGTGAGTGCCAACCGCATCGCGCGGTGGAACGGCACCATCTGGTCGGCGATGGGCTCGGGCATGAACCTCGCAGTGGACGCGCTGACGACCCTGCCGAACGGCAACGTCGTGGCGGGCGGTCGGTTCTTCAGCGCGGGAGGCGTGAACGCCGACCGCATCGCGCGCTGGAATGGCGTGACGTGGTCGGCATTGGGAGCAGGCATGGACTCGTACGTGAGTGCCCTCGCGACGCTGCCGAACGGAGAGATCGTCGCGGGGGGTGAGTTCACGACGGCTGGCGGCGCGAGCGCTCCCTACCTCGCGCGCTGGAATGGCGTGACCTGGTCGGCGTTGGGGACGGGGGTCAGCTACTTCGTGCGCTCTCTCGCGACGCAGCCGAACGGGGACCTCGTGGTCGGCGGCACGTTCTCGACGGCCGGCGGGCTCGCTGCCAACGGCATCGCCCGTTGGAACGGCGTGACCTGGTCGGCGATGGGATCGGGTGTCAACGGCACCGTGCACAGCCTCACGACCTTGCCGAACGGGGATCTCGTCGTGGGTGGCGTCTTCGGTTCGGCCGGAGGTGTGAGTGCGCCCTGCATCGCGCGCTGGAACGGCGCGACCTGGTCGCCGCTCGGCTCCGGCATCCCCGGTAACTATGTGTACGCACTGACCACGTTGCCCAGCGGCGACCTTGCGGTGGGGGGCTGGTTCACCAGCGCCGGAGGTGTGGGCGCGACCCACCTCGCGCGCTGGGATGGCTCGAGCTGGTCGCTGCTTGGTTCGTCCACCGCGTTCAACGGTGCCGTGACCAGTTTCGCGACGCTGCCGAACGACGACCTCGTCGTCGGCGGGCTGTTCACGATGGCTCCGGGCGTGGCAGTCGACTGCATCGTGCGCTGGAACGGCACGACCTGGTCGCCACTCGGGTCCGGGATGAACGGAGGTGGGAATCCACCTCTGGTCGCTGCTCTCGCCACGTTGCCGAACGGCGATCTCGTGGCAGGTGGGAGGTTCGTCGCCGTGGGGGGAGTGAGTGCCAACCGCATCGCGCGCTGGGATGGCGCGAGTTGGCATCCGTTGGGCTCGGGATTGACTGACTACCCCATGGCCATCGCCGCGCTGCCGAACGGCGACGTGGTGGCCGGTGGTCTGGGGACCATGTCCACCGGTGGGAGCTACTGCAGTGTCCGGCGCTGGAATGGCACGAGCTGGTCGACGCTGGGCTCATCCCTGTTCCAGCCCTCCTCGGTCGGTTTCGGCGTCGCATGGATCACTGACTTCGAGGTGCTTGCGAACGGGGACCTGGTGGTGGCTGGTGAGTTCACGCTGGCGGGAAGCGCGACCGTCAATCGCATCGCTCGCTGGAATGGCACGACCTGGTCGGCGCTCGGATCGGGGTTGAACGGCTACGTCCACTGCCTCACGACGCTCGCGAACGGCGACCTCGTGGCTGGTGGCGAGTTCACCACGGCGGGCGGCGTCAGCGCCAGTCGCATCGCACGCTGGGACGGAACGAACTGGTCGACGTTCGGGGCGGGCATCAACGGGCTGTCGACGTATGCCCTGACGACACTGCCCAATGGGGACCTCGTGGCAGCCGGCGTCGCGACGGTGGTCGGGGGGCAGGCGATCAGCCAGATCGAGCGGTGGGATGGCAATTCCTGGTCGACGTTGGGATCGGGGATCGTGCCATTGGGAGTCTCCGCACTGGCGCTGTTGCCCAACGGGGATCTTGTGGCGGGCGGCAGCTTCACCGCGATCCAGGGCGTCCTGTCTCCATACCTCGCGCGGCTGACGACGACGTGCCCAGCGTCGGCGTTGCCCGCGGGGGCTGGCTGCGGTGGCGGAGGTGGTGCGCCGGTGCTCGAGGCCACGACGTTGCCGTGGATCGGGGCGACGTGCAGCACCCGCTGCACCGGTCTGCCGGCGAGCGCCCTGGTCGCCGCCGTCACCGGCCTCAACCCGTCGTCGCTTTCGCTCGCTTCGCTGGTCCCGCAGGCGTTGCCGGGCTGCACGCTGCACACGACTCCGGACGCAGTCGTGCTCGGAGTCGCGGCGAACGGCGCGTTCGACCAAGCGTTCGCTGTCCCCCGTACGGCTGCCTTCGTCGGGCTGGCACTGTTCCATCAGACGGTCGTCCAGGAACTCGGTCCGCAGCAGCAACTGCTCGCGATGACCGCCGCGAACGCGTTGCAGCTCACGGTGGGCGCGTTCTGAGACGACGTCCCATGCGCTCGGGAGCAGCGATCCCCAGCAACCCCAGCCCCGTAGTCAGCAGCCTTCGCGCCGCGTCGACGAGAGTGGAGGCACACGACCTTGCCGCTGTCCGCGGCCGGACCGTAGGGCGCCTCGTTCGCGGCGATCGCCGTCAGCACCTGGTGCGCCAGGGCGGCTCGCGCGAGACGTCGCTTGACGACCAGGGCCTTCTCACTCCCACCACGACCTCACGATCGCAGCCCGGTACCCGATCACGCCCCGCACCATTCCCCTGCTCCGGCGCGCTTCTCCACCATCCTCAATCGCCGACGCCGCACGGGGCACCCGGATAGACTTCCTTGCACATTATCAAATCTGTAGGTATTTCTATCCATGTGCGAGAGGAACCATCCGAAGCCGACCTACGCGCGATCCGCCGGATCAAGGCACTCGGCGGAACCGTGCGGACCGCCCAGGCCATCCGCGCCGGAATCCACCCGCGCACCATCTACCGACTCCGTGACCTCGGCCATCTCGAGCCGCTGAGCCGCGGGCTCTACCGCGTTACGGACGCCGCACCGCCCAGCCTGCCCGACCTACTCGTGGTCGCCGCAAGACTACCGAGGGCGGTGCTCTGCCTGACCTCGGCGCTTTCTTTCCACGAACTCACCGAGGAGATCCCGCACGAGGTCCACGTCGCGCTGCCCCGAGGCGCCGAGCAGCCCCGCATCGAACACCCTCCCCTGCGCGTCGTCCGGATGAGCGCCCCCTGCTTCGACGTCGGCATCGAGCTGCACGACATCGATGGTGTGCCTCTCCGCGTCTACGAACCCGCAAAGACCATCGTCGACTGCTTCAAGTTCCGCAGCCTGGTCGGGGTCGAGACCGCGCTGACCGGGCTGAAGCGGCTCAGGCAACGGCGGGGGTTCGACGTCGAGCACCTGCTCGGGTTCGCGCGCACCTGCCGCGTCGAGCGCGTGATCCGACCGTACGTCGAGGCGCTGCTGTGAAGGACGGGCCGCGCAACGTGGCGGCGTCGGTGCGCCAGCGCCTCAAGAACCTCGCCGATGGGCAGGGGCGCCCGTGCGGGCTCACGGCGCCACCGCTGTCCTGTTCCTCCACCCGCGTCCACGACTGCGTTGCGCCCAGGAACGCACCCGCGGTTACACCGAGCCCCCACTCACGGCAGAATGACCGCCGCTCGCTGCCCGCCACCCGATGCCCGACATGACCCCTCCGCACCCCCGACGCCCGCGGGGCCTCGCCCTGTTCGCCCTCGCCGCGGCGCTGCTGTGCCCGTTCGCCCACGCGCGCTCCGCCGCGACGCAGCAACAGGACCCACCGCCCGGTTTCGTCGCCTCCTACCTCGCCGAAGCCCGCGGCAAACTCGGCGCCGGCGACTTCACCGGTGCTCGCGCGGCGACCGAACGTGCGCTCGAGCGCGACCGCAACAGCCTCGCGGCGCTGCAGCTGCTCGCCGAGATCACGCGGCAGCAGCAGGACCTCGACACCGCCGTGCACTCGCTGCACCGCTGGCTCGACGTGTTCGACTCGCGCAACCGCGGCAAGAACCCACCCGAACGCAAAGCCGTGCACGAGGTGCTCGCGCCGATCGACAGCGAAGCGACGAGCTGGGAGAAGCTGCAGGACGAGTACGTGAAGGGGCTGCTCGACCTCGGCAAGCAGTACCGCAGCAAGAAGGACCTGCTCGGCGCGCTCGACATCTACCAGCACCTGCTCGCGGTCGCGCCCGATCACCCCGAGGGGCTCACCGCGATCAACCAGATCCGCACCAAGGGCGGACGCGAGGTCGCGGTCGAGGACGTCTACGGCGGCACCGACCCGACCGGCGGCATGGCCGAAGAAGAACTCGCGGCGATGGATCGTGAGCATGCCGACTGGGACAAGGCCTACACCGACGAGAGCGACAACTACCGCTATCGCACCAACGCGGGCTTCCTGGTGCTGAAGACCTCGCGCATCGCGATGGAGCAGATGAACCAGTTCTACCGCCGCTTCTTCCACTTCATGGAGGACGGCGGCAACACGCCGAAGATCGAGATCCGCATCTTCAAGAATCGCGACGAGTACCTGAAGCTCGGCGCGGGCCCGCCGGTGGAGTGGAGCGCCGGCCACTTCATCGGCAGCGCGGTCGAGACCTACGCGGGCGGCGTGAGCGGCAAGGAGTCGGTGCGCGCGATGTACGGCACGCTGTTCCACGAGGCCGCGCACCAGTTCGTGAGCCTGACCGGACCGATGGTGCCCGGCTGGCTCAACGAGGCCTACGCGTCGTTCTTCGAGGGCTGCGTGATCCT
>CAYMPV010000057.1:0-24476 GCA_964392305.1 uncultured candidatus Brocadiaceae bacterium
CGCGCAACGACCGACGGCGTGGATGCCGCCGAGTTTCTTGCCCAGCAGCGCGTCGCCGACGATCTCGGTGACCTTGACCTTGCCGGCGCCCAGGCCCCGCAGCAGCTTCTTGGCGGCGGCCGCGAACGCCGCCGGATCGAGCTCGGTGGGCGGGGTGTCGACGAGATCGGCCGCGGCACGCGCCATCTCGACGACGGTGCGGGTCTCGCCGTCACACGGCAGCAGCTGGCCGTTCTGCAGCATCGCCACGATCGTCACCGAGCCGCCGGTCTTGCGCCCCGACTTGCGCGAGAACGTCGGCAGCGCCTTGCCGACCGCGTTGACCGCGGCGCGCAGGTGGCCCGGTTCGTCGAGCACCAGCAACACGGCGTTGTGGTCAGCGCCGCCGAAGCCCGCCGCCGCGACGCACTTCTTGATGCCTTCGGAACGCGCGGCGTCGGCGTGGCGCGAGACCTTGTCGGCGAGCACGCCGACGGTGAGACGGTGTTTGCCGTCGATCCGCGTGGTGCTGTTGCTGCCGAGCAGGCCGGGTGAGCCTTCATGGCCCAGCGCGACGGCGGCGTCGGCATGTTTGCCGAGCATCTTGCGCAGGTCGGCGGCGCCGCGCGCGCGCGGGCCGAAGCAGGACTTGGGAGCGAGGACGAGACAGTGCGCCGCGGTCGCGAGCGCGCGACCATCGGCCGGGAACACGAACTTCATGCGCGGCGATGCTACCCGTCGTGTCGGTCAGCGCAGCACGAACCGCCGGCCTGGTTGGGATCGGAGGCGGCGGCGCGGGATGGTGTCATCGGGCGGGGCTCGTGGGCACAGAGCAGGTTGTGGGGGCAGCAGGGGCCGAGAACGAGCCGTTCGTGAAGGGTCCGCTGTGCGCGGACCACGACGGCTTCTCGCTGCACGCCGGGGTGCGTGTGCCGGCCGGAGATCGCCGTCGGCTCGAGCACCTGGCGCGCTACGCGGGCCGACAGGCGATCGCGGCGTCGCGGCTGACGTTGCTGGCGGATGGGCGAGTTGCGCATGCGCTGAAGGAAGCGGTGGAAGGACGGCACGACGGCGGTGGTGATGGCGCCCGAGGTGCTGATCGAGCGTCACGCAGCCACACGGGTACCCGTTGCTGCCATCCTTCGAGCAGATGTGCCGGTGGGCCTGGGCGATAGCAGTTCGGCGGCGGCGGCGCGCTGCACTGGTGCAAGCTGGGCAAGCCCGCGGACCCCCGACGGTCCTTCTCCATCGGCGACCACGGCAAGCCGTGGTTCGACGGCCAGGCGCTGGTCACCGTAGGGCAGGAACGCCTCATCGTCTGGGATCTGGGGCGGGCGCAGCCGGCGCGCGCCGCCCCAACGGTTGGTCGTAGTCCTCATGCCGTGGTCGGCAGCGGCGTGGACTGGCGCTGGTGACCAGCTAGACTCCGAACCCGAGGTCGCCGCGCAAGACATCATCGTGAAGCACTTCTACATCGCCGGCTGCCAGCGCTCCGGAACCACCCTGATGCGGCTGGTGCTGGAGTGCCACAGTCGTTTGTCCTGCTTCGACGAGGCCGACAGCTACCGCCTGCTGATCGGCAAGCCGCCCGAGGCGGCGCATGCCGAGGTCGACCTCGCGACCGTCGACGGGATTGGCTTCAAGATCCCCCGGTTCGCCGAGCAACTCCTCGACGCGGAGATGGCGGACGTCGACTACGGCCGGTTTCCGACCTTCTACCGTGGCGATCCGGTGATCTTCCTGCGGCGGGACGTGCTCGATGTGGTCGCCTCCATGCAGACGCTGACCTATCCGGACGGTCAGACCTGGCTGTCGCGCTACGGCAGGCGGATCCTGCTGGCCCGGTGCGAGATCCCGGCGGTTCGGGACCGCTACGCGGCCGGCTTGGAACGTCTGGCAGCCGAGGGCTTCCCGGATCACCTGGTGGGGGCGCTCTACTGGCGTTTCAAGACCGAGGCGGCCGGCGACTACGCCCGTGCCGGCCTGCCCGTCCTCGAGGTCGACTACGAGACGTTGGTCGCCGACCCCGAACCGGTGTTGCAGCGCGTGGTCGCCTTTCTCGGAATGCCCTTCGAGATCCGCCTGCTGCAGCACCCGAGCTTCGCCCATCGCGAACTCGACGCCGACGGCAAGGCGATCGGCGGGACCGATCCGAGCCTGCCGATCCACGCCCGCTCGGTGGGGCGCCACAGGGCGGTGTTCACGGCGGGGCAGGTCGATGGGATACGGGAGATCGCGCTCGGTCGGTCGTGACCCGGGCTCCTCAGGCTCCGACGTCGAGCACACGGGCGGTCAGCGACGGATCCGGAGCGCGGTGACGACGTCGCGAAGAAGCTCGCGTTCTTCCGCGACCGCGTGGTTTCTTCCGCGGTTGGTAGGGTCGGTGTCACGGATGGCACGCCTGCGAACACCACGAACCTGCTGTCGCAGCTGAACATTCCCGATGGCCCCGTGCGCGTCGTCGACGGACAGATCTACTTCGTCGGTTCGCAGCAGTTGTACCGCTCCGACGGCACGGCCACCGCACGGTGTCCTTGCCCGGGATCGGTTACACGTCCGTAGCCGACTTCCAGGCGCTGCAGAACCGGATCGTCTTCCCTGCGCGACGCTGCGGCCGAGGAGATGCTCGGCAAGCTGCTGCCCGAGTTGGCGACGCAGGCGAAGAAGTAGCGAAGGCTCACGCCGCGACGCGCCCTCGACAGAGCAACGATCACCGCTCGTCAGAAGGCGCCAACGGTCAGGCCGAGCCCGTTCGAACTGACGAACTGCACGACCCCGCCGGCCGCGTTCACTTCGACGCCGAGCACCTGGTTGTAGAGCTGGAGGCCGACGAACGCCGTGTTCACCGGCAAGAGCAGTTGGCCGAGTACCTCACCCGACGTGGGCAACGACAGCCGGACGGCATCCGGGCTCGCCACGAGGGAGCACCCTGTACCACCTGCCGGATGGATCGCGGCGAGAGGGGTGCCAGGGGATGCGAAGCCGAACACCTCGATGCCGAACGACTGCGGCGCCATGCCCGTGCACCGATAGCGATAGGTGCCGCCGACCCAGGGCAACGCCGTCGCCGTGAGCACGAGAGGGCCCGCAGAACCACTGCAGGATGCACCGAGGACCGCCGCGGCGGCCGGGCAGACCGACACGTAGCGCGCGAAGTATGCGGAGACGACGCCAGCGGCCGTCCTGAAGGTGCCGCCGGCGACCAACTCGCCGCTCGGCCGGACCGCCAGTGTGTCCACACTGTTGTTCACGCCGGCGCCGAGCGACGACCAGGAGGTGCCGTTCCAGCGCGCGAGCATGCTGACGCTCACCCCACCCGCGGACGAGAAGTAACCACCGGCGACGAGGTCGCCATCGGGCAGCGTCGCCAGGGCTTGAACGGGGCCGATGATCCCGGTGCCCAGCGGCGACCACGCGACACCATCCCAGCGCGCGATGCGGCTGGCGGCGACTCCGCCGGCGGTCGTGAACCAACCGCCGGCGATCAGATCGCCGTTCGGCCGGACCTCCAGGACATGGACGTCGTTGTCCATGCCGACACCGAGCCCGCGCCACTGGATGCCGTCCCAGCGGGCGATGCGGCTCGCGTTGGTGCCACCGGCCACGGTGAAACGGCCGCCGGCAACGACGTCGCCGTTGGGCAATGTCGCAAGGGCGAAGACCGTGTCGTTCATGCCAGAGCCCAACGGCCCCCACGCGGTGCCGTCCCAACGGGAGATGCGGTCGCCGACTGGTTGCCAGAAGCCGGAGGTGAACGAACCGCCGGCGACAACATCCCCACCGGGCAGTGTCGTGAGTGCCTCGACTGCGCCGGTGAGACCGGCGCCGAGTGGCGACCAGGCCAGACCGTCCCAGCGCGCGACGAACGAGGCAAGAACGCCGCCCGCATGCGAGAACCAGCCCCCGGCGATCAGATCACCGTTGGCCAGGGCGAGGGCCCGCACCGCGTGGTCCATGCCAGACCCGAGCGGGGCCCACGTCGAACCGTTCCAGCGAGCGATGGAACTGGCACTTGTGCCGGGCACGCTCGTGAACTGGCCAGCGGCGACGACGTCGCCACTCGGCAGGGCCACCATCGCACTCACCGGCTTGTCAAACCCCGTGGCGAGGGCTGCCCAGCCCGCGCCATTCCACTTGGCGATGCGCAAGCTGGTGATTCCGCCTGCTTGCAGGAATGGCCCGCCTACGACCACCTCCCCGGTTGGCAAAGACGCGAGCGCGTAGACGGTGTCCGCAGTGCCTGTGCCGAGCGGTGCCCACGCCGTGCCGTTCCAGCGGGCGATGCGAGTCGCGCTGACGCCACCGGCGAGGCTGAAGTCGCCGCCAGCGATCAGCTCGCCATTGGCCGACTCGGCGAGTGCGAAGACCCGGCCATGAGTCTGCGTCCACGGGCCGGGGGGAAAACTCATGCCGCTGCCGAGCGCGGACCACGCCGTGCCATCCCACTTCGCGATCAGGCACGACGCGCTGATCGTCCCGGCGGCGATCAGGTCACCGTTCGCTCGCGTGAGCAGCGAATACACGGGTCCGTTGACCCACGCTCCGAGCGGCAGCCACGCCGTGCCATCCCACCGCGCCACGAAGTCGGCAGGCGCGCCGCGAGACGCGGTGAACGTACCGCCGGCGATCAGGTCGCCGTTCGGCAGCACGGCGAGCGCATTGACCTCCCTGATCAGACCCGCACCGAGCGGCAGCCACGCGCTGCCATTCCAGCGCGCGATGCCACCCGTGCCGAGGAAGCCTCCGGATGCAGCCACCAGGTCGCCGTTCGGCAGCGTGGCGAAGGCGGTGCCATGCGCCCCCGTGCTGAGCACCGACCAGACCGAGCCATTCCAACTGGCGATCCCCACGTTGGGCAAACCAGCCACGTCGCGCAGATCACCGCCGACCACGAGATCGCCGTTCGCCATCGCCCCGAGGGCATACACGGTCGCGGTTGCCCCCATTCCCAACGACGCCCAGGCATTGGTGGCCGGGTCGTAGGTCGCGAGGCTGTTGGCCTCGGCGTCTCCCGCCAGGAAGAAGAGCCCGCCGACGACCACGACCGAAGGCGCGGGCCCCGCACCGTCCGGGTCCCAATGCATGACGGCGTTCACCGTGCCGTTCACTCCAGGGATCCCATCGCCAGGTTCCCACACAGTGCATTGCGCGACCGCGCTCGCGGCCGGCAGCGCCAGCGAGAACGTGAAACGAAACCACGACGGTAGGGCGGCAGGCGTGGGCATGGGGGCCTCCTGGGGTGATGGCGCTACGCAGTGACGCGTGGTGAACTCTACGGGGAAAGGTCATTCAAAGGTGCAGTCCCGGGAGTCGCGGTGCGCCCTTGCTCAACTCGCTGCCGCCGGCGCAGTGGCCGCGCGAAGACGTCGACCCTCGCCGCGCGGGCCGCCATTCGCGCCGAGGGAACATCGTGCGGAGGTTACGACCGTGGCCCGCGGCGGCGTGTAATGGGCGCGTAAGGCGTCAGCGCTTCACGGTCTGCTCGCTCTCGTGCAGGCGCAGGCGGATGCGCTCGCCGACGGCCTGCTGGAGTTCCGTTTCGCTCGCGCGCGGCTCGCCGCGGATCACGGTCACGTGCACATCGACGTCGCGCAGCGAGCGCGACCGCGCCAGCGGCGCGAGCACGGCGGCGGGGATGCCGTTGGCGATGCGCGTTTCGGCGAGCACGAGCCGCTCGAGCCGCGGGGCCTCGGCCAGGGCCGTGAGTTCCGTGATGTCATTGCCGTACACCTCGAGTTCGCGCAGCTCCGGCAACTTCGCGAGAGCAACGATCACCTCCGCAGCGACGGGCGCGCGCCACTCGACGCGCTGCAACGGCAGCCCTGCGAAGAGGACGGCCGCCGTGTCCGCCGCCGGGTGCTTGCTCGTGATCGCGAGGTCGCGCAATCCGGCCTGCGCACCGATGGCCCGCGCCACATCCGCCGTGAGGGCGCCGCGATAGTGCAGTTTGCGGAGACGCAGCGCCGGCAGGGCCTCGGCAAACGCGTCACCAGCCGCTTCGGAATCGGGGGTGAACAGGTCGGCGAAGGTCGAGCCCCGCTGTGACGCGTCGAAGTCCAGTTCCCGGAGCGCGAGCAACCGACGCAGCGCGCCGATGCTCTCAGGCGTGAGCTTCGAGCCGAACAGATGCAGGCGGACGAGCGAGTCGGGCAGCGCCGCGAACTGCACGTCGTCGACGGCGCAGTGCAGCAGTTCGAGGTCCCGCAGTCGCGGCAGTTCGCGCAATCGCCCGAGCTCCGCCGGCGTCGGCTGCCACTCCGCCGCGGCATCGGGCTTGGCGCCTGGCACGGGCCAGTTCCAGTGGCGGAACGACAAGCGCTCCAGGGAACGCATCGTCAGCAGCTCGCGCCAGCCCGCGGCGTCGAGCCCCGAACCGTACTGCAGCTCCAGGGAGCGGAGCGGCAAGGCGGCGAGGTGATGCAACGCGCTACTGCTCATCGGCACGAACCGCAGGTCCAGCGCACGCAGTTTGGGGATCCTGGCCAGGGCGGCGACGAACCGTGCGTCGATCGAGAACGCGTCGCGCACGAACTGGATCTCGCGCAGCGACGGGTGGCCGGCGAGTGGTGCCAGGAGCTCGGGAGTCAAGGCCAGTTCGTGGGGCAGCCCAAGCACTTCGAGATGCTCGAGCTTGGCCAGCGGCTGCAGCAGGTCCGCCGGCGGCGCCCCCCAGGCGCGGTGGTACGCGCCCGTGCTGATGCCAAGGATCCTGGCCTTCTCGGGCCACAACCGCAGCCGTCGCAAGGACGCCAGGCGCGTGACGACGGCCAGCTCCCGCGGATCGGTGAACTTGGCCTGCAGGTTCTCGGTGGTGATCGGCAGCGCCTCGATCGCGTCCTTGCCGTCACCCGGGACCTCCGCGGGCAACGGCGCCACGGTGGGCTCCTGCGCCGTCGCGCGCAAGGCCGATCGCACGATCCACGCCGTGGCGAAGACGGCTCCGAGGCCGAGCAGCACGAACGCCGCGACGAGCAGCGTCCGCACGTCGCGCCCCGGCCTCACCTGGTGCTGCCGCTGTGCGAACACCTCCTCGAGCGAAGCATCGAGCAACCGCTCTTCTGCGGGATGGGTGTGTGTCATCGATCCGCCTCGATTCGTTTCCGGATGCAGTCGTGCAGGAACGTGCGCAGTCGCCGCAGCGCGCTCTTCACCCCGTCGCGGCCGATGCCGAGCCGCTTGCCGGCGGCGGCGCGACCGTCCCCGTCGCCGTACGTGGCCGCCAGCAAGTCGCGGCTGCGTGCCGGCAACCGCTCGACACACGCGCGCAGGGCGTCGACGTAGTGGTCACCAGCGTCCTCGCCGCAACGTTGGTCCCACAGGCGATCGGCCTCGTCGACCTCGCGCTCGGTGATCGTGCGCTGCTTCGAACGGAGCCACAACTGGCGGCAGGTCGTGCGCAGGAATCCGAACACCGCCGCTGGCACGGTGAAGTCGAACCCGTCCCTCGCCAGGACCACCGCGAACGCCTCCTGAACGAGGTCGTCCGCGGTGTGCACGTCGGCGCCGAGCGTGCGCGCGTAGCGCCACAGCGCGCGACGTTCGCGTTCGCCGACGCGCAGCGCCGGCACCGACTCGGCCATGGGGTTCACACCCTCACGATCTCCGGGCAGCGCCGGAAGGGTGCAGCGAATTTGGGATCGGCAGCTTCAGCGCTCGCAGCAGCGGCTGCGGACCGTCGAGTCGTCGAGGGGCAAGCGGCGACGAACGCCCCCCAGCCCGGCCCGCAACTCCGCCCCGTGTGGCGACGCACCATCGGCATTCGAACAGCATCCCGAAACATACCTGCAGCTACTTCGGAGGTCCTCGACGGTGCGATCCGGGTGCCGCGGACGGGTTCTCGTCCACGGGCGGCCTCGAGACGTGGATGGTTGCGCAACCGACGCCCCGATCCAACGTCGCGCGGAAACCTCGAGCAGGCCCGCCGCGATGGCTGCCGGCGGAACGTGCACCGTCACCGATGGGCTCAGCAACGATGCCGACGGCGGCGGCAGTTCGAGCCGCCGCACGAACCCCATGCGCGGCGATGCCATCCGCGGCGTCGGTCAGCGCAGCACGAACCGCCGCCCAGGTGGGAAATGGATCGGCGGCGCCTGCACGTTGGGGTCGGGCAGCACCGCGATCTGCGCGCACAGGTCGAAGCCGACGAACGCGAACGAGTTGGGCACCGACCACGCGAACGACTGCTGGAAGCGGTAGATGCCCGGCAGCACGAAGGTCAAGGACGGCATCGTGTAGACGTGCAACGGCGCGGGCAGCAACTGCGGGAACGGGTCGGTGAAGCCGAGCACGAACACGCCGAACAGGCCCGCGGGCAGATCGGCCTGCAGGTTGACGATGCTGCCGATCGGCACCGTTTCGGGCTGGATGTCCATGCTGCCGAGCTGCGGGGTCGGCACGCTGTTGCTGCTCTGCACGAACGCCCCAGGGTTGGGCAGGTGGCACCCGTCCGCGACCACCGCCGCCGCCGCGGTTCCCGTCGCGGTGCCGTTCTCGAAACTGCAGCCGGCGATCGCGATCGCGCGGCTGCCGCTCGTCTGCAGGTTCGCGCCGACCAGGCGGCTGTCTTCGAGGCTCACGTCGTGGCTGCCGGTGGCGCCGAGCGACACACTGCCGCCGCTGCAGCGCAGGTTGCGCAACAGCAGGTCCGCGGGGCCGCCGCCGGCCAGCACGCGCACGGTTCCGGCAGATGCGGTGCCGGCGAAGGTGCAGTCCTCGACGATGCCGAAGATGCGGTCGCCGAGCGCGCCGACGCCGAGGGCTTCGCCGCTGCTGGCGATCACGTTCCACATGCGCACGTCGACCTGCGTGAAGCTGGTGCCGCTGCCGGCGATCAGCGTGCCGACGGCGCCGCGCAGTCGCACGTGTTTGCCTTCGACGAGCATCGTGCGGTCGGCGCCGGGCGGGCGTTGGATGTCGATCGCGGTGCCGGTGGTCTCGAAGTCGCAGCCGTCGAACGTGAACCGCGCGGTGCCGCCAGGGCCGAGCGTCGCCAGCACGCCGGCGCCGACGTTGCGCATGCTGACGTCGTAGGCTTCGAAGATGGTCGTGCGGCCGTTCGACGGTTCGGCGTAGACGATCGCCTGCGGCACGTTGACGAAGCTGCAGTCGCCGAGCACGACGCGGCCGATGCCGCCGGCCGAGGTGCCGGTGACGCGCAGTCCGAACTGCGCCTGGCCGTCGAAGGTCACGTTGTCGAACGCCGCTCCCGCCTGACCGGAAGCGTCGGCCTGGGTGACATCCACGCCGTAGGGGCCGCCCGACAGGATCAGGTCCTCGAAGTTGACCGAGTTGGCCGGCACGCGGAACCCGTGCGTGATGTTGGTGCCGGAGAAGTCGAGCACCGGCGCATCGTTGAAGCCCTTGATCAGGCAGCCGAAGGTCGTGTCGATGATCGGATCGAAGTCCTGTTCGACGGTGATGACCGGCGTGCTGCTGCCGTCGATGTCGATCCAGGTGACGTCGGTGGTCGAGCCGGTGCCCGGGATCAGGCTCAGCTGGTTGGACTCGGCGAGCGACAGCGCCGCGAACGACAGCGTGCCGTTGTGCAGTTGGATCGCTTCGTTGACCGACAGGAACGCGTCACCGACCTGGCCGTGCGAGCGCCAGTCGGTGACGTAGGCGACGGCGTGGAAACCGGCGGGGCGCCAGCGGGTTGCGTCCGGGCCGTGCGGACCGCCGGCCGCGAACGGAGTGACGGCGGCGAAGCAGGCGGTGAGGATCATTCGGCTCGGTCAGGTCGTGCGGGCAGGCGGTGGAGCAGAAGGATACCCCGCGCATCGCCGTGGGGTATCGGCCGTTGACACCGGCGTGCCGGGTGACGAGTGCGCAGCGCGGTGTGCCGCATCAGCAGCGCGGCGCCCACGCCGCCGCCAGCGCCTCGGGCGTGATCGCGTCGTGGCTGGCGTGCCACACCGGCACTCCGGCTTCGAACAGGATCGCCTGCGGCGACTCGTGGCGCACCCCGCAGAGTCCGGCGAGGCCGCGCGCGACCGGGCGGTCGGCGATCACGTTCACGAAGGCGGTGACCGCGTCGGGGTGTTCGACGCGGAACATCTCGAACGCGGCGCGTGCGGCCGTGCTGATCGGACACACCGGGCTGTGTTTGAACAGCAGCACGCGCGGGTGCCGCAACATGGCCTGGTAGTCGTCGAGGCTGTGCAGCACTTCTTGCATCGACGCAGCCTACCCGAAGGCGAGCGGTCCCGGCACTTGCCGAAGTCGCCGCCGGCCGCTGCACTGTGCACGCGCCGATGTTCATCACCGTTCTCGCCCACAACCCGCACTACTACGTCTACGTCGTGGTCACGGTGGTGTTCTCGATCGTGCTGCACGAACTGGCGCACGGGTGGGCGGCGCTGTGGCTGGGTGACAAGACGCCGCGATTGGCGGGTCACATGACCATCGACCCGCGTGTGCACATGGGGGCCTTGTCGCTGCTGATGGTGTTCGTGTTGGGCATCGGGTTCGGGGCGATGCCGGTCGATCCGACGCGCTTGCGCGGCCGGCACGGTCACCTGCTGGTCGCGCTCGCTGGTCCGCTGATGAACCTTCTGCTCGCGTTGGTGGCGCTCACCGCGCTGGCGATCTGGAGCCTGGGGGCGCACGACGGTTCTCCCGAATCGATCGAAGGCGGCAACCTGCGCCGCTTCGTGTGGGTGTTCGGCTACACCAACCTCGCGCTGGGGGTGTTCAACCTGATCCCGATCCCGCCGCTGGATGGATCGACCGTGCTCGCCGGCTGCAGCCGCAGCTACCGGCGGCTGCTCGAGAGTGTGCAGAACCCGATGGTGTTCGTGTTCACCTTCATGCTGGTGTGGAGCCTGCTGAGCAGTCGCGACTACGGTCTCTACTCGTTCGCGGCGCGCTGGTCTGACAGCTACCTGGAGTGCATCTACGCGCTCGCAGGAAGGTGACCCGCTCAGTCGTCACTTGCCGTCGCCGAACACCGCGCGGATGCGCACCGTTCGCGCCAGGCCGTCGCGCGATTGCAGCAGCTTGTTGCGCACGTCGGAGCTGAGCTCGGTCTTGGCCAGGAAGTCGTCGACGATCGCCAGCGCCTCGGCGGACGAGTGGCCGTTGACGAAGGCGTCGAGCCACGCGGGCATGAAGAAGATGCGGCGGTTCCGTTTGACCCAGTCGACCTTCGTGAGCGCCTGCCGCAGGTAGGGCAGCGTCAGCGTGTCCTGGCCGGGCCAGTGGAAGAACGACAAGCTGTCCTGGGTCCACTGCTCGGGCGGCGCCTCGAGCTGCAGGTAGTGTTCCCAGTAGGCGGCCTTGTTGGCCGCGGTCGGGATCGCGGCGCGGCACACGAAACTCTCCTTGCCGATGTCTTCGCTGCTGAGCTGTTGCTCGAGCGTCTGCAGCACGGCATCGGCGTCGTCGGCTCTGGCCGCGAGCAGGGCCGCCGCGGCGAGGAAGCGATCGGGGCGACCGGGATGCAGGCCCGCAGGCAGCGGTTCACCGCGGGCGACGGCGCGGCACAGCGCCAGCACCTCGCCATCGGTCGAGCAACGCGCCAGGAACCGGAACGCGACCAGTTCGCGGCCCGTGTCCTGGTCTGCTCGCAGCAGCTCGAGCAGCATCGTGGTCACGCGCGCCAGACGTTCTTGGCGGCGGGGCGCCGGCAGGTATCGCAACAGGCTCTCGCCGAGCGCATCGAGCAGCCAGCCGTGGGTGTCGGCGTCGGTCTCCACGGCCAGCAGCGACAGACACAGGTCGGCGAAGGCTGCCGGATCGAGTTCGGCCGCACGCACGGCTTCGAACAGCGCGCCCGTGCCGACGGCACGCAGCAGCGGGTCGGGTTCGTCGGCGAGGTTCTGCAGCAGCCAGCCGCGTGAGCGCGGATCGGGCACGAACTGGCCGTAGGCGACGTCCTGCGGATTGACGATCACGGCCGCGGGACCCGGCTTGCCGATCAGTTCGTCGATCGGCGTGTCGGCGGCGTCGCTCTGCACCCGCACGGTGCTGCGGCCGCCCGCCAGGTCGATCACGAGCACCTGCAGGTCCAGCGGCCAGGTGCCGTCGCCGCCGATCGGGCGCTGCTGCAGGGTCGCGCGTTGCACGAGACCGTCGGCGTCGAGGGTCCAGTCGACACGCACCTGCGGCATCGACGGCGCCAGCAGCCAGCGTTGCGACCAGCGGCCGAGGTTCTGCTTGCCAGCGCTCTCGAGCGCCGCAGCCAGGTCACGCCAGTCCGCGTTGCCGAACGCGTGCTGCTTCAGGAAGTGCTGCAGGCCGGCGCGGAACACGGTGCTGCCGAGGCGATCGTCGAGCTCACGCAGCACCGCGGGCGCCTTGTTGTAGACGATTGCGCCGTAGGCCGACTTCGCATCGGCGAGGTTGTCGAGCGCCTGGAACACCGGGGTCGTGCCGGGGGTGGCGTCGACCTCGTAGGCGCGCGGCTTGACGCGTTGCAGGAACCGCAGCCAGGCGCGGCGTTCGGGTTCGAGCGCCTCGAGTGCTTGATAGCCGACGAAGGTGGCGAAGCCCTCCTTGAGCCACAGGTCCTCGAACCACTTCATCGTCACCAGGTTGCCGAACCACTGGTGGCTGAGCTCGTGGTAGATCAGCGTGCTGCGACGCACGAGTTCCGCTGCCGTCGGCGGATGGTCGAAGACCAACGAGGCTTCGCGGTAGAAGATCGCGCCGGCGTGCTCCATGCCGCCGTACGGGAACCCAGGCAGCAGCACGATGTCGAGCTTGCCGAACGGGTAGGGCACCGCGAAGTAGTCGGTCAGCCAGCGCAGGCCTTCGGCGTGCAGCTTGACCAGGGCGTCGCGGTCGAGGTGGTCGCGTTCGCGGTTGCGGTAGAAGATGCGCAGTGGCTGGCGGTCGTCGATGCCGGGGATGCCGGCCAGCGGTGTGCTGGTGGTCGCGAACGGACCGCACGCGAACGCCATCAGATAGGTCGGCAGCGGCTTGGTCGCGACGAAGCGCCACAACGTTCCTGCCGCCGTCGGTTCGGGCATGTCCTCGGCGAGCACCGCGTTGCTGACCGCGACCCAGTCGTTGGGCAACACCAGTTCGATCCGGAACTCGGCGCGCAGGTCCGGCTGATCGAAGCACGGGTAGAGGCGGTGCGCGTCGGCGGGCACGACCAGCGTGTAGTAGTACTCCTGGCCGTCCTGCGGGTCGCGGTAGACGGTCAGTGGCGTGCCGGTCGGGGCGACCTCGGAGGTGAACTTCGCGACCAGGCCGTTCCAGCCATAGCCGAGCCGCTCGGCCGGCAGGATCAGGTGGTTGTTCACCCTGGCCAGCGAGATCTCGGTGTCGTTGAGCATCACGTCGGTCAGCGTCTTGCCGGCGAAGTCGAGCACGATCGGGCTGGTGAGCTCTCGATCCTCGGGCAGCTGGAAGCGCAGCCAGATCTCGCCGGCGACCTCGGTGGCGCCCTTGTCGATGCGGAAGCGCAGGTCGTACTGCACGGCCGAGATCACCTGCTTGCGGGCCTTGGCCAACTCCTTGGTGACGCCCGCAGCGGTGATTCCGGGCGCGGGGTCCTGTGGCGCCACGAAGGTGGTCATGGCGAGCAGCGCGGCGACGAGCATGCGTTGGTTCTGGAGGTGTCGTCTCAGGGAATCGTGCGGACCTTGCCGCTCGCGTCGCCGACCAGCACGCGGCCGGCCATGCCGACGAACAGGCCGTGGTCGACGATGCCGACGATGCCGTGCAGCTGCTCGGCCAGCCAGGCGGGGTCCTCGATGCTCTCGTACTTGCAGTCGAGCACGTAGTTGCCGTTGTCGCTGACGAACGGCGCGCCGTCCTTGGCGCGGCGGGTCACCGTGCAGCCGGTCGCCACGAGCATGCGTTCGGCTTGTTTCCAGCCGAACTGCAGCACTTCGATCGGCAGCGGGAAGGCGACGCCCAGCACCGGCACGAGCTTCTTGTCGTCGATCACCACGATCAGTTCCTTGGCCGCCGCGGCGACGATGCGTTCGCGCACGTGGGCGCCGCCGCCGCCCTTGATCAGGTTCTTCTGCGGATCGACCTCGTCGGCGCCGTCGATGGCGAGGTCGAGGCGTTCGACCTGCTCGAGGTCGAGCAGGGTGATGCCGGCGGCGGCGGCAGCTTCGGCCGTGGCGCGGCTCGAGGGCACGCCGCTGACCTGCAGGCCGTCCTGTTCGATGCGTTGCCGCAGGCGTTCGATCGCCAACAGGAACGTGGAGCCGCTGCCGAGTCCGATCTTCATGCCGGATTCGACGAGATCGGCGGCGGCGAAGGCGGCGGCGCGTTTGGCGGCTTGAGGGTCGCTCATGGGATTGAGGTTAGCGTCGTGAGGGGGCGGCCGGCATCAACAGAATCGGCGTCGGCTCGGGTCGGGTGATCAGCTGCGGCCGATGTGATCGGGGTTGCGCTGCAGCAATTCGATGGTGGCGGCGGACAGATCGAGATGCACGTCGCGCTGCGGGAACGCGATCTCGATGCCCGCTTCGCGGAAGGCGAGATCGATCGCGACCAGCAGCCTGGAGATGTCCTTGAGGTCCAGGGTCGTCTGGTCGACGAAGATGCGCAGCTCCAGATCGAGGGTGCTGTCGCCGAAGCCGACGAAGATGGCTTCCGGCGCCGGTTCTGGCAGCACCACGGGGTTGCGTTTGGCCATCTGCAACAGCAGCTCCAACGCCTTGGCCGTATCGCTGCCGTAGGCGATGCCGACCTTGATGGTGCGGCGCACGACGCCGTCGGCGAGGGTCCAGTTGACGAAGTGACCGGTGACGAACTCGCGGTTGGGCACCACGAGCTCCTTGCGCTCCCAGTCCTGGATGGTGGTGGCGCGGATCTGGATCCGGGTGACGCGGCCCGTGGTCGAACCGATCTGCACGATGTCGCCGACGCGGATCGGTCGCTCGATCAGCAGGATCAGGCCGCTGACGAAGTTGGCGAAGATCTCCTGCAGGCCGAACCCCAGGCCGACGGACACCGCGGCGACCAGCCACTGCACCTTGCTCCAACCGATGCCGATGGTGCTGAACGCCAGCACCAGGCCCACGACGACGATGCCGTAGCGGGCCAGCGTGGTCACCGCGTGCCGTTCCCCGGGCTGCATGCGCAGGCGCTGCAGCACGAACAGTTCGAGCAGCGCGGGCAGGTTGCGCGCCGCGGCCGCCGCCGCGGCCAACACGAAGGCGCTCTTGCAGACGTCGGCCAGCGTGATCACCGCGGGCTTGCCGTCGAGGTCCAGCGTCGACCACATCGCGACGCGGTCGAGGATGCCCAGGGCAGGCAGGACGTCGACCCAGATCTGGAACACGCCGATCGCCGCCGCGACGGCCACCGACCAACGCACCAGCGTCTGGGTCTGTCGGGCAAGTGAACCCGGATCGACCTGCTCGATCTTCGGCGACTCCGGCGAGCCGGTATCGCCGCTCTTGGCCGCCTCCAAACGCTCCTTCATGCGTTTGATCTGCAGTCGTCGTCGTTCGAGCACGAGGCTGCGCAGGATCATCGCCTGCAACAACACCGCGCCCAGCACCGCGCCGAACGTGGCCAGCATGCGCCGGGTCAACTGCAGCGCGGTGTAGTCGTAGCCCAGCGCGACCATCGCCAGCAGTGCCACCGGCGTGCCGACGCCGAGCAGGAACCACAGACGGCGGAAGCGATGCAGCGTGCCGGTCGCCCCGGGCAGCGTGGTGCCGAGGATGCCGGTGGTCGGGTGCAGCATGCGCCAGAACGCCACCAGGATCAGACTGATCTCGCCGGCCAGCATGGCCGCACCCAGCGAGCCGAGCCAGCTGTCGTCGCCGGTCGCTTCGACGACGCCGAGCGCGAACGCGAACGGCACCGCCGCGAACAGCAGCAGCGGTACGATCGAGCGCAGCCGCGCCAGCGTCGTCGTCTGCCACTGGAAGTGCGCTTCGGCGAGCCCCCTGGGCCGCAGCACCTGGCGCAGCACGGCGATCGGCAGCAGGCTCCAGCCGCAGCGTTGCAGTCCCGCGGCGATCGCCTTGACGAAGTCGGTCGCGGTCGCGTCTCCCTCCAGCAGGTAGCCGGCGAGCAGCAGCAGGGCCGGCGCGGGCAAGGACAGCAATACGGTGTCGAGCGCGGCCAGCGCGGTCGGCAGGTAGTTCACGGTGGTGCCGCGGGCCGCCGTCTCACCGTGCTTCTGCAGCCTGCCGACGAATTGCCGGCTCATTGCGAGCACGAGCATCACCAGCGCGATCACCAACATCGGCCAGATCGGCTGGCGCAGCGCCAGGTCGGTGGCGACCAACAACTCCCGCCAGTGCGCCACCGACGTGAACCATGCGATCGCCCGGCCGGAAGCGGGCAGGTCGAAGTTCCAGATCGGCTTGCTGCTGCGGATGCTGAGCACCCGTTCGGTGACGAACGTGCGGTAGGTGCTGATCAGGCCGCCGAGCTGGTTCTCGACGCTGGTCAGGTCGATCTGGGTCTGCAGCAGCGCGTCGTAGCCGCTGGTGAGCTGGGTCAGCAGATCGCGGCGGGCATCGCGCAGACGCCGCGCCTCGGTGAGCACGTCGGGCGGCAACTCGGCGGCCCCTTCGTCGGCGCTGACCTGCGCCTGCAGCCAGGCGTCGGGGTCCTCGACCAGGCGTCGCAGCCGTTCGTCGTACTCGAGGCCCTGCAGTTGCGCGGCGGCCACGTCACCGACGCGACCGCGGGTCTCCACCTGGTACTTTCGCGCGGTGTCGGTCAGCTGCAGTCGGCGCTGGCGCAACAGCGTGCCGATCGCTTCGGTCGTGCCGACGAGCTTGCCGACCAGCTCGGCGCGCTTCTTGGTCTCCTCGAAGTCCTGCTGCAACTGGGCCAGATCCGCGGTCAGCTGCACCTTGCTGCGTTCGGCGGCGTCACGCTTGTGGGCCAGCGACGCGACCTCGGCGGCGAGTTCGGCGTTGGACCTGGCGAGCTTGGCGACGCGCGGGTCGGCGAGCAACTGGGCGAGGCGGGCTTCCTCCTCGGCGCGTCTGGCGGCGGCGGCGCGCGCGGCCTGCAGCGGTACCTGCCAGGCGTCGGCGTTGGTCTTGGCGGTGGTGACGCGCCGCGCCGCGAGGTTGCGTTCGGCGCGCAGCAGTTCGCTCTCGGCGTCGTAGGTCTGCAACTCGGCCTGCAGGCAGGCGAGTTCGTTCTGCAACTCGAGGCGTTCGGTCGCCAGGCCGATGCGTTGAGCGCTGCGCAGCCGCGCATCGACCTCGGCGACTTCCGGCAAACTCGCCGGCAGCGCGTCGAGGCGTTTTTGCTGCTCGGCGACGCGCGGCGGGATCGCGGTGCGCCGTTCGCCTCGCTGTGCCGCCTGTTGATCGAGCTCGACGACCCGCTGCTGCGCCTGGGTCAACGCCTGTTGGGCGGCACTGAACCCCTGCTCGAGGTCGGTGAGGGTCAGGTCCTGGCGTTGCGGGCCGGGCTGGACCTGCTCGAGCGCGGTCAGGTCGGCCTGGCGCGCCTGCAAACGGTCGGCGGCCGTGGCCTTGGCAGTGGCGTACTTCTCGAGGCTGGCGCGGTGGGCCTCGGCGCGTTTCGCCGACTCGAGCGCCCGGCGCAGCGTGTCGGCGATGGTCGCCTTGAGTTCGGCTGGCAGGCTGTCGTTCGCGGTGACGTCGTCGAGCTGCCGCTGGATTGCGGCGGGCGAGATCTCGCTCTGGGGCGACGGGCTCGGTGGATCCTGGGCGAGCAGCGCCGCGGCCGTCACCAACTGGACCAAGCTCAACTGCAAGAGCCGCAACAGCGCGCGAGCCATGGGGCCATCATGGAGTCCTGCCCGGGGACTGCAACATGCGGCCGATCGACGGAACCCGGCATGCTGACCGCGGCGTCCAACCCGGCTCACTCGCCAGGCAATTTCGCCAGGGCTGGGTGTGCATCCCCGATCCCATGAAGACCCTTCCCACCCTCGCTGCAGTGCTGTGCAGCGCGTTCGCTGCCGACCTGATCGCGCAGGACATCATCTGCCCCGACCTCTACGCCAACGCCGGCGGCCCGGGCACCAGCGGTCTGGTCTGGCGCAACACGGCGTTCCGCTGCCAGGTCATCTACGAAGCCGATCACTGGACCGGCCGTGGCATCGACTACCCGATCACGATCACGCGGCTGCAGTGGCGTTCGAACACGGTCGGCACCGCCGGCCAGTACTCGCAGGTCCAGGTGAACCTGTCGACGGCCCCGGTGGGCATCGACTGGAGCACCATGAGCACCACCTTCGCCACCAACCAAGGGCTCGACAACACGGTGGTCTACAACGGCGCCGTCAACGTCGCGCAGGGCAACGGCCTGAGCCCCGGCAACTACGTGGTCGACATCATCCTGACGACGCCGTTCGTCTACAACCCGGCCTCGGGCCAGGGACTGGTCGTGGAGATGGACGCCGCGTTGGCGCCGACCTTCACCGGCACGGGCACGACCTTGCCGCAGATGGACTGCTCCTCGAACGTCAGCCAGAACGCCCGGGCCCGGCGCAACTCGGCCGCCACCTCGGCAGCGCTCACCGGCGGTCTCTCCTATTTCGCGCCCGTGATGAAGTTCGACTACACCGAGCCCGCGGGCCTCGCGCGCAAGACCAAGTACGGCGCCGGCTGCTATGACCGGCCGCAGTCGTTCTACGAGTTGTTCGCCCCGGCCGGGTTCGACCTCGCCGGCACCGCGACGACCGTGAACAGCATCCGCCTGATCCCCAACGGTCAGGGTGGCTTCGTGGCCCTGCCGGGCAGCAACCAGTGGTTCACGCCGACGTCGCCGGATCTGCTGCTCGCCGACGACAGCGTCTCGCCGCCGCAGGCCCTGCCGTTCACGTTCAACTACCAGTTCGGCAGCACCACGGCGATCGAGATCGGCTCGAACGGCCTGGTCTGGATGCAGCCCGGTGGCACCACGACGCCGGGTGCGTCGGTCGCCGAACTGCTCTCGTCGGGGACGCGCTTCGCGGCGCTGTGGTGCGACCTCAATCCCGCCGCGGTCGATCCGGTGACGACGCTGCCGATCGGCGGCAGCATCCACTTCGACGTCAACCCCAGCGGTCAGGAGGTCTACGCGACCTGGCTCGGTGTGCCGCTGTGGGAGGCGACCCAGACCAACACCTACCAGCAGACGTTCCAGGTGATGCTGAACTCGAGCGGTGAGTGTGAGTTCCGCTACATGGACTGCAACCCGGCGCTCTACCAGACGATCACGGGCTTCAGCCCGGGCGGCAACGTGCGTGATCCCGGCAGCATCGACATCTCGACGAGCATGCCGTTCAACACCGGTGACGGTTCGGTTGCCGTGGCCGTCGATGCCGACGCGCGGCCGGTGCTGGGCACGAGCATCAACCTGGTGACCTCGGACATCCCGCTGACCGCGTTCATCGGCGCGCAGATCTTCGGCCTGCAGGAACTCAACCCGGGCGTCTCGCTCGCCGGCCTCGGCGCGCCAGGTTGCTCGCAGTTCACCAACATCGATGCTTCGCAGATCCTGTTCCTGTCCGGCACGACGACGTCGGTGCCGTTCGTGGTGCCGTCGGCGCCCGCGTTCGTCGGTGTCGAGATCAAGACGCAGTCCGCGATCCTGGTCAACGGCGTCAATGCGCTCGGCCTGCTGACCAGCAACGGTCTGAAGCTCGAACTCGGCTCGGTGTGAGCCTCGTCGCGTGACCGTGAGGTCACGCGGCTGCGGTTCTGCTCGTTGCACGGGCCGGCGCACTTCGTTGTGCGCCGGCCCGTGTTCGTCACGGGGCGCGCCGTTGCCAGCTGATCGTCGCGGTCAGCGCGACACGTTCAGCGGCGCGGTCGCCAGACTGCGTGGCTGCCGCCCTTGCTGGTCAACGGCCGCAGGTCGCCACCGCGGATCCCCACCAGCTGCAGTTGCCGTGAGCTGCGCTCCTCACCCGATTCGAACACCACGAACTGGCCGTCCGGCGACACGCTCGGCGGTGCGAACGCGTGCTGTATCGGCGCCAGATCGTGCACCTCGCTGCCATCGATCCGCATGCTCATCAGCCGGCTGACGGGGTCGCGCGAGACGACCCAGACGATGCGCTGACGATCGGGTGACAACACCGGGTTGTGGTCGTGGTCCGCGGAACGTGTCAGCGCCCGGCGTGAGCCGTCGCGCGTGTCGATGATCAGCAGTTCGATCGCACCGTCCTGCGCCCCGGTGGCCAACAGGTGGTGCTCGTCGAGGAAGGCGCATGCGTCGCCGTCGCCGAGTTCACGCCGCGTCGCCACCTTGCCGTCGGCGAGCGTCAGCACGTGCATGGCGAAACGCATCCGGTCCTCGGCGACAGGCTGCAGATCGGTGAACGCGAGTCTGCTGCCATCGGTGGACCAGCACGGCGCCAGGTCGCGATGGCCGCGTGGGTCGAGTTGGTGTTGACCGGAGCCGTCGGCGGCCATCAGCCAGACGCCGTCGCCGCCGCGATGGAACGCGATCGCGCCGCCGTCCGGGGAAGGCGCCGGCGAGCGGTTGTCGCGCGCGCTGCGGGTCAGGTTGGTGCGCGCCTTGCTCTTCACCGCGACCGTCCACAGGTCCCACGCGCCGCCGTCGTGGTTCCAGTACAACAACTGCTCGCCGTTCGGCAGCCACGTCAAGGGTCGGTCGTACTCGTTGTCATCGACCAGCACCGTCTCCTCCCCGGTGGCGACATCGAGCAGCACGATCGCGCCGGCCCGGGCGAACGCGACTTCGCCACGAGCTGCGGTAGGCGCCGGCGCCGGGGTTGCGGGGTCCGCTGGCGGCGGATCCTGGGCCGGTGCGGTGAACGACAGCAGAGAACAGCACAGTGCGGCGGTGAGCTTCACGACGGACTCCTCGGTCGGGGACGCGCAGCGTAACGGGGCCGCACCGCCGAGAACGTTGGTGAACACCGTGCTGGGCGAACTGCCCGGCCCGCTACGCTGCGCGCCTCTGGCCACATCCTCGTCAGCCAAGCCCGCAGCCGCGCCGCTGCCGATCGTTGCGCAGATCGGCTACGCGGTCGCCGAGTCGGGCATCAACGCCGTCGAGACGCTGCTGCGGCTCTACCTGCTGATCTTCTACACCGACGAGGTCGGCCTGCAGCCGAGCCTCGCGGGTCTGGCCGTCGGGCTCGGGCTGGTCTGGGACGCGATCACCGATCCGTTGATGGGCGCGCTGAGCGACCGCACGCGGCACCGTCTGGGTGGTCGCCGCGGTTACCTGCCGCTCGGCGCCGCGCTGCTCGCCGCGGGTCTGCTGCTGGTGTTCTGGCCGCCGTCGTTGTCGGGGCAGCCGGCGAAGTTCGCCTGGTTGCTGGGCAGCTTCTGCTTCCTCAACACCGGTATGACCGTGTTGTCGGTGCCGTACATGGCCATGGCCGGTGAACTGACCGAAGATCCGCAGGTGCGCACCAGCCTGTTCGGCTGGCGGTTCGGTTTCGCGAACGTCGGCGCAGTGCTGGCCGCAGCGCTGCCGATGCTGTTCTTGGTCGAAGGCCACGGCAGCGCCGCGGCGATTCCGAAGGTCACCCTGGTGACGACCTTCGTGGTCGTCATCACGGCGCTGATCAGCTGGCGATCGACGGCGTCGGTGCCGCGCCTGCAACGCGTGCCGCGCACCGAGCCGCTGCTGCGCACGTTCGGCACGGCGCTGCGCAGTCGGCCGCTGCGCCCGTTGCTCGCCGCCTATGTGGTCGCGACCATCGGCATCGGCATCAACGCGACGACGGCGCAGTACTACTACCGCTACCTGCTCGGCCTCGACGAACAGCAGGTGCAGACGCTGCTGGTGGTGTTCTTGGGAGTGTTCACGGCGTCGATCGCCGGCTGGGTGGTGGCGGCGCGGCGCTTCGGCAAACGCCGCCTGATGATGGTCGGCTCGATGTTGCTCGGCATCGGCACCTCGACGCTCTACCTGCTTTTGCCCAAGGGAGCCTACGTGGCCACGGTGTTGCTCGGCGGCGTCGTGCTCGGCAGCGTGGTCGGCTGCATCGTGCTGATCGACGCGCTGCTCACCGACGTCATCGATCACGACCGCGTGCGCAGCGGCCAGCTGCGTTCGGGGCTGTTCTTCGGCGTCTGGCGTTTTGCCAGCAAGCTCGCCCGCGCGCTCGCGATCGGCATCGCCGGCGTCGTGCTCGACCTGGTCGGGTTCGTGCCCAACGAACAGCAGTCCGACACGGTGGACCTGGCGTTGCGCATCCAGTTCGGTCCCGGCGTCGGCCTGTTCTTCTTCGCCGCTGGCGCGATCCTGTTCGTGTACCGCTTCGACGAAGGCAAGCAGGCGCAGGTGCGGCGGCTGTTGGCGCGGCGGGGGGTACGCAGTTCGGGCCTGTGAATGGCCGCGGAACTCGCGGCGGCCTGACGCACTCTTCATCGACAGCTGGTTGGCTTCCAGAGCGTCGAGTCGTCACTGTGTGGGCCATGTCCAAGCCACTCGTGGTGATCACCGCCATGGTCGTGTCGTCGATCGGGGCGCCAGCCGGGGCCCAGCGGCCCGGAACCGGGCGGGAGACCATGCCGACTGCGGAGCTGTTCGCGCGCCTGCAGCAGCAAGGTGCCGAAGCGCCGCTGGTCGTCGGCCACCGCGGCGCCAGCGCCGAATGCCCGGAGAACACCGTCGCGGCGTTCCGCCGCGCGGTGGCCGCCGGCGCGCACATGGTCGAGTTCGACGTCCATCAGACCAAGGACGGCCATTGGGTCTGCATGCACGACGCGACCTGCGATCGCACCACCGACGCGACCGCCAGACTCGGCCGCAAGAACGTGCGCATCGACGCGCTCGATCTCGCCGAGTTGCGCACACTCGACGCTGGCGTCTGGCGCGATCCGAAGTTCGTCGGGGAACGGGTGCCGACGCTCGAGGAGGCGCTGTCGGCGATCTTCCCGGCGGTGCCGCTGATCGAACGCAAGGCGGGTGATCCCGTCGCGCTGGTGAAGGAACTGCGGCGCCTCGACGTCGTCGATCGCGTGCTGGTGCAGGCTTTCGACTGGGACTGGCTCGAAGTGGTGCACCGCGCCGAGCCGGAGCTGCTGATCGGCGCCCTGAGCGGCAAGGAGCCGACCGCGGCACTGCTCGCCGACCTGCCGCGCACCGGCGCGCGGCTCGTGCATTGGGACCATCGCGCACTGGACCTTCAGACGGCGACGGCGATCCGCGCCAAGGGGCAGCTGCTCTGCGTCTACACGGTCGATCCCGACATCGCGCTGCTCGGCGCGGCGGGTTTCGGTTGTGACCTGGTCACGACCAACGTGCCGGCGCGCATGGTGGCGCTGCGGGATGCGGGGTTGCTGCGGCGCGCGCGTTGATCATCGCAATCGCGCGGCTCGCGCACCTTCCACCTGCTTCAGTTGATGGCGAAACCGACGGCGTTGCTCATGTCGATCGCCGAGCTGAGCACGCCGCACTGCGCCGAGAACTGAGTGCCGATGAACAGCGGATCGTTGGGCACCGGGAACGAGAGGCTCGCATAGCCGGCTCCCGAGGTCACGGTCGCGGTCAACGCGTTGACGAACAGGCTGACCCAGACGTCGCAGCCGTACAGCGGGATCGGCGTGCCCAGCGTCGGGCCGAGCGCGATCACGTACATGGCCAGCGACGAAGGGGCGGCGTCGACCAGTTCGAGGGCTTCGTTGCTGTTGATACCGAACATGCCGGTCGCCACCAGACGCGGCACGAGGGCGGTGCTGCTGCAACCGGTGCCGACGTTGTCGACCACGGGCAGCGGCAGCGTCGTCAGGCGCTGGTGGTAGGCGGCGCTGTCGACGCCCGTGGGCACGTTCAGCGTCGCGGGGATCGGGTTGGTGAGCGTGTGCGCGCGCTGCCAGGAACCGAACGACACCGGCGTGCCGGTCGTGCCGATCGAATAGTGGTAGGTCAACGTGCCGGGCCACGACACGCCGAGCGCGTAGTGGTTGCCCTCGATCAGCGGCAAGGCGATCGGGCCGGTCGAGTACCATTGCGCGCCGCCGCCGCCGGCCACTTGCACCTGATGCGTCCAGGCCAGGGTTGCGGTTCCCGAACGCGAATGGTGCCGGTAGGCGAAGAAGGTCAGGGTCTGCGGACCGGCGACATCGAGGTACATCTCGTAGTCGAACAGCAACACGCTCGTGTTGACGGCGAACAGGCTCGCTTTGGCGCTGTTGGTGCGAGTTGCAGCGGTGGTCGTGCCGCCGACCGTGTCGACGGTCTGGGCTGGCAGGGAGGCGAGCGCGGCGGCGCTGGCGAGGGCGAGAGCGAAGAAGCGGTGGTGAGTCATGGTGGATGGCCGTCGGGAAGTGACGGGCGCGAAGCATACCAACCGGAATGGGAACGGGGATTGACCGGCTGGAGCCGCAGTGTCATTGGTGGCGCATGGCCATCGACCTCGAGCGCGACCCTGCCTGCATCGCGTTCGGTGATGCGGCCCAGCGTTCCAGCTCTGGCGAGGTGCCGCGATGAACGATCGCGAACGCGGCCGGCGGCGGGGCAACCTGATCCTGTGGTGCTACATCGTGCTGGTGTTCGGCGGTCTGTTCGGCGGCTGCTCGTATGCGATCTGGTACTTGGCGCAGTTCTAGCCCGGACCATTCATGAGAGAACGGCTGCGAACCCGCCCTGCCCCTCGCTGCCTGCGTTGCGCG
>CAYMPV010000058.1:0-23286 GCA_964392305.1 uncultured candidatus Brocadiaceae bacterium
GGGTGGCAGATCCACGGCCGGCTCAGCGTGCACGAGGTTCCGGTCACCGCGTGACGCGACCGCTGTCGCAGCCAACCACCACAACGACTCCGGCCCGATGGCAACGGCGCCGTGACGCAGCGCGTTCCCGGTCTGAGACGGCAGTCCAGCGGGCGCTCCAGCACCCCCGGCGACGGCGACGAACACCAGGGTCGTCACGCGCATGCGCTGGTCCCTTTCGTTCCTGCTGCTCGCCGGCCTCGCCGGCGGGTGCGCGACCCCGCCGTCGCCATCCGACTGGGCCTTCGTCTGCACCAGCGAACTACCGCCGTCGTTGTGCGCCGCCGTCGTGGCTGGCGCGGTGCGCCAGGCTTTGCCATACAGCGACCCGCAGCCGCGCTTCGTCGGCACCCTGGTCAACGGCACGCCGGACGGCTACGCGGTCGGCGTCGCCGAGGAAGCGCGCGACGCCTGGCGCATGGTCGGCGACCAACGCCTGCAGATCGCGGCGGCGCGTTGCGACGGCCAGCCGCTGCCGCAGGTGACGGTCACCCGCGAAACCAGGCCCGGGGCCGCATTCGCGACCGGCAAGCTGGCGCTGCGCGTCGAAGTGATCCCGGTCGCCGCCGGCAGCGAGGTGCGCGGCCACGTCGACGATCGGCTGCGCAAGCGCGTGCAGCCGGCGATCGAACGCGCCCTTCGGCTGGCGGCCGAGCCCAACACCGCGCCCGGCCACATCGACGACGAAGGGTTGCGGAGGCTGGTCGCCCACCGGCTGGTGCACTCCACGGCGGCCGCCGCAGCCAGCGGGGACCTCGACGCCGCGACACCGTGGTTGCACAACGCGATCGCGCTCGGTGCCGACGTTCCCGAACTGCACGAGTGGCTGGCCGAACTCGCGCACCGCCGCGGCCACACCGACCTCGCACGCGAGCAGCGCTGGCAGGCGATGTTGGCCAACGCCGACCCGACTCGCCGGGCCAGGATCGCGGCGACCATCGACGATCACGGAACGGCCAGCCCGGATCCCGCCGCAGACATGCTGCGCGCGGCGCGCCGCGCGTTGGCCGATGGCCACGCCGCCGCGGCTGCCGATCTGCTGCACAGCGCTCGCCGCGTCGGCCCGGCCCCGGCGCGCGACTACCGCCTGCAGCAGGCCCTGAGCCGCCTGCGCGGCGACCCCCTGTCGACGCTGGCGAGTTCGCTGCTGGCGCGTGAACACGCGCCGTGGCGGCCGATCGGCGAGGATCTGGCCGCCGACCTGCGTGCCGCTGGATTGCCGAGGCTGGCCGACCTGACCGACCGACGTCACGCCGGCGTCGCCGCCAAACCGCAGTGATGGGGCGGTGATGCGGCCGCGCGCGCCGCGTCACAGGCCTTCGGCGTGCACGACGATCTGCTGCAGGGCCAGTTCCTGCTGCGGCAGCACGGCGATCGCCACGGGCGCCCGCGGATCGACCTCACGCGACGCCTCGAGCACCAGGGAACCCTCGAACGTCGCGCGCACCGTGGCGCGGGCACTGCGCGACAACCGCAGGTCGATCGACAACCGGTGCACCGCGCCCGGCACGGCCTTGATACGCGACGCCACCAGCGAGTCCTGCATCGCGCGCTGGAACGCGCGTTGCGTCAACTCCTCGCGCCGCGGGTCGCCGTCGACCAACACCGCGTGCACGCTGTCGTCGGCACCGAGCGTCAGCAATACGGCGACACCTCGGAACTCGAACACGTAGGTTCGTGGCCCGATCGAGGCCGGCGGCAGCACCAGGTCGATGTCGACGCGCAGATGGCGCACGCTGGCATCGAGGCCGGTGGCGCAGCGCAGTTGCTGCAGGTGGATCTCGCTCCAGGGGCGGCGACCGCTGGCGAACTCGAGCGTGCCGTTGCGCAGCTGCCAACCTTCGAAGGCGTCGCGCACCATCACCGCTGCCTGCAGCTTCACGTCGGCCGTCAGTTCGCCGTCGCGCGCCACCACCGTGACCTCGGCGCCGCGCGGCACGACGGTCGCGAGCTGTTCGACGACGTCGCGCCGCCGCTGTTCGGATCGCAGCCACTGCCGCGCCTTCTGCAGCAGCTGTCGCTCGGGCGCCAGCAGCTCGTCCTTGTCGACCCGGTGTTCACACACCATCATCGCGGCCTCGACGTCGACGAAACGGCCGGACTGCTGCGCCGCGTCGAGGGCCTGCCCCAGCCGCGCGAACACCGCCCCGCGGTCGAGCCATGACTCCGCGCCCTCTTCCCGGACGCGCAGCAGCCTGGGCCAGACGTCCTGCAGGAGCACCTCGTCGCCGAGCTGTTCGAGCAGGGGCCCGATGCCGCCGAGTTCGTCGCCAAGCATCGCGAACACCGCGTTGCCGGTCGCTCGCACCTTGGCATCGACGTCGGCCAACGGATCGATGTCGTCCTGCCGCAGGCGCGCCACCAGGTCCACGAAGCGGAAGTCGGTCAGATGGGCGCGGCGCGGCGCCTGCCCGACGGCCTGACTCCACAACACCGGCACGCCATCGGCGACCTCGGCGCGCAACTCGATCGCCGGGCCGACACCCGCGCGCGGGAACACGGCGACCGGTCGCGCGTGCCGCACCAACGCGCCGATCAAGGCGTCACCGACCTGCGCCGCCGCCGACAGACAACGGCGATGGCCCGCGACCTGTTCGGTAGCGCTTCCCGGTGGCGGCGACGGCAACGCCGCGAGTACGGCCAACGCGTCGCGCGACGTGCCGTGATAGAAGGTGCGCCAGACCAGATCCAGCAGACGCTCGCGGCGGTACGACGCGGCCTCGTCCTGGGTCAGGGCCACGACCTGATGCAACTCACGCAACTGCCGCTCGACCCCGGGCCACGGGTCGCGCCCGAGGCGGAAGCGCGTCGCCGGCGGCCAGGTCTGCTGCAGTTCGCGCTCGAACCGCTGCAGCGCTGCGGCGACCAGATCGACATCGGTCTGGGCAGCCAGGCGCTCACGCAGGGCACGGGTGACCTCGGCGACCTCGGCTGACAACGCGTCGACACACGCGGCCTCGGCGGCGTCGACCGCGGGCAACGCCCGGCTGCGCGCCATGGCCAGCGTATGCCGATCGCGGACCTTCTGCGCGAGCGCCGCCGACAGGCGGTCGGGCAGCGGCTGCCGCACGCCGTCGAAGAAGTCGTCGAGCGCGTTGTTCCACAGGCGATGACCGGCGGCGAAGTCGTCGGCGCGCACGCGCTCTTCGACGCGCACCGGCACCGTCACCGCGAGGTGCTCTTCGAACCGGCGCAGCACCGCCAGGTCGCGGTCGCGCAGCAGGCCTTCGACCGTCGCGCGCAGTTCGTCGAGACGCCGCAGCGCGACGTTGCCAGGCAGCTGCGCAGCGGAGATGCCGCAGCGGCGGCGCAGCTGTGGGGTGAGGCGTTCGCGCTCCCAGCGATCGAGGTCGGGCCAGGAGACCGGATCGTCGAGCCACGCGACCAGTTCCTTGTAACCGACCTCCAGCATCTCGGCCGCGACCTTGTCGACCTCGGCGCGCAGTTCGGCCACCGCGGCCTTCTCGCGCTGCAACAGGCCGTACTCGGTGCCGGGCGGGGGCACCACCATCACGCCGCGCAGGTGATCGAGCCGTTCGCCGGGGGTCGGCAGGCCGCGCAGCGTGTCGCTGAGCGCGTTCAAGAAGTCGTCCGGGCCGGGCCCGGCCGGCTCGCGGTTGCGCAGCTGCATGCCGAACCAGACCGCGGCGGCGAGCACCAACACCACCGCCACCGTCGCCAGCGAACGCACGAGTGCGCCGGTGGTCTTGGCCTCCTGCGCCGACAGCGCCGCCGGATCGACCTTGACCGGCAGCGAACGCTGCAGGCGATCGAGGTCGTCGAGCAGTTCGCGCGGCGTCTGGTAGCGGACCTTGAGGTCCTTGGCGAGCAGCTTGCGGATCACCAGGCTCATGCCCGGCGAAAGCGCCGGATTGAGTTCGTCGGGCGGCACCGGCGTGTCGTGCAGCACCTTGGTGATCAGCTCGGCCATGGTGTCGCCGCGGAACGGCGGCTGGCCGGTGGCCATGTGGTAGAGCGTGCCGCCGAGCGAGTAGAGGTCGGTGCGCACGTCGACGTCATGCGGGTTGCGAGCCTGTTCGGGCGAGATGTACTGCGGCGTGCCGACGGTCGCGCCGTCGCGCGTCAGGGTCAGGTCGGCTGGCCCCTTGGCCAGGCCCATGTCGGTCAGCTTCACGTTGCCCTGATCGTCGATCAGGATGTTGCCGGGTTTGATGTCGCGGTGGATCACGCCGCGCTCGAAGGCGTGGTCGAGTGCCTCGGCGCACTGCTGCGCGACCTTGAGCACGTATTCCTCGGCGAACATGCCCCACTCGAGCAGCAGCTGCCGCAGCGACTTGCCCTCGACGAACTCCATCACGAAGTAGTGGTAACCACCGGCCTCGCCGAGGTCGTAGCCGGCGACGATGTTGGGGTGGCTCAGCGACGCGACGATGCGCGCCTCGCGGCGCAGCCGATCGACGTAACGCGTGTCGCGCGCCAGGGACGGCTTGAGCACCTTGATCGCGACGATGCGCTGCAGCTTCTTCTGCCGCGCCTTGAACACCGTGCCCATCGCCCCCGCGCCGACGCGATCGAGCAGTTCGTAGTCCGGAAAGGGCTGCGCGAAGTTCATGGACAACGCCGGGCGGACATCAACAACGCGGACCTGGCGTGATCACGCCGAATCGTCCTCACGCACCGGGGCACCGGTGGGACGGCCTTCCGCGTCGAGGGCGTACTTGTCGAGTTTGCGCTGCAGGGCGAAGCGCGACAACCCCAGCAGCTCGGCAGCACGGCTCTTGTTGCCGCTGGCGCGACCGAAGGACTTCTGGATCTCACGCACCTCGAGTTCGCGCACCATGTCGGGCAGCGTCGTGCCGCGTTCGGAAGGCACGGTGCCGTCGTCGGCAAGGTCCATGCCGGGCCCGCGCCGACCCTCACGCACGTGCTGGCTCAGGTGCGACTCGAGGATGATGCCGTCGCACAGGATGCTGGCGCGGCGCACTTCGTTCTGCAGCTCACGCACGTTGCCGGGCCAGCCGTACTCGGCGATGCGCTCCATCGCGTCGGCGCTGATCCGCGTGCGCGTGCCGTTCTCACGCTGCAGGTCGTCGAGGAAGCGGCGCACCAGCGGCGCGATGTCCTCGCGGCGATCACGCAGCGGCGGCAGCCGGATCGGCAGCACCGCCAGGCGGTAGTAGAGGTCCTCGCGGAAGTCGCCCTCGCGCACCATCAATTCGAGGTTGCGGTTGGTGGCGCAGATCAGGCGCACGTCGACCTTGACGGTCTCCTGGCTGCCGAGCGGCCGCACCTCACCTTCCTGCAACACGCGCAGCAGCTTCTTCTGCAGATCGACGGGCATCTCGCCGACCTCGTCGAGGAACAGCACGCCGCCGCTGGCGGTTTCGAGCAGCCCCTTCTTGTTGCTGGTCGCCCCCGTGAACGCGCCGCGCATGTAGCCGAACAGTTCACTCTCGAGCAACGCCTCGGGCAACGCCGCGCAGTTCTCGCTGACGAACGCCTTCTTGCTGCGTTTGCTGTGCGCGTGGATCGCGCGGGCCACCAGCTCCTTGCCGGTGCCCGACTCGCCGGTGATGAAGACGGGGTCGTCGGCGTCGACGTACTTGTCGAGCAGCGCGAACACGTCGCGCATCGCGCGGCCGCTGCCGACGATCTGCTTGTAGTCGTACTTCGTCTTGAGCCCCAGACTCTGCGTGCTGATCTCGTCGCGGATCTGCGAGAGCTCGTTGGCGGTCTCGGCGAGCTGGCCCTTGAGCGCGGCGTTGAGCTGGTCGACGCGGTCGAGCGCGGCCTGCAGTTCCTGCTGCTTCTTCTTGAGCTGCTCGAGCGTGCGCGCGTTCTGGATCGCAGTACCGGCGTTGTCGGCGAGCGACAGCAGCAGCGCCTTCTCACGTTCCTGGAAGACGTGCTGCTGCAGTCGATTGTCGACGTAGAGCACGCCGGTGACCGCGCCCTGGGTGCGGATCGGGATGCACAACACCGAACGCAGCCGCAGGTCGGTGACCGATCGCAGATCGCGGAAGCGGTCGTCCTCCTGCGCGTTGGTGGTCAGCTCCGGCACGCCCGATCCCATCACCCGGTTGGCGATCGTGCGTGAGATCTTGAACTCGGGCGACATCACCTCTTCCTGGGCGAAGTTGCGCGCCACCTCGACCGAGTGCCCGGCGACGCCCTGCGCATCCTGGCTGGCCAGGATCAGGAAGCCGCGCTCGGCGCCGCACAGCTGGATCGCGGCGTCGACGATCTGCGTCAGCAGCCGGGTCAGGTCGAGCTCTTCGTTGAGCGCGCGCGCGATCTGCAGGAAGGCGATCAGGTCGTTGCCGCTGCGCGCGTGTTCGCCGGGGCGGGTCTCCTCCACCGAGGCATGTTCGGTCGCGGGCAGCGACAGCGTGATCTCGTAACCGCCGACCACGAACGCTTCCCCCGGCTTGAGCTCGGCACGCATCACCGGCCGACCGCGCAACTTGACCGGGTTCTGGGCGCCGGCGTCGACCAGCTGGAAGGTGCTGTCGTGGCGCTCGACGCGGCAGTGCAGGCGCGAGATCAGCCGATCGGGCAAGAACAGGTCGCACTCGCGCGACCGACCGATGGTCACGACCTCCTGGTGGAAGCCGTGCATCTCGGTCTTGCCGTCGTGGGCAACCGTGAGCAGGAAGGGGCCTTGGGACATGCGGACGGGTGGCGGCGGCGATAGTTCGAGGCGGGTCCCCCGTAACGGTCGCAGCGGCGCGGACCTGCGTGATGGTATCGCAGCGGAGGCCCGAATGCGCCCGGTCGTTCTCAGGGGGTGCGCACGGCGTCGACGGTGAGCGGTGCGGCTCCGACCTCGCACTCGGCGACCCAGCGGCCGGGATCGCCGCGCGGGCCGGCGGTGAACTCGAACCGATAGTGGCCAGGCAACAGGCCGCGCGTGTGAGGTGCGCCGGCCGTCGTCAAGAGGTAGCCGACCTCTACGGCCCCATTCCGGTGCAGCCGCACCGAGCCGAAGGCGGCGTTCTCGGGTAGATCGACGCAGCGGAACGTGACGGGAGTCGCCGCGCGGGCGATGACGGGCACCTCGACCCTGGCCCCGGGCGCCAGCGTTACTGGCACGCGCGTCGGCGCGATGTCGGTTCCCCAGACGAGAACTTCGTACTCGGCCGGCGGCAGATCCTGCAGTTCGCTGCCGGGAGTGGCGCTGGCGCCAAGGAGCCCGAACGCGCCGTCGCCGCGGCGGCCGAGCGAAACGACGAGGTCCTTGATCGGCCGGCCGTCGTCGCGGCTCGCATGCACGCGGATCGTGCCCGGCGCGATCTCGATGCGACCGAGATCGACGACACCGCCGGCCTGCAGGTCGATGTCCAAACGCCAGGAGGCCATGCGCATGGCGCCTTGGTCCATCGCGCTGAACGCATAGCGACCGGCTGGCAAGAACGAGAAGGCGAAGCTGCCGTCGGGCGCCAGCACCGCGCTGGTCCGGTCGTGCCTGTCGAACGCCAACGGCGTCGCGGCATCGGGCATGCGCTGCAGTTCGAGGCGCAGCTGGGGCAGCGGCGCGCCGGGGGCGGGCACGATCACCCCGCGCACGCTGCCGGTGCACGCGTCGGTCACGACCAGGCGAGCGGGATGAGACGGTTCGACCTGTTGCGCCAGGGCGACGAGACCTTCCGACTGCCGGCGCACGGTCGCCAGCATCCGCCGTGCCGGCAAGCCGCGCAGGCGCGCGCGACCACCAGCGTCCGTGCGCGACGGCACCCCATGACCGCGTTCCATCGCGCCGAGGTCCGCGGCCACGACGTGCACCCACCAGCCGACCAACGGCGCGCCTTGGGCATCGACGACCTCGAGGTCGACCGCGGCGCCCATGTCGAACACGCTCGCGAACCGGTGCTCCTGCCCTTCGACGAGGTCGACGGTCTCGGTGCGCAAATCGCTGCCGCACTGCGCACGCAGCTCGTACCGGCCGGGCAACAGTCCGTCGAGGACGCCACTGCCCGCGCCCGTGCGCAGACTGCCGCCGAGGTCGAACCCCGCCCCGAGCCGCCGCTCGGGGGTTGCGATCACGCTGACGCCGAAGATCACCGAGCCGTCGGGACGGCGGACGTCGGCGACGATGCGCGCGCCGCCGGTGAAGCGCACGTCGACGTCGGAGCTCTTGCCCGCCACCGCCTCGACCTCGGCGACGGCGAAGCGTTGCCGTTCGTCCACGACGTGCCACGCGTAGACGTGACAAGGCCCCGGCGTCACGTAGTCGCAGGCGAACGCTCCGTCGCGGCCCACACGCACGACGAGCGGCACGGGCGACGCCGCGCTGCGGATCGCGACACCAGCCATGGGCATCGGCCTGCCGTCGCGCGCGAACACCACGCCGCGCAGGATCGCTGCCGGCGGTCCCAGGCGGAGCGTCGTCTTCCCGGTGCGCGACACGAGCACCGTCGCATCCGAAGCCGCGTTCCCGGCGCGCACGGCCCGCACGAGCACGCTCTCCTCGACGAACGTCGCGCACCAACGACCATCGCCGTCGGTTCGGCCGAGTTCGAGTTCGTCGAGGGCTCCCTTGTGCAAACCTCTCCGGCCTAGGATGCGCGCCCCGGCTGCCGGTCGTCCTGCGGCGTCGACGACGGTGACGTCGGCGGCGACGCGCGCCGGCAACTCGATGCGGCACTCTGCTTCGCGATCCGCCTCGATCGTCACTTCGCGCCGTTCGAACGATGGCGATGTCACCTGTACCGAGACCAACCCGGCCGCCAGTTCGAACGACGCGACGCCGGCGGCGTCGGTCGTGCCACGCTGGACGTCGTTCGCAGCGACGGTGGCGACGGAGGTGACGGGCGCCGCGACGTCCGCCGCGGGGGCCGTCGAACCGGCGACAGGCGCAACCGCCGGCGCAGCACGTTGGCCCTGCATCACCTCGACCCGCGCACCGACGATCGGCGCGCCCTCGTCCTGCTTGGTGACCACGACGCGCAGGCGACCCGCCGTGACGACGCGTTCGCGTTCGATGCTCGGCGCATCAGCCATCACTTGGTTGCCCATCACGCCCTGGCCCGCTCCCGCCACGGCTTCGCGATCCTCTTGCAGCTCACCGCCGACGGCGGTCGACGGCACGACCGGCGTGGCCGCGAACATGCCGCGACCGAACGCGAACGCGACGACGAGCAACGCCGCGGCGGGCACCGCCAGCCACGCCATCACACCGACACCGAGCGCCGCAGGCACCACCGCACCGTGTGCCAACACGCTGTCGCGCAGCACCACCTCGCGCATCGCCGCGTGCGACGCGGGCGTCAACGGCACCGCGACGGGCACCGCGGCGAGGCTCGCCGGCAGCCTTCGCCGCAGCAGATCGAGGCCGCGGTGCAGACGCATGCGCATCGCACCGGGCGACAGGCCCTGTTTGCTCGCGAGTTCGGCCGCGGAGCGCTGTGCGACGAGGTGCTGCTCGAGCGCCGAACGGTAGGGCTCGGCGAGTTCGCGCAGCGCCGCGCGCAACGACTCGTGCACCTCCCCCGCCGCGGCGATCTCTGCGGGATCGCGTTCGCCGCGCGGCAGCGCCACGCGCGCAACGTCGGGTTGCTGGCGGCGGCGGCGGTGCTCGCTGCGCACGCGGTTGACGAGCAGCCCGAGCAACCACGGCAGCACGGGCCGCGCCTCGTCCCATTCGTCCTTGCACTCGATCGCGGTGAGGAACGTGCCCTGCACGACGTCCTCGACGGCGTGCCGATCGCGGCACAGGCACGCAGCCACCTTCCAAAGTTCGGGCGCGGCGCGGTCGAACACGGCCGCGAGTGCGCGCGGATCGCCGTGACGGCAGAAGCGGAGAAACGATCGGTCCAGGGAGGAACGCAACATGCTGGGACTGGTCCGGCGGCGGGCCAGTGTCACCGAATCTTGACGCGGTAACGATGCCAGCGTTGGCACATGCCCGCGAGCGCACGGCACCGCGACGGTTATCCTACGCCCCACCAGCGGCGCGCCTGCGGCCCCATCGAAGCCAGCAGTTCCGGGCGACCGCCCAAGACAGTTCGAGTTCCAACGCGAGGGCGGCTAGAACTCAGGAGGAAGCGACGATGCCGAGCCCCCGCGAAACTCCCGTGCACCCCGCCGTGCGCGCGCTCGATCTCGAACGCGTCACCCATGAGGGCACCGCCGGCATCGTGTTGCACGATCGCCTGGGACTGTCGGAGTCGACCTTCCTGCCCGAGGAACTGCTGCCGATCGTCGGTCGCTGCGACGGCAGCCACACCGTGCAGCAGATTCGCGACGAGGCCAGCGCGCAGGTCGGCGAAGAGATCCCGCTCGAGTTCGTCGCCGGGCTCGTGCAGCAGCTCGACGAACGCGGCCTGCTACTGGGCCCGACCTACGATGGCATCGCACTCGCGGCGGCCGAACGCTTCCTCGCCGCGGGCGAACGCCCCGCGCGCCACGCGGGTTCGGCGGGTTATCCGCGCGACCAGGGCGCCCTGCGCCACGCGTTGGATCAGCTGCTGCCGGCGCCAGCCGGACCGAGTGGACCACTGCGCGGTCTGATCGCGCCGCACATCGACCTGCAGCGCGGCGCCGAGGGATATGCCGCTGCCTATCGGCGCCTGCTCGCCGCGCCGCCCGCCGACCTCTACGTGGTGTTCGGCACCGGCCACGCCGGTCCCGACGCACCGGTGACGGGCCTGCCGCTCGATTGGCAGACGCCGCTCGGCACCGTGCCCACCGACCGCGAGTTCGTCGCCGCGGTGCATGCGCGCATCGGCACTGCGGCGCCGATCGACCTGCTGCACCACCGCGACGAACACAGCCTCGAGTTCCAGATGCTGTTCTTGCAGCACCTGCACCAGCGGCGCGGCGGCGAACGGCCCTTCGCGGTGGCGGCGTTCTTGTGCGGCGCGCTGCCGTCGACGCACGGCGATCCGCTCGCCGAGGACTGGTGCCAGGACTTGCTGAGGGCGTTTCGCGCCGCCGAGGCGGCGTCGGGCAAGACGGTGTGTTACCTGGCCGGCGCCGATCTCGCCCACATCGGTCCGGTGTTCGGCGACGAAGCAGCGGTCGATCAACCGCGCCTCTCCCAGCTCGCTGCGATCGAACAGGCGCGCCTCCGCCATCTGCAGGCGGGCGCTCCGGGGGCGTTCCATGCGGCGGTCGATTGTGATCGCAACCCCGACCGCATCTGCTCGGGCCCGGCGATCACGCTGTGCGCTGCGCTCGCCGGCGGCAAGGGCGAACTGTTGCACTACGGCCAGGCAGCAGCACCGGACGGGTCGCAGACCGTGTCGTTCTGCGCGATGGCATTCGCCGGCGGTTGACCGTCAGCCGGAGGAACGCGCCAGCAGCTGCTCTCCGGCCGCGATCACCTCGCCCTCGGTGATGTCGCGCATGCAGCGATGATGGCCGAGCGGACAGACTTTGCGCTGGCACGGTGAGCACTCGAGCTCTTTGCGAATCAACACCGTGTGCTCCATGCAGTAGTTGGTGTAGTTGGGATCGTTCGGTCCCATCAGGCAAACCACCGGCCGATCGAACGCGACCGCGAGGTGCCGGGGACCGGTGTCGCCGGTGACCATCAGCGCGCCGCGTTTGACCAACGCACGCAGGCGGTCGAGGGGCAACACCGGCTTGGTCAGGGCGGTGGCGTTGCCTTCGGCGGCGATGCGTTCGCCCAGCTCGACCTCGGCTGGACCGGCGAGCACCAGTGCGCGCATGCCGTGCTGCTCCTGGAAGTGCCGCGCGACCGCGGCGAAGCGTTCGGGCATCCACAGCTTGCTGGCGCCGAAGTTGGCGCCGATCACGAGCAGCAGCAATGGCGTGCCCGGCTCGATGCCGAGGGAACGCAGGTTGTCGTCGACCCAGGCCTCGTCCTCGGCGGTCACCACCAGGTGTGGGTGCAGACCGCCGGCCGGCACGCCGAGCACGTCGAGCAGTTCATGGTAGTACTCGGGCATCGGCGTCGGCCAGCGCCGCGGTCCCTGCCGACGTTGGAACCACTGCCGCCGCACGGCAGCTTTCTTGCCGAGGTTCATCAGACCCGGGCGCCCCTGGCGATACCCCAGCCGCAACGGCACGCCGGCGAGGAACGGCACCAGCCCGGTCGCGAGCGAATTGGGCAACACGATGGCGAGGTCGAAGCGACCTCGCCGCATCGCCAGCACCTGCTCGCGGAAACCGGCGAGGCCCTCCGCACGCGGCGTGTCGACGATCGCGTCGAAGCAGTCGTCACCGTGCAGCAACGGCCGCAGGTACGGTCGCATGCCGACGGTGACATGGGCCTTGGGGAACGCCGCGCGCACGCGTGCGAACGTCGCGGTGGCCATCACGAAGTCCCCGAGCCAATTCGGCGCTCGCAGCCAGATGCGCTGCACGCGCGACAGATCGGGAATCTTCATCGAGGAACCAAGGTGCGCAGCGGCCGGTCCGCTGCCGATCTTGCAGTCGAGCAGCGACCGAGGCAACGACGATTCTTCCACCTGAGCCTCGCCTCATGCCCATCGCTTTGTGCGCGCGAGCCGTTCCGCGCTGGCGAGTGTACGGTCGCGTGTTATCGTGCTCCGCCCACCCAACCCCCAGCCAGCCAACATGGCCGCCCAAGCCACGCTCGATCGACTCTTCGCCGAGTTCGACAGTCCACCCGAGGTCATCGCCTCGATCGTCGCCCTGCTCGAGGACCAGGCATCGCCTGCGTTCATCGCGCGTTACCGTCGTGAGGCCAGCGGCGGCCTCGGCGAGGACCGCATCCACGCCATTGCCGAGCGCTGGCACGCGCTCGACGAGATCGAACAACGTAAGCAGGCCATCCTGCAGCAGGCGCAGGAGCGCGGTCGACTGACGCCCGAGCTCGAGCAATTGCTCGCCGACAACGCCGACCAGGATTTCCTCGACGACCTGTACCAGTCGATGCGGCCGCGGCGGCGCAACCTGGCGATGCAGATGGAGGAGAAGGGGCTGCTGCCGCTGGCGCTGGCGATCCAGCACCGCCAGCTCGACGGCAAGTCGCCGCACGAACTGGCACAGCAGTACCTGGCAGCCGATCAGGGGCTGGAAACGCCCGAAGCCGTGCTCGAAGGCACGCTCGTGATCCTGGCCGACCGCATCGCCCACGACGCGACCACGCGCGCACGCGCTCGCGACGAGCTGCGACGCGGCATCCTGCGCGCCGCGGCGGTCGACCCCGAGCGGGCCAAGGCCGGCGCCGGCCGTTATCAGGACTTCTTCGAGTTCGCCGAACCCATCAACCGCATCCCTCCGGGGCGCATGCTGGCGCTGCGTCGCGCCGAGCGCGAAGGCATCGTCAAGCTCGAGCTGGCCCTGCCCGAGGGCCGGCACCGTGAATTGCTGCGCGAGCTGCACGCCAGCGACCTGCCCGAGGACTCGCCGTTCCGCGAGTTCTACGACCTCGTCTTCGACCAGGCCTGGCAACAGCTGCAGGAGGTCTGCGGCAAGGACGTGCGCCGCCGGATCAAGGAACGCGCCGATCGCGAAGCCGTGCGCACCTACGCACGCAACCTGCGTTCGCAGCTGCTGGCGCCGGCCCTGGGCAGCAAGAAGGTCCTGGTGCTGCGCACCAGCAGCAAGAGCGCGTGGGCCGTGCTGCTCGGCGAAGACGGCGCCGCCAGTCAGTACAAGACGTTGCCACTCGACACCGAAGTGCAACGCCTGGGCGCGATGAACTGGCTCGCCGACCTGCTCGCCAACGAGCAGCCGGCGGCGATCGCCGTTCCGCATGGCCGACGTCAGGCCGGCAGCGAGAAGCTCGTCGCGCAACTGCGCCGCTTCCTCGAAGAACCTGCGGCACCGGCGACGCCGGACGAACCAGCCGCGAGCCCGCCAGCGGAGGCGCCCGCCGAAACGCCGGCGGGTGCCGGACCGACGGTAGACGCGCCGCAGACGGATGGGCCCCAGGTCGCGGACGCGGTCGTGTCTTCGGACGCGGCTTCGGTCGAGCCTGCGGCAGCGACCGCCTCGACGGTGGACGAGCCGGCGGTGAACGAGTCGACGGTGGACGAGCCGGCGAAAGACACCGCTCCCGCCACCCCAGCGACGCCGCGAGGCCCGGTGAAGATGCCGATGGTCGTGGCCGTAGACGAAGCCGCCTCGACGATCTTCGCCACGGGCAATGCCGGCAAGAAGGCGATGCCGGGCATCGAGGTCGGCGTGCGCACCGCGATCTCGATCGGCCGCCGCCTGCAGGATCCGCTGCTCGAACTGGCGCGCATGGATGCGCGCACCCTCGGCCTGGGCCAGACGCTCGACGACGTGCATCAGGGCATGCTGCAGCGCGAACTGCACGCGGTGACTTCGGCGTGCCTGGCGCTGGTCGGCATCGACCTCAACACCGTCGACGTGGACCTGCTGGCCCTGGTGCCCGGGGTCACACGCGAACAGGCGGAAGCCATCGTCAGCCACCGGCGCAAGCGCGGCGGCTTCTCCTGCCGCGCCGACCTCAACGCGGTCGAAGGCCTGTCGGCGAGCGCGGTGCGCAACATCGCGGGCTTCCTGCGCATCCAGGGTGGCAGTGAGCCGTTGGACGCGTCGCCGATCCACCCCGACGACTACGAGTTGGTCCGCCGCATCGCCGAGAAGAAGGGCGTCGAGCCGGTCCAACTGCTCGGCAAGAACCTGCGCGATGTCAACGCGGACGAACTGGTCACCGAGTCCACGCCGCGCGGCCACGTCGTCAGCGTGCTGCAACAACTGCAACGCGCCAACGAGGACGTGCGCGGCGAACTCGTCGATACCCGCAACGAGGGCGTGCACACGTTCGCGGATCTGCACAGCGACCGCGAACTGCGCGGCCGTGTCGCCAACCTGACCGAGTTCGGCGCGTTCGTCGATCTCGGCATCGGTCAGGACGGCCTGGTGCACATCTCACAGATCCCCAACCACCGCCTGCGAGACCCGCAGAACATGCTGTGCGTGGGCGAGGTCGTGACGGTATGGGTGCTGCACGTCGATCAGGAGAAGCACAAGATCTCGCTGACCATGCACAAGCCACGACACCTGCAGGAAGGTCGGCTGCCGACGATCGGCGAACGCATGGAGATGCAGCAGGGTCGCGGTCGGCGCCGCGGCCCCCGCGGCGAGGGCGGTCCTCGCGGACCCGGTGGACCGCACGGCGACAACGCTCCGCGCCATGAAGGCAGGCCGCGCGGCGATCGCCCCGAACGCCCGGGCCGCGCCGGCGATGCACATCGACTGCCACAGCGGCGAGGTCCCGGCGACGGCCCTGGTGGGGAGCGTCGTGGCCGGCCGGGCGGCGGCGATCGCGGCGAACGGAGCGGTGGTGATCGCGGGTTCGGCGATCGGGGCTTTGGTGATGGTGACCGTGGTCGCGGTCGCGGTGGTCCGCGTGAACAGCGCGTCTACACCGTCGAGCCGGCCAAGGAAGTGGTCGAGACCCGCACGGCCAAGGGCGAGGTGACTTCGCTCGCCGGGTTGCGCAACCTGTTCGGTGGCGGCAAGCCGCCGGCTGAGAAGCCCAAGGCAGCCGAGACACCCCCGAACGCGCCGTCGCCGAATCCGGGCGAATGAGCCAGGTCTTCGTCGTCGATCGAAGCGCATTCTTCGACGGTGCCTGGCCGCAGGGTTTCCAAGCCATGACGGCAACGGCCGGCGCCGGCCTGCTCAACCGCGCCTTCGAACTCGGCCGCTTCGTCGATCGCGAAGAGGCGGAACGGAACCCGGCGTGGAAGCAGTGGATCCCCTACTGCGTGCTGCGCAGCTGGCCCGCCGGCGACAGCGGGCTGGGCGGCTCCCTGGACGGGGTGTTCTGCGTGCGCCGCACACGTGGTCAGAGCGAAGCCCGTCTGCACGGACTGTGGTCGATCGGGCTCGGCGGACACGTCGAACCGGTCGACCGGATCGACCTCCCCCCGTCGCCAGGCACGGGGGCCGGCGAGGCCTTCTTCGGCGCCGCGCTCGACCGCGAGCTGCGCGAAGAACTCCTTGTCGCACAAGGGGTTCGCGGCACAAGACGGTTCCTGGGCCTGCTCAACGACGATGCCTCGGCCGTCGGCCAGGTTCACGCCGGACTGGTCTACGCGTGGGACCTGCCGGGCCCCTGGCAGGCCACCGCCAAGGATGTCGGGGTCGGTGAAATCTCGAAGATGGAGGGGGGTTTCACCTCCCTTGTCGAGTTTCGAAAACTGTGGCAAGATCCGTTGCAGTTCGAGACGTGGTCGCGGTTCCTCGTCCGTGCCGAAGTCGCCGGTCCCATGGGCGCCTTACGGCAGGTCGAAGATCAGGCGCCCACGGGCACGACTGGCGCCCTGCGTGCACCCCACGCAGATCGCATCGTAGGCGAAAGCGCCGGCAATCAGTGCACCGACACACCGAACGGCGGATGACGACCAGCCAGACACGACACAGCCATCCGCAACCCACCCCCACAGCTGCGCGGCGAAACTTTGCGCAGCGGAGAACCCAGGAACATGTCCGACCGTAACTCGACCCTCCGCCCGACCCGTGACGAAGTCTACGACCTGCTGATGAATGCCAGGCAGGCCGAATGGGTCGAGCTCCATCTCGAGGATGGGCGCAACCTGTCGGGCGCGATCATCTTCAATGAGTTCAAGGGCACGGGCCGACTGATCAACGTCGATGAGGAGTTCAGCATCGACTTCCATGTGGATCAGGTCATGCACGTGAAGATCTGACCGGTTCAGGGAGAGGATCCAGTTCGGGCGATCCGGGGCCGTGCGACCGAAGCCCGGCGCCCCGATCCGCATGAATCGCCACCCGACAGCGGGCGGTACGGGTTGGCTACGCGAGCGGCGTCAGCGCTGTCGCGACAAGCATCCGCGCGGCGGGCATGCCCCGCTCGAGTGCGTCTGAAGCCGCGTACAAAAATGCGCCGCCGACCCTCGCGAGCCGACGGCGCGAAACTCCAGAGTGCGCTCGCTGCGCGCCGCATCGTGTATCAGCCATGGACCCGGTCCAGCCGGGTGGAACCATCCGAGCGATGAGCAACTTGCGCCTGACCAGAGATTGGGCGCCCGGTTGCCTAGGCCGGGCGCCCATGCTGTCGGCCCCTCCCAAAGGTGACCGCCCAACACACGCGGAACCGTAGACAGCCCCGACGTCCGTGCCAAGCGGTTTCTTGACGTCAACCACTAGTTCTTGCAGGTCCGGGGCGGGACCACACCCCAGCTGGTTGCGTCAAGATTCGATCGCCTGCCGCGGCAACACCACTCGAAACGTCGTGCCACGCCCCACTTCGCTTTCGACCTCGAGGCGACCCTCGTGCCGCTCGACGATGCCGTGGCTGATGGCCAGACCGAGACCCGTGCCCTTGTCGACGTCCTTGGTCGTGAAGAAGGGGTCGAACACCTTCGGCAGGTGCTCCGCCGCGATGCCGTGTCCCTGATCGGCGATCTCGATCCACACCTCGCGCATGTGGCATGACAACCGCAGTTGCACCACCGAATCGGCAGGCGATGCGTCCTTGGCGTTGAGCAGGATGTTGATCAGCACCTGCAGCAAGTGGTTCGGTGAACCCTGGACGGTCGGCAGGACCGAGGATGGCAACTCCACATCCAGTTCGACCGCGGCGTTGCGGAACGGCACCTTCACCAGGTCCGCCGCCTCACGCAACAACTCACCGAGATCGACCGGGCGCAACGCGAACGGTGCCTCGCGCGAGAACGTCAGCAACCCGGCAGTGATCTGGGCAATGCGGCGCACGTGCTTGTCGATCACGTCGAGTTCGGACAGCAGACGTTCGCGGTCATCACCATCGGTGATCCGGTAACGCAGGATCTGGACCTTGTTGGTGATCACGCCGATCGGGTTGTTGATCTCGTGGCTGACGCCGGCGGCCAGCGTGCCGACCGAGGCAAGCTTCTCGGACAGGGCGAGGTGACGCCCCAGCCGCACCAGTTGTCGTTCGTTCCGTCGCAGACGATCGAGGATGGTCGCCACGAAGTAGATCGAGAAGGCCAGCGTCACCGCATAGGCGAACACGAGCAGCCAGAACCCGAGCGGCTCGATCGAGTACAGATCGGCCAGCCCCAGCGGCAGGGGGTGATGCGCCAGCCAACCGAAACGCTCCGCGACTCCGAGCAGGCTCAGCAGTGCCAGACTGGCGATCGCGACTGCGATGCCGGCGCGAACCGACAAGGCCAACGCCGCCAGGAACGCGTGAAACAGGTAGAAGAGTGCCAGCGGATTGGTGATGCCGCCCGTGTAGTGCAGCAACGCCGTCAGGATCAGCAGGTCGCACGCGATCTGCAGGTAGACGTGACGCCGCACCGAGACCAGGGGCTGCCGCTCCAGGCGACGGAACCAGAGCAGATAGAGCCCGTCGATCGCGAACAGCACGCCGCCGAGCACGTAGAGCGGCACCGGGTCGGTGACCAGGTCGAGCGCATGCGTCGCCAGCGCAGTCAGCCAGACGACGCTCGCAGCCACGACCAGGCGCAAGCGGTTGAACCACGACACCTGCGAGACGAGCGCCTCGGCTTCGCTGGCGTCGCCGGGCAAGGCGAGATCTTCGACGACCTCGGGCGTCATCGCCGACTGCCTCGGGCCACGGTCTGCGGTGATGGAGAACTCATTCGCGATTGCGCGCGTCGTACTCGGTGCGAGTGTAGCTCCACAGCCCGAGCACGAGACAAACGGCCACCAACACCAGCAGGTCGCGCAGCGGCTCGCCGATCAGGTCCGGGTGGAAGTCGCGCTCGGCCGGCCACAGCGCCCTGGTCAACCGCTGCTCGGGATTGACGCCGTCGAGCACGAAGCGCCGCAACGGATCGGTGATCGTCAGCTGGCGCAACCCAGCGGACACCGGCAGGTTCGCGGTCAACATCTGCAACCCGACGACGAAGAAGGCACCCCATGCAAGCGGTCGGCGGAAGAAGGCGCCGAACCACGCAGCGACCGCCGCGTAGGCGAGCGCCGCCAACGCGAGCGTCTGCACCATCACGCCGAGCAACTCCCACTGCACGCCGTCAGGCCACCGGTCGGCATGCCCGGCAACGCCCAGGAACAGCGCGGTCGCCAACACGGCGCTCGCGACGGCCGCGAACGCCGAAACCGCCAGCCACTGGCCCAGGAACAAGGCCGCGCGCGAGACCGGCCGAAGGAAGTTGTACAGGTAGGTGCGGTCTTCGAGCGGCCCGTGCACCGCCTGCACACCCAGATAGAGGGTTCCCCACGGCACGACCACCGTGGTACCCAACCACCAGGCGACCAGGCAGAACAGGAACCGGCCGTCGCTCCGCTCGTCGGCGCGCGCCGCCAGAATCGAGCCGAGCACGAACGCGCCGATCGCCAGGCCCAACAGCATCAGCAACAGACGCAATCGGGTCTGCAGCACGAGCGTCTGTCGCATCGACTCGACGATCGTGCTGAAGAAGCCGAGATGGGAGATGGCGTTCATCCGATCATGTACCCGAACACGGCGGCCAGGTCGTCGTCGAGCGGAGTGATCGCCTGCAGCCCATCGGGCCATTCGGCGCCCAGCGCGGTCAGGGCTTCGTAGAACCCGAGCGCACCCGATACCTCGACGTCGATCGATGAGTCGTGCACCTGCAAGCCCAACACTTGCGGCCAGGTCGCGAGTCGCGCCGCCAACTCCCGAGGCTCGCAGGCGGCGATGCGCACGCGATGGGCCTGCTCAGGGACCTGCCGGCGCAACTCGTCGACGCGCCCCTCGGCAAGCAGGCGCCCTTGGTGCACCAGAACCACGCGGTCGACCATCGTCTCGAGTTCGTGCAGGACGTGGCTGCTTATCAGCACACCGACACCGCGCTGTGGTAGCTGGCGCAGGATCGCCGCGACCTCGCTGCGCGCCACGGGATCCAGACCCGTCATCGGTTCGTCGAGCAACAGCAGCTGCGGTTCGTGCGCAAGCGCCTGCCCAAGGCGCACGCGTTGCCGCATGCCCTTGCTCAACGTGCGCATCGGCCGTTCCATGGCCGCCTGCAAGTCGAGCTCGGTCAGCACGGCAGCAGCCCGGTCGGCGGCGCGCCGGCGCGAGAGACCGTGATAGCGCAGCATCCAGGTCAGGAAGCGGTGTGCGCTCAGATGTTCTGGAAAGCGATCGACGTCGGCCGAGAACCCGATCATGGCGCGGGCGGCCATCGATCCGGCGGGCTCACCCGCGATCGTGACGCTGCCTTGACTGGGCGCGATCAGGCCAGCGGCCAGCTTCATCAGCGTCGACTTGCCGACGCCATTCCTGCCGACCAGTCCCACCACTTCCCGTCCGACCGCGAAGGACACGTCCATCAGGGCCGCCACCGTGCCGAACCACTTGGTGACTCGCACGAACGACAGCAGCTGGGTTTCGGAAGCAGCGGCCGCAGTCACCCGACCACCTCCGCAACGCGAAAGCTGCGCCGCGTCATCACGCCGAGCACCCCCAGCAGGACGACGAACAACGCGGCGGCGCCGACGATCGAGGTGTCTGCCAGGGGCTTTCCGACCATGCCGTAGACGAGCACCCTGCCCGCGTCCCAGACGCTGAGGCTCGACTGCAGCGCCGGTTCGCGCAGCACGCGTCCCAATACGAAGCCCACGGCCGAGCTGCCCACCAGCAGCATCGACCACGCCACTGCGGCGCCGTTGGGCGTCGCACTGATGGCCGAGATCATCACGCACAGCGCAGTCCACGCCCCGGTGACGAGAAGCAACGCCAGCAGACCGAGCATCACCGTAGGCCCGGTGTCGAGCAGCACGGTCCAGTCCTCGGCGAGGAACGAGGCGGTCAGCCACAGGACGAACGGCACGGCGACCGTCAGCAGGCTGATCAGGGCCGTGCTGCCGAGCCACTTGGCGAGGAAGTAGGAGCCGGGCGTGACGCCGCGCGACCAATACAGTTCGTGAGCGTTGGCGAGGCGGTCGCGGGCGATCGCCCGCGACACCACGAACGCAGTCAGCAGCAGCACGAACACCATTCCAGGCATCGTCGCCAGCACGGGGTCGACATAGAAGTCGACCTGGGACGGGTCGAGTTGTGGGAAGCCTTGACCGCCACGCGCCGACAACCTGGTGCGCAACGCCGGGCCGAAGTTCACGACCCCGAACAGGATCAACAGCATCACCAACCGCCCAACCGCCGGGAACAGGCACAGGAAGAAGAGCGCGACACCCCACTTGCTGCGGAACAGCATGCCGAACTCCTGCGTGGCCAGTGGCCACCATCGGCGCCATCCACGGACGAGCGTGAAGACTTCGGGCCGGTAGCGCAGCGATGAACTCACCTGGCCTCCTCGGTGCTGGCGACGGCACGTTCGCCGTGCCCCTGCACGGCCTCGAGGAACACTTCTTCGAGAGTGCGGCGGCGCGGCACGAACGTGCGCACCACCCCGCCAGCGGCGTGGATCGCGCCGAAGACCTGCGCCGGCGTCGCCGGCGGACGCAGTTCGACTTCGTGGGCACCGACCTTGGTTGCGCGCACCGTGGCGCATTGCTCGAGGATCCGATCGAGCGGCAAGGTGCTGGGCTCGACCGCGAGGGCCCAACGCCGCGGACCGGCGCCGGTCAAGTCAGCGATGCTGCCCTGCGCCACGACCCGGCCGCGCTCGAGCACCACTGCCGCATCGCAGACCGCTTCCACGTCCGGCAGGATGTGCGTCGACATCAAGACCGACTTACCCAACCCCCGACTGAGCTGGCGCACGAGACTCAGCATGTCGTCGCGCCCCGAGGGATCGAGACCGTTCGTCGGCTCGTCGAGGAACAGGATCCGGGGATCGTGCACCAGCGCCGCGGCCAACTTGACCTTCTGCCTCATGCCAGCGCTGTAGCCGGCGACCGGCCGGTAACGCTGCTCGCCGAGGCCGACCAGATAGAGCACCTCGTGGGCGCGCCGCCAGGCGTCGCGACGCAGCAGGCCACCGAGCCGGCCCAGCAGTGCCACCATCTCGAAGCCCGAACACGCCGGGATGTGGGCGTCACGTTCGGGCATGTAGCCGACGTGCTGGCGCAGGGTCGCGGCGTCATGGCCAGGCGGCAGGCCCTGCACTCGCATCGTGCCCGCGCTCGGGTGCACCAGACCGAGCAAGGCCTTGAGGATCGAACTCTTGCCGGCACCGTTACGACCGAGCAAGCCGACCGTGCCCCCCGGAAGGGTGACCGAGAGGTCCTCGACGGCGACATGATCGCCGTAGCGGATCGTCAGACCGACCAGTTCGATGCTCAACGTCCGGCCCCCGCGCTCTTCTGCGGCAACAACGGCCGCCAGGCGGCGAGAGGCTCGTCATGGTGGGCAGCAAGGACGAGACGGACCTCGATCGGCCCGTTCTTGCCCAACACTCGCCACGACTCCCGGGCCGTCACGAAACGCTGCTCGAGCAGCCGGACGAATCCGTTGGACTCTGCCCGCCACGGCTCGGCGTGAACCACGACACCCGTGTTGGCCATGGTGTTCTCGATCTGGCGAAACACTCCAGCATGGTGCACCGGACGGTAGGTCACGTCAGCAAGCAAGATCAGATCGTGGTGAGGCAGGTCTGGCGCATCGGGGGCGTTCCAATCGAGTTGCCGGCACCGGACCGAACCCGACCTGACCACGCGGCGCGATGCGTTCCACTCGGCAAATGCCAACGCGTCTGGGTTGCGGTCCGCGAAGGTGACACGGCCCCCCAACATCGCCGCGCAAATGCCCGGCAGACCCAGCCCGCAGCCCAGGTCGATCACCGACAAGCCGTCCAGCGCCCCGCGCCGCGACAACAACCGTGCGATGGCAATCGATGCTGGCCATGGCTCGACCCAATACGGAGGCTCCCGATTCCGCTCCGCGTCATCGACCCAGCCACCGGCACGAAGGTACCCGGCCGCATCCGGCACGATCACCGAAACCAGATCGGCACCTATGGCCACACGCAAGCGACGGAGGTCGAACCTGCGCAACCGAGGGTCCTGCTGCGCTGCTGGCACCGTCACGGGACGATCAGTCACGTCCGCCACACCCTTCGAGAAGCCGAGAGACCTGCACAGGCCTGCAGACTAACCAAGAGCCCCCGGACTCTCGCACGCAACTCCGGAGATGGTCGGCCCATCAGCCCGCCCCCAAGCCGTCCTCGGGATCAGTTCCCCAGGGATCGCCGGCCGCACGCACGCCGAAGCGTGCCGACCTCGCACAATCGGCCCCACCGCCGCGCAACGATCTGCCGGCTCAGTCAGGCAGCTCAGTCGCTCAGTCAGGACCCAGTTCGCTCTGCAATCAGTATTCGCTCAGTATTCGCTCTGCAGTCCGTACAAGGAACGAGGTCCGTCCGCGATGTTCTCGCAGACGGACCTCGTTGAAGAATGACCCGGCACTGACCTACTTTCGCGCATAGCACTATCATCGGCCCTGGCTGCTTGACTTCCGTGTTC
>CAYMPV010000059.1:0-22956 GCA_964392305.1 uncultured candidatus Brocadiaceae bacterium
GCCAAAGATCAGACTCGCAGGGCCGCGAAACCACGCTTGGTCCCACGTGCGAGGGGGGGAGAGAGTAGCGAGTGATCGACCGCCGTCAAGCCGCGGCTTCACTTTTCCTTTCTTGGCCTGGGCCGAGCCCCCGATCGAGTCGGCCAGTGGGCCCCAGAGCCCCCGGTCGGCCACCGGCCGGCCGGCGGTAGCCACGGTCTGACAAGCTCTTGGGGTCGATCGGCGAGCACCAGGGGGCGTCGCAGCGGTCACTCGTGTGGGGTCAACTCCGGCAGGCGGTGAGCAGGGCGACTTCCGTGGCCCCTCCACTGCGCAGCAGGGCCGCACACGCGCGCGCGGTCGCGCCAGAGGTGAAGACGTCGTCGACCAGGACCACGGCTCGGCCCGCGATCGAGCGAGGTGAACTCATGGCGAAGGCCGACTCGACGTTGCCCTCACGCGACTGCACCCGGGGGTCGCCCTGGGGACGGGTTGCCAGCACCCGCCGCAGTGCGGAGACCACCTTGGAACGACCTCCCAGGCGCAGGGAGACCTGTCGGGCCAGCCACTCCGCCTGATCGAAACCGCGCTCACGTCGGCGGCTCGCATGCAGTGGCACTGGAACCAGGCGCGCCCTGCGCCAGGCGCCGCCCAGCCGTGGTGCGACCGCATGGCTCATCGCCCGCGCGAGCCAGCGTCCCGCGGCAGCGTTGGCGTCGAGTTTGAACCGGCGCACGAGCGAGCCGCCCGTGCCATGGAAGTCGAAAGCCGCCACGTGCCACGCAAGACCGCGCAGCTCACGGTGATCGGCCGCGCAACGCTCTTCAACCGAGCTCAGCGCCTCACCGCATCGCCAACAGCCGTGCCGAGGTCGCGACCGCAGCCCCGCCCGGCACGCCGAACACAAGTCCAAGGCAGCTGAACCACAGGCCAGGCAGACCGGCGGCAACACGAGATCGCGCAGACCACTCGCCACATCACGCAGGATCCGCCGACCCAACACCCAGCCAGGTTGCATGCACCAGTGGCGCGGCAATCGCCGATTCTGGCACCGGACGCGCAGGATTTGGCATCCCCCCCACTGGCCGTCCGCGGCGACCGCGTTCGGCGAACGCAGCCACGAGACGGGACCTAGCGACCCGGAAGAGCGATCCGGCGCGCACGCTCCGCGCCCGACCCGGACTTCGGCTGGACCTGCACACCCAGCGCCTGCCGGACCTTCTGCACGTAGGAGTCGACGGTCATCTCCTTGGAGTGCGGGACCCCGAGCAGTTCACCGATCTCCTTGGTCAGCGCCATGTCGTCGCTGAACGACCACTCGGCGCTCTGGAAGAACTCGCGCAACAGGCGCCGGAAGGCGCGGCGGGAGCTGTAGGCGCCGATCGAGTAGACCGCCGCCGCGAATACGATGATGCTCGCACAGAAGGCCAGGGTGGACAGTTCCATGTCCCACTGAGCGACCACCTGCAACAGGAACCCCGTCGTCAGGAACAGGAACCCGATGATCACCTGCATGTTGTTCAGGGCCGTGTCACGGACCCGCATGAGGCTGCGCATGCCCACGCCCAGAGCATCCTCCAGCGCCTTCTTCGGCTCGCGAAACCGGATCGAGTTCGCCAGGAAGAAGACCCCGACCACGTTGCAGGTGAGGCCGATGACGGCAAGTTCAGGACTGTCCATGATGATGGAGACGCTTCACCGCAGGGCGCCCAAGGCAGGCTGACCGTCCTGCGCCATGGGAACCGGGAGCCGCGGCTGCGGCGAAACCGCGGCGGATGCTAACAAGGAACCTCCCCAGCCGCCAACCTGCAGGTCGCCATCCAGGGGCAACCCGGCGTCCGGCACCGACAGGGTTCCGCTCCGAAGCAACCAACCCGCAAGGGCTTCAGCACTCAGCGAACCGCCCGGAACCCCAGCAGTTCGATCCGGGGGGCAAGGTAGCGGTCTTCGATGGGTTCCTCGCCGCACAGGTCGGTGGAGAGGTACTTCTTGTTGCTGTCGCAAAAAACCGTCGTCACGGCGCCTTCGTCGCCGAGTTCTTCGACCAGCTGGGCGGCCCCCAGGAAGTTGGCCCCCGAACTGATGCCGACGGCCAAGCCGAGGTTCCGGGCCAGGCCCTGCGCCATCAGGATGGCGTCCCCGTCCCAGACATCGACGATGTCGTCGAGCTCCTGCAGATCCACGACCGGCGGCACGAACTCGTCGGAGATGCCCTGGATGCGGTGTTTGCCGACCTTGTGACCGGTGCGCAGCGTCGGCGAGTTCGCCGGTTCCAGCGGGTGCACCCGCACCTTGGGGAACGCCGCCCGCAAGGACCGTCCGACCCCCATCACCGTCCCGCCCGTGCCGACCCCCGCGACGAACGCCGCGGGCTTGCGCCCGAACGCCTCCAACTGCAACAGCAGCTCTGGCCCGGTCGTCGCGGCATGCGCCCGAACGTTGGCCCGGTTCGCGAACTGCCGCGGCAGGAACACACCCTCGTGCTCGCGCGCAAATCGTTCGGCCTGCTCGATCGCCCCGACGAAGCCCCCCTGCGCCGCCGACACCAGCACGATCTCGGCGCCGAAACTGGCGATCAGTTGCTGGCGCTCGCGGCTCATCCAGTCCGGCATGTAGACGTGCACCGGATGCCCCAACGCGGTGCCGAAGGCCGCGAACGAGATGCCGGTGTTGCCCGAACTGACTTCGACGATCGTATCGCCTTGGTGCAGGCTGTCGTTGGCATACGCCTCGGCCAGGATGTGGCAGGCCATGCGATCCTTGACCGAACCGGTCATGTTCATCGACTCGTACTTGGCGTAGAGCCGCCGATCGTGACCGTCGAAGCGGTAGAGCACTTCGAGCAGCGGCGTGTTGCCGACCATCTGCCGCACCGCGGCGATCGAGCGAGCCGCCCCAGGCACCGAAGCGTGGATCGTCATACCCGCAGCAGAGCACGGCCGGGGCCACCGCGCGTCCGCCGATGTGCGTAACCCGGTCAGACCGGTGACGAAACCGGCTCGGCGACCGGCCGCCGCGCGCTGACCCAAGCCACCAGGCGGTGCGCGCCGATCGCCGCGAGCACGAAGATCACCGGCCGGAACGGCTGCAGGTAGCGCGGATCGGGGATCACGGGCAGATACGCCAGGGTGCCGAACACCGCGACCAGGCCCAGTGCCTGGGCGACGAAACCCGCGCCGCCGCGGCGGTTCCAGACCGCCCACAGCGCCGCCAGCGCCCCGAGCAACATCACCGGAAAGTGCAGTCGGCGCATGCACCAGCCACTGGCCGCGATCACCGCCTGCCGATCGTAGGGATTGTTCGAGACGTCGTAGACGAGCACGCCGTTGCCCTGCACGAGGTTCCAGCTCCACAGCCAGGCCGGCTTCTCCACCACGTACCAGGTGAGGTAGCGCAACGGCTGCGCCTCGACCCGCGGCAACAACACGCGACCAAGGTCGCGCCACGACGAACCGAACGCTGGCTGTTCGGGGTCGTCGCGATAGGGAAAGCCGAAGTGGCGCGGGTCCTCGTGGACCATGCCGGGATAGCTGCCGTGGCTGATCGAGGCCACGACCCGTTCGCTGCCGTGCCGCGCGAGGTCCTGGGTCTGGTTGCGCGCGGCCCAGCACAGCATCGGCAGCAGCGCGACGCCCACGTAGACCATCGCGACGCGCCAACCGCTGCGGCGCAGCAGCGGCAGCGCCAGCACGAGCGGCACGAACACGAGCACCTCGTTGCACAACACCGCGAAACCCAGCGCCAGCGCCGCGCCGGCATGGCGCCAGGTGCTGCGCTCCGGAGCCGAGGCGAGCAACCACAGCGCCAGCGTCAGCAGGAAGGTCGAGAAGCACTCGGTGAGCACGTAGGCACCGCTGACGACGAGGTGCGGGCTCAGCGCCACCAACACGGCGGCGCCGACCGCCACCGCGAACGGCACCAATCGCGACGCCAGCAGGAACGTGAGCAACACGGTCGCACCGCCGAACAGCACCTGCAGCGCCAGCACCAACGACAGCCAGTGGGCTTCGCCGACCGCCGCGCGGCACGCGGCCAGCAGCAGCGGATAACCCGGCGAACGGAACGAGTCGGGGGGCGGCACCTCGGCGGTCGAGAGCGAGTAGGTGCCGTGCTCGACGAGGTTCTGCGCGTAGCGAGCGTATTCACCGGCATCGGCGCGCAGCGGGTTCGGCACGAACGCGGTCGCGACGAAGGCCCAGCGCAGCGCGATTGCCACGGCGACGACGATGCCCAGCAACACGATCCGTTCGGCGCGCTTCACCCCGTCCTGATCGACGCCATCGACGGCAGACCTTCAGCCCGGTCGTCGATCGCAGCTCCCGATCAGGGCACGGCGAAGACCCGCACCGTCTTCTCGGACCCGGGCCCCGGGCCGAACTGCTGGCGCAGGACCACGGCGAGTTGCGCCGGGCGGCGCGGAACGACCAGCAGCAGGCAACTCGAGCGCTCGGGAACCTCCTCGCCGCTCGGACCGGCCTGCGCGACGATCACCACGTCGACGCCCTCCTCCTCGAGCGCTCGCACCGTGAACCCCGGCCAAACGGGCGCAGCAGCCGCGGCCAGGACCACCACACAGTCGTGCTCGAAATCGCACCAGTCGTCAGGCAACAACGCCAACTCACCGTTGAGTCGCTGCCGAAGTTCTCGCCACTGCCCGGCGGTGGTGATGCGCTCGCACCAGGTCTGCAGGTTCTCGCGCAACTCACCATGCGCCGAACGCATCACCGCGATCACCGGCGCAGTCACCGGATCGAGAACCCGCGCGCCGCCCGACGCGGGCGTGCCGGCCTCGCAACTCACCAGCAACCCGAGCAGACAACCGCTCGGCCACACAACCGTTCGCCGCATGGGCGCACTGCAACCAATCGAACCCATCGGAGCAAGCACCCCGGCCTTACCATGCGCGGATGACACGACCGCAGCAGATGCTCCCCATCGCCCTGCCGGCGCTCGCCATGCTGTTGCCGGCGCAGACGCCAAAGGACGCACTCGATCCACGCATGGCCGAGATCGCTGCGGCCTACGCTGCCAAGGTCGCGGCCTCGGCGGTCTTCGTCAGCGGTCGTGAGCTCGATTCGGTGCTCGCCGAGGAGCTCTATCCCGACCGACCGCTCGAGAGGCTGATCCGCCCCTTCCTGCGATTGCAGGTCGATCGCGACCAGGGCACCGTGACCGCGATCTTGGGCAAGGCCCACGCCACCGCCGTTCGCACCGCCAACGTGGGTTGCACCTTGCTCGCCGACGGCGTCGATGCCGAAGCCCTCGCGGCGCGCGGCAGTCCCAGGCAGGCACCGATCACCGAACGCAGCGAATGGCCGCTCGGCGAGATCACCGCCGGGCCTGCGCCCAAGGCGACCATCGACGAAGCCGCACTCACCGCCGCGATCGCCGCCGCGTTCGTGGAACCTGCCAACGGACCGGCGCTGCGCACGCGCGCCGTGGTCGTGGTGCATCGCGGCAGGCTGATCGCCGAGCGTTACGCCGCCGGCTACGACACGACGATGGCATTACCCGGCTGGTCGATGAGCAAGACGCTCACCAACGCGCTGATCGGGATCCGCATGCACCAAGGCAAGCTGGACCTGCAGGCGCCGCTGCGGACCGCGCCGTGGCCAGCGACCGACCCGCGCCGCGCCCTGCGCCTGCACCATCTGTTGACGATGACGCCGGGCCTGGCCTGGAACGAGGGCTACGAAGATCCCGCCAGCGACGTGCTGCGGATGCTGTTCACCTCGAAGGACCATGCCGAGGTCCAAACCGCGCTCAACCTCGAGCACGAACCGGGCTCATCCTGGCGCTACTCGAGCGGCGTCACCAACCTGCTCTGCCGGGAACTGCGCCGCACGTTCGCCGACGACGCCGACTACTGGGCGTTCCCGGAGCGCGAACTGTTCGCGCCGCTGCACATGCACCACGCCGTGCTCGAGACCGATCCGAGCGGCACGTTCGTGGGCAGTTCGTACGGCTTCGCGACGGCGCGCGACTGGGCCCGGCTCGGGCTGCTCTACGCCCAGGACGGTGTCTTCGCCGGCAAACGCATCTTGCCCGAGGGCTGGGTCTCGGCCAGCGCCGCAGCATCGCCGGCGAGCCGCGGCCGATTCGGCCGGCACCTCTGGCTCAATGCCGACCCCGATGGCGACGGACCACAGCCACGCATGTGGGCCGACCTGCCCGAGAACCTGATGCACATGGACGGCCACGAAGGGCAATACGTGATCGTGTTGCCGACCGAACAACTCGTCATCGTGCGCCTGGGATGCACCAAGGCCGGTGGCTTCGACCTGCACGGTCTGATCCGCGCAGTGCTGCGCGCCTGCAGCGGCAGCTCCCCGACCGACAAGCGCTGACCGTTCAGCGCCGCTCGAGTTCGGACCACGGCCCGAGCGGATCCGGCGTTCCCGGTTCACGCGGCTGCAGGTAGTCCGCCCAGCGCCGCAGCAGACGCAGGTCGGCGAACAACAAACCGTTCAGACCCGGGCGCCTCGCGAGGATGTTGCTCAGCACCTGAGCCTTGGTGCGCACCGCGACGCGAGGCAAGACGCTGTCGACGGGGCGACCATAGGCGAACGTCGCCACCTGTCCTTCCTGGCGCGCGAGTTTGATGCGGACCTCGGGATAGGCCGGGCCCCGCAACCAACGCTCGCCGAGGTTGGTGCAGTCGACTTCGACCAGTCGCGGGCAGCCAGGTACCAGCGGCACGAGCTGATCGCGCCACTCGACCACGATCGCCGCCGCGACCCGCACGCGGGCCTCGTCGACCAACGCCCCGGCGGTCCAAGTCATGGAACCCGCGCCGCCTTCGCGGTGCAGGGTCGTGAACGGCAACGCCGTGTCGACCCACGGCAACGCCCGCGCGTCGGCGTCGACCAGGCACAGGCCCTGCCCCTCGGCATCACGAACCGCGAGCACCGGCCGGCGCAGGGTGAGCGCGACCTTGAAGCGGTCTGGAAACACCCGTTCGAGCTTCGCGTCTTCGACCCAGGCCACGGTCTGCAGGCCGTCGCGCAAGCGCCGCGCCGCACCCTCGTCGAGGATCGGCACCTGGTCTTGCAGCCACGGCCCGAGGTCGCGGCAGATCGCGAGCAGCAGCGGCTCGTCCAACCACTGGGGCCGCACCGCGAAGCCGACGTGATCGAGATCGACCAGCGGACTGCTTCGCGCGGATTGCTCATACCTGGCCGCCAGCACGTCGGCGGCGCGCGGTCCGGCGAGCCAGACCGTCAGCGCCAGCGCGCTGAGCACGACACCCCAGACCGCCCAACGTGCCGTGGGCGTCACGCGGTTCCCGGTTGTGGGTGAGGGCGCCAAGGGCAGGATCGGCAGGCCGGGCGGCGCAACGACTCGCGGCGCCCTCCGGCTGCTGCCAACTCGGGCCGGATCAGTTCAGACGGGCGACGACCGGCTTCTGCTCGGCCTTGCGCTCGCGCGAGCTGCCGCTCGCGTTCTCGCAGTCGTCGGTGAAGATCTCGAGCGTGTCGACCACGTTCTCGAGCAGGTGACGATCGATCTGCACGTCGCGCGCACCCTTGGCCGCGTCCAGCTCGTGCTCGAGCAGGCGGGTCAGGATCTTGAGCTGCGAGAGGTGGCGCGACACGAACTTGCCGACGTTGGCTTCTTTGTTTTCCATGGCTGGCTTGCAGTTGGGCGTCGCGTTGACCGCGCGACGCGGTTGCCGCCCTGCGGCGGCTGCTGGACCGGTAACGAAACGCTCCGCCGCCGTGGCGAAGCGCGCGCGAGCATAGCTCGACCTCCGCCATACGCCAGCGTGAGGTTCGGCGGGCTCGCCGAAGCGCGCCGGCATCGCCTGTGGACAACAGTGCACACGCCGCGCCGCCCTCGCACGAACCGATGTTGTGCGTTCCCCTCGGCCCGGCAGTGTGCGATGCTGCGCGCCGTGGCCAAACCAGCCGAAGACGAATCGCCCATGCGATTCAAGGGCTACACCCTCAACGCCTTCCAGGTACAGGCCGCGCTCGCCATCGAAGCCGGCAAGAACGTGTTGCTGGCCGCCCCCACCGGCTCGGGCAAGACCCTCGTCGCCGAGTATGCGATCGAAGAAGCGATCCGCCGCGGCCGCCGCGCGATCTACACGAGCCCGATCAAGGCGCTCAGCAACCAGAAGTTCCGCGACTTCAAGAACGACGGCCTGCGCGTCGGCCTGATGACCGGCGATCTGACGCTCGATCCCGAGGCGCCGATCGTCATCATGACCACGGAGATCTTCCGCAACGCGGTGTTCGAGGACCCCAAGCGGTTCGACGACACCGACTTCGCGATCTTCGACGAGGTGCACTTCGTCGACGACGTCGACCGCGGCACGGTCTGGGAGGAGAGCCTGATCTTCGCCCCGCCCCACGTGCGCTTCGTCGGCTTGTCGGCGACCATCGCCAACCTGCAGGAATTCGGTTCGTGGGTCCGCTCGGTGCGTGAGCACGAGCTCGAGATCATCGAACACACCAAGCGGCCGGTGCCGCTGTCGCACCGCCTCTACCACCCCGACGCCGGCGTCTTCCAACTGGCGCAACGGCCGCGCGCGCTGCAGTTCCACGAACGCGCCGCCGCCCGGGAGGGTCGACACGGCGAGCGCGCCGGCCGCCGCGAACGGGAGCGCTCGCGTTGGGGCGACAAGCGTGAACGGGGCAAGGGTCGGCGCATCGCCGTGGGCCCGCGCCCCTACGTGCAACTGCTCGACGAGCTGCAGCAGCGCCAACTGCTGCCGATCCTCTACTTCTGCTTCTCGCGCAAGGAATGTGAGATCAAGGCCGAGCGCAGCATGTTCCGGCGGCTGCTCGACCGACGCGAACGGGCAGCGATCGAGGCTCAGTTCGACGACATCTGCGCGCGTTTCGAGCTCGATCCACGAGCCGATCCCGGGTTGCGCGGCATCCTCGGTCGCGCTGTCGCCGGCGTCGGTTACCACCACGCGGGCATGCTGCCGATCCACAAGGAAGTGGTCGAGCGCCTGTTCACGTCAGGGCTTCTCAAGCTGCTGTTCACCACCGAGACCTTCGCGCTGGGAATCAACATGCCGGCGCGCACCGTCGTGTTCGATCTGCTGCGCAAGTTCGACGGGGTGCAGATGGACTACATGAAGAGCCGCGACTACATGCAGATGGCCGGGCGCGCCGGGCGGCAAGGCCTGGACAAGAGCGGCCTGGTGCTGGCGATCCTCGAGGACGAGGACCTGCGTGAGGCGCCGCTGTCGCGATACCACGGCGGCAAGGTCGAGCCGATCACCTCGCGCTTCAACCTGTCGTACTCGACGATCCTCAACCTCTACGATCGCGTCGGCGGCGCCGGCCTGCTCGACGCCTACGACCGCAGCTTCGCGGCGTTCCAGGCGCAGAAGGGTTCGGCGTCGGCGCGCACCAAGAAGCGCGCTGCAGCCCGCGCCGCACTGCTGATGCGCATGCAGGTGCTGCGTGATGCCGGCTACCTCGACGACGCCGGACTGCTGCCGCGCGGCAAGGTGGCCAGGCTCGTCAACGGTTACGAGATCCAGGCCGTCGAACTGCTGTTCGCCGGCGTGCTCGAGAAGATGGACCTGCACCAGCTGGCCGCGACGTTCACGGCGCTGATCCACGAAGAACGGCGCCGCGTCGATCCACACAGCCACCGGCGCGAACCGGGCCCGCTGATGAAGGAGGTGTCCGACGCGGTGCGCCGCTTCACCGCGATCGAGGTGCTGCAGGGCATCCCCAACCCGGTCAAGGAACCTGACTGGGGCATCGGGCCGGCGGTCGACGCGTGGAGCCGCGGCGGCACGATCGAAGACCTCGAACGGCTGGCTCGCACCGACGCTGGCGACATCGTGCGCACGCTGCGCATGGCGATCCAGATGATGCGCCAGGTGCGCTCGACGCTGGGCAAGAACGACAACCTGGCGGCGCGCCTCGACGAGGCCGTGGTCGCGATCAACCGCGACGTGGTCGACGCCAAGCGGCAGTTCGAGCTCGGCTGACCGACTGTTCCGAGTCAGCCTGTTCCGGATCAGGCCCCGCCGCCGCGGCCCGACGCCGCGATGCCGGCGAAGCCGAACTTCTGGTGCAGCACCTCGAAGAAGTAACCCGGCCCGTGGCCGAGCTGCCGGAACCGCATCGGCGCCAGCGACAGCCGCACGACGCCGCCGACCGGCACCTGCATCTGCACCTGCCCGTCGATCTGGCAATAGCCGTAGTCGACGGCCGAGGTTTCGAGCAGATCGATCTCGATGCCATCGCCGACCGGCAACACCAACGGCCGCGCGTTCAGCGAATGCGACGCGAGTGGCGTGAGCACGAGCGCGTCCATCTCGGGCGCCAGCACGGGACCCCCGGCAGCCAGCGAGTAGGCGGTGGAACCGAGCGCAGTCGCCGCGATCAGGCCATCGCCGCGGTAGGTGCCGAGCGTCGTACCGCCACGTCGGGCCTGCACGATGATCATGCCACCGGCGCCGGCGCGGCCGACGACGACGTCGTTGACGCCGGCGACACGCTCCGAAGCGACACCGTCCGGTCCTTCGACCGTGCACCAGAACATGAACCGCGGCTCCTCGCACAACTGCCCGTCGAGCAGCATCTGCAGGGCCCGGTCCACCTGGTCGTATTCGAACGCCGTCAGGAAGCCGAGGCGACCGCGATTGATGCCGAGCGTCGGACGCTGGTCGGTGCCCATGCGTCGCGCGGTCGCGAGCAGGGAGCCGTCGCCGCCGAACACCACCACCGCGTCGGGAAGCGGCGTGGGCAGCGGCGCGTCGCGATCGACGAGCACGTCGACGCGGCAGCCCCGCGCGCGCAGCCACTCGGCGTGCCGGGTGACGACCTCGAAGGTGCCACCCTTACGCTCGTCACCGACCAACAGCAGATGTGGATTGGCCGGCAGATTCGCGGTCATGAGGCGATCGCCCTCGAAGGAGTCAGAGAGTGAGAAGCAATCGGCTTCTCGCTCTCTGCGTGGCCGCGAATGCGGCCACCAGGGACATTCTGAGAGCCTGTATCATGGTTCCTCTCAGGCTCTCAGCGGGCCGACGGCGCGAGCTTGACGTCGGCGAACTTCTCGGCCAGGAACCGCTGCGTGACGTGCGCCGCGGTGAGGCCGCAATACTCGAGCACCTGGTTGCGACTCATGTGTTCGAGGATCTCGTCGGGCACGGCCATCACCTGCACCTGGGCCCGCACCGGCCCGTGCGCCGCGAGGCACTCGAGCACCGCGCTGCCGAACCCACCGATGCGCGAGTGGTCTTCGAGCGTGACGACTCGATCGTGGCGGTTGCAGACGTCGAGCACGCCGGCCTCGTCGAGCGGCTTGCAGAACCGCGCGTTGACCACCTCGAGGTGCACGCCGCGCTTGTCCAGCGCCGCCGCGGCCTCGAGGGCGGTCTGCACCATGTGCCCGTAGGCGAGGATCGCGCCGTCGCGGCCCTCGCGCAGGATCTCCATGCGGCCGAGTTCGATCGGCTGCCGCACGCCGTTCCAGCCGATCAGTTCGGACTGGGTCGGCGCGTTGCCGCGCGCGTAACGCAGACCGCTGGGCCCCGGCAGGCTCAGCGCGAACTGCAGCATCTCCTGCAGTTCGGGGCCGTCCTTGGGAGCCATCAACACGATGCCGGGCATGCAGCGCAGGTAGGCGATGTCGTAGAGCCCGTTGTGGGTCGCACCGTCCTCGCCGACGAGGCCGCCGCGGTCCATCGCGAACACGACCGGCAGGCGCTGCAGGATCACCTCCTGGAACACCTGGTCGTAACCGCGCTGCAGGAAGGTCGAGTAGATCGCGCAGACCGGCCGCATGCCGCTGGTCGCCATGCCCGAAGCCATCGCCACGGCATGCTGCTCGGCGATGCCGGCGTCGACGAAGCGCTCGGGGTGCTTGTCGCGGTATTCCATCAGGCCGGTGCCGTCGGGCATCGCGGCGGTGATCGCGATCACGCGCGGGTCCTGTTCGGCCAACTGTTGCATGCCTTCGCCGAACCACTCGGTCCACGACCGCCCCGGCTTGATCACCGGCACCACGGGCTGCAGCACGGCGGGCTCCACCGGGACCTTCTCGGGCTTCTTCTTGGGCGCCGCCTGTGGTTTGGCCGCGTGCGCGCGGTCGTAGCGCTCTTCGCTGCCGGGCACGCCTTTGCCCTTCTCGGTGAGCACGTGCAACAGCACCACCCCGTCGAGCTTCTTGACACTCTCGAGCGCGCTGAGCATCGCCTCCATGTCGTGGCCGTCGACCGGCCCGAAGTAGCGGAAGCCGAGTTGCTCGAACACGTGCCCTGGCGCGACCATGTTCTTGAGCATCTCGACGGTGTCGCCCAGGCGCTGATCGAGGTCCTTGCCGACCAGCGGGATCGACTGGATCAGGTGGTGCATCGTCTCCTTGGCGCGGTTGTAGAACGATCCCGCGCGCAAGGTGTTGAGGTAACGCGACAGCGCGCCGACGGTCTTGGCGATCGACCAGCGGTTGTCGTTGAGGATCACCAACAGCCGATCCTTCTCGAGCGAGCCGGCGTGGTTGAGCGCCTCGAAGGCGACGCCGCAGCCCATCGCCGCGTCGCCGACGACGGCCACCGAGTGGCGCGACCGGCCCATCATGCGATCACCCATGGCGATGCCGAGCGCCGCCGAGGCAGCGGTGCCGGCATGACCCATCAGGTAGGCGTCGTACTCCGATTCCCACTTGTTGGAGAACCCCGACAGGCCACCCTTCTGCCGCAGCGAGTGGAAGCGCTCCTTGCGTTCCGTCAGCAGCTTGTGTGGGTAACACTGGTGGCCGACGTCCCAGACCAGGCGATCGTCCTTGAAGTCGAACAGGTAGTGCAGGGCGACGGTGAGTTCGACCACCCCCATGCCCGAGCCGAGGTGGCCACCGGTCACGGCCACCGTGTCCATGATCACCTTGCGCAACTCGGCGCACAGGGCGGTGAGCTGGTCGCGGGGAATCAGCTTGAGGTCTGCGGGACTGTTGACCTGGTCGAACAGCGGCGTCGAGGAAGGTGCGTGCAAAGCCTGCTCCAGTCGCGGCGAACGTAAGTTGCGACACAGACTCGGGCAGCCCCCTCAGGAGCGCCGTTCGACTGCGTAGGACGCCACATCTTGCAGCAAGCTGCAGGCCCAGTCCAGCGCGCCGTCCGTGCCGCCCCGCCAAGAGGCCGTCGCGGCCACGATCTGCGGCGCCAGGGCGGCGGCCTGCTGGCTGAGTTCGCGAGCCTGGGCCCGGCTGCGTTCGAGGCCCACCAACGCCGGCCAGGTCAGCTTGCCAAGGGCGAGATCGGCGAGCGGGTTCTTGCCCAGTTCGCTCGCGGTGCCGGTCAGATCCAGGCAGTCGTCGGCGATCTGGAAGGCCCGACCGAGCAGGTCGCCGAAGTGGCGCAACGGCTGCAGCACCGCCTCGGGAACCGCCGTCGGTGCCGCCGCGTGAGCCCCGACCAGCAGGCTGGCGGTGATCAGGGCACCGGTCTTGTGGTCGTGGATCCAGGTGACCCGCTCGAGCGTGTGGGCGGCCCGATCGCCTTCGGCGGCGAGATCCTCTACCTGCCCGCCGACCATGCCGCGACTGCCCGCAGCGCGGGCGAGTTCGACGACCGCGGCCGCGCCGGCGCTGGCGACACCCTCGAACGCCACGGTCAGCAAAGCGTCCCCGGCCAGCAGCGCCATCGCTTCACCGAACACCTTGTGACACGTCGGCCGACCGCGCCGCAGGTCGTCGTCGTCCATGCACGGCAGGTCGTCGTGCACCAGGCTGTAGGTGTGCAGGCACTCGAGCGCAGCACCGGCGCGCAGTGCCGTCGTCGGTTCGCCGCCGGCCGCCGCACAGCCGAGCAGCGCCAACATCGGCCGCAGTCGCTTGCCGCCGGGAAACAGCGCGTAGTGCATCGCCGCGTGCAACCCGGCTGGCGCCGCGTCGATCGGCGGCAACAACTCGAGCAATGCGGCTTCCACCGGCGACGACCAGGTGCTCGCGAACTGACGAAAGCCCGCGCTCGGCGCGGCGCTCACTTCTTGCGAACCATGCCTAGCATGGTGTCGATGGCCTGGGACGGAGTGACGTTCGGCAACAGCATGCGGTAACCCTCGCCCGTGATCTTCGAGTCGGCGCCGTTCCGACGCAAGGAACCATCCTGCAGCAGCAGCGAGACCACACCGGCGGTCTCGTCGACCTCCACCGCGAGCCGCGCCGCGTTGCCGTAGAAGACCACGTGATGGTGATCGTCGGTGCCGATCAACTGCGCGTCCAGGAACCAGGCGTCACGCATGCCGCGAAAGCGCTGGACGCGCACCCGGTCGGCGCCGCCGGCGCTCGCACACAGCCGGTCGAAGCGCTCCAGCCAGTTGTTGCGGGTGGCGGGGTCGACGAGCGCTTCGTCACGGGGCGCCGCCTCCGCCACCGGGTAGGCGCCACCGGCATGCACCAGATACGGCAATCGCTCCTCGAACAGGCGACCGTCGATCGGCGCGAACACGATCGGGTAACCATCCTCGGGCAGTTCGCTCCGTTCGCCATCCGCGAGGCGATGACCGCGGTGGAACCGCAACTCGAGCCGGCCCGTGCTGCGGTCCAGCACCGCCGTCATCAATTCGCCGTAGAGCACGCTCGAGGCCAGCCCGTCGGCGGAGATCTCGATCATCTGCACCTCGTGCAGCCCCTCCTCGTCGAGGCTCCTGGCGGCGACGAACCGCTGCTCGGAGAAGCCTTCGGCGCGCAGACACTCGTGCAGTGCCGCGAGACACATGCGCACGCCCTCGGGCATGGGCGCCAGCCGCTGAGCCTGTTCCGCCGCGGCTTCGGCAGCCTTCTGCTCGGCCAGTTCGGTGCGCTGTCGCACGACTTCGGCCATCGCCGCGTGCTGCTGTTGCCACTGGAACAGTTCCCCTTCGAGCCGCTGCTTGTCCGCGGCGAGTCCATCCCGCTCGGCGCGGACCCCGGCAAGTTCGGCGGCCGCCGCGGCAGCTGCGTGCCGCGCCTGCCGGGCATCGACCTCGTGGCGCCCCGCCAACTCCGCGGTAGCGCGAGTCTCGAACAGCAGCCAGACGATCAGTGCCGCGGCACCGGCGGCGACCAACCAGGGAAGTGCGCGCATCGGCCGCCTTGGAACGGGCTCGGCAGCGGAATCTTCCCGCTGCTCACCCGCCCTCATCGCGAAGTCACCACTTCTCGTTCTTGTTCTTGTTGTACCAGGTCAGCCAGTCGCTGAACTTGTGGAAGTTCTGCTTGGTCAGCTTGGCGAGCGTGGTGTTCCACTTGTCCGACAGCGCCGCGAGGCGATCCCGCGCGTTCTGCGCCTCGATGTTGGCCGAGCCCATCTGGCTGGCCAGTTCGGAGAGCTCGCCGTACTTACGCAGCAGATCGGAGACGATCTCCTTGCGCACCTTCTCCTCGGACTGCTCGAAGTTGCCGAGCGCCTCGCCGGCCGCAGCCTGCAGCGCGGCCTCGGGGGACAGTCGGGCCTCGTCACATAGGAACTTGACCATCGCCTCGTCCTTGGTGCGCCCGACCGCCTTCAGCAACTGCTCACGCAGCGGCACCCACGGCTTCTTGTCCGGGAAGCGTTTGGCGGTGTAGGCCTTCTTCAGCGACTTGGCGCCGTCCTCGCCGCAGTAACCCAGGGCCGCCGCGGCACCGACGTAGAGCCGCGTGTTCTCGGGCGGCCGCAGCTTGCCGGAGGACAACACGCCGTCCAGACCCTTGGTGATCAGCTGCTGGTCCTTGGGGCCGACGCCGGCCTGCAGCTTCTGCAGCAGCGCGTCGATGATCTGCAGACCCTCGTCATCGCGGCTGAACTTGCGGTCACCGACGATGTCCTTGAGGGTCGTGACCTTCTCGGCGATCTCCTTGTCACCGTCCTTGGGTCCGGGCGGATCCTGGGCGGCGAGCCGCGCCGGCAGCACGACGAGCAAGCCGACGAGAAGCGAAGACAGGGAAAGGGAACGTTGCATCGGTACCTCCACGGAGCTTTTCGGCCACCCGCAGCAAGCAGGTGGAACGCCAGACGAATGACTGGGGCGACCGCTGCCAAGTATGAGGTCCGGGACGCAGACCCCAAGCGATAACTGGTCACCGCGCGGCGCCGCCGCGTGGCAAGCGCCGTGCCGCGCCCCCCGCTGCATGACGGTGCCACGCAGTGCGGGAACGCTCACCGGCCGCGCAGTTCGGTCAACAGCAGACGGGCAGCTTCCCGGACCTGCTGCCGCGGCACCAGGTGCCAGCGGCTCGGCTGACAGTTCTCGGCCGGCACCCCCAGCTCAGCCAGCTTCGCGCACAACTGCCGCGCCAGATCGCCAAAACCGTGGTGGTGGGGCGAATCGAGCCCTGCTTCGCCCAGGAAGTCGGCGATGTGCGCCAGCACCAGTTCGGTGTGCTCCGAGACGACCAGCGCAGCCAGCTCGGCGCGGCGCTCCATCTCGGCCTCGATCGACGACGGCGACAAGCCGAAGCCCAACACCAACCCGAGCGCCCGCCACACATTCGCCTCGACCGGCAGGTAGTGGAACGAGTCGACGAGGTGTTGTCGTTCGTGGTGTCGGATGGTGTCGAGCACGGCCGCTTGCAGGTCACTGTCCTGCACGGAAGACAGCAGCGACAGGCGCCACGAGACGTCGAGCGGATCGTCAGGCTCGGCCGCGGGCAGCGGGTCGTCGACCAGCGCGCCGCCATCCTCGCGGGCGATGCGGCGCCGATCGGCAATGCTGCGCGCCCAGTCGCGCACGGCGTCGTAGTCGATCAGGAAGTGGTTGAGCAGCGCGACGCCGGCGAGGTCGCCGCCGAGCACGCCGGCCAATGCCCGCACGTCGCGATCGATCGCGACCACTTCCAGGCAACGACCGGGCAGGGCGAGCAGCTCGGAGTCCGGCAGATCGGCGAGCGACAGCCGCACGAACAGCATGCCCTCGGCAGTGCCGCCCGAACGACGACCGAGCACGAAGTGGCGGTTGTAGCGATCGAAGTGATCGGCGAAGGCACCGCTGAACGGGTCGACGAGCTCACCGATCATCGGCAGCGAGAACACCGTCGGCCTGCCGACCACGTCGCGTTCCAGAACGCGCAGCGACAGCTCGCGGATGCGCTCGAGCACGGTCGCCACCTCGACCGTGTCCTCGTTGCGATAGCCCTGATAGAGCAGGCGCCGCAAACCGGCTTCGAACGCCAGCTCACGGCGCGCCTCGTCGCGCAGCGGCAGCAGCGGCGCCGCGGCCGCGCCGAACCGGCGCTCGGCGACGTCGACGAGCAGTTCGACCTCCTGCAACCAGCCGACCGCAAGCAGCGCCGCGGCCAGTTCGCGCACGCGCGCGACGTCGGCCAGCGCCGCGCCGTCGCGCCACGGTCCGCGCAACAGCGTCAGCCAGCGGCCTCGCAACCGGTTGCCTTCGGCGCCGACCAGTTGTTCGGGCACGTCCTCGACCACGACCTGAACGAAACGATCGACCTCACCCAGCGCCAGCAGCAACCGGCGCTGCAACCGCCGCCAGGCCGGCCGCTGCGTCAGGTCGGGCCCGGCTTCGAGCAGATTCAGCGCCGCCTGCGGCTGCATGCCGCGCACCAACAGATCGACGAGCAGCTGCGTGCCGGACTCGCTGGCGAAGGCGCCAAGGCGCGTCGGATCCTCACGCAGGATGTCGAGCACCTGCCGTTCCTGGTCGATCGACACGCCGGTCTCGAGCCACGCGTGCAGCAACGAATGCACGCCGGGGTCGAACGGCCGCACGCGCAGCGCGGCGAGCAGCCCCGCCCACGCCGCGTCGCGGCGATCGAGGGCCACCATCGCCTGAGCCAGCCCCAGATCGCCCACGCCCGGGACGCGTTCGTCGCTGCGCATGTGGTCGTAGATCTGGGCCGCGAGTTCGGGCTGCTGGTTGCGCAACAACACCGCTGCGTAGGAGACGCCGACGATCGGGTGGCGATGGCTGGCCGCATAGAGGGCGGCGTAGAGCGCGAGCGACCGGGCCGTATCGGTCTCGCGCAGCGAGTGCGCCAGGCCGAACCACGACCACAGGCTGCCCGGCGCGGCCTGCACCGCGGCGGCGAAGTTCTGCTGTCGGGCACGGTCGTCGCGCCGCAGTCGGCCGGCCAGATAGTTGGCGAGCGGGTCCTCGGGATTGGCGGCGAGTTGCTGCTGGACCTCGTGCAGCAGCAGGCCGCGGCGGCCGCGCTCACGCAGGATGTCCTGCCGCAGACGCAACCCATCGACGTGGGCCGGGTGCCGTTCGAGCACGGCCTCGACCTGCAAGAGAGCCTGCTTGCCTCGCCCCCGTTCGAACAGCGCGCGCGCCTGCAACACCGCCTGGTCGTCGCCGTCGGTGCTCCACGGCAAGCTGTCGAGGGGCTCGCGCGGCAACCCGGACGGCACCGTCGAGCAGGCCGCGGCGAGGACGACGGTGACGGAGAACAGGATCGACCTGCGCATGCCCTGTGCATACGCCCCGATGCGATCGAGATCGAGTCGCGACCGCGCACGATCATTCGGCCACCGAAGCCAGGCCGGAAGAAAAGGCCGTCCCGCGGTGTTGCGTGGCACCGCGGGCGCCCGACCGCAGGCGGCCACCCCCATGGCCACCGCAGTACTCACCTGCCGGGGAGAAGGCCCCCACCTTCCCGAACCGGCAGTGCACAGACCCCCTGATCCCGCACAGTCTGTGCAACACGGCCGTCATCCCCCCAGACAACTGCGCCGTGCGCATGCTGAACTTCGGTCGGCGCCGGCAGCGACTTGAACCGCGTGGGCAAACGCCGATGCCATCGCCGCCGCGCCACCGGGCCGGGCGGCCGCCGGGCTCACTGAACCGTGAACTGCACCACCGGCGCGACGCCGAGTTCGCGCGTGCCGACCGTCGTCGCCAGGCCCGAGGCCCAGACCCGCCCCACCGGCTCCCAGCCACAAACCTCGACCTTCTTGGCCTGGCTGGTGACGATGCCGATCGAGTTGGCCGCCGGATTGATCGCGCCAGCCTGGAACCGCAGCCAGGTGCCGACCGCGGCGGGCATGTTCGGGATCACGAACGGGAACGACGCGGTGCCGTTGCCGCCGGCGACCTGGAAGTGCGAGGCGACGATGTCGATCGACAGGTAACAGCTCGGGGCCCCGAGGATGGCCAGGTCCTGCGGCAGCACGAAGCCGCTCCACGGACCGCTGTCCACCGAACCGAGCACCAGCGTCACCAGCGCACCGGGACTGGCGTCGAGCACCTGCACGACCCAGGGCCGCCCCCACATCACCTGGGTGGTCGCGCTGCGCACGTCGAGCGGCACCGAACCGGGCTGCGGACACGGCGGCGGCCCGACGAGCACTTCGGGGCTGTCACAGACGTAGGTCAGGTCCAGTGAGTAGGTGCCGGGAGGCTGACCGAACACCACGACCTCGACCAGCAGACCGCCCAACGCCGGGTCGTAGCTGAACGGCGTCGCCAGGGTGATCGGCGGCAGGAACGCGCTCGGCGTCGCTGCCGCGGCATGCGCCGGCAGCGAGTAGAGCTGCCGCGGCAACACCACGATCTCGTTCGCGCCGCGGTTCTGCGCGAAGTCCGCGCTCAACGCCAGCAGCGAGCCCGGCATCGTCGACATGCGGATCTCACAATCGACGGTCTTGGCGGTGGCCACGTCACCGCCGTCACAACGGAACGACAGCGCCGTGATCGTCTGCGGACCGTTGAACGACATCGCGTCGTAGAAGCACTGCACACGCGTCGGCGTGCTGCGCCCGAACGGCACGTTGGTGCTGCTCGAACCCTCCCGACCGCCGTGCGACGGCGGCACCACCAGCGTGGACTGGGCGGCGATACCCGCGGCACCAAGGCCGAGGACGAGGCCGAAGACGAAGACGAGACCGGTGCGGAAGGCCATGACAACGAGCCCATCGGCGCAGCCCCGCCCAGGTCTTGACTCCTGTCCCGATACCTGCCGAAGAGCCCTGCGTGACCAGCCCCGAGCCGCGCCCGATCGACGTCCTGACGCTGCTCGGGGACCGCCAGCCCATGGAAGGGCTGCTGCGCGAACTGCACAACCAGGGCATCCGCGTCGACGTCGCCCACAGCCTCGGCGACGCGCGCACCCTGTTCTTCGGCGCCGGCGGCCACGACTGCCTCGTGGTCGCGCCAGATGTCGGCCCAGGCCTCGCCAGCCGCGTGCTCAACTCGTTGCGCACGGTCGATCCGGAGCTGCCGACGGCCAGCTTCGGCCCGGCGTTGCGCGGCCAGGAGGCGCCGACGCGCACCGCGCACCTTGCCGGTTTCCATCCGGGTTCGCGGGCCGGCGCCGGCGCACTGCTGCGCTTCCTGCGCAACCTGCAGCAGCGCGGCACGGACTGAACGAACGCGAACGGACCGCGTTGGGTATCGTCCTCGCCAGGAGGTCCGATGCCCGCGAACCGCTCCCTCGTCTACGCGCTGCTCGTCATCGCCGTCGCCGCTGCGATCTGGCTGTTGACTCGTTCCGAATCCACCGCGCCGACGCCTGCGCCGGTCGAACCCGCACCCGCCCCCACCGCGCCGCCAGCGGCCGGCGCCGCGACGACCGCTACCGGTGCTGCGTCGACCGAACCCGAACGCGTGGCCGCGCCGGAGCAAGGTGCGGCGAACGCCCCGGCGATAGGCGCGACGCTGCGGGTCACCGCGGTCTGGGCCGAGTCGCGTCCCGCAGCCGACGTCGAGGTGTTCCTGCGGCACGCCGAGTACGCAGAGTCCTACGAACCGTTCGCGCGCGGCCGCACCGACCAGGACGGAGTCGTGACCTTCGCCGCGGTGCCGATCGGCAAGGTCCGACTCACGTCGGTTCGCGGCGACAGCGGCTCGACCGAGATCGCGCCGGGCGAGAACGAGTATCGGTTCGAACTCGAGACCGGAGTCGGCGTGCGCGGCGCGATCGTCGATCCGGCCGGTGGTCCGGTCGGCGGCGCGACCGTCTGGCTGCAGACCGGCGGGCACGCCTGGTGGAACGGCTGCCCCGTGGCGACGGCAGGCGCCGACGGCAACTTCGTACTCGCGCAGGTCCCGGCCAAGGCCTCGCTCGCCGCGTTCGCACCCGGTTTCGGCCCTTCGGCGATGGTCGAAGTCGACACCATCGACAGCTCCAAGCCAGCTCCGCAGGTCACGCTGCAACTCACCGACGGCGGCGGCAGCCTGATCGGGCGCGTGGTCGACGACAGCGGGGCACCGATCGCCGGCGCCACCGTGGTCGCCGGTGCCGCGCCGACCCGCCTCGACTTTCGCGGCATGAAGGTGATCCCGCAGTGGACCGCACGCCATGCGCTCACCGACGAGGACGGCCGCTTCGTCATGGTCGGCCTCAAGACCGGCAAGCAACCGGTGACGGCGCGCGCCGACCGCTGCGGCATCTGGCGCGGCGAAGCGACGATCGCGGCAGGTGCACCGACGACCATCGAAGTGCGGCTGCAGGCTGCGGCCACGATCCTCGGCCGCGTCACCGACGGCGACGGCAAGCCCGTCGCCGGCGCCTCGGTGCGCGCCTACGACCTCGCGCCGCGGACCGACTACCTCGCCGGGGGTCAGATCGATTTCGACGAGGAGTTCGGCCACGTCGGCGCGGTCTGCGACGCCGACGGCAACTACCGGCTCGAGGGAATCACCCCGGGCACTGCGCACGTGTTCGCGCAGGAGAAGCTCGATCGCCGCTCGTCGGGCGCCGGCAAGACGTTGGTCTGGGCCAGCCAGGAACTGCAGGTCGCGCCGGGCAGCGAGACGCGCTGGGACCCCGTGCTCGACGAAGGCCGCACGATCAGCGGCGCGGTGCTCTACCGCGACGGGTTTCCGTTCCCGAACCTGTTCGTGACCGTCACCGACGAGAAGACGGGCAGCGCCCAGACCTTCACCACGGGCAAGAGCGGCGAGTTCCGCTTCTGTTGCCTCGAGGCCTCGACCTACGCGCTGCGCGTGCAGGTGTGGAAACCCGAAGGTGGCGCCGGGTTCGTCTCGCGCACGGGGCTGGTTCCCGACCAGGGCAAGATCGAGGTGCGCGCCGACTTCGACAAGCCGATCAAGGTCGAGCCCGGCGTCGTCATCGGCCGCATCGACGACCAGGGTGGCCGCATCCGCAACCCCAGCGCGGCGACGGTCACGCTGCACATCGGCGCGAGCTCGTGGCGCGACGGCGGCAAGATCGTGGACGGCGCCTTCCGCATCGAGGGAGTCAAACCCGGCCGCCACCGCGTGACCCTCGTCGAAGGCAACACCGTGCTCGCCAGCTCGGACTGGTTCGAGGTCACCTCGGCGGCGACGACCGACGCCGGCGCGCTCGTGACCGTGGCCGGCGGCGCGCTGCGCATCACCGTCGACCGCGACCAGAACACCAAGGAGATCGAGCCGACGCTCGCGCTGCGCCGCGACGGCGACCCGGGCACCGGCTCGTACCGCATCCCGCTGGGCCGCGCCACCGAGTACCTGGCCGAGAACCTGACCCCCGGCGACTACGAGGTCTCGTGCTTCGGTCGCGGCATCAAGAGCCACAAGGCCAGGGCGACCGTGGTCGCGGGCGTCACCGGCACGGCGATCGTCGAGGTCCGCCGCTGCGCGCTGGCGCGCCTCGACGTCTGGTGGCCGCAGGGACACGAAGGCACCAAGACGTGGATCTATCGCGTCACCGGTTCGGACGGCGCGCTGCTGATCGAACGCGACGGCACCTACCGCGCCGACATTCAGCCCTATCCGGCCGTGATCGCGGCGACGCCCGGCACCTGGCACGTCGAGTATTCGACCGACGACGGGCTGCGCGGCGCGACCGACTTCACGATCGGCCCCGACTTCGCCGACGTCGAGGGGCGCATCGACCTGCAGAAGCAGTGAGCGCGGACGCGGCACGCGCAGAGAGAATGGGGTGGCTGACGGGACTTGAACCCGCGACCCCCAGGACCACAACCTAGTGCTCTAACCAACTGAGCTACAGCCACCATGCCGCATGCCAGCACTGCTGCGGGCAACGCGGGCGGAGAGTTTGCCGTCGGTCGGCGGTCGCGTCAAGCGAGCGCGCAGAAGTCGCGACCTGTCGCTTGCATGGACCGAATCGGCTCGC
>CAYMPV010000060.1:0-21854 GCA_964392305.1 uncultured candidatus Brocadiaceae bacterium
GCCGCCGAACTACGCTGCGGCGGCACCCACACGAACGTCAGGAGCTCCCGAATTGACACCGGGACCTGCGGGCTTTGATGGGGCTGCAGGACGGTCGGGCCAGCTCCTGCGCGGCTACGGCCCCATCAAAGCCAGCAGTTGCTCAGCAGGGCGGCGAGCGACAGCATCCGGGCACGCTACTTTGCATTGCCAAGTGTGTCCAGCGCACGTGCGAAGTGCACGACTGCACCGTGGAGGCGACAGCACACTCCGAACTACGATCCCCAGCCATGCACCGTCTCGCCGCGCTCTGCCCGCTCGTGCTCCCGCTGCTGATCGCCAGCTGCGCCACCTCGTCCACCCCCGACGGCAAACGCCGCCCCAACGTGATCGTGATCATGACCGACGATCAGGGCATGGGTGATCTCGGCTGCCTGGGCAACCCGGTGCTCGACACGCCCAACATCGACCGCCTCGCCGAGCAGAGCGCGCGCCTCGCGAACTTCTACGTCAGCCCGGTCTGCACGCCGACCCGCGCGTCGCTGATGACCGGCCGCTACGCCTACCGCACCCGCGCGATCGACACCTACATCGGCCGCGCGATGATGGAGCCCGCCGAGGTCACGATGGCCGAGGTGCTGCACGACGCCGGTTATCGCACCGGCATCTTCGGCAAATGGCACCTGGGTGATTGTTACCCGCTGCGCGCGTGCGACCAGGGTTTCGACGAGACGCTGGTCCTGCGCGGCGGCGGCCTCGCCCAGCCATCCGAGCCGCGAGAGAACAACGGCCGCTACACCGACGCGATCCTGTTCCGCAGCGGCGAGCCGAAGCAGACCAAGGGTTACTGCACCGACGTGTTCTTCGACGCCGCGATCGAGTTCGTGCGCAACAGCCGGAGCCAGCCGTTCTTCCTCTATGTGCCCACCAACGCGCCGCACACGCCGCTCGACGACGTGCCCCGGGAACTCTACGAGAAGTACCGCCAGCGCGACCTGTCGGCGGTATTGCCCGAGGGCGGTGCGCAGCACGACGCGACGGCTCGCGTGTTCGCGATGATCGAGAACATCGACCACAACGTCGGCCGCCTGCTCGGTGCGATCGACGAACTGGGGCTCGCCGACGACACCATCGTCGTCTACCTGCACGACAACGGCCCGCAGCAGGCGCGCGCCAATGCCGGCCTGCGCGGCCGCAAGGGTGACGTCTACGAAGGCGGCGTGCGCTCGCCGCTGTTCGTGCGCTGGCCCGGTCGCCTGCGCCCGGGCGTGATCGACACCGAGGTCGGCATGCACATCGACGTGCTGCCGACCGTGCTCGACTTCGCCGGGCTCGATGTGCCCAAGGATGTCAAGCTGGACGGACGCAGTCTGCGCCCGGTGCTCGAGGGCGCGCCGCTGTCGTGGCCCGAGCGATTGCTGGTGACCCAGGCGCACCGCGGCGACCGCCCCGTGCGTGGCCACAACGTCGCAGTGCGCGGGGCGCAGTACAAACTCGTACACGCGACCGGCTTCGGCCGCGAACAGCCCGCCGACGACGTGCCCTGGCAGCTCTTCGATCTGGACGCCGATCCCGGCGAGCAGACGGACGTGGCGGCGCGGTTCCCCGAAGTCGTGACCACGATGCGCGCGGCCTACGACAAGTGGTTCGCCGAGGTCTCGTCGACGCGTCCCGACAACTTCGATCCGCCGCGCATCGTGCTCGGCACCGACAACGAGACGGTGACGACGCTGACGCGCCAGGACTGGCGCCCGGTGCACGGCAACGGCTGGGGTGATCGCGGCCGATGGCTGCTGCACTTCGCTCGCGAACACGTCTACGAGGTCAAGGCCGTGTTGCGCCAACCGATCGGTGCGGCCCGAGCACGGTTGACCATCGGCGGCGTGCGCCGCGAGATGGCGATCCAGGCAGGAACCGACGTGGTGGTGTTCCCTTCGCTGGAGGTCCCCGAAGGTGACGCCACCCTCGAAGTGCTGATCGACGCCAAGGATGGGCTGTCTGCGCCCTATCAGGTGATCGTGAAGCGCTACTGATCGCCGCCGGCGCGGTGTTCAGGCCTTGCCGACAGCCTCTTGCCAACGCGCGAGGTGCGCGGCCACCTCGTCACCTCCCATCGACGGCTCGAACCGCCGCTGCTCACGCCACGCAGCCGCGATCGCCGCCTTCGACGACCACAGGCCCACGCCCAGTCCGGCGAGCAGCGCCGCGCCGAGCGCTGTGGTCTCGAGCAGTTCGGGCCGGCTCAGCGGCACCCCCAGCAGATCGCTCTGGAACTGCATCAGCAGGTCGTTGGCCGCGGCGCCGCCGTCGACCCTGAGCACACCGAGTTTGCGACCGCTGTCCTGTTCCATCGCGCGCAGGATGTCGACGTTCTGCAGGGCGATGCCTTCGAGCGTGGCGCGCGCCAGGTGCGCACGTGTCGTGCCGCGCGTGAGGCCCGTGACCAGGCCGCGCGCCTGGGGCCGCCAGTGCGGCGCCCCGAGCCCGGCGAACGCCGGCACGACGACGACGCCACCCGAATCGGGCACGCTGCGCGCGAGGGCCTCGATCTCGGCGGCGCTGTCGATGATGCCCAGACCGTCGCGCAGCCACTGCACCGCCGCGCCGGCGACGAACGCCGCACCCTCGAGCGCGTAGGCCCGTTCACCGGGGATCTGCCACGCGACCGTCGTGAGCAAACCGCGCGTCGACGGCACCGCGACGTCGCCGGTCTGCATCAGCAGGAAGGCGCCGGTGCCGTAGGTGCACTTCGCATCACCGGCCGAGAAACACGCCTGCCCGAACAGGGCCGCCTGTTGGTCGCCGGCGATGCCCGTGATCGGCAAGCCGTCGGGCAGACCCGGCACGCCGCGCGTGCGCCCGAACTCACCGGCCGACGGCGCCACCGACGGCAACACCGCATGCGGCACCGCGAAGCGCTGCAGCAGTTCGTCGGACCAGGCCAAGGCGTGGATGTCGAACAACAACGTGCGACTGGCGTTGCTGACGTCGGTCGAGTGCTCCACGCCGCCGGTCAGCCGATGCAGCACGAACGCGTCGACGGTACCGAAAGCCAGTTCGCCGCGTTCGGCGCGACGACGCAGCCCGGCGTGGTCGAGCAGCCAGGTCAGCTTGGTCGCAGAGAAGTACGGATCGATCGGCAACCCGGTCAGTTCACGCACCCGCACGGCATGGCCGGCCGCGTTGTGTTCGGCGCAGATGTTCGCGGTGCGCCGATCCTGCCAGACGATCGCCGGATGCGCGGCGACGCCGGTCGCCCGTTCCCACAACAACGTGGTCTCTCGCTGGTTGGTGAGGCCGATCGCGGCGAACTGCGCGGCGGACACGTTCGCCTGCCGCAGCGCGTCTTCGAGTGCACCGAGCACGGACCGCCAGATCTGTTCGGGGTCGTGTTCGACGTGGCCCGGCTGCGGGTAGTGCTGCGCGAACTCGCGGTAGCCGCGGCCGCGCACCTGCAGGGCTTCGTCGATGACCAGCACGGTGCTGCCGGTGGTGCCCTGGTCGATGGCGACGATGTGCTGCATGGTCGCGTTAGCGTCGCGCGGTGCGTGTCGTCGGGCAACCTCGGCCGGTGAAGGAAGTGGGTTGGGAAGTGAATTGCATTGGCGACCTTCACCCACCGATCTACGGTGCCGGCACTCGCCTTCCGAAGCACGTCCACGGACGACACAAGAATGACCAACACTTTCCACGAGGCCGGAGCCCCCCTGGTTCTCATGCTCACTCTCGCCGCGACTGCCACTGCGCAGCAAATCGATCGCACCCACTTGCCCATCGCCGAGCCCGCACGACCGACCTACAGCGAACTCGACGTGCGCAACGCCAAGGCACCGCCGCGCTTCGAGGTCAAGGCGCCCGACAAGGCGCCGAACGTGGTCATCGTGCTGATCGACGACGTCGGCTTCGGCGCGACGAGCACCTTCGGCGGACCGATCCGCACCCCGACCCTCGATCGACTGGCGGCCGGTGGGCTGCGGTACAACAACTTCCACACCACCGCCCTGTGCTCACCGACGCGCATGGCGCTGAAGACGGGGCGCAACCACCACACGGGCAACACCGGCTCGATCATGGAGACGGCGACGGCGTTCCCCGGCAACACCGGCAAGGTGCCGAACAGCGTGGCGCCGCTGGCGGAGATGCTGCGACTGAACGGCTACAGCACGGGCGCGTTCGGCAAGTGGCACGAGACGGCGGCGTGGGAAACGAGCGTATCGGGGCCGTTCGACCGCTGGCCGACCCGCCAGGGCTTCGACAAGTTCTACGGCTTCATCGGCGGCGAGACCGACCAGTGGTACCCGTTGGTCTACGACGGCGTGACCCGCGTGACGCCACCGCACACCGAGGGGTACCACTTCACCGTGGACATGACCGATCAGGCGATCGGCTGGGTCAAGGCGCAGCAATCGCTGACTCCGGACAAGCCCTTCTTCGTCTACTACGCCACCGGCGCGGTGCACGCGCCGCACCACGTGCCCAAGGAGTGGGCCGACAAGTACAAGGGCCAGTTCGACAAGGGCTGGGATGCGATCCGGCAGGAAACCACCGCCCGCCAGATCAAGATGGGCACGATCCCCGCCGGAACTCCGCTGGCGCCCAGGCCCGACGACATCGCGGCGTGGGACTCGCTGCCCGAGGCCAATCGGCGACTGTTCGCGCGCCAGGCCGAGGTCTACGCCGGCTTCATGGAGCAGACCGACCACGAGGTCGGCCGCTTCGTCGACGCCCTCGCGGACATCGGCGAGTTGGACAACACGTTGTTCATCTACATCGCCGGCGACAACGGCACGAGCGCCGAGGGCGGCTTCGTCGGCATGTTCAACGAGATGACCTACTTCAACCAGGTCGTCGAGAAGGTCGAGGACCTGATCCCGCTGATGGACGAATGGGGCGGCCCGACCACGTTCCCGCACATGGCCGCCGGCTGGGCCGTGGCCTTCGATGCGCCGTTCACGTGGACCAAGCAGGTCGCCTCGGACTTCGGCGGCACGCGCAACGGCATGGTCATCCACTGGCCCGACCAGATCAAAGACAGGGGCGGCCTGCGTTCGCAGTTCTCCCACGTGATCGACATCGCCCCGACGATCCTCGAGGCGGCCACCCTGCCCGAGCCAGTCAACGTCAACGGCACGCCGCAGACGCCGATCGAGGGAGTGAGCCTGAACTACTCGTTCGCAGCGCCGGACGCACCGGAACGGCATACGACGCAGTACTTCGAGATGTTCGGCAACCGCGCGATCTATCACGAAGGTTGGTTGGCGCGCACGATCCACCGTTTCCCGTGGCAGACGGGCAAGCAGCGCGCGCTCGAGTCGGACGTCTGGGACCTCTACGACGTGCGCGCGGACTTCAGCCTCGTGCGCAACCTCGCCAGCCAGCATCCCGACAGGCTCGAGCAGATGAAGGCCCTGTTCATGAGCGAGGCGCAGAAGTACCACGTGCTGCCGATCGACGACCGCACCGCCGAACGCGTCAACGCGGCGCTCGCCGGAAGGCCCGACCTGCTCGGCACCCGCACCGAACTCACGCTCTACGAGGGCATGGACGGCATCCTCGAGAACACGTTCATGAACGTGAAGAACCGCTCGAAGACGATCACCGCCGAGGTGGTGGTCCCGGTCGGCGGTGCGAACGGCGTGATCCTCGCGCAGGGCGGCCGCTTCGGCGGCTGGTCGCTCTACATGAAGGACGGCAAACCGATCTACGTCTACAACTGGCTCGGACTCGAACGCTTCACGGTGGCCGCACCGGACGCGGTGCCGCCGGGACCGGCGACCATCGTGCTGGACTTCGCCTACGACGGCGGCGGCCTCGGCAAGGGTGGCAAGGCGGTGCTCTCCGTCAACGGCAAACAGGTCGCGGAAGGCCGCATCGAGAAGACGCAGCCGCTGATCTTCTCCGCCGACGAGACGGCGGACGTCGGACTGGACAACCAGACTCCGGTCGCCGAAGGCATCGGCATCGGCCGCGACGAGACCAGGTTCACGGGCAAGATCAGCAAGGTCCTGCTCGCCGTCAGGGCCGCGAAGTAGCGGGCGACTGCCCGCCTTGCGAAGATCGCGAGCCGTGCGTGACACCCGCTGGTTGTGCGCGGCCCTGATCGTGGCTGTGGTCCTGATCGCCTACGCCCCGGTGTCCGGCTGCGGCTTCGTCTGGGACGACGACGACTACGTCACCCAGAACCCGGTGCTGCGCAGCCTGCCGGGCCTGTGGCGCAGCTGGTTCGAACCGACCTCGCTGCCGCAGTACTACCCGCTGGTGCACACGAGCTTCTGGCTCGAGTACCGCCTGTGGGGCACAGCGCCGCTCGGTTACCACGTGGTCAACGTGTTGCTTCACGCCGGCTCGGCGCTGGTGCTGTGGCGGCTGCTCACGCGGCTCGCCGTGCCCGGTGCGCTGCTCGGCGCATTGTGGTTCGCGGTGCACCCGGTGCACGTCGAGTCGGTGGCCTGGGTCACCGAACGCAAGAACGTGCTGTCGCTGCTCTGCTACCTGCTCGCCGCGCGCTCGTTCCTGCGTTGGCACGAAGGCCTGTGCCCACGCGGCTGGTGGCGCGCCACGGCGTGGTTCGTCGCCGCGTTGCTCAGCAAGACCGTGACCGCGTCGCTGCCCGCGGCGCTGCTGGTCGTGCTGTGGTGGCGACACGGCCGCATCGGCCGGCGCGAACTTCTCGCCCTCGCACCGTGGTTCGCGCTCGGCGCAGTCCTGGGCTGGTTCACGGTGCACCTCGAAGCCACCCACGTCGGTGCCGCGGCCGCGCTGCAACTGCAGCCGCTGGAGCGGCTGCTCATCGCCGGCCGCGCCGTCTGGTTCTATCTCGCTTCGCTGCTGTGGCCGTGGCCGCTGTGCTTCAACTACCCGCGCTGGCAGCTCGACACGGGCAGCCTCGTGCAGTGGTCGTTCGTGCTCACCGCCGTCGCTGCGCCATTGCTGGCGTGCTGGCAACGGCGGCGCGTCGGCCGCGGACCGCTGGCGGTGATGCTGCTGTTCGGCGGCACGCTGGTACCCGCGATCGGCTTCTTCGACGTGTATCCGTTCCGCTTCTCGTTCGTCGCCGACCACTTCCAGTATCACGCCAGCGTCGCGGTGATCGCTGCTGCGGCGGCGTTGCTGGTGCGATGCACGCCGCGTTCATGGCCGGAACGCGCGGCGGCTGCGCTCGGCGGTGTGGTGGCGCTGGCGCTGCTGGTGCTCACCATGCGCCTGATCCCGAACTACCGCGACGAGGAAACCCTGTGGCAGGCGACGCTGCGCTGCAATCCGCAGTCGGTGGTCGCGCTGGTCAATCTGGCGGGCAAGGCGCTCGCCGCGGGCGACATCGAGGCGACGGCGTCGTTGAGCGAACGGGCGCTGGCCATCGATCCACGCAGCTACGAATCGCTGGCCAACCTCGGCGCCGTCGCGCACCGGCGCAACGACCTCGAGACCGCGCGTCGCTTCTACGAACAGGCCTACGCGATCAAGGCCGACTATGCGACCAACCTGCGCAACCTCGCCGCGCTGCACCTGCAGCAGGGTCGCGCCGCCGAGGCGCTGCCGCTGGTGCAGCGCGCCGTCGAGATGGACCCGGACTTCTACGACGGCCGCGTCACGCTGACCTCGACACTGCACCGGCTGCAGCGATGGCCCGAATGCGTCGAGCAGGCCGAGTGGGTGCTGCGCCGCACCCCCGACGCGGTCGAACCCAGCCTGCGCCTGATCGACGCACTGCTCGGTGTCGGCCGCCATGCCGAAGCGGCGGATCACGCGGCGTTGCTGCTGCGACGCATTCCCGGGCTCGAACAGGCGCGGCGCGCGTTCGTGCGTGCCATTGCAGCGCAACTGCGTTCCTGCCCGCCCGGCGAGGTGTCGGCCCGCGCCGCCGCGGCAGCGCAGGCCGCGGGTATCGACGCGGCCAGCTTGCGCACACCGCTCGCCCGAGAACTGCGCACACTCGGCGCCAACGCCCAGGCCGATACCCTGCGCTGACGCACCCGCTACGCGCCCTGCTCGGCCTCGTTGCCACCGACCGCCAGCGTGGCGATCTGGTGCGCGACGACCAACCGGATCGTCTCGTAGTCGACCGTGCCGCCGAGCGCTTCGAACACCGGCTTGAGGCGGCCGTCCTCGCTGCCGCGCAGCGCCGCCGCGACCCTGGCGTAGGTCTCTGGCGCGACCCACGGCGCGATGCTGACAGGTCGCCGCTGCACGATCCACTCGCTGAGGTACTGACCGGTGGTGCTCTCGGCGCGCCCGATCTCGGCGGCGACCTCGGCGATCGACAGCCCCTGCTCGAACAGGGCCTCCGCGGCAGCGCGCGCCAGCGAACTCGCCGACGCCGCACCGACCGGCTTGCTGTCGGTGGTGCCACCGATCACGACCGGCTTGGGCGCGTCCTGCCTTGTGGTCGCCGGCTTCACCGCGGCGCGCGGCCGGCTGCCCACGCCGGCGTCGAGAGCCAACCCGGCTGCCGCGCAGTGGTCGGCGATCGCCGCGAGGAACTGTTCGCCGAACGCATCGAGCTTCTTCTGGCCGACGCCCTTCACGGCCAACAGGCCCTGCGTCGACGACGGTCGCACCTGCGCCAGTTCTTCGAGGGTCGCGTCGCCGAACACCACGTACGGCGGCACGCCGAGTTCGCTGGCGATCTCGCGCCGCAGACCGCGCAGCGCGTCGAACAGTTCGCGCTCGGCGGGTTCGAGATCACGCGCCTCGGCACTGCCGGCACCGTCGCGACCGCGCCGCCTTCGCGACCGGGCTTCGAGCCCGGCCTTGGGGGAGAGCAACACCACTTGCTGCTCCCCCACCAGCGCCGCGCGCGCGTCCGGACCGAGCATCAGGATCGGATACTCCCCCTCGCTGCGCACCAGCAGGTCGAGGTCGATCAACTGGTCGATGTAGTTGCCGAGCTGCATCGCCGGCACTCCCTCGAGCAGGCCGAACGTCGGCAGCTGATCGTGGCCACGCTGCAGCACCTTCTCGTTGCGGCTGCCGCGCAGCACCTCGACGACATAGCTGCCGCCGAACCGCTGGCCGGTGCGCGCCACCGCCGACAGGATCTTCTGCGCGATCTCGTGGCCACCCGGCACCTGCTCGAGTTCGTTGCGGCAGACGTCGCATGCGCCGCAGTTCTCCTCGGTGTAGGCCTGCCCGAAGTACTCGCTGAGCGCGCGGTGCCGACAGCGCGCGCGCCCCGCGAAGCGCTGCATCTGCTGCAGCAGCGCGAGTTGCGCGGCGACCGCGTCAGGATCGGCGCCGCCCTCCTCACCGCGCCGCTGCGTCAGCATGCGCCACTTGGCGGCGTCGGCGGCCGAATAGAGCAGCAGGCATTCCGCGGGCAGACCGTCGCGGCCACCGCGGCCGGTCTCCTGCTGGTAGTGCTCGATGCTCTTGGGCATCGCCGCGTGCACCACCAGGCGCACGTCGCTGCGATCGATGCCCATGCCGAACGCCACGGTCGCGACGACGACATGAACGCGCTCGGCGCGGAAGTCGGCGCTGATCTTCGTGCGTTCGCTCGCCGACAAGCCTGCGTGATAGGCGACCGCGTCGATGCCGCGCCGGCGCAGTTCGTTGGCCAGGGACTCGGTGTCCTTGCGCGCGATGCAGTAGACGATCGCCGCGGCGTCGGGATGCCGGCCGATCGCTTCGGCGACCTGCGTGACGAGATCCTGGCGCGGCAGCACGCGGTAGTTGAGTTCGGGCCGATCGAAGGTGCCGACGAGCACCCGTGGCTTTCGCAACTGCAGCTGCGTGAGGATGTCCTCCTGCACGCGCGGCGTCGCCGTGGCGGTGTAGGCGTGGAACGGCACCTGCGGGAACATCGACCGCAACTCGGCGAGGCGCCGGTACTCGGGCCGGAAATCGTGCCCCCACTGGCTGATGCAGTGCGCCTCGTCGATCGCGATCGCGGCCACGTCCTGCGCACGCAGCCAGCGCAGGAACGGTTCGGAGAACAACCGTTCGGGTGCGACGAACAACAACCGCAGCTCACCCGATGCGGCCAGCTGGCGCAGCTGAGCACGCGCGTCGGCGTCGAGGTTGGAATGCGCCGCCGCGGCGGGCACCCCCTGCAATCGCAGGCCATCGACCTGATCCTGCATCAGCGCGATCAGCGGCGAGACCACCACGGTGAGGCGATCGAGAAGCAGTGGCGGCAGCTGGTAACACAGCGACTTGCCGCCGCCGGTCGGCAACACCACCAGCGCGTCTTCACCGTCGAGCGCCGCGTCGATCGCTTCCCGCTGCAGCGGCCGCAGGGTCGAGAAGCCGAACCAACGTTCGAGCGTGTCGGTGATCGCCTGGTCGCGGTCGATCGGGGCAAGGTTGGTCTCGCTCACGGCGCACTGGTGTAGCCACGCGGGGCGCCGGCGCCAGCATCAGCCGCGAGCAAAGCGACGACGCTGCAGCGCAAGGGCGGCTGCGACGCCGATGGCTGACGCCCAACCTGCTCACGCCCAGCCCGCTCACGCCTTCGGCTTGGGCGGCGGCAGCTCGCGCGCTTCGCACACCGACTGCCAACCCTGGCGCGCGTGCTGGCCGTCACAGAACGGCTTGTTCTCGGACAAACCGCAGCGGCACAGCGAGATGACGGTGCGGCCGGCGAGGCCGAAGTCCTTGCCCGCGGCGTCGTTGATGTTGAACTCGCCTTCGATGCGCAGCGGGCCGTTGTTGTTGACGGTGATCTTGGTCATGCACGCAAGGTAGCCGACCGCCTGCGTGATGCACCGACCAACGCGCCGCGCCGCGAAATCACCGATTCCCCGACAAACGCAGCATGTCGATTGACGTGGCCCCCACCGACACCGAGCCTGGGTCGATGAGGAAGGCCCATGTCGACGCGCTGCTGGCTGCCGCGCGCGCTGTGGCTCGACAACCTGGGGCACATGACCTTCGGCGAGGTCCGCATGGACGACATGTCGGTGACGATGCAGCGAGACGCCGTGGCGACCGTCAAGATGCGCATGCATCTGCAGGACTGGATGGTCGAGACGCACCCGTTGCCGCCGCTCTACGACCTCGTCGACGTCTGGGTGCACCGCGCCGGCAGATGGCAGGTGGTGATGCGCATCAGCCAGCCGGTGGAGGCAGTCACGGCGCCGCAGTCACCTTGATCGAACTCGAGAACAGCCACGGCGACCCCGCCGCGGTGTGCACCTCGACGCGCCACACGCCGGACCCGGGCGTGTCGACGACCAGTTCCTCGCCCACGTGTTCGCGCACGACCTGGCCGTCGCGGAACACCAGGATGCGACCTGCGCCCGGCACGTTCACGCGCAGCTGCAGACCCGAAGACACCGGCACGGTCGACCCGACGACATGAACCCCGTCCGCGTCGACGGCGCGGAAGTCGAAGCCGCAGCCTTCGCCGAAGATGTCGAACGACACGTAGGTGCGGCCCAGGCGCAGCGCCTCGAGAACTGCCGCCTCGCTGAGTTCGGGCGCGAGCACGTGCGTGCTCAAGGTCAAGAACACCTCGTCGTAGGTGCCGATCGTGCCGACCAGCGCGCTGATGTTGGCGTGGGCGTCGTCGCCGCCGATCGGCGTGAACGGATGGCGCGACGCCAGCTGCTCGTCCCATCGGCGCAGGATCTCCGCGTCGCGGTAACACAGGTGCTCGAACAGCTGCCGCAACGGCATCAGCATCGCGGTGAACAGCGTGCCGACCTTGGGCCTGGCGTTGGCCCCGGCGTGCAGGTTGACGATCTCGACGCCGGTCATGCCGGCCACGTTCCAGTCGCGCCAGCTCTCGGCGTGCCCCAGGAACGCGACGCCGCCCTGGGCAACCGCGTCCATCGCGAGCAACCCCGCGTGCTGCCAGCGTTTGATCGGCTCACGCAACCCGAGCGCCAGCACCGTGCCCTGCGGCGATTGCTGCTCACAACCGACCAGGAACAGGACCCCGTCGACCACGCCGCGCTGTCCGTCGCGGACCGACGCGTCGGTCTGGTGATCGGTCATGCCGACGAAGTCGACGTGTGCGTTGTGCGCCGCCGCGACGATCTCCGCGATGGTGCCGTCGCTGTCGTGCGACAGGTAGGAGTGGCAGTGCAGGATGCCCTTGTAGTCGAACAGGTCGGTGCCCTCGACCGGCAGCGGCCGCACGTGCGGTCGGGGGCCGGGCGTTTCGTACATGGTCGTGAACAGCGAGCAGCCGGAGGTCAGCAGCAACGACAACGCTGCGGCGAGGGCAGGCAACAGACGAAATGGTCTCGTACGCATGGGCGCGTCAGGCGAGCTCCCCAGCGGGCGCGACGAGATGCCGCGCGACCAGGAGACCGCAGAGCCCGGTATCGACCAGGGTGACCTGGTACCAAATGCCGACGCGCCCGATGACCTCCACGGCGGTGGCGACGAACACCACGAAAGTGATCAGGATGGGCGCCGCCAGCCAGCGAACCGCGCTGCCGCGCAGGCGACGATCGACCGCGGGCAGCGCCGCGACGGCGACGCCGACACCGGCGAACGAGCCCCAGCAGAGAGGGTTCTGCAGTTGCCTCAGCGAGCTGCTCTCGGTGAGCACCCACAGCAGCGCCATCGCGAAGAAGCCGGCATGGACGAGCAAGGCGGGCACGGCCAGCAGCCACTGCAGCGGGTACCACCGCGAGGTCTGGCCCGTCGATCGCATGCGAGAAGGTTAGTGTCGAGCGAGCGGCGCGGGGGGATCGGGACGCTCGGGCCCCTCAGCCCTTCTTCTGCGGCGCGGGCTTGTACCGCCTCGGCGGCAGTCTTCGATGGGAACGACGCCACTACCGCGAGGTGCGGCTTCTGCGGCTCTTGCTGGGGTTCAGGGGGGGGCGTCTTCGCACCGCCGCCGCGACGCGGGGCGGCCGGGACGCGGGCGCGACGACGAGCGGAGACGAACTCGCTCCCGCGGCTGCAGAGGATTCCGGAGCGGCCTTCCTCCACCCGTCGAACCGCCGCTACTTCTCGTCGTGCATCAGCTTGCGGACCCACGGCGAGATCAGGATCATGACCACGCCGCAGACCACGGCGTAGATCGCGAGCTGCCAGTAGCCGTCGGTGTAACCCTGCAGGCGCTGCATCGGCGGCGCGTTCTCGTCGACGGAAGCCATGCCGGCGCCGAGCACGCCGGCGAGGTACTGGCCGTAGGCGCTGGCCAGGAACCACAGCCCCATGATCAACCCGAACATGCGCTTGGGCGCGAGTCGGGTCATCGCCGAGAGCCCGATCGGCGACAGACACAGCTCGCCGATCGTCATCACCAGGTAGGCCATGGTGAAGATCAGCAGCGACGTCTTGCCGTTGGCATCGGCGAAGTCGACGAGGCTGTGGAACACCGCGAACGCGCCGCCGAGGAACAAGAACCCCAGGCCGAACTTCACCACGGTGTTCGGCTCGACCTTCTTCATCCACAGCCACAGCAGACCGAGCAGCGGGCTGAAGAAGATCACGAACAGCGAGTTGGCGGTGTTGTTGACCTGGATGCCCGTCACGTCGACGCCCAGCACCGCGCCCGAGGAGACGTTGTTCTTGGCGACGAGGGCCAGCGAGCCGCCGCTCTGCTCGAAGAACGCCCAGAAGAAGATCGAGAAGACGATGAACACGAGCGCCGCCATCAGCTTCTGCACCTCGATCCGGGTGCACGTGCGCATGTCATAGAAGAAGTAGATCAGCGCCAGCGGGCCGACCGTGTACATGAAGTAGTCGGTGTACTGACTGTTGCTGACGAGCAGCAGGATCAGCGGGATCGACAGCAGCGAGCCGATGTAGACGCCGAGGATCTTGTTGCGCGCCGCCGGCGTCGCGACGGTGCCCTCGGGCACGAGCGGCGAGAAGCCGAGCGGGCCCAGCGTGTGCGCGGTGAGGCCGAACACGATCACGCCGGCCATCATCGCGAAGCCCGCGCTCGCGAAGGCCCACTGCCAGCCGTAGTTCTCGCCGAGGGTCACGCACAGGTAACCGCCGAGCGCGGCGCCGAGGTTGATGCCCGAATAGAACAGGCCGAAGCCTGCGTCGCGGCGTTTGTCCCCGTCGTAGTAGAGCAGGCCGACGACGCCCGAGATGTTCGGTTTGAAGAAGCCGGTGCCGACGATCGAGATGCTCGTTCCCAGGAAGAACAGGTCCTTCGGCGCGTCGCTCACCATCAGGCCGCCGGCGACGGTGAAGCTGCCGACCACCATCAGCACTCCGCCCCATCCGATCGACTTGCGGAAGCCGAGCACCTTGTCGGCGAAGAAGCCGCCGACGAAGGTCATCGTGTATACGAACGCCTGGATCGCGCCGTACTGCAGGTTGGCCGTGTCCTCGGCCATCAGCAACTTCTCGACCATGAACACCGTCAGCACACCGCGCATGCCGTAGAAGCAGAAACGCTCCCACATCTCCGCCAGGAACAGCCACCACAGCTGCCGCGGATACTTGCCCTCGAAGTTGCGGATGGCAGCGAGACGGGGATCCAAGGCGGCGGCCTGCGGGTTCTCGGACGTCATCGGCGCACTGTGGCCGCAGGCCCCCGGATCAGGCAAGCGTCAACAACCGGACCCTGGTCAGCCGCCCGGGGCGGCAGCCGCCGCGGATCGGCGGTAGGCGCTCGCCGACAGCCCCATCTGCTTGCGGAAGTGCCGCGCGAAGTCGCTGTGGTCGTAGAAGCCCGCTGCGAGCGCGACCTCGGTGATCGGCAGGTTCGAGCGCTGCAGCAGTTCGCAGGCGTGGATCACGCGCATCTGCATCAGGTAGCCGCGCGGCGTCGTCTGGAAGGTGCTGCGGAACTTGCGTTCGAACTGCCGCACCGACAGCTTCGCCATGCGCGCCAGCCGGGCCACGTCCAGCGGCTCCCGGAAGTTCTGTTTGAGGTGGTCGGCGACGGCCGCGAGCTCGAGGTAGGGCGCGATCGCCGCGCGCTGCTCTTCGTAGCTGCGCACGATGCCGCAGACGCCGCAGACCGCGCCGTCGCGGTCGACCAGCGGCAGCTTGTCGGTGATGAACCACTCGGGTCGACCGGCGGCGCCCGGGAACAGTTCGATCAGGCCCAGCAGCGGCTTGCCGTCGGCCAGCACGCGCTGGTCGTCGCGCCGGTACTTGGCGGCGAGGCGCGGCGGAAAGATCATCTCGTCGCGGAGCCCGACGAGCTGCTCTTCGTGCTGCAGGCCGCAGCGCCGCACGAACGCAAGGTTGCCCATCACGAGGTTCAGCTGCCGATCCTTGGCGAAGAACAGCGTTCCCGCCAGATGGTCGAACAGATGGCGAAACTGCCCCGGGGCCATGCGCGACAGCCATTCGGATCGATCACCGATGTCCGCCATGTCGCAAATCTACACATCCGGATCGCAAACCTACAAGCCTGGGCGAAGCCCGCGCCGTCTGCTGCACAATCCGGCCCCCGACGACCACACCGCCCCCACCAAGCCCGTGCCCAAGACCCTGCTCCGCCTCCTCTGGTCGCTGCTGCTCGCGGCCACGCCGCTCGATCTGTCTGTTGCGCTCGCCGCGCAGGACGGCGCTGCGGCGCCGCGGCGCCTGCAGGTGCTGTTCTTCGGCGCACCGACCGCCAACGGCCCGCACCACGACCCGATCACGCGTTACCGCGTGCTCAAGAAGGCGCTCGGTACCGCGGGCATCGACCTCACCTACGACGAGGACCCGGCACACGCGTTCCGCAAGGAGTGGCTCGCCGACTTCGACGCCGTGCTCATGTACGGCAACTGGGCTCAGAACGCGCCGATGCCGCGTGAACAACTCGTCGCGCTGCTCGCCTACGTCGACGGCGGCGGCGGGTTCGTGCCCGTGCACTGCGCCTCGGCGTGCTTCGGCGGCTCGCCGCTGTTCGTCAAGCTGGTCGGCGCGCGCTTCGCGAGCCACGGCGGCGACGAGTTCTCCGTCGAGAACGTGCTGCCCGAACACCCGATCCTTGACGGCGTGAGCAGCTATCGCGCCTGGGACGAGACCTACGTGCACGACAGCCACGGCGACGACCGCACCATCCTGCAGAAGCGCGACGGCGAACCGTGGAGCTGGACGCGGCAACAAGGCAAGGGCCGCGTGTTCTACACCGCCGCCGGCCACGACCACCGCGTCTGGGACTTGCCCGAGTTCCAGGCGCTGCTGCGCAACGCGATCCTGTGGGCCGTCGGCGACGGTCCTCGCGCCGCGCTCGCCGCGCTGCAGCTGCCGACGCTCGAGACCGAGACGGTGTCGCTGCCCGGCTACCGCGAGCGCAAGGAGATCACCGTCGCGCAGAAGCCGCTGTCGCCGCGCGAGTCGATGAAGTTCGCGCAGGTGCCGATCGGCATGCAGTTGCAGCTGTTCGCGAGCGAGCCCGACATCGTCAACCCGATCTTCGTCAGCTGGGATCACCGCGGCCGCGCCTTCGTGATCGAGACGATCGACTACCCCAACAACCTGCAGCGCGGCGACCTCGGCCACGACCGCATCACCATCTGCGAAGACCGCGACGGCGACGGTGCCGCCGACGAGTTCACGCGCTTCGCCGAAGGCCTGTCGATCCCGACCTCGCTGGTGTTCGCGAACGGCGGCGTGATCTGCACCAACGGGCCCGACATGCTGTTCCTCGCCGACACCGACGGCGACGACCGCGCCGATGTGCGCCGCGTGCTGTTCACGGGCTTCCACATGGGCGACACCCACGCCGGCGTGTCCAATCTGCGCTACGGCGCCGACGGCTGGATCTACGCGACGATCGGCTATTCGGGCTTCGCGGGCGAGGTCGGTGGCGAACGTCACGAGTTCGCGCAGGGGCTGCTGCGATTCCAGCCCGACGGCAGCAGGCTCGAGTTCCTGCAGCACACCACCAACAACACGTGGGGCCTGGGCTTCACCGAGGAGTTCGACATCGTCGGCAGCACCGCCAACGGCAACCCGAGCTGGTTCTTCACCTTCGCCGACGCGCGGCGGCAGGCAGCCGGCATGCAGACCGCCGCGGTGCCGCGCGCCGACGACAACCCGATGTTCTTCCCGATGTCCGAGGACATCCGTCAGGTCGACGTGTTCGACCGCTACACCGCCGGTGCTGGCCACGCGCTCTACACCGCGCGGCGCTTTCCCGCGGCGTGGCACAACCGGATCGCGTTCGTCTGCGAACCCACCGGCAAGCTCGTCGGCCAGTTCGAGATGCACCACGACGGCGCCGACTTCCGCGCCGTGCAGTTGCCCAACAACCTCTACGCCTCGGCGGACGCGTGGTCCGCGCCGGTGTGCGCCGAGGTCGGCCCCGACGGCGCGGTGTGGATCTGCGACTGGTACAACCTCATCGTGCAACACAACCCGACGCCGAGCCGCAACTCGGCCGGTGTCGACGCGAAGACGGGCCGCGGCAACGCCTACGAGACGCCGCTGCGCGACCGGCAGCACGGACGCGTCTATCGCGTCGCACCGACGCCAATGGCGCCCGCGACGGCCTTGCTCGACCCGGGCGACCCCGCCTCACTGCTCGCCGGGTTGAGCAGCGACAACCTCACCGTTCGCCTGCACGCGCAGCGCCTGCTGTGCGAACGCAAGCAGACCGACGTCGCGCCGGCGTTGACGCGGCTGGTGCAGGCGGGCGGCAGCGCCGCACCGCAAGCGCTCGACGCCCTGGTCTTGCTCGCCGCGCTCGACCCCGCCGTGCTCGAAGGCGCGCTGCGTGCCGAACTGCCGGCGCTGCGCCGCCGCGCCATCGCACACGCGGACCCGGCGCAGTTGCAGGACGCGTTCGTGCGCGACGGTCACCTGGTCGCGAGCGGCCGCGAGTTGGCGATGGTGCTGGTCTGCCTGTCGCGCGCGGCGCAGGTTCCCGAGCTCGCCGCCGCGTTGCTGCGGTTGGCGAACGAGGACCAGCCGCAACTGTTCGACGACCGCACGCTGCGCGAGTGCTGGCAACTCGCCGCGCGCGGCCAGCACAACGGCGTGCTCGCCGCCGCCGAGGCCGCCGGACTGATGCAGCCCGACGCTGCCGAACCCGTCAACCTGCTGCCGAACCCGACCTTCGCCACCCGCGACGGCGACGCCGTTCGCGACTGGACCGACCTGCGCATCTACAGCGGCGCCCGTGCCGACGTCGTGCAGGTCGCCAAGGACGATCGCGGTCGCACCGACACGACCAGCCTGCGCGTGTCGACCACACGCCCTTCGGACTGCGGCGTCGCCGTGACCGTTCCCGTGCAACGCAGCACCCGGTATCGCCTCAGTGGTTGGGTCCGAACCGAGGACCTGCGTTGTGTGCGCGGCAGCCCGGGCGCGATGCTCAACGTGCACGGCGGCCAACGCACCAAGGGCGTGCGCGGCACCAGCGACTGGACCGAGGTCGCCGTCGAGTTCGATTCGGGCGACCAGCAACAGATCGTCGTGCACTGCCTGTTCGGCGGCTACGGCGGCGCCACCGGCACCGCGTGGTTCGACGACGTCTCGCTGGTCGCGCTGGGCAGCGGCACGACGCTGCGAGGCGCGCTCGCCGAACTCGCCGCATGGTCGCCGGCGAACACCGCCGAGGTCGCCGCGCCCGCGCGAAAGTTCGTGCCCGACCCGGCCGTGCACGAACGCGGCGCCGCCGTCTACACCCGCACCTGCATCGCCTGCCACGGCGTCGACGGCCTCGGCGCGCCGATGGTGTTCCCGCCGCTCGCCGGTTCGAGCTGGCTGACCGGCGACCCAGAGCTGCCGATCAAGATCGTCCTGCACGGCCTGTTCGGCCCCGTCACCATCGACGGCAAGCATTTCATGAACGCCATGGCACCGCTGGGCCCGATGCTCAGCGACGCCGAGATCGCCGACGTGCTCACCTACGTTCGCCAGCGCTGGCAGAACGACGCCGCCCCCGTCGACGCCGTCGCCGTGCAGAAGGTTCGCGCCGCGACCCGTGAACGCGCCCAGATGTGGACGGCCGCCGAACTCGGCAAGTAGCGTACGCAGCAGATCCTGGTGCAGGCAACATTCCAGCGCAGTCCGCGCGCCTGGCACCTCGCCGCAGCTCCACCACCGACGTAGTTCCCGTCTAGCCAACGAACGCCCATGCGCTACCACCTGCTCGTCGCCTTGTTCCTGTCGCCCATGACCTGGCTGAGCGCGCAGACCCGAACTGCCGCGGAGATCTTGCGCGATTTCGACCAACTGAGCTTTCCGTCGATGAGTCGCGACGCGACGCCAGCGGGCGCCGCGAAGTTCCGCGCCGAGATCCGCGAGATCGCGCGACGCAAGTGTGAGCTGGCCTTCGACCTGTTCGAACTCGACCCCGACAACGCGCGTCTCGCCGATCTGCTCGGCAAACGATGGGCGCTGATGATCAACTCGCTGGAGCAGCCCGCCGACGTGCTCACCGAAGCCGACTCGTTCCTGAAGAAGGACGAGCTGCGTGCCGACGTGCGATGCGAGGCCTTGCTGGCGCGGACCCGCGGTCTGCTGGCCACCGACGCCGCCGCCCCGACGTGCCTGCGCGCGATCCAGGCGCTGCTGGCCGCAGACCCTCGATCGCAGGGCGCCGGGCTGGCGATCATGGACCTGCTGCGCACGCGCAACATCCCGCCCCACGCAAGCCGCGAACTCGTCGAACAGGTGGCCAAGTCGTGGCCCGACGACAAGTGGATCAGCACCGACGCCAAGGGGTTTGCGCAACAACTCGACCGCATCGGCAAACCGCTGGACCTCGTGTTCGACGACATCCTGGGCAGCGGCGAGGTCCGCAGCGCTGCCAGCACGCGCCCCCACACGCTGGCGATCTACTGGTCGACGCAGATGCCCGTCGAGTTCGACGACGTCAAAGCCGACGTCGTCGCGCGCCACGGGCTGCGCACGATCGGCGTGATCACGTTTCGCCACAAGGACGGCGTCGAAGCGGTCAAGGAACAACTGCGATCGCGGGGCATCGACTGGCCGCACTGCTACGACGCCGCGAAGATCGGCAACCCGTTCGAATCGAGCTACCGGACGCCGCGCACGCCCTTCTACTACCTGCTCGACGACAAGGGGGTCGTGGTCCGCTTCGCGTACGAGTGGAAGGTGATGCGTCAGATCCTCGACGAGCTGAAGATCGAACGCAGTTGAGACGCGACCTCAGCGCACGAGGCGCGAGTAGCGGAAGTAGGCCTGGATCGTCAGCAACCGCAAACACGTGGTGGTGACCCCGGACATGCCTTCGACCGGCGACCAGCTGCCGGCGCCTTCGCCGGTGGTCAGCTGCTGCGAGTTGACGCCCGCGACCTTGGCGCTCCAGTCCTTCCAGAAGCGACCGCCCATCTGGAACAGCGCGTAGGTCGTCCAGTAACAGGCCCACGGGTCATCGACGACCGCGGTTCGGGCCAGGTGATCGGCGCCGACGCCCATCGCCGGCACCTCCTTGGGATCGAGGCCCGCGAAGAAGCGGCTGAACAGCGCCGCCGCGGTCGCTTCCTGACTGGCCTTGGGATCCGCGTCGACGGCCGAGAACCAGGCGACGATCTCGCCGGGAGCCATCGGGGGGTCGATGGCGAAGAACCCAGCCGAAGCGAACGCCGCCATCACCATCGCCGTCGAAACCGCGTCCGAAGCCGCGGCCGGCACGCCGGCGCCGAAGCCGCCGTCGGCACGCGCACGATGCCCGAGCGCAGCCAACGCGTCCTCGAGTGCCCCCTTGAGCAGCGGCTCACGCGACAGGCCGTAGGCCTCGGCGAGCGCATAGGTCACCAACGCGTCGCGGCGCGTGCTCTGCAACTCCACGTTGCCGAACGTGCCGTCTTCGCGCTGGTGGTCGAGCAGCCAGCCGATGCCGCGGCCGAGCATCGCACGGTGTGGACCGCTGACCAGGGTGTTGCCGTTGCCGAGCACGGCCAACATCGCCAGCGCGGTCGCTTCGACATCGGGTTTGCCGTCGGCGACGACGAAGCTGCCGTCGGACTGCTGCTGCCTGGTCAACCACTCCATCGCGGCAGTGACGGTTGCAGCGATCCCGCCGGCGTTGGCGCCACGGCCGCCGCGGCCGCCATAACGACCACCGGCCCCACCCTGGACTTCCTGCCACGTGGATTCCGGCGCCTGTGTCAGCAGGCCGATCGCCGCGGCGCCCACTGAGGGGCGCGGCTGCGGCACCGCGCGCGGCGACACCGGCACCAACGGTTGTGAACCGAGATCCAAGGCGAACGCGCCGTCGCCATCCGCAGGACCATCCTTCTGCCCGTCCTGGGCACGGCTGCTGATCACCGCAGCGGGCACCCCGGCCGATTGCAGCGCCGCCATCGCCGCCAGCACCTGCTGGAAAGTCGCCGTTGACGGCGCGTCGATCCACACCACGAACGGAGCCTCGGTGACGCCGCGCTGCATGCGCTGCAACAGCGGCACGACGCTGGTGGCGGGCACACCGGGGCGCTCCCGATGCATACGCATGGTGAGTGTCGACCCCGGCCTGGCGCCCGCCGGCAGCCCCAGACCGAAGCAGCCTTCGGTTCCATCGGGCAACGTCGCGACGAAGTGCACCGCCGTCACGCCGCGCGCCTGCAACCCGTTCAGCAGCCCGCTGACTGCGGCGGTCGTCGCCTTCCGGTCGATCCGCAGCACGCACTCCTTGGCTTCGGCGATCGTCTCGGCGGGTGGTTGCGCCACGCCGGCCGCGGTCAGCACGACCACCGGCAGGCCGACCGGCACCGGACCCAGCAGCTGCGCGCGCGGCAGTGCGATCGACTGCTGCGCCGGTATCGGGGTGAGGGCTGGCAGGACCGACGCAAAGGCGAACAGGACACGGATCGGGAACATGACGACTCCAATCATGGAGAAGGGGTCGGGGAGAACGGGCGGCGCGGGGCGTCCCGGCAACGGCACGGTCGGCGCCGGGTTCAGTCGAATGTGGGATTGACCCTGGCCGGGGTGACCTTCGACGGCGATCGCCGCTCGCGAGCGACGGCCTCAAGCGGTTGCCGGGACCTCGTGCACGCTGAGCCGCCCGTGCCGCAGCCAGCCCTGGGTCAGCATCCAGG
>CAYMPV010000061.1:0-21742 GCA_964392305.1 uncultured candidatus Brocadiaceae bacterium
TGAAGAAGTCGGCGACCTTGGCCTCGACCAGCTTGCCGCCGGTCAGGTAGACGGCTTCGCGCTTGACCTCCTTGGGATCCAACACCTTGCCGTTGACTTTGATGTCGAGCAGCAGCTTGGCACGCTCGTCCGTCAACTGGTCGGAGAGCACATCGACCTGGCGACGCAGCATCTTGATCTGATCCTGCGGGTCCTGGGCGGCGGCGGTGAGGCCGAGAGCGGCCGCGAACAGTGCGGCGGTGGCAGTGAAACGGAGCATTGTCGGGTTTCGGCGGAGTTGGAGGGGTGGAAGAGCTTACCCAGCGGGGCACGCGAAACGAGGCCCCCCGGCGATTCCTCCCGGGTTGGTGAAGTCGACGCGAGGCCGGCGCCCGAGGTCTGCGAGCACGGTTAGCCGTTTGGCCACCACGCCCTTAGCATCGCCGCCCCGCGATGACCTACGACCCCCGCACGATCGCCTTCACGGCCGAGATCCTCCACCCGCCGCAGCAACTGCGCCCCGATCTCCTGCAAGGGCTGCACAACACGCTCTACCGGCAGCCGGCGATCGGCTACCAGAACTTCCAGGTCGCCCAGGATGGTGTGCACCTCAGCAACCTGCCGCAGGCTCCGGGCCAGGTGTCGTTGGCATCGTTCCTGTGGGATCGCATCGTGCTGCGTGAAGAACTGCGCGGCACCACTCTCGAGGACTTCGCGACGCGGGTCGTCAACGTCGCCGCGGCGGCCTTTCCGGCACTCGGCCACAGCACCGCGCTGGCGCAACAGTTCGTGGTGCGCTCGCTGATCTCGCCGCGCCACTTCCGCGACGGCAGGGAGTTCCTGAGCCGACGCCTCGTGGCCCCGGGCACCGAGAGCTGGCAGGCGTTCGGTCGACCGCTGCAGGCCGGTGGAGTACGCTTTCTTTTTCCGGCAAACGGGCAGCAACGTGAGAGCTATCAGGTGCGCATCGAGACCTGGCCGCAGGACGCGCAGTCGCTGTGGCTCGAGAACACCGGCAGCTTCCCGGGGCCGATCGGCGCCGCCGACCTGCCGCAACTGGCCAGCCAGCTCGATGCGACCTACCGTTTCCTGACCGGCCCCGTCAGCCGCTTCCTGGCGACCCTCGACACCCCGTGAGAAGGACCACCCGCCTGACCCTGTTGCTGCTCGCCGCCAGCGCACCGCTGGCCTCGTGCAGCGAGAAGCCGGCCGCGCCGCAGGTCGATCCCGACGTGATCCTGATCGTCGACGGGCTGCAGATCCGCCGCGCGGAGGTCGAGCGTTACGCCGACATCCATCGGACCACCGCGCCCGAACTCGGCCGCAAGACCATCGAACGGCACCTGCTCGAGAACTACGTGCTGCCGCTGCGCGTGGCGCAGCGTGAGTTCGGTGAACGCCGCGCCGAGCTGCGCCAACAGGCGCAGACCCTGGCCGAGGTCGCCACCAACGTGATCGAGCTCGAGCAGCGCAGCGAGTTGCTGTTTCACAAGCGCAAGCTCGTGACCCGCCGCCAGATCGAGCCGCCGGTCGTCGAGTTCGCGTTCGATCCCGAGAAGACGGGTTCGGTCAGCGGCGTGCTCGAGGTGCCGCACGGTTTCATCGTCGCCGGCTGCTTCGAGATCCGGGAATCGGCGGTGGTCACCGAAGACCTCGCCGACCTGCTGCAGACCGGTTTCGCGACGCATACCAACGCCGAGTGGGTGGAGTGGCTACGCGGGATGCAGGCCCGGCTCGCCGACAAGGTCACCTACGTCCATCCCGATCACCGCGATTGCCTGCCATCCTGGATGAAACTGCCGTGAACCCCAGCCGCACCCGATTCTGCACCGTGTTGTCGTCGCCGCTCCTGCTCCTGCTGCCGCTGCTGCTCCTGACACCGCTGCGCGGCCAGGAAGGCGAGAAGGGCGGCGACGTCGAGAAGGCCACCAAACTCAGCGAGTGGCCGACTCTGTCGTCGACCGACAAGGACCGCGTGTTCGCGCTGGCGATGCAGTTCAAGAAGGACGACCCCAAGCTGCGCGACGCGGCGCGGCAGCAGCTGATCGCGATGGGCGCTGGCGCGGTGCCGTTCCTGCTCCAACGCGTCTCCGACCGCACCGAGAACGAGAACAAGCAGCTGTTCGAGGTGTTCGACGCCTTGATCGAGAGCAAACACGGCGCGCTGCTGGCCCGCGAGGTCAGGAAGCCGATCGTCGAACTGCGCCGCTACCTGTCCCAGCGCATGGCCCGGTTCGCCGACCCGGAGCTGCTGCCGACGCTGACGCCGTTGCGCAAGGACAAGGACGAACTCACCGCGTTCCACGCCGCACTCGGTTGCCTGGCGCTGGGCGAAGGCGACGCACTCCAGCAGGTGCTGACCTACTCGAAGACCCATTGGCTCGAGCAGGTCGACCTGATCGCCGCGGTGCTGCCGCACGCGCGCTCGGCCGAGAACGGCAACGTGTTGTTCGCGGCGATCACCAAGGCCCCCGCCGCCGACCAGATGGCCGGCCTGCGGCTGGCGCGTTACATGGCGGTCGACGACCACAAGGTGATCCTGCGCACCTACCTGGACTCCCCCGACCACGCCGTGAAGAAGGAGGCGGTCAACGTCTGCCGCGTTCTGAACGGTGAACCGCCGCTCGAGAAGCTGGACGTGTTCCAGTCGATCAAGCTGGCCAACGAGTGGAAGAAGAAGCTGTGAGACCCGCCATGACGAACCGCGTGCTGCTGCTCGCCGCACTCCTCGCCGCACCGATCCTGGCGCAGAAGGGCAAGGAGGAGAAGTGGCGCATCGATCCCTACACCAAGAACGAACCCAAGGCGCTCGAGGCGGCGGGCTACGTCAACTACGGCCCGTTTCAGTTCGGCAACCTCGCCGACAAGCCGACGCAGAACACCGAGATCGACGACGCCCTCGAGTTCGTGCAGATCCTGTGGGTCGAGACGGCGCACTTCCGCATCGGTTGCAACCTGCCGGCCTGGACGCTGCCGCAGGACATGGAGACGCGCACCAAGATCCGCACCGAACTCGAACGGCTGCAGCAGAAGATCCCGTCGGTCAATCCGAAGACGCGGGTGCTCGACCCGTGGCTGCGACTGCACCTCTCGGCGCAGCGGCTCGAAGACATCTACGCCGACGTGCAGGACCTCTTCGGCGTCAAGGACGCGGACTTCCCCGCCGATCCGACCAAGGTGATCCGCCAGCCGGGTGCCAGGTACATGGGTTTCGGCCCGTACCTCGGCATGAAGGACAAGTTCACGGTGGTGATGTTCGAGAAGCTCGGCCCCTACCGGCAATACCTCAAGGACTTCATCGGCCGCGACACCAAGTTCCCGCAGCGTTGGCACTTCAAGGAGACCGGCTCGATCATGTTCGCGGTCGCGACCGAATGCGATGGCGGCAACCTCAAGCACGACACCGCGATCCACTGCGCGCTCGCGTTCAACGTCGGCCAGAACCTGCTCGACGGCTTCCGCTCGTACACCTACGACCTGCCGGTCTGGATCCGCGAAGGCTGGAGCCACTGGCTGCTGCGCCGCGTCGACCCGAAGTGGAACCAGTTCGACCAGCAGGAGGGCGGCGTCGCCGACATGAAGAAGGTCACCAGCTGGGCGCCGTACGTGCGCAACCTGGTGAGCGCGGGCAACCCCAAGTTCGCGCCGTTCAGCGAGGCCTACACCTGGCGCGACTTCGGCAACCTGACCTTCAACGATCACACCGCGATCTGGTCGCGCATGGACTTCCTGATGTCGCAGGGCAAGGAGAAGTGGCAGAAGTTCCTGTTCGCGGTCAAGGGCCGCGTCGACGAGAACTGGTTCGCCGACCAGTCCGACCTCGTCGGCGCCACGCGCGACGCGCTGCGCGACGCCTACGGCATCTCGGTGCTCGACTTCGATCGCAAGTGGAGCGACTGGGTCAAGGCGACCTACCCCAGCAAGTGACGGCCGGGCGCGACGGCGCTCAGCTCGGGTCCCACAGGATGAACCTGTAGACCGGCAGCAGCGCCAGCAGCGAGGTGCGCACCCAGGCTTCGGCCTCCACGCCCATGTCGACGGCGTCCTCCTTGGGCAGCTGCCGCTGAATGTGCAGCCAGTGGTTGCCGGGCGTGTAGAACTCGAGCACCTCCTTGACGTCGCCCGGTTTGATCACCGAGCACCAGTTGTCCTTCTTCCAGTCGTGCAGCTTGAGGTGGAAGCCGGCCGGCAGCGCCCGCAGCAGCTGACAGAATTCGGCCAACACGGCGTCGTCGCTGCGCAGCTTCTTCTTCAGGTTCTCGCCGTCCCACCACGCCTGTGGGTGGATGCGCAGCGCAGCCTCGACGATCTGATCGTCGATGCAGACCTCCAACACCGTCTGGATGTAGTGCGTCTCCGCGTCCTTGCCGAGCGCTTCGCCGAAGAACGAGGCGAGCTTCTTGCGCTCCTTGGCGCCGCGGCACAGGTAGGCGCGCTGCTCACGCACGCGGTAGCTGTTGAACGTGTAGGGGTGGTGCAGCCCGGCCTGCGCCGACAGGTCGACTCCGAGCCCCTTGGCTTCCTTGCCAGTCGCGTCCACCATCGCCTTGAGCTTGCGCCGCACGGCCAGCCGCAGCGCGTTGTACTCGGGATCGTCCTGACGGTGCCGTTCGTAGGCCTTGAAGTCGCGTTCGAGGAATGCTTCGGACATGGGTCGGCGGGAGGGTACCGAACCGGGTACACACGACAACCTATCTGCCGCCATGGCGGCAGATAGGTTGTCGTGTGTACCCGGTTCGGTACCCTCCCGTCATGCGCGGCGCGTCCCTCCTGTCGGCTTGTGCCCTCCTCGCTGGTTGTAGCTCGACGACGCTCGCCGAACCGCGGCTGCTGGTGTCGCCCTACCTGGCGATCTACCAGATGCGCGGCGAGACCGGCATGCAGTCGCAGCCGGTGCCGAACGGACCGATCCAGGACAACCCGCCGCAGTCGATGCGCAACTTCGGGCAGGATCGCCACGACGACAACCCCGGCCTGCGTCTCGACCTCGGCGACGACTTCGCCGGGGCGCGCTTCGACTTCCTCAAGCTCGACATGTACTCGTCGCGCAAGGGAGTGCTCGGCGCCGACTGGGGCGCGCTGCAGATGAACGACCTGGTGCGCATGGAGATCCAGATGGACGAGTTCCGCCTGGGTTACCTCGAGAACGTCTACGACACCCAGACCGAGTGGCGCGGCTCGCCGCTGACGCTGCGCTTCGCTGCCGGCGGCATGTTCTCGCGCCGCTCCGTGGTGATGCGCGGGCAGACCGAGGACGGCATGCGGCGCCAGGATGCGCGGCCCGAAGGCGTGAACTTCTATCCGGCCGCGCGCGCCCGGGCGCAGTGGCGCGACTTCAGCCTCGACCTCGACTATGCGATCTCGCCGGACCTGAGCCTGAGCGGCGATTTCACCGACACCCTGCAGGACATGGAGTTCCGGCTCAGCTACGCGGTGCCGCTGCGCGACATGACCTTCTTCGCGGGCTTCCGCTACAGCCAGATCCAGGCCGAAGGTAACCAGGGGACGTTCCGCTACGACGCCGATCTGACCCTCGACGGTTACCAGCTCGGTCTGCAGATCGTGTTCTGATCGCGCAGCCCACCCCACCGACTCACCAGCCGGCGAACGTTGCCAGTCGCTGCACGAACGCATCGACGGCAGCCTTGGCTTCGTCGTCCGAACAGGTGAAGTCGTTGAGCATCACCGAGAACACCAGCGGCGCCGCTGCCCGGTCCGGTCGCTCGACATAACCGGACAGGCACACCACGCGCGAGATGTAACCGGTCTTGGCGCGCACGTGGCCGCGCGCCGGCCCGTCCTGGAATCGCTTGCGCAACGTGCCGGTCTCCCCGGCCACGGGCAGCCCGAGAACGAACGCGTCGCGATGCGGCGAGCGATGCATCGACACCAACAGGTCGGCGAGTTGGCGCGGCAACACGAGGTTGCGCCGCGACAGACCGGAGCCGTCCGCCAACACCATGCCCCTGGTGTCGACGCCGAGTTGCCCGAGCACCGCCTTGGCATGGCGTTCCGCGCTGCCGGTCGAGCCGTCACCGGTCTGCACGCGCGCCGACCACCGCCACACCTGCTCGGCGTAGAGGTTGTCGCTGTTGCTCAACAGCGGCACCAGGATCTCGGCGAGGGTCGGCGACGGATGGGACGCGAGCGTCCTGGCCTCGACCCCGCAGGTTCCCGAAGCCGTTCCACCATCAACCGCGATGCCGCTCTCGCGCAGCACCTCGGCGAACCGGACCGCGGCCGCCGTCGCCGGGTCTGCAACCGCGATCGAGAGCCGTTGCTCGGCAGCGTCCTGGGCGATCTCTCCGCTGACCTGCACGTCCGGCAGACCCAGGGTCCGATGCGCCACCAGCCGGGTCGCGGTCTGCGGCGCCGTCTGCACGACCGCCACCGCCAGCGATCCGCACAGCGGCGTCACGTCGACGCGGGGCACACCTGCCGCGGTCGGCGACACCCGCACGATCGCGACGTTGCCGCCGCAGTTCAGGCCGCCGAACGGCGCCGCGTAGTCCTCGTCGAGGTAGTCCCACTGCCAGCCCAGCCCGCGCTGCTCTTCGCCCTGCCACGCGCCGTCGCCGAGCACGCGCCCCGTGACCCGCTCGACACCGAGCTGACGCAACTGCTGCGCGAACGCCTGCAACGGCGCGCCCGGCCAACGCTCCTGAGCGAACGTCGGATCGCCGCGCCCACGCAGGATGACATCCCCATGCAGGGTGCGGTCACGGACTTCGCCTTCGATGCACAGTTCCGTCGCGGTCCGCGCCAGCGGACCGAGTGCCGTCAGCGCCACGGCGCTGCTGATCAGCTTCATGTTCGAAGCCGTCGCAAAACCGCTGTCAGCGGCGTTGGCAGCGAGCACCGCGCCGCTCGCGGCATCGACGACGATCACGCCGACGCGCCCACCGCGCAGCTCCGGACGCGCGACCAGCTCGGCCAGCGCCAACCCGAGCGGCCCGGGCGCCGTCGGCGGCGCGACGCACGCCGCGCCGCACAGCGCACCGCACAACGCGAGCCAGGACCACGACGGCGCGCGTGTGTTCACGGCTGCACGGTGCAGACGAGACCGATCGAACTGCTGATCCCCTGCGCCGAGCTCGCGCAGGTGCCAGGGATGGCGCCCTGCCACAGCGTCTGCACGTACACCGGCAGACCGACGAGACCGGGATCGTTCGGCACCGGACGCGGCAACAGCGCGCGGCCGAGCGCGTCGCTGAACACCAGCTCGGTGTTCAAGAAGCCGAGGCCGATGTGAAACAGCACGCCGATGCCGAACGGGTCGCTGCCGGCGACATCCTCGGGCCCGCCCTGCAACAGGAAGCCGAAGGTGCTGCGCGGCGCGTTGGTCACCGCATAGGCGAACTCCAGGTTGCCGAGGCGCGGGACGCCGTTGGCCCACATGCCGATGCGACCCGCGCACTCGGGTGTGCCGACACCGTAGTTCGAGAGGCCGACCGGCGCCTGCTGCTGACTCCGCAACACCACCACCTCGGCTGTGCCGGTCGCGTAGACAAGTTCCCAACGGCCATCGCCTCCGAGGTCGTTCGCGGCGACCGAACGGGTCACGGTCGCGCCACTGCTGATCTGCTCACCGCCGCGCCACACCGCGCCCTGACCGAACGTCACTGCGAACTGGGCGCCGATCGCCGCGGCCACGTCGAGCCAGCCGTCGCCGTCGAAGTCCCCGACGGCGAGACCGTCGACGACACCGGCGGGCAGCATCGCCGCCCCGGCGATCGCGAAGCTGCCGTGACCATCACCCAGCAGCAGCAGCAGTTCGCCGGTGGTCGCGCGGATCGCGCTCAGGTCGAGCACACCGTCACCGTCGAAGTCACCGACCGCCAGCACACCAACCTGATTGCCCACGGTGTTCGCGACCGCCGGCAGGAACGCACCACCGCCGGCGCTGCGCCAGATGTCGATGCGCGCCCCACCGACGCCTGCAGTGGCCAGGTCGATTCGCCCGTCGCGGTCGAAGTCACCGCTGACGACCGCCGCCGGCAGATAACCGAGTGTCACCAACTGGGCGGCGGCGAAGGTCCCGGCACCGGAGCCGGCGAACACCGCGATTTCCGCCGCCAGCTGGCTCGAGGCCACGAGGTCGACCAGGCCATCGCCGGTCACGTCGGCGAGCAGCACCTCGGCCGCCGGCCACGGCAACGCCGCTGCGACCGGTGCTTGGAGCGTGCCGTCGCCGTTGCCGAGCATCACCGCGTACTCGGCACCGGTGCCACTCGCCGCGACCAGATCGAGTTGGCGATCGCCGTCGAGGTCGGCCAGGGCGATCGCGCCCACACCGACGATCGAAGGCGTCGCCACCCCCGGAGCCAGGCCGCCGGCGCCGGCGCCGCGCAGCACCGCGATCCGGTCCAAGGCCGAGTCGGCGACCACGACGTCAGCGAAGCCGTCACGATCGACGTCACCGATCACGATGCTGTCGGCGCTCGCGCCGTTCGTCGGCACGCCCGTCGGGATGCCGAAGGTGGGAACGGCACTACCGCCGGAACTGCCGCTGCAGGCAGCGAGCAGCGAGATCAGGATGCCAGTCGAGATGCCAGTCGAGGTGCGGGGCTTCATGTGGCGAAGGATCCTAGCGTTCCGCGCCTGCACTTCGACACCACATCCGCGCGTCTCACAAGCGGTCGACGCGCGTTCCGGCAAGCCTCGATCAATCACCTCGTCGGCGATGGACAGGAACCCGGCCGGCGGCGACAAGAACGCGTCTTCTCCTGAAGACGGTCGGCGTCGCGAGAGCAAACTGCCATGGACATGAACGAGATTCGTGCGGGCGGTCACCATGGAGTTCCTCGCGCCGCACGGCGACGCGATCCTCCGACACATCCAACCGCAGGGCGCCATCACCGTATTGGACATCGCCGCAGGCACCGGCGAACCCGGCCTGTCGATCGCCCGGCGTCTCGACGGCGGCAGGGTCGTGCTCAGTGATCTCGCTGACGGCATGCTGGATGTGGCACGGGACAAGGTCGCGGCACACGGCATGACCAACGTCGGGTTCCAGCATGCAGATGCCTGCGAGTTGCCGTTCGCCGACGCCAGCTTCGACGCGGTGAGTTGTCGTCTCGGCTTCATGTTCTTCCCCGACATGACGAGAGCGGTCGGCGAGATGGCGCGCGTGCTCAAGCCAGGGGGCCGCATCGCCACCACCGTGTGGGATGCACCCGAAGCCAACTTCTGGGTGACTTGCATGATGCAGAACATCAGCCGGCACATCGCCGTGCCGCCGCCCGAGCCGGGTGCACCGGGCATGTTCCGGTGCGCGTCTCCAGGACTGATCGCCGACCTGTTCCGCAGCGCGGGCCTGCGCGACATCGCCGAATCCGAGGTGCCTTGTCGACTGCGCTGCGGCAGCGCCGAGGGCTACTGGCAGATGATGACCGAGATCGCGGCCCCGTTCGTGGCGGCACTGAACAGCGCCGACGCGGCGACCGTGGACAAGGTGAAGGCGGACGTGATCACGGCGATGCACAGCCGCCACGCGGATGGAACGATCGATGCCAGGGGCCGGGCGATCGTCGGCGTCAAGTAACGCTGCGGCGTAGATCCCACCGACAAGGCGTGTGCGGGCTGCCACCCAGCCGTCCGCCCACTACACTGTTCCGGCTCGCGCCTGCCCTCTCTCCCCTGCTACACACCATGTCCCATGCCCTCTCCCGGACCGCGCTGCTGGCGTGCGTCCTCGGCGTCGCTTTCGCCATCCCGGCCCAGGGCCCACAGACCGCGACCGCCAACCACGCCGAGGTGATCCGACTGCGCTACGCGTCGTTCGACCCGATCGCCGGTGAACCGAGCGTTCCGGAGCCACTGCGCAACAACGCCGACCACCGGCTGTGGATCGTCCAGTTCCGCGGCACGCCGACGCAGCAAGGCCGCGATGCGATCGTCGAGAGTGGTGGCGAAGTGAAGGGTTACTTGCCCGACAACGCCTACGTCGTGCGCATGAGCGCGGCCGCCGCTGCCGCCGTCGGCGTGCTGCCGCAGGTCCGTTGGGTCGGCAGCTACCACGCGGCCTACCGCCTCGATCCGGCGTTGCTCGCCGCCCTGCAAGACGGGGATCTGCAGGCCGCGCGCTACAACCTCGTCGTCGTCGACAAACACAACGACAAGCCGGCCCTGGGCGGCAAGATCCGCGCGCTCGGCGGTGACGTCGTGCACGAGCAGCCGGGCAGCCTGCTGTTCACCGTGGCCCTCACGCCGGCCCAACTCGTGCAGGTCGCGCGCCTCGACGAGGTGCTGTGGATCGACCTCTGGACCGCGCCCGAACTCGACATGGACAACGCCCGCATCCAAGGCGGCGGCAACTACGTCGAGGCGCAGGGCGGGTACACCGGCACGGGTGTCAACGTGCACATCTACGAAGGCATCGAGGCGACCCATCCCGACTTCACCGGCGGCGCGCTCAACGTGCTCAGCGGCGGTGGCCCGGACACGCACGGCCACGCGACGGCCGGCATCGTGTTCGGCAACGGCAACAGCAACCCCGCGGTGCGCGGCATGGCTCCCGACGCGAGCAAGTTCTACACGAACTACAGCTCGGTCTCGACGTCGCGTTACCAGGTCGTCGACACGCTCGTCAACGTGCACCAGATCAGCCACACGACGGCGTCGTGGGGCGGAGCGCGCACGTTCTTCTACACCTCGGTCTCGGCCGACACCGACGACATCATCTTCGACCACGGCATCGCCTGGACGCAGAGCCAGAGCAACGCCGGCAACCAGGACTCTCGTCCCGAGGCATGGGCGAAGAACGTGATCTCGATCGGCGGCGTGCGTCACGGCGACAACGCCAACCCGCTCGACGACACGTGGAACGGCAGCGGCAGCACGGGCCCCGCTCAGGACGGCCGCATCAAGCCCGACCTCGCGGCCTACTACGACTACATCGGCACGTCGGACCTCACGGGTTCGGCCGGCTACAGCACGGGCAACTGGAGCTCGTCCTTCGGCGGCACCTCGGGCGCGACGCCGATCTGCGCGGGCCACAACGTGCTCGCGATCCAGATGTTCACCGACGAGACGGGGCATCCGGGATTCGGCCCGTTCGGCAACCCGCTGCGCGTGGCGAACGGCACCGTGTTCCAGAACCGCCCGAACTTCACCACGCTCAAGGCGCTGCAGATCGTCAGCGCGAGGCAGTACGCGTTCACCTCGACCAGCACCGACAACCGTCGTGAGCACGTGGGCTGGGGCTTCCCCAACCTGCAGACCATGTGGGACAACCGCGCCAAGACGCTGATCGTCGACGAGACGGACGTGCTGCAGCAGGGCGAGGCGTCGCGCTGGGACATCACCGTCGGTGTCGGTGAGGCCGCGCTCAAGGTGTGCATGACGCACGCCGATCCGGCCGCGAACCCGGCCGCCGCCAAACAACTGATCAACAACCTGTCGCTGCGAGTGGTCTCGCCGAGCGGCGCCGTCTACTGGGGCAACCACGGCCTCGAGGACGGCAACTGGTCGCTGGTAGGCGGCGTCGAAGACGACACCAACTCGCTCGAGTGCGTGTTCGTGCAGAACCCGCAAGCCGGCGTCTGGCACGTCGACGTCAAGGCGACCGCGATCGTCATGGACGCGCACGTGCAGACCCCGGGCGTCGACGCCGACTACGCGCTCGTCGTCAGCGGCGGCACGGGTCAACCCGGCATCCCGCCGGTGTTAGCGACGTTCGCGACGTTCGGTCAGGGCTGCCCCGGTTCGGTGCCGGCGCCGTCGTTCTGCGCGCAACTCAACGGCACGGGCGGTTCCCTCGCGAACAACACCCGCACGTGGGAGTACTGCTACACGGTGCCGAGCATCGGCGCAGCGCAGGTGATCGGCTTCGACCTGTTCACGCAGTCCACCGGCGGCACCGTCGTGTTGCCCGCGCACCTCTACGCGTCGGTCAATGGCCAACCCGGCACGACCCCGATCGCGTCGACCACGATCTCGGTCGGTCCGACGGCGGGCTTCTACACGGCCACGTTCGCGGCACCGGCGGCGGTGAACGGCACGTTCTACATCTCGATGGACAGCTCGGCACAGACCGCGCGCCTCTCGCAGCTCGCGGCAGGCGCGAGCGGCACGTCCTACTACCGCGCGCCGGTCACCGGCACGTGGGCCCAGTCGGGGCTCGTCACCAGGCCGGCGTGGCGCATCACCTGCGCCGGCGGTTCGTCGTTCAAGACGCCGGTGCTGGGCAACCAGGGACTGCCGACGTTGGGCACGACCTACCAGGTCGATCTCGGTGACGCGATCGCCACGACACCGGCCCTGCTGCTCACCGGCCTCTCGGACACGGTCTACAACGGCCAGCCGTTGCCGTATGCGTTGCCGAACGCCGCCGGTTGCGCGATCCTCGTGTCGCCCGACACGACGCGGCTGGCGGTGACCACCACGACGGGGGCGGCAACGCTGCCGCTGGCAGTGCCCAACGCCGCCGCGTTCATCGGCTTCGAACTGCTGCACCAATGGGCGGTGCTGGACCCGGCGAACGCGCTGGGCATCGTCGTCTCCAACGCAGGTCGCGCTTCGATCGGCAACTGACCGGCGGCCCTGGTGGCCGCAAGCGCAGAGGAGCGGCAGGTTGCAGTTCGACCTGCCGCTCCATCGCTGCGAGTTTCGCCCCAGGCAACATCTGCTTGGAACCGGGGCGCCGGGGGGCACCAGGGCAACACTCCCTGCTAAGCTGCCCGCTCTGTCTGCCCTCGTCTCCCGCCCCCACACCTGCAGTCCCATGTACCAACAGATCATTTGCGCGGCTCTCGTCGCGCTGACCGGTGTTGCCGCGGCCCAGGAGCCCCGGAACACATCCACGAACCACAACGCGCCCGCCGGGAAGGATGCAAGCGGGTCGATCCGACTGCGCTACGAGTCGTTCGATCCTCTCGCCGGCGAACCGAACGTTCCCGAAGCGCTGCGCAGCGGCGCCAACGAACGTCTGTGGATCGTCCAGTTCCGCGGCACGCCGACACAGGAAGGTCGCGACGCGATCGCCAGGTGCGGCGGTGAAGTGCACCGCTATCTGCCCGACAACGCCTACGTCGTGCGCATGGGTTCGGGCAGTGCCACCGCCGTCGGCGTGCTGCCGCAGGTCCGCTGGATCGGCAGCTACCACGCGGCCTACCGCCTCGACCCGGCGCTGATCGCAGCGCTGCAGGCCGGCGACCTCGGCGTCGCCCGCTACAACATCGTCGTCGTCGACAAGCACAACGACAAACCAGCGCTCGGTGCGAACATCAGGGCCCTGGGCGGTGCGGTCGTGAGCGAAGAGCAGGGCAGCCTGCTGTTCTCGGTCACCCTGACCGGCGCGCAACTGCAGCTGGCGGCGCACCTCGATCAGGTGCTCTGGATCGACGCCTGGTCGGCGCCCGAGAACGACGTCGACAACGCCCGCATCCAGGGCGGCGCCAACTACGTCGAGACGCAGGGCGGTTATTCGGGAGCGCCCCTCAACGTCCACATCTACGAAGGCATCGATGCCAGTCACCCGGCCTTCTCGGGCCCGGTGATCCCCGTCAACAGCGGTGGCGCATCGACCGGACACGGCACCAACACCGCCGGCATCGTCTTCGGCGACGGCACGGGCAACCCGCAGTTCCGCGGCTTCGCTCCCGACTGCGCCAAGTTCTACACCAACTACAGCTCGGTCACGACGTCGCGTTGGCAGGTGTTCAACGACCTCGTCAACATCCACAACGTCAGCCACACCACCGCGTCTTGGGGTGATGCGCGCACCTTGTTCTACACCTCGGTCTCGGCCGACGCCGACGATGCCGTCTTCGACAACGACATCGTCTGGTCGCAGAGTCAGAGCAACGCCCACAATCAGAACTCGCGCCCCCAGGCGTGGGCCAAGAACGTGATCTCGGTCGGCGGTGTCCAGCACTACAACAACAGCAACGCGGGCGACGACTCGTGGAATGCCGGTGGTGGCAGCACCGGACCGGCGGCCGACGGCCGCATCAAGCCGACGCTGTCGGCCTACTACGACAACATCGGCACCACGAGTCAGGGTGGCGGTTACACCACGAGCTTCGGCGGGACCTCGGGCGCGACGCCGATCATCGCCGGCCACAACGTGCTCGCCATCGAGATGTTCACCGACGACACCGGGCACCCGGGCGTCGGCCAGTTCGGGAACGCGCTGCGCAGCCCGGGTCAGTCGCGACACGTCAACCGCCCGCACTTCACGACCCTGAAGGCCCTGCAGGTCGCCAGCGCGACCAAGTACGACCCCAACCTCAACGGCAACACCCGCATGCACGTCGGCTGGGGCTTCCCGAGCCTGCGGACGATGTGGGACGACCGCGCCAAGACGCTGATCGTCGACGAGACCGATGTCCTGACCCAGAGCCAGACCACGCGTTGGGACACCAACGTCGCGGCCGGCCAGCCGACCTTCAAGGCGGTCCTCAACTACAGCGAGCCGGCGGCGAATCCGGCGGCCGCGATCACCCTGATCAACAACCTGTCGCTCAGGGTCACGGACCCGAACGGCGTCGTCTACTGGGGCAACAACGGCCTGGTGACCAGCAACTGGTCGGTCGCCGGCAGCGCCGCCAACCTCGAGGACGACATCAACCCGATCGAGTGCGTGTTCGTGCAGAACCCGGCGCCCGGCGTGTGGCATGTCGACGTGATCGCGACTTCGATCGTCGCCGACAACCATGTCGAGACCCCGGCGGTGGACGCCGACTATGGCCTCGTCGTCACGGGCGGCACCGCCCAGCCGGCGACCAACGCCTACTTCGTCAACTACGGCCAGGGCTGCGCCGGCACGACCAATGTGGTCACGCCCTGCGCGGAACTCAACCCGGGCGGCGGCACGCTGACCGGCCTCACCGACACCAACGAGTACCTGTTCGTCGTGTCGGGCAGCGTCGGCATGCAGGTGCAGAGCTTCGACCTGTTCACGCGGTCGACGGGCGGCACCCAGGTGCGCCCGGTGCACATCTACACCAGTCTGTCCTCGGGCGCGTCGCCCGTGGCGTCGTCGACGATGGCGATCGGTCCGACAGCCGGTTTCTACCGCGCGAACTTCCCGACGCCCGTCTCCGTCGGCAGCAGCTTCTATCTGGTGATCGACGTCTCGTCGCAGAACGTCGTCGTGCCGAACCTGACCAGCGGCGCCACCGGCGTCGCGTTCTATCGCGCGCCGAGTGCCCTCAACTGGACCTACGCCGCCTCGGTGACGCGGCCGGCGTGGCGCGTCGACTGCACCGCGGGCACGCAGTACTTCGTGCCGGCCCTCGGCCACACCGGCGCGCCGGTACTCGGCACCAGCTACGACCTGACGCTGAGCAACGCGCTGGCGTCGACTCCGGCGCTGATGATGACCGGACTCTCCGACTCGACCTACAACAGCACGCCGCTGCCCTATGCGCTGCCGAACGCGGCCGGCTGCGCGCTGCTCGCGGCGCCTATGTCGACGACGTTCACGTTCACCTCGGCGAACGGCACGGCGACGCACTCGATGACCGTGCCGAATTCGCCGAGCTACATCGGCCTCGATCTGTTCCACCAGTGGGCCGTGCTCGACCCCGCGAACGGGCTGGGCATCGTCGTCTCCGACGCCGGCAAGGCGCACGTCGGCACCTGATCGCGCGACACCCGATCGCGACGGTCCGACCCGACGCGCCCGAGCACCCCACGCGGGTGTTCGGGCGCGTCCATGTCACGGGTCCGAGTCCTTCACAGGTCGAGATCCTTGAGCCGGCGGTAGAACGTGCTGCGTGACAAGCCCAGGTGCTGGGCCGCCGCGAGCTTGTCACCGGCACAGTCCGCCAGTGCACGCACGAACGCTTCGCGTTCGGCCTGCAGCCGCAAGGTGCGCAGATCCGCCGCGCCGACTTCTTCGGCAGCGGCCGCCGGGACCTCGACGCGCGCCGGAGCGGTCCGACCGCCGCGCGGCTGCTGCACGGGGCGCGGCACCAGTTCGGGCTGACCGAGCACGACCTTCCGCGGCAGGTCCTCTTCCTGCAGCACCTCACCGACACCCAGCGCGAACGCGCCTTCGATCACGTTCTCGAGCTCACGCACGTTGCCTGGCCACGGGTAACCGAGCAGGCGCTGCATGGCCGCCTGCGAGACGCCGCGCACCGGACGATCGAGGCGGTCGTGGCGCCGGTTGGCCAACCGCACGAAGTGCTCGACCAGGCCCGGCAGGTCCTGCATGCGTTCGCGCAGCGGCGGCACGTGCAACGTCACCACCTCGAGTCGGTAGTAGAGGTCCTCGCGGAAGGTGCCGGCGCGCACCATGTCGAGCAGGTCGCGGTTGGTCGCCGCCAGGATGCGCACGTCGACGAGGCGCGGCTGGCTGGCACCGACGGGGCGGATCTCGCCGCGCTGCAACACCCGCAGCAGCTTGACCTGGATGTCGAGCGACATCTCGGCGATCTCGTCGAGGAAGATCGAGCCGCCATCGGCCGCCTCGAACAGTCCCTCACGCGCCTGCTGCGCGCCCGTGAACGAACCCTTCTCGTGGCCGAACAACTCACTCTCCACCAGCTCGGGGGCGATCGCACCGCAGTGCATCGGGATGAACGGCGCGCTGCGTGCGCGGCCGTCGAAATGCAGCGCGCGCGCCACCAGTTCCTTGCCGGCACCGCTCTCGCCGTAGATCAGCACCGTCGACCGGTTGTTGCGCAAGCGCCCGACCTTCTCCGCCAATTCCTGCACGCTCGGGGCGGCTCCGACGAAGTCGGTGATCGCGTATTCGGCCTGGTGTTGGCGGCGCGGCGGCGCCGGCGGCGCGGCGATCTCCCGATCGCGCAGGTTGCGTTCCGCAGCGAGGATCCCGGTCACGTCCTGCAGGACCACGGCCTTGCAGCCGTCCTGCAGCGCGTGCACCCGCACCCGCAGGGTGCGCGCCTGCCGCTCACCCTGTGGCAACAACAGATCCGCGCTGCTCGCCCCGTCGCGCAGCAGGCCGGCGAGCCGCGCGGCCCCGTGACCGCAGCTGAGCAGCGTCGCACCCCTCGGCAGGGCGCCGAGCAGTTGCTCGGCCGCGGCATCGGCGGCTGCGATCGTCAGTCCGGCATCGAGCAGCAGCAGGGCGTCACTCGCGGCGGCGACCAATTCTCGCCGCAGTTCGAGCATGCCGTCGAGACGCTGCATCGCCGCTGCGAGATCCTGCTGCGTGGCGACCAGTTCGCGGCGCAGCGTGGCGTTCTCGCGGTCCAGGCGCGAACGTGCGTCCTCGAGTCGGCGCATCACGCGGATGCGGGCCAGCAGTTCGTCGCGATCGACGGGCTTCTGGATGTAGTCGACTGCCCCCAGCTGGTAGGCGGCGGCGCGATCGGACTCGTCGCCGAGCCGGCCGGTCAGGAAGATCACCGGCACGAACGCGGTGCGCGGGTCGTTCTTGAGCCGCCGGCAGACCTCGAAGCCGTCGAGCTGCGGCATCATGACGTCGAGCAGGATCAGGTCGAATTCCTGGCGGCGACACAGCTCGAGGGCCTCGTGGCCGCTCGAGGCGGTGACCACTTCGAACTCCGTGCCCTGCAGATACAGCTCGATGAGCGTGCGGTTCTGCGCCGAGTCGTCGACCCCGAGAATGCGCGGCATGGTCGCAGACAATACGCTGCATCGATGTCGCAGCAACCGCGCCTGCCCCTCTGGTTCCTGGTGGCGAACTGGCTCCTCCTGGTCATCGCCTTCGCCGCCGGCACCATGCTCGGCAGCCGCCACCAGCTTCCGGACCTGCCCCAGCCGCAGGCCACGGCGCTCGAACTGATCCACGCCGAGATCCTCAAATCGCACGTCGATGTCCAGGATGGCAACGAACTGCTCGATCAGGCCATGTCGGCGATGGTCCGCAACCTCGACGAGTACAGCCGCTACGTGCCGCCTTCGAAGGTCGCCGCCTACGTCGAGGACAGCACCGGTCGCTACGAGGGCGTCGGCATGCGGATGTCGCAACAGGGCGAGGACCTGGTGGTGCTCTACCCGTTCGTCGGCAGCCCCGCAGAGAAGGGGGGCTTGCGGCCCGGTGACCGCATCGTCGCGATCGACGGCAAGCCCGTCGCCGACCTGCCCATCGAGAACCGTTCAGCGGCCGCGACCGAACTCGTGCGCGGGCCAGCCGACAGCGACGTGCGGCTGCGCGTCGCGCGCACGGAGGGCACCGCCGAACTGACCGTGCATCGCGGGCCGGTGCAACACCCCGTCGTCAAGTGGGCGCACCTCGCGGACCGCGAAGAACGGCTCGGCTACGTCTACCTGGCCGATTTCCACCCCGGTGTCGCCGCCGAACTCGCCAGCACGATCCAGAACCTCGGCAAGGACGGCGCGCTGCGCGGCCTGATCGTCGACCTGCGCTTCAACGGCGGCGGCAGCCTCGACGAGTGCATCGACATCGCCAACCTGTTCCTGCCGTCGGGCGTGATCGTGTCGACGCGGCGCCGCGATCAGCTGGTCGAGGAGTTCAAGGCCGACGCGTCCAAGTGCAAGTTCCCCGAATTGCCGTTGGTGCTGCTCGTCAACGAACACTCGGCCAGCGCCAGCGAAGTGCTCGCCGGCGCGGTGCAGGACCACCAACGCGCCGCGATCGTCGGCGTGCGCACCTACGGCAAGGGTTACGTCAACACCGTCTACACGTGGAAGAACATGCCGTTCCGGCTCAAGTTGACCACGGCCCACTACTACACGCCCAAGGGGCGCAACATCGACCGCCCGCACCCGCGCCACGGCGTGAGCAACGGCGCGGGCAGCCCCGCGGTCGGGCCAACGGTCGAGAACCCCGACACCGGCGGCATCGCGCCCGACGTCGTCGCGGCGATCGACCCGAGCCTGTCGCCAGCCACCCACGAACGGCTCGCGACGCTCGAGCCGCCCGCCCTTTACCTGGAGGCGTTCCGCGCCGTCGCCGCGACCTACGGGATCCCCGTGCCCGAGCCCCCGACGGCCGCGCAGGACAGCCAACTCGCCACGGCGCTGCAAACCCTTCGCGAGCGCGTCGGCAAGCAGTCGCGCTGACCGGGCGCGGGCTGGTAACGTGCTCGCCCCCGTGAACGAGCTGATCCTGGGCATCGAAACGTCGTGCGACGAAACCGCGGCCGCTGTGGTCGAGGACGGGCACGTCGTGCGCAGCAACGTCGTGCATTCGCAGATCGCGCTGCATCAACGGTGGCGCGGCGTCGTTCCCGAGGTCGCCAGCCGCTCGCACACCGAACGTATCCTGCCGATCGTGCGCGCGGCGCTCGCCGACGCCCAGGTCACGCCCGGGCAACTGAGCGCGATCGCCGTCACCCACCGCCCCGGCATGATCGGTTGCCTGTTGGTCGGTCTGGCTGCGGCCAAGGCGCTGGCGTGGCGCTACGGCCTGCCGCTGGTCGGCGTCGACCACGTGCAGGCACACGTGCACACCGGCCTGCTCGCCGATCCGCGGATGCCGCTGCCGTGCCTGGCGTTGGTCGCGTCGGGCGGCCACACGGCGATGTACCTGCTGCACGAGCCGGCGCGCACCGAACGGCTGGGCACGACGCGCGACGACGCCGCCGGCGAAGCCCTCGACAAGGGCGCGGCGCTGCTGAACCTGCCGTATCCGGGCGGCCCTTCGATCCAACAAGCCGCGGTCGGCGGCAACTCCAAGGCCTACGACCTGCCGCGCACGATGCTCGGCCCCGATTCGCTCGACTTCTCGTTCTCCGGGCTCAAGACCGCGTTGCTCTACACGCTGCGGCCGCAGGGCGCGCCCGAACGCGTCGCGCCGCCGCAGGACGACGAACTGCGCGACCTCGCCTGCAGTTACCAGGAAGCCGTGGTCGACATCCTGATCAAGAAGCTGCGCCGCGCCTGCGAACGGCACGAGGTGTCTTCGTTGTGCATCGGCGGCGGCGTCGCCCGCAATCAGCGACTGCGCGAACGGCTGCGCAGCGACCCGGTGCTGTCACAGCTGCACCTGGTGCTGCCCGACCTGAGCCTGTGCGCCGACAACGGCGCGATGATCGCGTCGCTGGGCTCGATCCTGTTCCGGCGCGGCGAAGTCAGTCCACTCGACCTCGACGCGATCGCCACGCCACAGGCCGGCGGCAAGGCCAAGGTGCGGCGGTGAACGCGCCGCGCTCCGAGGCGGCACCGTTCGATCCGGGCCAGCTGCGTGAGTTGTTGCAGCAGTTGCAGAACGGCGAACGCAGCGTCGATGACGCCCTGCAGCTGCTGACCGCGCCGCCGCGCGCCGCCGACCTCGGCTTTGCGACCGTCGACCACGAACGCGCCGCGCGCTGCGGCTTTCCCGAAGTCGTGTTCTGCCAGGGAAAGACCCCGGGCGACACCGCCCACATCGCCGCCGAAATCCTCAGCCGCGCCGACCGCATACTGCTGACGCGCGCCAGCCCCGAACACGCCGCCGCCGTGGTCGCAGCGCTGCCACGCGCCAGATACCACGAACGCGCGCGCTGCATCACCGTGGCGCCAGAACGGCTCGAGGAGCATGGCCTGGTCGCGGTCGTCTGCGCCGGCACCGCCGACCTGCCGGTCGCCGAAGAAGCCGCGGTGACCCTGCGCATCGCCGGCAACCGCGTGCAGCAGTTCACCGACATCGGCGTCGCCGGCCTGCATCGCCTGGTGGCGCGCCTGACCGAGATCCGCGCCGCCAACGCGATCGTCGCCGTCGCCGGCATGGAAGGCGCCCTGCCCTCGGTGCTGGCCGGGCTCGTCGACCGACCCGTGTTCGCGGTGCCCACCAGCATCGGTTACGGCGCGTCCTTCGGCGGTCTCACGGCCCTGTTGTCGATGCTCAACTCGTGCGCCGCGGGCGTCGCCGTGGTCAACATCGACAACGGTTTCGGGGCTGGCTATCTTGCTTGCCTCGTGAACCGCCGGATCAACCAGGCGACCACCCATCCGCCCCCGCCACCGACCACTCAGCCGCCCACCCGACGTTGAACAAGACCGCCCGCCCCCCTGCCCGCCTCGTGCTCGAAGACGGCACCGTCCTCCACGGTTTCGGCTTCGGCGGCGCCGCCGACAGCATCGGCGAGTTGGTGTTCAACACGTCGATGACCGGCTACCAGGAGATCCTCACCGATCCCTCGTACCGCGGCCAGACGGTGCTGCTGACCCAGCCGCACATCGGCAACTACGGCGTCAACAGCGAGGACGAGGAGTCCGCGAAGTTGTGGCTGTCCGGCCTGGTGGTGCGTGAGTGCTGCGCACGCGCCAGCAACTTCCGCTCGGCCACCGAGCTGTCGGACTATCTCGCACAGCACGGCGTGCCCGGCATCGACGGCGTCGACACACGCATGCTGACGCGGCGGGTGCGCGACCACGGTGAGCAGCGCATCCTGATCACACGCGACGTGACCACACCCGACGCGGCGCTGGTCGAACGCGTGCGCAGCGCGCCGCGCGTCGCCGACGTCGACCACGTGCAGAAGGTCACCACCGAAAGCACCTACCACTGGGACCGCGGTTACGAGTCGGTGTTCAATCCGCCCGCGCCCGGGACCGCCAAGGACCGCCCGCGCATCGTCGCCTACGACTTCGGCGCCAAACGCAACATCCTGCGTTCGCTCGCGGTCTGCGGCCTCGACGTCACCGTGGTGCCGGCGCTGACGCCAGCAGCTGCCGTGCTCGAGATGAAGCCCGACGGCGTGTTCCTCAGCAACGGCCCAGGCGACCCGGCGATCTGTCACTACGCGATCGAATCGGCCAAGGTGCTGGTGCAGAAGCTGCCCGTGTTCGGCATCTGCCTCGGCCACCAGATCCTCAGCCACGTGTTCGGCGGCAAGACCTACAAGATGAAGTTCGGCCACCACGGCGGCAACCAGCC
>CAYMPV010000062.1:0-20784 GCA_964392305.1 uncultured candidatus Brocadiaceae bacterium
GAACTAGGTGCGGCTGGCCCGACCGTCCTGCAGCCCCATCAAAGCCAGCAGTTCCATCAGTTCGCGGCGGTGGCCGGGCGGCGTCGCAGTCGCGCAAACACCAGCGCCGAGGCAGCGAGGATCCACAGTGGCCACACGTAGGTGGCACCCACGAGCACGCGCACGCTGCCGTTCCAGCCTGCGGCGATGGCGTCGGTGAACCCGGCACCCACCGCGGCGTCGACCGGGCCACGGGCGCGGCACCGGATCGTGAGCCTGCTCATCGCCACGTTCTCGCCGAGCATGTGCAGCTGACCCGCTATCGAGTCGGTGTCGCCGAGCACCTTGGCGAGCTCGCGCTGCAGGGCGATGACTTCACCGATGTCGCCAGCGCGCGCGATCAGTTCGCGATAGCGGTTGGCCACGTCGCGCTGCACGCCGAGGCGGGCCTCGAGGTCGACCATCTGCGCCGAGACGTCGACGGCCTCGATCTGCTGGTGGTCGAGCTGGCCCAGCGTGCGCAGCGCCTCGAGCAGCGTGTCGAACGCGCCGGCTGGCACGGACACGGTCATGGTCAGCAGCAACGCGTTCGGCGAACTCTCGAGCGAATCGGCCTCGACGTAGCCCCCCGCGGTCCTCGTGCGGTCCAGCACCTCGCGGCGCGCGGCTTCGGCGTCGTCGACCCGGAACGACAGCTCGCCGCTGCGCATCACCTTGCGTTCGACGTTGGCGGTGGCGGTGGGTGCTTCCCCACCGGTCGGCAGGATGAAGCCGCCGGAGGAGGAACTTGCGGTGGCTGCGGGGACCTGGGCACCGCCCGGTGGCCGGCCACACGCGGGCAGGGTCACCAAGGCGAGGGAGAACAACAGCGGTCGCAGTGGTCGGGGCATCGTGATCCTGGGTCGGGGCGGTGCATAGCCACCTCGGGCCGCGCGGCAACCACCGGGTTCTGGCTCACGCCGCCGCCATTGCGCGCACCCCGCGCCACCGCCACACCAGCCACAGCGTCTGCGCCAGCCCCGCGACCGTGAAGCTGATCAGCGTCACGTAGATACCTTGTACCTCGGGAAAGCGCGCGATGCCCAGGCGCAGACACGCGTAACACAGCACCAGGTACAGCACCACGGCTTCGGTGATCGCGCGCGTGCGGTGCGCCTGCACGAGCAGCCCCTGCAGGAAGTTCTGGGCCACGGCGTAGCCAGGCATCAGCAGCGCGAACCACAGTGCGGTCGCCGCGACGAGGGTCAGCTCGGCCGACATGCCGCTGACGCCGCCGAACCACAGCTCGCCGAGCGGCGTGGCGGCGAGCAGCAGCAGCACCGACGTGGTGACGGCGGCGATCTTGAGGCCGAAGCGGCGCAGCGCGGCGGGGCCGCCGGGTTCGCTCGCGAGCGTCACCACGACCTCGTTGAACGCGAAGCCGGCGCTGCGCGTCAAGAACACCAGGCCGTAGACCGCGGGCCACGCCGCCAGCGACAGCAGCGGCGTCGCCAGCTGGCTCATCGCCCACGCGCCGATCGGCTGGATCACGAACGTGATCAGCGGCGTGCACGCGAGCGGCAGGTAGAACGCGGCGAACGCGCCCCACGACAGCGGCGGCCGTTCGGACTGTGCGGGCAGCCGGTCCTGTGCCGCCGAACGGAAGCACCAGCCGGCCCAGGCTGCTTCAGCGAGCACGCCGCAGGCGATGCCGGTGGTGCCGACGGCGATGCCCGACCAGGTGCCGACGACGAGCCCGACGCCGAGCACCGACGCGTTGCTGAGCAACCGGATCACGGTGCCGTAGGCGACCAGGTCACTGCGTTCGCAGCGGATCAGCACGCCCTGCTGAAAGCGCCGGTAGCCGATCGCCCAGGTCCACGGCGTCATGATCTGCAGACCCAGGCGCCCGGGTTCGACGACTGCGGGCGGCACGCCGATCAAGTCGCTCGCGATCCAGTCGAACAGCGGCGTGAACGCGACCAGCGCGTGGATCGCCGTGAGTACCGCACAGGCGACGTGCGTGAAACGGCGCAGCCGTTCGTGCATCAACAGGTCGCGCACCAGCGCGGTCGACGCCGCCAGCAGCATGATGATCGGCGCCTCGATCAACACCGCCAGCGGATAGACCAGCGCGCCGAGCGCGGCGAGGTGCGGTTCGCCGCCGGGCAGGCGCGTCATCACCACGGCGAGCATCGGCAGCTCCACGCCCATCAGCAGCCAGCTGCCCGCGAGCGGGGACCACAGGGTCAGGATGCGGCGTTGGCTGACGGCGGCGGAGGACACTGCGGCGGACGACACGGGCGCGGCAGTTTGGCGCGCGGTCCGGCGGATGCTCGTACTCAGTCGAACATCGTGATCAGCTGCCAGACACCGCCGAGCGTGCACACGGTGGCGAATCCGGCAGCGAACACCAGCAGGCCCCGGGCGCTGCTCGGCTGGCATCGCCGGAGCAGCCAATGGAACAAGGCCGTGAATGCGGTCATGTTCACGAACAGCGCGTCGACGCCCATGTCGAACGGGATGCGGTCTTGCGCGAGCGGCATCGGTCGAACCCCTTCGACGCCCTGCCACGGAAAGCCCGCGAGCACGGTGACCGGGTGTTCGCCGAACGCGGGATGGTGCGGCACGTAAAGTGGCGGCGCGAGGTCCGTCTGCCACAGCCACACGCCGAGCATCGTCGCACCAAGACCCAGGGCCACGGCGACGTGCAATCTGGCGAACATCTGCCCGCGCGCCCACCACGGCAGGAGCAACCAGACCCAGCAGGTCCAAAACGGCAAGATGAGGTGCACCCGCGTGGCGAGCAGTGCACCGAACGCGAGCGTGATCGTGAAGACCAGACCACGGGTTTGCACCGCTCGTGAACCAGCGTCGTGGAGCGCGCGGTTGCGCCACTTCTGGCTGGTGGTCAGGGTCGTCATGCGGTCGTGGACCTCGGTGCGGACCTCGGTGCGGACTCGGTGCGGTGGCTTTGCCGACTGTCGATCATGACGCGGTCGCTGCGAGCCGTCGAGGCTCGCACCTGGCGGCATGGAGTTGCGCTCCGGCGTTCAAACGTCAGGCGACTGCATACGCGAATGCCCGGATTCTGCCGGCTCGTTGGGCGATTCGATCGCCATTGGCCCCAGACCCCTTTCCATCGAACTCCCGCACGCAAGCATGATCCGCAACCTCGCTGTTCTGTCCGTCCTGTCCGTGTTCCTCCTCGACGCGGCCGCGCAGACCGTCGTTCATCCGCTCGTGGCGCCGCGCGCCAACTACTCGGTGGTCGCCGGCAGCGACGCTGGCGCGCCCAGCGCGCGCATGTGGGGCGGCAGCGCCACCGACGGCACGCGCCTGTTCGTCTTCGGCGGCCGCAACTCGCCGAACGGCGCGGCGGGCAGCGTCTACTACAACGGCCTCTACGCCTACGACACGGTCACCAATGCCTGGACGACGTTGTCGGCCGAGGCAGAGCCCACCGCGCCGGTGTCCGGCTTCCGCCAGGCGATGGCCTACGACCCGATCGGCAACCGCGTCGTCGTCTACGGCGGCCGCACCACGGCGACGGGCACGATCCTCAGCGACTGCCACGCCTTCGACCTCGGCACCAACACCTGGAGCCAGATCGCCAACCCGACTCCGGGAACGACGGGCCCGCTCGAACTCGACGCATCACACATGGCATTCGACGCCGCGACCGGCGCGCTGGTGCTGTTCGGCGGCGCCGCGACCGCGGGCAAGAGCGACGAGACCTGGCTGCTGGTCGGCACGACGTGGATCAAGGTCAACGGCCTGACCCCCGGCGTGAATTCACCCGTGGCCCTGAATCTCCACGGCATGACCTCGCGTCCGGCTCCCTACGGTGACGTCATCCTCGTCGGTGGTCAGGACGCGGGCAGCGTCAACCGCACCGACACCTGGCGCTGGGACGGGGTCACCTCGACGTGGTCACAGATCATGCCGAACAACGCGACCTTGCCGGTCACGTGGATCAGCGGCAACGAAGTGGTCTACGACGCCGTGCGGCAGGTGCTCGTCGTCAACAACGGGCCCGGCACCAACGTCGCCCCGTCCACCACGACCTCGGGCAGCACCGGCTGGGTCAGCGAGTACGACTGCGTCACCAACGAGTGGCGCGCCTTCGGCGTCAACACCACGTCGCAGTCGGCGAGCGATCCGGTGATCGGCAACCTGCAGCGCTTCTACTCGGCTTTCGTCAACGGCAAGGTGCTGATCTGGGCCGGCCAGAACACCAACACCATCGGTGACGCGGACCTGATCAAGGTCAAGGAATACCAGGCCAACCCGCTCGCCACCGCGGCGTCGTACGGCACCGGCTGCGGCGGCCTGAGCCTCGCCGCCGGTTCGGACCCGTGGGGCGGCCGCGATTGGACCATCACCGGCACGGGCTTCGGCGCCGCGGCGTTCGGCGCGACGATCGTCAGCCTCGGGCAGGCCTCGCTGCCGCTGCCGGCGCCCGGCATGGCTGGTTGCGAGCTGCTGCTCGACGCCAACCTGATCCTCGGCACCGTGTTCATGCTGCCGACCGCTGGCTCGGTGACCTTCACCCTGTCGGTGCCGTTCGCCCCGGCCTTCGGCGGGTTGCCTTTGAACGCGCAGATGTTCTCGTTCGACGCCGGCATCGTCACCGCCAGCAACGGCGTCGCCGCCGTGCTCGGCGCGAACTGATGGCGCACACCGGCGAGCTGTCGCCGGGTCAGTCGAACATCAGCATCAGCTGCCAGCCGCCGGCGAAGCCGCACATCGCCGCGATCGCGCCTGCCGGGCCCGTGAGTCCGGCGGCGCTGGTCGCCTTGGCGCGCCGCAGCAGCACCAACAGCAGCGCCGCGAACACCAGCATGTTGGCGAGCAGCGCGTCGACACCCATGTCGAACGGGATGCGGTCCCTTGCCCAGGCGTAGGGCCAGCAGCCCTCCACGCCCTGCCACGGGAACCCCGCCAGGATCGTCACCGGGTGCTCACCGAAGGGGACGGGGTAGGGGATCGGGACCGACCAGTAGGTGTGCTTGGGCAGGATCGTCTGGTGCATGCAGACGCCGAGCATGGTGAGGCTGAAGGCGAACGCGAGCGCGACGTGCAGCCGCGCGAACCGCGTCGCCTTCGCCCAGATCGGCAGGCCGAGCCAGACGAGGCTGGCGGGCACCAGCATCACGAGCTGGACGTGGGTGATCAGCAGCAGGCCGAACCCCAGCGCGCAGGAGAAGATCAGGCCGCGCACCTGGTTCTCCGGCGTGCCCTCGGCGCTGGCCGCTTCTTCGCGCCAGCGCTGGGCGACGGACTTCGACAGGATCGCAAGCGTCGGCATGGCGGGGCATCCTACCTTTCGGCGGCGGATCGCCCCTTCCCGCGGCGACCCGGCAACCACCTGCGGTCTATCGGCAGGCCGGAACCACGTGGCCCTCGCGGCCGCGGCCGTTCCGCCGTAAACTCCGCGCCCCGTCGACCTGGAATCCTTGCCGGCTCGTGTCGTAACGCCGGTCCCTGCATGGCCCTCTCTCCCGAACTCGCCTTCGAGAAGCATCGTGAGCGGCTCCTGTCCGTCATCTACCTGCGGATGGGGCCCAACTTGCGCGTGCGCATGGACCCCGAAGACATCCTCCAGGAGGTTGCGATCGAGGCGGTCAACTCGTGGCGCACGCTGTCGGACGAGGCCAACGCCGGCGCCTGGCTGGTGACCCTGGCGCGTCGCAAGATCGCCCGCATCCTGCGCGACCAGCTCGGCGTCGCCGCGCGGGACCCGCGGCGCGAACACGCCATCAAGACCGAGCTGCCGGTCGCCGACCGCCGTTCGGGTCCCGTGACCCACGCCGACCGCAAGGACCGCCTCGAACTGCTCGAGCAGGCGCTCGAGCGGCTGTCGGACGATCACCGCGAGGTGATCCTGCTGATGAAGATCGAGGGCCTGTCGGGCAAGGAGGTCGCCGAACGCATGGGGCGCTCCGAGAACGCCACGCACCTGCTGCTCAGCCGCGCCCTCAAGCGGCTCGCGCAGGAACTCAAGCTGTGAACGACGCGCCGCAGCCAGCTCCGGCCGGCGATCCGGTGCGGGTCCAGGGGCACGAGACCGCCGACGAGCGCATGGCGGAGATCCTGCGGCGCGGCACTTCGGATCCGGGGCTGCGCCGCGAACTGCAGGAGGCCAGCGACGACGCGGCGTCCGACATCCTGTCGCGCCTGAACGCGCTCGACTTCGTCGAACAGGTCGTCGGTTCGACCACGGACGTGCCCAGCCAGCTCGGCGGCTACGCGATCAAGGGACTTCTCGGTCGCGGCGGCATGGGCACGGTGTATCTCGGCTACCAGGCGGACCTCGAACGCGAGGTCGCCCTGAAGGTCCTGAACCCGAACTACACCGCCGACTTGACGATGCGCAAGCGCTTCCGCGCCGAGGCGCGCGCGACCGCGGCGCTGCACCATCGCCACATCGTGCCGATCTACGACTACGGCGAGGCCCAGGGCATGCTGTTCTTCGCGATGGAGCGCGTCGACGGCATGAGCCTCGACAAGCACGTCGCGGCGGCCAAGCGGCGCGGCGAGGCGCCGATGGACCCGATCGAGGCGTGCCGCCGCTTCGCCGGTGTCGCCGACGCACTGGGCCTCGCGCATCGCCGGCGCCTGCTGCACCGCGACGTCAAGCCCGGCAACATCCTGGTGGCTGCCGACGGCACCCTGGCGCTCACCGACTTCGGCCTCGCCAAGGCCCTGGACCAGGCATCGGCGCGGCTCACTTCGAAGGGCGGCGGCTTCCTGGGCACGCTGCACTACGCCGCGCCCGAGCAGGCGCTCGGCGCCGACCTCACCCCGGCCAGCGACCTCTACTCGCTCGGCGTGACCATCTTCGAGGCCGTCACCGGCAAGCTGCCGCGATCGGGAACGACCACCGAGGCGCTGTTGCAGTCGATCCTGCACGGCACACCCAAGCGCCTGCGCGAAGTGTTGCCCAAGGCGCCGCGCGACCTCGACGTGGTGCTCGAGAAGCTGCTGAGCCGCGAACCCGAGGATCGTTACCAGGACGGCGAAGCGCTGGCGCGCGACTTGATGCGCATCGCCGACGGCGAGCCCGTGCACATCCGGCGGTTGCCCTGGCACGTGCGGCTGTGGCGCCGGGCGCGCAAGAACCCGGTGCTGTCGGGCGCGATCGTGGCCACCGCGGTGCTGACCCTCGCGACGGTGTCGCTGGCGTCGGTGCTCAAGCGCGAGAAGGGCGCAAACCTGGTCTCGCGCCACCAGATCAACCTGAACGGCATCGCCCAGGACATCGGCAACGAGCTGGGTGCGCCATGGGGACCGACGCCGCTGCTCGAGGCCCTCACCGGGGTCGCGATGGTTGCCGTTCCGCCCAGCGACCGGGTGCTCAGGGCGATCGATGCGGCGGCGCGTGAGGTCACCGATGACGCGGCGGTGCCGGCGATGCGCCAGGCTTACGTCGACGACCCGCTGCCGCTCGCCAGCGGCTTGCTGCGCGAAGGTCGCGGCTACGAGGCGCTCGGGCTCTACGACGCGGCCATCGCCGCGGCCATCGCCGAACGCACCGGGCGTGAGCTGGTGGTGTCGCTGCGTCTCTACGGGCTCTATCTCGGCCGCGGCACCGCGAACCTCACCGCGGCCGTGGCCCGCCTCAACGACGCGCGCACCGATCTGGCCCTCGCCGCCTACCTGCGGCCCGGCGCGATCTTCCCGCGGGCCCTGCTGGCGGTGCTCGACGTGGTGCAGAGCAGCGACGTGATCGCCGCCGCGCAGCGGCTCGAACGCGACCTCGCGACGGCGTCGCCCGAACGCACGCGCGTCGTCGGCCTGCTGCTGTGGACTGCCGCCGCCCTGCAGCCGCCGCAGGGCGCCAACCTGATGGAGTTCGCGATCGGTTACGAGAAGCGCCGCGCCCTGCACCAGCTGGCGGCGCGCTGGCTCACCTCGCCGCCCGACCGCGTCGTCGCCTGTGGCCAGCCGACCGGCCTGTCGGCGCTGCTGGCGACCAGTGCCCGCGAGGCCCTGGAGCGGCGCGGCGAACCCGAACGCTTCCGGCGCCTGATCGACCGGTCGCGCGACCTGATCCTGCGTTGTGTGCATCCCGAGTCGCCGCTGCAGGGTTGGCGTTCGGTGCAGCAGCTGCTCGAGAACCCGGCCCTGAAGGGGCCCTTGTCCGATCGCGATGGCCGTCCCCTGGCGCCGCAGTTGCAACTCGCCGCGTGGGAAGACCTGCTGCGCATCCAGCCGCCGCGCCAGATGATGGCGCTGTGGTTGGCGCGCTTCGAGGAGCTGCGGCGCAATCAGCCGAGCTTGCCGGGCATGCACCGCGCCGCGGCGCAGATGCACTACCTCGCGTTGTCGCCGCAGGCCGAGGTGATGCTCGACGGTTGGGTCGCCGAGGGCGAGGGGGACCCGCAGGCGCACCTGCTGCGCATGCGCTGGCGGCTCGACCACGAGCGCCTCGAGGCGGCGATGGACGATGCAATGAAGGCGGTGCAGCTGGCGGCGCTGCGCGACGAGACGCTGCAGTCGATCGTCACGATCTGCGAGGAGGTTGCCGGCCAGCTGGGCCCGTTCGTGCGCGAGAGCACGCTGGCGATGGCCCAGTCGTTCAGGGCGTTGCAGGGCGTGGCCGCACCGCCGGCGAACGGCACCGGAGGGCCGCGATGAACGCAGCGCGCCGCCGTCCCGGCCCAATGGCGTTCGTGTTCTCGGGGTTGGTCCTGACCGCGATCGTGGTGGTGGCCGTCGAGTTGTTCTCGCGCGAGCGATCGGCGATGGCGCGCCTCGAACCACCGGCGGTTCCTGTGGGTGACAAGACCACCGCGCCGGATCCGGTGGTCGAAGGAACGGATGCGTCGGCGGCCCTGGTGGCGACCGGCAACCCGGGCGCGCTCGCGCCAGTCGTCGACACCGGCGCCGCCGAGACGGCGCTGCCGCAGCGGCGCGTCGCCGGCATCGTGCGGTTGCCCGACGGCCGGCCCGCGGCCGGTGCGACGGTGCTCGCCCTGCGCGCCCTCACCGACTGGCCCGAGTGGCGCAGCGAGCGCCTCGAACAGGCCTACACGGGCATCGACGGCACCTTCGACTTCCGCCTCGCGACTCGGCACGGCGTGCTGTTGGCATTCGAGCATCCGTCGTTCGCCGGCGGGCTCGAGGAGGCCCCGGAGGCGATCGAGCGCATCGAGTTGCGGCTGCTGCCCGGCTTCGATCTGCGCGGTTTCGTCGTCAACGAGAGCGGCGCGCCGATGGCCAACGCCACCGTGGCGATCGAATCGGTGCTCGCCGACCAACGCCGCGCGCGTGTCGTCACGACCTCGGCGACCGGTGCTTACGAGTTCAAGAACGTGCCCGCGGGACCCGTGCGGGTCGTCGCGCATCACGCCTGGTGGCAGCCGGCCGTGGCGTCGTCGGTGGTGGTGGGCGCCACCCAGCGTGTGGATCTGCGATTCGACCGCCCGGCGATGGCGCCGCTTCGCGGTCGCGTCGTCGTGGCCGCGACCATGGAGCCGATCGCCGGCGCGCTGGTCGAGTTGCTCGCTCCGAACGGTCGCCTCGGCCTGTCGATGCCGGTGTCGACGTCGACCGGCAGTGACGGCGTGTTCGAGGTCTCGGGGCTCGCGCGTGGCAATCACCGCGTGATCGTGCGTCACCCGCGGTTCGGCAGCGTGACACGGACCTTGGCGGTGGGGCCGGCGACCGGTGAGTTGTTGCTCGAGATGCCGCCGCGGTCGCGGCTGCGCGGTCTGGTCGTCGACGACGTGGCGCCGGAGTTCCCGCACGTCGGCGCGGTGCTCGCGGTGCGCGACAGTGCTGGCGAACTGGCGTTCGCGACGCTCGACGCGAGCGGCACGTTCGCGATCGAGCAGCCGCTGTCGCCGGGCTGGGCCAACGTGCGGGTGCTCGAGGGACCGTTCGCGTTCGTGCGTTCGTTGTCGAGCGATACCAACGTGCGCATCGAGGAGAGTGACGTGACCGACCTCGAGCTCGGCGTGCGCGCGCCGACGGTCGTGCGCGGGCGGCTCGTCGACGAACGCGGCGAACCGCTGGCTGGCGTCATGGTTGTGCAGACGCGGGTGCTGGCCGAGAACGCGCGCTGGATCGGCGACGCAGCCGCGCAGCTCGAACTCGCCAAGGCGGGAGCGCAGCTGGCCAACCTCGTCACTTTCGACCGCGACGTGCTGCTCACGGTGTCCGGGAGCGACGGCAAGTTCGTGTTCCGCGGCCTGCCTCCAGGGCTGATGAACGCGCGTTTCGACCTCGATGGTTACGGCGGCCGCTGGCTGCGCGTGCCGGTGCCGCCGTTGTCGCGGCCGGTGGATCTCGGTGACGTCGTGCTGCTGCGCGGCGTCGCCGTGCGCGGCAGGGTGCTGCGCGGCGACACGCCCGTCGCGGGCGCGCCGATCTCGGTCGTCGGACGCGAGGCGCAGGCCGTGACGGTGACCGAGGGCGACGGCCGGTTCGTGATCGACAACCTGCCGCCCGGCCCCTACCGCGTGCGGGCGCGCCTGCCGTCGACCACCGGTACGACGACCGAACGGATGTTCGAACTGAGGCCCGGCAAACGCCTGGAGCTCGACGACCTGGTGCTGCCGGTCGGCCGCACCTTGCACGGTGTCGTCAACGGTTCCGATGGCCAACCGCTGGTCGGCGCGCTGGTCGCCGTGCGCGGCGTCGTCGGGCAACCCGTGCTCACCGACGTGGCCGGCGAGTTCGCGCTCGAACTGCCCGAACGCGCCGTCGAGCTGCAGGTGTCGTTGGGCGACCGCTCACGCGACACCTTCCTGGCGATCGCCGCGGCGCAGCAACGCGTCGTCGTCGCGCTCGACACCCCGCCGACCTGCACGCTGCAGGCCAGCGTCGTCGGTCTGCCGGGACGAAAGCGGCTGCCCGGGGTGCTGCTGCGGGCCCTCGATCAGGATGGCCGCGGCGACCGCACGGTGTGGGTCGATCTGCAGAACGGCGACCTGTCGTGGTCCCTGTGTCCGACCGGCAACGTGCGCCTGGAGATCTGGGCCGAGGGGCACGCACCCGCGGTGCTCGAGCGGGTGCTCACCGCCAACGAAGTGCACTCGCTGGGTGAAGTGCTGCTCGAGGCCGGCAGTCAGCTGCGCGGTCGGGTCGTCGACCCCAAAGGCGCGCCCGTTGCCGACGCCGCGGTGTTCCTCGGCGAGGAGTCCGACCTCGACCTGTTCGAGCCGCGTGTGCGCAGCGACGTCGACGGCAGCTTCGTGGTCAGCGGCGTGACCAGCCGTTCGGCGCGCCTGGTCGTGCGGGCCCGCGGTTTTGCGGTGCGCTCGTTCGACCTCAACCTGCCGCAGGACGTGTTGTCGGCGACGCCGTTCGCCGCGCAGCTGTCGCTCGGATCGACGATCGAGGTGATCGTCGGCCGGCCGGGTTCGCGCGAGACGGGCATCGTGCAGCTGTCGCGGCGCGGTCGTGTCGTCGCCAGCGTCGAGGTCGACGAGGTGGGGCGCGCGCTGTTCGCCAATCGCAGCGAAGGTGACTACGAGGTGCGCCTGTTGGGCAGCGACGCCGAGGTCGAGACCGTGCACGTCGGCAACGCCGGTGGTGTGGTGCGCGTGCGGATCCAGTAGCCGGCCCCGACGCTGCGCGCGAATCAGTGTCGTGCGGCGAGGCGGCGGCTGCCGAGCCACCCGGTCACCAGCCCGATGGCGACGAGCACCACGCACGGCATCACCATCTCGCCGAACGAGAAGCCGCGCCAGATCGCGCCTTCGAGCGCGGTGATGGCCCAGCGCGCGGGGCTGACGGCGCCGACCTCGAGCATCCACCCCGGCATCGCGATCTGCGGCACCATGCCGCCGCCGAGCATCGCGCACAGGAGCAGCACGCCCCAGGACAGTCCCGCCACGGCCTGCTCGGTCCGGCCGAGCGACGCGAGCAGCATCGTCAGGCCACTGAAGCACACGGCCGTGCAGACGGTCGCGAGCAGCAGCAGTGGCACGTTGCCGACGCGCACGCCGAACACGACCACGCCGACGGTGAGCAGCAACGCGGTCACGCCGCAGCAGGAGAGGCCACAGGCCAGCGCCTTGCCGGCGAGGATCGAGGCGTGATCGATCGGCGCGGTCAGCAGCCGCACCATGGTGCCGGTGGTGCGTTCGCGCACCAGGGAGATCGCAAAGCCGCAGGCGCAACCGAGGATCGCCCACAGCACCGATTGCGGGAACGAGATCGACCAGGCGTTGGGCGGTCCGCTGCGTTCGCGCGTCACCGCGACGGTGGTGATCTGCGGCTGCATCGCCGCGGCGCCGCCGCCAACGTTGCCACCTCCGGCGGCCAGCCCCGGCGTGTCGAGGAACTTCTCGAAGGCGACGAAGAACGTGCTCAGCGCCAGCTTCTGCATGATCGGCACGTCGGGATCGGCCTCGATGCGCGCGCGGGAGTTGCGCAGTTGTGCGCGGCTCTTGTCCGGGTCGGTCAGGATTTCGCGGAAGCCGGCGAACACCGCCTCCATCAACAGCCCTTGCAGCAGCCCCTTCTCGGCCTGTCGCGACGGGTCGATGCCGATCTCGATCTGCGGTTGCGCGCCCGAGAACATGCCGAGGTCGTCGTCGGGCACACGCACCAGGTCGAGGAACGCGAGCCGCTCGCCGCGCCGCACGGCGTCGCGCGCCTGTTCCCGTGGCAACACGTCGACGGTCAGCGCGTCGGACGCATCGAGGCGGTCGAGCAGCAGGCGACCGCTCGGGGTCAGGTTCTCGGCGACCGCGCAGACGCGCAGCGGGTTGGATTTGCCCGGACCACCGCCGCCGAACACCGCGCCGAAGAACGCCGCGAACACGAGCGGGAACGCGAACATCCAGATCAACGAGACTCGATCGCGCAGCAGCACCAGCAGGTCCTTGTGCGCCAGGGTGAGCAGCGTGTTCATGCGTCGCGCAGCCTCCGGCCAGTGAGTTGAAGGAACACGCCTTCGAGGTCGGGTCGCCGCACGTGCAGCGAGCGGTAGTCGATCCCGGCGGCGCGCAGGCGGTCCAGCGCTTCACCCGCATCCGCGACCTGCAGCCGCAGCACGCCGCCGCCGATCGCGCCGAGCGCGGCCGCGGCGGGTTGGCTCGGGTCGTCCAGTTCGGCCTCGACGAGCGAGTGTCCACCGTAGGTGCCGATCAGCGCGGCGACGGTGCCTTCGGCGAGCACCTTGCCCTGATCGATGATCGCGACGCGGCGGCAGAGCCGTTCGGCCTCTTCCATGTAGTGGGTGGTGTAGACGATCGTCTTGCCGGCGGCGGCGAGCTGCTCGACGGTCGCGAACAGGTGATTACGCGACTGCGGGTCGACGCCGACCGTCGGTTCGTCGAGCAGCAGCAGCTGCGGGTCGTGGATCGCGGCGCAGGCGAGGTTGAGCCGCCGCTTCATGCCGCCCGAGAACGTCGACACCCGCGCCTTGCGGCGGTCCTCGAGCGCTGCGAACGCCAGCGCCCAGCCGATGCGTTCGCGCAGGCGGGCGCCCGTCAGCCCCTGCAGTTTGCCGAAGAACCGCAGGTTCTCGGTCGCGGTCAGCTCCTCGTAGAGGGCGAGTTCCTGCGGTGCGTAGCCGACGTGGCGCCGGACCTCGGGGTCGGTCGGTGGGCCGAGCCCGGCGATCTCGACGTCGCCGGAGTCGGGCGCCAGCACGCCGAGCGCCAACCGGATCGTGGTCGACTTGCCGGCGCCGTTGGGGCCGAGCAGGCCGAAGGTCTCGCCGCGTTCGACGCGCAGGTCCAGGCCGGCTACGGCGACGAGGTCGCCGTAACGCTTGTGCAGGGCGCGACAGGTCAACATGGGCCGAGAGGCTAACGAACACGCCGCCGCGACAGTCCTGCATTGCCAGTGAACTGTCGTGCCGGCACGCTCTGCGCATGCGCACGCTCGCCCTCCTCGGCCTGCTCGCCGCCGCTGCGTGCGGTGGGTCTTCGACCAAGGGCGTTGCGCCAGGGGGCCCGACCGGGCCCACATCCGAACAGCTCGCGGCGGTGGTCGCCGTCGAACGCGCCGGCTGCGCGCGTTGCCATTCGGCGGCGCCGCTGCCCGCCGGGCTGCTGCGCGACGGGCGCGGCCCGGCGATGGCCACAGCCGCGGGTTGGTGGCAGACCGGGCTGGCGGCCCATCTGCGCAATCACCACGGCGGTGAGGCGGCGACCGACCTCGCGGCGTGGGTTCGTTCGCTCGGCGACTCGGCAACAACAGCTCCGGCCGAGGTGTCGCCGTCGCTGTTGGCGCGCGGCGAGCAGCTGTTCGGCGCGCTCGCGTGTGGCACGTGCCATGCACCCGCGGCGATCGCAGCGCTCGGCGAACGCACCGACTTCGCGCACGTGCGCGCGTTCTTGCGCGACCCGGCCGCGCACCGGCCCGGCGCGCTGCACGACTTCGCGATCGACGACGATGAGGCCGACGCACTGGCGGTGTGGCTGTTGCGTGGGCAGCAGCAGGGTGCGAGCGCACCGCTGCCCGGGTTCGCGTTCGAGTGCTTCGAACTGCACATCGGCGACGCGCGCATGCCGTCGCTCGACGGTCTGCAGCCGACGGCGCGCGGCGTGGTGCAGAAGCTCGACGTCGAGCCGCGCACGCGTGAGGACCACTTCGTGCTGCGTTTCTCGGCCACGCTCGACGTGCCCGCGACCGGCGAGTGGACGTTCACGGTCGGCAGCGACGACAGTTCGTGGTTGTCGATCGACGGCAAGCAGGTGGTGCGCAACGAGGCGCTCGCGCCGTACCGCCGCCGCAGCGGCAAGGTGGCGCTGACGGCCGGGCCGCACGATCTGCAGGTCGTGTTCACCGAGGCCGGCGGCGGGCAGCAGCTCGACGTGCTCTGGCGCGGCCCCGACTTCGCCGAGCAGGAACTGACTGCGGCGCACGCCAGCGCCCAGCGCACGGTGCTGACGCCGCCGCCGGCAGCCGCCGCGCCGGCCGCCGAAGCCGTGCAGCGCGGCCGCCTCGCCGCCGCGCAGAAGCGTTGCGTGAGCTGCCATCAGATCGACGATCCTGAACTGGCGTCGTTGCCGGCGCCGGCGGCTGCCAGGCCGTTCGCCGAACTCGGTGAACAGCCGTGTCCTGCCGCGCACGGCGCCGCCGCGTTGGTCGAGGGCCGCCGCGCCGTCGTCGGTGCGCCGCTGCCGGTCGCCCAACAGCTGCAGGTGGCGATGCTCGCCGACGGTTGCCTGTCGTGCCATCAGCGCGACGGGCGCGGCGGTCTGCCGCCGGCGGTGCGGCAACACCTCGTCGAGGTCGAGGACATCGGCGACGAAGGTCGACTGCCGCCGGACCTGACCGACGTGGGGCACCGCCTGCGCGGCGGCTGGATCGAACGGCTGTTGTCGGGTGAGGTGCGCGCGCGGCCCTATCTGCAGGTGCGCATGCCCAAGCTGTCCGCCGAACGCGCGCGTCAGTACGCGGCGTGGTTCGCAGCGGTCGACGGCCGGGACGGCGACGACGTCGAGCCGGTGTTCTCGGCCGAGACGATCGAACTCGGTCGCCGCATGGCCGGCGTCGGCGGGCGCAATTGCGTCACCTGCCACACGTTCGCGGGTCGACGTTCGCTCGGCCCGCAAGGCATGGACCTGGTGATGCAGCATCAACGGCTGCGCCCGGCGTGGTTCCGGCAATGGGTGCTCGCGCCGACCAGACACCGGCCCGGAACGCGCATGCCGCCGGCGTGGCTCGACGATGGCCCGCAGGCCTGCGCCGAAGTCGATGCGATCCGCGTGCTCACCTCGCTCGGCGATGCCGCGCCGCTGCCGCCCGGCGTGGACCAGGCGACCGGGCTGGTGCTGGTGCCTGCCGAACGTCCGATCCTGCACGGCGCGTTCCTGAAAGGCCTGTCGGCGCGGTGCATCGCCGTCGGCTCGCCGTTGCGCACGCACTACGCGTTCGATGTCGAACACGCGGCGCTGGCGTGGTTGTGGCGCGGCGATTTCGTGGACGCCAAGGGCACGTGGAGCGGGCGCGCCGGTGAACTGCTCGAACCGCTGGGCAAGGACCACGTGGTGCTGACCGACTTCGTGACGGCACCCGCCGGTGAACGCCGCGTGTTGGGTCGTCGGCAGGCGCAGGATGGATATCCGGTGTTTCGCGTCGGCATCGGCGAGGGTGACGCCGCGATCGAGTACGAAGACCACAGCGCGCCGCGATTGCGCGAAGGCGGCAGCGAGATCGTGCGCACGTTGCGCGGCGTGCGCGGCGCGATCGAGTTCACGTTCACCGCGGACCGCACGGACGGCGCGCAGGTGCTGATCGAAGGACAACCGGCGGCGCTGCTGAAGCTGCGCGCCGGCCAACAGGTCGAGGTGGTTTACCGATGGTGAGTTCCTGGTTGTTGCTCACCCTGCTGCTGCCGCAGGAACCCGCGTCCCCCGCTCCGCAGGCGGCCGTGGGCAAACCCGACGAAGATCGCTACGTCGCGATCGAGACCGTGCCGATCCCCGACGAAGTCGTGCTCGAGGTCGGCGGCCTGGTCGAGTGGAACGGGGATTGGTATGCGGCGACGCGCCGCGGTGAGGTGTGGCGCCTGCATGCCGCGGGCACTGCGGCGGCGAAATGGTCGTTGTGGGCCGACGGCCTGCAGGAACCGCTGGGCCTCTTGGTGCACGACGGCTGGCTCTACAGCAGCCAGCGCGGCGAACTGTCGCGCATGCGCGACCGCGACGGCGACGGCCGCATGGACGATCTGGAGACCTTCGCGCAGGGCTGGCCGCTGTCCGGCAACTACCACGAGTACAACTTCGGTCCCGCGCTCGCGCCGGACGGCTCGTTCTGGCTGACCCTGAACAAGCCGTTCGGCGGGGAACCGTTCGGCCGCGCGCCGTGGCGCGGCTGGGCGATCCGCGTGCCCAAGGAAGGCGGCTCGTTCGAGCCTGTCTGCGCGGGGCTGCGTTCGCCCGCGGGTGTCGGCGTGTCGCCGCAAGGCGAGGTCTGGTACACCGACAACCAGGGCGAGTGGTGCGCGACGAGCAAGTTCGCGCTGCTCGAGCCGGGCGACTTCCACGGCCATCCGTGGGGCATCGAGTCGTGCAAGCTGCCCGCGAGCCAGGTCGAGTTTCCCGGTGAGGTCGAGAGCGGCCAGCGCATCGAGGCAGCCGCGCGCACCATTCCGCACTTCAAGCTGCCGGCCGTGTGGATCCCGTACGACGTCTGCGGTCGTTCGCCGGCCGGCTTCGTCTGGGACACCGAGGGGCGCTTCGGTCCGTTCCAGGGACAGGTGTTCTGCGGCGATCAGTACTCGAGCGAAGTGTTCCGCATGTCGCTCGAGAAGGTCGACGGCCGCTGGCAAGGCGCGTGTTACCCGTTCCGGCGCGGTCTGCAGTGCGGCGTCACGCGCGTCGCGTGGGGCAGCGACGGGGCGTTGTGGTGCGGCCTCACCAACCGCGGCTGGGGTTCGCTCGGTGAACGGGAGCAAGGCCTGCAGCGGTTGGTGTGGCGCGGCGAGACGCCGTTCGAACTGCAGACGATCACCGCGCTCCCGAAAGGCTTCCGCCTCACCTACACGCTGCCCGTGAGTCCGGCGACTGCCCTGCCGCCGGTGTTCAGCGTGCGCAGCTGGACCTACGACCTGCACGAGAGCTACGGCTGTCCGCCGCGCGACGTGCGAGAGCACGAGGTCACCGGCGTCGGTGTCGGCGCCGATGGCAAGACCCTGGACCTGACCGTCGATGGCCTGCAGGACGTGCGCATCTACGAGGTGAAGGTCGACGGCTTGATGAGCCAGGCCGGCGAACGCCCCTGGCACGACATCGCCTGGTACACGCGCAACTTCTCGCCGCGCTGACCGTCCCTCACTTCGCGGTGAGACGCCGCACCGCGGCGACCAGCAGCGCGACGCCGAAGCCCGTGCCGCGGTTGCCGCGACATCGCGGGGCGCCGGCCGCGCCAGCGCTGCGCGCGTACGCGAAGCTTCAGAACACGAAGCGCACCGAGAGCACCACCTGGTTGACCCAGGCGAACGTGTAGACCTCGTCGTTGTCCGCGCCGCCTTCGATCGTGCGGTAGCCGAGCCCCAGCTCCGTGCTCTCGCCGATTCGCCAGTACGCCTTCAGCGCGGCATCGAGCGCTCGACCTTGCGGAGACCAGGCCCCGTCCACATCGAGCGAGAGCCGCCAGTTCTCGGCGAACGCGCAATCGCCGGCGAAATGCAGCAGCGGGACGAAGCCCGTGTTGGCCTTGCTCGCGCTGGTACCACCCTGCTTGAGTTCGATCTCCGCATCGCGGACGTTGCCCGTCAGGCCGATGCGCCAGTCCCAGACGTCGCCGTCGTGGAGCAGATAGCGGTAGGTCAGCCGGTACGAGTCGAACCGGTAGCTCGCCTCGGTGGGGAGACCGGCGCTGAAGTTCGTGCCGGCGAAGGACACCGGTTGCGCGAGCGTGTCGGTGCCCGAAATCGACAGCGGTGCGTACAGCCCGCGCCACTCGTGGCGCTCGCTGGCGCGCCACTGCACGTAGAGTCTCCCGACGGGAAAGGGGCCCGCGCCGGTCAGGTCGTCGAGGGCGAAGCGGGTGCCGGTGTCGCCGGGCACGGCGACGTCGTTGCGCGCGAAACTCGCGGCTCCGGCTTCCAGTTCGACGGCGAAGGGTTGCACCGGCGGGGGCGTGCTGCAGGCCGCCAGCACGGCAAGCGCCGCCCACAAGGCGCGGCGAATACGCGGGAGCGAGGTCTCCATGTGGCCGCAATCTAAGTGCGAGGGCTGCCTCACCGCTGCAGGATCTCGACTGCGGCGTGCAGGCCCTCGGGTCAGCACGGTCAGTGCCGCCGAGCCGCCGCCGTGCTGCACGTCGTTCAGCGCGCGTGCACGGTGCTCCCGTTGGACAACGACATGGCGTCCTGCACCGGCTCGAGGCACGCGTGGCGCTCTAGGCCGGTCAATCGTTGCCCGCCTGGGTGCGTGTGCTGGATCAAAATGGCCGTGGGCTCGGGCGGGGCCGAGCGGCATCCGCCCGCATGCCTCGGTGGGGCCGTTGACTACGGCAGGTTGACCGGGATCAAGACGCGGTCGATGCCGTGGATGATGCCGTTGCTGGCGTTCAGGTTGATCGGCTGCATCAGGCGCGGGTCGCGCAGTTGGGGCTCGTTGTCTTGCAGCCGGAAGAACCGGGGCTTGATCGTCGCGCCAGAGCTCAGGGTCGTGATGTCGATGCGCAAGATCGAGCGAAGGATGACGCCGAACGCGGTGATGCGCTGGCCCACGACGTGGTAGAGCAGGATGTCGGACAGCAGTGGCGCGGCGTTGGCGGCGATGAAGTTCCACGCACCCGCCTCGTCGTTGCCGGCGAACCCGAGGTCGTTGGCCAGGCGGATGAATGCACGATCGTTGGGCGCGAATACCGTCAGCGTTGCCTGCGGATCGGCAACGGCGCCGACCAGGTTCGCCGTCTGCAGCGCGGTGAGCAGCACGTCGTAGTCGGCGTCGTTGTTGTCGAACTGACCGGCCGTCGCACCGCCGCTGGCGGCGACGACGATGTCGGCGATGGTGTTCTGGGCGGGAGCCGTCGCGGGAGCGATGCAGACTGCGGCGGCGAGGAGAACCGTGGAGATGCTCTTGAACATGGTGGATTGGTTGTGCGACTGGTTACGAGTCGGACTTCGTGATCCGCCGCGGCCGGGATGCGGTGACCGGACGATTTCCTGCGCACCTCGAAAGTGATCGCAGGGTGCAAGCCTCGAGAGCTGCTGCGCCGTCACGGCAAGGTCGCGATCTCGGCCATCCAGCTCAGGCGACGCCAGCTCAGGGGCACTCCCCAGGCCGTCGCGCCGACCGCGCTCGCCAACGGTCGCACATGCGTGCTCCATCTCACTGCGCGCGTGCGCCGTTCGATCTACAGGAACGAGAAGACGACCGAGATCTGGCCGTCAGGATGCGTGACAGCTGATGCGGTGGGCCACATCAGCTGTTCGCCGGGCACGCCATTCACCGTCGTCCGCCTGCCGATGACGAACCGGAGGCACTGCGAGGTCGACGGCTGGCGACATGCGGAGGTGTTTCGGGGCGGCTTCGCCGACGGGCGCCTCACTTCGCGGTGAGGCGCCGCACCGCGGCGACCAGCAGCGCGACGCCGAAGCCCGTGCCGCGGTTGCCGCGGAACGCCGGGTAGGCGAGGTCGACGTGGCCCCAGCGGGCCTCGGTGCCGTCGAGGTGCCAGTGGATGAACTCGGCCGCGCAGCTCACCTGGGCGTTGCTGCGGTTCTTGACCGAGTTGCGCATGTCGGCGATCGGGCTGGCGAACTCGCTGCGGTAGTACTCGGGCGCGAACGGCAGCGGCCAGCACAGGTCGCCGCAGTGGCGGCCACCTTCGACGAGCGCGGCTTCGACGGCGTCGTCGTTGCTGACCACCGCGGCGTGGGCTTCGCCGGTGGCGACGCCTTGCGCGCCGGTGAGGGTGGCGGCGTCGAGCACGATGTCGGCGCCGAGCACGCGCGCGGCGTAGCTGCAACCGTCGGCGAGCACCAGGCGCCCTTCGGCGTCGGTGTTGTTGATCTCGACGGTCTTGCCGCTGTGCATCGTGAGCACGTCGTCGGGTTTGTAGGCCGCCGGACCGATCGCGTTCTCGGCCAGGCACAACAGCAGCGACAGCCTGCCGTGAACGCCGTGGCGCGCGAGCGTGGCGAACGCGCCGAGCACCGCGGCGGCGCCACCCATGTCGGCCTTCATCGTCTCCATCGCGCCGCGCGCCTTGATGTGCAGGCCGCCGGTGTCGTAGGTGATGCCCTTGCCGACGAGCGCGATGTGCGGGCCCCTGCCGCCCTTGCTGCTCTTGCCGCGAGCGCCGGCGTTGTACTGCGCCACCAGCAGCCGCGGTGCGGACTTCGCGCAACGACCGACGGCGTGGATGCCGCCGAGTTTCTTGCCCAGCAGCGCGTCG
>CAYMPV010000063.1:0-20341 GCA_964392305.1 uncultured candidatus Brocadiaceae bacterium
GCACCGCCCGCGGCGCCGCAGCTGCCGCCCGGCCAGCGCCTCGCGCCCGCGTTCGGCCGCCCGCAGCCGCAAGCGCCGGCTGCGCGTCCCGCCGTGTCGCCTGGCGGCAAGAAGGCCGGCCGCAACGATCCGTGCCCGTGCGGATCGGGCGTGAAGTACAAGAAGTGCTGCGCCCCGGCCTTCGATTGATGCCCGACAGCTCGCAGGCCCGTGGCGGCACAGCGGACAGCGCGGTTCCTCCCGCGCTGCCCCTGCCGCACAGCGGCCTGCGCGGCTGGCTGACGATGGGCATCTACCAGCCGCTGTTCCTGCTGGCGCTGCTGGTCTACGGCCCGGTGCTGCTGTGGCGCTTCACGTTCAGCCGCGCCTACCGACGCAGCCTGCGCGAACGGCTCGGCTTCGTACCCGTGCGCAAGGGCGACGGCGAGGTCATCTGGCTGCACGGCGTCTCGGTGGGTGAGGTCAAGGCGGCGAGCAACTTCGTGCACCTGTTGCGCCAGCGTCATCCGCAGGTGCAGATCGTGGTCTCGAGCACCACGCCCAACGGCCACATCGTCGCGCGGCAGGAGTACCCCGACCTGCCGGTGATCTTCTACCCGCTCGATTTCGGCCGCGGCCCGACGCGCGCGCTCAAACGCATCCGTCCGCGCTGCGTGTTGCTGATGGAGCTCGAGATCTGGCCGACGTTCCTCGACGCGGCGCGCCGCCTGGACATCCCGGTCGCGGTGATCAACGGCCGCATCAGCGAACGCACCTTCAAGGGTTATCGCCTCGCGCGCGGGCTGCTGCCGCAGCTCGACCTGATCAGTACCTACTGCGTGCAGGATCGCGTCTATCAAGAACGTCTGCACGACCTGGGCGTCGCGCCGGCGCGCGTGTTCGTGACCGGCAACATGAAGTACGACAGCGTCGTCATGGGGGGGCACGAGGCCGCGGCGGCGACGCTGCGGCCGTGGCTGACCCCGCGCGGGGAGCTGGTGCTGGTCGCGGGCTCGACGCACCACGACGAAGAGCACGCGGTGATGGCGGCGCTCAACCAACGCCCCGCCGCCGGCCCGCGCGTACGCCTGGTGTTGGTGCCGCGCCACCCCGAACGTGCGCCTTCGATCTGCGAACAGGTGCACGCCGCCGGCCACCGCGCGAAACGCTGGAGCGACGTCGCCAAGAACCTGCCGCCGTTGGCGCCCGACGATGTCGTCGTCGTCGACACCATCGGCCAACTGCAGCGTTTCTACGCCGCCTGCGACGTCGCCTTCGTCGGCGGCAGCCTGATCCCGCACGGCGGTCAGAACATGCTCGAACCGGCGGCGCAGGGGCGGGCGACGATCTTCGGCCCGCACACGACCAACTTCCGCCGCGACGTCGAACTGCTGCTCGCCGCCGGCGCGGTGGTGCAGGTGCCCGACCGGGCCGCATTCGCGCCGGCGCTGGCGGCGCTGCTGGATGATGCCGAACGCCGCGCCGAGCTGGGCCGCAAGGCCGCCGCCGTGATCCGCGACAACCAGGGCGCCACCGAGCGCACGCTGGAGCTGGTCGCGGGGCTCTGCGGCGTCGCCGCAGGCCATCGTTGACCGTCGCGCGACCGTTCCCTACGGTCCCGCCGCATGAAATGCCCGTGCACGAGCGGTGACGACTACGCGAGCTGCTGCGAACCGATCATCCTGGGTCAGCGCAAGGCCACCACGGCCGAGCAGCTGATGCGGTCGCGCTACAGCGCCTACGCGCTCGGCCACATCGACTGGATCGTCGACAGCCAGTCGCCCGACGGCCGCCAGTTCGTCGATCGCCGCGCCACCGAGGAGTGGAGCAAGCGCGCCAAGTGGCACAAGCTCGAGATCCTCGAGGCCACCGACGGCGGGGCGGACGACACCGAGGGCTTCGTCGCCTTCAAGGCCTACTACACGATCGCCGGCGAGGACATCACGCACCACGAGGTCGCGAGCTTCCGCAAGGAAGACGGCGAGTGGTTCTTCGTCGACGGCATCGAGGTCAAGCCGCGCCCGTTCAAGAACGTCGCCCCCAAGGTCGGGCCCAACGAACCGTGCCCGTGCGGCAGCGGCAAGAAGTACAAGAAGTGCTGCGGCAGGCCGGGTGCGCCGATCGCGCAGGCCTGACGGCGCTCAGCGGAAGAACTCGGGCGGCAGGCGCAGCGTCACCTCGGTCGTCTTGCCCATCGTCGCGGTGACGTCGCCGAGCGGCAGCCACGGCTCCTTCTGGCCGCGCGGCAGCACGCTGGCCGCGAACGTGCCGGGTTCGAGTTCGGTCTCGATCCAGCCGTCCGGATCGCCGCCGCGCACGCCGTGCACGATCTTGCGCGCGTCGTCGCGCAGTTGCAGTTCGACGCCGGAGACCGGCTGCCCAGCCTGGTCGACAAGACGCAGACGCACCGCGCAGGCCGAGACCGTGAACTGCTGCTGCACGCTGCGACCGGGCGGCACGAACACCGTCTCATCCGACCACAGGTGCCAGACCTGCCAGTCGACGCGGTTGCGATCGCCGCGCTCGGCGAGCACGCGCACGGTGCCCGAACGCAGGCGCGCGACGAAGCGGCCCTCTGCGTCGGTGCGCACGCGCGACATGGTGCGCGCCGGGCGCGTCGAACCGGGCACGAGCCGCTCGTTGTCGAGTTGGACCTCCGCATCGGCGACCGGCACACCGTTGCACCGCACGGTGCCGGTCAGTTCGCCCGGCAGCCAATCGGCGAGATCGACGGCGACGGTCGCTGCCGCGTCGACGGTCACGACCACGGTCGCGACGGGCACGTTCGAGCCCTTCCAGACGAGCACGCGGTCGGGGAACCATTCCCACGGCTCGAGCGTGAGCTGGTAGGTGCCGGGCGGAACGTCGTCGAACGTCACGGTGCCGTCGCCGGCGATGACGCGCGCACCGTCCGCCGGGAAGACCGCGTCGAAGCGTGGCCAGGCGCCGACGCCGAGGCGGAATCCAGGCTGGTTCCGGTCGGCGAGACCGGGGGACGGGCCGTCGGCCGGCAGACCGCAGACTTCACGCAGCAGCGCGACGAACTGCGGCGGGCCGATCTTGGCGACCACGCTGCCGCTCGCGGGCAACCGCACGACCAGCGGCGTCGCGTCGGCGAGCGAGACCTGCTCGCGGCGATGTTCGGCGCCGTCCACGACGACGCGCACAGTCACGGTGCCGGTCGACGGTCCGCGCAGCATGGCGCCGCCGTTCGTGTCCGTCTCGACGCGCTGCACGAGCGGGACGAAGTGCGGCTCGCGCGGCTGCCAGTGCTCGATCTCGACGTACTGCCTGGCTTGCGCACCTTCGGGAGCTGTGTCGGCGAAGACCTCGACCTTCGCGCCGGCGACCGCCGTGCCGTCGGCGGATTCGACGCGCATCGGGCGTTGGCCGGCTGCCGGTACCCGGATGGTGGCGCGATTGCGCTGGTCGGCGGCGACGGTCACGCGCACCGGTTCGCTGCGCCAGAGGTCCTGTCGGTGTGGTTCGGCCAGCAGCAGCAGGTCGCCGACGTCGAGCTCATCGACGATCGCGACGCCGCCCTGGTGATGGCCGCCGTGTCGCAGCTCGCCCTCGTTGCGGTAGGAGTTGACCACGGTGCCCGGCGCGACCCAGACGCGCACGCCGTAGTCCTCGACGGGCCGGTCGTCGGTGTCGACGACAGTCAGCTCGACGCTCGCTGCGGGCCGCAGCTGCACGCGTACGTCGCGGTCGCCGTAGCGCACGCCGCGCACGAAGGTCGGCAGGTAGCCGTCGCGCGAACAACGCAGCTCGATCTCGTCGCCGCCCTTCTCGGTCCGGTAGAGCGTGAAGTCGCCGAGGCTGTCGGTCACCGCGGCCGTCCGGCCGGCCCAGCCGCTGAGGCCGAAGAGCTCGACGCCCGCGAGCGGCCGCTGCAGCTCGTCGACGACGGTGCCCGTGATCGTCTCGTCGGTGGGGCCCGCGGCGACGACGACGTCGTGCGTCCAGGTCGCGGTGCCCGGCGGGATCGTGCAGCTGGCGCCCGCGGTGATCGTTCGCCTGCCGACCGACAGGGAGTAGGTCCCCGCGACGACGAACAGCGAGGCGTTGCCGCCCGGCTCGATGGCGGGGGCCGCTGGCCAACTGCGGAAGGTCTGATCGGGGAAGTCCGAACTGCCGTTCACGCTCAGTGGCGGCGACAGCACGGGTCGGCCACGGTCGTCGATGACACGCACCGACAACCGACACGGCATCGGCACGACGAGATCGCCGAGGTCGCGGTCGCGCGCCTGCAGTTCCTGGCCGACGTAGAGGTATTGCAACAGGCCAACCCGCTCGATGCGCAGGGTCAGGTTCAACGGCGACGGCTCGCACGCGAATGCGAACGTGCCGTCGGCCGCGGTCGTCGCCGTCCGGTCCTGCGGCACGAAGCCGCCGCGTCGCTGCAGCCAATCGGAGTACTCGAGGTCGAAGTCCTTGCCGAGGCCCATTTCGATGCGGCTGCCGTGCAGCGCGATCGGCAGACCCGCGATCGGCCCGCCGTGCTCGTCGACGCAGCGGCCGTGCAACGCGACCACGTCGCTGCTCGCCGCGGTGCGCGCGACCGGCGCGGGGGCGTTCGCGTCCGGCTGTTCGCGGGCACGGACCGGATCGCTGGCCGCGACCACGACCGACGTCGAGCCTCCGCCCGAAGGCGGTGCGTCCGGCGAGATCGCCGGGGCCGTCAGCGCGCCGAAGATCCACCAGATCGCCGCGGCTGCCGCCGCCGTGCCGCACGCGAGTTTGCCAGTCGTTCCCATGATCGCTCCCGTCGCCAGGGTGGCGCCCGCCAGCGGCAGCGCGCCGAGGTTCAGGCCGAACGCCGCGCACAACCGCGGCCGCCAGTCGCGCTCGTCGCCGAGCTGTTCGCGCAACAGGCCGAGGCCGCGCTGCAGCCGGCTCTTGACCGTCGCCAGCGGCGCGCCCAGGCGCGTCGCGATCTCGGTCGGTGTCAGTTCCTCGAAGTAGCGCAGCTGCAGCACGTCCGCGTAGACCGCGGGCAATGCCAGCAGACCCGCGTGCAGCCGCGCGATCGTCTCGCGGTGCTCGGCGAGGCGCTGCGGGTCGTGTGCCGGTTCGAGCGCAGCCTGCCGCAGTTCGCGATCGCGGCGCCGGCGTTCGCCGCGCACGTGCTTGCTGGCCCGGTGCCGCAGCACCGCGCCGAGCCAGGCACCCAGCCCCGTCGGCTGCGCGGGCGGGCGTTGCAGCGTCTGCAGCGCCGCGTCCTGCACGAGGTCGTCGGCACCGCCCGCGCCGACGAGCCGCACCGCGAGCCGCCGCAGCGCGGCGGCGTGGGCGGTCAGTTCGTGTTCGAGCGGAGAGTGCATCGGCGACGTCATCCTCCCCGTGGGTGGCGTCGGGGATGCATCGGTGGCCATGTTTTCCTGGGCCGGGGTGACCGTTCGTGGTCTGGTAGACTGCGGCAGAAGACCCGATGACCCGCCGACTGCGCGCCACCCTGGTGCTCCGCCACGTGATCCTCGTTGCGTGCGACAGCCGCGACAACCCGACGATCCGCTAGTCACCCGAGCACCATGGCCGCCCTTCGACCTCCACTGCGCGACCGACTGTCGCGATCGCTGTTGCTGGTCTTCGGCACGGCGGCGGTGCCGATCGCCGGCTTTGCGGTCCTGGCGCTCGACCTGCCGTGGTTGCCGCTCCGGATGATGCTCCTGCCGCCTTTGGTCCTGCTGTACTTCGCGTTGCCGTTGTTCGCCGTGCCGCTGCACTACCGCTGGCAGAAGCCCGCCGAGTCGAGCGTCGTCCTCGCGTTCGTCACCGGCCTGTCGGCGTGGGGCCTGGCCCTGGCCGGCGCCGCCTGGGTGAGCCTGGGCACCGTCGGCTGCTGACCTCTCCCGCCGAACCCATGCAACCGATCGTCGACCACATCCAGATCACCGTGAAGGACATGGCCGTCGCCATGCCGTTCTACGACCGGCTGATGCCGCTGCTCGGCTTCGATCTGCAGCGCCGCGTCGAGGCGACCATCGCCGCGCACGACTTCCATGTCGTCGAGTACGTGCACCCGCAGCTGATCTTCGCGATCACTTCGCCGCGCGCGGCGTTCGCGGACGACACGATCCATCGGCGCAAGCCCGGGGCGCTGCACCATCTCGCCTTCCGCGCCGAGTCGCGCGCCGAGGTCGACCGTTTGCATGTCGAACTGCAGGAGATCGGCGCGAGGATCGTCGAGCCGCCGCGCCTGTACCCCGAACACGGCCCCAGTTACTACGCACTGTTCTTCAAGGACCTCGAGGGCATCAAGCTCGAGATCGTGCACAGCGAACCCGCGACCGCGTGAACCCCATGGTCCACGAACCGATCCAGCTCCGCTCGGCTGCGAACTCGCCGCGTCGCGGCTCATTCCCGCTGCACCCGAGCGCGTGTTCGCGGCGTTGGCCGACGCCGGCACCTCACCAAGCCCGAGTTCTCGGCTGCGTTCACGATGCACGAGACCGCCGGCGGCACGCTCGTGGTCTAACGGCAGCGGTTCGCGACCAGGGAGGAGTGCGAACGCATCGCGAAGTACGCCGGGCCGGCCAACGAGCGAGCTGCTCGCCCGGCTCGCGCAGGTCGCTACGCGCTGAGGTGCCGCAGACGCGGCTGCCTGGTGTCGTCGTCAATTGCCGGACGAACCGGAGGGAGTGGCCTCGGTCTTGGGTCTCGAGGCGTCGCGCCGGGCCTGCAATTCCTCGCGGACCTGAGCATCGATCTGGGCATTCTCCTTCTCCAGCTCCCCGAGCACCTCACCCAGACGTGCACTCTGCGCGGAGCGTGTCGCGCGGATGAACCCGGCCTCCGCGTCGAGCAGCTTCTTGACCTCCGAGAACTTGATCTTGTCGGTCGAGTCGAGGTCGATACGCCCGCCGAGCAGGTTCGGCGTGCGGAACAGCTCTTCCTGCTCGTCCTTGTCGACCACATCCCACTGGAACGGGAACTTTGCGCCGAACGGGCGCTCCTGCGTCGCGTCGATCCAAGGGTAGTAGATCAGGGCCATGAGACCGGTGAGCACGTAGCCGTACTGTCCCCAGCCCGTGGTCAGCGAGCGGTGCTGCGTCGCGACGTAGGAGCTGTTGAACAGCACGTAATCCCGTCCGGCCCAGTCCTGCTGGGTGGCGTCGTGCGGGATCTTGACGAGCAGGTGGAACGGTTGGTCGCCGTTCGGATAGCCCGTATGGGATGCCGCGATGGTCACCTTCTCCTTGTCGACGAGGTCGCTGCGCAGGTCGCTCGGCCGGATGACCCACTTGGCGATGCGGTCCCCGCGGCCAGCCGCGGTGATCGCGGCGTCGAGGTACTCGCGGCGCTTGGCGTAGGCCATCGCGGCTCGCGCCCGGCCGTAGAAGCTGGCCTTGCCGGTGGCTCGGGCGCTGTAGCCGAGTTCTTCTGCGCCGTTGCGCTCCTTGACGAGCTCGTCGAGCATCGATTGCTCCTCGGTGGTCGTGGATTGCGCGGCGGGATCGGTCGGCGCGGCGGGCGTCTCCTGGGTCTCGCTCTTCGCGGCCTTCTTCACCAAGTCCGCTGCCAGCGCGTAGTGATTGACGTCATAGGCTGCCGCAGCTTCGGCGCGCGCGGCAGCCTGGAAGATGGCGCCGCCCTCGTTGATCGACATCGCGACCAGATCGTCGCGGGACGCTGGCAGCATCTCGAGGATCTGCACTCCCGGCTGCAGCGCCGGTTTCGCGGTCCGCGCAAAACGTCGGTAGTGATCGGCCGAGACCTCGTCGAACGGAACGTCGTTCATGCGCGTCTCGCAGAGCACGCCCAGCGCCGACCAGAGGCCGGGATAGCTCTTTGCGACGAGGTGATTGCGCAGATGGGTCACTGCGGTCGGCGACCCCATGATCGTCCAGATCCAGGAGTAGATCGATTGGAAGCGACTGGGGCTGGGGGGCGCGCCTTCGCCGGTTGACGTCTCCCTGCCATTCGGCGTTTCGATCTGGCCGATGAGGTCGCGCGCCATGCCTGGCGGCAGCAAGCCGTCCGCCGAGAGCACGTCGAAGAGGTCGCTTCGCAGGGCATCGCGGGCCCCAACGGGGAGGTCGGTGTCGCCGCTGTTCGACGCAACCAGGTGGTGGCGAAGCCACACGTCACGAAGTCGACGGTAGAGCAGCGCTTCGATGTGCTGGTTGTCCCGGGATACCTCGTGTTGGATCTCGCGGGCGCTCGGAGAGCCCGGGTAGCGACCGCGGAACATGTGCACGATCACGCGCCGCAGGTTGGCCTCCGTCAGCGCCAGACGATGCTCCCAACACCAGAGTTCGGCGTGCTCCAGGTAGTGATTGCGCTTGTTGCGGTAGTCGAGCAGGGGCGCCAGGTTCGCGTCTGGCCCCCGAAGGGCTAGGCGGTGAAGGGCATAGTCGATCGGGGACATCGCCTGGCGCTTGTCCGAGAAGATGTTTGGCAAGGTGGTGGTCGTGGGGGCTGCCAAGAAGCGGTTGCTCTCGGCGCCGGGGTCCGCCAATGTCGCACGCTCGCCGCCATTCGCGGCCGCTGCCGGTCGTGGGAGAGCCTCGAGAGTGGCCTTGATCTTCCCGCGCACGAAGTCGTCCTGCTTCTCGATCTCCGTGGGCATCTCGCGCACCCGCGTCTCGCTCAGGACCAGGAAGTCCATGAGTCGATCGGCGGCCGTGCCGGGGTCGGCGGCATCACTCTTCCCGCGGAACTTGCTGGCCTCCAGATGGAAGCGATCGACGCCGTCGAAGAACGCATTGGTGACCAGGTCGACGATCTCCGGGAGCAACGCCGCTCCGTCGTATGCTGCGGCCGTTGCGTAGAGGATGTGTTCGAAGCCGAACGGTGCCTTCGCCAGAGCACGCGCGGCACCGTTCCGCGTGTCGTTGCGTGCAGCCACGGGATCGGAGGTCGTTGATGTCCGGTTCGCGTCGACTGCCTGCACGGCCGTCAAGAGGTGGCGCCCGAGACTGATCGCGTCGTCGATGTCTGCCTGCGAATCCGTGAGCAGCAAGCGGCGGTACCACATCGGCAGCGATCGTCGCCAGTCCGATTCTTCTTTCGGCTGTTGCCGCTTCTCGAGCAGGTCGAGTTGCTTCTCGAACCTGCATCTGCTGACCGGGTCCTTCAGGTTGTGCAGGTGTCCGGCGATCGAGGTCACGATGTTCCTCGTGACGGTCTCGAACTCGCGGCCGTCCGGGTCGGGTTCCGGTTCGTCGGGATATCTCGGAGTCGGGGCGACGTGATCACGCAGGTGCGCGAGCGCCTGGAGCGTGGCCAGGCGGGCACCATCGTGCTTGCCGGCGAGGCCTTCGGAGTCCAACGCGCGCAGCAGCGACGTCAGCACGGTGGTGACCGCGTCGAGCCGCGCCTTCGCCTGCAGTTCTTGCGTCCTGTTCTTCTTGCGCGGGTTGGGCAGGACGCTGCGCGCGTCCTGCAGCCAGCGCGCATAGTCCTCCTGGGCGATGGCGCGCTCGGGGAAGTCGATTTCGAGCAGGCTCGCACCGTCGAACGTAGCGCGGTTGAGCGGGATGGCCTTGGGGTAGAACGTCAGCCACCAATAGTCGTAGTCGACGTCGCGCTCGGCGGCGACGGCCTCTTGTAGGCGGTGTCGGAACGCCTGGTAGAACTCCGACTGGAACGCCACGAGGCGAGACTGCGATCCGGGTCGAGTGAACAGGTAGTTCAGGGCGGGGGTCGCCAACAGCGCCTCGAACCGCGCCGCGAGCTCGACGCCGTCGGGGTCCTTGTCGGCGGCGAGCTTGCCGGCGACCTCCTTGTCGGCGACGAGCTGGGTGAACGCCGCCGGCAGGCGAGCGATCAGTTGCTGGCGGAGTTCAGGCACTCCGGCGCCCAGATCGACGTGTTTGACGATGGTCGCCAGCACTGGTTCGTCGGAAGAGAACAACGGGCGACTCGTCCCGAAGAGCGCCTCGAAGCGCTCGACGATCGCGTCTGCCGCCGGCTGAGTCTGGAGCTGCGGGTCGGAGAGCAGGAGCTGGAGCAGCTCCGCCAGCGTCGGGGGCGTACCGGAGTCCACGAGCGCCTTCGTCCATGTCTGCACCCGCGGCTGCGCGTTCGTTCGCAGCCCGTCGAGGTCCTGTCGGTTGCCGGACGCAAGCTTCTCGTTGGCGTTCCGCATCGCTGCGAAGGCGGCGTCTTGAAGCGCCGTCACCGACTGCGTGAGCGCATCGGACTGCGCGGCCAGTTCAGACTTGGCGTTGTCGTAGATGACCGTGTCGTGGTCCAGCGTGGCGAGAGCCTTGCAGTCGGCGGACACCTTGCTCGAGTGGGCTTCGAGTCGATCGAACAGATGGCCCCGCCGGGTGCGGTCCGCCTCCGCCTTGGCAGCTCGTTCACGCAGATCGACACGATCGTCGGGCAGCTTCGCGACTGCGTCCTGCAGCGCGGTCGCGGTGAGCGCCATCTTCGCGATCAGCGTCTGCAGCGGGTTCTTGGCCCTCGTGAAGATGTCGGTGATCCCGGCCAGGGAGATCGCCACCCGCCTCCTCACTTCGTCTTCGCTGCCGCCCGAGGTGACGGCCGCATGCACCCTGCGCCATTCGCCGCTGTTGACCAGGTTCTCGAGCGCGGCGATCTCGGCGACGCGGGCCGTGCGCAGTCCGGCGGCGGTCGCAGCTTCGCTTCCCGCGATCGCCTCAGCGATCTCGGTGAGCAGCCCCGGGTCTGCGAGGTCCACCTTCCAGGCGTCCGTATGCAGATCCCGTAATGTGAGGATCAACAGGTCGAGATCCTCGCGCACGACGTCCAGCAGCATCTTCTCGGTCTTCTGGGCCTTTCCCCTGGGCGGAGGGAGATTCGTCGCGGCCGTGTCGCGGCGGGTGCGGAGCGGCAGGATCTCGTCCTGGAAGCGACTCTCGACCGCCGCGAAGGCGCGCCTGGTGGCCGCGTCCGCGGTCGCGGCGTCGAGCAGCGGCTTGGTCGCTGCCTGGGCATCACCTGCCTTCGCCAGCTTCGCGCGGAACGTGGTCTCGGTGGCCAGAACGTTTCGCAGGGCTTCGGTCAGGGTCACGTTCTCGGTCGCGACCGCGAGGACCTTGGCGCGCAGCGCCTTCGCGAAGCTCGCGAGATCCTCGATCGGAACGTCGAGGGTTCGTTTGGGCGTACGCTTCTCGACTTCCTGGTTCTCGCCGGTGAGGAAGGCGATCCAGAGTGAGTCGCGGCCGGCTACCAGGGACGCCCGCGTTCTCGCGTCGAGCTTGCGCGTCGCCCACTCGCGCAGCGTCGTCGTCGCCCTGGAGAGTGTCGGCGCCTGCGCGCCGGTGTTCTTGAACAGGTCCTCGCGGTGTTCGCACGCGTCGTGGATCACCTGCTCGAAGAACGCGCGATCGTGCAGCGCGCCGTGCAGGTCACGAACGAGGTCCTTGACGGCGTCGGGCGGACCGTTGCGCAGACAGCGCAGCCAGCGCGGGCCGCCATCGTCGTAGACGAGGGCCATCCAGGTCTCCGAGGCTTCGGCGTAGGGCCACGAACGCAAGATGGTGCTGGCGTCGAACACGCCGTCCTCGAAGCCAGTGACCCGTTGCAGCGTGCGGTCGATGTCGCGGTCGTCGACGTACGGGTATCCCAGGTCCGAGAAGGTCCGGTCCAGGGCGCTGGCGAGCGTGTCGAGGCGTCGCGCGCGCAGTTCTCGTTGGTGCTCTGCGTCTCCCCAGGAGGTGTCGATCGCCGCCTCGTGCTTCTTCAGCACCGTCAGCAGCATGTTGCGCACGTAGGAGCGGTTGCGCAGCCGGTTGAGTACGTCCGTGAGGATCGTCACCTTGGCGTAGTCGACGTCGGAGAAGTCCCCCGAGCGCGCCGAGAAGAACTGACGGAACGGCGTGTCGCGCTCCTGGATCGCGAGCACGGCTGGATCGTCGAGCACGACCTTCTGCGCGCGCGCCGCCCGGGGAGGCAGGACCTGCACCTTCGCGACCTTGTTGGCGTAAGTCGTCGTCGTGCCCTCGCTCCTGGTGATCGGAAACGGAGATGTGCAGGCGCCGACGACGAGGAACGCCACAAGGGGCAGCGGAACGCCAACGACGAGGCGAAGATCGAGAAGCCGACCGGGTACGGATCTGGCGAACATGTGTCTCTCCTTGTGTGCGGGCCCATTTCCGTCGGGCATGGCGGACTCTCACCCGCGTGAAGAAGTCTGCCCCGCCCACGCGTGCATGGCAACCCTCGGCCTTCACTCGGCGGGATCCGGCACCGGGACGAGAGTTCGGGCGGTGGTGCCGTTCAGCTGCGGGTCGCCCGCCGTACCCACGGCACGCCGACCACGAGCCACGCGCCGAGGATCTCGCTGAGGCCCGCGACCGCGAACGCGAGCACGTAGCCCGTCGAGGCATCACCACCCAGGTGCACGAGCGCGCCGCAGCAGAGCGGCCCGCACAAGAAGCCCAGCGACCCGGCGGCGTGGAACGACGCCATCGCCGTGGTGCGCGACAGATCGGGCGCGCGTTCGAGCAGCCACAGCAGCGACGGGATGAACATCACCGCCGAGGTGATGCCGAGCACCGGCATCATCACCCACAGCATCGGCAGCGACGCGGAGCCGACGAACATCACCACGACGCCGTAGAGCAGGCTGCCCCAGAACACCAGTTGGCGGCGCGACCAGCGTTCGGCGAGCCGGCCGAACGGATAGGAGAGCAGCGCGAACGGGAACAGGAACGCGGCGAGCAGCTTGCCGACCGTGGGTGGGTCGACGTGGTGCAGTTCGCCGAGCAGCAGCGGAAAGCCCGAGATGAAGAAGCCGACCGTGAAGCGGTCGACGAAGGCGAGCAGCAGCGGGGCGCGCACGGCGGGTTCGTCGCGGATCGCGCGCGCGATCTCACGCATGTCGGGGCGCCGCGCGACCGGCTGATCGGTGGGCAACAACGCGATGGCGGCGACGCCGGCCAGCAGCAGGACCGCGGAGGCCACGTGCAGGGTCAGCAGCGGGTCGTGTTTGCCGATCAGGCCGCCGATCGCCGCACCGCTCGCGACGCCGAAGGTGAGACCGCCGCCGATCGCACCCAGCGCGCGTCCGCGATGGGCGCCGGCCGCGTCGGCGACCAGGCTCATCAGCATGGTGAGTGCGGTGATGTGGGCGGCGCCCTCACAGGTGCGCAGCAGCAGGAAGGTCGGGTAGTCGTGCGGATGGGCCAGCGCCTGCATCAGCAGCGCGTCGACCAGCAGGGCGAAGACCGCGAGCTGCCGCCGCCGACCGAAACGATCGACGTAGAGCCCGACCAGCGGTGCCGTCACCAGGGCGCCCAGCATGTTCGCCGACATGAACAACGTCGCCAGCGCGCTGCCGACGCCGAAGCGCTCGACCACCAGCCCCTTGAGCACCGGCACCGGCAGGGTCTCCGGCAGCATCAGCAGGAACGTCACCATCGCCAGCGACAGGCACCGGCCCAGCGACAGCCCTGCGGCGGCGCCGGTCATGGTGCTGACAACCGTGGTGCGGACAACGCGGTCCAGCAACCACCCTGTTCGGCCGCGCGGCCTTCCTCCTGCAGCTTCTGCAGGCCGGCGAACAGCGAGCGCGCCGCGAACGGATACAGCCGCGGGTCGGCGTCCCAGTAGACCTTGGGCAGCAGTTCTTCGAGCGTCGCGCCGGGCGCGGGTGTCTTGCCGAGCACCTCGACGAGTTTGCTCTCGCGCTGTCGCCGGTGCCGCAGGTACTGGGCGACGAGTTTGCTGCCGTCGCGCATCGCCGGTCCGTGCGCCGGATACAGCGTCGTCATCGGGCTCGCGGCGAGGCGTTCGAGGCTCTGCAGGTAGGTGTTGAGGTGACCTTCGGGCGGGTCGATGATGATCGTGCTGATCGTCGACAGCATGTCGCCGACGAGCATCGCGCCGTAACGCGACTCGCGGAAACACAGGTGGCCGCGGTCGTGGCCCGGGGTGTGGATCGCCAGCAGTTCCCAGCCGGGATTGCCGTCCGGGCTCTTGCCGAGCGGCACCCGCATGCCGTCGTCGAGCGCGGCGCCGGGGCGGAAACCCGGCTCCAGGCGCGCCAGGGTCAACGGGTGGCCGCGCACCGGCAGGTCGAGTGCCTGGCTCAACGCGACGACGCCGCCGACGTGGTCGGGGTGATGGTGCGTCAGCAGGATGCCCTCGACCTTGCTGCCGTTCGCGGTCAGTTCGGTGAGCAACTGCAGCAGCCGTGCTTGTTCGTCGGGCCACGGCGAACCCGGATCGACGACCCACAAGCGTTCGTTACCGACGACGTAGCAGTTGGTGGTCGTCGCCGGCGGCAGCGTCGGGGTGCGCAGCGGTGCGAGTACCACGCCGGGCGAGAAGCGCACCTGGTGCAGGTGGCCGCTGGCGTAGTTGCGCGCGGTGCTGCCGATCTCGCGCGTGAAGTGCTCGAAGTCGGCGGCGCGGGCCAAGTGTTCGAGCAGGATCACCACCGGCGGCACCAGCAGCAGGTCGCCGTTGCGCCACGAGGCCAGCGCCTGCTGCGGATACCAGAAGCGACCCTGGATCAGTTCACCGGACCAGATCTCGGGGTGCGGGCCGGCGGTGCCGGCGGTGCACGACTCGAGCGGCGCGTGGAAGAACACCGTGTCGTAACGCACCGGCGCGAACGCCGGCGTTTCGATCCGGCACAGTTCACGCATCGGCAGCGGCGGTACCGCGCCGGCGATCAGCGACGGCCACGGCGACGGCGGCCGTGGGCCGTCCTGGTGTTCCCGCAGCGCCTGTTCGTGTTCGAGCAGCTGTTCGCGTGCCTGGCGCAGCGCTTCGCCGCGGGTCTTGGTGGTGGGCAGCGTGTGCCTCACCAGACCCAGCTCCTCGAACAGTTCGCGGTGCGCGCAGGCCTGCAGCGCCGCGGCTTCGTCGCCGGCGCGTTCACGGTCCTCGTCGCCGACGACGCCGCCGGGCATCGCCCAGTAGCCGCCGAAGAAGCGCAGCTGCGCGGCGCGTTCGGCGAGGAAGACCTTACGTTCGGAGCCTTCGCCCCGAGTGATCAGCAGGGCAGCAGCGGTGCGTCGGCTCATCGTGCGGTGCGGCAGGATAGCGGCGCGGTGCGGTCGGGTCGACCTTGCTCGGCTGGTGAGAACCGCACGGTCACTCTTCGGGGGGCGCGATGCCTTGCGCGAGGCGCAGCACCGTTTCGCGGCGACCGATCACGACCACGCGCCAGCCTTCTTGCAGCACCAGGTCCGGGGCTGCGACCACGGTTTCCTCGCGGCCGCGATCGCGGTGCAGGGCGAGCAGCACCACCAGGTCGCTGCGATCCGCCGTGGGCAAGGCGTCGACGGCCAGGCCGACCCAGGTGTCGGGCAGCGGGATGGTGCGCAGCGTGTAACCGCGCGGCAGGTTCAGCGAGCCGTCTTCGCCGTCCAGGGACAAACGCGTCGTGCGCCGTTGGTCACCGAGCACCTCGCTGCCGATCGCGGCGATCACGTCCTGGTGGCGCACGCGGCCGAGCAGCCGCATCGGCGCGCCGTGGCTGACGATCGCGATCTCACGCAGCTCGGGATCGTCGAAGCGCGGCATCAGCGCGGCGATCGATTCGTCCGGATAGGCGGTCACCACCGGTCGCGTGACGTCGGCGGCGATCACCACCGAACTCAGCGTCGGGTCGTTGATGAAGGTCTTGACGTCCTGCAATTCGATGCGCCCGACCAGGCCGCCGGTGCCGTCCTGGACGTAGAGAGTGTCGCCGCGGTGGCTGCCGAGCTGGCCCATCACGTCCTCGAACGACGCCGTGTCGCTGACGGTGACGCAGTCGGCGCGTTGGATGTCGCGCGCGTAGGTGCTGCGGATCGCGAGGTCCTCGAGCCCGCTCGGCACGGCGTCGCCGCGCGCCTTCATCGCCGCGGTGTAGTAGCTGTCTTCGTCGAGCATCGTCGCCGTGATGCTGGCGACGATGCTGCACAGCATCACGGGCAACGTCAGTTCGTAGTGACCGGTGAGTTCGAACACCAGCACGACCGCGGTCACCGGTGCATGCATGGTCGCGGCGCACAGGCCCGCCATGCCGACGAACACGAAGGTGACGCGCTGTTCGTCGGAGACCGGGCCGAGCAGGCCGAGCGCCTGCGCGAACAGACCACCGAACGCGGCACCGATCACGAGGTTGGGGGTGAAGATGCCGCCGAGCCCGCCCGAGCCGACGGTGGCGATCGTCGCCACCTGCTTCCACAGGAACAGCGCCAGGATCATGCTCAGCGGCAGCGCGTCGTGGGCGACCTTCTCGACCACCTCGAAGCCGTTGCCCCAGGTGTCCGGGCGGAACAGGCCGATCAGGCCGACGATCAGCCCGCCGAGCGCCAGGGCCAACGGTGGTGAGAGGCGGAGTCGGGCGAAACCGCGTCGGCCGAGCGAGAGCACGGCGCGGAACGACACGCCGCCGACGCCGCACATCACGCCGAGCAGCAGCGCGGCGAGGATCAGGCCGGGGGACAGCGCGGCGAGATGTTCGGAGGCGCGTGTGTAGATCGGAGCTTCGCCGAGCAGTTCCTTGCGCAGGATCGTCGCCAGCACCGAGGCGAGCACGATCGGGGCGAACACGTTCATCGCGAAGTTGCCGAGCACGACCTCCATCACGAAGATCGCGCCGGCGATCGGCGCGTTGTAGGAGGTCGCCATGCCGGCGGCGACGCCACAGCCGATCAGCACCGCGCGCGGCCGTGAACCGACCTTGGCCCAGCGCGCCAGGATCGCCGCGAACGTCGCCGCGATCTGCGAGTTCGCGCCTTCGCGGCCGATGCTGCCGCCCGAGCCGATCGTGCACGCCGAGGAGACGATCTGGGTCAGGCTCTCGCGCACGCGGATCGTGCCCTTGCGCAACTGCACCAGGCCGACCAGGTCGGCCACGCCGAACGGCGGCTTCTTGCGGCCCAGCAGCAGCAGCACCAGACCGGCGGCGAGGCCGCCGACGGTCGGCACCAACACCGTTTGCCACTCGTCGAGGTTCTTGGCGACTGCCTCGGACAGGTGCTGCTTGTTGTCGAAGTCGACGCCGGTGGTGATCTGCTGGATCCAGTTCAGCCCCAGCTGGAACGCCGAGCCGAGCAGTCCGCCGGCGACGCCGATGGCCGCCGCGAACAGGTAGATCGCGAACGCACGCAGCGGGATGCGTTTGGCCTCGGCCATCGGGGCGCGCTAGGGTGCGCTGTCGGTCGGCCCTCGTCAAGCGCGGTCGACGGTCTGGTTTGCGACGCGGCGCCGGCACCCGTCGTCACTTGACGATCGGCACCGACAGGCGCTGCGTGCTGTAGAAGTGACTGCCGTCGAGCAACCAGTCCTGGAAGTGCAGCGTCATCGGGTCGAGCCACTCGGGCAGCGCCAGGTTCCAGCTCACGTAGGGACCGAACTGGAACGACATCATGCCGAGGTAGCCGGGACCGGCGGCCTGCACCAGCAGGCGGCAGCCCGGGAACACCACCGGGTCGACCACCGGCACGTTGGCGGTGGTCAGCGAGACGAGCAGGAAGTGGCCCGCGGCGGGCGGCGCGTTGCCGACGAGGACGCGGTTGAACTCGCTGCCGATCTGCTGGTTGCCGGACCAGCTGATGACGGCGTTGCTGCAGGCGGTGCCGGCCGTCGACCATGGGGTCGGCGCTGCGTACTCGAGCGTATGGCCGTAGAGCGGCATCACGCTGCCGTCGTCGACGCCGTAGCCGAAAGCGAAGGTGTCGTGGTCGTTGTCGAAGACGCAGGCCACCGGCGACGGGGTGCGTGACGCCGTGTAGTAGAGGATCGAGTTGACGGGGCCCTCGGTCGCCTCGCCGTTGTAGCCGACCCGCGCGTAGTAGGCGGTCGGCACGCCCGGCGCCACGGCTCGGAAGCCGAGCACGAAGTGCGAGTCGTCGGTGGTGTCGTAGGCGAGGCCGGTCGCCTCCCAGCGGCGGTCGATGTTGCTGCGCAGGACCACGGGCGCGCGATCGCCGCTGGCCGCGTTGTGGCCGTGAACCCAGTTGAAGCGCTCGACGAGCAGGTCCTTGCCGGCGATCAACGTCGTCTGGTAGTTGGTCGCGGCGATGTCGGTGGTCGTGAAGGCGACGGCGTAGCGGCCGCCGCTGCCCTCGACCACCGGGCCGAGCTGGTGCTCGCCGGAGTAGGCCACGTCGCTGTACCAGCTGTTGATCGTCACCTGGCCCGCGTTGTCGATGCGCTTGCCGATCAAGTCCCAGTCGTCGTTCGCGATGCTGTGGTTGTAGGCCTGCAGCACGCAGACCCACGAGAACGCCGCGCCGCCCTCGGCCACCTTGTTGACCGACGGCCGCTCGCAGTCGCTGTTCGCGTCGCTGTAGACCACGAACGGCGTACCGAACGAGCCGTTGACGGTCGTCGTGTCGAGCAGCGACCCGAGCACGACGCTGTTGCTGCTGTTGGCGAAGTGGTTGCCGTTCGTGCTGTTGTCCTCGCGCTGCCAAACGACCAGGGCGTCACTGCCGCTGGCGTAGGACTCGACGCCGCCGACGTCGGGGCGCCAATCGTTGCTGCCCGCGGGGGGCACCAGCGACGAATAGTTCGTGGCCAGGGTCGTGTCGCCGCTGGCGTGCACGTGGCAACGCAGCTGGCTGCTGCGGGTGGTGTTGTTGGCGAAGTAGCGCCGGAAGACGAGGACCCAGCGGTTGCTGCCGCCCACGAAGGCGACCGACGCGGCGTCGGTGTCCCAGCTGCTGGTGACGTCGGTGAACGCCTGCGGCGGGTTGAAGGCCGAGTAGGTGTCGTCGGAGAGGCGCGTGAACAGGTCCCGGTCCGTCGCCGAGGCGCTGCGCACGTAGGCGAACATCACGTTGTCGGTCGTGGCGAAGTCGTCGCGGGCGATGTCCATCTCCTCGACCGGGATGCCGATGCCGTCGGTGACCCAGACGCGCGTCAGCAGCGGGTCGATCGTCACCGGCAGCGTCGCGTGCGCGAGCCAGCTGCCGGGCACGGTCAGCGTGACCTTGCCGTCCTGATGGGCGGTGCTCACCGCCACGGCGTCACCGTCGGCGTCGAAGGCGATGGCGCGGCCGTAGCCGATCACCGCGCGTCCTTGGGCGTCGACGAACTGCAGCGCCTGCTGCGCCGCGCTCACGTTCGGCGCGCGCAGCAACGAATCGACCACACCGGTGACGACGAGGTCGCCGGCAGCCGGAAGTTGCGTCACCACGAAGGTCTGCTCGAGCCCTTCGGCGCGCACGTCGTAGGCCTCGGTCACCGCGCCGAAGCGATACTCGTAGCGATAGTCCTGCTGCGCCCGCACGGCCTCGCCCGTCAGCAGCTCGGTCTGACCGACGCGCACCGAAGTCGTGCGCCACGACAGCGGCTGGTTGTGCGGGTAGCCGCTGCCCAGATACGGCACGAAGGTCATGCCGTCGTGGAACGAGACCTTGTAGCTGTCGGTCGCGGCCCAGATGCCGTAGGCGACGCCGAGGTCGGGTTCGGCCGTGTGGATCGGCGTCACCGTCGCCGGCAACTGCACACCGGCGCGGCGCGGACCATTCGCCAGTTCGGGTTGATCGACCGATGGTGTCGCGCGGACCGCGGCGGGCCGCGGTGCCAAGAGAGCGTCGGGGGACTGGGCCGTGAGCGTCGCGGGCAGCGACAGGCAGCACGCGAGCGCACCGCCGACGAGAGAACGGGAACCGGGAAGAACGGACATTGGCTTGCGGGAGTTCGGGGGTGGACCGGGGCCACGGCGACGCGGGCCCCAGGGATGCGAAGGCACCCGTCCTCTACACGTCCCGCTGCCGCTGCGACCGGACACCGGTTCGCCAGAAATCCCGCGACCGCGCCGCCGGCGCCGCCGGGCATTCGGTCGACGCGCCGCTACAGTCGGCCGCCGCGCCATGGATCAGCAGCCCAACAACCCCCTGCACGGCGTCACCCTCGCCGCGATGCTCGAGTTCCTGATCGAACGCATCGGCTGGGACGCGATGGCGCGTGAGGTCGACATCCGCTGCTTCACGCACGAGCCGAGCCTGACCTCGTCGCTCAAGTTCCTGCGCAAGGTGCCGTGGGCGCGCACCAAGGTGGAGCAGCTGTATCTGCGGTGTCGGCAGCGGCTCGGCTGACCGAGCGCGGCCCTCCAAAGAGCAAGAGCTGCTCTGCCCGACCTACCCGCAACCGCGGACGTCCCAGCTCAACTGAGGATGGAACGCGCATGCGCCGGACCCCGCCGCACGACCGTGATGACGCATTCGGTGCCGGGGCGTGTGTCGTCGCGAAGCGCGAAGTCAGACGATGCCGCTTGACATCCGCGCCGCAAGTTCTAATACCCGCGCAATCAAGATGGTGACGACTTCCAAGGACAAGGCAGGAACCAAGGGCCGGGCAGGAAAGGCCAAGACCAGGGCGACTGGCAAGCGCATCGCACCGCTGCTGCCGTTCCGACCAGGCCCCGGTGGTGCCCGGCCAGGCGCGGGTCGCAAGCCGAAGATCCCCGGCAGACCCGGCGTCGATCACCGGC
>CAYMPV010000064.1:0-20241 GCA_964392305.1 uncultured candidatus Brocadiaceae bacterium
TTCGGCGTGCTCAGCGAATACACCTCGTTCCTCGCCACCGAGGGCAGCAACCTCGCCGACTGGGGATCGTTGGTGACGTCCTGCCAGAACGTGCTGCAGAATCGCGCCGTCGACGTGCGCAGCGGCGCCGGCGCCGTCAACCAGGGCGCCAATCTCTGGGCGCAGAAGGGGCAGATGCGCGCCAACTACTTCAACGGTTACCTCGATCAGGACTTCAAGGTCGTGCAGACCGTCGCTGTGCAGCAGGTGCGCGACTGTGCCTTCTACAAGCGCGGCGACCGTTGGATCGACTCCCGCAGTGTGCTCGGCAAACGCATCGAACCCGACGAGAACGTCGTGTTCGGCTCGCCGCGTTATGCCGAGGTGCAGCTGCAACTGCAGCGTGAGGGCCGCGCCGCGGTGCTGTCGCTGCAGGGTGAGGTGCTGCTGCAGTTGCAGGGCCGCAACGTGCTGATCACCGCGCCTCGCTGACTTCCGACCACATTCCACTTCCTCACAGGAGAACCACGATGACCCGTATCGCATTGCTCGTTCCGCTCGCGCTGGCGAGCTCACTGTCGGCACAAGGGCCGATGACTCCGTTCCCGATGGTTGCGCCCGCGAAGCCTCCGGCGCCGGCCGTCGCCGCCGTCGCCGCCGAATCCCGCGACATCGACCTGGTGCTGTGCCTCGACATCAGCGGCAGCATGAACGGCCTGATCGACGCCGCCCGGCAGAACCTGTGGGCGGTGGTCAACGAGATGGCGACGCTGAAGCCGGCACCGCAGCTGCGTGTGGCGTTGCTGAGTTACGGCTGCAGCGCCCACGACAAGGAGGTCGGTTGGGTGAAGACCGAGGTCGAGTTCACCAACGATCTCGACAAGATCTCCGAGAAGCTGTTCGCGCTGACCACCAACGGCGGTGAGGAGTACGTGGCGCGCGTCGTCAAAGCCGCCACCGAACAGCTCGACTGGAGCAAGGACCCGAACGCGCTCAAGCTGCTGTTCGTCGCCGGCAACGAGGCCGCCACCCAGGATCCGCAGTTCACCAGCGAAGCGGCTTGCCGGGCGGCGATCGCCAAGGGCATCGTCGTCAACTCGATCTACTGCGGCAACCCACAGGACGAGCTGGCGCCGGCCTGGCGCGACGTGGCGAAGTTCGCCGACGGCCAGTTCGCCGCGATCGACCAGAACCGCGCCGTGGTGATCACCACGCCGTTCGACACGCAGCTGCAGAGCCTGAGCACGGCGATCAACGGCACCTACGTGCCGTTCGGAGCCGACGGTGCCGCGGCCGCGTCGAACCAGTGGCGCCAGGACAGCAACGCCGCGACGCTGAACCTCGCCGCCGTGGCGCAGCGCTGCCAGGTGAAGGGCAGCGGCCTCTACTGGAACGGCAACTGGGACCTCGTCGACGCCTGCAAGGATCCCAAGTTCGTGCTCGCGACAGTCAAGAAGGAGGAGCTGCCCGAAGACCTGCGAAAGCTCGACGAAGCGGGCCTGAAGGCGCACATCGACGCGCAACGCAAGAAGCGCGACGAGATCGCTGCGGAGATCGAGAAGTTGGGCAAGCAGCGCGACGCGTTCGTGTTGCACAAGCAGCAGGAGATGGAGCGCAGCGGTTTGTTCGAGAACGCGGTGCTCGACGCGGTGCGGCAGCAGGCCCAGGCGCGCGGCTTCCAGCGCGCGGCGCCGGTCGGTCCGCCGCCGCAGGAGCAGGATGCCGTCGACCCCCAGTTCGTCGACGAGATCACCAAGGCCGCGACCGACTACGCGAACTTCCCGCGCGTCACCGGCGAGTTCCACAGGGCGCCCACGCAATGCAAGATGCCGCCGCCGAAGGCGCGGCTCAGCGAGGCCGGCAAGGCGCACGGTGGCAAGCTCTACCTGCTGTTCGCGAAGCTGGCGAAGGAAGGGCAGTACGTGACCGCGGGCGTGCCGGCGCCGGTCGGCGAGACCCTGGTCAAGGAAGCCTGGGTCGCCGTCGAGGGTCACCCGTCGCAGCGCACCGCCGCCAGCGAGCGGTACCCGCTGATCCCCGAGGTGCGCGAGGGCGACAAGGTGTTCCACGCCGGCGACCACCACGGTCTGTTCGTGATGCACAAGCTCGATGCGGCGACCCCGGGCACCGACCAGGGCTGGATCTACGGCACCGTCGATGCCAAGGGCAACGTCACCTCGGCCGGCAAGCTGGCCTCGTGCATCAAGTGTCACGAGGACGCCACCGAAGACCGCCGCTTCGGGCTACGCTGACGCCGTGGTCTGCAAAGTCGTGCTGGTGGTCGAAGACGATGCCGCGATCCGTCGCGGCCTGGTCGACACGTTGCGCCACGGCGGCTACGAGCCGATCGCCTGCGCTGACGGTGAAGACGGGCTGGCGACGGCGCTGTCGGCGCAGCTCGACCTGGTGATCCTCGACGTCGTCTTGCCCAAACGCGACGGCTTCTCGGTCCTCGCCGAGATCCGTCGCACGCGCCCGCAGCTGCCCGTGATCCTGGTGACGGCGCGCGGCGCCGAGACCGATCGCGTGCACGGCCTGCAGACCGGCGCCGACGACTACGTGGTCAAGCCGTTCTCGAGCCGCGAACTGCTGGCCCGCGTCGAGGCAGTGCTGCGCCGCAGCGCCGAGCGTCCGACCGACGTGTGCAAGGTCGTGCTGTCGGGGCGCACGGTCGACTTCGAGCGGCGTGAGGTCGGTCACGGTGACGGTTCGCGCGTGTTGTTGTCCGAACGCGAATCCGAGCTGTTGCAGTATCTGGTGCGTAACCCCGGCCGTGCGATCTCACGCACCGAGATCCTGCAGCGCGTCTGGGGGCTCGCTTCCGGCGACCTCGCGACACGCACCATCGACATGCACATCGTCAAGCTGCGCGAGAAGCTCAACGACCAGGCCGAGCGCCCCGAGATCCTGGTCACGGTGCGTGGCAAGGGTTACATGCTGGCGGCGGGTGAGCAGGCATGAACAGCCATCGGCGCCGCGCCTGGTCGTGGTTCGTCGGCACCGCCGCCGTGCTGCTCGGCAGCCTCGTCTGGCTGTCGTCGGCGGTCGTCGGACTCGATCGCGACGAGGTGCGCGCACGCCAGGTGGCGGTCGCCGAGCAGAAGATGCGCCTCGCCTTGTGGCGCATGGACAGCTGGTTGTCGCCGCGGCTGGCGCGTGAGGCGATGCGTCCGGCCGGCGAGTACCGTTCGTTCGCACCTGCGGCCAATGCCTGGACCAAGGGCTTCAACAAGATCGCGCCCGACGAGGTGCTGGTGCCGTCGCCGTTGCTGTCGTTCCGCTCCGAGCTGTTCGTGCTGCATTTCGAACTGCACCAAGACGGGTCGCTGACCAGCCCGCAGGTGCCGACCGGCAACGAACGCGACGTCGCCGAAGCCGAGGGCCGCGACGGCAGCTCGTTCGAGCCCGCGGCCGGGCGCCTGGAGGTGTTGCGCAGCCGCCTGCCGTTCGCCGAGTTGTCGGCGCAGCTCGCGGGCGCCGAGTCGCGGCTGCAGCTCATGGGCTGCAACCTCCTGCCCAACGACAGCGGCCCGACGTTGCGCCAGCAGGTCGTCGACTACGACAACCGGCAGATGGCGACCGCTGCCAACCTGGGCCAGCTGCGACTCAACCAACCCGCGCCGCCCGACGCCTGGCAGGCCTCACCGTCGGCGAGCGGCGACGTGATCGGACCGATGGTGCCGCTGTGGCTGCCGGGGCCGGAGCCGATGCTGGTGTTCACGCGGCGGGTGACGGGTGCCGCACCGCGCCTGCAGGGCGTGATGCTCGACTGGTCCGCGGTGCACACCGAACTGATCGCGCTGGTCGCCGACCTGTTCGACGCGGGCTGCGCCGAGGTCGTGCGTTGTCCCGAGCCGTCGGCCGAACAGCAGGGCGCGATGCTCGCGTCGGTGCCTGCGCGGTTGGTCGTGCACTCGACGTCTCGCGAGGCCGCGGGATCGTACTTCGCGGGTCGCGTGTTGTGGCTGGTGTGGGCCGGTGTGCTGCTGGCTCTGACCGCGCTCGGTTTCACGTTGCGCGCGGCACTGGGTTTCGGCGAACGCCGCGCGCGCTTCGCATCGGCGGTGACGCACGAGTTGCGCACGCCGCTGACCACGTTCCGCATGTACAGCGAGATGCTCGCCGACGGTGTGGTCACCGAGCCCGCGGCGCAGAAGGAATACCTCGATACCCTGCGGCAGGAGGCCGATCGCCTGGCGCGCGTGGTCGAGAACGTGCTCGCGTGGTCGCGGCTCGAACAGGGACGTTTCGCCAGCCGCCGGGAGCCGCACGTGCTCGGTGACCTGGTGGCGCGGTTGTTGTCGCAGCTGTCGCGGCGGCTCGAGGACGCCGGCATGACGCTGGTCGTCGACATCGATCCGGCTTGCGCCCGCACCGAGGTGGTCACCGACGAAGACGCGGTCGCGCAGATCCTGTTCAACCTCGTCGACAACGCCGCGAAGTACGCGCGCGACGCCACCGATCGGCGCGTGACGATCGCCGCCCGGGTCGACTCCGGCGAGGTGACGTTGACCGTGTGCGACCGCGGCCCGGGCGTGCCCGACGCGTTCCGCCGGCGCATCTTCGCGCCGTTCGACCGCGGCGCGGTCCCGACGGCCAGCAACGATCAGCCCGGCGTCGGGCTGGGGCTGGCGCTGTCCCAGGGGCTGGCGCGCGATCTCGGCGGCGAGCTCGACCTGGTGCCCGTCGCCGAGGGGGCGTGTTTTCGCCTGCGTCTGCCGCGGCGCTGAACTTCAGGCCAGCAGCACGCCGACGCCGGCCGCCGTCGCCATCACCAGCAGCGCCGCGAGCCGGTGGCGCATCGCCGACAACGCCACGAACGCCGCGATCGCGACACCCAGCCGCAGCGGGGAGTCGAGCAAGGTGACCCACTGCAGTGCGATCGTCGCGATCAGGCCGACCACGGCGACGGTGACCCCTTCGAGGAAGTGGTGCAGTCCCGGATGCGCGACGAGCCGTTCGAGCCGGTCGTGCAGCAGCAGCGGGAACAGGAACGCCGGCAGGAAGATCGCGGCGGTGACGATCGCCGCGCCGGCGAAGCCGCCGCCTGCGAATCCGACCCAGGTGCCGAACACGATCAGCGGCGACGGCAACACGCCGCCGATCGCCAGGCCATCCTGGAACGAGCGCAGCGTCATCCACCCGTGCTCGCCGACGGCGTCTTCCTGCAGGAAAGGGATCGACGTGTAGGCGCCGCCGAAGGTCAGCAGGCCGGCGCGCAGCCCCGTGCGCGCCAGTTCCAGTGCATCCGGCGCCGCGCCGATGGCGTCGCCCGCCTCGGGCAGCACGCTGCCCTGCTGCGACAGCGCGCAGTAGAAGCCCATGCCGATCCAGACGACGAACGTGCACACCAACCAGGCGCGGTGCGTGCGCAACGCCACGGCGAAGCCACCGGCCAGCAGACTGATGGCGAACGGCACGCCGGCGAACTGACCGGCGAGCGCGACGATGCCGATCAGCCACAGATACGGGTCGCGGTGCACGGCAGCGTTCCACAGGCGTGCAGCCGCGCGCACGACCAGCGCCACGACCGCGCACTGCATGCCGACGAAGGCGGCGGCCAGGGGCGTCGGCAGTTCGCGCCCGAGCAACAGCCAGCTCGCCAGCAGCATCAACGTCAGCCCCGGCAACAGGAAGCCGAGCCCCGCCACCAGACCGCCGAGCCGACCGCGCGCCACGGTGCCGAACCAGATGCACATCTCCGTCGCCTCGGGACCGGGCAACACCTGGTAGACCGCGAGCACCTTGCGGAAACGCGCCTCGTCGACCCAACGTTCCTGCTCGACCAGCTGGTGGTGCAGGGCGCCGATCTGCGCGACGGGACCACCCCAGGCGAGTGCGCCGAAGCGCACGAAGCGCCACCACAGCGCCGTCAGACCCGGCTGCGGCGCCGCGGCGCGCGCGGCCTCGTTCACCGCGCGCCCTTCAACATGCGGAACAGGTCGCTGTCGGTCGACAGCACCAGGTTGGTGCTGCCGCCGAGCACGTGGCGATAGGTCTCGAGCGTCTTCTGGAACGCGTAGAACTCGCGCGCCTCGGGGGTCTGGTCGTAGGCCTCGGCGTAGATGCGCGATGCCTCGGCGTCGGCTTCGCCGCGCAGGCGCTGCACCTCCTTGTAGGCGATCGACTCGATCTCGCGCAGCCGCAGCTCCATCTTGCCCTGGATGCGTGCCGCTTCGCCGGCGCCTTCGCTGCGGAAGCGCTGCGCGATCTGCTCACGTTCGCTGATCATGCGCTGGTAGATGGTCGTCAACACGTCCATGTTGTAGTTGACGCGTTTGATGCGCACGTCGAGCAGTTCGATGCCGAGCGTCTTCAGTTTGGGCGCCGACGCCTCGAGCACGTCGCGTTCGATCTCGAGCCGGCCGCGCTGGGCCACGGGCAGCACCGTCGCTTTGGTCGTGTCGGGCCGCTGCTCGTCGGGCGGCAGCACGCGGTTCTTGTCGCTGCGCACGATCTCGATCAGGTCGTGACTGGCGACCGCGGTGCGCATCTCGCTGCCGATCACGTCCTCGAGGCGCGAGTTGGCGCTGCGTTCGTCGTGCAGGGCCACGAAGTAGCGCGCCGCGTCGGCGATGCGCCAGCGCGCGAAGGTGTCGACCTCGATGTACTTCTTGTCCCTGGTCGCCATCTGGATGGCTTGGCCGTCGAACTCGAGCGCACGCTTGTCGAGCGTGTGCACCTCCTGCACGAACGGCGTCTTCCAATGCAGACCTGCTTCGCGCACCGGCTCGCCGACCTGGCGGCCGAACTGGGTGAGGATCGCGATGTCGGTCTCCTGCACGGTGTAGAACGCGCCGCCCATCAGCAGCAGCGCGAAGATGGCCGCGGCCGAAGCCAACACGATGGGGAGCTTCTTCATCACTTGCCCTCCTTGCCGCCGGTGGTCGCGTTGCCGGTGCTCGCGCCGGCGCTGGAACGGCCGCCGGAAGCACCCGGCAGCATCGGCAGAAGCTGGGTCACCGAGCCGTCGACGATCCACTGGCTCTCGAGCGTCGGCAGCACTTCCCGCATGGTCTCGAGGTAGAGGCGCGTGCGGGTCACTTCCTTGGCCTTGACGAACTCGGCCAGTACCGACTGGAACGCCGCCGCGTCGCCGAGTGCTTCGTTGACGCGTTTGAGGCGATAACCCTCCGCCTCGCTGATCTTCTGCGCGGCCTCACCTTCGGCCCTGGGCACGGTCCGGTTGTACTCACCGTTGGCGACGTTGATCATCTTCTCGCGGTCCTGCTGCGCCTTGTTGACCTCGTTGAACGAAGCCTGCACCTGACTGGGCGGATCGACGTTCTTGAGCTGCAGCTGATCGATCGCCACGCCCAGCTGGTAACTCTTGACCATCTCGACGAGGCGCTGCTTGGCGACGTTCTCGATCTCCTGGCGGCCGACGGTGATCACTTCGTCGACGGTGCGGTCACCGACCACCTCACGCATCACCGCCTCGCTGAGGTCGCGCAGCGTCGAGCCGGGCTCTCGCACGTGGAACAGATAGAGCCTGGGGTCGTCGATGCTGTACTGCACGATCCACTCGACCAGCACGGCGTTGAGATCGCCCGTGACCATGCTCTTCTCGCGTTGCGGCTCGCGACCGACCTGATCGGGATTGGTCGTGTGTTGACTGCCGGTGCCGAAGCCGAACTCGAGCTTGAGCTGCCGCTGGACCGGTACGATCACGACGCTGTCGACGCCGAACGGGACCTTGAAGTGCAGTCCAGGGTTCTGCTCCGACTGGAACTTGCCGAAACGCAGCACCACGCCGACGGACTCGGCCGGCACGGTGTAGTACGGGGTGAAGAGGACGAAGGCGCCGAGGATCGCCAGCGCGACCCACCGTAGCGTGGACCACGGCGGCAGGCGGGAGCCCTCGCCCGCGACGAGGATGGGGCGGTTCATGGCGCCTGTTCTAAGACAAGGGTGACGCCGATCACGCACTACACGGCAGATCGCCGCGTGCGCGCCGATCCCCGGTGGGCCTGTGTCGGCGGGTGCGCTACGCTCGTCCCGATCGTGATCAGGTTCCTGTCGTGCCTCGCTCTCGCCCTGTCACTGCATTCGTGTGGTGCGCACGGGACTTCGCAACCCGTCGTCGTGACCTTCCAGGCTGGGGCCGGCGCGTCGATGGCAGCGCTGGTGACCGCGCCGTCCACCGCTGCCGTCGCCGCACAGGACCCCGCGGCGGCCGCGCCTGCAGCACCGAAGGACTTCACCCCGTACCGCCAGGCCATCGCCGCGTCGGGCGTCGGCTTCGAGCTCGTGCCGATCCGCGGCGGCACCTTCATGATGGGTTCACCAACCAGCGAGGCGAACCGCCGCGACGACGAAGGACCGCAGATCGAGGTGGCCGTCGAGCCGTTCTGGATGGGGGTGCACGAGGTCACCTGGGCCGAATACGACCTGTGGAACACGGACTCCGAACGCACCATGAGCAAGAAGCCCGACGGCGTCGCGCGTCCGACGCCGCCCTACATGGACATGACGTTCAACATGGGGCGCGACGGTTATCCGGCGATCTGCATGTCGCACGTCGCGGCGCGGCAGTACTGCAAGTGGCTGTCGACCAAGACCGGCAAGTTCTATCGCCTGCCGACCGAGGCCGAGTGGGAGTTCGCGTGTCGCGCCGGCAGCAAGACCGCCTACTCGTTCGGCGACGATCCCGCCAGGCTCGGGGAGTTCGCGTGGTTCGCGGGCAACAGCAGCCGCGTGCTCGAGCCCGGCGCCGATCCCGTGCCCGCCTACCACAAGGTCGGCGAGAAGACTGCCAACGCGTTCGGCTTGTTCGACATGCACGGCAACGTCGCCGAGTGGGTGGCCGACCACTACCTCGTCGATGCCTACGCCGCAGTTCACGGCAAGGCGCCGCGCCGTTCGCCCTACATGGTCCCGCCGCGCGACAAGCGCGATCGCCCGATCCGCTTCCCGCACGTCGCCCGCGGCGGCAGTTGGCGCGATCCCGCCGAACGGCAGCGCTCGGCGGCCCGGTTGTCGTCTCAGGCCGAATGGAACGAGCGTGATCCGCAGATCCCGAAGAGCTGGTGGTATCTGACCGAGGGCCAGCACATCGGTTTCCGGGTCGTGCGGCCGTATCGCGAGCCGAGCGCCGAGGAACGGGCGCGCTTCGAGAACCCCTGAGCGGCCGCCGGTCAGGGCCCGATCACAGCCGTCGCCGCATTCGACGTGACGATGCGCACGGTGGTCGGGCCGCCCATCGTGGAGCGCTGCACGACGGTGAACCACTGCAGGTGCAGCGTGAGCCCGACGAAAGCCGGGTCCGCGGGCAGCGCCAGTTGTTGGGTGGGGAACTGCGCGTTCGGCAACGGCCCGAGGATCGCGTCGGGGGAGACCAGCACGTCACAGCCGGGGATGCCACCGGTGACGCTCATCGGCAGCGTGAAGGGCAGAGGGGTGCTACCCGCCTGCGTGTTCGACAGTCCGAGCATCAGGAACGGGCTCGCGAGCTGTGACGAGGTGCCGAAGAAGATGTTGCCGATCAGGCCCGAATAGCGCACGCCGAACGATTGGCCGATGCGCGGCAGGTTGGCGGCGGAGATGGCCTGCCCTTGCAGGCACGCGGTGCCGAAGTTCGTGAAGGACGCCTGCGCGGGCAGCGCCATGGCGAGCGCCAGGAAGGCCGCGGCCAGGGTGATGTGGCCGGGGCGGCGCGAAAGAGAAGCGTTCATGTTTGGTCTCCGGGAGGAGCGCGAGTCGAGGCGGGCGGCAGTAGCCGCGGCCGCCGTCGGAGATACCGCCTCGGGCAAAGATGGTCGGGCTCGCCGCACCGCATTCTCCGGCCCGCATCGGGAGGCGCCAACGCGACCTCGACCTTGCGTTCGGGCCGCCCGGTCAAGACGCTTGGCCCATGTCCACCTCGCGCCGCTCGTTCCTCTACACCGCCGCAGCTGCCGCCACGGCGGCCCGTCTCTCCAGCGCGCAGGTCGCCGCGCGTTTGCAGGATCCGCAGGACGGCGACGAACTGCGCGTCGGGCTGATCGGTTGCGGCGGGCGCGGCAGCGGCGCGATCACCCAGGCGCTGAGCACCAAGGGCGCGACGCGGCTGGTGGCGATCGCCGACATGTTCGTCGACCGGCTCGAAGGTTGCCTCGAGGCGCTCGGCGAGAACGACCGTCTCACCGGCCGCGTCGAGGTGCCGACCGGCAAGCGGTTCGTCGGAGCCGACGCGTTCCAGGGCGTGATGGCCAGCGACTGCGACGTTGTCGTGATCGCCACGCCGCCGCACTTCCGCCCGTCGCACTTCGAAGCGGCCATCGCCGCCAAGAAGCACGTGTTCTTCGAGAAGCCGGTCGCGGTCGACGGCCCCGGCGTGCGCCGCGTGATCGCCGCGGCCGACAAGGCCAGACAGATGGGTCTGTCGGTGGTCAGCGGCCTGCAGCGCCACCACCAGAACGGCTACCTCGCGACCATGGAACGCATCCACCGCGGCGACCTCGGCAAGCTGCTGTTCGCGCGCTGCTCGTGGAACCAGGGTGGCCTGTGGCACGCGGCGCGGCAGCCGCAGTGGAGCGACATGGAGTGGCAGCTGCGCAACTGGCTCTACTTCACCTGGCTGTCCGGCGACCACATCGTCGAACAACACGTGCACAACATCGACGTGATCAACTGGGCGATGCAGGGTCACCCGGTCAGCGCCCGCGGCATGGGCGGTCGTCAGGTGCGCACCGACCCCAAGTTCGGCCACATCTTCGATCACCACGCGGTGCAGTTCCTCTACGAGAGCGGCGCCTACTGCTTCTCCGAGTGCCGGCAGATCGACGGCTGCGTCAACGACGTCAGCGAGCACGTCTACGGTGCCCTCGGCGAGGCGCACATGGGCGGCGACTGGCGCATCACCGGCGAGAACGAGTGGCGGTTCGACGGCGACAAGAACGATCCCTACCAGACCGAGCACGACGACTTCTTCGCCAGCATCCGCGCCGGCAAACCGCTCAACGAGGGGCGCATGGTCGCCGAGAGCACGCTGACCGCGATCATGGGCCGCATGGCGACCTACTCGGGCAAGCAGATCAGCTGGGAAGACGCCCTCGGCAGCGATGAGAAGTGGGGCCCCGACAGCTACGAATTCGGGCCGTTGCCGGTCGACCCGGTGCCGATGCCGGGGCAGAAGCGCGGCTGAGGTCGCGCTGGCGACGTCGCTTCGCCCTTTGCCTGGGCGACGGGCCCGCTACCCTGAGCGACCCCTCTCTGACACGCGACCCGAGCCCATGAGTAGCAAGCGCCGTTCCCTGCCCCGCAAGAAGCCCGGCCGTTCCGCACACGACGAGATCGACGACGAACTGCCCGTCCTCGAACCGGTGGCGGACGAGCTGCCCGAGCTGCCGTTGCTCGAGACCGACGAAGACGAGGCCGGGCCGGTGAAGGTCACTTGCGCGAGCAGTGACGACGCCGCTTTCGACCAGGTGCTGCAGATCGAAGTGCCGGCCATGGACAAGGCCGCGGTGCAGGCCGCGGTCACGCCGGCGCTGCAGCGCGCGGCGAAGAAGCACGGTGCGTCGCTGCGGCACCAGCGGGTGCTGGTCCGGTTCGCCGGCGAGGCGCTGATCGGCAGCGCGATGAAGGCGGTGGTCAGCGAGGCTCTGCTGTCGCACAAGCCCTGCAAGGTCGTGCTGCGGCGCGGTTTTGGCGACGAGTTGCTGCACGAGGCGCCGGTGCCGACGCTCGCCATGCAGGTGAACGCGAACGGCGACGAAGTCGCGATCGTGGTCGAGACCGGCGAGCTCGAGTCCGTCGACCTGCCGTTGCTGTTGCCGGCGAAGCTGGCCGAGCTGACGGGCAAGGCCAAGAACCAGCGCTTGACGTTCACGTTCCGCGGCGCGGCCAAGGCCGACGCCGCCGTGCGTGAGTTGCTGACGAGCACGCTGCGTGCGGCCGGCGCCAGGCGCATCGCGGTCGGCGCGCGGGTGCTGTTCGACCGCGAGATGATCGATGCGGTGCAGTTGCGTGCCGCCGATGACGGCGTGGTGCTGACGGTGACGCCGCTGGCCGAGCCGGAGATCACCGAGGAGGCGCTGGCCATGTTCGCGGCCGAACGCGGCAAGGACCTCGACGACCAGCACGTGCGCATCTGGTTCGCGAAGCCGGGGCAGGCCGCCGAGATCGGTGCCTGCGTGGCGATGTGTCGCGATGCCGGCGCGACCCGCATCTCCCTGGGCGAAGACGGCAACGCCGACGTCGTCTGGCCGTTCCTGATCCGTTGTGAGCCGGGCCGTGAAGTGCTGCTGCACCTCGAGCCGGCGGGACGCAGTCGCACCGCGCTGTTGGTCGCGTTCGTGCGTGAACTCGGTGAGCACCACGAACATGCCCTCGGCAAGCCCGTGGTGATCGACTGGCCGGCCGGTTTCGTGATCGATGCCGAGGTCGAGAGCGGCGCGATCGCGACCGCCGCCAAGGTGCTGGGCGCCAAACGCATCAGCTGCACGATCGGCGGGGACCAGCGCGAACCGTTCGTGCCGCCGCCGTTCACGGTCGCCAGCGGTGACGGTGGCGCGCAGATCGTCAAGGTCGACGTCGACGCCGGCAAGCCGCCGGAACTGCTGCGCGCGTTCGATCGCTGCTTGCCGAAGATCCAGGGTGCGTGGCGCGGCCAGTCGGTGCGCATCGAGATCGTCGGCGAGACTGCGCCGTCGCGGTCGCTGCTGCGCACGCTGTGCGGGGCCGTCGAAGCGGCAGGTGCGATGCGGCTCGAGGTCAGAGACCACGGCAACGTCGACGTGCTGCTGCCGGCGATGCTGACGCTCACGCGCGTCGACGCCACGACGTTGCGCGTCGCCGCGCTCGCCGGTGATCGCACGGCGGCCCAGCAGGAGGCCGCGCTGGCCCGCGAACTCGATGGTGCCGAACTCGCCGGAGTGAAGGTCGTGCGCGTCGTGTCGTCGCCGCTCGATGACAAGCTGGTCGCGGCGCTGATCAACAAGGGTGTGGCCACCGTCGTGCTCGACGGCGCTGCGCCCGTGCGTGTGTTCCCGGCGTTGTTTGCTGCGCCGGAGATCAAGGGGCACACTCCCAAGAGCAAGACCGTGACGCTGCGCGCCGCGCCGACCGGTGACGCCGCCGCCGACGTGCGCCAGGCCGAACGGGAGCTGCCTGCGCTGCTCGACGTGTGCCGCGACCGGACCGTGACGGTCGTCTGGGCCGGCGAATTGCCGGCGGCCATCGTCGCCCGATTGGTTGCGGGCGGCGTCGCCACCTTGCTGCACGATGCCGGCGACGGTGCGACGTTGCAGGTGCATCCGCCGATCGAGGCGATCCCGGCCGAACCCGAAGCGGCGTCGGTCACCAGGTCCGCTGCACCGACGCCCGCCGCGCCGGCCAGAACGTCGTCTACCGCTGCCGGTCCCTCGGCCGTCGGCAGTGCACCAGGCGGTCTGGTCACCGTGCTCGGTCGCCGCGACGAAGCCGTGCCGCCGCTGGCGATCCTCGGCGTCGCCGCCGGTGACGACGCCGCCCACGCGACCGCGGTCGAAGCCGCACTGGCGGCGATGTCGCCCGCGTTTCGCGGCCGCGCGATCCTGCTGGTGCTCAAGAACGGCGACGCCGACGTGCCCGTGCGCAGCGACAGCGAGTTCGCGCAGATGCTGCGCCGCGTGGTGTCGAGTTCTTCGGCCGCGACGCTGGTGTTCCGCGGTCCCGACGCGCAGGGCCGGCCGCACTTCCAGGTCGTGCACTCGACGCTGCGCGCGATGCCGATCGGCGGCGCGTTCGGCGATCCCCGTCCGGCTCGTTAACGACCGCCCTGCCCGTTCGGCAGGCGCGCCTTCTCGAACTCGTCACCGGGGGTCCACCGCGGCGCCTCGTCGGCGTTCGCGGTGGCCACCATGCACTGCAGCAGCAGTTGCAGGTCGTCGACCGCGCCGTCGAAGTTCCACCACGGCGCGATCTCGTCGGTCGGCTGGTGGTAGTGCACCGTGGTGTAGCTGTTCTTCATGCGCCGGCGATCCTCGGGGCGGTCGAGGAAGTCCTTGCCGGCCTTGAAGTAGGCAGCGGGCACGCCGATGCGCGCGAAGTTGAAGTGGTCGCTGCGGTAGAACAGGCCCAGGTCAGGGTTGCTGTCCGGGGCCAGGTGCCGGCCGCGCTGCTCGGCGATCGTGCTCGCCAGCGCGGTCAGGCTGTTCTTTCCGTAGCCGATGAACTCGACGTCGCGCGTGCGCCCCCAGATGTTGAGCCCGTCGACGTTGAAGTTGGCCACCAGCTGCTCACGCGGCACGGTCGGCTGGTTGGCGAAGAACTGCGAACCGAGCAGGCCCGACTCTTCGGCGGTGACGAACAAGAACAGCAGGCTGCGTCTGGGGCGCGGCGTCAGCTGGCTCGCGGCGCGCGCCAACGTCAGCACGCCGCCGCAGCCCGAGGCGTTGTCGACCGCGCCGTTGTAGATCGCGTCGTCGCCGCGCGGCTTGCCGATGCCGAGGTGGTCGAAGTGCGCGGTGACCACGACGTGTTCGGCGGCGAGCTTCGGGTCGCTGCCGGGCAGCACGCCGGCGATGTTCGCCGAGCGCAGTTCGCGCACCGTGTTGTCGATGCCCAGGTCGAGCGTCACGCCGAGCGGCACGGGCGGCTGGTTGCCGCGTTCGGCGATCTTGCGCAGCGTGTCGAGATCCTTGCCGCCGAGCGCGCAGAGCTTCTTGGCGGCGTCCTCGCTGCACCACGAGCGCACCGGCAGCGTCGGTTCCCCGTCGCGGAACGGCAACCAGAAGTTCTCGCGGCCGTGGCTGGTCTGGATCACCTGGAACGGATAACCCGCCGATTCGTTGGTGTGGATGACGATCGCGCCGATCGCACCGCGCCGCGCCGCCTCCTCGTACTTGTAGCTCCAGCGACCGTAGTAGAGGCGCGTCTTGCCGGCGAAACGGTCCGGGTCGTCGGCCGGGTCGTTGTTCACCACCAGCAGCACCTTGCCGCGCAGGTCGGTGTCTCCGAAGTCGTCCCAGTTCTGCTCGGGCGCGAAGATGCCGTAGCCGACGAACACCAATTCGGCGCCCTGCCACGCGGCCGTCGCCGCGGGGCTGCCCGCGACCGCGGTGTAGTCGTCGGGCGCCGAGAACGAGGTCTGTCCGTTCGTTCCGGCGGCGCGCAGCGGCGTGGTGACCTGCGAGGTGATGCCGAGGATCGGCACCGACTGCACCCAGCTGCCCTCTTCGCCGGCGGGCGACAGCCCGCAGGCCTGCAACTGCGTCGCGAGATAACGCTGCGCCAACAGGTCGCCGCGCGTGCCGACGCCGCGGCCTTCCAGTTCGTCGCCGGACAGGAAACGCACGTGGGCCGCGAGCACGTTCTTGTCGACGAGGGCGTCGAGCGCAGTGCGGTCCTGGGCGGAGGTGAGAGCGCTCAGCGCGGTGGCCGAGACGAGCAGGTGGATCGACTTGGGCATGGGTGCGGATCAGCGGGTCACATCAGGAAGGAAAGGTCGGCGCCCACAGCCAGCTCCTGCGGCGGCGCGTCGCGACGGAACAGGCGCGCCGCCGTCGTGCCGCGCAGCGACGCCTGGTCACCTTCGACGAGCACCATGCAGCCTTCGCGCAGGCCGAGCACGGGGGTCTCGTTCTCCTCGTGGAACTGGCGCAGCCGCTCCTCGCGCGTCTCACCCATGTGTTTGCTGGCGGGATCGGGATCGAGGTAGTGCGGATTGATCTGGAACGGCACGAGGTGCAGCGCCGCGAACGAAGGCGGCTGCACGATCGGCATGTCGTTGGTGGTGCGGATCGACGGTGTCGCGACGTTGGTGCCAGCGCTGCTGCCGATGTAGGGCGTGCCGGCGAAGGCCCGCTCGACGATCACGTCCATCAGGCGGAAGTGGTAGAGCGCGCGCAGCAACCGGAAGGTGTTGCCGCCGCCGATGAACACCGCGTCGGCGTCGAGCACCGCCTTGCGCGCGTCGGGGTTGTCGTGCACGGACTTGAGGTCGTGGCCCATCTGCACGAACGCGGTGCGCGCCTTGGCGGCGTAGCCGTCGTGGTCGGCGAGCGCGTACGGCACGAACAGCACCGTCTTCTTCTTGCCCAGGAATTCGCCGAGCAGTTCGGCGCAGTGTTCGAGATAACCGCCGCCGTGCATCGTCGAGTTGCTGATCAGCAGCAGCCGCCGGTGCTGGCGCATGCTCGCCGGCTGCCAGGCGATGGCGGTCGCGCGCAGCGCTTCGATGCTGATGCCCGCGGTGCGCAGGATGCGCGCCGGCAGCGACTCTCCTTCGCGCACGATCGCCAGCAGCAGGTGTTCGGTGCCGATGTGGCGCACGCCCAGGCGCTGCGCTTCCTCGACCGTGAACTCGAGCACGACCTTGGTCTCGGGCGTGAACGGCAGCTGCGCGGCCGCGTCGGCGGTGCCCATCGACAGGTGCTGCAACAGCTCGGCGCGCAGCAGGGTCGGCTCGATGCCGAAGTGCTGCAGCAGGCGGGCGGCGCTGCCTTCGGTCTGCTGCAGCAGGCCGAGGAACACGTGCTCGACGTCGACGATGCCGGCGCGAAGTTCGACTGCCGCGGCGCGCGCGAGCGCCATGGCCTTCTTGCTGTTGTCGGAGAAGCGATCGAACATCGGTGCCTTTGCCCTCAGGGAAGGATCGGTTGGAGTGACGCGGCGAGTTCGGCCTTGTCGGCCTTCTGCAGGTCGCGCGCGATGCGGCTGGCGATGCCGCGCGGCTTGCGTTTGAGGCCGTCGTCGGCGTCGAGGCTCGCGGGGCGCAGCGCCGCGGCTCGCAGCAGGTCGGCGACGGCTGCTTCGTCGTTGCCCGCGGCGTGCTGCAATTCGGCGCGGCCGGCGAGAGCCAGCACCGCGAAGTGGTGGGCCGAGTCGGCGTAGTCCTGGTTGGCGGTCGCGCAGCGGGTGAAGCGTGTGATCGCGTCGGTGTAGGCGGCGATCGCCTCCTCACGCCGCTCGTCGCGCGTGTGCTGTTCGCCGGCGACGACCCCGGCGTAGCCGGCGAACCACTCGGCGGTGGCGACATCGGCGGCTGCCGCCACGAACCCGGCGTAGGCTTCGCGCATCGCCTCGGCGCCCAGATCGACGAGCAGCCGCGTGCGCCACCGTTCGTGCACGGTGGCCGAGCCCGGCAGCTTGCCGACCAGGCGGTGCAGGCCGGCGCGCGCGTCGAAACGTCGGCCCGCGTACTCGAACAGGCCGTAGCCCAAGAGGCCGGTGGCTTCGTCGACGACTTCGCGCGCCGAGAACATGTCGAGCACCAATCGCGTGCGCGTCAATTCGGCGCGCAGGCTGGCGTTGCCGTCGGCCTGGGCCCTGGCGTAGGCGTTCTGCACCGTCGACTGCACGACGACCGCGAGCAGGTTCTTGGCCAGCCAGGCTTCGGGCGAACGGTCGCTGTTGGCGGTGGCGAACGCGAGCGCCACGGCTTTGCCCGCGGCCACGGGATCGGCGCGGTGCCATGCCGCGATCGCGGCAACCGCGGCGGCTTCGGCGGTGAGCGCCTCGTCGTCGATCTTGGCGGCGCTACGTTCGGCGTCGCTGAGCCACAGCTCGACGTTCTTGCCGCCGTTGTTGGCCAGCCACAATCCCAACGCGGCCTGGGCGGTCGCCTGCTGAAGGCGCGTGGCCGCGTCGGGGCTGGTGCGCAGCCTGGCCTCGCAGCGGTCCAGGGCAGCCTCGATCGATTCGCGGTCGTTGCCGTCGAACGCGGCCGCCTGCCAGGAGTTGCGCCAGGGTTGCGGCAGGCGGGCGTCGCCGTCGATGTCGAAGTGCGAGAACAACCGCGCGGCAGCGGGGTCGGTGCGCCCCAACTCGCCGAGCCGCGCGACGAGCGGCGTGCGCACCTCGGCAGCATCGCTGCGCGCCAGGGCGTCCTCGATGTCGATCAGCGCTGCGCCGGTCGCCAGCCTGGCCAGGCTCACCGCGGCCGCGGCGAACACCGCATCGTCGTCGGCGCGCAGGCCCATGCGCAGCAGGTCGAACGGTTCGTTGCTCGCGGCGGCGGCGGCGCGCAGCAGTTCGACGCGCCCGGCGGCGTCACCGTTGCGGTAACGGCGCTCGAGTTCGCTCCGCGACGCGGCGTCACGCCGCGTGAACAGTTCCGCCACCTCCGTCGGCACCGCGTGCACCGTCGTGGCGGGGTCACCACGGTGGGCACGGATCGCGTCGATCGCCAGCTGCATGCTGTTGTCGAGAAACCGATCGAACAGCACCTTGCCGTCGCCCGACACGCCGATGTGCCGCGGCGCGGCGCGCGTGCCCGAGAACCAGCGTTCGAAGAGCAGCGGCTCGATGTCGATGTGTTCGCTGCAGGTACAGCCGGGAAAACGCGGGCACTCGACGCGGTTGCCGAAGGCGTCGTAGTCGCGTTCGGTGTGCCGGTCGGGCGACGCGATCACGCAGACGTAACCGCGCGTCAGTTCGACGAACGCCGGGTCCTTGTAGACCGTGCCGGCGAAACGGTCGTTGAACACCTCACCTTGCGTGTTCACGGCGATCAGCAGCGGCAAGCCGGTGCGCTTCTGCTCGGCGAGCGCGTCGGTGAGGTTGCGTTGCCAGGCGATGGCAGCAGGTGTGGCGGTGGCGCCGTCGCCCTGTGGGACGGGCGGAGCGGCTGGCGGAAGAGTGCACGCGAGAGTGCAGACGAGCAGGGTGGAAGCGAGCATGCGGGAAGGCGCCGGGCCGCCGATACGCCGCGCCCACGGCGTTGGCCATCATAGTCGGCGGTGGTAGAACCCCTGCAGGAGTTGTCGACCGACTCCGAGGACGATCGCCATGAATCGACTGCTCGCGGTGTGGATGCTGGTTGCGGCGGTGGGTGTCGCGTGTTCGGTGCCGTACGACGCCGCGGCGCCGCGGCAGTACGCGGCGACCGACGAGAGTGGGAGTGCGCTCAAGAACTCGGCCTCGCGCGGGACGGACGATGTCACCAACGGCCTGGTCGTGCGGGAGGGAGAACCGATCCATCGCTGGTTGGACGACAGAAACCAGGGCACGGCCACCTTGGCGGAGGGCAAGGTCGGTGCTGCCCCGGCGATGCCGGAGACCGGCGAGGCGGGGGCGCCCGTCAGTCAGGACGCGGCGCGCATGCTCGTCTATCGCGGCCAGATCGAGCTCGAGACGGCGCGCGCCGAGGAGGCGGCTCAGCAGTTCCTCCAGCAGGTGGTCGCCTGGGGCGGGTATCTGCAGCAGCAAGAACGACGCAACGATCGGGATGTGATGATCCTGACCGTCCGCGTTCCGGCGCCGCAGTTCGACGCCGCATTCGCTCTGCTGCGCGCCAGCGGCCGGGTGCTCGCCGAGTGGCGTCAGGCCGAGGACGTCACCGAGGAGTTCGTCGACCTCGGCATCCGCCTCGACAACGCGATCAAGTCGCGCGACCGGCTGCTCGAGGTGTTGGCCAAGGCGACCAAGGTCGAGGACGTGCTCGCGGTAGAGAAGGAACTGCGCCGGCTGACCGAGGAGATCGAACGCATGGAGGGCCGCCGCAAGTTCCTCGCCGATCGTGTCGCGATGGCGACGATCGAAGCCTCGTTCCGGTCCAACCAGACCGCGCCACCGCCGACCAAGACGCGCCGCCCGAGCCGGTTCCCCTGGGTCAATCAACTCGGCCCACGCGCCGTGATGGAGGGTTACTGACCATGCGCGCCCGCTCTCTTTGCCTGCTGCTCGCGCTGTTCGCGGCCGGCTGCGCGACGCCGATCGACCTGCCGACGGACTTCGTGCGCATCAACGATGCCGAGTTCGCCGCGGTGACCGCCGACGACGCCCGGCTGCAGATCCGTGAGCTGCACGACCCCAACGAGGCCGACCTGAAGTTCTGGGCCGAGGTCGTGCGCCACGACTTCGTCGATCAGCGCGGCTACGAGATCGTCGGCGAGGGCGAGGTGGCCGATCGCGACGGCGTGCCGGGGCACTGGTTCGAATGCGCCACCAACGTCGGCGGCGAACGGGTCGGTTACCTGGTCGCGGTCTGGGCCGATGGGGCGTTCTGGTCGGGCACCAACCTGTTCGTCGTCGAGTACGCCGCGCGTCACGAAGTGTTCGCGGCGCGGCTGCAGGCCGTGCGGGCGGCGCTGGCGACCGTGCGTCGCTGAGCGCACCCGCGGCACGCCCGCGGTGACGTGGGTGGGCACGAGTGGAACCCCGAGAGTCCCGAGCCGGTGGCCGGGCGCCTCCGCGAGAGTCGCGAAGCGCGGAAATTCAGCGATGCCGCTTGACCTCCGCACCGGGGATTCTAATATGTGCGCAATCAGAATGGTGACGACTTCCAAGAGCAGGGTAGGAAAGAGCAAGAACAGCGCGACCGGCAAACGCGTCGCCTCGTTGCTGCCGTTCCGACCA
>CAYMPV010000065.1:0-19308 GCA_964392305.1 uncultured candidatus Brocadiaceae bacterium
AGAAGATCGACATGCTCGACTACGCCGACCTCGTGGCGATCAACAAGTTCGATCGCCGCGGCGCGCGCGACGCCCTGCGCGACGTCAAGAAGCAGGTACAGCGCAACAAGAAGGCGTTCGACACGCCCGCCGAGCAGATGCCGGTCTACGGCACGATGGCGGCGCAGTTCGCCGATCCGGGCACCAACCGCCTGTACCGCGCGGTCGCCGCGGCGCTCGACGGCAAGCGTCCCGGCAGGTTCGCCAGCACGCTGCCGCTCACCGAAGGGGAACCGTCGACCACGCACGTGATCCCCGGCGAACGCGTGCGCTACCTCGCGGAGATCGTCGAGGAGAACCGACGCTACGGCGCCTGGGCGCGTGAGCAGAGCGCGGTCGCCGAGCGGCTCTACGTGCTCGAGCAAGCCGCCGCGGCGTTACCCACCGAGGCCAGCGGCGCGCGCGAAACCCTGCTGGCGCAGGCCAGGCTCGTCGAGCAGCAACTCGACGCCGACTGTCTCTCGCTGGTGCGCAGCTGGGACGACCTCGTGGCGCGCTTCGCCCGTGAGGACTTCGTGTTCTCGGTGCGCAGCAAGGAAGTGCGGATCAAGAACCACACGCGCTCACTGTCCGGCCTGGCGATCCCCAAGGTGGCGCTGCCGAAGTACCGCTCGTACGGCGATCGCCTGCGCTGGCTGCTGACCGAGAACGTGCCGGGGCGTTTTCCGTTCGCGGCGGGTGTCTACCCGTTCAAGCGCACCGCCGAAGATCCGACGCGCATGTTCGCTGGTGAGGGCGGCCCCGAACGCACCAACAAGCGGTTCCACTACCTGTCGTTCGGCCAGCCCTACAAACGCCTGTCGACGGCGTTCGACAGCGTCACGCTCTACGGCGAGGACCCGGCGCTGCGCCCGGACATCATGGGCAAGGTCGGCAACGCCGGCGTGTCGATCTGCTGCCTGGACGACGCCAAACGGCTGTACTCGGGCTTCGACCTGTGCGACCCGGTCACCAGCGTGTCGATGACCATCAACGGCCCCGCGCCGATGCTGCTCGCGTTCTTCCTCAACGCCGCCGTCGACCAGCAGTGTGAGAAGTGGCTGCAGGCGAACGGCAAGGTCGATCAGGCCAACGCGCAGGTCGACGCACTGTTCGCAGGCAAGGGCGTGCCGCGACCGCGTTATCGCGGCGAACTGCCCGCCGGCCACAACGGCCTGGGCACGCTGCTGCTCGGCGTCACCGGCGACCAGATCGTGCCCGCCGACGTCTACGCGCGCATCCGGGCGCAGACGCTGGCGACGGTGCGCGGCACCGTGCAGGCCGACATCCTCAAGGAGGACCAGGCGCAGAACACCTGCATCTTCAGCACCGAGTTCGCCCTGCGCATGATGGGCGACGTGCAGCAGTTCTTCACCGACAACAAGGTGCGCAACTTCTACTCGGTGTCGATCAGCGGCTACCACATCGCCGAAGCCGGCGCCAACCCGATCACGCAGCTCGCGTTCACGCTCGCCAACGGCTTCACGTTCGTCGAGTACTACCTGTCGCGCGGCATGGCGATCGACGAGTTCGCGCCGAACCTGAGCTTCTTCTTCAGCAACGGCGTCGACCCCGAGTACGCGGTGATCGGGCGCGTCGCGCGGCGCATCTGGGCCAAGGCCATCGCACGCAAGTACGGCGGCAACGAGCGCAGTCAGATGCTCAAGTACCACATCCAGACGTCGGGCCGATCGCTGCACGCGCAGGAGATCGACTTCAACGACATCCGCACCACGCTGCAGGCGCTCTACGCGATCTACGACAACTGCAACTCGCTGCACACGAACGCCTACGACGAGGCGATCACGACGCCGACCGAGAACTCGGTGCGCCGCGCGATGGCGATCCAGCTGATCATCAACAAGGAGCTGGGCCTGGCGAACAACGAGAACCCGCTGCAGGGTTCGTTCGTGATCGAGGAACTCACCGACCTCGTCGAGGAGGCCGTCTACGCCGAGTTCGAGCGGCTCAGCGAACGCGGCGGCGTGCTCGGCGCGATGGAGACGATGTACCAGCGCGGCAAGATCCAGGACGAGTCGCTGCACTACGAGACGCTGAAATCGACCGGTGAGATGCCGATCATCGGCGTCAACACGTTCCTCGGGAAGGACGGCTCGCCGATCCAGGTGATCGGTGAGGTGATGCGCAGCTCCGACGACGAGAAGCAGGCGCAGATCGACGGCCTCGCGGCGATGCACGCCGCCAACCAGGACCGCGCCGCGGCCGCGCTGCAGACGCTGCAGCACACGGCGCTGACCGGCGGCAACGTGTTCGCGAGCCTGATGGACGCGGCGAAGTGCTGCTCGCTGGGTCAGATGTCGGGCGCGCTCTACGAGGTCGGCGGGCAGTACCGGCGCAACATGTGACGCACAGGTCGTGCCGACGGCGCGTTCGATCCTCACCGCGCCCGCATTGCGTACCACACCGTGCCGCCGGCAGGCACCTCGACCTGCAGGCTGCCGCGCGACAACCGGTCGAGCGGCACGCGCTCGGTGTCGCCTGGCCCACCCGCCGCGACCGCCTGCACGACGAGCCCCGCGTGATACAGATCGAGCGGGATCGAGCGTGTTCGTTTCTCGTCGAGCGGGTTGTAGACCACCAGCATCGCCGGCGGATCACAGAACGGGTCGGCGTGCAGGACCCAGTCGAGATCCTGGCCGTCGGCGCGGCGCGAGCTGGTGTGGATCACGTCGGCATGCAACACGTGTCGGAAGCGTTTGTACCAGTCGACGTGCCGCCGGACGAGGGCGCGCGTCACGTCGCTGTCGAAGAGCCGCGGCCCGCGCCAGCAGGCCTGCGCGCCGTAGCCGAGGTTGCTCGTCAACATGCGTTCGTAGTGGGGCAGGTGTTCGGCGAGCGGTTCGATCGTCGCCGCCGCGCCGCCGCCGTGGTACTCGGTCAGCGGCACGAACATCCAGCCCATCGACGCGTTCTTCTCGCGCGTGCCGTCGAACAGGTTCTGCCGCGCGTGGATCACCTGCTGCTCACGCGGCAACGACCAGTTGGTCTCGCGGTACCCCATGCCGGTCTTGCTGCTGCCCTGCAGGAAGTACCAGTCGGGCACGTTCAGGTAGATGCCGCGCGCCCGGCACCAGCGATAGAAGTCGCGGATGATGCCGAACTGCACCCACTGCGAGTCGGCGTGGCCCTTCTGCAGCGGCGGCCGCGCCATCGCGTCGAAGTCGCCCGGATAGCTGCCGTCGTGCTCGAGCAGGTCGAAACCCGTGTACTCGAAGAAGCGACGCAACCTGGCGAAGTACCGCTGCCCCCAACCGCTGGCCAGGGCCGGCGCGTGGCCGAACACCTGACCACCCGGCTTGCCGGTGGCGACGTTGATGCAGTTGTCGGTCTCGGGCTCGATCTTGCGACTGCTCAGCAGCGAGTAGCCGCCGATCTGGATGCCGCGCCGATGCGCGTACTCGGCCATCGCCTTCCACCGATCGAGATTCTCCTGACTGTCGTCCTCGATGTCGAAGCCGCTGCCGAAGGTCAGGATCACCATCTCGAAACCGACCTCGACGCACTGGTCGATCGCCAACCGGACCGCATCGGGCTCGGCGCTGCGCACGTGCATCATCAGCGGGTTCTCGGTGCTCCACGGCGCCAGCACGCGGTACATGCGCCGCTGCGCCAGCGACTGGCGCTGCCGGTCCTCGCGATCCGGCGCGAGCACCCAGGTGCGGAACGTCGAGAACTTCGCCCCCGACGCGATCGTCTGCGCCGGCCCGACCTCGGGCTTCACCTCGAGCAGGCACAGCGTCTGCTTCTGATAGTTGACCTGCGTCTCGTAGCTCGAATCGGGCAGCCAGCGCACGCAGTGGGAGCTGCCGTCTGCGCCGGTCATCGCGTGGAAGCTGAAGTCGGTCTCGACGTAGAGGTTGGGCAGGCGAACACCGATGCGCTCGGGCTCGACGCGCGACTCGGCTTCGACCACCGGCAGGCGCAGCGACGTGAACGACTCGAGCTCGAGCGGCGCCTCGCCGAGGTTCTGGAGTTCGAACCAGTGCCCCAGCAGCGGCAGCCCGTCGTAGAGCTCCAGGTGCACGGTGACCTCGACGTGCTCGTCGCGCAGCGTGAACGACACCGACACCCCCTTGGGTGGCCAGACCGCATCGGGCGCGGCGTCGCGCGTGCGGCCCCACGTCAGCCGTTCGGCGATCGGCCGGGGTCCCTGCCAAGCGACGAACGGCAGCGAGTCGGGATCGGCGGGCATGCCGCGCATCGGCGGCAGGAACGCGCGATTGGCGGGCCCCTGAGCACCGCCCAGCTCGTACTCGCGCCCGCCGAGCACGAACGCGCCCAACGACGCCGGCGCGCGCAACAGCTGCTGGCTACAAGCGAGGTTCTCCAGACTCACGAGCGCGAGCGGCTGCAGTTCGACCCGCAGCCGCAGCAAACCGTTGTCGAGCACGATCTGCCCCTGTTCCTGCCGCACTTCCGCCATGAACGGCGACGGATCGAGCAGCCAGTCGACCTGCTGCGCCAGGATCGGCAGCGGCGCCGCGACGGCCACGAAGAACAGCAGGCCGAGTCGATTCATGCGGGCAGGAGACCCCGCGTGCGCTCGTGCCGCAAGCTCGGCCCGATAAGCTGAGCCGGTGCCCACCGATTCCGCCGCGCCTGCTGCTGCGACCGTCCCCGCCGCGCCCAAACGCCGTCGTCGGCGCGCCCTGCTCGCCGCCACCTTGCTGCTCGCCGGCTGGCTGTTGCTCGGCTGCACCTCGGTGGTGACGCCGCCGCGCGACGTGCGCGATCCGGTCACCGTGTTGATCATCCGCGACGCCATGCATCGCGGCCTCGTGTTCCCACGCGCCACGGGTTACGTCGAGTACGGCTTCGGCGACTGGAACTGGTACGCGGCGGGCGCCGACAGCTGGTACAACGTATTCGGGACCGTTCTCTGGCCGACGACCGCGACGCTGAGCCGGCGCACGCATGCCGCCAACGACGCCGCATCGCTGCTGCAACTCGTGCACTGGGCCGAGTTCGACCCGCTCGTGGTCGAACGCGAACGGGCCGACCAGCTGCTGGCGCGACTCGACGCCGACTTCGCCGCGAGCAGCGACCGCATCGTGCGCCGCGCCGACCTGCGCATGGACTTCGTTCCGACCACCGGCAACTACTGGTTCCCGCACAACTGCGCCGACGTCTGCGCCGAGTGGCTGGTCGAACTGGGGTGTGAGGTGTCGTGGGTGCCGATCCGGCTCGATGTCGCCGTGGCCAAGCCCGACTGAAGGGCAAGAAGCGGCAAACGCGTGACCACTCCTTCACGCGTGACTAGTGGCGACCTCGCCGTCGTCCGCGCCTTCTCGCCCGGATGGGGTTTCTTCGTAACCACCGCCCCATACGAGGCTTTCGGTACGCGGTGAAAGTCGTGCATCGACGGAACCGGCCCGTCGGTCGCAGCCGTCTTGTCGGCCATGTCGAAGCTGCGATCGATGTTGCTGGCCTGGCCCGCGATCGCGTGGGCATCGTGCACGCCGTCGGGCAACCAATCGCCCGCGGTCGTCGCCGGCAACGCGGCACCGTCGATCGGCTCCGCGGTGATCAGCGGCTCGACCGACGCCTTGGCCATCGAACTGCTGCTGGCAGGCAGCGGCGAGGCGCCGCCAACATGGCACCGCGACGCCCTGCCGCTCGCCGAACCGGCGCTCGCGGCCGACTGCGACGCGATGGCGCTCGATCATCTGCGCAGCACGATGTTCGACGGCGGCGCGGGGCCGCAACTGCTGGGCTCGACCAGGGTCGAACGGCTCGCGGCGGCGTTCGAGGCGCCCGGTGACAGCAACCAGAACGGCAGCAATCTCGACGAGACGCTGCTGCAGGAAGTGCAGCGGGTGCTCTCGTTCGCCGGCGCCGAAGTGGCTGAGCTGCCTTCGTTGCCGCTCTTCGTGTGGCGCAGCCGCAGCGCCGAACTGCTCGCGCCGCCGATCTCGGCAACGGGCCAGACGCCGCGTTGGCAAACCCGCGACCTCGGCGATCACCACGTCCGCCTCGCCGCGATCGCCGATTCCCAGCTGCTGCGCGCCGTGGCCGCGCGCCGCCTGTTGCTACCGCAACGCCGTCATCTGTTCGGCGCCGACCCGGTCCAAGGTGCCCTCGGACTGCTCGCGCTGCAGCAGATCCAGGCCGCCGAGGACACGCTGCTCGGGTCGATGTTCACGCGCGGCGGCCCGCTGGCGCCCATCGAAGACCCGCGATACTACGATCCGGCCAAGGACGCCCGCTGGTTGCCTGCCGAGGTCGGGATCGAGCTGGGCAACGGCCCCGGCGGCACTCCCCTCGCGTGGCGCGCCACCGATCCCGCCAGCGACCTGGCCGCCGTGAGTACGCTGCTGCGCGCTTCGACCGAGCTCTCGCAACTCGCAGCGCCGAGCGCCGCGATCGAACTGCCCCGACTGTTCCGCGGTCGGCCGTTCGCCCTGCCCGCGCCGCTGCCGACACCACCGTCGATCAGCTGGAGCCGCGACATCGGGCCGCTGTTCACCTTCCGTTGCGGGTCGTGCCACCTGCAAGAGACCCGCGGCGGTTTCTCGATCGTCGACTACGACACGATGTTGCTGGGCGGCAACAAGACCCGCCTGCTGCAGTTGCCGTTCGTGATCCCGGGCAACGCTGCGCAGAGCCTGCTGCCGCAGATCCTCGACGGGCCGCCGACGCCGTTCGTGCAGATGCCGTTCGGCGGCATGCTGCCGAGCAACGAGATCGATCTGGTCGAAGCCTGGATCGACGGCGGCGCCCTGCGCGAACCGCTGGCCGCGCCGCCGCAACCGCGACCCGGTGACGACCTGCAGACCGTGTTGTTCCGCAACCTCGCGGCGCTGCACTTGGACCCGGCCACCGGTGCCCTGCACCATCGCTACGAAGAGGACGGCCCCTCGCAAGTCAGCACCGCCGTGGCTACCGGCCTGACGCTGCGCGCGCTGGCCGCGCTCGACGCGTTCGCGCCGACGCTCGCATACCGCGGCGACACGCCGGCGATCCTGCTCGGCCACGTCGCCACCTACGCGGCGGACCACCTCGTCGGCGCCGACGGCGAAGTCATCGACGCGGTTACGCTCGCGGGCACTTCGACCTGGGGCGCAGCCGACCTGCGCGGGCAGGCGACGATGACGGCGGGACTGCTGGCTGCCGCAGATCGGCTGCCGACCATGCCACTGCTGCGCGCCCGCGCCGACGCCGCGGCGACCCGCCTGCTGACCAGCTTCGCGGCGACCACCTCACCGCTGTTGGTGACGACGGCGCACGGCCGGGTCGACCGCTACGACGCGGCGCTGCTGGCCGATGTGTTGGCCGCGCTGCGACTCGCCGAACGTGCCGGTATCCCCGGCGCGGCCCAGCGCCGCGCCGCGTTGCTGTCGACCTTGCGGCGCACGATGGCCTTCGCCGAATGGGACGGCCACGGGGAATTGCTCGGCGACGGCATCGCCGACACCGACTCCGACGGCCTGCCCGAACCGTCCGCCGCGGGCGGTGCGCACGGACGGCTGCCGCTGCTCGTCGATCAGATCGTGATCGATCCCATGGCCGCGCCGCGCAACGCGCCGCTGACCTGGTCTGAACACGTGCGTCCGCTGCTGGTCAACAAGTGCGGCGAGTGCCACCTGCACGGCAATCAGCGCGGCGATTACCGCCTCGACACGCACCGCGCCGTCGCGGTGCCGGGCGAATCGATGGGACAGCTGCCGCTGCTGGTGCCCGGCGATCCTCGAGCGTCGCTGTTCTTGCAGAAGCTGCAGCTGCGCCAGCCGCCCATCGGTGCACAGATGCCGCTTCAACGCACCCCGCTGGATGCGACGGCGGTGACGATGCTGCACCAATGGATTGCGGCCGGAGCCACGTCGCGATGACGCGCTGGCTATGGCCGTTGCTGTTGTGCGCGTCGTCGTTCGCCCAGGAGACGGCGCAGTTCCCGCGCGACGGAGAACGTGTCGCCGCGGCCGAGTGCAGCCGCTGTCACGATCGCCAACACCGCCAGCTGCAGGGCCGCGCACACGCCGCGATCCTGCAGGTCCTGACCCTGCCGGGTTGTGAGACGTGCCACGGCCCGGGCAAGGCCCACGCCGACGACCCCGACAACGATCCCGCTTTGATCACCATGCCCGCGGCGCTCAGCGCCGGCGGCCAGCAGCGGCTGTGTTCGCAATGCCACGCCGACCAGATCCAACAACACGGCGGCGACCCCGAGGGGTTTCTGGTCGCCGGCATGAAGTGCCTGGACTGTCATTCGGTGCACGGCCGCCCCGCCGAACGCGCCGCGCCCGAAGTGCACCTGCAGCGGCGCAGCGAGGCCAACGTGCGCGCCCAGCCGGTCGGCAGCAGCCAGTGCGTGACCTGCCACCCCGTGCGCAACGACCTGCTGCAGCACACCGCCCACGCGAGCCTCTCGGCAGCCAACTCGGCAACGGGGTGCGAGTCGTGCCACGGCAACGGCAGTGAACACGCGAAGAACGGCGAAGGCCGTTGGATCACTCGCCCCGATCGCGCCGCCGACGGCATCGAGACCTGCCGCAGCTGCCACACGCAGGTCGACGCGATCGCGTTCCACTGGCGGGATCGCCCGGGCCCGACCCTGGCGGCGAACCCCCGCTGCACCACATGCCACCTCGTGCACGCGCCGGCCCTCGGCTTGCCGGGCGCTCCGGAGCCACCGACGAAGAACGCAGGCTGCGCGGGGTGCCACGACGCTCAGGTGCGTGGCATGAGCGACACCAACCACTGGCGCATCGGCGCCGCCGATCAGCCCGTCGAACAGGGCTGCGCCGCATGTCATCTGAACGCCCGGCTCCACGCCGCGAGCGGCGGCCGCCGCGACCAACTCGTCGCGTGGCAGAGCGACAGCAACCGGCAAGCCGAAGTGTGCCTGTCGTGCCACGCGCACGATGCGGAGCTGGCGCGCGCGCGACACGGCGAACACCTGCGACACGGCGTCAGCTGCACCGACTGCCACGGGCCGATGCATGGCGCCCACGACGGCACCGCCGACGCGGAGGCCCGCTGCGCCTCGTGCCACGCCGACGTCGCCGCGAGCTTCCGCCTGCCCAACCACCACCCCGTGCCCGAACAGCGCATGCGCTGCTCGTCCTGCCACGATGTGCACGGCGACCGCGACCGCCGCCGCGATCTCGACCTGCGTGAGGCGACCTGCGTGCGCTGCCACCCGCGTTACCGCGGCCCGTTCGTGTTCCCGCACCAAGCCGCACGTCGCGACGGCTGCACGATCTGCCATGCGCCGCACGGCAGCAGCAACCGCCGCCTGCTGCTGCAGGCCAACACGCAGCAGAACTGTCTTGCGTGCCACGGCGACTTCCCGGCGTTTCACGACCAGACGGCCGGGTCCGTGTTCACCAACTGCGTGCGCTGCCACACCGAGGTGCACGGCAGCGACCACTCGCGTTACCTGCTGCGATGATCCGGCGCGCCCTGCTGTGGTCGGCCCGCCGGCTGGGGGCGCTGCTGCTGGCGCTGCCGCTCGCCGCGCAAGTCGTGCCCGACGCCGAACTGTCCTGCAAGGTCTGTCATCCGGGGCCGACCCGGGCCCTGGTCGAGTCGCCGCACGGCGTGTTGCTGCAGCGCGCCGAACTGCGCGGCAAAGCATGCGCCAGCTGTCACGGTGACCTCAGCAGCCACGCCGCGGCGAGCCCCCCCGCAGAACGCCCTCGCGCACCAGCCGTCGCCGCCGCCAGCTGCAACGTCTGCCATCCTGGCCAAGGTCGCGCCGTCGCCAGCGCCACGCACTTCGTCACGGTGGTCGGTTCGGGCGCGCGGCCGCTGCCCGACCCGGCGCGAGAAGCCCTCGCCGAACTGCGTGATCGCCAGCAGGACACCAGCCTGCGCTTCTCGGGCTTCGCCGAACTCGGCTACCGCTTCGTGCATCTCGCCGGTTCGCGTGAGGCCTACCGCACCGACGTCGACCTCGATCCCGGCGTGAGGCTGCGTGAGTTCGAGGTGCGCGGCCGCCGCACGCCTGCCGCAGCTGGTCCCGGCGGCTCCCAGACGGTCGCACTCGACGACCTGCCCGATCGCGGGCTCAGCCCCGACGAACTCGATCTGCGCGGCCGCGACCTCGGCGACCCGCGCTGGGACCTGGGTCTGCAAGCGCGACAATACGACGCCTACGCCATCGACAGCCGCTACGCGCGCGGCAGCTACCACTACGAAGCCACGGGTGACTTCCACCGCGTCGACCGCAGCACCACCACTTCGGACACGACGGTGACCCTGATCGCCGGCGCCGATTGGGAAGCGTTCGGCAACGTCGGCCTGCGCGACGACGAGGGGTTCTGGCTGACGCAACGCATCGGCAACCGCAACCTGCCCGTGCAGACGGTCGTCGATGGCGTCGCCAGCCCACGCAGCTTTCGCGGCGAGAGCGGGGAACTCGGCGTGCGCAGCACCGGCGGCGCGTGGACCTACACGATCGCGGCCGGGTACCGCGTCGACCGCGGCGTCGATCGTTGGTCGTACACGCAGCCGGCGACCGCGAACCCCGCGTTCGTCGAGAGCGAGGACTTCACGTCGCGCAGCCGATTGGAAGGGCCCTCGGCGCGACTGGCCCTGGGCCGGGACTTCGGCGACCTGCGACTCGACGCGTCGACGGACTACTGGTCGCACACGCGCCACCTCGAAGCGACCGGCACCGCAGCCGGCTACGACGTCGCGGCGTTCACCACCGACACGACCGCGAACGGCGACGGCAGCAGCCGCCTGTCGACGTCGCGCCTGGACGGTGCGCTGCGGCTCGGCGAGTCGTGGCGCCTGCTGGCGAGCGCCGGGTATCGCGACCATCGCGAGCAGATGCGGCTGATCCAGACCGACGTCACCATCACGCCGTCGCTGAACAGCACGGTCACGGTCACCACCGACGTCACCACCCAGACCGTGCAGCGCCTCTTCGACGGCGACCTGCAGCTCGAGTGGCGACCCGACGACACGTTCGAGGCGGCGCTCGGCTACGGCATGGCGCGCGAACAGTTGCGCGTGCCGGATCTGCAGCCTGCCGATCCTGGCGACTTCCGTCGCGGCGAGCAGCACGACGACGGCGTGCTCGCCCACCTGCGCTGGCAGTTCGCCGACCACCTGACGTTGCGTGCCGAAGGCCGCGACTTCGGCGTCGACGGCATGCCGCTGCACGAGTTCACGCCGCAGCGCAGCCGCCAGGCCGTCGGCGGACTCGAGTGGCGCGACGACGGTGAGCACGCCGGCGTATCGATGCGCCATCGCCACGACCACAGCGACATCTCGAGCCACCGCCTCGAGTCCACCTCGGCGAGCGTCACCGCCGGGGCCACGCACGGCGGTTGCGACTGGAACCTCGGCTACACGTTCACGACCTTCCAGACCGCGACCCTGACCAACTTCTACTTCGACCCCGATCCCAACCCACAGCCGACCGTGGTCGGCTTCGACGGCGAGACCCACACCTGGGTCGCGGCGCTGGCGACCACCGACCTCGATCCGGCGCACTTCGAACTGTCGGTCGCGCACACACGCACGACCGGCAGCTTCGCGGTGCAGACCTTCGACCTGCGCGCCGATCTGCGCTGGCATCTGGGTGGCATCGGTGACGCGGGCTGTGAGTACCGCCACATGCGTTACGCCGATGAGGGTGCGACCGACGACTGGAACAGCGACCTCGTCTTCGTCTACTGGCGCGCGACCTTCTGACGCCGCCGTCAATCCGCATAGCCGGGAACGGTCGCGGAGAGCAACGCGTGCAGCAGTTCTCGCTGCGGCCCGTCGATCCGCACGCCGCGCGGCAGGAACCCTCTGGTCATCGCCAGTTCGAGTCGGTGCAACACGCGACCCCGCAGTTCGTCGGGCAACGCCGCGAACGCGGCCGAATGCACCATCGGCGACAACGGCAGCACGAACAACCGCTCGCGCAGGTCGAGCTGACCGAGCTGTCGGCCGGCCGCGTCGCGCGGCCACGATGCGGCGAAGTCGCGCAAGAACGTCGCGTCGCACGCGGCGCCGGCCTCGACCAGGGAGACCTCGCCGTCACACAACAGGTCGGCGGCGATCGCCTTGGCCAGGTCGGCGGCGATCGCCGCGGTCTGCGGACGGATGCCGGTCTCGCCGAGCATGTCGTTGACGACGCGGTCCCCTTCGAGCAGGCAACGCATCTGCAGCGCGGCGCGGATCAGGTGATTGTGCACCGTGATCTGCTGCTCGAGCGCCAGCAGCGCACCGATGTCACTGGTCGGCGCGAGATAGTCGTCGGCGTCGAACCGGTCGGCGAAGGCGCGCAGATCCGCGGCCGGTCGCGACGGCACCGACCAGCGGTTCCGTTCGTCGCGCACGGCGATGCCATTGCCGCGGTGCGCACCCTTGAACTGCCCGGTGACGATCCAGCCGCCCCAGCGTTCGGCCAACGGCGTGCGCAGGTCGACCGCACTCTCGCCGGCGCTGGCGATCGGATCGCCGTTCTCGTCGGGGAACACGGAACGCAACAGCAGCCCCGGTTCGTCGTCGGTGCGCGAGGTCGCGTGACAGCTCAGGCAGGAGTCGTCCCGCACCAGGCGCGGTGCGACCTCGGGATCCTGCGACACGGTGTAGAACACCAGACCCAACCGCGCATCGCTGGCCGCGACCTCCAGCGCCGCCGCGCCGGGCACCCAGCCGACATAGACGTCCGGGCCGAAGTAGAGCGCGCGCGGGTTGTGCGGCGAGACCCGATGCCGCTGCAGGCTGGTCTTGCTGAACACCAACGTCTGGCTCGACTCGGGCACGCCGAGCGCGCGCAGCAGCGCGCGCAACCGGCCGCTGCGCCCCTCGGCGGGCAGTTGCAGCTCACCCGCGGCGATGCGCCGATCGAGGGCCGTGATCGCGTTGTCGTCGCTGGTCTGCTTGTAGTGATTGGGTTTGCGCAGATGGAACCCCTGTGCGTTCGCGGACGACGCCGCGGCGACGAGGCACAGGGGCAGCAGCAGACGGCGCATCACGGGCCGCGATCGTGGAGCACCGGACGGCCAGGCACAAGTAGCCCAAGGGAACACCCGGCCGCTCTCAACGCGGCGTCGGCACGGCCTCGCCCCACATCCGCCGCCAGATCCAACTCGCCGCGACGCCGACATCGAGCCTGGTCGGGACCCGCAACGGCGCCAGTGCCGTCAGCGACCCATTCTCATGCCCGCCTGCGACGCGGAAGTCGAACGGGAAGAACGGTTGCTGCCCCATGCGCAGATCGGCCATGAACACCTCGTCGCCGACGCGGCGCAGGCGATGCATGCCGTGGCAGAAGCGCGCCAGGCGAGCCACCACCGGATCGTCGTGCAGTGCCGCGTAGAGCGATGCGCCGCGGTCGAAGCGCTCGAAAGTGATCTGGCTGCTGCGGTCGAACAGCGAGACGTTCGCTTCGTAGAACGCCCCGGCGTCGATCGCGACGACGCGCCACAACACGGTCTGCAGCGGCGCCGGTGTCACCACCACCTGCTCGACCGCCAGGCCCTGCCGGGCAAGTTCGGCGTGCGCGAGCCGCAGCACGTGCTGCTGCGCGCCGAGACTCCAAGCCGCATAGGCGGTGCTCAGCAACAGGCCGAGCCAGTTGGCCCGGCGGCCGCTGCGATCGCCGCGGCGCCACCACAACCACCCGATCCCGAGCAACAGCGGCGTGGTGTAGAGCGGATCGATGACGAAGATGCAGCCCAAACCGTACGGATGATCGGTGAACGGCAGCCCGAGTTGCGTGCCGTAGATCGTCAGCGCGTCGAGGCCCACGTGGGTCCACAGCGTCGCCAGCACGGCCAGGCACCAGCGTCCGAAGTGTCGGCGCTGGGCCGGCAGCCGCGTGATCAGCCAGGCCAGCAGCGGCGTCGCGACCGCCAGCCACAGCAGCGCGTGGCTCTCGGCGCGGTGCATGGTCATGTTCGCCACCGCATCGCCGTGATCGATCAGCACGTCGAGATCCGGCAAGGTGCCGACGAGGCCGCCGATCAGCACCGTGCGGCCGGCCGGGCAGCGGCTGCCGATCACGGCGGCGGTGACGGCGGCACCGAGGGCGAACTGGGAGACGGAGTCCATGGCGACGACGGGTGGTTGTTCGACGATTCGTTACTTCACCACGATGCCCGCGATGCCTGGATCACCCTCGGGCAGTCTGATCTGCATCGCCTCGAGAGTCTGCACCAGCACTTCGCTGATCACGAGATCGCGATACCAGTTGCGATCCGCGGGCACCACGTACCACGGCGCGTCGTCGGTGCTGGTCGCGGCGATCGCGTCCTCGTAGGCGGCCTGGTAGTCGTCCCAGCGGGCGCGTTCCTGCACGTCGCCGTCGTTCCACTTCCAACGCTTCTTGGGGTTGTCGACGCGCTCCTGCAAACGCTCACGCTGTTCGTCCTTGGAGATGTGCAGGAAGAACTTGCGGATCACGGTGCCCTCGTCGGCCAGCAACTGCTCGAACGCGGCGATGTGTCGATGACGTCGCCGCCACTGCTCCTCAGGCACCAGTCCGTGCACGCGTACCACCAACACGTCCTCGTAGTGGCTGCGATTCCAGATGGCGATCTCACCATTGCCAGGCACGTGCGGATGCACCCGCCACAGGTAGTCGTGCGCCAGTTCGAGTTCGGTGGGCTTCTTGAAGCACTTGACCTTGACCCCCTGCGGGTTCACCCCGTCGAACACCGCGCGGATCGTGCCGTCCTTACCGCCGGCATCGAGCGCCTGCAACACGACCAGCAGCCGCTGCTTGCCCTCGGCATACAACGCCTCCTGCAGTTCCTCGAGCCGGGCGTTCAGCTCCATCATGCGCTTCTTGCCAGCCTCCTTGTCGCCGTCGAAGACCGGCGTGCCGCGCGGATCGTGATCGGCGAGGCGGAGCTTGGACGCTGGCGCGATGCGGTGCTTGTCGATGCGGCTCATCGGGTCAGAGGCTAACTGCAGGGCGCGGCGCCGCCACCACCTCGCCGGCTGGACAGGCGCCATGACGCTCGCTGCGATGTCGGCATGCCCGACCGCAGCCCGATCCGTCACGGCCAACGCCTGTCGCTGCGCCCCGACTGCCTCGAGGACTACCGGCGACATCACGCCGCGATCTGGCCGGAGATCGCCGCTGCGATCCACGCGGCCGGCATCCGCAACTACTCGATCTTCCACTTCTCGGGCGACCTGTTCGGTTACTACGAATACGTGGGCCCGCCCGAACAGTACGCGGCGCGTCTGCGCGCCCTGGCGGCGGCGCCGCGCATGCGTTCCTGGTGGGATCTCATGGAGTCGATGCAGATCCCGCACCCGGCGCGCAACGACGGAGAATGGTGGGCCGAGATGGAAGAGGTCTTCCACCTCGACTGAACGCCGCCGCACTCAGCCGCCCGCCGCGCGCGCGCGACGCACCATCGCGACGATCGCGTGACGCGCCGCCTCTGCCGTCGCCACGGGCGCCGCGAACGGCAGCCGCAGCGCTCGTCTGCCACTCTGGTCGTCCGTCATCTCCACGTCCAGTCCGCCGCGATCGATGCCGACCGCACTCACGGCCGGACCTTCGAGGCCGAACTGGAACGCGACGAGCAGACGCATCGCATCGGCGTGATCGGCGTTCAGGTGCGCGACGATGCCGGCGGCGTGTTCGGCGAGCGGGTCGGGCTCACCGCACCACGATGCGCGATCGATCCAACCCATCGCGCCGAACCCGGCGATCCAACGGATGCGCTCGACCTCGAGCACCCAGGCGGCGAAACCATGTGCGTCACGCATCGCCTCGGCTCCGGGGAACCGCGCGAAGTAACACGCCTCGGCAGCGGCCACCCCATCTTCGGGCTGCGAGGCACGCACCAGCATCGCGTGCCGCGCGCCCCGCTGTGGCGCGGCAAACGCCGACGGATCGGCCAGGAACACCGTCGCGCGCGGGTCGCGCCGCAGGTTCTTGGTGTGCTCGGCGATGTCGGAGAGGAACACCACGAGGTCGCCGTTCGACAGCATCGCGTAGGGAACGATCGACCCGTACGGCCAGCCGTCGAGACCGGCGTGGGCGGAGCAGAGCACTGCGGACTGTTCCTGGGTGAACAGCGAACGGACTTCGGCGAGCGCGGAGTTGGTCATGACAGTGCGGCTGCGACGGCAGCCACGGTATCGGCAAGCCGCGCCGGCGCGGCAACCCGGAAAACAACCGTGGCGGAATAGTCACGGGTGTGCTTCGTAGGCGCGCAGCCATGCTCGCCACCATAGTCGTCAACGACAACTTCTACGCCGGCTGGGGCACCCTGGCCCTGATCAACGCCGGCCTCGCCCAGGGCAAGGGCCGCAGCGGTCTGAACTGGTTCGTGATCTCGATCTTCCTGGGACCGATCGCCACCTTCCTGCTCGTGGCGATGTTCGAGCGCCTGCCTGTCAAGTGAGCCGCGCGGCGCTCACTTCACCGCCGTCAACTTCTCACCGCGGATCGTCACCGTCTTGAGACGCACGAACCCCAAGGTGAGGTGCGTCAAGAACCAGTCGTGGCCCGAGGCACCGACCTCGACGCGGAAGTCGGCGACGCCCGCGCAGTCGCCGCAGGCCTGTTGCAGCAGCGCGGCGACATCGGGGCGATCCGCGCCGAACAGACCGTGCACCCAGAGCACGCTCTTGTCCTTGATCTCGAACGGCTCGTGCACCGCGCCCTCGGGCGCCGGACTCGCGCTGACCGGGAACGGCACTGTCGAGAGGTCGTAGGGCAGCGCACTGCAGGCCGCGGCGGCGAACAGGGAGAGCATCATGAGGCTTTGGCAACGCATGCGTGGATGCTGCTGCCGCCGCCCGGGCGAAGGAAGGCTTCGCCGTAGATTCCGAGGGTCGGTGACGCGCGGTGGCCCGGGAGGCGGCGTGAGCTTAGCGTGCGTGGAAACCCGACCGAGTGCCATGGACGACGCGCGATGACGCTCGAGCTGCCACCCGCCAGAACCCGACCCAGCGTCGCCGCCGTGATGCCCACGCTGCTGGTCCTGCTGACGATCGCGATGCGTCTGTTCGCCAACCAACGCACGCCGGTGCCCGGACGCGACGGCGTGGCCTACCTGTGGATGGCGCAGCAGTGGCAACACGGCGACCTCGGCGGCTTGTTCGGCACGGTGTTCCACCCGCTCTACCCGTTCCTGGTCGGCTCGCTGCTGCGCGTCTGGCCCGACCTCGACGTGGTCGTCGCCGGACAGCTGGTGGCGGCGGGTTGCGGCGCCTTGGCGGTGATCCCGATCTGGCTGCTGACCTGGCGGCTGTTCGGTGAACGGGCCGCGAACTGGGCCGGGCTGCTGTACGCGATCGGCACCTGGTTCGTGCGTCACCCGGCCGAGTGCATGAGCGAGGGGCCGTTCTATCTGCTCGCCGCGCTCTGGGCCCACTGGCTGCTGCGCGAACGCCCGCATCCGGCGCTGGCCGGTTTCGCCGCGGGCCTCGCCTTCTTGACGCGGCCCGAGGGCGCGGCGATGGCGGCGACGGCGCTGCTGCATCTGCTGCTGCACCGACAACATCGCGCAGCCCTCTGGCACGCCGGCGCAGCGCTCGCCGTCGGTTCGCTGCTGCCGATGGGCTTCTTCGCCTTCGGCCAAGGCTTCACGCTGACCCCCAAGGCGACGTTCAACTGGAACGTCGGCGCCGGCGGCAGCGACGACTCGCTGAGTTACTACGTGCTGCAGTGGCTGCGCCTGCCGGGCGACGCGATCGAAGGTCTCGGTCACGTCGCCGCGTTGCTCATGCTGATCGGCGCGATCCGGAATCGCCCACAGCGCCTCGACGACCCACGCTGGTTGCTGCTGTTGCCGTTCCTGTTGCAGTGTGCGGTGATCCCGTTGCTCAAGAGCCACCACCGCTTCGTGTCGGGGTTCGGCGTGCTGCTGCTGCCGTTCGCGGGCGTGGCGCTGGTGCAGCTGCAAGACTGGTTGCGTTCGTGCCGGCCGTGGTTGCCGGCCGTGGCGATCGCCGTGGTGATCGCCAGTGAAGCGCGTCTCTGGCTCGGCCGACTGACGGATCGCACGATCGAACGCGAACTCGGCCACGTCCTGGCCGCGGCCATGCGACCGGGCGAAGTCGTCGTCTCCGACATGCCGCGGTTGGAGTTCTTCGCCGGACAGCGACCGCCGCCGCCCGCACCGATTCCGGCTTCGGTCATCCTGCAGCTCGCGCAGCGACCGGAGTGCCGCTTCGTCGCCCTCAAGAGGGGCCGCACCGACATCGATGCGCGGGCCCTCGCCGCGTTCGGACTTCGACCTCGAGCGCTGCCGACCGCCGTCGCCGGTCACCCATCCGCCGCCGACATCGTGCTGTTCGCGCGCGACCGCTGACCGGTGGCAGGCGCGCCGCCGTGCTCGAGGTCCAGCAGGGCCACCGCATCGAGTTCGCGGTCGTAGACGCGCCGCCAACCGCGTAGGCGCACGCGCACCATGTCACGCACCATCGCCAGTGAGTCGCGCACGAAGTGCACCGTCGACGGCTCCTTGCGGTAGATGAACTGCACCGGGCATTCGACGATCGAGAGGCCCAGTCGGCGCGCGACGAAGAACAGTTCGACGTCGAACGAGAAGCGCGGCAACCGCACGCGATGCGCCAGCTGCACCGCCGCCGCCTTGCGGCAACCCTTGAGGCCAGCCTGCGAATCCCGAACCCCGCGCACCACGATCAGGCGCAGCAGCAGGTTGAAGGTGCGACCCATGAAGTGCCGCGTGAACAGCTTGCCGAAGAACGTGGGCGCGACCACATAGCGGCTGTCGGGGTGCATGCGGCTGCCGTAGACGACATCCGCGCCGGCACACAACGCATCGAGCAACGGCTGGCAGTTGTCGACCGGATAGGTCAGATCGGCGTCGGTGAAGATCACGAACTCGCCGCGAGCCAGCAGGAACGCCCGCCGCACCGAGAAACCCTTGCCGCGGTTCTGCTGGTTGCGCACACAGGTGACGAGGCAACGGCCCGGTGCGCGGCTGGCGGCGAATTCCGCCACGATCGCCGGCGTCGCGTCGGTGCTGCCGTCGTCGACGACCAGCAGCTCGGTCGACTCATCCTGCTGCGCCAACCAGTCGTGGGCCCTTGCCAACGACTCCCGCAGGAAGTGCGCTCCGTTGTAGACGGGGAGCACGAGCGTCAGGCGCGGCGGGCTGCTGGCGGACATGAGCGTCCGGATCCTACGCACGGCGCGAGGCCCTGTCGCGTCTCACGACGGCGACGTGCGCCCTGCGCCAGGCGCGTCCGCGCCGACGCGCCCGAGGTTGCGGCGCCGCAGCAGGAAGTAGACGACCGGCACCAGCACCAGCGTGAACGCACTCGACACCACGAGCCCGAAGATCAGCGCCCAGGCCAGTCCGCTGAAGATCGGATCGAGCGTGA
>CAYMPV010000066.1:0-18630 GCA_964392305.1 uncultured candidatus Brocadiaceae bacterium
TTCGGGTCTACTTCACTTTCTCACCTCCCAGGCTTGGCCTGGCGCACTACCCGGTACCGTACGCTCGTCTCCAGGCGGGACCGCGGTGACGACGAAAGAGGAACGGTCAGCCGGCACCGGGGAGTCCCCTCAGCAGTCAGCCCATGAGCAAGTCTTCGAATCCCGTCACGACCGGTTCTCTGCTCTTGGTCCTCGCAGGCGCGTTCGGGGCGCCCGTGCTCGGCCAGGTGCAGCTCATCCGCGACATCGGCCAGCTGCAGACGCCGATCAACGGCAGCTCGGACCCCGCCGACTTCCACGATGCGGGGCAGCGCGCGTTCTTCGTCGCGACCTCGTTCGCGACTGGGCGAGAACCGTACGTCACCGACGGCACGCCGGCGGGCACGCACCTCATCGACGACTTCCGACCCGGGAACACGGGATGGTCACCCGGCTCGGATCCCGAAGTGCTCGCGGCCGGCGCCGGGCAGGCGCTGCTGCTCGTGCGACCCGCTCCCGGCGCCCACGAGTTCGTGCTCACCGACGGCAGCCCGGCGGGCACGCTTCGCCTCGGCACGCTGGGTCTGCCCGACGGCACCTACGACGCGACGCGGCTCGGCAACGGCAACTTCGTGCTGCAGCATCACGTCGGCCGCGAGGTGCAGTGTTTCCTCTCGGACCTGACGACGGCGGGAACGGTCGCGCTGGCCCCGCCAGGCGGCTTCGAGTTCGAGCTGGAACACAACGGCGACCTGCTGGGCTTCGGTGCGGATTCGCCAGGGCCGTTCGGCGCGATCGGCAAGGACCTCTGCGTCAGCGACGGTACTCCCGCAGGACTGCGCGTGTTGACCCCGCTCGCCGTGTGCCGCGACATCGCCGGCCGGCGCCTGTGCCGCTTCGGCGGCCGATTCTTCTTCCATCGCTCACTGGTCACCGGCGGCGTCGAGCTCGCCTCGACGGACGGAACCGTACCCGGCACGACCAGCCACGGCGTCATCACCGGCCTGCCCGCGGGCATGAGCATCTGGTCGTCGCTGGTCGCGGCCGGTGGCCGCATGGCGTTCCTCGCAACGGGCACGCTGTGGGTCAGCGACGGCACGGCAGCGGGCACGGCGCCCTTGTCGGGTCTGCCGTGCGACACCCTCGGCGAGCTCGTCGCGTTCCGCGACCGGTTCTACTTCCGCGCCGTGGGCACCGCGCCGCCCACGGGTTTCGAACTGTGGTCGAGCGACGGCACCACGACCGGCACCGCGCTCGTGGCCGAGATGGTGCCCGGACCCGGTAACGGCGGCCCCTTCGCCATCACCCCGACGCCCGTCGGCATCTTCATGGGTGGCCATCCGGGTGTCGCTGCGACGGCGTTGTACCTGTGCACGGGGCCACACGACCTGACCCGGATCGGCGACTACGGCTATCCGACGTGGCCGCAGGTGCCATTCGCAGGAGGTCTGCTCGTGGCACGACCGTGGGCGCGCCTGGGCACGGAACCCTGCCTGTTGTCGCCGGGCCGGAGCCCGCTGCTGCTCGGCGATCTCTTCGTGGACAAGCCGGGCATCTACCCGAGCTTCGCGGTGCGCGCGCGCGATCGACTCTTCTTCGACGCCGTCGACCCGATCCGTGGTCGTGAACTGTGGTCGACCGATGGCACCGCCGCCGGCACGGTTCCGCTCGATCTCACGCCAGGGAACGGCGCGGGCCTGGTCGACAGCTCCGCGGTGGTGCTCGGCGATTCGTGCGCCGTGCGCGGCCCGGGCAACGATCAGGTGACCGTCACCGACGGCACCCCGTCGGGCACGATCACCTTCTCCCTGCCGACGACGTCGAACTTCGCGCTCGCGGCGCGCGACCAGTCGCTGTTCGCCTTCGATGGGCAACGACTGTTCCGGTGGGATGCGCAGAGCCACAACCTGCAGCAGCTGCCGCCGACCGCGCAGCTGTATGGCGCGCCGCTGCTGTTCGCGTTGCCGGGTGCACTCGTGTTCGGCGAGGTCTACGGCCCGGTCTTCGGGAGCGACGGCGTCTCACCCCCACAATCCCTGGGCTTCGACGCGCGACCGCAGAGCGCGCGCATCGTCGGTGACCGGTTGTTGATCACGGTGAGTTTCGAGATGGTCTCGACCGACGGCACGCAGGCAGGAACGGTGACGCTCGCACCCTCGGTGCGGTGCACCGAGACCGGCGACCCCGCGCCCGTGTCCCACTTCGTCAGCTACACCGGCCTGTATCGCACCGACGGCACCGCCGCCGGGACGACGATGCTGGCGCCGTTGCCCAGCGGCCTCGATGTCCACCGGGTCGTGAGCACGGCGCACGGCGTGTTCCTGCAAGCCACCGATGCAGCCACCGGCACCGAACTGTGGCGCTTCGACGCGGCGACGGGCCAGCTGGTGCTCGCCGTCGACACCGTGCCGGGTCCAGCGTCGGGGCTCTTGGATCTACAGCGCTTCGGCGACGGCGACCTGCTGCTGCTGTCGATCGCCGATCCGGTCCTCGGCCGCGAACCCTTCCTGAGCGACGGCACCGCCTTCGGAACGCGCCTGCTCGCCGACATCTGGCCAGGCATCAACAGCTCTTCGGGGAGGCTGCTCGGCATTGCCGGCGACCAGGCGGTGCTGCTCGCCACTGACGACGTCTACGGTCGGGAGCTTCGCGGCATTTCGCTGAGCGCGGCCAGAGCAGCGTCGGTTCAGCGGATGCAGGGCGGCTGTGCAGGTGCAGCCGGTCTGCCTCGACTCGACGTGCTGGCGGCGCCGCTCCTGGGCACCCAGGGTTTTGGATATCGCCTCGCAGGCGCAGGTGGAAGCGTTCCGGTGGCGTTGCTCTTGGGCAGTGAACTCGGTCGCGCCACCCTGCTCGACTGCGACGTGGCCCCGGCCGGCGTCGTGACGAGCCTGATGTCGTTCACGAACCTCGCGGGCTCGGCGACGGTGTCACTCCCGATCCCGAACGAGTCCACGCTGCTCGGGCTGCAATTGACGGGACAGGGTTTCGCCCTCGAGCAGAACGTCGCGCGCGGCTTCTCGGGCAGCGACGCGGTGTTCGCCGTCGTCGGACGATGACGTCGGGCGATGACGTCAGGCGATGACGGCGGGCACCGCCACTAACGCCGCCTCACCTTCAGCTCGACCACGCGATCGCCCGCCACTCCCTCGACGACGATCGGCGCAGCCGCAGCGCCGAACTCGGACACCTCGAGGTCCACGCTCACCTTGGTCGTGGCGACGAGGAACACATGGCGGATCTTGCCATCGACGACCCTCGGCTCCGGCGCGAGCGGCTCGTCCGGGCAACCCACGACACGCACGCGTGCACCGAAGATCGGCTTGCCGTCCGGATCCACGACCTCGACGCGAAACACACGCACCGTCGCGCGCAGGTCGTGAGCGACCTCGGTCGTCTGGTTGGGCAAGACCTGCAGCGTCCCGAAGTCGCGGACCTCGACGCCGCTGAGTTCGAGCTTCACGGCATACCGACCCGTCAATACGCGCACATTCGTCGCGTCGTTCGGGATCAGGTAACGGCGCAACACACCGCCGCGGTCGAGGTCGCGCATCACGACGAAGGCGGCCCCCATGGGGAACGGCTTGGGCGTGGGCAGATCGACCTGCAGGTGACCCGTCACCGGCAGCACGACGTCGAGGTCCTTGCCACCGAACTCGAGCGCGATCGGCGGCGCGGCCGGACCAAAATGCAGATACGCGCCCGTCAACTGGAAGTCGCCGGGCGCCGGCCAACCCCACAGTTCGTACCGTCCATCGCGTTGCACCCAGCGATGCCCAAGCAGTTCGCGCGCGGGAATACCTCCGACGCTCGGCGGCGCGACCCCGAGTTGGCAAGCGTGGGCCGGAACGGCGGCACCGGCTGCGTCGACGACTTGCCCGGCTGCGAGCCGCTGCTCACGACGGAGCACGATCGAGTCGGGCGTCGGACGCAGCGGCACGAAGGCGCGTTCCCGCATGCCATCGTCGACCGTGCGCTCCACGTGCAGCCACGACACACTGCCGATTGCCGCAGTCCTGGCCGTCACCTTGATCGCGCCTTGGTTGCCGACGACGAGCGCCTCGACGGCCGGCCCGATGCCGCTCGGCGCCCAGAACTGCGGAGCGGCGGGGTCGGGAAACGATCGGGTGTGCAACTGCAGCAGCGTGCCGGCTGGCAGCGGCAACCCGTCCTCACGCAAGACCCGGATCTCGATCGTGTCGGGGGACTGCAGCGGATCGGATCCCTGCGCCGCAATCGCCAGCGCGAAGGCCATGCATGCCAATCCCTGCCTCACGAACGTGCGGATTGTGACGGTCGCAATGGTCATTGACGATCTCCTCGATGTGGTGAGTCCACCGCGACAATCGTCGCGGCGCGGCGGTCCGCACGCTGATCCGCAAACACTACCAGCAAATCGGCCAGCAGGGACTTTCGGCCCACACCGGCGCAACCGACGCCGCGTTCGCCGTTATCCTCCCCCACTTCTTCCGTCCACCACGACCAAGAATCGACACCATGCTCGCCACACGACTCATCCTCGCGTCCACCGCCACCCTGATCGCCGCCGGCGCCGCTCGCGCCCAATACGCCGAAGGCTTCGACAGCCAGGCGGCCGCCAACGTCACGGTTCTGGCCGAACCCGACACCACCGTGATGTTCGTCGACTACTCGAACATGACCATCGGCGTGACGCCGTTCTCGATCCCCGAAGCACCGCGGCGCATCGCGGGCACGGCGGCGACGCGCGGCGTGCTGATCCAGGCGAACCTCACGACCGCCGTGACCTCCGGCGTCAACATCCTCGCGGGCACGACCCCGATCCCGTTCTCGGGCCGCTACCGCGTCTCGTTCGACGCCTGGGTCAACGTGCCCAACCCGCTGCCGACCGGCTCGACCGAACAACTGCTGTGGGGCGTCAGCGTCGATGGCGCAGGTCCGATCGAGTGCCGCCACAACCTGGCCCTCGGCGCGACGGGCGTCTACGGCTGGCTCGCCGGCGAGAACGGCTACGCCTCGGAGGACTCGGTGATTAGCGAGAACTCCCTGCGACTCGCCCAAAGGGGTGACCAGCAGACCGGCAACGGCGTGTTCTTCAACGAGGCCTTCAACGTGCCCGTGGTCGGCGGCGTCAACAATGCGCCTGCCAACCAGTGGGTGCGCGTCGACATCGACGTCGAACCGCTCGGCGTGCACGTCTTCTACAACGGCGTCGAGTTCCACAACGTCGTCCCCTCGCTGACCGTCGCCGGCTTCGCGATGCTCGGCTACGAGGACCCGTTCAGCGGGGTCGGCAGCAACCCCGATGCGCAGTGGGGCCTGTTCGACAACTTCCGCGTGACCGTGCCCGGCGGCACCAACGTGCTCGGCACCGCGACCCTGCAGGGCACCGCGAGCGGCACCGGCCAGATGCTCAACGGCGCCGCGCCCCCCGCCGTCGGCGCGCCGATGACGCTGCGTCTGCGCGGCGGGCCTTCGAACAGTCTCGCGCTGCTCAACATGGGTTTCCCGTCGCCGATCACGATCCCGGTGCCGATCGGCGCCTGCACGCTCGGCTCGGAGGTCATCGGTGACCTGGGTCTGGTGTTCCGTCCGACCGACGCGCTCGGCAACGGCGAACACACCATCGACCTGCCGGCGGCCACCTGGCTCGAGGGCGTCGACTTCGGGTTCCAGTTCTTCTACCTGGACCCGGCTTCACCGTGCGGCATCTCGCACACCGAAGGCATCGGCATGCACATCGGTTCCTGAGATCGCGCCAGGGAACGCGTCGGCGCCGCACACCCCGGTGCGGCGCCGTCGCATTTGTCGCGCGCTCACGCGGCAATCAGTTCTGCTGCGCGATCTCCGCGGCCTGCCGCACGAACTCGGCGACCTCGGCGGCGCGCGCCTCGACGTCGGCGAGCCGCTCGACCACCTGCGACAGACTCCACACCGTGGCGCGCTGCGGGCCGCAATCGGCCCACGAGAACTCGCCGCCGACCTTCGCCGTCACGCCGGTGTTCTCGACGCCGAACTCGGGCTTGAGCGCGGCGATGCGGCGGTCCTGCACGGACAAGGCGACCTCGATGCCGGCGAGCGCGCCGAGGCTCGCGCCCGCATCGCGGTCGATCGCGGCGGTCACCGCTGCGAGGCCCTGACCGGCGAGTTGCAGCGCGTCGAACGAGAACGTGGTCTTGCGGCCGAAGCCGGGCAGGCCGAGTTCACGCACGATCACGATCGACGTCCCGGTGCGCTCGAGTTCACCGTGGCGCCGTTCGAACACCTGCTGCACGCCGCGCGACACCTTCATCGACACCTCGATGCTGCGGCCCAGCGCGCTCGAGTTGTTCTCGGTGAGATCGCCGAGCTTGACGCCCGCGGCGAACGCCATCGCGATCGAGTGCTGTGCCGTCAGTTCGACGCGCATCACCTCTTCGCCGCAGGCCTGGAACGTGCGCACCGTCAGCTGGTAACCGCCGCTGGCCTTGCCACCGAGCTCCGCGCCGATGGTGCCACCCAGCTTCTTGCCGCCGAGCTCGAGGCTGACCTCACCGGTCGACGCGACGCGCACCTCGGTGCCGTCGACGTGACGCCGCACGAACTCGGCCTCATCGACAAGCTTGCTGGCGAGGTCCTCGAAGAAGTCACCGACGCGGCGGGCGCGCAGGTAGGCGAAGCGAGCCGCGCCGAGCGCCGCATCGAGCGCGCGTTCGAGCGCGGGCAGACGGCAGACGCGCCGGCTGCGCAGCGCCTCGACCGCGGCGAACAGGTTCGCGACGTGCGCGCGCAGGCGCTGCACCTTGGCAAGGTTCTCGCTGCTCGCCGCGGCCATGACGTTCGGCAGCGCCTGCTGCAGCGCCAGGCCGAACAGGCCGCGCGCGACCTCGGCGGGCGACTGGAAGCGGTGGATCTGGTCGGCACCGAGCGACACGCCGCCTTCGACGCCGACGCCCTTGCAGGCCTTGACGCCGCACAGCACCGCGACCTCCGCGCCGATCGCGACCAGGTAGTCGTCACCGTCGCGCGAGATCTGCGCCGTGTAGCCGACCGAACCACCGACCTGGATCGGCGTGCTCGGCACGACCACCATCACCTTGCCCTGCACCTTGGCGAGCAGCGCGTCGCCGGGCGAGTTGAGCAGCACGTCGAGTGTGCCGACGAAGTCACCGGCGGTGATGTTCTGCACCGCGGCGTCGCCGTGGCGCGGATCGAGTTCGATGCGCAGCAGCGAGAAGTCGGCGATCGGAGCAGGCGAAGCCAGGGCCGGCACTTCGACCTCGAGCCCGTTGCTGGCGAGAAGTTGCCAGCCGCCGCCCAGCGCCGGCGCGGCGGCGAACCCCTGACCGACGAACGTGCTGCCCGCGTAGCCGGCCAGGTCGACGTCGATCGAGAAGCAGCCGAAGCTGTCGAACGTGCCGCTGCCGATGGCAGGCATGGCGTCGCGCTGACGGCCCAGGGCGATCTGCGCCGGGGTGCCCGGAGCGCCGCCGCGCAGCTCCAGACGCGTGGTGTCGCGCTGGGCGAGGCGCAGTTCGAGCAGCGTGTCGGGCAGGGCCGCGATCGCGGAGAAACCGGCGGCGCGGGCGGTGACGACCTCGGCAGCGGGTTGCTGGCAGAACGCGACGGTGGCACAAAGGACCGTCGCAAACATCGTGTTGACAGTGTGTTGAGCGTTCATGGCTGGTTCCGGTGGTTGGCGGCGGCCGGCATTCGGTCGCCGTTCTGCCTGGACCACGGGATTCCGGCCTGTCGCCCCTCACGACTTGCGTCAGAATCCACGCCCCCTCGCGGCATCCTGACCTCGTCCATGACCGGCACCCCCGTCGATCCGGCCCTCACCCTCTACCTGCGCGACCCCAAGCGCGCCGACGACGGGCTGGCCGCAGCGGCGATGCCGGTGGTCTACGCCGAGCTGCGTGCATTGGCGGCAAACCACCTGCGCCGCGCGCGCCGCCCCGAGGACCTGCAGCCGACCGCTCTCGTGCACGAGGTCTACCTCAAACTGCTCGGCGACCGCGGCGCGAACATCAACGACCGCGAACACTTCTTCGCGCTCGCCGCGCGCGCGATGCGCCAGCTCTGCGTCGACTTCGCGCGCGCCCGCCTCACCGACAAACGCGGCGGCGGCCAGGCGGCGGTGACGCTCGACGAAGCGCTCGCGGCGGCGGCCGGCATGCAGATCGACGTGCTCGACCTCGACGCGGCGCTCACCGAACTCGCCCAACTCGATCCGCGCGAGGCACGCGTCGTCGAGCTGCGCTTCTTCAGCGGTCTGTCGATGGAAGAGGTCGCGCAGGCGCTGTCGATCTCGCTGGCGACGGCCGAACGCGAGTGGCGCGCGGCGCGCGCGTGGCTGGCGCAACGCCTGGGCAACGACGGGAACGCCACGTGAGCGCCGAGCGGCACGCGCGGCGCAAGGCGCTGTTCCTCGATGCGCTCGACCGGCCGCACGGCGAACGGCAGGCCTTCGTGCGCAGCGCCGCCGCCGACGACACGACGCTGGCCGACGAAGTGCTCGGCATGCTCGCGAGCGAGACCGAGCATCCCGACTTCCTCGGTTCGTCGCCCGTGGCCGACCTGCTCGCCGGCGCCGCCGCACCCCAAATCCTCGGCAAGCTCGGTGAGTTCACGGTGCTGCGCCGCATCGGCGAAGGCAGCATGGGCGCGGTCTACGAAGCCCAGCAGGAACGGCCGCGCCGCCGCGTCGCGCTCAAGGTGCTGCACCCGGGCTTCGTGACGCCGCAGCAGCTGCGACGGTTCGAGTTCGAGAGCGAGGTGCTCGGCCGGCTCGAACACCCGGGCATCGCACGCATCTTCCAGGCCGGCACCAGCGACGTCGGCCGCGGCACGCAGCCGTGGTTCGCGATGGAACTCGTCGCCGGACAGCCGCTGACCGACTGGTGCCGGGAACGTTCGCTGCCGCTGCACGAACGCCTCGAACTGCTCGCCAAGGTCGCCGACGCCGTGCAGCACGCGCACCAGCGCGGCATCGTGCACCGCGACCTCAAGCCCGCGAACGTGCTCGTCGGCGACGACGGCCAGCCCAAGGTGCTCGACTTCGGCATCGCGCGCACGGCCGACGCCGAGTTGCAGCCGCAGACCTTGCAGACGCACGCCGGCACGATCGTCGGCACGCTGCAGTACATGAGCCCCGAGCAGGCCGCGGCGAACCCCGACGCGATCGACGTGCGCACCGACGTCTACTCGCTCGGTGTGATGCTCTACGAACTGGTCGCGCAGCGGCCGCCGCTCGAACTGTCGCGGTTGCCGCTGCACGCCGCGTTGCGCAAGGTGCTCGAAGACGACCCGGTGCCGCTGCGCCGCGCCGCGCCGCGCGCGCCCGCCGACGTCGCGGCGATCGCGCACAAGGCGCTCGCCAAGGACAAGGAACGGCGTTACGCAGCCGCGGCCGAACTCGCCGCCGACCTGCGCCGCTTCCTGCGCAAGGAACCGATCGTCGCGCAACCGCCGAGCCGCTGGTACCGCTGGCGGCGGTTCGTCGCGCGCAACCGCGCCGCGGTCGCCGCGGCGGCGTTGGCGTTCGTCGCGTTGCTCGCCGGCCTGTCCGCGGCGCTGTGGCAACGCAACGAGGCGCGCGAGGCGCTCGGCCGCGCCGAGGGCATCAACCGTTTCCTGCTGCGCGACCTGCTGATGTCCCCGTCGCCCGAACGCCTGGGTCGTGAGGTGCGCGTCGTCGATGTGCTCGGTCCGGCCGCGCGCCACGCCGAACGCGCGTTCGCCGGCCGCCCGCGTATCGCCGCCGACGTGCTCGACGCGGTCGGCGCGAGTTACCGTGCCCTGGGCCTGCCCCACGAGGCCGAACAGGCGACGACCCGTGCGCTCGAACTTCTCGCCGGCGCGAATGATCGCCTCGCGCTGCGCGTGCGCGGACACATGGTTCGCGTGTTGACCGAACTCGATCGCGCCCGACAAGCCGTGGAACTCGGCGAACAGGTCGTCGCCGCGAGCCTGGCGGAACTCGGCGCGGACGACGCCGACACGCTCGAACACCGCGCCGCCCTGGCCGCTGCGCGTTGGAACAGCGGTGACCAGCAGCGCAGCATCGACGAGCAGCAACAACTCGTCGCCGACCAGCGGCGCGTGCTCGGCAGCGAGGACCCACGCACGCTGAGTTCCTCGAGCCAACTCGCCGTCGACCTCGCCGCCCACGGCGAGATCGCCACTGCGCAGCAGCTGCTCACGGCCACGATCGCGACGCAGGACCGGGTGCTGGGCCGCGAACACCCCGACACGCTGACGTCGCGGCAGAACCTCGGCTGGATGCTCACGCTCGGCAGTTCCTGGCAGGAGGCCGAAGCCGTCTACGTCGAGCTGCTGCCGGCGACGGCGGCGGTGTTCGGCGACGACCATCCCTACACGGCGCGCGTTCGCCTGGACATGTCGCAGTGTCCGCTGCGCCTGCAACGGATCGACGAAGCCGAATCCCTGGTGCGCCAGGCCATCGCCGACCTGCAGCGACGGCTCGGCCCCGAACACGACTGGACCATCTACGGCCGCATGCAGCTCGTCGACGTGTTCTTCCGCAAGCGCGACCACGCCGCAGCGCTCGCCGAGGCAAACGCCATCGTCGCCGTGCGCCGCCCCGGCGGCGGTGAGCCCCTCGGCCATGCACTGCTCAAGCTCGGCCGCGCCCATCAGGAGGCGAACGACGACCGTGCCGCCGCTGCGGCCTTCCGCGAAGCTGCCGACGTGCTGAGGGCCGCGTTCGGCAAACCCACCGACTACCTCGCCCAGGCGCTCTACAACTTGGGCGTGGCGACGCGCAACGGCGGCGACCCGCTCGCCGCGATCGCGCCGCTGCAGGAAGCGATGTCGATCGACGCGCAACTGTGGGGCGAGGGTCACCGCCACGTCGTCGCCGATCGCTACAACCTGGCGCGCACGCTGCTGCAGGCGGGGCGCGCGGCCGAAGCGCTGACGCAGGCGCGACTGGTGATCGACGCTGCGGCCAAACTCGATCTCGAGACGTGGCGCATGCTCGGTTACCACGAACTGCTCGGCGACACGCTGGCCGCGACGGGGGATGTCGCCGGCGCCAAGGTGGAGTGGACCAAGGTCGTCGACGGGTTCATCGCTGCCGGGGAGCCCGAGCATCGCACGGCGCAGCGCGCGCGCGAGAAGCTGCAGGCCTCTGCTCGCTGAGGTCCGAAGGAGTCAGTTTGCAGGTGGCCTGGCTACCGCTGCGATCCTCTCCCCGAACTCTTGGATCTCGTCACAGAGCTGCAGCAGCCCCTTCCAACCGGCCCCGAGGTCGCGCATTGCCGCCACCCGCCCGCCTCCAGGCCCCTTGAAGGTCGAGAGCAGAGGTCCGCTGGCAGCCTTGCACCCCCCGCGCGTGCTCCGCAGTTCGGGCCATCGCGCGTCCACTCGCTCACGGTGCAGGGCCACGAGCCACGCCTCGATCTCTTCGATCGCCGCGCACGATACGACTCGGGGATCGCTGCATGCGTTGGCGATCCGGGCCATGTTGTCGTGCGGAGTATTGGCGTCCCGGTCAACGACGACGAGAATCAATTGCACCATGCGGTTGTCGGCTGCGATGCCAGGCAACTCGCGCACCACGGCCTCGATCCCGTCGAGGAACGGATCCAGCAAGACGTCGAGCCGAGCGCGCAAACCCACGTCATCGAGCAAGCGCGCAACGATCGGGAGGGCGATGTATCGATCGCGGTAGGGGTTCTCCAACACCAACAGTGCCTTCACGCGCCGCGCTCCAGCCAACCCGTGTTCAAGAGGTATGCGAAGTCCCGTCGCCGATGAACCTCCTCGAAATCCGGCAACGTCCTCACGTCCCGCAGGATCGTGCCTGGACGATCCGCCGACCGCGCGCAGAGCAGCACCGTTGCATGGGGACACGCGAGTGCTGCCTCCACGAGTTCGGGGCTGTGCGTGGTCGCCACCAGCATCGGCGCATCTCCCTCGGGAAGGCTGGGCGTGGTCCACGTCGAGATGGCATCCACGAGCAAACGCAATCGCGAGGGGTGGAAGCCACTCTCGAGGTCTTCGATCACGGTCAGCGGCTGGCTGCCCCTCATGGCGACAAGCAGCGAGAGGAACCGCAGGGTGCCATCGGACATCGACCTCGCCGACACGAGCGCACCGCTCCTCTCCTTCACGCGCAGCATGACGAAGCCGCTCTCGGTGCGCTCGAACTCGATGTCCTCGATCTCGGGGGCACAGAATTCCACCAGCCAGTCGACGATCTCACGGCGTGTCTCATCATCCCGCGTGAGATCGTACAACACAGCGCTGAGGTTCTGGCCGTTCTCGTGCAATGCCGCGGGCCCTCGCTTGCGCGGCAGGATCTCGACGAAGTCGCGCATGCCGCCAGTGCTCGGCGACGCGAAGTAGATGCTCTGGAGCATCGCACGAAACGGCTTCAGCCAATCACTGGTGAACTGTCCGGCCAAGACAGAGCGATCGGCCGGTCCATGGCTCGCTCCCTGCTGCCCTGGAGTGACCATGGCGCCCGGCAACCAGGTGATCTCGAGTTGATCATCTCCGCCGAGGCCGGCCACCTGTCGCGCAGAGAACAGGTTCTCGCAGGATTCTTCGGTGATCGCCGCGCCATCGAACGCCACCGAGTACCTGTACCCGTCACCCAGGATCCTCTCCCACTCCGTGTCGATCCTCGCACGAGTCGAGCCCTGCCGCAGGAGTTCTCGCCCGCCGCCGCGGATCCCGGGCCAGACGCGTGTGTTGCCTTCGAACCGGCCCGTGGCGACCTCGTGGATTGTCCATCCCTGCGAGAGGCCGTGCAGGAACCGCAAGGCATCTAGGAAGTTGCTCTTACCCGATGCGTTGGCCCCGACCAGCAGGGTGAACGGAGAGATCTCCGCCTCCGCCCGCGCAAAGCTCTTGAAGTTCTCGAGGACGATCCGACGCAGCATTCACAGAGGATACCAGGGCGTCCCCCAGAAGCATGCAGTGCAATGAATGCGGATGGCTCGAGGAGTGAGACCTCACGATCAGGGGCCGCATGGATACGAAGACCGCCTCGCGAGCCCAGGACGCGGATGACGAACTCCCGCTCAACGACAAGGGACAGGATGCGTCGCGGCCTCGATGCCGCGAAGTGAACCGCTGACGCGCCCGGACGGCACCTCGACCTCGGCATCGTGACCTGCCCCATCCCGGCCGCGTCGCCGTCAGCTTCCGAGGCGTCGCTTGGAACGGCATCGAACCACCGGCCACTGCCTGGCAGGCCGAGGACGTAGAGTGCCACATGCTTCGCGCACCACCTCGACCTCCGCATGAACATCGGGCTGCTCACCGGACCGTTCGAGGGCCCGCTTCCCGCAGGCGACTACGTGTTCTTGATCCCGCCGCGCGAACGCGGCAGTGATCCCAACGTGCTGCGCTTCGCGATCATCGCCGGCCAGACGATGCACCTCGACTTCGGGCCCTGCCTGCGCCGCCGAACGAGGCCTCGCGAACCGCGTCGCTCACCGCGGTTCTGCCAACCGCAGCTCCATCTCGGTGCCGGCAACGACCTCGAACTCGCGTATCTGCGGATTGGCCGGTTGCCCCCACAGAGCGAGCCAACGGCCCGGCGGCAACAGGACCGTGCCGCGCGGATCACCCATCGCGTCGCCGCGCACGTCCATCTCGGGTCTTCGCAGATAGAACTGCAGGGGCTGCCCAAGGGCGCGATCCAGAAGATGCACCGTGCCCGGCGCACGCAGCGACACGCGGCCGAGGTCCGTCACGCCGCGGCCGTCGACCCAGTGCTGCCCGAGGTCATGCCAGCCGCTGCCCACGGCACCGATCGCCACGCGGTAGAAGCCGGCCGCCAGGCCCTCGAGTTCGCGCGCGCTGTCCTTGGTGCGCTTCGCCATCGCGCCGCGCCGGCTCGCGATCTGCCACACGAACACCACGGCGCCATCCACAAACGCCGGCGTCGCGGCATCGGGTCGCACCCGCAACACGCCCGAAGGCACACCGGTGACGCGCAGGTCGAAGCGCACGTCGGTACTGCCGATCAGCGCTGAGGCGTCGACCGCGGCGGGCAACCGGTGCACATCGCGTGACCACAACAACAGGCTGCAGGCCCCGGTCGGCAGGTTTGCGAGCGCGAACGAACCGTCGGCGGCAACGACGGTGCTGTCGATCCAGGACTCGTCGGCGGCGACGTATTCGACGCGCCAGCCCTCGGCGAGGATCCCTTCCGGCAGCAACACGCGACCCGCGAACACGTCACCGCGCTGCAGGCGCAGTTCGCATTCCGTGGTCCGATCCGCGAACACCTGCACACTCGCGCGGCCAATGCCCGGGCTGCCGCCACCGGCGCGCACATGCACGCTGCCGGCGTGCACGCGATCGAACTCGAACGTGCCGTCGGCGTTGGTGCGCGATGTCGCCCTCGCACGATCGGGCTGCACACCCCAGATCACTGTCGCTCCGGCCACGGGAGTTCCGTCCTGGTCGACGACGCGACCACGCACACGCCCGCATTGCGCCGCCGGAACGTCGCTTGGCGCCGAGATGCTCTCGGTGGAGCTCAGAGCGTCGAACGCGATCGCCTCGTCGTCGGTCGCGCGCACGCCGACCAGCAGATCGGCGATGCGGCTGTGTGGGTGCAGGCCCTGACTGACGACCAACGTGTGCTCGAACACGTTCGGCAGCAGGGGACCGACGTGGCACATGCGGCAATCGACCTGCTTCTGCCGCGCCACCGCGATGCAGGCACCACCCCCACCGCCACGCTCGGCGAGCAGCACCAACGGCTGGACTTCACCGGCGCGCACGTCGACCTCACGCAGCGACTGCGCATGCCCCTCGAACGACATGCCGACGGCCATCGTCACGAAGGGCAGCTTGCCGCGCCACTGCAGCTCGACCGCGCCATCGACGTTCGTGGCGACGGGCCATTCGTTCAACCTGCAGTCGCGCGGCGCGATCACGATGCGCGCACCTGCCACCGGCAACCCGTCGCGGTCGAGCACCTGGCACCGCAGACGGAACAGATGATCGTGCGCGAGGTAGGTCCTCGCAGCCGCGGTCGCGTCGCCGACGAGTTCGCGTCGACGCTCCTCACGGCCCTCGTCGCTGCCGGCCTCGACGGCGACCACGGTCGCGGACCTGGTACCGGGCACGGCGGGCGCGAGCGGCGGCACGCCGGGGTCGAGAACGAACACCAGGCAGGCGACGGCCGCGAGCACCGCCGCGGCGGCGAACAGTTTTGTCGTGGGTGTCATGATCACGGTGGCGGCCAGGGCCGGCGTGGACAGCGACGGAACAGCGATCGCGAACGCCAGCCGCGCGCGCCAGCTGCCGTCGTCGCCACGGTCGAGTTCGGTTCGCAACATCGCCAGGCCACGCTGCAGCCGACTCTTGACGGTCGCCAGCGGCAGCTGCTTGTCAGCGGCGATCTGCTTGGGGGTGAGGTTCTCGAAGTAGCGCCAGACCAGCACGCTCTGGTACGGCTCGGGCAACCGCCACAACGACCGGGTCAGCGCCTGCAGCTGTTCGCGGCGCGCGACCTCCTCGTCGGCCGGTGGATGCAGCGCATCCGTTCGTTGTGCCGCCGCTTCGCGCGCCAGCCGTCGCCGCGTGTCCCGGTGATGATTGCCCGCGAGCCGGCGCAGGATCGTCGCCAGCCACGCACCCAGGCCGTGCGGCTCGGGCGGCGGCGAACGCAGCGCACGCAACGCGGTCTCCTGCACGAGGTCGTTGGCCATGCCCGGACCGACGAGGTCGCGGGCCAGGCTGCGCAGGGCCTCGGCGTTGGCGGCGAGTTCGCGGGCGACTTCGTGCTGCGGGGTCATCGGCTCGGGGTGGATCGCGGTTCGATCGGTATCACACCACGGGGGGCGCACAGGATGCAGCGAAGGTCCGACGCCCGTCACCAGGCTGCGATTGCCAGTTCGAGCCGTGACGCGCCGCGCGACCACCTGACCGCTACAGTCGCGCGGCACATGCGTTACCAAGGCCGCATCTACCGCCCGCCGAGCGAGGCCGGCTCCTACATCCTGCAGGCGACGATCGGCTGCAGCTGGAACAAGTGCACCTACTGCGACATGTACCGCGACAAGGAGTTCGCGGTGCGGCCGCTGGCGCAGACGCTCGAGGACATCGCGCTGGCCGGCGCGGCCCACGGCGAGACGATCGACAAGGTGTTCGTCGCCGACGGTGACGCTCTGATCCTCGACCTGGCGCACTGGCGCGCGATCCTCGCGGCGTGTCGCGAACACTTCCCCAGACTGCGGCGCGTGTCGTGTTATGCGATGGCGGGCAACGTGCTCGACAAGACGCCCGCAGACCTTGCCGAACTGCGACGCCTCGGTCTGCAACTGCTCTACATCGGCCCCGAAAGCGGCGACGACGTCACGCTCAAGCAGATCGCCAAGGGCAGCACCGCGGCCGATCACGTGGCGGCCGCCGAACGTGCGCATTCCGCAGGCATGAAGCTGTCGGTGATCTTCCTGCTCGGCGCCGCCGGCGTCCTGCGCAGCGAACAGCACGCACGCGCGTCGGCCGAGCTGTGCACGGCGATGGACCCGCGTTTCGCGTCGGCGCTGACGCTTACCGTCGTTCCCGGAACCCCGATTGCGCGCGCCGAGCAGAAGGGTCTCTACGTCGCGCCCGACATCGCGACGACGCTGCGTGAGCTGCGCACGTTCGTCACCCATGCCGCGCCGACGGATGCGATCTTCCGCACCAACCACGCCAGCAACCGGTTGCCGATCGCCGGGCGCCTGCCCCGCGATCGCGACGCCATCGTCGCCGCGATCGATGGTGCACTCAGTGGTGAGATCCCGCTGCGGCCCGAGTGGTTGCGCGGGCTGTAGGAGTCTGGGACTCAGAAGCGCACGAAGCCGCGCACGAACTTCTTGCCCAGCGCTCGCGAGCCGCCGAGCGCGAAGTGCACACGATCGGCCATCAGTTCGATGCCGCGCGTTTCGACCACATCACAGTTCGGCACCACGGTGGCAGTGGCCTGCTGCGCGGCGCGCACCACGCCGGTCGACACGAAGCCCACTTCCGCGAGTGCCGGATGGATCAGCCCGGCGCGGAACCACGGTTCGCCGACCGCCGCCACACCGCGGGTGCCCAGATCGATGCGCAATTGGGCGATCAGGTGCTGCAGGTTGAACGCGTAGGGCGCGGCGAGCAGCGGGTCGAGGGCGTCCGCTTCGCCCTGCATCATCGCCACCAGCCGGATGCGCGGGATCAAGCCGAGCGCAACGACGCCGGCGCAGGCGTTGTCGATGCGGCGCAGCATCTCGGGATACAGTTCTCCGGCCTGGGGCCCCCATTCGTTGAGCGGCCCGGGTGTCGGTCCAAGCGACGACTGCCACACGGCGCACTTCACCAACCACATCGGCTTCGCCGTCGCCGGCAACGCGTCGACGAAGCCCATCTCGGGCCCGACCGTCTGGGTTCCCGGCACGAGCATGTTGTTGACGCCCGCGGCCAGCGGCTGCCACGCCAAGGCCGCGTCGTTCCAGACGCGCAGTTGTGGATGCGGACCACGCATCGCCCCGGGCAGGTCGGCCAGGCTCGCGGCGCCTTCGGCGTTGCTCTGTCCGAAGAGGACGACGATCTCCGCTTCGTCGCCCGTCAACGGCACCCGCGCGCGACGCAGCGGCGACGTGGCCAGCGCCCCGTTCACGGTCACCGGCATCGTCGTGTCATAGGCGACGGCTTGCGCCAGCAGCGACAGCCCCCCGGCGTGACCGACCGGGTAGTGCAGGCTCATCGTCGCGACGCCGGCGGCATCGGCGAAGGTGAGCCCCATCACCGTGATCGGGACCAATTCCAGCGATGCGCCGCCCGGCAGTGGCGTGTTCGCCAGCTGCAGCCCGAGCACCACGCCGACCAACGATCCCGGCGCCGCCGCGGTCACCCGCGCATCGAGCCGGTCAGTGGACGCGACGATCCGCAGATCGATGACGTCACCTTGCGCGTGGAGCGAAACCGCACACGCCAGTACGAACAAAGGACCACGCATGCTGCACCTCGCCAGGTGAATGCGCGAGAGGGGTGCCGCCCTATATTGCCTTCGCCCCGCGCGGTAACCGTTGCGTACGGTACCGGGTACAAACCACAACTTCGCGGCGCGTCCGTCACCTCATTCGTGCAGTTCGTCAACGGTCTGCCGGAACTGCGCCGGGTGCCGGGCCTCGTCGAGTTGTCGTTTGTACCCGGTACCGTACCCTACGGCAGTTCGCGCAGGCGCAGGTTGCGGAACTCGATCGGGGCGCCTTCGGCTTCGAGCGCGAGATGGCCGGTGGCGGGGGAGCACTGCTTGCCGCCGCAGACCTCCTCGCCGTTCACCCACAGGCGCACTTCGCCGTTGATGGCGCGCACGTAGTAGTGGTTCCACTCGCCGTGCGGGCGCACCAGGCGCTTGGTGGGGAAGGAACGGGAACTCTTGGCGCTGCCGACCGCGTAGGTCGAGCCGTCGTCGGCGGTGTAGCGGATCTGCGGCGTGAACGCGGTCATCTTCGAAGTGCCGACCGGGAACACGTCGCCGTGGCTCGTGAACCAGTCCGACGGCTTGCCCTTCTCCGCGAGCCAGTTCTGCTCGTAACCGAGGTCGAGCACCTGCACCTCGATGCCGCTGCGCGGCAGCTGGCCGGGCGGCAGGTCGGTGAACGCCGACTCGGGGCACCACAAGAACAGGCCCGAATTGCCCGCGTGCGAGAGATGGCGCCACTCGGCGAC
>CAYMPV010000067.1:0-18283 GCA_964392305.1 uncultured candidatus Brocadiaceae bacterium
GCGGGGGCTGCGGTCAGCGGCTCGGTGAGCAGTGGCGCCAACTGGTCGCCTGGCACCTTGGCGTCGTGCGCGATCAGCGCGTCGAGCAGATGCACTCGCACGAGCTCTGCGCCGTCGATCGTCGCGGTGGCCCACGCGCTCAGTGCCTTGCGCAGCGCCGAGGCAATGTCCTTTTCGCGCACCGTGCGCGCCGTCGCGGCGGCATTGGCGACGGTGTGCGGGTCGTCGCTCGCGAGCGCTGCGCACAGCGAGCGTGTGGCCGGTGGCTCCTGGGCGACGGCGGTGAGCGCCACGAGCAGCGCCGCCGTGACCCATGTCTGCGCCGCGTTCCTCATCGATGCCTCTCCCGGTCCGCGCGCGTCAACTTCGTCAACGCTTCCGGCAGGGGCTTCGCCTGGTCGCCGCGATGGTCCGCGAAGCACACCGCGGCGGTGACGTCGCATGCGGTCGCTTCGGTCGCCGAGAACGCGCCGCGAGCGAGTAGCGCAGCGCGCAACTCCGTCTTGAACTCACGCAGGCGGTCGCGCTTCTCGACGACGGCGGCGACCTGATCCCCTTTGGTGATGTCGACGTGCAGGAACCGACCCGAGAACAGGTTCTCGGGTAAGCCCGCCATGGTGGCGAGCCACAGCGACGGGCGTGCGAGGTCGTCGGCGCCGCCGCCCCAGAAGTCGAAGCCGGCCGGCTGGTTGGCCGGGTCTGGCGCCGGCTGCAGTTCGATGCGCGTCGGTACATCGGTCAGGACGAGCACGGTCGGATCGGGCGGGAACGGCACGGGCTTGCCGTCGTCGTCGCTGCCCTGCAGCCGCTGGACGAGTTGGGACCGTGGCCATAGCGGGAAGCCTTGCGGCGGGCGCGGTCCGAGCGGCTGCATCATGAGCAGGCTCTCCTCGTGTCCCGCATAGCGGGGCAGTGCGTCGCGCACGATGACCGTGAGATCGAGTTCGGCGAGCTGCCACAGATGCGCTGCGAACCCCGGTGCACGCTGGTTGCAGAGCACGTTGCCAAGCAGGACGCGCCGCACGTCGCTCGGGCCGCAGCCCTTCGCCCCGCTCACGCACCCCACTCCGCCGGTTGACGCCGCTGCCCAGCTGCGGGAACGTGCTGGGCACCGTCGCCATGCCGAAGCTTCACCTCGCGTCGCTGCTCTCCGTTGCTTCCTGGTGCGCTCCCGCCGTTGCGCAGTCCGCGCACATCGGCCCGAGCGTGCTCGACCTGCAGCGTTCCTACCACCTCGGCATCTACAGCGCGGCGATCGAAGTGCCGACCGGCGCGATCACGCTGCGGGCGCACAGCGGCAGCCTCGACCTCGCGTCGAGCGGCGCGATGTCGGGCGCACTCGCCACCTGGGAGTGGACCGCGGCCGGAGGCGCATTCACGCCGATCGACACGTTCGCCGGCGGCTACTTCGTCCGGCCCGACGGCCGTGTAGAGCTCGACTTCGATCTGCAGAATCCGGGCACCGACGTGTTCGAGGCGTGGATCGCGACGGACGGATCCGCCCTGCACATGGCGCGCTACGAGCTCGAGGACGAGGCTGCCAGTGTTCTCGCGCTCGCGAAGTCGAGCGGCCACACCAACGCCTCGCTGAGCGGGACCTATCGCGTCTACGGCCAGCACCTGGAACTCGCCGGCGCGAGCTACCAGACCACGGCCGCAAACGGCACGGTGACGTTCGACGGGCTCGGCGGTGCCACATTCATGGGCACCGACCTGTTCGTCGCCGCGAACGGCGTCACCACGACGAGCTCGGTCACCGGCGCGGGCAGCTACACGGTCGCGCCCGACGGCGCGCTCATGGTCGCCGGTGACCGCGGCGCGATCGACGCGACCGGTGACGTGTTCTTCGTGCTGACGGCGAGCGCGACCAGCAGCGAGGTCGGCATGACGATCGGCGTGCGCGTCGGCGCGAGCTACAACTTCGCGGCCCTCGACGGCGTCTACACGTACCACGCGCAGAGCCACGTGCTCGGCACCACGCCCGGTCTGCCGCGCACCGAGACCGACGTCGGCAGGCTCGTGCTGTCGGCTAACACGGCGACGACGGGCGGCTACCAGTTCACGGGCAAGACGTTCGCCGGCAACATGGCCGGTCAGTCGTTCGGGTGGCGCACCGTCGTCGGACCGTGCGCGCATGCTGGCGGTGTCGTGACGCTGGTCGGCGGCCCGCCGATGGAGCTCGTGTTCTCCGCGAACGGCAAGTACGCGGTCGGACGCGCCCTCGACAACCGTTCGGATCTGTGGTTCGCCATGCGCGGCTGCGCGGCGAGCACCGACTACGGAATCGCGACACCCGGCGCCGGCGGCATCGAGCCCGAGCTCGGCATGCGCACGTTCCCGACGCTCGGCAACGCCGGCTGGAGGTTCGCGGTCATCGACGGGCGCGGCGGTGCTGCGACGATCGTCGCGATCGGCTTCGGGTCAGGCCCGCCGTCGGGGACGCCGCTGGCGGGCGGCTTGCTGTTCGTGGACCCGGTCCAGATCGTCGCTACGCCGTTCGTCGTGCTCAGCGGCCCGACCGGTGTGCCCGGTATCGGTCTCGCCGACCTGCCGGTGGCGATCCCCAGCCAGCCGGGCTTCGCCGGCGTGCGGCTCTACGCGCAAGCGCTCGTGCTCGACGCTGCTGCGCCCGGAACGGTGGCGATGAGCCGTGGCTTCGAGGCCGTGTTGAGCCGGTAGCGGCGGAACGGCGCGTTCGCTGGCCGGCCTCGTGCACCGGGTGCTCCACGACCGCAGGAACCGCGGCGATCGTCTTCTCCTATTGATCAACGAGATGAACTCTGCCCACCTGCGTCGCAACGGCGTTGCCCTCGCCCTGCTGATCATGGCACCTGTGTCGATGGCGCAGAGTTCGATCAAGGCCGGGCCGCAGTTCGTGTTCGACACTGCGGCCTACGAACAGCCGATCATTGCCGTGTCGACCCTTGGTGAGGTCACTGCAGTAGTGCGAGCAGATGGGGGTGTAGGAACTCCAAGCTGCAGTTCGGACCACCCGAACCCCACCGCGGCCACGATCTCCCCCGCCTGATCTATCGTCAACCCGCCGCTGCACCCTCCGCAGCCCTGCCCCAGAGGCCCAGAGGCCCTCTCGGCGCCACTTCACCCCATCAACCCCATCACCACAGACCGCTCCCCCGCCGCGACCCCCGCCGCCGCCCCTTCGCCCCGCTCACGCACCCCACTCCGCCGCATCCCCACCCGGCGGCGCCCGCGCCGGCGCCAGCTCCGGCGCTTCGCTCGCCAACCCCATCGACCGCAGCACCCTCTCGATCGCCTCCGGCGCCGTGACCGCCGCGAGCAATCGCCGCCGGCCGCCGCAGTGCGGGCACACCAGCGCCTCGACCTCGAACACCCGCCGCAGCAGCTCCGCCCGCGGATAGCGCCGCCCACGAACCTGCGGCGCATGCGGAACGGTTCGCCGACGACCACGACGCTGCGCCAGGATCGCCGTCGAGGTCCGCTCTCCTGCCTCATCATCCGCTCCAGGCGGCGCGCTCCGCTCGGCTTCGTCTGCCCCCTCTCCCTCCACCCACCCAGGCACCACCCGCGAACGCAACCCCGCCGCCGGACCCAGCACCCCGGGATACGTCACCAGGTGCCGACGCCGCCGCGGCACCAGCGCCAAGAGCCGCTCGATCAACACCTCGGGCGCCATCACCACCGCCGTCGTGCCGTCCTTCCACCGCTTCTTCAGCGAATACGCAACCCTGCCATCCTCCAGCAGCACAAGCCGCGACGCCGCGATCGCCGGCCGGCCCGCGTAGCGCGCCAGGTGCTCGAGCCGGCGACGATCTCCCGCGGCAACCCGCACCCCGGCGTGCAGCGAGAAGCCGTCGCAGTCCGCGCACAGCGGACCCTTCACGAACGGCTCGTGCCGCGTGCCCCGATCCACACGCACGTCCGCCGCACCCGCATGTTCGCCGAGCACCGAGCGGCCCACCACTGCGCCCGCAGCCAGCAAGAGCAACTGCTGCTGCTCGTCACCCGACTCCGCATCGCCAGATGTCGCGTCCGCGTCATCCCACCACTTGCCCTGGCGTCGCAACGCCTTCACCACGCGATCGCGAACACGACGCACCAACCGCAGCACGTCCGCGTCCGCCAGGTCCTCGTGCTCGCGCCACTGCATCGCACCGCGCCCCACTTCGTGCCCATACGCCCCGTCCAGCCACAGAACGTGGAAGTGCACATTCAGCCGCAGCCCCGAATCGAACCGCTGCACGAACGCCACCGCTCCCGTCCGCGGCCGCGACACACCACATCGCTGCGCTCGAGTCGTCGGCGCGCGACTTGGATCCGGGCAGCGTGCTGCAGCGCCCGCGTATGGAGTTGCCGACCGCAAGGCCCGGTCTGGATTCGGCGATCCACGATCTGGCGGCGATCGTGCGGATGCTGGCCGCCACACCGCGCACCGATCTGTGGGACCGACTGCAGCACGCGTTCGGCATGGAGCGAGTGGATCCGCTGGAAGTGCGGCTCGGGGGCATCGAGGGTCATTGAGGCGAACCCAGTGCCGCCTGTGGGACACGCAGCGCACCGGCCGACTGACGCCGGAACGCGAGGCCGAAGTCATCGCCGCATGGCTCGCGCCGAAGAACGGCAAGGACAAGGACGGCGACGCCGGCGGCAAGAAGGAGTAGTGGCTCGCTGCCGCGGCGCCGCGAAGCGCCGGTTCACGGACCGAGCGTGAGCCAGTACGCGTGGCCGACTTCGAGGCCGATCGGTGTCGGCGCGAGGAACAGCGGCTGCGCGACCAAGTCCAGGCCGATCAGCGCCGGCGCAGCCGCGAGCGGCAGACTGGCGTTCCATCGCCCCGACGCATCGGGCAGCACGATGGCGCCCCCGAGCGCCGAGACCGGATCGAGATGCAGAAACTGGCCCGGGCCGAACGGCAACGGCATCGGCACCGGCAAGCCGAGGCCGACGACACCGAGGTCGGTGCTCGCGAGGCGCGACGCGGTGAAGTCGATGCTGCCGCCGAGCACCGGGTCGCTGACCTCGAACGCGCGCCGGCCGTACTGGCGCAGCAACGTGCGAACGCCGCTGACGGGCCAGCTCCACGGTTCGAAACCATGGACGCCGTCATCAGCGGCCCACACCAGCCCATGACCGAAGGCGAGCGGCCAACAGATGTCGGCGCCGCGCGAGAGTCCGATGTGGCGAGTGACTGCGGGCATGGAACGGGCGGCGAACTATGCCGGGGCCGCAAGGGAGCCGCCAGCACTCGCGAGGTTGCGAGGCAGCCATCACTCCGCACGCCGCGTTTAGAAGGCGCCGATCGTCAGCGTCAGTGCGTTCGTGCTGGTGAGGGCAAGGAGGTTGCTCGCCGCATCGAGTTCGATCGGCACGACCTGTTGGTGCATCAGCTGGCCGGCGAGCGCGACGCTGCTGGGGATCGCGAACTGCGTCGTCACGAGGCCCGCACTTGGCAAGTAGACGACCAGCAGGTCGGGGCTCACCCACAAGCTGCAGCCCGCGCCCCCCTGCGGCAGGATCGACGGCAATGGCACCGACACGGTCGTGAGGCCGATCACCGACAGCACGAGCGAGATCGCCGGCATCCCGGTGGCAACCGAAGAGAATGTCGAGCCGGTCCACGGCAGCGAGGTCGCGATCAATACGTTGGCACCGCCGCTGCCGGTGCAGCCCGCGCCGAACGACGTCGTGCTCGCAGGGCACGTCGTCGTCAGTTGGGCGACGTAGGCGGAGACGACGCCGTCGACCGTGTTGAACGCGCCGCCGGTCACGAGATCGCCGTTCGGCAGCGTCGCCAGGGCGTTGGCTCTCCCGAACTGCCCCATGGAGCCCATCCCGGACCAGGTCGTGCCATTCCACCGCGCGATGTTGCCCCACGTGAGAAGGCCGGTCCCACCCGCCACCAGTTCTCCGTTCGGCATCGTCGTCAGAGCATTGACTTGGCTTCCGGTCAGCCCCGCACCCAGCGCCGACCAGGTCGTGCCATTCCAACTCGCGATGTTGGCAGCACTCACGCCCCCCGCCAAAGTGAAGCCACCACCCGCCACGAGGTCCCCGTTGGGCAGCGTCGTCAGGGCGGAGACGTAGCCGTTCAATCCCGAGCCAAGCGGCGACCATGTAGTGCCATTCCAGCCCGCGATGCGGTTCGCACTCACGCCACCCGCCACAGCGAAGGCGCCACCCGCCACGACCCCACCCGGCACCGTCGCCAGGGCGTAGACTGGGCCATTGGGCCCCGAAGGCATGGCAGACCAGTTCGTGCCATTCCACCGCGCGATGTAGGGAGCACTCACGCCACCCGCCGAAGCGAACCACCCACCCGCCACAAGATCCCCGTTCGGTAGCACTGTCAGGGCGAAGACCTGGTTGCCCATGCCCCCACCCAGCGGCGACCAGTTGCTGCCATTCCACCGCGCAATGTGCCCCCCACCGAAGTTACCACCCGCGATGAGGTCCCCGTTCGGCAGCAACACCAGGGCGCGGACAGGGCCCTGCAGCCCCGTACCCAGCGCCGACCAACTCGTGCCATTCCAGCGCGCGACGTAGGCAGCACTCACTCCCCCCGCCACCGTGAAGTACCCACCGGCCACGACGTCCCCGTTCGGCAGCGTCGTCAGGGCGTTGACCTCGCCGTTCATTCCCGAGCCCAGCTCCAACCAAGTCACGGCATTCCAACGCGCGATGTAGGACGCGAATGGGCCGGTATTGACCGCGCCGCCCGCCACGACATCGCCGTTCGGCAACGTCGCCAAGGCGTAGACCTCGCCATCCCTTCCTGAGCCGAGCGGCGACCAACTCGTGCCATTCCACCGCGCGACGCGGGAAGCGCTCACGCCCCCCGCAGCAGTGAAGTGCCCACCCGCCACGAGGTTCCCGTTCGGCAGCGTCGTCAGGGCGCTGACCGCACCGCTCGTTCCCGAACCCAGCGCCAACCAGCTCGTGCCATTCCACTGCGCGACCCTGGAAGCACTCACGCCCCCTGCTGAAGTGAACCAGCCACCGACCACGAGGTCCCCGTTCGGCAGGGTTGTCAGGGCATAGACAGCATCACCCACTCCAGAGCCCAATGACGACCAGCTCGTGCCATTCCACTGCGCGACCCGGGAAGCACTCACTCCTCCCGCCGAAGTGAAGTGCCCACCCGCCACGAGGTCCCCGTTCTCCAGCGTCGTCAAAGCGTTGACCACACCGTTCGTTCCCGAACCCAACGCCGACCAACTCGTGCCATTCCACTGCGCGACTTGGGAAACAGCCACGCCCCCGGCCAACCAGAACGCGCCGCCCGCCACGAGGTCACCGCTAGGCAGCGTCGCAAGGGCGTGGACCGAGGTGGCAGCACCGAAGTTGGCCATGCCCGAACCCAGCGCCGACCAACTCGTGCCATCCCACCGCGCGATGCAGCTCGCACTCACGCCCCCGGCCGAAGTGAACGCGCCGCCCACCACGAGGTCTCCGTTCGGCAGCGCCGCAAGGGCGAGCACAGGACCGCCGATTCCCGAGCCCAGCGACGACCAGACACCGGTGACTAGATCGTACGCAGCGATATTGCTGGCGAAGACCGAGCCAGCGATCTGGAAGGAACCGCCGACGACCAGCACGGACTGCATCGGCCCGGCACCATCGGGGTCCCACAGCGTCGTCGCTCGTACTTCTCCGTCCGTGCCACACACGCCCTGCCCTGGCAGCCACTGCGTCGAGCATTGGGCGGCAACCTGCGCCTCCGCGACGGCGATTGCCAAGGCAAGCCAGAACGTGATGCGCGTCGTGCTTGGAGTCATGGGGCGACGTGTCAGGGGGATAGGCCGTTCAAGCTGCGGTTCGGACCGCCCGAACCCGACGCGCGCCACGATCTCCCCCGCCGGCCCACCCGTCAACCCGCCACCACACCCCGCGAACCCTGCCCCCGAGCCGCTCTCCGCGCTGCCTCCGCCCCATCACGACAGACCGCTCCCCCACCGCGACCCCGCGACTCCCGCCGCAGCCTTTCGCCGCACCTCACGCCCCCCACTCCGCCTCCTCCCCACCCGGCGGCGAACGCGCCGGCGCCAGTTCCGGCGCCTCGCTCGACAACCCCATCGCAGAGAGCACCCGCGCTATCGATTCGGGCGCCGTGACCGCCGCGAGCAATCGCCGCCGGCCGCCGCAGTGCGGGCACACCAGCGCCTCGAGCTCGAACACCCGCCGCAGCAGCCCCGCCCACGGATAGCGCCGCCCACGAACCTGCGGCGCATGCGGAACGGTTCGCCCCCGACCGCGACGCCGCTCCAGGATCGCCGTCGAACTCCCTTCTCCTCCTTCTTCCTCGGCGGCAGGCGGAACGCTCCGTTCGGATTCGTCCAGCCCTTCACCCTCATCCCACCGCGGCACCACCCGCGAACGCAACCCCGCCGCCGGACCCAATACCCCGTGATCCGTCACCAGGTGCCGCCGCGGCCGCGGCACCAGCGCCAGCACCCGCTCGATCAGCACCTCGGGCGCCATCACCACCGCCGTCGTGCCATCCTTCCACCGCTTCTTCAGCGCATACGCAACCCGCCCATCCGCCAGCAGCACGAGCTGCGACGATGCGATCGCGGGACGACCCGCGTAGCGCGCTAGGTGCTCGAGACGACGACGATCTCCGGACGGCACTCGCACCCCGGCATGCAGCGAGAAGCCGTCGCAGTCCGGTGCATGACTCGCGGCCGATGCGAAGGCGTACTACTCCATCTTGCTCGAGTCGAAATCCCGCGCCTGCCAGTAGTCACTGGGCACTGGTTGTCCTGCGGCGAGCCGTGCGCAGAACGTCGCGATGTCACGCGCAAGCGGTCGGTGGAAGGCGCGCGGATCCTCGTCTTCGGGCTCGCGGCCCCACAGCAGGCAATGGTCGACTGCACCAGGCACCATTCCCTCGGTCGCCAGGTCGAGCACCAGAGGATCGCCGTTCGGGCAGTGTCCGATCTTGAACAGACGATGCGCCAGCAATCGCGGTACGTCGTCGTCCTTCATCAACTCGCGCGGGGCGAGCAACATGAAAGGCACCAGGTCGGTCGTCACCTGCGGCCAGAACGTGGTCAGTAGCTCCATGAGCGCCTTCGGAAGGCCGAACGGCTCCAGCCAGCGCGCGAGCTCCGGTGGCGCCTTGCCTACCCTTGCCCTGTCCTCGAGACGCTCCAACAACGTGTAGAAGCCACTCAGCATGCGGAGAGTCCATCATCGTGTTCTCCCGCCGCCGCAGCTAGCTGGTTGCGTTCCCTCGCCCCGCCATCCATCGAGGACTTGCCGGTGAAGCCGTTCGCGGTGCAGCCGCGAGGGCGCCATCCCCAGAACCCTCGCTTCGAACGGTTCTCGCGCCTGCGGCGCCAAGAACTGGTCGGGGCGACTAGGACTTCAAACCGTCCCCCGAGATCCTGGCCCCGATCACGGCCTGTTCTTGGGTCCGCCCGAGCCGCACCTGATCATCACCAAGCGACTCCTCGGCGCCGCCAGTTACTCGGCGCGGAGCTCAAGCGCCAGCCACGCGCGGGCGAACTGCAACTCGCGGTGGACCGTCGCTGGCGAGATCGCGAGCGCCCCCGCGATCTCGTCGTAGCCGGTGTAGGAACTCCAAGCTGCAGTTCGGACCACTCGAACCCCACCGCGACCACGATCTCCGCCCGCACCAGCGAACACGCATCCGGGTCGTAGGCGCACAGCAGTCGCAGACGATACGGCAACGACAACACCCACTGCCGCACCGGCGCCTGCACCGGGATCACCCGATCCACCAGCCACGCCGCCGTGTCCGACATCCGCCGCGAACCGCAGGAAGGACAGAAGCCCATCCCTTGCAGGAGAACGCCACGACGTCGTCCTTGCCACAGGCCTCGCACCACACGCGCGCAAAGCCGTGCGCGAGGATCCCGCAACGCAGGAAGGCGTGCACCTCGCGCACGCAGAACCGCGGCAACGGCCGGTCTTCAGCCTCCAGCCGCGCCCGCACCGTTGCCCACACCGACGACACGACGCAGTGCAGCACCGACTCTTCGGGTCGACCCCCTGCAGCACCCCCGTCGCCGCTGCATTCCTGCCCACCACCGAGCCGCGGAGATGGGTTCGACCTCTCTAACCTCGGTCTGGCCCAGGTGCCCGTTCCTCGTGCGCGCGCCACTCCACGGCACCGCGCCCCAGACGATCACCACGACGCCGAGGAGGCATCTCGCCCTGACGCCATCCCTCCTCGCCGCTATCCTCCGGCCATGCTGGTCGTTCTCGCCATGCTCCTCACGCAGATCGGCCCCGGCGATCCGCCGCCAGCACCGACCCCCGAAGAGACCCTGGCACTCGAACTGGTGAACCGCATGCGCGCGGACCCGGTCGGCGAAGCCGCTCGCCTGCTCGCCGACCGACCGCGCCCCGCCTACCAGGGCTTCGACGCGGAGATGTTCACCAAGGAGCTGTCGGCGATGCCGGCCGTCGCCCCGCTGGTGTTCCATCCGCGCCTGATCGCCGCGGGCCGCAACCACAGCGCCTACACCGCGAAGCACCGTGAGTACGGCCATGGCGAGACCGAGGGTCGCGAGGGGTTCACCGGCAAGACCGGCACCGAACGCGCGCGCTTCGCCGGCTATCCCGAGTCGCACGGCGTGGCCTTCGAGAACGCCGGCTCCTTCATCCCCGGCGGCGTCTACGGCAGCCACTGGGGCTGTGCCGTGGACGATGGACCCGGTGGCGCAGGCGGCATGCAAGCACGGCGCGGGCACCGCAAGACCATGATGGACGCGCGCTGGCGCGAGTTCGGCTGCGGCTTCGTGTTCCACGCCGACGGCCGGGCTGAGCACTCGTCGCTGTTCGGCGACGGAGGAGGGCACCGCTTGGTCGGCGGCGTGGCGTTCGTCGACCTCGACGGTGACGGCTTCTATGACGTCGGCGAGGGGCTCGGCGGCGTGCGCGTCACCTTGGACAATGGCGCCGTCACGGCGAGTTGGAGCAGTGGGGCATACGCGTTGGATCCGGGCGCATCCAAGGGCGCCGGCCGCGCGCGCTGGACCGCGCGGCTCCACGACGTGGAACTCCGCGCCGACCTCGGGTCCGGCGAAGCCAACGTGAAGCAGGATGCGGAACTGCTGGCCGCGATCCGCTCGCGGTGGACCCAGCTGCACGCCGCTGTCTCGAAACGCCGCGGCGCCCCACGCGAGCGAGCGCTCCACGACCTCGCGTTCTGGACGGCGGCCCTGCCGCAGATCCAGCCCGACTTCACGATCGCCGACGACGTCGTCGCGGTACGCAGCGCCTGGATCGAGCGGCGCGACCGCCTCGTCGAGGGCCTCACGGCCGGCACCCTCGCGACTGGCGACTTCGCGTCGACCTACCCCCGCGACTCACTGCCCGACGCCTGGCTCCTGCAAGCCGCACGCATCCACGAACTCGATGCCGACCGCGCCCGCCTCGAAGAGTCTTCCTCCAGCGACGCGATCCGCGCTCGCCGCGTGCGTCAGTTGCTGCGGGCATTCGAGGAGTTGCGTGAGGACCTCGAGATGCCGGCGTTGTTCAGCCCACTCGGAGCCGTCGGTCAGCGCATTCGCGCGCTCGGGGAGTGAGCTCCCACCCCTCGGCCACCACGTCGTCTTTGCCGCAGGCCTCGCACCACCCGCGCGAAACCCGTGCGCGAGGATCCCACAACGCAGGAAGGCATCCACCTCACCCACGCTGAAACTCGGGAGCGGCCGATCCTCAGCCTCCAGCCGCGCCCGCACCATTGCCCACGCCGACGACACGACGCGGTGGAGCGCCGACTCTTCGGGTCGCCCAAGTGCGAGAGACCAACCATCGTGGACACGAATACCTTCACTATTACGCTCAGCACCCCAGCGCCAATCGCACTTGGCGAATCATTGCGGCCTCACCAGCGTTATCGTCAATCTGCGCTGGTCCGCGGCCAAGACCTTGGTTGCTGATCACTTCCGGATCGTAGCGGCGCGCGACGCTTCGCCGCCTGACGACCAGCGCGCATCTTCCCGCCGTGCCCCTCCGCTCCCGTGTCCATCACCTGCTCGAAGGAGATCGGCAGAACTGCGCCAGCGCAGCCACGCAGACCTGCGGTCCCGTCAGCGGCGATCGGATATCGGGTCGACCGACGTCACCGAACGCAATTCGTTGTGGCCCGTCGCCGTCGCGGTCACCCAATAACCCCATACCTTGACCGGGCCGCCGACCTTCAGCTTCGCCAGGACGTCGGTGGACCGGGTGCGGTACGCGTCGCGCCGGTTCGCCGGGACCGTGCAGGTGATCTCGGTCTGCCCTTTCGCCAGCAGGTGCGCGTCCTCCGGGCGCGGCGTGACGCGGAAGACGAAGTCGCCGCCGGGCAGGCTCTCGCACGCAGCGATGGTGCCCGTGCACTCCTGCTCGCGGTCGGGATCGCGAGCGTCGGCGGGCACGTAGGCCGGGCTGGCACACGCGGTGAGCAGACCCGACAGTCCGAGCGGCAGTTGGCACTTCATCGTCGTCTCCGTTCCTGGCGCAGCGGGGTTGGTCGGCACCATACCAGGATCACCGCGCGAGCGGCCACTCGTGCCAGCCCGCGAACCGCTGCGGCGGCCTGGCGGTGGCCCCTCTCGATCGACTCCGGCGCCGGGCTCGTCGAGATCTGCCGGCGCCTCGCCGCTGGCCGCCCGATCACCGACTGCCGCGACCTGCGGCGAGAACGGAACGTGGTTGCATGGGCGCTTCTACGGGATGGTCGGGGGGACTGTTGGAGCCCAGGCAGGCTCGCTGCGCAACCCGCGGCTTGCAGAGACGCGGTCGCGGCACATGCGGCCGGGCCTTGGCACGCGCGTCAGCGGCGCTGCGGCGGATGCAGCGTCACCGTGATCGGGCCTTGGGTGCGCGGCAGCCAGTCCGCGTGCTCGACCGCGATCGAGATCTCGCCGGGGCCGACGTTCTCGAGGCGAAACCTGCCAGCGGCGTCAACCTTGCATTCTTGTCCTTTATCATGGAGGCGCTTACGGCGCGACGGTCCAGTTCTACACGTGAACCGTCAGCGCGTCACAACCGGGGGTGATCGGTTGCTCTCACTTCATCAGGACGATTGTTCCTATGACACGCTCTTCCTGCACCGCATTGACCGTGATCGAACCGCGCATCCGCTGGTCCCTACCCTCAACGTCCACGCGCCACGTCGAGTGAGCCGGAACAAGCTTGTCGAGAGGGCTATCATCAGGGTTGAGGGCGGACCAGACCTTGTCGAGCCTATGCCAACGCACTAGCAAACCCGATTCCGGGACCCGCTCGCCGTCCAGTATGCAGGTCAAGGTGATGCGACATCCTGTCAACACTATCGTCTTACACTCTTGTCCACTGATGACAGTCGGGATATCCTCAGAAGAGGCTTCACGCATCGTCCCAAGCGCGTAAACCTGGTGCACGCCGGCGACCATTCCATCCAGGGTGAATCCGCCTCCAGAGTCTGTCACAGTGCGCCAAACGGCGCACCCGACCCGGCCATCCAGTATATTTCCGGAAACCGAGGCGACCTTAATGGCGAGGTTGTCAAATGGCACGCCGCTCGGAGTCACTAGTCTTCCGGAGACAGTGGTGGCAGCAGACAGCTGCACATCGCCGAGATCCGTTACCAATCCGCGCGACGGAACCACAGACCGCTCGGCAGTGCCGAGGATGCCATGGTTGATAGTTAGGCGAAGAGGCAGACCAATACTGTGATCAGCCAAGCCGACGCAAAACCATCCGTCCGGATCACACCAACTGATACTGCGTAACTTCGAGGCAGGTTCCGTCGCTATTACTACTTGCGCGCGCGTCGCCCCGTGCCGTCCACGAACGGCGCGTCCCACGATAGAGCAGCCCCGGCGAAGCACAAGCGGCGATAGCGTTGACTTTTCAGTTTCCCGCAGATCTCTAATCGCCTGCTCCAGCCGTGCGGGCTGATAATCAGGATGCCAAGCGCGCACTTCAAGCGAGCCATCCTGGTTTGCGTCAGTCAAGGTAACGGTGTAACTGCCAAGTGAATTAGTGCTTACAACGCTCGACTTGCCGCCACACGCGATAGCGACACTTGCAGTAGCGATCGGTGTGCCGTCAACGCCGACCACCAAACCATCAATGACTTGTGGTGGCTTGACATCTTCACTGGCGTTGGCATCCAGAGCAGGACGCCTTGCCATGGAAATATCTGGCTTCGAGTCCATGCTCATTGAATGTGTTCGCGGGTTCGCGCAGGGCGGCGAGTCGGTGGCGGCGATGGGACCGGTGTGAGGGTTTGGCGCGGGCCCGTCGCTACTCGTGGCGCGAAAACTCCAGTAGGCGAACAACAGAGCCAGAGCCGCGCATGCGACGCCAAGGCGACCAAGTGTGCTCATGTCGTGAATCAGGGACTCGATTAGCTGCGGGCGGGCGGGCATAGGAGCTCCAAGCTGCAGTTCGGACCGCCCGAACCCCACGCCCACAACGATCACCCCAGCCGGACCACCCGTCAACCCGCCACTACACCCCCCGACCCCCTGCCTCCGAACCCCTCCCCGCGCACATTCACCCCATCACTGCAGACGGCTCCTCCACCGCGACTCCCGCCGCAGCCCCTTCGCCCCCCTGAGACTCCCCACGTCGCATCCCCACCCGGCGGCGCCCGCGCCGGCGCCAGCTCCGGCGCTTCGCTCGCCAACCCCATCGACCGCAGCGCCCTCTCGATCGACTCCGGCGCCGTGACCGCCGCGAACAATCGCCGCCGGCCGCCGCAGTGTGGGCACACCGAGGCCTCAACCTCGAAGACCCGCCGCAGCAGCTCCGCCCACGGATAGCGCCGCCCACGAACCTGCGGCGCATGCGGAACGGTTCGCCGACGACCACGACGATGCGCCAGGATCGCCGTCGAACTCCGCTCTCCTTCTTCATCATCCACGGCGGCAGGCGGAGCGCTCCGTTCGGCTTCGTCCACCCCTTCGCCCTCATCCCACCGCGGCACCACCCGCGAACGCAACCCCGCCGCCGGACCCAGCACCCCGTGATACGTCACCAGGTGCCGACGCGGCCGCGGCACCAGCGCCAAGAGCCGCTCGATCAGCACCTCGGGCGCCATCACCACCGCCGTCGTGCCGTCCTTCCACCGCTTCTTCAGCGAATACGCAACCCGCCCATCCGCCAGCAGCACGAGCCGCGTCGCCGCGATCGCCGGACGACCCGCGTAGCGCGCCAGGTGCTCGAGACGGCGGCGATCACCCTCGGCGACCCGCACTTCGGCATGCAGCGAGAAGCCGTCGCAGTCGGCGCACAGCGGACCCTTCACGAACGGCTCGTTCCTCGTGCCGCGATCCACCCGCAGAACGCCACCGCGCGCAGCAGTTCGGCATCCACCACTTCTGCACGATGGGCCTCAACCCGCGCGAGGCGAACGACGACCGCGTCAACAAGGACATGCTCGCGATCCTGCCGCGCTACTGCGAGAAGGACAGCTGCGTCGGCGTCGGCGAGATCGGCCTCGACGACCGAGCTGGCGCGCCGCCACGACCTGCCCGTGCTCGTGCACACGCCACACCGGGACAAGAAGAAGGGCTTCGAACGATGCATCGCCATCGTCAAGGAGGCCAACTTCCCGATGGAGCGTGTGCTGCTCGACCACGGCAACGAGGAGACGATCAAGATCACGCGCGACCTCGGCTGCTGGTCGGGTTTCTCGATCTACCCGCACACCAAGATGGATCCGGCGCGCATGGTCGCGATCGTGCTCGAGTACGGCGTCGAGCGCTTCGTCATCAACAGCGCCGCCGACTGGGGCGTGTCCGATCCGATGATGGTGCCGCGCACCGTCGTCAAACTCGAACAGGCCGGCGTGCCGCGCGACAAGGTCGAACAGCTGGTCTGGAAGAACCCGATCGCGTTCTTCGGCCAGAGCGGCCGACTGACCGAGGCGATGCTCGCCAAGCCCGCGCGCGCCAACCTGCGCGAGACGTTCGAAGGCAACTCGGTGCTGCGCGGCCAGGACCCCGACAAGGTCTGACCGCGGTCAGCGCGACCAGTCGATCGCGTCGAACCACCGCCACAACGGTGCGGCGTGCGCGGCATCGTGCTGCGCGACGTGTGCGATGCAACCGCGCAGGTGCGCCGCGAAGTCGACCACGCCGGACCGGTTCTGCGTCGATGGGCCGCGGCGCGCGCAGTTGACGAGGATCGCCTCGAGCTGTTCCCGCTCGCGCCGGGACACGGCCGCGTGCACGTTGAGCACGAGGCCGCCGGCCCGCTGCGCGACGCCTTGCGGCATGCGGCGCGTCTTGCGCACCGCGCAGGTGAACCCTTCCTGCTGCAGCACCGCCATGACCCAGACGGCGCAGCGCCGACTCTCGCGAGCGAACGACGCGCCGCCGCTGAACAGCAGATCGTCGGCGTACCGCGTGTAGCGCGCGCCGAACCGGCGGGCGAGCCCGGTGAGCCGCGCGTCGAGGTGGAACGCGACGAGGTTGGCGAGCGCCGGCGACGTCGGCGCACCCTGCGGCAGGTGGCGCCTGCGCAGCCGTTCCGCCAACATCGCCCCGGCAGTTCCCTGGCCGGCGAGCCCGGCGCGCAGCACCCGCGGCGGCGCGCTGCTCGTGCACAGGTCGGCGAGCGCCTCGGCCACGTCGATCGGGTAACCCAGCGCCGAGAACACGCCGCGCACGCGCGCGCGCGGGATCGAGGCGAAGAAGTCGGCGAGGTCCAGGCGCAGCACGCACGCGGTGCCGACGTGCGGCGCGACGAACGACGCACAGCTGCGCGCCTTGACGAACCCGTGCGCCGCGTCGTGCGGCGGCACGTTCGCGAGGATGCCCGTGAGCACGCGGCGTTGTGCGGCCTTGAGCCGCGCCTTGGGCGCCTCGAGCAGGCGCGGCAGGCCGCCGCGCCGCGGCACCCAGCGGCGGTGGTAGTGCTGCAGGCGATCGTCGCGGAGCTCGCTGTCGGGACGCCAGCTGCGGCACCACGCCGCCAGCACCTCCGTCGGCAGCTGCAGCCATTCGGCGAGCGCGTTCGTCGTCGGGATCGGCGGCACGTTCCAAGTGCTCGGTGCGCCGGGCAGCGGCAACATCACCGGCGGCGGCAGTTCTTCGAGCGTCAGCCGGTCGGCGCCGATCAGCCGTTCGAAACTGCGCCGCTCCGCGAGCCAGGCGGCCACATCGTGCAGGCGCGGGCGCGGCCCGCCGCCGAACCGGCGCACGAGCGCCGTCGCGAGCCGCGTGAGGTTGCGGTGCGACCCGCCGCAGGCGGCGACGAGCGCTTCCTCGACCGCCACCCACGTGAACGGCCGCGCAACGAGCGTGCGTGCGACCTCGTAGGCGAGGCGTTCGACCGGGAGCACCATGGCGAGGGAGAGAAAACCGTGCTCCGGCGCGTCGGTCCAGCGCGGTCATGTCGGCGTGCAGCGCCGTATCGCACCGCGCGGCGGAACGGGTGATGCGGAGGTGCCCCGGGGTAACCCCGGAGAAGGAAGGTGCCTCTCGGCGCTTCCTCGGCCCGGAGCACGGCGGCGGCATCATTGCGCAAGCGGCCGCCGTCGTCGAGCCGGTGGTCGAGTCCAAGGTCGCAGCCGTTGCCCGACCTGCCAGACCTCACTCCCCTGGCGCGCACTCGGCCAACGCGGCGCTTCCTCTCAGAGCGTCGTCAACCACGCACGGAACGCGGCGTCGAGCTTGCCGAGGTCCTCGCCGAACAGCCGCTGGAACTCGACGCCCGCGGGCACCGGATTGGGCGCCTGCTGTTCGCCCTGTGGCGCGCCGAGCGCCTGGCCGCGGCACTTGGCCTCGAAGAACGCGAAGCGTTCGGCCCACGGACAGTCCGGTTGGCGCAGGTAGTGCTGCAGCGCCCAGCACTGCGTGTAGTAGTCGAGCCCCTTTCTTGTGGTCCGCGGCGAGCAGCGCGGCCGCGCGCGTGTCGACGAGCTGGCGCAGCGGCAGCGGCGCGTCGCGCAGTGCGGCGAGGCGGTCGGCGGACATCTTGCCGCCGAGTGTCAGCGTCGTGCCGTCCCACGCGAACGAACCCTGCCCACCGAAGCTCTCCGCGAAGCCCTCCGCGTACCAGTCGGGCATCACCGCCGGCGCGACGCCGAAGAAGTAGAGGTGGCTGAGTTCGTGCAGCACGAGCGCGTGCAGTTCGCCGTCGGTCAGCCCGGTGCCGTCCTGCCGCTGCGCGGTGGGGGATAGGAACTCCAAGCTGCAGTTCGGATCACCCGAACCCCACCCCCGCCACGAACACCGCCGGCGGACCCCCAGTCAACCCGCCGCCACACCCGCCATCCCCCTGCCCCCGAACCCCTCCCGGCGCCCCTTCACTCCATCACCACAGCCAGCTCCCCCGCCGCGACTCCCGCCGC
>CAYMPV010000068.1:0-18035 GCA_964392305.1 uncultured candidatus Brocadiaceae bacterium
GGGTGGTCGCCCATGTGGCCGATGCGGAAGGCCTTGCCCTTGAGGTCGCCGTAGCCCTTGTCGAGCTTGAAGCCGGCGGCGGCGGCCTTCTTGGCGAGGGCCTCGACGTCGGCGCCACGCGCGTCGATGCAGCTGACGGTCGGGGAACGCAGGGCGGCGTCGGCGACGAATGGCGCGAAGCCGGCGCGGTCGGCCCAGGCGAGTGTGGCCTCGCGCATGGCCAGATGGCGGGCCTGGCGGCCGTCGAGGGTCTCGGCGGCGACGCGCTGCAGTTGTCGTTGCAGCGCGTAGACCAGCGGCACGCACGGCGTGGCGATGGTCTTGCCTTCGTTGGTGTCCTTGACCGAACGCACGAACTCGAGCAGGAAGCCGCGCTCCTCGACGGTGGCGGCGCGGGCCATGGCGCGGTCGCTGAGTGCGTAGACACACAGGCCCGGCGGCAGCGCGAGGCACTTCTGGGTGCCCGCGAACGCGAAGTCGAGGCCCCAGTCGTCGAAGCGCACTGCGGCACCGGCGAGGCTGGTGACGACATCGACGCAGACCAGCGCGTCGGGCTGGCACTCGCGCACCACGGCGGCGAGTTGTTGCAGCGGCTCGAGCACGCCGGTCGAGGTCTCGTTGTGGGTGATCATCACCGCGGCGACGGGCGGGCCCTGCTGCAGCCGCGCGCGCAACGCGTCGGCGTCGTGGCCGTGGCCGAGCGGCACGGTCATCGCCTCGGCATCGCGCCCGCACAGCTTGGCGATCTTCTGCCAGCGTTCGCTGAACGCGCCGCAGACGAGGTGCAGCGTGCGGCCGCCGCGCGGTACGAGGTTGCGGATGCCCGCTTCCATGAGCGCGGTCGCGGCGCAGGTCTCGAACGCGGCGTGCTGCGCGGTCGCGAACAGCGTGTGCAGCTGTTGGCAGACGTCCTGCACGACGGCGACGAACTTGGCGTCGCGGTGGCCGAGCATGGGCATCGCCATGATCGAGCGCAGTTCGGCGTCGACTTCGGTGGGGCCGGGGATGAACAGGATGGGGTGGTCGGACATTGGCTAGCAGAGTGGCGAGCAGAGTGGCGAGGCGGACAGTGGCGAGGCGGAGTGGCGGAGGGATCCTTTCGGCTCAGACGGGCAGCAAACTGCAGAACTGAGGATGCGTGACCAGTTGCGCCTGTTCGGCGGCGGTCAGCACGTGCGGCAGCACGGCGGCGAGCTTGGGTTCGGCAACGAACACCTCGGCGCGTTGTTGCACGGCCGGGCGCGCGATCACGCCGCCGAAACCGACGAACAGGTCCGCGGTGCCCTGGGTCTCCAGGTCGGTGACCCCGTCGCCGACGAACGCGAGCGGACGGTGGCTGGCCGGCAGCGAGCGCAGCAACTCGACCTTGCCCTGGTTGCGCCACAGCAGCGAGCTGCGGTCGAAGTCGCGGTAGTTGCCGTTGGCGTCGAACTGCAGCGGCACGGCGAAGACGTGCTGCTCGTCGACGCCCAGGAACCGCGCGAACGTGCGCACCGGCACCAGCAACCCGCCGCTGACCACGCCGACGATCTTGCCGAGCGAGCGCAGCGCCGCGATCACCGCCTTGGCGTCGGGCAGTGCACGTTCGGCGTAGAGAGTGCCGATCTGCTGCAGCTGGCGCTCGTTCGGCGCCAGCCGCGACAGGCGCTGTTCGTAGACCTCGGCGAGCGGCAGGTCGCCGTTCATCGCCGCGTCGGTCAGCGCCGCGATCTCGGCGCGGAACGCGGGGTCGACGTCGCGCAGCAGCTCGTCGACGCCCTCCATCGCGGACAGCGTCGAGTCACAGTCGAAGTAGATCGCGGCGAACGGGGGCGGCACGCGGTCACGATAACCACGACCGCGCCGCGTTCTACTTCACGGATTGCAGAGCCTGCAGGCGCGCGGTCGCGCGACGCAGCTCACTCTCGGCCCGGAGCTTGTCCTGGGCATCGGTGCTGGTGCGGGCGACGTCGACGAGGCGTTCGATGTCCATCTTCGTCGCGGCGATCTCGCCGTCCAGGAGGCTCATCACGATCGTGAGCTTGCGCTGCTGGCTGTCGAGGCGGATCTTGGCGCGGCGCAGTTCGCCAGTGGTCGAGAAGCCCTTCTCGGCGCGCGCGCTCAACTCGGCGAGGTCGGCCTCCTGGATCTGCACCTCGGTGCGCAGGTCGATGCAGCGGGAGGTCAGGTCGGCGATCGCTTCGAGGGTCGAGGTCGGTGCCGTGGGTTGCGGGGTGAGCGCGGACTGGGGCACCATCGCGACGTCGACAGCCTGGCTCGGCAAGCCGTCGGGGCTCGCGGTGAACATGCGGTTCAGCAGCGGGACGTCCTTCAGAACGGGGACGCCGGCCGGTTGCGAGGGTTGCGCCGGGTCGGCGGTCGGCGTCGGTGCCGTCTCGTCGAGCTCACCGAACGTCACGCTGGCGACCTTGCGGGCATGGTCTTCGGCGACCTTCGCGCGGAAGTCGTCGGCGACCCCGGGGGTGGGGGCGGCGGTCGCGTCACGGCGCCTCTGGAGGGCTTCGTGGAGCGCCTTGTTGACGCGTGCGACGTCCTGGTCGTGGTTGGCGGCAGCCGTCTGCGCGGCGGTGACACGCTGGAGGTCCTGGACCGCACGCTCGAGCACCTGCCGAGGCCCTTCGAGCTGGACGTTCAGCTCCGCGAGGGCCTCGTCGTGTTCCTGCTGCCAACGTTGCTTTGCCCTGTCGAGTACGTCGCGCTCTACGGGGTCGAGCAACTCGTTGGTGCTCGTGGCGGGATTCTCGGCGACCCGATCGTGGACTGGCGAGCCGGCGGCGACGCGGTCGGCTCTCACCTTTTCGAGCATCGCGCGCAGCGAGTCGAGCTCGGCGCGCAGCGTCGCGATCTCGTCCTGCAGCCTGGCGTTCTCCTTGCGCAGCGATCGCCCCTGCGGGTCCTGCGCCGCGGCAGGCACGCCGAACGCGCCGGCGGCGCCGAGGGTGAGCGCGAGCATCATTCCGGCCTGCGCGAGTTTGCCGGCGCGGGACGAACGGGAGTGCAAACGACCTTCACGTTGCAGCAGCATCTGGATCCTCCGGAAGAAGTCGGACGGCTTGTGGAACACGGCGACGGTGCCGGCGACGCGCGGCGTGCGCAGGTCGCCGTCGGCGAGGGTGAGCAGGGCGCGCGCATAGGCCGTGGGAGCCTGGGCCGCGGCGGCGTCGTCGGCGCGCAGTTCGCCGAGGAAGCGCAGGTCGCGCGCCAGCAGCCACAGCAGCGGGTGTGGCCACAGCGGCACGGCGAGCAGCGCGAGCAGCAGCTGGGTCAGCGGGTCGCGGTGGCGCAGGTGCGCGGCCTCGTGCTGCAAGACGGCGCTGAGTTGCTGTTCGTGACCGGGCGCGAGCAGTGCGGCGGGTACGACGATCAGCGGCCGCACGAACGCGCAGCAGAACGGGCGCACGTCCCCGGGCAGTACGCGCACCCGCGCGCGGCGCGGCAGGTCGAGGCCGTCGAGCAGGTCGACTGGCGCCGGGCGTGAACCGCGCAGCAACAAGAACAGACGCAACAGGCCGATGCCGGCGCGCAAGAGCAGCAGCGCGGCGCCGAGCAGGTAGGTTCCCACCAGCAAGTCGCCGGCGGACACCGTCGCCATCGGCGGCACGATCGCGGGCGCGGGCGTTCGCGCATCTTCGGCGAGCAGCGTGTCGAGCTGCGACTGCAGCAACAGGATGCGCGCGGCCGGGTCGGCGGGGGGCTGGACCGACGGTTGCCGCGTCGACGCGACGGGGCGCGGCGGAGCTTGGGATGCGGGCGCGGACGTCGGCGCGGCGTGTGGCCACGACCAGCGCGGCAGCGGTGACACGGCGGCCAGCAGGAACAGCAAGGTCGCGAGCGCGGTCCAGACGCCGAGGCGGTGGCGATCGACCAGCGAGCGCTGCAGCCGCATCACCACGCACCCGGCGCCGAGCACCAGCGTGTTGCCGAGCAGCACCATCGGGCCGTGGTCCTGCAGCCAGGCGATCACGAGCCACCCCGCTTCTGTTCGGCCGCGGCGAGCAGTTCGCGCAGGCGCGTGAGTTCGGCGGCGGTGGGCTTCTTGGCGGCGAAGGCGCTGGCGACGAGCTGGTCGAGCGCGCCGTCGAACACCGAGTCGAGCAAGCCCGTGAGCAGGCTCTTCTTGGTGCGCTCGCCGGTGGCCGTGGCGCGGTAGACGAACGAGCGGCCCTCGGTGCGGTGGCTGACCAGGCCCTTGCCTTCCATGAGGCGCAAGAACGCCTGCACGGTGTTCTGCACGATCGGCACTTCGCCGCGCAGCGTCTCGTAGACCTCGCGCACCGTGGCCTCGCCGCGCTCCCAGAGCACCTTGAGGATCTGCAGCTCGCGTTCGGTGGGTTCGGGCGGGTTGGGCATCGCGTTACGGTAGCCGGATCGGCTACTGAATGCCCAAAGCTTAAAAGATTAAGCGATGGCGTCAAGCGCCCACCCCATGGAACGATTGCCGAGGCTGCTCGCCCCGCGGGCGCGGGCTAGAGCACCACGCGAACCGCGCGGATCGCGGGATGCGCGGCGACCTTGGCGACGAGGTCCTGGCCCGGCGCGCCGTCGAGGTTGAGCACGCCGAGCGCGGGCGCCGCGGCCGAATCTTCCTTCTTGGTCGACGCGCCGATCTGCATGCGCGTGATGTTGATGCCGGCGTTGCCGAGCATCGTGCCCAGGTGACCGACGACGCCAGGGCGGTCGTCGTGGAACGTGACCAGCATCGGCCCTTCGGGGATCGCGTCGAGCACGTAGTCGTCGAGCTCGACCAGCCGGCCGTGGCGCTGACCCAAGACCGTGCCCGACGCGAAGTGGCGCTTGCCGCCGAGCAGCGCCTCGACCCGCAGCAACACCATGAAGTCGCGCTTGAGCGAACTGGCTTCGCAGTGCACGCGGATGTTGCGGTCCTTCGCGACCTGCTCGGCGTTGACGGGGGTCAGCATGCCGTGCACCGAAGGGCGCAGCGCGCCGAGCAGCGTCGCGACCGTCAGCGAGCGATGGGCCGAGGCCGGGATGCCGCCCTGCAAGGTCAGGCGCAGTGATTCGAGCGGGCCTTCGAACGTCTGCACGAGCAGGCTGGCGAGGTTGCGCGCGAGGTCGAGGTAGGGGCCGACCTGCGCGGCGTCGGCCGGCGCCAGGCGCGGCACGTTGACGCCGTTGAGCACGACGCCCTTCTGCACCGCGAGCGCGACCTGGCGCGCCATCTCGATCGAGACGTTGCGTTTGGCCTCGTGGGTGCTGGCGCCCAGGTGCGGGGTCATCACCAGGTTTGGCGCGGACCGCAGCGGGCTGTCGGCGGGCAGCGGTTCTTCGGCGAACACGTCGAGGGCGGCGCCGGCCAGGTGGCCCTGCGCGAGCACCTCGCACAGCGCCGACTCGTCGATGATGCCGCCGCGCGCGGCGCAGATCAGGCGGGCGCCCTTCTTCATCACCGACAGCCGCTCCCGCGACAGCAGGTTCTTGGTCTCGTCCGAGAACGGCACGTGCACGCTGACGAAGTCGCTGCTCGCCAGCAGTTCGTCGAGGTCGAGCATGCGCACGCCGTCGGGCGCGTTCTGCTGGGTCACGAACGGATCGTAGGCAGCGATCGTCATGCCGAACCCGCGCGCGCGTTCGCCGACGACGCGGCCGATGCGGCCCAGGCCGACGATGCCGAGTTGCTTGCCGAACAGTTCGACGCCCGTGAACTTGCTCTTCTCCCACTTGCCGGCGCGCACCGACGCGTCGGCGGCCGGGATGCAGCGCGCCAGGCTCAGCAGCAGCGACATCGCGTGTTCGCCGGTGGTCACGGCGCCGGCTTCGGGCGTGTTCATGACCACGATGCCGCGGGCGGTCGCGGCCGGCACGTCGATGTTGTCGACGCCGATGCCGGCGCGGCCGATCAGCGCCAGGTCGTCGGCGAGTTCGAGGGAGCGCGCGGTCACCTGCGTCGCCGAGCGCACCACCAGCGCCTGGTAGCCGGGCAGCGTCAACCGCAGCGTGTCCTCGTCCATGCCCTTCTTCACCGTCACTTCGCCGGCTGCGCGCAGCAGCTGCAAACCTTCTTCGGCGAGTTCGTCCGCCACCAGGATCTTCGTCATGGCGCGCAGGGTAGCGTCGCGTCGGCCGGATGGAATGCGGCGATCGGCCCGGGACGCGCCCGGTGGTCAGCGTGCGCCCTGACCGCTCAGGATCACCGCGACGGTGCGCACGATGATGTTGAGGTCGAACAAGAGGCTCATGTTCTTGAGGTAGTACAGGTCGTAGCGCAGCTTCTCGCGCGCGTCTTCGACCGAGGCGCCGTACGGGTGGCAGACCTGCGCCCAGCCCGTGAGGCCCGGCTTGACGGTGTGCCGCAGCACGTAGAACGGGATCTCCTGACGCAGTTGTTCGACGAAGTGCGGCCGCTCGGGTCGCGGGCCGACGAAGGACATCTGCCCACGCAGGATGTTCAGGAACTGCGGGATCTCGTCGATGCGCGCGAGGCGCAGGATCTTGCCGATGGTGGTGACGCGGCTGTCGTTCTTCTGTGCCCACACCGGGCCCGATTCCTTCTCGGCGTCCGAACGCATGGTGCGGAACTTGACGAGCTTGAACAGCTCGCCGTCCTCGCCGACGCGTTCCTGGGTGAAGAAGATCGGCCCGCGGCTGGTGAGTTTGATCAGCGCCGCGGTGACCAGGCAGATCGGCAGCGACAGCACGATGCCCAGCGTCGACGCCAGGATGTCGAGCACCCGCTTCATCGACAGCGTCAGCGGATCCTTGGCAAAGCCGCGCCCGTAGATCAGGTAGCTGGGCCGCATGCTCTCGACCGCGAGCTTGCCGGTGAGCCGTTCGTACATCGACTCGCGCTCCTCGATCAGCACGCCGTCCATGCGGCACTCGAGCAGGCGTTCGACCGGCACGCGGCCGCGGCGTTCGCGCAGCGCGACGACGACGCGGCTGATGCCCTCTTCGCGACACAGCGTGCGCAGGCACTCGAGCTGGCCCAGCAGCGGCGGGTCGCCGTCGCGGCGTTCGATCGGCGGTTGGCCCGGCTCTTCGACCATGCCGATCACCTCGTAACCGGCCATCGGGTTGTCGACGACCATGCGGGCGATGTGCAGGGCCTCGGGTGAGCTGCCGAGCACCACCAGCCGTTCGCCGAAGCGCCACTTGTAGAAGAACCAGTGGAACGCGTGCCGGAACAGGTAGACGGCCAGGAACGACAGCCCCAGCAGCACGATCAGCTTCCAGGTTTCGCCGCGCGCGTCGGCGAAGCCCGGGAAGTAGAACACCGATGGCAACGCCAGCACCAGGAAGGCCAACATCACCAGCGCGTAACCGCACGAGTGCAGCAGGCGGTTGCCGAGCTCGGCGCGGTTCTGCGAGGTCTTCCAGTCGTAGAGGTCGCTGTAGCTGAGCGCGGCCTGGCAGATCACGGCGATGGTGACGCAGGTCAACACGCCGCGCAGCAACTCGCGCGAGGGCACGAACAGGTCGAAATCCCCGGTGGCCAGCGGCGGCATGCTGCTGCCGAGCAGCAGCAACGCCGTGATCAGGATGGTCTCGCTGAGCATCAACAGCACCTTGCGGCGCGGGATGATCTGCTCGGTCAGGGGCGGCATGGCGAGGCGGTGGGGGCGACAGCTGGCTGCCGATGGCTTCGGCCGGAAGAGGTTACCGACTAGAGCCGGGGCGGCACGGGCGGTGCCACCGCTACTCCAGAAAACGTCCTTGAAGGTATGGAAATGCAGAATCTGTGGCGGCTCGGTCCAGCGGATCGCGACGACGTCGATGCGCAGCGAGCGCGGCGCTGGACGTAACAGCGGTGCGAGCAGCGTGAGCGCACGAGAAAGTCGCGAGATCCGTTCGCCGTCGACGAGCCGTTCGGGGCTGGGGTGGTCGGCGCGTGCCTTGACCTCGACAGCGGCCCAGTCGCGGCCGCGCCGGATCAGCAGATCGATTTCGCCGGCGTGCGTGCGCAGGTTGCGCGCCTCGACCCGGTAGCCGGCCGCCGCGAGCGCGGCGGCGGCGAGCGCCTCGCCGCGTCGACCCGACCGCGCCGCCGATGACGTCGCGCCTCGGTGCCGCTCCGCCTCACTTCGTCGGCTTGTCCGCCGCGGCGGCGTCACCACGATCGACCCGCCCGATCGCGGCGCGATCGAAGGTCATCTTCACGGTGTCGACGACCAGTGTCACGGTGCGTTCGTCGAGGCGATGCACCAGGCCGTGCAGGCCGCCGGTGGTGACGACCTTGTCGCCGGCCTTGATCGTGCTGAGCATCGCCTGCGTCTCCTTGCGGCGCTTGTTCTCGGGGCGCAGCACCATGAAGTACATGAGCGCCAGGAACAGGCCCAGCGGCAACATCATGCCGGATTCCAGGGCACACGGACCGGCCGGAGGCGGTGTGCCGCCGGCGCCACCCGGCGCTGCCGTGTCGCCGGGGCCGGTCGGATTGCCGCCACCGGGGGCGACCGGCGAGTCGGTGCCGGTCTTGGGTTCTTGGGTTGAGAACACCGCGGACGGGAACGGAACGAGGAAGATCGTCGTGGCTGGCATCGGCACCGGAGGGCTGGCGAGCCGGATGGCTCGGCAGAAGGGGCGAGCAGCATAGGCAGGGGGGCGGGCGATGTCGCGCCTGCGGTGCCGGTTCCGACGCGGGAATTGCAGCCCGGGGGCACCGCGGCCTAACCTGCCGCCCGATGCGAGTGCTCGCGGCGATGTCCGGTGGGGTCGACAGCAGTGTGGCGGCGTTGCTGCTGCAGCGGCAGGGGTTCGACGTGGTCGGGGTGTTCATGCGCAATGGGGTCGCCGGCAAGTCCGCCCAGGAGAAGTCGTGCTGCTCGGCCTCCGACGCGCGCGACGCCGGCGTCGTCGCCGAACGGCTCGGCATGCCGTTCTATGCGGTCGACTACCAGGAGGAGTTCGCGGCGCTGATGGATCACTTCGCAGCGGAGTACCGGCGTGGGCGCACGCCGAACCCCTGTGTGCTGTGCAATCAGCAGCTCAAATTTGGTCATCTTTTCCGGATCGCGGCCGACGTCGGCGCCGATTGCGTCGCCACCGGGCACTACGCGCGCATCGTCGATGGCGAACTGCGCACGGCGCGCGACGCCAACAAGGACCAGACCTACTACCTGTTCGGCGTCGATCGACCGGCGCTGGCGCGCACGCTGTTCCCGCTCGGCGATCTCGACAAGCAGCAGGTGCGGCAGATCGCCGGCGAAGCCGGCCTGGTCACCGCGGAGAAGCCCGAGTCGATGGACATCTGCTTCGTCACCAGCGGTGACTACCGGGACCTGGTGCGGTCGCGCGGCGGCGGCGGACGCGCGGGTCGCTTCGTCGATGCGAGCGGTCGCGAGGTCGGCCGACACGACGGCATCGACGGTTTCACGGTCGGCCAGCGCAAGGGGCTGCCGGCGCTCGGCACGCCGCACTACGTCACCGCGATCGATCCCGACTCCGGTGACGTGACCCTGTCATCGCGCGACGGTCTGGACCGGCGGCACGCGTTCGTGCTGGGCACACACTGGCTGGTCGACCCGCCGGCGCCGGGTGAGCCCGTGGTCGCGCAGGTCAAGGTCCGCGCCCGGCACGAGCCCGCGGCGGCGACGGTGATCGCCGATGGCCGCGGCGGCGCGACGATCGAGTTCGCGGCGCCGGTGGCGGCGATCACGCCGGGCCAGGCGGCGGTGTTCTACGACGGCGAACGGGTGCTCGGGGGCGGCTGGCTGGAGGCCTGAGCGAGCAGTCGCCAGGTTCGACTCACCAGGCTCGTCAGACGCTGTCCTTCAGCGTCGTGCCGGGCCGGAACCCGACCGTGCGCGAGGCCTTGATCTGGATCGGCTCGTTGGTCTGCGGGTTGCGCCCCATGCGCGCCTTGCGGTTCTTCACCGCGAAGGTTCCGAACCCGACGATCTGCACCTCCTTGTCCTTCTTCAGCCCGCGCTGGATCGACGCGATCAGCGCGTTGACGGCGCGCTCGGCGTGCGCCTTGGAGCACTCGGTGCCCAACTGCTTCTGCACTTCCTCGATCAGGTCGGCCTTGTTCATCTCGAGCTCCTGTGGTGTGTCCGCGGTTGCCTCGACCGCCCGCCGGTCGAGTGGGGGCGCGACTCTACGCCAGGGGTTCCGGCCGTGCCAACGGCGAGTGGCGGCCTGGGGCCGTGGCCATCGGCCCGACAGGGAGTTGCAGAACCTGCTCAAGCCGCCTGCCAAAGGTTGCCGATGACACGGGGGCAATGGGCGCCCGGCGCCCGCACCCCCGAGAACTCCAGAGGAAAGTCATGAGGATCGCGGCCACCTTTGCCAGCGTGTTGTTCGCCTTCGCGGCGTGTTCTTCCACGTCCCCGACGAAGTCGGAGGAAGACCCGTTCATCCAGCCCAACAGCTTGATGGCCGGGGAGATCACCTCGCGCGTCCAGCAGATCCCGTTCCAGCACCGCGATGAGCTGGTGCAGAACCTGATCTGGCTGACCGACGCCGGGGAGCAGGTCATCCCCGCGGTGCTCGAGGGCCTCAAGCATCAGAACGCCAAGGTGCGCAGCTCGTGCGCCTGGGTGCTCGGCCGCCTGCACGACCGCCGCACCATTCCGGCGCTGCGCTCGATCGCCAACGACAGCGAAACCAGCGTGCGCACCGAAGTGGCGCGCACCCTGGTGCTGCTCGGCGACCTGCAGTCGTGCCCGACCCTGATCGAGGGCCTGGACAGCGACAAGCGCGAGGTCCGTTACATGTGCCACGAGGCGCTGAAGGTCGCCACGGGTCACGACTTCGGCTACGACCACCTCAACGCCAGCAAGCGCGACATGCAGACCGCGGCGCTGCGTTGGCGCCAGTGGTGGGGCGAGTACTCGGGCGACACCTTCTTCGCCCAGAAGTACCAGCAGCAGAACGGCCTCGAGGCCCAGCCGGCCGCGCCGGCGGGCGAGACCAAGCCGAACCCGGGCAACGAGCCGATGCCGACCCCGACTCCGAAGGCCACCGGCGACGGTGGCAACGGCGGCTCGGGTGATCAGGGCAACCGCTGAGCGCGCTGTCGTCACCGCGATCGCGCACTGGAATCGGGCGGCGACGGCCTGACGCGTTGCCATGTCGGGCTGGGGGGTTAGACTTCGTCACCCCCCTGGCTTTCGTACGACCCCTCTCCCCAGCCAAAATGCGTCGATCCCAAACCGGTTTCACCCTGATCGAACTGCTGATCGTGATCAGCATCATCGGCCTGCTCGCGGCCGTGCTCCTGCCGAACATCCTCGGCGCGCAGGAGACCGCGAACGTCGCCGCGGACCAGGCGAACCTGCGCCATCACCGCGACCTCTTGCAGATGTACAAGCTCCAGCTCAAGAGCTTGCCGAACGAGGGTGGCAGCAAGTTCGTGCTCGCGACCTGGACCTCAGGGGTCTGTCACCACTCGGTCGAGAACCTGGACTTCTTCTTCACGCCCGGCTCCCGTGAGAACGACCCGATGTATCACGAGTACCGGCAGATGATGCAGAAGGGAGAGAACCCGTTCCCGAACATCAAGGAGGTCGACTCCTCGATGACCCATTACGCGGGGCGCAGCAAGAAGGACATGATCACCCGCGAGACGGGCATCCAGGCGTGGATGGCCAACGACAACGAGGGCGTTTGGCGGCTCTCCAACGGCACGGTCAACATCCTGCTGAGCGACGGCAACGTGCGCAGCTACAGCTACCCCGAATTGATGGCGAACCTGGGCCTGCCCGAGATGGACAAGTCCCAGCCGATCGCGACCTACGGACCGAACTCGCCGATCGAAGAGTGCCAGAAGCTCGACATCTGAGCTGGTGACGCGGGCGGCGGCTGTTGCCGCCCCGCGACCCGGGACTAGCAGCGTTCGCCCCTCTACCCGCGCCGCCCGGCGGCGCCTCGCGAACGCGAAAGGATCTGCCATGCGCAGGATCTCCGGTTTCACCCTGGTCGAGTTGATGGTCGTGATCTCGATCATCGGCCTGTTGGCAGCAGCGTTGCTGCCGCGCATCCGCGAATCGCAGTTGATGGCCAACGTCGCTGCCGACTGCGCCAACCTGCGTTGGCAACACGAGACGCTGCTGACGTTCAAGAACAAGATCGGCTGGCTGCCGAGCGAGGACGGTCACCGCTTCGTGCTCGCACCGTGGGTCGAAGGCATCGTCGGGCACAGCGAGGAGAACTTCGACCGCTACTTCACGCCGGGATTGCGCGAGAACGACGCGAACTGGATCTCGCTGCGCCCCGCCGTGCAGCGCGGCGTCGATCCGTGGCCTTCGCTCGCCGGCGTGAGTTCGGCCGACACGCACTACGCGGGGCGCAGCAAGGCCCACATGAACTCGCGTGAGACCGGCACCAACGAGGCCTGGCTCGCCGACGACAACGAAGGCGTGTGTTCGCACCCCGATGGCACCGTCAACGTGTTGTTCTGCGGCGGCGTGGTGCGCACGTACAGCCACCCGCAGCTGATCAGCCTGTTCGCCGCGCCGCCGTTCGACGCGGCCGCGCCGGTCGCGATGACCGGCAGCGGCGCGTTGATCCCGTTCTGCAGGAAGCTGAACCTGTAGGCGATCAGAAGAAGGCGATCACCGGCACCGCCAGCGACATCGTGCCGGTGGTGCCCGCGACGTTGGTGCTGTTGACCACGCGGCTGGTCGGGATCGGCAACAGCCCCGGCGGCGGCGTCATCAACGCCGTGGCGTCGCTGAACGCCAACGCACCCGAGCCCAGGTCGATGGAGCCGGTCTGACACCACAGCCGGAAGCCCGGCGGCAGCACCGGCAGGCCCGTGAACATGCCGTCGTAGCTTCCGGTCGCCGTGACCGCGCCGGGCAGCGCGAGCAGCAGTTCCGCCGAACTGTAGAGCGTGCACTGCGGCGCCGTCGGCCAAGGCTGGCCGAGCAGTTGTGTGCCGAGCGCGACGAAGGCCCGCACCAGGCCCGAACCGAGGTCGGGCACGCCGTCGCGCAAGGCCACGTCGAGGTCCATCTGCGCGCCGCGGTGCCAGAGCACGAGGCTGGCGTAGCTGTCGCGGTTCGAGCCCGGTGCGGCGCAGCCCTGGGCGAGGCGGAACCCCGGCTGTTCGGCGCGGCCGTCGAGGTAGTTCTCGTGCGCGTCGAGGTAGAGATTGACGTTCTGGTTGGGCGCCGTGGCGGTCTGGTTGCCGAACACCTCGATCTCCAGGCACAGCGTGCCGCCTTGCGGTGGCATCACGAACGGCACCGCCCACGGGATCGACAGCTCGAAGCTCGGTGCCGGGTCGAGCGCCGGGCGGTCGGTGGGGGGCAGCGTCACCCAGGTGCGCGGCAGCACCACAACGGGATTGGCGCCGCGGTTCTGCGCGAACGTCGGCGAGGCGTTGGCCGGCACCGTGCCGGTGACCGACGCGGTCACCTGCAGTTCGACGGCGAGGCCGTCGACGCGGCCGCGCACCCCGGCCGCGTCGCGGCGGTAGGCGTGGCCGGCGATCACGGCGTTGCCGGGCATGTCGGCGTGCAGCGTCTGCATGCGGCAACTGGCGCGGCCGAGCGGGAAACTCGTGTACGAGCTGCCTTCGAGGTTGTGGCGGTCGCCCGGCGACACCAGGGTGCCGGACTGCGCCAGCAGATCGGGAGCGAGCACGAGGCCGAGCAGGAACAGGGAGGGAACGATCGAACGGATGTGGATGGTCATGGCAAGTGGCGTCGGCGACGCACCCGCGGCACCGACGGCACTGGTGGGGATCGCGAGGAGCCAATTCCTGCGGAAAAATCCCGACAGCTTGGGTTTGCCCCGCGCCGACGTCTCGCTAATCTGCTCGCCCCAGTTCGGCCTCACTCCCGAGCGGTGTGGATGAACGACCAGCCCCGGCAAAGCCCAAACAACTCGCGCGCCATCGGCGCGGGGATGACCTTGGCGGTGTCGGTCGGGTTGTTCGCCTACGGCGGCATGTGGCTCGACACCAAGCTCGGCACCAAACCCTGGTTGCTGTTGTTGTGTGTCGGCTGCGGCATCGTCGGCGGCATGCTGCACCTGATCCGGGTCCTGGCGCCCGAACTGCTGCCGTTCGGCAAACGTCCGCGCGGCTGACCGCGTCCGTCCTCGTCACCAGTCTCCCCTCGTCGTCTCTCGTCGCCTGATGACCTCGACCGTGTCCCTGCCGCAGACCACGACCCCAGCTGCACCCGGGCTGACGCTCGGCCGTGCGTTGCTGACGGTGGTGGGCCTGCTCGGCGCGCTGTTCGGGTTGACGTGGCTCAGTGGCGCGGTCGCTGCCGAGAACCTGCCGTGGGTCGGTTATGGCCTCGCGCTCGCCCTGCTCGGTGGCGTGTTGGCGCTGCTGGTGCACCGACGCATCTTCGATCCGCGCACCGCGCAGCAGCTGGGCAACGATCCGCGGTTGTTGTCGATGCGCCTGCAAGGCCTGCTCGGCCTGGGTTTCGGCATCAAGGTCACCCTGGTGCTGGTCGCGGTGTTCGTGCTGCGCGGCAACGACGTGAAATTCCCGCAGCTGGCCGCCTTTGCCGTCGCGTTCGCGGCGGCTTCGCTGGTGGCGCAGCTGACCCTGGCGAGTTCCCTGGTGCGCGCGGCGACGCGGGCATCGGCCTCGAACTCCTCCCGATCGTCCCCCTCGTGATCATGCAGACGAAGCCCGATCGTCGGTACCTGTCGTTCCTCGGCGCGCTACTCGTTGCGCTCGCGGTGATGTTCGCGCCGTCGGACCGGTTGGTCGCGCAGCACGAACAGGCACCTCAGCACGCGCCCGGGGCGACCACGGAGACGGCTCACGATGGCCACGCGCTGCACACGTTGGCGATGAAGAACAACGAGTTCTTCACGAAGACGTTCTCGCACAGCGTGCCGTACGCGATCTGGCCGGCCCCGCAAGAGGGCCAGGCCGCGCCGGTCTACGCGATCTACAACGTGCAGCCGTGGCAGTGGATCTCGCTGGGCCTGATGCTCGCGATCTTCCTGCCGGTGGTGTTCAGCTTCGGTCGCCCCACCGGCAGAGCCACGCGCATCATGCGCGGCTGGTGCCTGTGGGTGCGCGACGAGATGGTCTACCGGGTGATGGGCAAAGAAGAGGGGCGCGCCTTCGTGCCGTTCTTCCTGTTCCTGTTCTTCTTCCTGGTCTTCCAGAACGTCGTCGGCCTGATCCCGAGTGTCAGCCACAGCTTTCCGTTCTCGATCTACACCGCCACCGGCACGCCCTATGTGACCGGCGCCTTCGCGCTGATCACCTTCGTGATGATGCTGGTCTTCGGCATGAAGAAGAACGGCGTCGTCGGCTACTGGAAGGGCCTGATCCCGCACGGCCTGCCGGTGATCCTGTTGCCGATGATGGTCGTCATCGAACTGGTCGGCCTGTTGGTCAAGCCGTTCGCGTTGATGGTGCGTCTGTTCGCCAACATGCTCGCCGGCCACCTGGTCGTCGGCGCGGCGTTGAGCCTGATCTTCCTGTTCACCAAGCTGCAGGGCGGCGCCATCACCAGCTACCTCACGGCGCTGCCGTGCGCCGGCATGGCGATCTTCATCTACACGATCGAAGCGTTCGTCACGCTGCTGCAGGCCTACATCTTCACGTTCCTGAGCATCACCTTCATCCATCAGGCGATGCATCAGGAGCACTGATTCCAACCCGCTTTTTCGAACCCCTTCAGTCAGTCACGGAGAACCCCATGCTTGCTTTCATTCAGGATGCAGTCAACGTCGCCGCGGCCTCGAACATCGGCCCGGGCATCGGCGCCGGTTTCGCCGCTGGTCTCGCCGCGATCGGCGCTGGCCTCGGCATCGGCCGCATCGGTGGCTCGGCTGGTGAGGGCATCGCCCGTCAGCCCGAAGCCGCGGACGCCATCAAGGGCAATGCGTTGCTGCTCGCGGCGTTCGTCGAAGGTGTCGCGCTGTTCGCGGCGGTCATCGGCCTGCTGCTGGCCTTCAAGTAATCGCCACCAGCCCGCTGCGGTCGCCGCGCCGACGCTCAGGTCGCGCGCGGTGACCGTCCGTCCGCCCAGTACCGTTCCGTTCGCAGTGTTTTCAGAAGGCGCGTCTTCTGAAGACGTGTCCTCCCCGAGAGGTTCCGCGTGATCTGCTCAACGACCACATTCGTCGCCACGTTGCTCGCCGAAGGCGAAGACCGGCCGCTCAACTCCATCCTCGACTATGCCCCCGGCATGGTCATCTGGACGCTGATCGCGTTCGTGCTCGCCTTGCCGGTGATGTGGAAGTTCGTCTACGGCCCGATCACCAACGCGCTCGAGGATCGCGACCGCAAGGTCGAGGACTCGATCGCCGCGGCCGAGGTCGCCCAGAAGCAGGCCGAGGCGCAGATGGCGCAGGCCAAGGCCGAACTCGCCGCTGCGCAGGCCAACGCCAAGCGCATGGTCGAAGAGGCGATGGCGCGTGCCGAGCGGCAGGCCGCCGAGGCGGTCCGGGCCGCCGACGAGAAGGCCAAGGCCGAGTTGCAGAAGGCGCGTGAGGTGATCGCCGCCGAGAAGCGCCAGGCCCTGCAGGAGATCCGGCAGGAGGTCGTGCACCTGACGATCGCTGCGACCGGACAGTTGCTGCAGCAGAAGATCGACGACCAGCAGAACCGCCAGCTGGTCGAGAAGTTCGTCTCGGATGCCGCCAGGAGTCACGGATGACCCTGTTGGCCAAACGCTACGCCGAAGCGCTGCATGCGCTCGCCAAGGCCCAGGGCGCGACCGATGCGGTCGCCGCCGGGGCCCAGGCGGTGCACGACGCGCTGGCGACGCCGGCCGCCAAGGACGTGCTGCTGAGCCCCGACCTGGCGCGTGAGCAGCGCGCGGCGATGCTCGGCAAACTCACCGCCGGCTGTCACCAGCTGCTGCAGAACCTCGTCGGCGTGCTGGTGCAGCGCCACCGCGTCGAGGTGCTGTTCGATCTGTATCCCGCGTTGCGCGACCTGATCATGGCCGAACGCGGCGAGGTCGAAGGTGTCGTCGAGACCCCGCGCGCTCTCGGCGAAGCCGACATGACCGCGCTCGGCACGCTCGCCGAACGGCTCAGCGGCAAGAAGGTTTCGCTGACGCAGCAGCACCGCCCCGAGGTTCTCGGTGGCGTGCGCCTGCGCATCGGCAACGTGCTCTACGACGGCTCCATGCAGGCGGCGCTCGCCGACCTCGAACACAAGCTGCTGCAGGCCTCGATCTGATCTCTCGCGTCGGGCCGCCGGGCAGACCGCCGGGCTCACCGACTTCCAACACCACACGACATACATCTGCGCGGCCGGCCCGATGCCGTCCGGCGCAGGCCAGCCAATCTCCTCGAGTCACGAATCATGGATCTCAAACCATCCGAAGTCGCCAGCGTCCTCAAGGCCGAGATCGAGGGCTTCAAGGGCGGAATGCACAAGTCCAACGTCGGCACGGTGCTCACGGTCGGTGACGGCGTCGCCCGCGTGCACGGTCTCGACGACTGCATGATGAGCGAGCTGCTCGACTTCGGGAACGGCGTGCAGGGCGTGGCGCTGAACCTCGAAGAGGACAACGTCGGCTGCGTGCTGCTCGGCAGCGACAGCAAGGTCAAGGAAGGTGACCAGGTGCGCACCACGGGCCGCATCATCTCGGTGCCCACGGGCCTGCAGATGTGCGGTCGCGTCGTCGACGCGCTGGGTCGCGCGGTCGACGGCAAGGGTGACATCGTCGTCAGCCCCGACGACCTGCGCCCGATCGAAGGCCGTTCCCCGACCGTGCCCGAGCGTGAGCCGGTCAAGCAGCCGCTGCAGACCGGCATCAAGGGCATCGACTCGATGATCCCGATCGGCCGCGGCCAGCGTGAGCTGATCATCGGCGACCGTCAGACCGGCAAGACGGCGCTGATCATCGACACGTTCATCAACCAGAAGCTGACCGGCGGCGGCGACATCAACAACCCCGAGCAGGTGATCTGCATCTACGTCGCGGTCGGCCAGAAGCAGTCGACCGTCAAGGCGGTCGTCGAGAAGCTCGAACAGTACGGCGCGATGCCCTACACGATCGTGGTCTCGGCGCCGGCTTCGTCCGAGGCCTCGATGCAGTTCCTGAGCTGCTACGCCGGTGCCTCGATGGGTGAGCGCCTGCGCGACGAAGGCCGCCACGTCGTGATCGCCTACGACGACCTCTACAAGCAGG
>CAYMPV010000069.1:0-16057 GCA_964392305.1 uncultured candidatus Brocadiaceae bacterium
CCAGCTTCGGCCCCGGAGGGTCTCTGTCGTCTGTCGCGTCACGACGCACCATGCCACGACCGCGTACACCCTTGGGGGCAAGCGGTGCCCGGCCCCACAGAATCCGCCAGACTGTTGAGGTCTGCCGGTGCGGCGGTGACGTTCCTGCGATCGCGATGTCCTTCCCCGAAGACGACCTGGAGCAGCAAGCCGCCGCGATGCGCCGTATCGCGCGGGATCTGCTCAACGACCATGACCTGGCCGAAGATGCGGTCCAGGACGCGATGGTCACGCTGCTGCAGCGACCACCAGCGAGCCGCAGCGGGCTGGCGGGATGGCTGAGGGCCGTGGTGCGTTCGCGCGCACTGGACCTGCGGCGCGCCGAGCGTCGCCGCCGACTGCGTGAACAACACGGGGCCGCCCCGCGGCCCGTCGGTGCAGCAAACGCCGCCGAACACCTGGAGACACAGGCCGTGCTCGCAGTGGCCGTTCGTGACCTGGGTGAGCCTTACGCGACCGCCGTGTGGCTGCGTTACTTCGAAGGCTTGTCGCCCACCGAGATCGCACATCGCCTCGGCGAACCGGTCAAGACGGTGAAGACGCGGCTCGGACGCGCGCTGCATCAGCTGCGAGGCAGGTTGCAGAACGACTTCGGCACGGAACGCAACTGGATCGCGGCGCTGTTGCCGCTCGCCGAGTTGCCGGTCACCACGGGCTGGACAGCCGCCACGGCGGCAGGAGCAGGGTTGATGCAGGGCAAGGTGTTCGGTGGGGTGACGCTGCTGGTATTGCTGGTGGTCGCGACAACGCTGTGGCGGGCAAACGACGGCCATGGCGGTTCCCTGCTGCAGGACTCTGCGGCGCGGATCGCGACCGAGGTCGATGCGGAGGTGGGAACGGATCCCGATGTTGCACCTTCGGCCACCGTTCTCGCCGCACAACGCGTCGCCGCCGAGGTCGCGCCGCCCGCGCCGCCGGGCCCTTCGGTGCAGGTGCGGGTGCTCGGCAGCGATGGGGCGCCAATGCCGTTCGTCGAGTTGCTGTGGCTCTCGGACCGAGCACCGAGCCCGGTGTTGTCCGCAGCGGAACGACGACTCCTGCGGTGGGACAACGAAGCCTGGCTGCGACGTTTTGGCGCCGTCACCACGACCGACGGCAACGGCATCGCACGCTGGCCGTGGCAAGAACTCCCGCGCGGTTCCTGGACGTGTGTCGTTCGTCACGGTGCCGATTACGGCGAAGCCTACATCTCCGGCATGGCCCTGCCGGACGAGGTGCACGTGCTGCAGCTGCAGTTGGACCGCAGCTGCGTGGTCCAGGTCCTCGATGCGCAACGAATGCCGGCGGCCGACGTGCCGATCGCGGTGCACTACGTCGCGACCGGCAAGAGCACGCGCAGTGAGCAAGGCGTCGGCCTAACCGACGAACAGGGATCAGCGACGCTTCGTCACGTGCAGTTGTGGAGCGATCGCATCCAGCCTCATGCCGACGTCCTGCCTGCATTGGTCGACGTCGCGTTGCCCGGCATCGACGCGGGGAAGACGATCGACGCCGCGCGCCTGCCCCGAGAACCGATCGTGCTCACGCTGCCGCCTGCCGGCAACATCGAGGTCACGCTGCGCAACACGCTGGGCGAACCGATCGCCGACCAGGGGTTCGTGCTCGTACCTGCCGACGAAGCTCCGGGCGCACGCACGGGCCCTCGAACCGACACGCACGGGGTCGCGAAGTTCGCGCGCGTCGGCCTGGGTCGGCAATGGCGTCTTGGCCGAGAACACGCGCCGCCAGAGCAATTTCGTGTGATCCCTGGCCCGGTCGCCGACGGTGAAGTCGTCGCCGTGCTCTGGCAACCCGAGCCGGCGCCGACCTTGGTCGGCAAGCTGCTGCGTGATGGTCAGCCAGTGGTCGGCGAGACCGTGTGCGCCATCACCAACGGTCGCGAGTTGTCGCGCGAGAGGGTCGTGACCGATCACGACGGCCGCTTCCGCATTCCGGTGGTCGCGCCGGTGCGCGAGCAACGGCTCACCGAGTTGACCCTGCGCGTCGAAGACACCGAACGTGGCTCCAGCGGTGAAAGCGCACGTTGGCGCGGCGACCTCGTCCTGTCGCCAGGCGAACACGACCTCGGTGTGCTCGGGTTGCAGCCCGAACCACTCGTGCTGCAGGTGCAGTTCGTCACGCCGCGCGGTGCGCTGCCCAAGGACTTCGGCTTCGCGGTGCAGGCTGCGACCGGGCACGTCGAGCAGCCATGGCAGACGGTGCTCTTGCCCAAGCGCATCGATGGTGATGGCCGGTTCTCGGTGTTCGGCGAGACACCACGCGCCGACCTGCGATTGATCGTGCACTCCGATCACCAGTTCCTGCCCGTGCCCCCGGTGCCGTTCGAGAACGGCGTCCGCGACCTGCGGGTCGAACTGCACCGCGGTGGATCGGTGCGCGCGTCTATCGTCGCCGGTGGCCACATCGAAGCGTTCTGCATGCAGCCGCTGCTGGTGGCAGTCGACCACCGCAACGATCTGCCAACACAGGGCCGCTTCGACCCAGGCATCGATGCGCGTGTGCCGCGCGAACAGGGCTTCGTCGCCGACGATCCGCTGGAGATGGCCTACACCTGGCCGGCGGTGGCGCCCGGACGTTATCGCCTCGAGGTGCGTTCGCGCGGCCTGCCCGACCCGCTGCTCGTGCTTGCCGACATCGTCGTGGTCGACGGCGAACGCAACGCCGAAGCCCGCTTGCAGCATCTGCGCATCCCCGGACTGCAGGCGATCGAGTTGACGCTGCCGCAAGCGAGCCGGGTCACACCTGCACCCGGCAAGCACGGTGTCGGCCTCGTCGCGGCACTCGACGGCGATCGCATTGCCGAACCGTGCTGGCAGGTGGACAGCCCGCTGGTGCTGTTCGCCGGTGCCCGGCCGATCGACGTGTTGGTGCGACTCGACGGCCATCGCGACCAGATCGTGCGTGGCGCCTTCGGCAAGCAGACGATCGAACTGCAGCCCGGTCTGCCGGTGACACTGCGTTGCCTCGACTTCGCACCCGCCGCCGGAACTTCTGTGCGCCTGGTCTTGCACGCGATGCACGACGTACTCGCAGCTCGTCGTCCTTCCGTCTACTCCGCGGCCGCAGGCGGCGCACTGCCACCTTACAAGGGCCCGGTGCTCACGGCGGACCTGATGGAGGGCGTGGCCGAGTTCCGGGTGCCTGCGCAAGGCCTCCACCGGATCGCCGCTTCGCTCTGCAGGGGCGTCGAGAAGATCGCGGACCTCGACGTAACGCCCGCCGAACTGGAGGTCGGCAACGCCGGCGGCGCGTTCGACCTGCACCTGTCACGGCAACGCTAGTTGCTCAGCGCGGCTTGGGCACCACGACCTCGACGACCGCCTCGGTGCGATCCCGCGGCATCGACGCGGGCGTCGACCATTCGCCCGAATCTCCGGCGCGCACCTCGATCGGCAGCTCGGGCGCCGGGTCGAGCACGAGTTCGCCCGCAACCCTTGCGACTGCCGTCAGCGTGCCGCAGCGATACTCGACCTGCGAGGCGACGGGCTGCCCGTCAGGCCATCGCAACCGCAGTTGCAGGCGCCTTTGGACATAGGTGAAATCGGCGGACCGCGTGCTGCCAGGTTCGATCTCGACCACGGCGTCGAGCAGCCCCTTCACGCTCTGCAGCTCGCCGAGAGCACTGTTCTGCACCGCGATGCGATAGCGGCCCGGCAGCAGGCCCTCCGCGCGGAACGAGCCGTCGGCCGCGACCGGGAAGAAGCCGATGCGCAGATCGGCGGCGTCCAGGCGCACCAGCACGACGCCGAGCAACTGCGGCACCTCGCTGGGGAAACCCGGTCCGACCAGTCTGCCGTCGAGGACGCCGAACGACGGGCGCGGCACCGCGATCCTCACGCTGGCGGTCACACCACCGACGACATCGACAGCGACGACCGGCGCGCCGCAGGCCGCGTGACTTACCGTCGCCTCGCCGGGAAGCTCGAGCACCAACTGCCGATACACGGACACCGAGTAGTGACCGGCCGGCAACACCGGCACCAGGCAGACACCTTCGGCGTCGATCCTGGCATCGAAGCGACGGACGGGTTGCCCCATCGCGTCCCACATCACCACGGCGAAGAGTTCCCTGGGCTCGCCGTTGCGTTCGACCTCGACGCGCAGGGCGCCGCCGCGACGCAGGACCACGCGCAAGGGCGCGCCCGACGTGAGTCTCGGATCGACGATCAGCTCGGTCACGAAGCCCTCGGCACGCACGCGCAGGCCGAGTCCCTGCGCGAGGCCCACAAAGCGCAGCGAGGTTCGCCCGTCGTCTGCCGTCTTGCCACCACTCACCCGTTCCGACACCCCGTCGACCAGGGTGTGCAGGCGTAGAGCCCGCGGATCGCGGTCATGGTGGCGCGCCTGTTCGAGGTCCTTTCCCAGACGCAACAGGCTCACATCGGCGCCCGACACCGGACCGCCAGCTTCGTCTACCACGATCACCGCGGCCGTCGCCAAACGGGACAGCACGAAACGTTCTTGGCGCAGTCCCTCGGAAGCCAGCTCGATGCGCCGCAGCTCGCTGCAATCGAGGTCGGCGGCGGTCGGCACCACACGCAGCAGGAGTTGCCCACCTTGCGGCGTCGCGAGCACACAGCGCCCGTCTTCATGGCGTCGCCCACACGCCCGGTTCTCGGGCAGGAACGGACGATCGGCAGGCCCGAGCAGCACGGCGTATTCTGGCACTGCGGCTCCCGCGTCGTCGACGACTTCGATGGCCAGCCGCGGACCGTCGGGCAACTCGATGCGCAGATCCTCCCGGCCCCACTCGACCGTGGGCGGAGTGAAGGTCGCTGACCACCGCTCCGGTCGCTGCAACAACACCCGCGTCGACCCGGTGACCGGCCCATCGGCGAGAAGAACGAAGCGCCCGAGCTGGTCCGATTGCGCCGGAGATCCCCCTGCCGCGGCCCGCAACCCGACTCCGGCGACCGGCTGCCCGCGCGCATCCACGACCGTGCCGCGGATCGATGGCAACACTTCGATCGGTTCGAGCACGAGGTGCAACGGCTCGGCGCCGCGCAACGGATCGACGACGAACGCACCGTCGCCGCGCTGTTTCCTGCGCGCACCGAACACCTGGGCGTGATAGCTGCCTGCGGGCAGCTGCATGTCGAACGTGAAGGAACCGTCCGCAGCACACACCGCCCCCGTGACTCCCTGTCCCGACTGACCCACCCGCAACGCCGTGTCGACGCCGAACACGAGCACGTTGTTGCCGCCGACGCCGGTGCCGTCGATCTCGGTCACGCGGCCGTGCACGTGCCAACCGCGCGGCAACAGCAGGTCGCCGAGGTCTTCGCGCGAGCCGTCCTTCAGCCCCGTGAACGAACCGATGCGCGTCGCCCGTCCTTCCGCGTCGAAGCGCAGCGTGATGGCGCCGCGAGAATCGAGCGCGACCTCGGCGCGGAACGTGCCGTCGGCGACCGTACGCGCGACCTCTGCGGCACCACGTAGCTCGACGACGCAGTCGGCGATCGGCCGGCGATCCTCGGCGGCGAGACAACGACCGGTGATCGTCACGCTGCCGGCGCTCTGCTCCCCCACGGGCCCCGCGGCGAGCGGGTCGTCGGCCGGCACCGTTGCGACAGGCAGAACGGGCGCCTCGATCCTGATCGCCGGCGCCACCGGCTCCGCATCCGCCACGAGGTCCGGTACAGCGCCGGCGGCAGGGCTCACTTCGGCCGCGGCGGTCGGGACCGGTCGGGAAGGCCACCACACGAGTGCGACGCAGAGCGCGCAAGCCAGGCCGGCCCCTCCTGTCGCCAACAGCCGTCTCCTGCGCATTCCGGGCATGCTAGCGTCGACCGATCCGCCCTACCTTCATGCCTGCATGCCACACGCCGAGGACTGGCGCCTTCGACAGGTCTCGCGGCTCGGACATCACCCGCGACTCCGTGCTTCCGCGAAGCCCGACGACAGGCCATGATCCCGTCATGGTCGTTTCCGTGGAGCAGACCGTAGCGACCCTGCGGGCGCGCGTGAGCACTGAGCGCGCGGCGCGGGAACTACGCGCCAAGGTCGTGCGGGACCGACTGATGCAGAGCCTCCGCAGCGAGCTGATACCCGGAACGCGGGCGTGGCTCATCGGCTCCCTCGCCTGGGGCGGCTTCGGCGACCACAGCGACGTCGACCTCGTCTTGCGCGGCGCCGACCCGGCGTTCGCGAGCCGCCTCGAGATGCTGCTCACCCGGGAACTCGATGTGCCCGTCGAGGTCCTGCGTATCGAAGACCTGCCCGCATCGTTCCGCGAGCGGGTGGAACGCGACGGAGTGCAATGCCATGGTCCGTGATCCGCAACTGCTGGCCCGGCTCGCGCGTCTGTCGGCTGAGATCGCAGTCGACACCGCGGCACTCGTTGCCCGCGCCAGCGAAACCGCGACGCTGTTGGAGTCGTGGGGCGCTAACGCCACGATGGGCCGGGCGGAACTGACGCTGGTCGCGGCGAACCTGCACGGCTACTACACCGCGCTCGAGACGCTGTGCGAACGCATCGCGCGCCAACTCGACGAGAACGTGCCGACGGGAGCGAGCTGGCACGCCGATCTGCTTTCGCAGATGCAGGTCGAGGTACCCGGGTTGCGTCCGCGTGTCGTCCCGTCCGATGTCGTTGGTGATCTCCACGAACTGCGCAAGTTCCGACATTTCTTCCGCAACGCGTACGTGCTCGACTTCGACCCCGCTCTGGTGCGTTCGCACGCGGAGCGGCTCGGGCGCATTCACAGGCGGATCGCCTCGACGTTGGCAGACTTCGAGGCCCACCTGCAACGCACGATCCGGGCCCTGGCGCAGGTGCCCTGATCGCGCCACCCGGGCGCAGTCGCACGCATTCGCCGAGCCGCTGTGCACGAGTCGCGCGGTCGCCGGAGATTGCTCGCCCCGATCAGAGGCCGCGCCGGTGCACCACGCACCCACCGACCATCGTGAGCCGCACCTGCACCTCGCCGAGTTCACCGCCCGCGAACAGGTCGCGGTCGAGCACGATCAGGTCCGCGAGCATGCCCGCCCGCAGCACACCGAGCCGCTCTTCGCGGTGCGCCGCGAAGGCGCCGCCGCGCGTGTAGGCCGTCAGCGCCTGCAGCAGCGTGAGCTTCTGTTCGGGCACGAAGCCGTCCGGCTGCAGGCCGTCGAGGGTGCGGCGCGTGACCGCGGCGTCGAGACCACGCCACGGCGACAGCGGCGCGACGGGCCAGTCGCTGCCGAACGCGAGGTTCGCACCGGCGTCGAGCAGGCTCCGGAACGCATAGGTGGTGCGGCAGCGTTCGGCGCCGATGCGCTTCTTCGCCCAGCGGCCGTCGTCGGCGCAATGGTACGGCTGCATCGACGCGATCACGCCGAGCTCGGCGAAGCGCGCGATGTCGGCGGCGCGCAGGTGCTGCGCGTGTTCGATGCGCGGCCGTTGCCCCCGCAGCCCGTCGCTGGCCGCCATCAGGTCGAGCACGGTGGCGTTGGCGCGATCGCCGATCGCGTGGATGGCAGGTTGCAGACCCGCGTGCGCACACTGCTGCAGGATCTCGTTGAGGTCGCCGTTGACGAGGCCGGGCATCGGCAACCCCGCGGTGTCGGGCGCGTCGGCATAGGGCGCGTCGAACCACGCCGTCGTGCTGCCTAGCGAACCGTCGGCGAAGCCCTTGACGCCGTGCACCGCCAGCCAGTCGTCGCCGAAACCGCGCCGGATGCGCGCGGCGACGAGCCGTTCGATCTGCGCCGCGGGTGCGTAGACGACGAGGCGGCAGGTCAGTTCGCCGGCGTCGCGCAGTTGCTGGTAGGTCTGCAGCGGCTCCCAACTGTCGAGCATGTCGTGCACGGACGTGACGCCGAGCTCGGCGGCGTGGCGCAGCGCGGCACGCGCGCGCTGCAGGCGCTGCTCGGCGTTCCAGGCCGGGACGCGCGCCGACACCAGCGCCATCGCCGCGTCCTTGAGCACGCCGGTCGGCTCGCCGTCGTCGTCGCGCACGATCTCGCCGCCGGGAACGTCCGCGGTCTTCGCGGTCAGGCCCGCGATGCGCAGCGCCAGCGAGTTGGCGACGGCCATGTGCCCGTCGAGGCGACTGACGAACACGGGATGGTCGGGCACGAAGCGGTCGAGCAAACGGCGCGTCGGCAGCGCGCCGCCGGGCCAGTTCTCGTGATCCCAGGTTCCCGAAGTCAGCCAGGTGCCCTTCGCCGCGCTGCGTGCTGCGTCGCCGAGGCGCTGCGCGAACTCCTCTTCACTCTTCGCCGAACGCAGATCCGGCGCGAGCAGCTCGTCGCCGCCCCACAGGAAGTGCACGTGCGCGTCGGTGATGCCGGGCAGCAGCGTGCTCCCGCCGCAATCGATCTCGACGCAGCCGGCCGGTGCGCGGTGGCGCGCCTGCTCTGCGGTGCCGACGAAGCGCACGCGGTCGCCGACGACGAGCACGGCATCCGCGGCCTCGTTGGCAGGATCCCCGGTCCAGACCTTCGCGTGATGGAGCAGCAGGTCCTGACCCCGCAGGGTCACGAGCAACAGCAGGGTGGCGAGGAACGGCAGGAGCGGCGCGGGCATCTGGTCGCGCACCATAACCGCGCAGCAGATTCGGCTACGCGCCGGGGTGACCGAACGTGAACGGGTCCGGCAGCAGCGCCGACAAGCGGACTTCCTCCGTCTCTCCGGTCGTCCCGACCATCAGCACCACCATGTCCCGACCGAACTCGGCGAGCACCTGCCGGCACGCGCCGCACGGCCGCGCCGGCGGAGTGACCTGCGTCGCGACCGCCACCGCGATCAGCCGGCGCGCGCCGGCGGCGATCGCGGCGGCGACCGCGTTGCGTTCGGCGCACACCGTCAGCCCGTAGCTCGCGTTCTCGACGTTGCAGCCGACGAACACGCGGCCGCCTTCGACGAGCACCGCGGCGCCGACGTGGAAGTGTGACGCCGGCGCGTAGGCGTTGGCCATCACCGCGCGCGCGGCAGCGATCAGTTCGGAACGGTGTTCGGGGGCGAGCTCGGCCATGGCTGCGATCATCCATGACGACGGCTGCCGATCACGTCCTGGATCGCAACGGCGATCTGGGACCGCGGTGCGCAGCCGGGCAACGCTGGAAAGGCTTGGCAGCCGCGCGCCGCGCCGGTCTCATGCTCGGCCATGCGCACCCGCAGGTATCCGGCTTGAAACCGACGGCGATCGTCCTGACCCACGACCGGCTCGCGACTCCGTTCGCGAAGACGGCACACGGCCTGATTCGCGGCCCGAGCCGTTACGAACTGCTCGGCGTCGTCGATGCACTGGCCGCCGGAAGCGACGCGGGCGAAGTGATCGGCATCGGCCACAGCGGCGTGCCCGTGCACGCATCGGTCACCGCCTGTCTCGCCACCGGGGCCGCCCCGACCCACTGCGTGATCGGCGTGGCCACGCCCGGTGGCGTGTTGCCACCGGCGATGCGCGAGGAAGTCCGCATGGCGTTGCAGGCGGGCCTGCACATCGTCAACGGCCTGCATCATCTGGTCGGTGACGACCCCGAGTTCGCCGCGTTGGCACAGCAACACCGGGTGACGATTCACGACATCCGTCGCCCGCCGAAGACCGCAGCGCTGCACTTCTGGACCGGCGCGATCGATCAGGTCCGGGCACCGCGGATCGCCGTACTGGGCACCGACTGCGCCGTCGGCAAACGAACCACCTGCCAGGCCATGGCCGCTGCCTGCCGCGCTGCGGGCTTGCGCCCGGCGATCGTCTACACCGGCCAGACCGGCTGGCTGCAGGGCATCCCGCACGGTTTCATCCTCGACGCCACGCCGAACGACTTCGTGAGCGGCGAACTGGAGCACGCGATCGTGCAGTGCGACCGGGACCTCGGCCCCGACCTGATCCTGCTCGAAGGCCAATCGGCCCTGCGCAACCCCTCGGGCCCTTGCGGCGCCGAGTTGCTGTTGTCGGGTGGCGCGCGGCACGTGTTGCTGCAACACGCGCCGGGCCGCACGTTCTTCGAGGATCTCGAGCACCTGCACCGGCGCATCCCGACCATCGACGACGAGATCGACCTGATCGGGCGCTACGGGGCAAGCGTGCTGGCCGTCTGCGTGCACGACGGCGCGGACCCTGGTGTCGACTTCGCGGCGGCGCTGCAGGCGTTGCGGAGCCGCGTGGCCGTGCCGGTCCTACACCCGTTGCGCGGTGACCTCGACCAGCTCGTGCCGACGCTGCGCGAGATCGTTGCTGGGACGGCCCGGTGAAGATCACCAGGATCGACGTCTGGACGCGGCGCGTGGCGTTGACGCGGCCCTACACGATCAGCCTGCAGGACACCTCCGCCGTGGATCTCGTGGTGTTGCGCATCGAAGCCGAGGACGGCACGGTGGGACTGGGCAGCGCCACGCCGGAGCCCCTGATCACCGGCGAAACGCTGTTGATGTGCACCTCTGCCCTGACACCCCAGGCGCTCGCGTGGCTGCACGGCGGCGACATCGACGACACGCCGTCGCTGGTCCGCGCGGTGTCGGCGCGCACGCCGACCACTCCCAGCGCGGGCGCGGCCCTGGACATGGCCTTGCACGACCTGTGGGCGAAACGGCGTGGGTTGCCGCTGGTCGACGCACTCGGCCGCATGCACGAAGCCCTGCCGACCTCGATCACGATCGGCATCAAGGGCGTCGCGGCAACGCTGACCGAGGCCGATGAGTACCTGGCGCGCGGTTTCCGCTGCCTCAAGGTGAAGATCGGCCGCTCGCTGACCGAGGACATCGAGCGCCTCGTGCGACTGCGCGAGCGGGTCGGCGCCGAGGTCAAGATCCGCGTCGACGCCAACCAGGGCTACGACATCGACGCGTTGCGGACCCTGCTCGCGGCGACTGCGGAGCTCGACCTCGAACTGATCGAGCAACCGCTGCCGCCAGGCAGCGAGCTGTTGCTGCGCGACCTGCCCGAAGCGACCCGTCGTCTGCTGGCCGCCGACGAGAGTCTGATGGACGCGGACGACGCGCGCGCGCTGACCGATGAGCCGATGCCGTATGGCACGTTCGTCGTCAAGTTGATGAAGTGTGGCGGCGTGTCACCGGCGCTGTCGATCGCGGCCACCGCCGACACCGCCGGTATCGACCTGATGTGGGGCTGCATGGACGAGAGTGTGATCGGCATCAGCGCCGCATTGCACACCGCCTTCGCCTGTCGACGCACCCGCTACCTGGACCTCGACGGCAGCCTGGATCTGGCCGAAGACGTGGCCATCGGCGGCTTCGTCCTGCAGGACGGCGTGATGCGCACACTCGCCCGATCCGGACTCGGCGTCGATCTGCTCGGAACCTGACCCATGAGCCGACCCTGTTCGCGACGCACCTTCCTCGAGTGCTCCCTGCTGACCGGCACCACCGCCGCGCTGGCGCCACTTGCCGCGTGCGTCGGCACCAGCACCTCGGAACTCGATCTCGGCATCACCGGAGGAACGATCGTCGACGGCACCGGTCGACCCGGGTTCGTCGGCGACATCGGCGTGCGCGACGGCCGCATCGTGGCGGTCGGTGCGCGTGGCACCGGCAAGGCACGCCGCGTCATCGACGCTACCGGCCTGATCGTGGCGCCTGGCTTCGTCGACATCCACGCCCACAGCGACCTGCGGCGCCACCCGCGCGCGCAGAGCAAGTTGTTCCAGGGTGTCACCCTCGACGTCGTCGGTCCCGACGGCGGTTCGCCGTTCCCTTCACGACGCGACGGGGCGACCGACGGCATCGCCGCGGCCGCGAACCAGTGCACCAGCTGCGATGCGTGGGCGAGCGAGCACGGCCCGATCGCCATCGGCGTCGGCAGCTACGTGGGCCACGGCACGCTGCGTGAGCTGGTGCTCGGACCGGTCGGCCGTGCGCCCGACGAGCACGAACTGAAAGTCATGCAGGACCTCGTCGAGCAGGCCTTCGAACAGGGTGCGCTCGGTCTGTCCTCGGGTCTCGAGTACTTCCCGGGAAACATGTCGGCAACGGACGAACTCGTGGCGCTGTGCAAGGTCGCAGCGCGATTCGACCGTCCCTACGTGACCCACATCCGCAACGAAGACGATCACCTGCTGCAAGCCGTCGACGAAGCGATCGAGATCTGTCGCCGTTCGGGCACCTCGCTCGTGCTTTCGCATCTGAAGGTCGGTGGCCCGCGCAACTGGCACAAGATCGACGCCCTGATCGAGCGCATCGAAGGCGCCCGCCGCGAAGGCCTCGAGGTGCGATGCGACCGCTATCCCTACGAGGCCTGGTCGACCAGCCTGGCGACCAACTTCCCGGGCTGGGCCAAAGAAGGCGGCGGCTTCGTCGGCCGCCTGCAGGACCCCGCCGAACGCGCCCGCATGCGCACCGAGACCGAGGAGGCCGTCGCGGCGAACGGCGGATGGGGCACGCTGATGCTCAGCGGCGGTCTGTCGTCGCAGGACCGTGATCTGCTCGGGCGCCGCATCGACGAAGTCGCTGCGGCCAGGAACGTCGAACCGTTCGAGTTGGCCTGCGAACTGCTGACGCGCGGTCGTGTGTCGATCCTCGGTTTTGGCATGAGCGAGGCCAACATGGATCGCATCCTGACGTTGCCGTGGTGCATGATCGCCTCCGACGGCAGCGCCGTGGCAGCCTCACGCACCGGCGGCCACCCGCGCTCGTTCGGCACCTTTCCGCGCGCGTTCCGGCGCTACGTGCGCGAACTCCGGCTGCTGACCCTCGAGGAGTTCGTGCGTAAGGCGACGTCGTTGCCGGCCACCGCGTTGCGCCTCACCGACCGCGGCGTGCTGGCCCCGGGCAAGGTTGCGGACATCGTGGTGTTCGACCACGACCGCTACACCGACCAGGCCACGTGGCTCGAACCCCAGCGTTACGCCCAGGGCGTCGAGCATCTGCTGGTGAACGGCGTCGCCGCAGTCGACCGCGGCCAACCGACCGGGTTGATGGCCGGCCGGGTCGTGCGCCGCTGAATGCGGCGCCGGGGCCACCCGCTACTTGGCGGCCTTGCCCGACTTCGCCAACAGCTTGGCGACCGCCGCCGGCAGCGCCGGACCGCGCACGCCGACGCGCGCGACCTTGCCGTCGGGACCCAGCAGGTAGGTCTTGGGAATCGACTTCACGCCGTAGGCGACGCCGATCTCGTTCTTCCAGCCCTTGCCGTCGAAGAACTGCGGCCAAGGCATGTCGTGGCTGGCGAGGAAGTCCTTGAGCTTGCCTTCGTCGTCGTCGAGGCTGATGCCGACGACCTCGAAGCCCTGATCGCGGTACTTCTTGTAGGTCGCGATCACGTTCGGCAGTTCGGCCACACACGGGCCGCACCAGGTCGCCCAGAAGTCGATCAGCACGACCTTGCCCTTGAGTTTCTCGAGACTGATCGGCTTGCCGTCGAAGCCGGTCACCTCGATCGGCTTGGGCGCTTCACCGAGTTCGTCGAACTCGGCCTTCTTGCCCTCGAGGAACTCCTTGAGCCCGCGCACCTGATCGAACTTCGCCGCGACCACGCCGAGCGTATCCTTGGCCTCGTCCTTCTCGCCGAGCGCGCACTGCAGGTCGGCGAGTTCGACCGCGGCCTCGACCGCGGCGTTGAAGTCGTCGCCGGCGCTTTCGATGGCCTTCTCGAAGACCTCCTTGGCGGCCGCTTCGCTGCCCGGGATGTTGCCGAGCGAGCGACCGATCAGCAGGTTCATCGCCTTGACCTTCTCGGCTTTGGCGAACTCGGCGATGTAGGTCTCGGCGTAACCCTTGGCCTTGCTCCACTCGGCCATCTCGAAGGCGAGGTCCGCGGCTTCTGCCAAGGCATCGGCGCGATCGTCGGCTTTCTTGTTGGCGGTGAGCCAGGCGTCGATGGCCGTGAGTTTGGCAGCCCTGAAGGACGTGTCCTTGGTGGCGCTCACGGCGGCCGCGTTCTTGGCGGTGCTCTTGGCGGGTTTCTGCGCCGTCATCGGCGCGGCGAGCAGGAGGGCGAGAGGGATGGCGATGTGCAACTTCATCCCGGCAAGCTATGCGGCGACCCCTCCGGATCGCAACCGAAGGCAACTTTGCCACATCGGCAGAGGCCGTCGATGCCGCCCCGCGGCGCCGCGGCAACGCTGCAGCAATGCCGGCCCGGCTGATAGCATGCCGCCGTGCCAGCCGCCGACGAACGCGCCGTGACCGACGCCCTCGCCGCACTCGAAGTACCGACCGGTGACGAACTGCAGCTCGACGGCGTCGCCGCGACCGAGCTGGCCGATCGCTGGGGCACGCCGCTCTACGCGTTCTCCGCGCGCGCGCTCGACGCCGGGTTCGCCGCCGTGCGCGCCGCGCTCGGCCCGCGCGTCGAGGTGCTCTACTCGATCAAGGCCAATCCGTCGCTGGCCGTGACCTCGCGCTTGCGCGCCGCGGGCGCCGGCGCCGAAGTCGCGTCGCTCGGGGAACTGCACCTCGCGCTCGCCGCCGGCCACGACGCGGCCGCGCTGCGGTTCGCCGGTCCGGGCAAGACCGTGGTCGAGATCGCGACGGCCGTCGCGCTGGGGCTGGGCACGTTCCACGTCGAGAGCGCCGACGAGATCGACGCGATCGGCGCCGCGGCGGTCGCCGCGGGCCGGCGCGTGCGCATCGCCGTTCGCGTCAACCTGCCGCAGGAACTGGCCGGTTCGCGCCTGCGCATGGGCGGCCGTTCGAGTCGCTTCGGGGTCGACGAAGACCAGGTGCCGGCGGTGATCGGGCGGATCGCGCAACACCCCCACCTCGACCTGGCCGGCCTGCACGTCTACGCCGGCACGCAGTGTTTCGACGCCGCCGCGTTCGTGCAGCACGCCGCCGCGCTCACCGCCCGCGCCACCGCCTGGGAACAGGACCTCGGTGTGCAACTCGACGAATTCGACCTCGGCGGCGGTTTCGGCGTCGCCACGTTCGGCGGCGACCCGACCTTCGACCTCGACGCCGCGGGGCGCGGCCTCGCCGAACTGATCGCGGCCCACGACCGGCCGACGCGCCGCTGGTTCGTCGAACTGGGCCGCTACCTCGTCGCCCCGTGCGGCGTCTACCTGACGCGCGTCGTGCGCACCAAGGACAGCGGCGGCCAGCGGCACGTCGTGCTCGACGGCGGCCTGCACCAGTGCGCCGCCGCGGCGGGCGTCGGCAGCGTGCTCAAGCGCGCGCCGCTGCTGGTGCACGCCACGCGCCTGCGCGACGGGACACGGCTGCCGGTCACGCTCGGCGGCCCGCTGTGCACCCCCGCGGACCAGTTCGCCGCCGAACTGCCGCTGCCGCCGCTCGCCACCGGCGATCTCGTCGCGATCCTCAACGCCGGCGCCTACGGCAGCAGCTTCAGCCCGACCGGCTTCCTGAGCCACCCCGCACCGGCCGAGGTGTTCGTCGAATCGGGGCGAGCCCGGGTCGTGCGTGAACGCGGCGACAGCCGCGATGTCCTGCGCGGTCAACATCCGTGACCTTCACCGGCGCCCAGCACCGCCGGCGATGCAACCATCCGCGCAGCAGCACTGTCAGAGAATTGTGACGCGGCATCGGCGTCGGTCACCGCGACGACCGTCACCACCGACACCCAAGGCTGGTATCCTGACCGCCCCGATCCGCGATGCACTCCCACCAAGAACGCCTGTCCGCCCGTCTCGCTTCCGCCGCCCTACTGTTCTTCTGCCTGGGCCGATCGGCGCTGGGCCAGGAAGGTGTGCCGCAACCGCAGGGCCTCGTGCCCGAGCAGATGTGGCCCGCGCCGACCGCCGAGGACTGGCAGAAGCCGGTGCTGATCCAGTGGCAACGCACCTGGGACGACGCCGTGCGACTGTCGCAGCAGACCAAGAAGCCGATCCTGGTGTGCGTCAACATGGACGGCGAGATCGCGAGCGAACACTACGCCGGCATCCGCTACCGCGACCCCGAGGTCGCCAAACTGTTCGAACCGTACGTCTGCGTGATGGCGTCGGTGTATCGCCACAATCCGCGCGACCACGACGAACAGGGCCGCCGCATCCCGTGCCCGCGCCTGGGCTGCGTGACCTGCGGCGAGCACATGGCGATGGAGCCGATCGTCTACGAGAAGTTCCTCGACGGCAAACGCATCTCGCCGCGCCACATCATGGTCGAACTCGACGGCAGCGAGAC
>CAYMPV010000070.1:0-15623 GCA_964392305.1 uncultured candidatus Brocadiaceae bacterium
GCTCGGGGTGGTGGTGCTCTCGGGTTCGGGGTAGGGCGTCTTTGTGTGGGTGGGGTTTTTGGGGTTTGGTTGGTTTTTTGTGGCCACGGCCGCGATCGCCTACGCCGGCATCACCTACGCGGTCGGTCGCGTCGACTGGGCCGAGTACCTGCTGGTGCCGCACGTCGCCGGCGCCGGCGAGATGACCGTGTTGATGACCGCGCTGCTCGGCGGTGCGTTGGGCTTCCTGTGGTTCAACGCCGCACCGGCGTTGGTGTTCATGGGCGACGTCGGCAGCCTGGGGCTGGGTGGCGCGCTCGGCTATGCCGCGCTGGTCAGCCGCACCGAGATCGTGATGCTCGTCGTCGGCGGCGTGTTCGTCGTCGAGGCGCTGTCGGTGATCATCCAGGTCGCCTCGTTCAAGCTGCGCGGCAAACGCGTGTTCCGCTGCGCCCCGCTGCACCATCACTTCCAGTTCAACGGCATGCCCGAGACCCGCGTCGTGGTGCGCACGTGGGTGGTCTCGGCGCTGCTCGCGCTGTGCAGCCTGGCGCTGTTCAAGGTTCGCTGATGGCCCGATCGACGACGCTGAACCCCGCATCCCCCTCGTCCGCGAGCGCCGCGCAGCATCTGCGTGAGCTCGACTGGCTGATGTTCGTCACCGTCGCGTTGTGCTGCCTTGGCCTGGTGATGGCGGTGTCGATCGTCGGCGCGCGCTGGGAGACCGGCGCGATCGCGGCGATGCAGACCCAGGGCGGCAAGCTGCTGATCGGCCTGATCGCGTTCCTGTTCGCGGCGCTGACTCCGATCTCGTGGGTGCGCAAGGTCGCGCTGCCCGCGTTCGTCGCCGCGGTGTTGTGCTGCGTGCTGGCCAAGTTCGTCGGCGACACCAAGGGCGCGGGTCGCTGGATCCGGTTCGCGGGCATGCAGTTCCAGCCGGTGGAACCGGCGCGGTTCTTCCTGATCCTGGTGATCGCGTGGACGTTGGCCAAGGCCGGCAACCAGATCGCGACGTTCCGCGGCGGCTTCGTGCCGGCGATGGGTTGGGCGGGTTTGCTGGCGGGGGCGCTGCTGCTGCAGCCCGACAACGGCAACGCGCTGATCGTGCTGGCCCTGGCCAGCACCATGGCGCTGGTCGCCGGCGTGCGCTTCCTGCACTTCCTGCCGTTCGGGCTGGCCGGCTTCTTGGCCTTCACCTTCATGGCGCTGCAGCACGGCTACGTGCGCAATCGCCTGATGGAGCTCGGCAACACCACTCCCGGCTCGCAGGTCGGTCTGGGCCTGATCGCGGTCGGCAGCGGCGGGTTGTTCGGGCGCGGCCTGGGCCAGGGCTGGATGAAGATGGGCTTCGTGCCCGAGGCCAACAACGACTTCGTCTTCGCGATCATCGCCGAAGAACTGGGCTACGTCGGTTCGCTGTTCGTGCTGACCGCGTTCACCGCGTTCGGCTACGTCGGATACCGACTCGTCTGCAAAGTGCGCGACCCCTTTCTTCGCTACGTGATCTGCGGTTACTCTGTGCTCATCTGTGTGCAGGCGGCGGTGAACCTCCTCGTGGTCAGCGGGTGGGCACCGGCCAAGGGCATCGACCTGCCGTTCGTCAGTACGGGCGGCACGAGCCTCGTCTTCTGTCTGGCGGCGGTTGGCCTGATCGGCAACGCGGCGCGAGCGGATCAGGCTGGGTTCACGACGCGAGCGGAGCTCGCGCGCGGATGATCGGAAACGAACGACTCGGAACGAAACGACGGATACCTGGGAGGGTGTGTGATGGGCCAACTCGAAAAATACGGGCTCTATGTGCTGTGTCTGGTGATCTTCTTGATCCTCGGTGTCGCCATCTGGGGCGGTGGCGAAGTGCCGCCGCAAGGTGCGCGGCGCGGCGCGGCGGATTCGGAAGCGGCTGCGTTGCGCGGCGGTGCCGGCGCACCGTCGACGACGGGCGATGGGACCGTGCACGCCAGTTCGGTCGCGGCGTTGCTGGGCCTCGAGGGCAGTGACCCCAAGTCGGGCGCTGGTGATCCGAAGGGCGCCGACGTCAACAAGGCCATCAATCCCTCGATCGCCGAGCAGCTCGTCCCCCAGCCACACGACGGGCCGCGCTCGGACGAGCCCAAGGTGGTGCCGTCGCCGTCGACCGTGCGTGCGACGCACAAGGTGGTGTCGGGCGACACGTTCGAGAGCATCGCCAAGAGCCTTGGCTCGGTGGCTCTGGTCGCCGACATCAAGCGGCTCAACCCCTCGGTGGTGCCGGCGAAGATGCAGCTCAACACCGTGTTGCAGTTGCCTTCGCCCGCCGAGATCGAAGCCCGACTGGGCGGCAGTGCTCGCGGCGGCAGTGCTCGCAGCGGCAGTGCCAACAACAGCAGTGCCAACAAGTCGACGACGACCATTGCCAGCGGCACGCGCAGTTACATCATCGCCAAGGGCGACACGCTCGAAGGCATCGCGCGGCGTGAACTCGGCGACCCGCGCCGCGTCCGCGACCTGCAGCAGCTGAACCCCGGCGTCGAAGCGAAGAGCCTGAAGGTCGGCCGTTCGCTGCTCCTGCCCGCCAAGTGAAGCTCGCATCGTGAACGCTTCGCACCCTTCGGGTCGCAACGTCTGTCTGGTGAGCGGCGGGACCGGCGGGCACCTGTTGCCCGCGCTGGTGCTGGCCCGCGCCCTGCAGGATCGTGGCCATGCCGCGCTGCTGGTCACCGAAGGGCGTGAAGTGGAGCGCGAGATCCTGCGCCGGGTCCTGCCCGACGTCTGCGAGGCGACTCTGCCCGGTGGCCGGCCGAGTCGGCTCGGACTGCCGTGGTGGTTGCTGCGCACGACACTGGCTGCGCGCCAGCTGCTGCGGGCGCGTCGCGTCGATTGTGTGGTCAGCACCGGCGGACGCCCATCGCTGCCGATGGGGCTGGCGGCGCGGTTCCTGGGGCTGCCGCTCTACCTGCTCGAGCAGAACGCGGTGATCGGTCGTGCCAACCGCTGGCTGCTGCCGTTGGCCGAGCGCATCTACCTCGGCTTGCCGATGCAGGGCCCCGCGCCGCGCCGTGCGCTGGTCACGGGAACCCCGGTCAGGGCCGAGTTCGGACGCATCGAGAAGCACGTGGCGCAGAAGGCTCTCGGCCTCGACGCCCAGGCGCCCGTGGTGCTCGTCACCGGCGGGAGCCAGGGGGCCAAGGCGCTCAATTCGATCGTGCCGCAGGCCCTGGCGCAGCTGCGCCTGCCGGTGCAGGTGCTGCACCTTTCGGGCCTGGGTCACGACGCCGAGGTGCGCCGCGCCTACGCGGCCGGCGGCCTGGGACTGCGGGCCCACGTGCGCCCCGTGGCGCTCGACATGGACCGCATGTTCGCGGCTGCCGACCTCGTGATCTGCCGCGGCGGTGGCACCACGGTTGCCGAACTCGGCGCCGTTGGCCGTCCGGCCGTGATCGTGCCCTATCCGCACCACCGCGATCAGCAGCAACTGCGCAACGCGCAGGTGTTGGCGGCGGCCGGCGCGGCGCGCATCGTCGAGGAGGCGCAGCTGCAACCGGAACGGCTGGCGACGTTGCTGTCCGAGCTGCTCGCCGATCCGGCGGGTCTGCAGTCGATGGGCGACCAGGCGCGCAAGCTGCGGGCTCCGGACGCGACGGCGCGCATCCTCGAAGACATGCTGCTCCACGAAGACGTGCTGACCGGCGAGGTCGGCTCGGTCGGGGGCAGGCCGAACGCCGCGGTCGATGCGTCTCTCGGCAGTCCTGATCCGTTGCCGCGTGGTCGGCGCAAAGAGGGAGTTGCATGACCGATCTGGCCGCCGTCGAGCGTGCTCCGGAGTTGCCCGAACCGTGCGTCGAGCGCGGCATCCCGGGCACCAGCTTCGCGAGCCGCCGGTTCCACTTCGTCGGTGTCGGCGGTTCGGGCATGAGCGGACTCGCGCGGCTGCTGCGCGGCTGTGGCGCCGAGGTCTCCGGCAGCGACACCAGTGACGGCGCCCCGTTCGCGGGCCTGCGCGACGCCGGTTGCGCGCTGTGGATCGGGTGCCAACCCGAGCAGATCGCCGGCGAGGACGGGTATGTGATCCGCAGTGCCGCGGTGCCAGCGAACGACAAGGAAGTGCAGGAGTGCGTGCGTCGCGGTTTCACGTCGCTGCTCTATGCCGAAGCTGTCGGTCGCCTCAGCGAAGGGCGGCGCACGCTGGCGATCGGCGGCACCCACGGCAAGACCACGACCACCGGCCTCACCGTCGCGGGGCTGCGCGCGGCAGGGCTCGATCCTTCGCATCTGATCGGCGGTGAAGTGCCCGAACTCGGTGGCAACGGTCACGGTGGCACGAGCCCCGAGTTCGTCGTCGAAGCCTGCGAGTTCAACCGCAGCTTCCACAGCTTGCGGCCGTTGTGCGCGGCGATCCTCAACGTCGACCACGATCACTTCGATTGTTACCCGTCGACCGACGATCTCGTCGACGCGTTCGCCGGGTATCTGGCGCGAGTGCGACCCGGCGGTGCGGCGTTGGTCGAGGAGTCGGTGCCCAAGGCGGTGCTCAGCAGCCTGCGCAGCGACGTGCGCATCGTCACCGTCGGCAGCGGCCTGTGGGCCGACATCCGCGCTCTCGACGTTCGCGACGATCTCGGCCGCTTCTCGTTCGTGCCGGTCGTCGAAGGCAAACGTCTGCCGCGCGTGCAGCTGTCGGTGACCGGTCGCCACAACGTGCAGAATGCACTGTTCGCGTTGGGGCTGGCGCACACGGCCGGGGCCGACGCGGCGCGGGCTTGCGCCGGCATCGCCGGCTTCGTCGGCGTGCGCCGCCGCTTCGAGGTTCACCACGGCGCCGGCGGCGGCACGTTGGTCAACGACTACGCGCACCATCCGGCCGAGATCAAGGTCGTCGTGCAGGCGGCGCGACGGCGGTTCCCGGGGCGTCGCCTGGTGGTGGCGTTCCAGCCGCATCAGTTCCAGCGCACGCTGTGTCTGCTCGGTGAGTTCGGCGACGCCCTGGCGCGCGCCGACCTGGCGCTGCTGGTCGACATCTACGGCGCGCGCGAGAGTGCCGAGATGCGTGCCTCGGTCTCTGCCTCGGACCTCGCCGACGCGATCCGGGAAGGCGGTGGTCGCTGCTTGTGCGCGGGCTCCGTCGACGAACTGCCGGCGGCGGCGCAGGGTGTGCTGCGGCCCGGCGACGTTTTGATGGTGCTCGGCGCCGGCGACATCGACCGCGCCGTGGGGGGGCTGCTTGCCCAGCTCTGACCTGCGGGCTGCGCTCGCCGGCATGCGCGGTGACGTTGCGCAGAACGTGCCGCTCGCGCCGTTCATGCACCTGCGCATCGGCGGCCCGGCCGACTGGCTGATCGAGCCGCACGCCGAGGAGGACGTCGCCAAGGCGGTGCTCGTGTGCCGCGAACGGAACGTGCCGATCCACATCCTCGGTGGCGGCAGCAACGTGGTCGTCGCCGACGCCGGGGTGCGCGGCGCGGTGCTGCACCTGGGCCGCCTCAACCGCATGGTGCGCGACGACACGCTGGTCACGGCCGGCGCCGGGTGCACCCTGGCGAGCCTGTTGCGCGCCACCAAGGAAGCCGGTCTCGCCGGCCTCGAGCGCCTCACCGGCATCCCGGCGATGGTCGGCGGCGCGGTGGCGATGAACGCCGGCACGCGCGACGGCGAGACCTTCGACCTGTTGGCCTCGCTGACCGTGGTCGAGCCCGATGGCACGATCGCGGTGCGCGGCCCCGATCGTTTCTCGCCGGTCTATCGCGACGGGCGCTTGCAAGGCGCGATCGTCGTGCAGGCGTCGTTCCGGCTCGAACCCGACGATCCGAACGCGATCTTCGCACGCTTCTCGGCGTCGCTGAAGAAGCGCAACGCCACCCAGCCGGTGTCGCAGCGCAGCGTCGGCTGCGTGTTCCGCAACCCCGACGGTGACGCAGCCGGGCGCCTGATCGAGCGATCGGGGTGCAAGACCCTGCGGCTGGGCGCCATCGAGGTCAGCGGCACGCACGCCAACTACTTCGTGAACAGCGGCGGTGGTTCGGCCGCGGACTTCGTCGCGCTGATGGCCGAGGTGCAGCGCCGCGTGCGCGACGCGCACGGGATCGAGCTGCAGCCCGAAGTCAAATTCTGGGGATTCTGAATGCGGGAGGGCCGCGCGCGGCGCCCGCCGCAACGCGCTGTCGCAGAGCCGCCGCTTTCGGCTTGCGGTGGGGGGCGGTTGGGTTATGCCAACAGTCAGACGTCGTTGCCGATAGGCGCGGCGGAAAGGACACGACAGCTCATGAGCGAGGAAACGGACGTCACGATCGAGTTCAAGGGCCGCCACGACCACATCTCCGAGCGCATGCAGACGCACGCCGCCCGGAAGCTGTCGCGACTGGCGATCTTCACCGACAGCCTCACGCGCATCGAGGTCGTCGCCGACCACGCGCACAAGAACCCGGAGATCGAACTGATCGTGCACCAGCGCCGCGGCAACCCGCTGGTCGCCAAGGGCAAGGGTACGTCGTTCTCGGCCACGATCGACCTGCTGGTCGACAAGGTCGAAGCCCAGTTGCGCAAGATCAAGGAGAAGCGCAAGGACCACAAGATCCCCGCTGGCAAGGCCTCGCGTGAGCCGGCCAGGGGCGGCAAGGGCGGCGGCCGCAGCGCCGCTGGCAAGGGGCGCAAGGGCGACGAAGAGACCTACGAAGAGGTCGTGCGCAAGGCCTTGCGCAGCTGACCGGCAACGTCCCGAAACCACCCCGGAACTGGCGCATCGTTGCGTCCGGGTCCGCGTTGGCCGACACTGCCGCGCATGATCGCAAGGTTGGTCGAAGACGCCGCCCTCTTGTCCGCCCTCTCCGCCAAGAACAAGGAGGGGGCCCTCAAGGAGCTGCTGACCGCCGCGCACGGCGTCGGCAAGCTGTCGCCCAAGGCGGGCAAGGCGTTGGCCAAGAAGCTGCACGACCGGGAAGCGATCGGCAGCACCGGGCTCGGCAACGGCGTCGCCGTGCCGCACGTCAAGAGCGACGACGTCGACGGCGTGACGCTGGTCGTGGCGCGTTCCACCGAAGGCCTCGAATGGCAAGCCATCGACGGTCGCGCGGTGTTCATCCTGTTCCTGGTGGTGTCGCCGGTGAACGAGCCCGAGCAGCACCTGCAGTGCCTGCGCTGGATCGCGACGCTGGCGCGCAGCGCGGATTTCCGGCGCTTCCTGCTCGACGCCGAGGACGAAAGTGCGATGCGCGAATTGCTGCGCGAAATGGTGCCCGGGGCTTCTGCATGAGCGAGTGGCAACCCCGCGTGGTCACGGTCACGTTGACCAACAAACACGGTCTGCACGCGCGGCCGGCGCACCTGTTCGTGCAGACGGCGAACGCCTACGCCTCGGCGATCTCGGTCGGGCGCACCGACCAGGAAGAGCGCGTCGACGGCAAGTCGATCATGGGCATGATGATGCTCGCGGCCGAGTGCGGCGCCGAGCTCGAGCTGACCGGTGAAGGGCCCGACGCCGAGGACATGCTGCGGGCGTTGACCGAGCTCGTGTCGGCCAACTTCGGCGAAGAGTAGCCGGGCGGCCGGCGGCCCGCGGGCGTCGCGGCTGCGCGCCGATCGCATTCCGGGACACGGAGTTGGAGCCGGCGCGGCGCCGTCCCGCCGGTCCCCGACGCCGCTGGCGGGGCGACTTCGCCGCCCCCTGCCGCCGCGAACCGAGGCTTGGACTCAATTCGAGCCGGCGGTGTTGCCGATACGGCTGCGGAAGCGGGCATCCCCCGGAGGAAGGCCAGTCGTCATGCTCAAGCAGCGAAAAAGCATCGTGGGTCTCGACATCGGCAGCAGTTGCATCAAGGCCGTCGAACTCACTCGTGAGAAATACGATTACGTGATCTCGGGTTATGCCCAGATCGAAGTGCCGAGCGAGAGCGCCCGTCAGGACGCGATCGCCGAGCTGATGAGGGTGGCGAAGTTCCGCAGCAAGCGGGTCGCCACGGCCGTCAGCGGCAAGAACGTGATCTTCCGATACGTCAGCATGGCCGAGATGGCGGAGGACAAGCTCCTTCCTGCCGTTCGGCTCGAGGCCGACAAGTACATCCCGTTCGACGTCAACGAGGTCGAACTCGATGCACAGAAGCTGGCGACAACGGTCGACCAGGCCGGCAAGCCCGAGATGAAGGTGCTGTTGGTCGCGGCGAAGAAGACGATCGTCGCCGACCACGCGCGCATCCTCACCGAGCTGGGCCTGCAGCCGATCGCGGTCGGCGTCGACGGCTTCGCGCTCGGCAACGCCTGGGAACTCGGCGAGCTGGTCAATCCCGGCATCCAGGACCCGGGTCGCACGGTGGCGCTGATCGACATCGGCGCGACCAAGACCAGCATCAACATCCTGCGCGACAACGTCAGCTACTTCGCTCGCGAGGTGCCGATGGGCGGCCAGGACCTCACCAACGCGATCGCGCGGCGCCTGGGTGTCGATCCGGCGCAGGCCGAGCACATGAAGCGTGAGCCCGGCGATCAGTTGTCGGTCGTGCAGGAGGCCGTGAGCCAGGTGCTCGAGGACCTCGGCAACGAGATCAACCTGTCGTTCGACTTCTTCGAGAACCAGTTCGACGGCGAGGTCCAGGAGGTCTGGCTCACCGGCGGTTCGGCGCTGCTGCCGTTCCTCGAGGAGAGCTTCGAGCGCATCTTCGAGAAGCGCACCAAGACCTGGAACCCGATCGAAGGCCTCAAGGTCCGCGCCGAGAACGTGGACGTCGAAGCCCTGAACCAACTCGCACCGCAGCTCGCCGTGGCCCTTGGCCTCGCGGCTGCTTCCTGAGGAGAACCACCGTGATTCGCATCAATCTTCTTCCTGCCGAGATGCGCCGCGGCAATCGCCTGCCGGCGCGCGTCATCGCCGCCGCGTTCGTGGCGGCGATCGTCTCCAGCGCGTCGGTCGGCTGGTTCGGACTCGTCTACTTCGGCGATCTCGCGTCGGCCGAGGAGCGCCTCGCCGACTACGACAACCGCCTCTCCAGCATGCAGAAGCAGGTCGCCTATCAGGCCGAGCTGGAGAGCAACAAGAAGGACTACGCGATCCGTGTGCAGACCATCCAGGACATCGCCAAGTCGCGGCGTCTGTGGTCGAAGTTCTGCGACGAGCTGATCGACGTCGTCAACAACAACGGCGACACCGACCGGCACCTGGCATGGTTCTCCGGCATCGCGGTCAAGGGCGACCCGAAGAAGGGCACGACCGTGACCATGCCCTGCTCGGTCCAGGGCGAGGAGAAGTATCGCATCGCCAATCTGCACGAGGACCTCGAGGGCGCGCCGTTCGCGGCCGAGATCGACAAGTCCGATCCGTCGTTCAAGCTCGACATCGACAAGAAGCGCAAGCCCGCCGAATCGCTGAGCTTCCCGTTGGTGTTGCAGTTCAAGCCCCCAGCGCAGCCGGCGCCGAAGGGCAAGGGCAAGAAGTGAGGTAACGAGCCATGTCGAGCTGGTCCCAGAAGAAGCAATTGGTCGCGATCAGCGCCGGCACCCTCGTGGTGTGCGTCGGCGCGTTCGCGGGCGTGTTCTACACCCAGGGTCTCATCGACGAGGTGCAGACCCAGACACAGAGCAAGCAGCAGGAGATCGCCGCTGCGGACGCGAAGATCAAGCAGATCCCCGCGACCGAGGACGACGTCATCATCCTGCGCGAGAACCTCGACGAGTACGTCAAGATCCTGCCCGACTCGCGCGAACTGATCGCGTTCGTGCGCATGATCGACGACTTCGAACGGCAGACCGGGATCCAGGGCACGGGCCTGATCCAGAAGAGCAAGCGCAACGACAAGAGCCAGCAGCGCTTCGTGCCGATCGACTACAACTACGAGATGAAGGGGACGATCTGGCAGTTCCTCAAGTTCCTCAACCTGGTCGAGAACTACGAGCGTTTCGTCGCGATCACGGACTTCCAGATCACCAGCGGTGCCGGTGGGCGCACCGAGCAGCGCATCGGTGACGATGCCGTTCATGCCGTCAAGGTGACGCTGCAGACCTACACCTACAACGGCAAGGCCGCCGGCAAGGAAGTCAAGATCGCCAACTACGAGAAGCGCCGCAACGAGCTCCGCGAGGAGATCTGGCGACGCATCAACGAGTTGAAGATCGAGAGCTACGACTACCGCGAGAAGCAGGGTCGTCGCGACATCCTCGCCGATCCGCGCATCAGCGGCGACCAACTCGAGGGCGAGAAGGGGTCGATCGAGGTGCAGAAGCAGCTGCTCGACCGCTACATCGGTCAGATCACCAGCCTGCAGGAGATGGTGCTGAAGCTGAAGAACCCCGAGACGACGCTGTTCGAGCAATACGGGCTCGAGAAGAGCGTGCGCGAGGTCCTCGGCGAGATCGACACGACCATCGATTCGGACGTCAAGGTCATCACCTACTCGCCGCTCAAGCTGAAGTGGTCGACGCAGGTGACGATCCCGCTCGACGAGATCCGGGCGCAGATGAACGCGACCGCGCAGTCCGAACAGCGCCGCCAGGATCCGTTCCTGCCCAAGGCCGAGATCGAGCAATTGCTCAGCGAGATGGCTGGGGATCTCAAGGCCGGGCAGCTCGAGGACGCCAAGGGCCGTTACGACAGCGTGGCGTCGCGCCTGTCGATGCCGTCCACCGACCCGCGTTACGAACTGGCCGTCAGGGCCAAGGCGCTGCAGGTCAAGGCATCGACGGCGCTCGACTTCCGCGGCATGGAGCTCAAGCTCGAAGGCGTCGTCGTCAACCGCGGCGGCCGCTCGGGCGTGCTGCTCAACGGCGAGGTCTACGAAGAAGGCGACTACATCGCCGACGACCTGCTGGTCAAGATGGTCGAGGAAGAGCAGGTCTGGTTCGTGTTCCGCGGGCTGACGCTCGTGCGCACGATGTGATGTCCGCCGGCGCGGCGCGAGCGACTTCGTTGTTCGCTCAAGCCGCTGCCGTCGGCCGTTCGATGAGAGAAGGGAATTCCGGTCGTCGCGCAAGCGGGCGGCGACCGTTCGGCGAATCAACCGTTACCACCCGCTAGGGAAGGATCGACGATGCAGGCAGTCAGGAAAGGGATCGTGGGCACCGTGGCGCTCTTGGCGGCCATGGCAATGCCCGTCGTGGCGCAGTCCAACGAGGCCGCGCCGGCTCCGCAAGAGGGTCAACAGCAGCAACAGCAGCAGGAAGTCAGCACGGAAGCGACCGGCGATCGTGCGAGTCGTCTGACGCTGCGGCTCAAGGACCGTGATCTTCGCGACGTCGTCAACAGCATCCGCAAGAAGACGAGCGTCAACATCATCATGGACCAGGGCATCGAGGCCACGGTCACCATCGACCTGCAGGACGTCGATTGGCGCCAGGCGCTCGACCTCGTCGCCGAGCAGGCCGGCTGCGTCGTCGCGCAGATCGACGGCGGCGTGTTGCGGGTCGAGAAGCCGCCGCGCGTCTACTTCGCCTTCGAGAACACCGACATCCAGAAGGTGATCGACACGATCGCCAAGATCTCCGGCGCCAACATCGTCGTCGCACCCGAGGTCAAGGGTTCGATCACGGTGCGCCTCAAGAACGTGCCGTGGCGCGATGCGCTCGAGACCACGGTCAAGACCCTGGGTTTCGTCGTCGTCGAGGAAGCGCGCGGCATCCTGCGCGTGGTGCCCGCGTCGAACATCGAACAGGACCTCGAGACCGCGACGATCCAGCTGCGCTACGTGCGGCCGAACAGCACCTACGTGCCGTTCATCATCTCGCAGTACGTCGAGGACAAGCGTCCGACCGGCAAGCTCGCCAAGGGTGAGATCCAGTTCACGCTGCTCGACACGCTGCGCGGCATGATCACGCCCGACGTCGGCAGCCTGGAGTACATCCAGGAACGCAACATGATCATGGTGAAGGACACGCGCCCCGTGGTGGAGAGCGTGCGCCGCACCATCGACATGGTCGACACCGAGCCGTCGCAGATCTACCTCGACGTGCGCTTTGCGACCACGACCAACGAGGACGTGCTCGACGTCGGCATCTCCCCTGGCGGCTCGGGCTACACGGCCTCGATGAGCCTGGGCCAGATCCCGCACCGCCTGCCCTTCGACCTCGGTCAGGGCGGCTGGGACGATTCGATCTTCGCCAGCGACAACGGCTTTGGCCCCTCGGCCAGCGACAACACCCCGGCCAACACGGTGGTGCCCGACGTGGTCTTCGGCGCGCTCGACTTCACCCAGGTGACGGCCACGCTGCGCCTGCTCAAGAAGGACGCCCGCTCGGAGATCGTGCAGGCGCCGCAGATCGTCGCACTCGACCACCAGACGGCGACCATCTTCGTCGGTGAGGCCGTTCGTTACGCGCAGTCGCGTGTCGAGCAGGGCCAGGCCGGCGGTCTGCTGCAGGCCCTCGAAGAAGGCGACGAGTCGCCGGTCAACGTCGGCTTCCAGCTGCTGGCGACCCCGCACATCGTGCCGGGCACCGACAAGGTCATCCTCGAGGTGATTCCGCAGCGCACCGCGCTGACCGGCACCGGCGCGACGGGTCTGGCTCCGGCCGGCTTCGACGTGTTCACGGTCGGCACCGGCAACCAGGCCGGCACCATCGCCCTGCCGCGCGTCGCCTCGAGCACGCTCGCCACGACGGTGCTGCTGCGCGGCGGCCAGACGGCCGTGCTCGGTGGCCTCAAGAGCAAGACCGAGAGCGAGACGATCACCAAGATCCCGCTGCTGGGCGACATTCCGGTCCTGGGCTGGATGTTCAAGGGCAAGACCCGTTCGGAGACCAACACGACGATGCTCGTGTTCATCACCCCGAGCGTGATCCGCAGCCCCGAGGAGATGAGCAACCAGATGAACGAGATCCTCAACGAGCGCATGAAGGACTTCCGGTCCAACCTGGCGCAGCAGCGCAGCGCGATCTTCGGCCCCGGCGAGTGAGATCGCCCGCGGCCCGTGCCGACGGGCCGCCCCTGGTCCGCCGCGGCGGCTCGACCTGCGGGTCGACCGCCGCAGGCTGCCAGCCCGGCCGTCACCCCCCCCCGGTTGCATGCCGGCCGGTCTGCGGCCGACCCTGCCGGGCAGTCGTCAGCGAGTGTGGCTCGCGATTGAGAGTCGGGCCCCCGCTCCGTATCATCCCCCGGCTTCCGCCGGTGGCGGGAGACCGGTTGCGCTGGTCCGCCAGGGGGGTGGACGGCATGCCAGCCGGCTCACTTGGACTTCGCCATGCCAGACGCGCCACAGGACCACGACCGTTCGCAAACGGTTCCCGCCTCGGGAACCGACCGGCGATCGGTGGTCGCCGCGTTCGGGCACGGCTTTCGTAGTTTTCCGACGCCGGGTGCGGCGACGTCGCGGACCGTGATGTCGCGAGCCATTGCCGACGGCAGCAGTGCCGGATGCGGTCGCTCAGGCGCGGTTGGTGGGGAGGCACGTGTGCCGTTCTCCGCCGGTGCGCTGCGTCGTTGCTCCTGGCGCGTCGCGACTTCAGGTCGCGACCAATACAGAGAGGAATCGACACTTGAAGAGGATGCTCATCAACGCCCTCGATCCGGAAGAGAACCGGATCGCAGTGGTGGAGGACGGCGTGCTGCAGGAGCTGCACGTCGAGTTGGCCAACCGCGAGGCTTGCCTCGGTAACATCTACAAGGGCAAGGTCGTCAACATCGAGCCGAGCATCGGCGCCGCGTTCGTGGCGTTCGGTGGCCGGGTCAACGGTTTCCTGCACGTCAGCGACGTGCTGCCCGCCTATGGCCGGCCGGACTTCGTGCTCGACGATGTGATCGAGGGCCGGGCCCGGGTCAACGTCGACGACGGGCCCGAATCGATGCAGCAGGCCCTCGCCGACGACGAGGATGACGACGGCGAAGGCGCCCCGCCCGCTGCGGGCGGCGCACCGGCGGAGGCCAAGGAAGGTCGACGCGGTCGCCGAGGCTCACGGCGCGGTCGCGGTGGTGAGGCCGCAGCCGCTGTGCCCGGCGGCGATGGTGGTGACGGGCAGGGAGCTGACGAACCGGGTGCCGGTGGCCGGACCGCCGACGCTGACCGCGAAGCCGACGACGACGCCGATCACGAAGACCGCGAGCACGGTCGCGGGGCCACCGACGTGTCGGCGCCGGAGCACGACGATCACGACGACGAAGGTCACGAGGGTGACGACGAGTACGGTGATGCCGACACGGTCGAGGTTCTCGAAGGGGACCGCACCGTCGAAGAAGTTGGCGGCGACCACGACCCGGGCGAGGACGAGGAGTCCGAAGGGGACGCGCACGAAGACGAGCCAGACGACGAAGACGAGCCAGACGACGACGACGCGGACGACGACGAGGAGCCGCTCGACTTCGGCGGTGGTCTGCAAGAACGGCCGCTGCGCATGGCACCGAGCGGCGGCGATGACCTGTCAGACGACGCCGAAACGGCCGTTGGCGGCCCGTCAGCGGGTCGGCCGCCGATCCAAGGGCCGCGTGCCGAAGCCCGCCGTGACGAGGCTGACCAGCATGGTGACGACCAGCACGGCGACGACCAGCATGGTGATGACCAGCGAGGTGACGACGCAGACGGTGACGCCGACACGGGCGAATCGCGCGGTGTCGAGCAGGTTGGCGGAGCCGGTTCGGCGACGGACGGCAACCGCGACGAGAATTCCCGCGACGGCCGTCGCGGGCGGCGCGGCCGCCGCGATCGCCGCGACAAGCGCGGTGGCGGTGGCGGTGGCGGTGGCGGCGGCGGTGGCGGCAACGGCAACGGCGGCGAGCGCCGCCCCAACCGTTCGCGCCCGACCATCGATCAACTGCTCAAGAAGGGGCAGGAGGTCGTGGTGCAGATCACCAAGGAAGGCATCGGCAACAAGGGGCCGACGCTGACCACCTACGTGTCGCTGCCGGGCCGTTGCCTGGTGCTGATGCCGAGCCTGCCCAAGTGCGGCGTGTCCCGCAAGATCGAGGACGGCCGCGAACGCAAGCGCCTCAAGCGCATCGTGCGCGAACTCGACGAGACCGGTCACGGCGGCATCGGCTTCATCGTGCGCACCGCAGGCATCAACAAGAGCCTCGCCGACCTGCAGCGCGATCGCGACTACCTCAAGAAGATCTGGGAGCTCGTCGCCCAGCGCCTGAAGGTCACTCGCGCTCCAGCGCTGCTCTACCAGGAGTCGGATCTGGTGCTCAAGGCGATGCGCGACCAGTTCACGCCCGACATCGCCGACGTCGTCGTCGACAGCGAGGACGTCTACATGCGCATCCGCGACTTCGCGGACAAGCTGATGCCGCACATGGCGGAGCGCATCAAGCAGCACTCGCTGACGACGCCGCTGTTCCACCACTTCGGCATCGAGAAGGAAGTCGAAGCGCTCTACCAGCCCAAGGTCGATCTGCCCAACGGCGCTTCGATCGTCATCGACCAGGCCGAAGCGCTGGTCGCGATCGACGTCAACTCGGGCAAGTACAAAGCCGGCGGCGACAGCGACGAGACCGCGTTCCGCACCAACCTCGACGCGATCCCCGAGATCGTGCGTCAGCTGCGGCTGCGCGACCTCGGCGGCCTGATCATCATCGACTTCATCGACATGACGCCCGAGAAGCATCGCCGCGGCGTCGAACGGCGCCTCGTCGACGCGTTGCGCGGCGACCGCGCCCGCATCAAGGTCGGCCGCATCAGCCCGTTCGGGATGATGGAGATCACGCGTCAGCGCGTCGGCCCCGGCCTCAAGCGCACCGTGTTCATGCAGTGTCCGCACTGCAAGGG
>CAYMPV010000071.1:0-15072 GCA_964392305.1 uncultured candidatus Brocadiaceae bacterium
CGCACGCTGCGCTGCGCGATCGACCTCGCCGCGTTGCCGGAGGTGACGCTGTGGATCGACTGCGACGTGCTGTCTGCCGACGGCGGCACCAGGACGACCGCGATCAACGGCGCGCTCGTGGCGATGTACGACGCGCTGCTCGGCATGGAGGAACAACGCCAACTGCCGAAGTGGCCGCTGCGCGGCATGGTCTCGGCCGTGAGCGTCGGGCTCGTCGGCGGCGAGGCGATGGTCGATCTCGACTACCAGGAGGACAGTTCCGCCGAGGTGGACCTCAACGTCGTCTGCGCCAGTGACGGCCGGCTGATCGAGGTGCAGGGCGCGGCCGAGAAGCGGCCCTACACCATGGCCGAGCTGCAGCAGATGCTCGAGCTGGCGCAGCGCGCGTGCACCGACATGCGCAAGCTGCAGGAACAGGCGCTCGGCCTTTGAGCCGGGCGACGAGGCCACCGCCGTGCACGACCTCTGGATCGCCTCCAACAACCGCAAGAAGCTCGGCGAACTACAGCGCCTGCTGACGTCGTTGCCGATCCGGTTGCGCACTCCCGAGGATCTCGGCCAGCCCTTCGCGCCGGTCGAGGACCAACCGGACTTCGCCGGCAACGCGCGCAAGAAGGCCGAACTGCTCGGCAGGCTCGCCGGCGGTTTCGCCCTCGGTGACGACAGCGGCCTGTGCGTCGATGCCCTCGACGGCCGCCCCGGCGTGTTCTCGGCGCGCTACGGCGGCGAGGGCCTCGACGATCGGCAGCGCCTCGAACACCTGGTCGACGAACTGCGCGACGTGCCGGCGCCACGCCGCTCGGCCCACTTCGTCTGCCACATCTGCGTCTGCGACGCCGAGGGCCGGGTCGTCGCCGCGATCGAAGCGAAGTGCGAAGGCACGCTGCTGACGGCGCCGAGCGGCACGGGCGGGTTCGGCTACGACCCGATCTTCGTACCGCTCGAGTTCGCTGGCGATCCGACCAGGACGTTCGCGCAGCTCGACGCGACGACCAAGGACCGCCTCAGCCACCGGGGCAAGGCCCTGCGGCAGCTGATGGCGCGACTGCCCGACCTGCTCGGGTCAGGATGAAGCCGCCGCGAGGCAGCCGCTTCGCTGCCGCGTCACTCCCACTCGACGTGGCCGAAGTGCGTCACCTTCTTGCGCGCCCGTGATCGGTCGCCCCAGGACGGCTGCCATCCCTGCTGCTTCATCTCTTCGATGACCTCGCGGAACCACCACTCCTTCTCGCCGAACGCCGGCCGCAGCCCATCGAGCCAGGTCGCCTTCTCGTCGTACTCGGCGAAGAACACCTGGTTCACCCAGCTCGGGTCGCGCGCCTGGATGAACTTCAGGACGAACACCTTCTCGCCGCGGATCTCGGTCACGCCATCGACGAGCACCTTGCCGGGCGTCGCCGACATCGAGGGGCCACGCACCGTGCGCCCCAGGCCGGAGACGCGCCGGTAGGCCGTCGAGAAGATCTCGAAGGCGCGCGCCAGCGGCACCTCGAAGTACTGCTTGGGTCCGGTGTCGCGCTCGACGAACATGTAGTAGGGCACCGCGCCGAGCACGATCTGGCGTTTCCACAGGTCCGCCCACACCTGCGCATCGTCGTTGACGTGTTTGATCAACGGCGCCTGGCAGCGCACCACGGCCCCGGTGTTCTGGATCCGTTCGACCGCGCTCTGCGCCGTCGGTGTGTCGAGCTCACGCGGGTGGCTGTAGTGCGCCATCACCGCCATGTGGCGCCCCGACGCATGCACCTCGTCGAACAGCCGCATCAGGTCGTCGGCGTCGTCGTCGGTCGTGAAGCGCTGCGGCCAGTAGGCCGGAGCCTTGGTGCCGATGCGGATGCTGACGATGTGGTCGAGTTCCTCGTCGAGCAGCGGCTCGATGTAGCGCCGCAGCACCTTGGTCTTCATGACCATCGGGTCTCCGCCGGTGAACAGCACGCTGTTCACCTCGGGGTGCGCCTTCAGATAGCGAGCCAGCGCGTCAGCCTCCTTGGCGGCGAACTTCAGCTCGTCGAGCCCGACGAACTGCGGCCAGCGGAAGCAGTAGGTGCAATACGTGTGGCAGGTCTGCCCGCTGCTCGGGAAGAACAGCACGGTCTCGCGGTACTTGTGCTGCATACCCGGCAGCGACACACCCTCCAGCCGCGGCACGTTGAGCTCGACCTGACCCGCCGGGTGCGGGTTCATCGCCAGCTGGATGCGGCGCGCCTCACGCTGCAAATCCGCGTCGGGCGCCTCGTCGCGCAACAGCTGCATCATGCTGCGCAGATCCGCGTCGGCCAGCATGCCCGGCTGCGGGAACGTCAGCTGGAAGATCGGATCCTCCGGCACGTGATCCCAGTCGATCAGCTCCTCGACCACGTAGTCGTTGACCCGGAACGGCAATACCCACGTCACCGCCTTCATCGCCAGGATCTCGTCGCTGCTGAACCGCTGCAGCTGCGGGATCTTCTCCAGATCGCGGCGAGTGAAGACTCGGAACTTACGGTGCGGGACGGCGATCTTCTTGGGCATCGGGCGGGGTCCTTGGTCCTGGCTGCTCATCGCGGCGAAACGCCGCGTCCGTTGGCTTGGAATACACGCTTCCCGGCGCGCTCAGGATCGCGCGAAGAAGCGGGCCGAACAGGGTAACACAAGACCCCGGCTCGACCCACCACCGAGGTCGGCGCCGGCCTGCAACAGCCACGACCCCGCAGTGCGGGATCCGCCGCGATCAGAGATTCGTCCAGTCCGTCGTCTGTGTGTCGTCGATCTCACCGTCGCCGTCCAGGTCGACGTCGACCTGCACCGTGACCGAGTCCACGATCGTGATCGTCAGCACGGCGGCACCGCTGCCCCGCACCTCGATCACTCCACGCGACGGATTGGGGTCCGTGACGAATCCGCCGATCGCCGTCGTCGTCTCGAAACCGACGATGCCGCCCAGGCCAGCGCCGCTCACCGAACCGACCGAGGCGATGCGGAACGTGAACTCCTGGTCGTACTCGGCGTACTCGACGACGGAGCCGGGCAGCAGTGAGGTGGCGTCGGTCGACAACGGCTCGACCACCGCGAGGCGCTGGTAGGCCACGGTCGGCCGCCGTTCGATGCCGCAGTCGATCGAACCCGCCAGCGTCGTCGTCGCGCCGTTGGCGGTCACCGCCAGGTTGCCGAGCGCCATGCGCCCCGCGATCGACCAGGTCGCGTGCACCGCGGGGTTGCCGGCGACCTGCAGACGGTCGATGCCGACGAAGCCGACGATGGTCGCACCGACTTCGTCGATGTAGTCGTCGAACACGATCTCGAAGGTGTCGCCGCTCGACAGGCGTTCGTTGTCGTCGCGATCGTCCCAGAGGTAGGTCGCGGTGCCGCCGCCGGGGCCGGTCTCCGAGCCGTTGACGAGCAACGGCAACACGCGCGGCGTCCACAGATCGGTGAGGCGCCGCGCCAGCAGGCCGCGAACGTCGATCGTGGCCGTGAAGGGCTGCGGCCCTTCGTTGGTCGCGGTCAGGATGCCGCCGCTGCGCTCACCGGCCTTGGCCACACCCATGGCGGCATCGAGCACCGTGCCGGCGATCGCGAGTGCGTTGACGGCGCTGACCTGCACGCCTGGCACCGCGCCAGCCGAAGAGCCACCCTTGTTGCAGGCGACCAGGAACAGGGAGAGCAGCAGGGACAGGGAAGAACAGGAGAGAAGGCGGCGCATGGAATCTCGGCGGCAGGGCCAAGAGGGTCGATGTAACGGGGGCGGCTGACAAGGCCTGCGGGCCCGCGCGATGCGTTGGGGTCGGGACTTTGCCCGATCCTTCACGATCTCTTCGCACACGCCTGCCGAGCGATCAGCGCAGCAGCTCGTCCACGAGCGGCGCCAGCCACTCGGCCATCTGCTCACAACCGGCGGCGTTGAAGTGTCCGTCGTGCGGCAAGTACCAACGGGCCCGCTCCGGATCCGCGAGGATGCGCGGCCCGATGTCGACGACCTTCAGGCCGCGCGCGGCGAGCCACTGTGCCATGCGCGCATGGCCACGGCCGCGCTCGAGCAACGCCGGATCGAGGCGCTGCTCCGGCGGCGCCGCCGCGGGCAACATCCCGTTCTGCGTCGCGATGACCTGCTGGTAGTCGCGCGTCGCGACCGCGAACGACGGCAACAACACCACCAGCGTCGGCAGGCCGGATGCAGCCGCGGCGAACGCGTCGAACTGACGCCCCATCACCTGCTCGACCTCACCGAGGAACGGCAACTCCGCGGCGCGCGCCGGATCCCAGTCCAAGAACAACGCCTCGCCGAGCGGCAGACCCGGACCGACCGCACGCGGCTCGGCCATCAACAGCAGGTTGGCGCTGCCGAGCAGGTGCTCGACCTTGTCCCAGAGCCGCGACGCGACGCGCAGCCGGAACCGCCACGAGCGCCGCGCGACGCGCGCGTAGTCGGGCGTCAGCAACCAGCCGCTCACCGCCGACAGCGGTTCCTGCAGCGTGTCGAGCACGTCGTTGCCCATGTAGACGACGGCGACGACGGCGTCGGGCATGAACGTGGGCCGCAGGCGCTCGAGCGTGTAGCTCCACTCGCGCGGCCCGGTGCCGGTCATGCCGGCGTTGCCGACGACGACCGGACGATCCCCCCTGCCCAGCACCGCCTGCAGCCGCGCCGGGATCGCCTCGTCGTCGTCGACGCCCTGGCCGAACACGAACGAGTCGCCGAGCATCAGCACGCGCTTCTCGCCGGGTTGCCTGGGTGCGACCTCCGCGCCGCGCAGCCCCGACGCGTTGATCGAGATCTTGGTGCGCCGCCCTTCGAGGGTCTGGCCGCCGCTCCAGCCCGGTGTCAGTTCGATGCGCCCCTGGTCGTCGACGCGGTAGAGCCAACGGATCTCGGTGAGCGGATGCGGCAGCGGATCGTAGATGCGCAGCACCACTTCGATCACCAACACGGCGCCGACGAAGCCCATGACGAGGGCGATCAGGACGAACAGGGCGACGCGTCGGCGGCTGCGGCGGCGCGGTTTGATTGTGGCGGTCGTGGTCAAGAGGCGGCGCGCAGCATAACGACTCGCGCCGCGATCAACGCGGCGGATGCAGCGCGATGCCACCGAAGGCGCCCGCCGAGATCGCGTCGACGACGAACTCACCGCCGGGTGAATCGAGGATCTCGAGGTTGCGCGGCAGCGAAGTGAACAGCGTCGCGGCTTCCGTCGAGAACACCAACGCGCCGCCGTTGGCCGCGGCCTTGCGCACCCTCGCCACCAGCCGTTCGCGCACGAACGCTGCGTCGCGCTGCGGCTGCAACCAGACGGCGAACTCGGGCTCGAGGATCGTGTGGTGCCAGGTCGGCGCACCGTAGACGAGCATCGAGTCGATCTCGGCATAACCGCCGAGAACGAAGGTCGAGCCCGGGTGGGCAGCGCGCCATCCGCCGAGCGCTCGCGCGAACTCGGGGCGCGGCACGCGCGCGGGGTCCTGAAGCAGAACGTGCGGAACCGCGATCCCGATCGCCACGAGCGCAGCTGCGGCGGCGATGGTGCGGCGGACGACGGCCACCGACAACGCGGCCATCGGCAGCGCCAACGGCAAGGCGTAGGCACCGTTCTCGACCAGGCCGATCAGCAGCGCCAGGTCGATCGCGAGGTAACCGAGCATCGCGACCAGGCACGCCAGCGCCGGCGCGCGTGACTCGCGGCGCAGCAGCGCCACCAACACCAGGACCGAGTACGGCGCGAACGGCCGCAGCCACTCGCGCCAGACGATGCCTGGCAGTGCGCCGAACCCTTGCCAACGCGCCAGGGTCTCGTTGAGGAAACCCTGCGACGCCGCATCGCTGGCGAACCCGACGCACAGCCGGTCGCCCCACAGCAACAGCAGCGAGGCCGCGAGATGTGCGCCGAGCATCACCGCCCACCACTTCGCCACGGCGGCCCAGCCGCGCGCCGCCGGCAGCCGCGCCGCGAGCAGCGCCAGCAGCATCAGGCCCGGCAACACGTGGCCGGAGCTGTGCACGGCGGCGGCGCCCGCGCCGAGGCCGCCGACGAGCACGGCGCGAGCCGCGCGCGGCGCGCGCACGAACGCCGCCAGGGCCCAGAACATCAGGTTCACGGGCAGCCAGAACACCGCGTGGATCTCGGCGATGGTCGCGAAGAACATCGCCGTGAAGGTCGCACCCGCACCCGCCGCTGCGCACACCGCACGCCAGCGTTCGAGCCCGATGGCCACACAGGCGCGATGCCCCGCGCCGACCGCGAGCGCGGCGGCGACCACGCTGCACCACTGCAGCGGTCGGAACAACGGCGCGTCGGGACCGAGCAGCGAGTGCAGCGCGAGCGCCAGCCACTGGTAACCGAAGTGGGCGTAGCGCACGCCTTCACCGGCGGGCGCGACGACGCTGCGCACGACCCCGTGCATGTCGAGGTGGTGCACCGCGTCCTGCCGCAGGCACGCGTAGGCGAGCCCGGCGAGGACCGTCAACAGCACCGTGTCGGGCCAGTGGCGCATGCGCGCGGTCAGCGCAGGTGCCGCCGCAGGAACCCGAGCGTCAACGACCACGCGTGGCGCGTGGCGGTGAGGTTCGCGCCGTCCGCGCCGTCCTGGCGCCCCGTGAACCCGTGGCCCGCACCTTCGAAGGTGTGGAACTCGTAGGTCTTGCCGTGCTCCATCATCGCCGCGATCGTCGGCGGCAGGGTGGCGTTGATGCGCGCATCGTTGCCGCCGTACAGACCCAGCACGGGCGCGCCGATCTTGCTGATGCGGTCGCCGGGCACCGCGGTCGCCGTCGATCCGGGCACGTTGCCGTAGAACACCACCGCCCCCTGCAGCTGCGGCTGCGCGAGCGCGTAGGCCCAGCTCTGCGTGCCGCCCCAGCAGAAGCCGAGCACCGCGGTCTTGCCGTTCGCCGCGGGCAACTTCTCGCCGTAGGCCTTGGCCGCGTCGAGGCGCAGCACGACTTCCTCCTCGGTCAGCTTGCGGATGGTCTGACCGACTTCTCGCCCCAACGACGCGGTGCCGCCGCCCTCGGGCCCCTTGCCCGAGAGGAAGTCCGGCACGATCGCGACGAAACCGTCCTGCGCGAGCTGGTCACCGACCGCGCGGGCCCAATCACTCATGCCGCGGATGTCGTGGATCACCAGCACCACGCCGGCCTTGTCGGCGCGTTCGGGATAGACGACCCAGCTGTTGAGCTTGCCGCCGCCGGGCAGGTCGATGTCGACGTACTCACCGTGCCGCGACGACTCGGCGAGCGCGCGTTCGACGTGCGCGGTGGTGCCGGGCGGCAGCGAGTCGTCCCAGGGAACGTCGACGGGTGTCGGCTGCTGGGCGGGCAGCGTGAGCGCACCGATGATCAGCGCGGTGAGGATGCGGACGGGGGCGAGGTCGTGCATGGTGATGATTGCCGGCAAGGCCAGACGACCGTCAACGTATCCGCCAGCCACAGGCAGCGCGATTCACCCGGCTACCCCACGCCCCCTGATCGTTCACCGGCCCGCCGCATCGATCCCGTCGGCCTGCAGGTCTGCGGGCGACGCGATCTCCGCCAGCGTCCCGGCCGGCGGCGAATACCAACCGGGATCGGAATAGCTGTCGATGCCGTCGCGGACCTTCAGCACGGTGAACATGCCGCCCATGGTGATGTAACCGAAGCCACCTGGCCCGCCCATCATCGGCAGGCTGTTCGGCGGCATGGTCGGGTCCTGCTCCGTCATCTCCATTTGGCCGCTGCCCATGTCCATGCCCATGTTCGCGTACTCGGGCAGGACCTCGGCCAGGCGCGCATCGAACACGCCCGGTTCGAGCCCGATCAGGTTCGGGATGCCATGCCCCATCTGCGTCATGACGTGGTGGGTCATGTGGCAATGGAACGCCCAGTCGCCGGGCGCGTCGGCGACGAATTCGACCGTGCGGGTCGAGCCCGTCGCGACCAGCACCGTCGTCTCGGGCCACCGCGCCGTCGGCGGGATCACGCCGCCGTCGGTCTCAGTCACCTCGAAGGCGTAACCGTGCAGGTGCATCGGGTGATGATCCATCGCACTGAGGTTGCCGATGCGGATGCGCACGCGCTCGCCGGTCTTGGCGACCATCGGCGACGTCCCCGGGAACACCTTGCCGTTCAGCGTGAGCACGTTGAAGTCAGCCATCTCGTTGGGATCGGGGCGACGCGCGCCCGGCTTCAGCGCCCATTCGCCGATCATGTAGACGAAGTCCCGGTCCGGCTGCGGCTCCTGGGGCGCGCGCGGGTGCACGACGAACATGCCCATCATGCCCATCGCCATCTGCGTCATCTCGTCGTGGTGCGGATGGAACATCAGCGTGCCGTGCTGCCGCAGGGTGAATTCGTAGAGGAACGTCTCCCCCGGCTCGATCTGGCGCTGCGTGAGACCGGCGACGCCGTCCATGCCGTTCGGCAGGATCACGCCGTGCCAGTGCACGGAGGTGGCGACGTCGAGACGGTTGGTGACGTAGATGCGCACGCGGTCGCCTTCGACCGCTTCGATCACGGGGCCGTGCACACGACCGTTGTAACCCCAGCAAGACGCGCTCATGCCGGGCGCGAACTCGTGCTCGACCGGCTCGGCGACCAGGTGGAAGACCTTACGACCGTTGACGATCTTCCACGGCAGCTTGTCCATGTCGGGAGCCTCCACCGGCCGGTAGTCGACACCGGGCAGACCGGGCGGCAGAGGCAAACCAGCCGGCTCAGTGACACCGCAGTGCGCGCTCGCACCAAGCCTCGTGGAGATGCCGGCGATCGCGGAACCGGCCAGGAATTGACGACGATTGGGCTTCATCTCAGTGACCTCCGCGGTCGGGTTCGGCGGCCGCGGCGCCGGCGCCGGGCCAATAGGAAGTGGACGCATCGGGTGGCATGCTGCCTGCGAGCAGCTCCTCGAGGTCGATGCGCGTCAACCAGCAGTCGCGCAGCGTGGTCAGGTGCTCACGCACCGCGGCCAGTTGCTGCTGCTTCTGGGCCAGCACCTGGAACACGCCGATCTGCATCGCGTTGTAGTTCTGCAGCGTCTCGTTCAGGAGTTGCGCCTGCGCCGGGACCAGCTCGGCCTGAAGGAAGCGCGCGCGTTGCTCGAGCAGTTCGAGCCGATCGCGCAGCAGCCGCGCCGCGGCCCGCACCTCGACGGCGATCTGCACGTGGCGATGCATGTGGATACGCAGCTGCGAGCCGGCGGCGGCGACCTTGGCTTGCCCTCGATCGAACAGCGGCAGTTCCAGATCGAACGAGGGGCCGACGGCCCATTCGTCACCCGGCTCGCGCATCGCCGCGACGCCGACGCTGCCCTCCGGGAACAATCCCTGCCAGCTGGCGAGTCCGGCGCGTTGCGCCGCCGCGTCGATCCTGGCCCGGTTCTCGATGAGGTCGAGGCTGGCTGCAACACTGCGGCTCTCGATCCGTTCGAGATCGAGTGCACCGGCACCGTCGCCGGGAAGGTCGCCGCCGATGCGCCAGGCGATGTGCGGACCCCACAGCCCGAGCAGCCGGTTGAGCGGCTCCCGCGCCTCGCGCGCTGCCCGTTCGGCGGCCGCCAACTCCAACCGCGCGCGCGCCTCGCCGATGCGCTCGGCACTCAACAACGGCGCGGTGACGTTGCCGGCTGCGTACAGTTCGCGCATCAATTCGTGAGACGCGACCGCCGCGTCGACGGCGCGCCGCTGCATCGCAACGAGCTGCTGCGCCGCACGCACGCGCACGAACTCGCGACGCACCGAATAGACGAGGTGCACCAGGTCATGAGTCACGGCAGCGCCGACGGCCGCGAGTTCATGCTCGGCAGCACGTTGGCGCAGCGGCATCCAGAACATGTCGACGAACGGCTGCGCGAGCCCGAGGTCGACCTCGGTGCCGCCGTCGAGGAAGAACAGGTCTTCGACCCCGAAAACGGGGTTGTGCAGCAACCCCGCCTGGACCAAGTCCGCGGCGCCGATGCCGATGCGTTCGTACGCTGCGCGCACATCACGGTTGTTGAGCAAGGCCACGCGCACCGCCGCAGTCTCGTCGAGCTCACCTTCGAGCAACGCGGCGAGCGCTTCCTGCACCCGCGCTTCGTCGAATTCATCGCGCCCGGGCGCCGCGACGCCGGACCGCGACGCGAAGTCGTCGCGAGCAGTCTGCAACGCGACCTCGTGACGCTCCTCGACGCTGGTGCAGGCCGCCAACATCAGGGGCAGAACGCACAGGAGCCGATTCATCGGGGCTCCTTCGCGACCTCGATCCGCAGCGTGTCCGGCGGCGCCTGGCGCGGCGCTGCCGCAGCCTCGGGCGAAGCGGGATTGTCAGGCGCGGGGTCGGGCATCGCCGGCGCTGCCGCGCATGCCGCAAGACCCAATCCGAGCAGCCAGCGCCACCGTCGCACGACGCGCCTCATCGCCGCACCTCCGCGGCAGGCTCCTTCTTCTTCTCGCTCGGCTCGGCGCCCTGCTTGCCCTCGCCCTTGGCTTCGCTCTCGGGCTTGTCGACGTGCTGATGCGGAGCAGGCTTGCCCTGGGCCCTGGCGATCTCGCGCGCCTTGGCAAGCGTCGCCGCCGGCGCCTTCTCGACCTCCTGGAGCAGTCGCGGGGACGCCAGGTGCACCAGACTGTCACCGATGACGACCAGCGCATTGGCGACGACCGGTTTGCCGCTGAGCGGGCAGGTGGAGTTGCCGACATCGACGAGCGCCGGCTCACGCAGCTTGATGAGGGTCCGCTGCGTGTGCTGCTTGGCAGCCTCGACGCAGCCCTCGCAGCAGACCGAGAAGCGGAAACCCTGCAACACGACGCTCACCTTGCGGTCGCCGATCGGCTCACCCGACACCGGGCACACCTCGTTGGCGACGTCCTCGACGACCGGATAGGCGGTCTTGTGCGCGGTGGGCACATCGGCGAGCACCTTGCGCACGCACGGCTTGCAGCACAGATAGAAGCGCCCCATCTCGGTGTCGACGAACAGCGGCATCGACACTTTCTTGCCCATGATCGGGCAGGTGGAGTTGGGGAAGGTCGGGACGCGCACCGGCGGCTCGGCCGGGGTCGGCGACTGGGCCGCGAGCGAGGCCGCGGCGAACAGGATCCAGGAGAAGGCACGGAACATGACACACCTCGAGCAGAAACGGGACGGCGAACGGCGACGTGCCGCTCGCGAGCTGCGGACTGGGGCCCGCGCGCCCTGCGGACGCACGGCCGTCGCGGCCCTTACAGGAGGAGTGGCAGATTGCGGTGCGCGCCGGGTGCCGGCGGACCGCGCGAAACGACCGTCCAGACGCGACGTGTGACCTGCAACGGCAGATCCATGTGCGGCGGCACCGCGCCCAGCAACGCGAGCGGTGGGTCGATCTTCTTGGCCCCGGGTGCCAGCTTGGGCGGCACCGGCGCCACGACGCTGGCCTCGCACACGCAGTCCTTGCCGCGGTGCGCCGCGAGGCTCTCACCCGCCGGCCCGGGGACGGCTTCGCGATGACAGCACGCGCGCCCGGCCGCCGGCTGGGCCTGCGGCGCCACCATGCAGGTCGGCGTCGCGCCGTCGCGCACCACGCGCAGGCGCCCCGTGCACTCGCAGCGCCCGAGCCCGAAGCCGGCCGGGACCAACAGCCCCGGCAGGGTCAAGAGCAGCAGCAGCAGGGTGCGGAACGGGAACATCGGGCGGGGATTGTGGGACCGCCCCACGAAAACCACCAGCCGATGCTCCCCATTCGCCACAATCGGGGGCCAGGGTGTAAGCCCGCTCCGGTCGCGACGTCCGCGGTGGTGACAACCAACCATCACCGATCATGCCGACCACCCTTGCTCCCCTTCCCATGGCCACCACTGCCTCACCCGAGCCAGCGACCATCGACCTGCAGTTGCGCGGCATGACCTGCGCAGGCTGCGTCGCGCGCGTCGACGCGGGGTTGCGGCGCGTGCCGGGCGTCGCCGACGTCGACGTCAACCTGGTCTCCCAACGGGCGCGGGTGCGCCTCGAGGACCCGGCCACGAGGACCGCCGACCTGGTCGCCGCCGTGACGGCGAGCGGCTACGAGGTGCTCGGCACCAGCACCACCGCGGCGCAGCGCTCCGCGGCAACCGCGGCCGCGGATGAGGACGAGGCCGCCGAACGCGCACGCCTGCGCCGCGACGCTTGGACCGCCGGCGCGCTCACGGCGCCGCTGCTGGCGCTGGCGATGTCGCACGGCGCGATCCCGGGCAGCGACGGCCCGGTCGGCCACTGGCTGCAGTTCGTGTTGGCGACGCTCGTGGTGTTCGGGCCCGGACGGCGCTTCCTGCAGCTCGCGCTCGGCGCCCTGCGCCATCGCACCGCCGACATGAACACGCTGGTGAGCCTGGGCTCGTTGGCCGCGTGGGGGCAGTCGACCGCGACGCTGCTCGTCGCCACGTTCGCAGGCCACGTGGGCCACGGCGAGCTGCACCTCTACTTCGAGGCCGCGGCGACGATCCTCACGTTCGTCACCTTCGGCAAGCTGCTCGAACTGCGCGCGCGCCACCACCTCGGCGACGCCGTACGCAGCCTGCACGCGCTGGTGCCGGCCAAGGCCAACCGCGTGAAGGGCGACCGCGAGGAGGCCGTCGAGATCGGCGCGCTGCAGATCGGCGACCTCGTCGCGGTGCGCCCCGGTGAACGCCTGCCCGCCGACGGCGAGGTCACCGAAGGCAGCTCCGCGGTCGACGAGTCGATGCTGACGGGCGAGAGCCTGCCGATCGACAAGGAACCCGGCGACATGGTGTTCGGCGGCACCCTCAATCGGCAGGGCCGCCTGGTGGTGCGAATCACGAGTCAGGGCGAAGAGAGCGCGCTGGGACGCATCGCCGCCGCGGTCGAGGCGGCGCAGGCGACGCGCGCGCCGATCGCCCAGCTCGCCGATCGGGTCAGCGCGGTGTTCGTGCCCGTGGTGCTCGGCATCGCGCTGCTGACGTTCGCGGCCTGGTGGCTGGTGGCGCCCGCCGACGCGAGGGTCGCGACGGCAGTCGAACGCATGGTCGCGGTGCTGGTCATCGCCTGCCCGTGCGCGCTGGGGCTGGCCACGCCTGCGGCGGTCGCGGTCGGCGTCGGCCGCGGCGCCGAGCTCGGCATCCTCTGGAAGGGCGGCGCGGCGATCGAGGCGGCGAGCCACCTCGACACCGTGTTCGTCGACAAGACCGGCACCGTGACCCGCGGCGAGCCCGAGCTCGTCGCCGCCGAGGACCTGCAGGGCGCTGCGTCGGACGAGGTGCTGCGGCTCGCTGCGGCCGTCGAGGCGGGCAGCGAACACCCGCTGGCGGCGGCGATGATCGCGGCGGCGAAGGCGCGCGGGATCATGTTCGTGGCCGGCGATTCCTTCCGCGCCGTGCCTGGCGTCGGTGTCGAAGCCCTTGTCGAAGGGCGCACCGTGCGTGTGGTCAAGCAGGGCGCCGTCCCGGCCGGCAAGCTGCCCGCGACCGCGGCGGCGCGGGCCGAGGCGTTGGCCGCGCGTGGCTGCACGATCTCGTTCGTGCTCGCCGGCGGCACCCCCGTCGGCCTCGTCGCGCTGGCCGACCGGCCGGCCGAGGGCGCGGCCGCGACGATCGCGGCGCTGCGGGCGAGCGGCGTCGAGGTCGTGATGCTCACCGGTGACCGTCGCAGCACCGCACTGGCGATCGCGCGGGAAGTCGGCATCGACGGCGTCGAAGCCGATCTCGCGCCGGCCGACAAGGCCGCGCGCATCGAGGCCGCCCGCAGCGGCGGCAAGCGTGTCGCGATGGTCGGCGACGGCGTCAACGACGCGCCGGGGCTCGCCGCCGCCGACGTCGGCATCGCCGTGTCGCGCGGCACCGACAGCGCCGCGGCCGCGGCCGACGTCGTGCTGCTGCGCGGCGGCCTCGACGCCGTGCCGCTGGCGCTCGACCTCGCGCGCGCGACCCTGCACACGATCCGGCGCAACCTGTGGGCGGCCTCGATCTACAACGTGCTCGGCATCCCGGTCGCGGCCGGCGTGTTCGCGTTCGCCGGCCTGCAGCTGTCGCCGGTGTTCGCCAGTCTGGCGATGTCCCTGAGCAGCGTCTCGGTGCTGGCGAGCTCCCTGTGGTTGCGCCGGTTCCACCGCGGCAGCAAGCTCTCGGGCACCCGGTCATGAGCTGCGAACACGAGCAACCAGGCGCCGCGGTGACGCAGCGTCTGCTGGCCAGCCACCGCGAGTTCCTCGCCTTCCTCGAACGTCGCGTCGGCGACCGCGCCGTGGCCGAAGACCTGCTGCAGGACGCCTTCGTGCGCAGCCTGGAGAAGGGACACGAGCTGCGCGACGACGAGTCGGCGCGAGCGTGGTTCTACCGTGTGCTGCGCAACGCGGTCATCGACCGGTTCCGGCGCCAGCAGACGACGACGCGTCGCCTCGAGGAGCTGGCCGATGATCTCGAACAGGAGCACAGCGAAGCGGCGCAGGAACTCGACCGCACCGCCTGCGCCTGCATCGCCGGACTGCTCGACAATCTGCCGCAGGAGCATGCCAGGATCCTGCGGCGCGTCGAGCTCGAAGGCACGCGCGTCGTGGACTTCGCCCGGGAAGTGGGCATCAGCGAGAGCAACGCCGGTGTGCGAGCCTTGCGCGCCCGCCGCGCTCTTCGCGCCGAAGTGACGCGCGCTTGCGGCACCTGCGCCGAACACGGGTGCTTCGATTGTTCGTGCGGCGGCACGTGAACGTCGCAGCCCCGCACCCGGCTCGGTAGCATCCTCCACCCCAAGCGCGATGCTGTCCCTGCAACAACTCATTCTCCGCCTTTCGGACTACTGGAGCAGTCGCGGCTGTGCGCTGCTGCAGCCCTACGACATGGAGGTCGGCGCCGGCACCAGCCACACCGCCACCTTCCTGCGGGCGCTGGGTCCCGAGCCGTGGCGCGCGGCCTACGTGCAGCCGAGCCGTCGCCCCAAGGACGGCCGCTACGGCAACAACCCCAACCGCCTGCAGCACTACTACCAGTTCCAGGTCGTGCTCAAGCCCGCGCCCGCCGACATCCTCGACCTGTATCTGGGTTCGCTGCAGGCCGCCGGCCTCGACCTGAACGAGAACGACGTGCGCTTCGTCGAGGACGACTGGGAGAACCCGACGCTCGGCTGCTGGGGACTGGGCTGGGAGGTGTGGCTCAACGGCATGGAGGTGACGCAGTTCACCTACTTCC
>CAYMPV010000072.1:0-14893 GCA_964392305.1 uncultured candidatus Brocadiaceae bacterium
CCGAGTTGCTGTTCGACGCCGTGCAGCGGCAGGCGGCGACGACCGCGCACGGCCGCGTCACCCTGGGACTCGCGCCGCTGCACGGCGAGGTCGGCCGCCTGCTGAACGCGGTGCGGATCGCGATGCGCCACCACTACGACTTCACGGGCGTCTGCCACTACAAGCGCAAGCTGCAACCCCACCACTGGCGCGATCAGTGGCTGGCCTACGAACCCGGCCTGTCCTCCGTTCGTGCCCTGTTGGCCGTGGCCCGCGCATTCGCCGGCGGCTCGTTGCTGCGTTATGCCGCGCGCAGCGTGCTGCGCTCACTGCGCCGCGTCTGGACGGGCCGCAAGCCACGCTGACTGATTGTGGGTTGCACCGTCCCCGCGACGCTGCATCATGCGACCATGGCCGAACTGCTCGAGGAACGGCGCGCGGCGATCGCGGTGTTGACGATGAATCGTCCCGATCGCCTCAACGCCGTCAACGAGGCGCTCTACACGCAGCTGATCGACCGGCTGCAGCAGCTCGCCGCCGACCGCGACGTGCGCGCCGTGGTGCTCACCGGCGCCGGCCGCGCCTTCTGTGTCGGCGCGGATCTCGTCGGCCACAAGCAGCAGCAGCGTGAGGATGACGCCAGGAGGCACTACATCGATCTCGGCCAACGCGCCGCCAAGGCCCTGCTGACGTGCCCGCTGCCGGTGATCGCCGCGATCAACGGCCATGCGATCGGCGCGGGCCTCGAGCTGGCGCTGGCGTGCGACCTGTCGGTGGTCGCCGACGACGCCAAGCTGCGTTTCCCCGAGTTCGGCCTGGGCACCTTCGTCGGCGGCGGCACGACGCACACGCTGGTGCAGCGCGTCGGGGGCACACGCGCCCGCGAACTGCTGCTCCTGGGCCGTTTCTTCCGCGGCCAGGACGCTGCGACCTACGGCGTCTGCAACGCCGCCGCACCGGCGGCCGAGGTCCTGCCCGCAGCGCTCGCCTACGCCGAAGAACTCGCCGCCAAGGCGCCGCGCTCGCTCGCGTTCGCCAAGCAGCTCCTGGCCCCCGCTTCGCGCAGCCTCGACGACGTGCTCGCCGCCGAAGCTGATGCCCTGTTCGCCTGCATGCAGACCAAGGACTGGCAGGAGGGCATCGACGCATTCGCCGCACGCCGCACCCCGGACTTCACCGGTGACTGACGCCCCCCATTCGCACACCGCCGCCGGCGGCAGCAGTTTCGAGACCATCGACAAGATCCTGCGCCCGCGCGGCGTGGTCGTGGTCGGCGCCTCCGAGGACCCCAAGAAGCGCGGCAACCAGGCGCTCGCGGCGCTGCTCGCCAGCGGCTACACGGGCCAGATCCACGGCGTCAATCCCAAGGGCGGCGCGGCGCACGGCGTGACCTTCGTGCGCACCGTCGAAGAGGTGCAGGGGCATGCCGACACGGCGCTGGTGTGCACACCGGCGGCGACCGTGCCCGCGGCGCTGCGCGCCAGCGCCGCCCGCGGGCTCAGCGGCGCGGTCGTGGTCGCGCTGGGCTTCCGCGAGATCGGCAGCGACGGCGAACAGCTCGAGCTGCAGATCCAACAGGTCGTGCGCGAAACCGGCATCCGCGTCGTCGGCCCCAACACCAGCGGCATCCTCAACCCGCACCGCGGCGTCAACCTGATCGGCGTGCCCAACGTGCCCGCCGGCCGCATCGCGCTGCTGACGCAGAGCGGCAACGTCTCGCTGCAGGTGATGACCGAAGCGATGCGCCGCACCCGCGCCGGCTTCTCGTTCGTGATCGGCGTCGGCAACGAGGTCGACCTGCGCTTCGACGAGTACCTCGCGTATCTCGCCGAAGAGCCCAACACCGCCGCGATCGCGATGTACGTCGAAGGTTTCCGGCGCGGCCAGAAGTTCCTCGAGACCGCTGCCGAAGTCACCGCCAAGAAACCCGTGATCCTGCTCAAGGGCGGCCGCTCGGTGCGCGGCAAGGCCGCGGCGCGCTCCCACACGGGCGCACTGGCGGGCTCGTTCCCGGTGTTCCGCGCCGGCCTCAAGCAGAGCGGCGTGATCCTGGTGCGGCGCTCCGACGAACTGCTGCACGTCGCCGAAACCCTGGCCAGCCAGCCGGCGCGCGGTTCGTATCGCGGCGTCGCGGTCCTCACCGACGGCGGTGGCCACGGCACGCTGGCGATGGACGCGCTGCACCACCACCAGACGCAGCTCACGCGCCTGGGCGCCGCGACCACCGCGGCGCTGCAACAGGCACTCGGGCACAAGAACCCGCCGAGCAACCCGATCGACCTCGCCGGCGCCGCCGACGCCGACCCGATGGTGTTCGCCAAAGCCGTCGACGTGTTGATGCAGGACGAACAGATCGGCACGGTGCTCGTCGTCGGCCTGTTCGGCGGTTACCACCGCCGGTTCTCGGCCGAGCTGCTGGCGCGTGAAGTCGCCGCCGCCCAGGCGATCGTCGAGGCCGCGGGCCGCCACCGCCGCGCCGTCGTCGTGCACACGCTCTACGCCGAGATGGCCAGCGAGCCGCTCGACGTGCTGCGCGCCGGCGGCGTGCCGGTGCTGGCCTCGCTCGAGGTCGCCTGCCGCTGCGCCGCGGCCCTGTTCGAACGCGGTCACCAGCTCGACCTGCGCCGCGGCACCCCGCCGCCGATCGGCGGCAAGCAGTGGCAGGGCCTCGATGCCGTGCGGCAGCAGGAACGGCGCGTGCTGCTCGAGACCGAGGCGCGCGACCTGGTCGCCGGCTACGGCGTACCGATCGTGCCGGCGACGTTCTGCGAGACTGCCGACGAAGCGACCACCGCCGCACGCAAGGTCGGCGGGCCGGTCGTGATCAAGGCGGTGGCCGCGGGCCTCGTGCACAAGACCGACGCCGGCGGCGTGCGACTGGGCGTCCACCCCGAGGACGCCGGCCAGGCGTTCGCAGCCGTCGCCGACGCGGTGCGCCTCTACCACCAAAAGCGCGGCGCCACCGCCGACCTGCGCGGCATGCTGGTCGCGCCGGCGTTGCCCAAGCCGATCGTCGAGTTGCTGATCGGCTACAAGAAGGACCCGCACTACGGCGGCGTGATCGTCGTCGGTCTGGGCGGCACCACCGTCGAGGTGCTCAAGGACGTGACCTTGCGGCTGCTGCCGATCACGCGCGACGACGCTCGCGAGATGCTCGCCGAGATCAAGGGCGCGCGCCTGTTGCGCGGCCACCGCGGCGCGCCCGCCGTCGACCGCGAGGCCGTCGTCGACGCGATCCTGGCGCTGGCCGCCTGCGCGCGCAGCAATCCCGAGGTGCTCGAGCTCGAGGTCAACCCGCTGTTTGCCTACGACCACGGCGCGGTCGCGGTCGACGTGCGCGCGCTGCTTTGATTGCCCGGCAGCGGGTCGCGTTCAGGCCTTGCTGTCGAGCGAAGTCTTGCCGATCGACACCAGGGTGCGCAGCGCGTCGGCGGTGCGCACGTCGAGCGCAACCAGCCGGTCGGGTGCCAGCAGCACCAGGCGGCCGTTCGCCGGGTTGGGCGAACTCGGCATGAATACGAGCTTGTGCATCGTGCCACCCGGCCCCTTGGCTTCGCCCGTCACCAGCCCGAGTTCGAAGCCATCGTGCACCCGCACCGCGACGACGCCCTGGAAGAAGCGCGCTTTGGCGCTGTCGTAACCGAGCACCTCCTTGAGCGAGGTGTAGAGCGACCCCACCACCGGCAGACCTTCGATGAGGCGATCCACGCTGCGCCACAGCCAGCGTCCCACGAACGTGGTCACGAACAAGCCGACGACGTAGATCGCAGCGAACGCCAGCAGCAGGCCCAGGCCGGGAAAGTAGAAGTTGTCGGGGTTGCTGCGCCACTGACCGGCGATGGCGCCTTCGAGCCATGCGATCGAGACGATCGCGCCGCCGAGCGGCAGCAGGGCGACGAGGCCGGCGATCAGACAACGGGTGACGTGGCGCGTTGGACTCATGGCTGCGGTTCCGCGATGGCCGCGCCCGCGGCCGCCCGCGGGGTGACGAGCGACATCAGGCCGCCGAGCGGCAGATGCACACGAGCAGAAAGCCGTGCGGCAGCGGTTGCAACCTCGCAGAACCGGGCCCGGAGCGGCGCAGCAGGTCGCGCCGCCTCACCCGCGCCAGCCTCGCCTCAGCGGAAGCGTTCGTCGCGCCCGACCAGTTCCCCGGCCTGCTCGACCTCGAAGCGGCGCTGCTCGAGTTCACCGATCAGCCGCGGCACGTCGAGCTGCGCGGTCAGCGAGAACGCGTGTTGGTGCGCGAACTGCTGCCACAACGCGATCGCCTCGTGGTAACGCTGCTGTTCGATCATGCGCTCGCGGCTGACCACCGCCCGGATCTCGACGTAGGCCAGGCGCGCCGAGAACTCGGTCAGCAGCAGCAGGCCGGCGACTGCCAGGGTCGCGGCCGTGATCAGCAGCCGCACCAGGCGGCGCTTCTTCTCGCGGCGCTGCGCGTAGACCTCCTTGTCGATCATCTCGACCGACAGCGTGGCCTCGCGGTGACCGGGTTCGATGTCGAGCGCAGCTTCGAACAGGACGCGCGCGCCCAGGTAGTTCTCGGCGGCGACCAGCGCCTTGCCGCGGCGCAACAGCTGCTTGACCGCCAGTGCCGTCTCGCCGCAGTCGACGCGGCTCTGCGCCAGCTCGAGCTCGAGTTCGAGGGAGTCCGGATCGACGCGCTGCAGCCGTTCGAGCACGTCCTTGGCGCGCGCGTGTAGACCCGGCGCGCGATACAGCTCGACCAGCAACAGGCCTTCTTGCAGCGCATCCTGACGGCGGCCCTGCAGCAGCGCGACCGACAGACAACGTTCGACGATCGTCGGATCGCCGGGCGCGAGGCGTTTGGCGAGTTCGAGCTGTTCGAGCGCTTCGGCGGTGCGGCCGGCGTCGAGGTGGATGTGGGCGACGAGTTTGCGCGCCGAAGCGGCGCTGGCGGTGTCGGCGAGACGCTCGGACAACCGCGCCTCGGCGGTCAGCAGGTCGACGTGGTGAGCCTCGCGGTCCAGACCGCGCCGCACCAGTTCGCGCGCACGTTCGGGCTCACGCTTCTCGATCGACTCGGCGATCGCCAGCAGGTCCTCGACGCCGGTCGGCCGCGCGAGGCGATCGCGCACGAACTCGGCGAGCAGCTTGTAGCAATGGAAACGCCGGTCCGGGAACAGTTCGGCGACCTCCCCGACGCTGCGTGAGCCGTCGAGCACGCTGAGCAGACCCTCGGCCAGGTCGGCGTCCTCGGCGCCCTCGGGCACCGTCGCGCCGTCGCGCGCGTGGAAGTGCATCGCGTCCGACGGCATGAACTTGCGGATCTCGACCCAGTGATCGGCGCGGCGCGTCGCCTCGAGGATCTGCGGCGCCACCGGCAGAGCCAGCGACAGGCTCAGTTCGTCGGCGTCGAAGCTGTCGTCCTGCATCTCGCCCTCGACGAACTCGAACGCACCCTGGGCCGAGGCGATCAGGTTGACCACGTCCTCGGCCAGGAAGTCCGCCGCCGCCTGGGTCAGGTCTTCGGCCGTGACGGCGCGGCTGCCGACCAGCAGTTCGACCACCGAACGTTTGCTGCCACGAGCCTTGCGCTGGGCGTTGTCCAGGCGCCGGGCCGTGACGTAGCCGGCGACCCGCAATCGTTCGCCGAGCGAGGCGCGACCGCCGCCGGCCATCGCGGCGATGTGGCCGTCGCGGAAGTGGATGCGGGCCGCACCGGTCTCCCCCGTCAGCGTCAGGGTGCCGGTGCGTGAATGGACCTCGATGTTCTGCAGCAGGTCCGGCAGATCGATCGTGGCCAGGTCTCCAGAAACTGTCATCCCCTCGTGCCTCCGTGCGGCGGCAATGGCGCCGCGCAATCGGGATCGGCGTTCGGCGGGGTTACCTTGATGCCACGTGCCCAGCGCGACGCTCAACTGCCCATGCCATGGCAAGGCGATTGTCGGATATCGACTCGGGAACGCAGGCGCGACACACCGGCCGAGCCAGGACCCGGCTCACCGTTCAGACTTCGATCTCGAGCGGTTCGCGGTGATCGCCGGCGTGCACGATGCGCGTCAAGAGGAACCTGCCGGAGGTCGAAGCCCCGGCCGCGGCGCCGTCTTCGAAGGCAAAACCGCGGTCGACGAAGAAGTCGATGGCGACCGCGTTGCCGGTGTCGACACTGGCGACCAGCTGCCGCAGCCCCAGTTGCCGGGCGCTCACCAGGGCCGCGTCGAACAGCAACCTGCCGAGCCCGCGCCGCCGGAACTCGGGTGCCACCACCAGGGTCAGGTCGGCGACGCGGTCGGGACCACAGTCCAGCCGCACGAAGCCGACCAGGTGGGCGCCGTGCACGGCGACCCGGGCGACGATGCGCGCATCGGCCAGCAGGCGGTGCGGCCACTGCAGGCGCGCGGCGCCCCGCGGCAACGACAGGCCGGGCCCCTGCAACCACGGCTCGACCGCGCCGGCATCGGCGAGACAGAACGGTCGAACGTGGATGGACGAGGGGGACATCGGGCGAGGGCAGACCGCGGCAAGTTCGCCGCGCGGCGCAGTCTAGTTGTGTTGGCTCCGAGGTAACCGCATGGCCGGAGCGACACTTCGCTTGACCCTGGTCGGGGCGCCCGTAGCATCTTCGGCCGAGAGTTCCGAGCCCGGTCGTACCCGACCGGCCAAGGCACCCTCCCGATTCCCCCGGCTCTGCCCGGGCAGTCGGCACTTCTCCGCGACCGGCCTCGAAGTCGATCCTGGAAACCCCGCACCCGACAGGTGCGGGGGTGGGGAAGGTGCCGCCTGCCGGGCCTTGTCGTTTCTGCGTATCGCGCTGCTCCTGCTCAGCGTCTCTTCCCAGCTCAGCGTCTCTTCCCAGCACATGGCCAACAACGCCGACGTCCTCCGCTACATCGACTCGATCGCCCGTGACAAGGAGATCGACAAGGAAGGGCTCATCGTCGCGATCGAGCAGGCGATGTCCCAGGCGCTGGCCAAGAAGTACGGGGTCGACGACTGCGAGATCATGCTCGACCGCGAGTCGGGTGAGTTCGTCTGCAACTACGACGTGTCGATGGAAGACCAGGGCCGCATCTTCGCGATGTCGGTCAAGCAGGCGATCATCGGCCGCGTGCGCGAAGCCGAACGCGACGTGATCTTCGGCGAGTTCGAGCAGAAGCTCGGCGAGATCGTGATCGGCACGATCCAGCGTTTCGAGGGCGACACCGTGATCGTCAACCTCGGCCGCAACATCGAGGGCATCCTGCCGCGCGCCGAGAAGGTCCGCAGCGAGAACTACAACGTCGGCGAACGCATCCGCGCGCTGGTGTTCGAGGTCAAGAAGGTCGGCCCGCGCGTCAAGGTGATCCTGAGCCGCACGCACCGCGACCTGGTGCGCGCCCTGTTCGAGCTCGAAGTGCCCGAGATCGCCGACGGCACCATCACCATCCGCCGCATCGAACGCGAACCCGGCTACCGCACCAAACTCGCGGTCGACTCGAGCGACGAGAAGGTCGACTGCGTCGGCGCCTGCGTGGGCGTGCGCGGCAACCGCATCAAGTCGATCATCGACGAGCTCAACGGCGAGCGCATCGACATCATCCGCTGGAACAACGACCCGATGACGCTGATCGGCAACGCGCTCAAGCCTGCCGAGGTCGGCGACATCACCCTCGACCCGGCCGCCAAGAAGGCGCTGGTGATCGTCAACGAGGATCAGCAATCCCTGGCGATCGGCCGCAAGGGCCAGAACGTGCGCCTGGCCAGCAAGCTGACCGGCTGGGACATCGACATCATGACTCGCGCCGAACTCGAACGTTCGGTCGAGGCCGACGAAGCCGTGCCCGGTGCCGAAGGCAGCGCGCCGGCGGACACCGCACCGGCCGACAGCGCGCCGGCCGACAGCGCGCTGGCCGACAGCGCGCTGGCCGACAGCGACGGCGCCGCGCTCGAGGAGAGCGACGTCGACGTGCCCGAGACCGAAGCCGGCGGCGAGTCGGCGACTGCAGAGACCACCTCCAAGAAGCCGCCGGAAGCCGAGTCATCGAGCTCCGAGCAGCCATCCTGACCGACGTGACGCCGCGCCGGCAGCACCCTTCCGCACCGCATCTTTCCAGACGGCATCGTTCCGAACGGCATCGTCCAGGACTGCATCGCTCAACAACCCGCAAACCGAACTACAGCCCGATCCGCTCGGTCATGAACGCCATGGAGCGTCGGACCGCAGCCCCCAGGAGCAACGCGATTGAAAAAGGTAAGAGTCTTCGAACTGGCCAAGGAATTCGGGATGCGGGGTCCCGACCTGGCGAAGCTGCTGCGTGAGATCGGCTTCGACAACGTCAAGACCCACATGACGGTGCTCGATGACGCCGACCTGATGATGGTCGAAGCACGTCTGTCGGCCCAGGGGCTGAAGCGGCAGCCGGTCGCCGAAGGCGACAGTGACGGTCTGCCCAAGAAGAAGTCTCTGGCAGCGGCCGCGGAGGCAAGCGAGACCGAGACCGAAGCGGAGCCGGAACTGCCGAAGAAGACCCTCGGCAAGAAGGCTGTGCCCGAGGCGCCGAAGAAGACGCTGCCCAAGCCGCTCAGCAAGCGCGGTGGCAAGCGGGAACTGCCTGGTGAGACGCCGGCGGAGGCGCCAGCCGAACGACCGGCGGCGAGCCCGACCGAAGCCACTCCTTCCGAGCCGGTGACCGGCGCTGCGGCAGACACTGCGGCGACAGACACTGCGGCGACACACAAGGCTGCGGCCGCAGCGCAGCCCGCGGCAATCGAGCCGACCGCTGCCGCGGTGCCCGAACAGCCGGCAGCGACCAGCGCCTCGCCGGCAACCACCACCCCAGCAGCGACGGCTCCAGCGACGACGGAACGGCCGTTGCCCACCGAAACGCGGGCGACTTCGGAAACTGCGACCGATGCGGCCGCCGCGACCCCTGCGGCCGAGCCCACGGCTCCCGAGATTGACGGGCCGACCGCCGAAGTGCCGACGGCCCCCGACGCGCCCGCCGAGGTTGGTACATCCGAGCCCGCAACTCCCGAAGCGAGTCCGCAAGCCGAAGAGCCGCCGGCGCCCCTGGCTCCCGAGGACACCGTGCGCAAGCTGCTCGTCCCGGCCAAACGCGCGACCGTCGTCGGCCGCATCGAACTGCCGCAGGAGACGATCCGCGACGCGCGCAGCCGTTCGGCGCCGGCCTCGGCTCGCGACCTGCGCAAGGCCGCGTTCGAGAAGATGCAGCAGCGCACCGGCCAGCGCACCGGCCCGCAACCCGGCCAGCGCCGCGGCCCCGCCGGACCCGGCATGCGCGGCGGTCGCGACAGCCGCGACAACCGCGGCGGTCCGGGCCGCCGCCAGCGCATCGCCCAGACCGTCGATCCCAACAAGGTGGTCGAGGTCGAAGAACCGGTGTCGATCAAGGCGCTCTCCGAGGCGCTCGGCACCAAGGTCAGCGAACTGATCGCGACGCTGACGTTCAAGCTCGGCATCGCCGGCAAGAACATCAACTCGTTCCTGACCAACGAGGAAGTCGGATTGATCGGCCTCGAACTCGAGCGCCAGATCAGCGTCGTCGAACACCGTGAGGCGATGGACGAACTGATCGAACAGCTCGTCGAGGACAGTGAAGGCGAGCTGTCGATGACCCGCGCGCCGGTCGTGACCTTCATGGGCCACGTCGACCACGGCAAGACCTCGCTGATGGACGCGATGCGCAAGAGCGGCGTCGCCAAGAGCGAAGCCGGCGGCATCACCCAGCACATCGGCGCCTACAAGATCACCAACGACCACGGCCAGTCGATCGTCGTGCTCGACACGCCTGGCCACGCCGCGTTCACGGCGATGCGCGCGCGCGGCGCCGACATCACCGACGTGGTGGTGCTGGTCGTCGCCGGCGACGACGGCGTGATGCCGCAGACCGAAGAAGCGATCAACCACGCCAAAGCGGCGAAGGTGCCGATCATCGTCGCGATCACCAAGTGCGACCTGCCGAGCAGCAAGCCGATGCAGGTCAAGCAGCAGCTCATGATCAAGGGGCTGCAGGCCGAGGACTTCGGCGGTGACGTCGGCGTGGTCGAGGTTTCGGCAGTGACCGGCGTCGGCCTCGACGCGCTGTTCGAACGCATCATGCTCGACTGCGAGATGCTCGAACTGCAGGCGCGTCCGGATGCGCCGGCCCGCGGCGTGGTGGTCGAGTCCCGGCAGTCGCCCGAACAAGGCGTCGTCGTGACCCTGCTGGTCACCGACGGCACCCTGCGCCTCAAGGACCAGATCGTCTGCGGCGAGAGCTTCGCCCGCGTGCGCGCGATGATCGACGACAAGGGCAACAACCTCACCGAGGCCGGCCCGTCGACGCCGATCACCGTGTTCGGTCTCGACCGCCTGCCGACCCCCGGCGACAAGCTGTTCGTCGTCGACGACGCCAAGAAGGCCCGCGAGGTCGTCGAGGAACGTCAGCGTCGCCTGCGCGACCTGTCGCGCGCCGAACGCAGCGCGGTCACCCTGGAGACGCTGTCGGCCAAGCTGGCCGAACGCAACCTGCAGGAGATCAAGCTGATCCTCAAGGCCGACGCGATGGGTTCGCTCGAACCGCTGCGCAAGTGCCTCGACGAACTGGCGACCGACGAGGTGCGCGTCAACCTGGTGCACAGCGCCCTGGGCGGCATCAACGAGACCGACGTCAGCCTGGCTTCGGCATCGGGCGCGATCATCGTGGGCTTCCACACGGTCGCCGACAGCAGCGCCCGGCAGATGGCCGAGCGCGCCGACGTCGAGATCCGCTACTACGAGGTCATCTACAAGCTGCTCGACGACGTTCGCGCCGCGATGGAAGGCATGCTCGCCCCCGCCGAGGTGCAGTCCGTGGTTGGCCACGCCGAGATCAAGGCCGTGTTCAAGTCGAGCAAGTTCGGCAACATCTGCGGTCTGCGGGTCACCGACGGCTACGTCAAACGCAGTTCCATCGCCCGACTCTCACGCGAGGGTGTCGTGTTGTGGAGCGGCAAGATCGGCAGCCTGCGGCGCCTCGAAGAGGACGTGCGCGAGGTCAAGGCCGGCTTCGAATGCGGCATGACCCTCGACGGTTACCAGGACGTCAGGGTCGACGACCAGCTCGAATTCGTGCAGATCGACCTCGTCAAACGCACCCTGGGTGGCAACTGATCGGCGGCTGCTGACCGCCGCCGCCCCGCCGCGTCGACCCGCGTGACGCCATGCTCCACATCGGCATCCTGCAATTCAGCGTCGAGATCCCCTACGCGCTCAGCCTCAAGGACAAGCGCAGCGCGATCAAATCGCTCAAGGACCGGCTGCGCCGTTCGTTCAACGTCTCGATCGCGGAGATCGACGACCTCGACGTCTGCACCGTGGCGACCCTGGGCGCGGTCGTCGCCGGCAGTGAGATCGCCCACCTGAACAGTTCCATGGACCACCTGCTCAACGCCCTGCAGGAATGGCGCGACGGCACGCTCGTCGACCACCAGCTCGAGATCATCAGCCCCCGATGAACGAACGTCGCATCGCCCGCCTGCAAGAACAGATCAAGCACTGCCTGGCGCAGACCCTGCTGCGCGATCTGGCCGATCCCAAACTCGGCATGGTGACGATCACACGCATCGAGCTCGACAACGAGTTCACGCAGTGCAAGGCCTACTGGTCGGTGATCGGCGACGACAAGCAGCAGAAGCAGAGCGCCGCGGTGCTGCGGCGCGCGCGCGGTTTGTGCCAGCGCGCGATCGGCAAGGCGGTGCGCGCGCGCACCATGCCGCACCTCGAGTTCTTCTACGACCAGGGCATCGGCGGCGCGATCGGACTCAACCAGCTGCTCGCCGACCTTGGTAGGGAGCGGGAGCAGCGTGAGGCCGAGCGCGCGGCGCAACAGCCCGAGGTGGGCGAAGATCCAGCCGCCGAGACGGCACCGCCCCCGGCCGACCTCGACGAACCGCGGCAGGATTCCTGACCGGCCGGCGCCGGCCAGCATCGCCGATTGCGGAGTTCGCCTCGAGGTGCTTCGCTGGCAGGCGCCATGCGACCCATGCCTGTCGTCATCCCGCTGCTCGCCGCAGCCTCCCTGTTCCATCAAGCGCTGTCGGCGCAGGACGCCGTCAACCCGCCAGCGAGCGCCGAAGCCATCGCCGCCGGTCGCGAGAAGCTGCAGAAGGTGCTGACCAAAGCCGGCGCGACCACCGACACCGCCTTCGCAGCCGAGTGGTCCGGCGGGACCAAGCAGGATGGCAACAACAACGGCGCCGTCGCCATCTTCCTGGGCAACCGCGGCAGCGCCGCCAGCGGCAAGGTGAAGGGCTCGTGGCACCAGGGCCTGCTGCGCGTCACCAAGGACGAGGGCAACCAGGATGAACTGCTGCTCGCCGGGCGCCGCTTGATCGCCAAGGACAAGAACACCGACTGGGTGCTGCGTTCGGGGCGCCACGCCGACGGCACCGACATCGGTTACGTGCCCGACATCGAAGCGCTGCTGCAGCAACTCGCCAGCTGGGACCTCGCCGTGGTGCAGCGCACCGTCGGCAGCCTCGACGACCGCCCGATCGAGATCTTCAGCGTCGCGCTCAACCCCGACCAGGTCACGGCGATCGCGTGGGCGGATCTCGTTCCCGACGCCCTGGTCAACTCCGCCAACCCGTTCGCGCAGATCGTGCGCCTCCAGGCTGCCGGCGGCGCGGCGCGAGTGGCGGTACCCAAGCCCGAGGCGATCGTCGATCTCGCGATCTTCGTCGATCCGGCGACGGGCACGCTGCACCGACTGCAGTTCCGCACCTGGACCAAGCAGGATGTGCGTCTCGCCGGCGGCGGTGCCGTCATCGTGCGCGGCGGTGTCGCACAGCAGGTGGGCCCCGCCGAGGAGGACGAGGAAGAGGAAGAGGACGCCGCCAAGGCGAACGCGCCGCTGCGTTACGTCGATGGCCTGCCCGAACGCAAACGCAGCAAGATGACCGTGCGCGACTTCGTGATCAAACTCACCGGTCACGGCCAGACCGCAGCACCCCAGCTGACCGACGCGCAGCGGCGCCTGCTCGGGCTGCCGCCGCGCTGATGCTGGTCAGCCGGATGCCGGTCAGCGCAGCGTGAGCACCGGCTCACCCGCGCGCCGCGCCACGAACGTGCCGATCGCGGCGTAGCTGGGCGCGCCGGCGTCGCGCAGGCGCTGCACGGCCTTGTCGGCGTCGGCCGCCGCGACCGCGAGCAGCAGGCCACCCGAGGTCTCGGCGTCGAACAGCATCATCGCCAACGCGGCATCGACGCCGGTGCCGATCTGCACGCGGCCGCCGTAGTGGTCCTTGCCGCGTGTGCAACCGCCCGACATCACGCCGTCGCGCACCAGCTGTAGCGAGCCGTCGATCAGCGGCAAGGCCGCCGCGTCGATCACCAGCCCGAGGCCCGCGCCCTCGGCCATCTCGATCGCGTGGCCGACGAGACCGAAACCGGTGACGTCGGTGGCGCCGTGCACGGTCAGCTCGGCCATCGCCTCCTGCGCAGCCTTGTTGAGCGTCGCCATCTGCTGCATCGCCGCCTGCTGCAAGGGCGCGCCGGCGACGCCGCGTTTGATCGCGGTCGACACCGTGCCCATGCCGAGCGGCTTGGTCAGGATCAGCACGTCACCTTGCCTGGCACCGCCGTTCCGCCAGAAGCGTTCAGGATGCACCATGCCGGTGACCGACAGGCCGTACTTGATCTCGTGGTCGACGACCGAGTGGCCGCCGCACAGCACCGCGCCGGCCTCGTGGATCTTCTCGAGCCCGCCGGCGAGCACCTCGCCGAGCACCTCGATGTCGAGTTCCTTGGGCCAACCGACGATGTTCATCGCAGTCATCGCGCGCCCGCCCATCGCGAACACGTCCGACAGCGAGTTCGCCGCGGCGATGCGGCCGAACCAGCGCGGGTCGTCGACGATCGGCGGGAAGAAGTCGAGGGTCTGCACCAGCGCGCGTTCGGCGTCGATGCGGAACACGCCCGCGTCCTCGAAGCCGCGATGGCCCGCGAGCAGGTCCGGATGGTCCACGAACTCGAGTTTCTGGAGAACCTGCCCGAGGCTCCCCGGCGGCAGCTTCGCTGCTCAACCCGAACTCGAGGCGTAGCGGGTCAGGCGGAGATCGGGGTGGTCGTTCATGCGCGGGCTCCGAGGTCGGGAGCGCTGGTTAGAACAGCCTGGGCCACCGCGGCAAGGTCTTCGAGCAACAAGGTTCGCGCATCGAGCAGCACCGCGCCATCGGCGAGGCGCGCGAACACGCCAGTCGGCCGCGCGGCGCGCAACGCGTCGAGGTGCTTGTTGTTGCCGCGCAGGGCGACGGCGAAACTCGGCAGCGCTTTGGCAGGGTTGGCGCCCGAACCCGCGAACGAGTCGCTTTCGATCACCTCGGCGCGGCGGCCGTCGAGCAGGCGGGCCAGCTGCTCGCTGCGTTCGCGCAGTTCCTCGGGCAGCGCCGACAACAGGCGCAGCGTCGGCACCTCGTGCAGCGGGTCGCCGTCGCGGTAGATGCGCAGCGTAGCCTCGAGCGCCGCCAGGGTCAGTTTGTCGCAGCGCAGGGCGCGGTAGAGCGGGTTGCTGCGGCAGCGCGCGATCAGTTCGGCGTCGCCCACGAGGATGCCGCACTGCGGCCCGCCGAGCAGCTTGTCGCCCGAGAAGCAGGTCACGTGCGCGCCCATCGCCAGCGAGTCGCGCACGCGCGGCTCCGTCTGCAGCCCCGGCAGCGGCTCGTTGCACAGCAACCCAGAGCCCAGGTCGTCGAGCACCAGCAGCTCGCCGGCGACGCCGCGCAGGTCACCCACCGATGGCGTGCCGGCGAAACCTTCGATGCGGAAGTTGCTCGGGTGCACCTTGAGGAACGCCACCGTCGCCGGCGTCACTGCCGCGGTGAAGTCGCGCAGATGCGTCTTGTTGGTGGCGCCGACTTCGACCATGTGGCAGCCGGCGCGGCGCATCACGTCGGGCACGCGGAACCCCCCGCCGATCTCGACCAGTTC
>CAYMPV010000073.1:0-13133 GCA_964392305.1 uncultured candidatus Brocadiaceae bacterium
CCAGCTTCGGCCCCGGAGGGTCTCTGTCGTCTGTCGCGTCACGACGCACCATGCCGGGAGATTACTTCTTCGCGTCACGTTCACGCGCGGCCAATTCGGCGGCGACGTCGATGTCCCACTCGAAGGTCTGGCCGTCGGTGATCGTGCGCGTGATGCGCACGTCGGGTTTGCCGGCCTCGGTGATCACCGCCGTGTAGGTGTCCGGCGGTACGCTGCCGAACTCGTACCAACCCGAGTCCTGCACGCTGTCGCGGCTGGCCATCAGCCGCTTCATCACCGCCAGCGTCGACACCCGGCTGACCACCGGCTTGCCGTTGCCGTCGAGCAGGGAGATGTTGGCGATCGGGATCTGCTGTTTGTCGACGTTGATCGCACGCACCCGCAGGGTCGCGCCGCGCACCATGCGCAACGTCACGTCGGCGACCGCGTCCTCGAAGACGGCGATGTCGTCGGCCTTGCCCGCCTCGACGGCTTCGCTCTCGACGCGCAGGTCGTACTTGCCCGGGTTGAGCCCGGTGATCTCGAACACGCCTTCGCTGTTGCTGCGGATCGGCCGGGGCTGCGCGCCGAGCAGGTCGAGCATCGGGTTGCCGCTGTTCTTCTTCTTGGTCGCCGTGGTCTCGACGTAGGCGATCTCGGCGCCGCTGACCGGTTGACCCGAACCGTCGAGCACCAGGCCCTTGATGCGACCCGCGAGCGGCACGGTCACCACCAGGCCCTCGAGGTTGGTGAGACCATCGACGACGACGCCGTCGAGCCTCGCCTCGCCGTGCAAGGCCGCCTCGCCGTCGTTGCCGCCGCGACGACGGGGCCCACCGCCGATGCGGCTGTTGGCGGTCAGGTGGTAGGTGCCGGCGGCGACCGACCGCAGCCGGAACTCACCGTCCTGGTTGGTGCGACCCTGGCTGAGCCCGTTCTGCGCGATCATGCCGATCAAGCCGCCGCTGCCGCCGAGCGCACCGTCGTCGCTGCCGAGCGACACCGGCACGTTGGGCACCGGGTTGCCGCGGGTGTCGAGCACACGACCGACGACCTCGCTGGTCGGCAGGTCGATGTCGAACGCGAAGTCGCGCACCTCGTCGGGCACTTCCAGTTCGAACGTCGTCTGCACCGGCTGTCCCTGGAAGCGACTCACCTGCATCACGTAGCTGCCGGGTTTGATGCCCGCCAACTCATAACGGCCGTCCATGCCAGCCGCGTTGGCGCGAACGCCCATGCCGAGCAGACCGTCGCGGTCGCTGCCGAGCAGCGTCACCAGCGCGCGCGGCACCGGCTTGCCACCCTCACGCACGACGCCGAACACGCGCACGCCGTCTTCGCCGACGTCGTGCACGTCGAGCCGCGCGAACTTGCCCTGCCGCACGGTCACCGTCTTGAGCCGCATGTTGCTCATCAGTTCGAGCGGGATGTTGTCGGCGCGCTCGTCGAGCCTGGACTTGAAGACGATGTACTGACCCGGCGGCAGGCCGTCGATGCGGTAGTAGCCGACCTTGTCGGAGGTGCTGCTGCGCATCGTTCCGGTCTGGATGCTGAACGCGACCATCAGCGCATCGGACAGCGCGCGCATGCCGTAACCGGTGACCGTGCCTTCGATGCCGCCGCCGCTGTCGAGCCGGATCTCGATGTCCGGCGTGGGCGTGTCGGCGACGATCTCGACGTCCTTGGTGGACGCCTTGGCCATGTCCGGATGCCGCGCGGTGAAGCGGTACTTGCCGGGCGCCAGCGAGGTGACGCGGAACTGTCCCTTGCTGTCGCTGATCGCGCTGCGCCGGTTGGTCGCCGACGACAAGCCCAGGAAGTCGAAGTCCTCCGGATCGATGTTGGCCTGGAACATGCCGCCGCGGCGCGTCTGGGCATCGTTGCCGCGATCGCGATAGGCCGTGACCTGCGCGTCGCTGACCGGCTTGCCGGTGGCGTCGTCGACGACCACGCCGGCGACCGCATCACCCGCGGCGATCTGGAACACCAGTTCGGCGCTGGTCTGTCCGGGTAGCAGGTCGACTTCCTGGCTCTCGGCGTCGAGATACTCGTCGGCGCGCACGCGCACGCGGATGCGACCGGCGGGGATGCCGCGCAGCTCGAACGTGCCGTCGGCGGCGGCGATCTCGCGCCAGTTGCCGTCGAGGCCGCGGTCCATCATCGTCTGTCCTTCGGGCAGCTGCACCGTGCCTTCGCGCATGCCGCGACCGCCGCGGCCCGGCCCGTTCCAGGTCGCGCCGCTGTTGCCATCGGTGGCGCGGTTGCGAGTGCGATTGGCGCCACGACCGCCGCTGGCATCGGCGACTTCGGCTTCGCCTTCGGCACGCGCCGCGGGAATCGGCGAGGTGCGGGTGTCGACGCGGAACCGCGTCAGCGGCAACTCGCCGACCATCACCTTGCCGCGCACCACCGCACCGCGCTGGATCTCGACGACGAGCTCGGGCTCGTCGAGTTTGACGCCGAACTTCATCGCCGTCGTGTAACCCGGCTTCTGCGCCTGTACGACGAGCCGTTCACCGGTCAGGCCCTTGGCGGAGAACCGACCATCGACGCCACTGGTGACCTCGACGCGGCGGATCTTCAGCATCATCTTCAGGAACTGCGGATCGTTGGGCCGCTCGAACGGGCTGATCGCGACCGTGGCGCCGGCCACGGGCTGCTTCTGATCGTCGACCACCATGCCGCTGATCGTCGCGCCTTCGCCGAGCACCAGTTCGAGGTCTTCGTAACGACCGCCGTCGACCACGGCGAGTTCGGCGATCTGGCTCGGCGCGAGATCCTGCGCAACCGCGACGAACGCGACTCGACCGGCGGCGACGTGTTCGAACACGAAGCGGCCATCGGCGTCGCTGACGATCGGCTCACTGCGGCCGTCCGCCGAGAACAACACGCGGCTGATGTCGAGATAGACCAGCGCCACGTTCGCGCCCTGCACCGGGGACCCGCTGCCGTCGCGCACCACGCCGGCGACCAGCGCGCCGAGGTGCGCGCGCATCATCACGTCGGTGGTCTGGCCGACGTTGACGTCGACGCCGTGCTGCTCTTCGAGCGCGAGGTTGGCCGCCGACGCCGCGACCGTGTAACCGTTGCCGGCCGGCACGCCAGGCAGATCGAAACGACCCTGGCTGTCGGTGGTGGTCTCGAGCCAGCGGTATTGCCGATCGGTGAGCTGACCGAAGAACGCATTGAGCCCCGGTCGGACGCTGACCGCCGCGCCGGCAACCGGGCCGCCGTTGGCGCCGAGCACCACGCCGCGCACGCGGCCGCCGGGTGAAGCGCGCAGTTCGATGCCTTCCTTGATCTCACCCGTGGCGACGCGCGCGGTGCCGGGCGTGCGCACGAACCAACCGTCGCTGCGGCCGTCGAGGAACACCAGGCCGGGCGGCAGCCCACGCAGTTCGAAGGTGCCGTCGGGATTGCTGACCGTGCTGCCCAGTTCGCGGCGCGGCGTGCGCGTCTGCACGAACATGCCCTGCTGGAACAGGCCGCGGAAACGCGCCACCAGCGGCTCGAACGACGGCTGTTCCTTGACCGCGATCACCTCGACGCCGCCGAGCGGCAGGCCCGTCTGCGCGTCGACGACGACGCCGCGAACGCCGGTTTCGTCGCGCCCGATCGAAGCCTGTGCGCGCGACCCGGCGTCACCCGACGCCGCTGGCGCGCCGACCTGGCTGACCAGTTCGCCATCGGCGGGACCGCCGTTGCCGACGGTGTTCGTGACGCCATCTTGCGGCAGCTGCACCGGCTCGGTCGTCGAGCGCAACAGCCAGAACCCCAGCGCCGCGAGCAAGACCAGGAACAGGACGGACAGGACGGCGGGTTGGCGGCTCGGCATGAGAGAGGCGTGGGCGCCGAAGGCGCGGCAGGCGGGCAGTTGGCGCAAGTGGCCGGTGGGGGGACAGCCCTGTCGGACAACGCCTTCGCAACTCGCCGCCACGCGGATGCGTGGGGCAGCACCTCGGATCAGTACGTGCCGAAGATGAGATCGAGGCCGTTGGAGGTCGCCGCGGCGACCAGCGCGCCGGTGACACCCACCTCGAGCGTCAAGAATTGGTGCCTCACCTGCACACCGACGATCGCCGGGTCGGACGGCACCGGCAGCGCCGAGGTCGCGACCCCGAAGGCGGGCAACCGCAGGTAGGTGATGTCGGCGCTCGTGAGCACCGTGCATCCCGGCAGGCCCAGCGGCGTGAGGCTCACGAGCGGTATGGAGACCTGCTGGAAGCCGAACACCGCGACGGCCAGCACGTTGGCGGGAACGTTGGTCACCGTCGTGCGGAACGTCTCGCCCGCCCACGGCGCGTTGTCCGCGGACAGCGTGAGCGTGCCCGCGCCTGCCGAGCACCCACCACCGACCGCGACCGAACCCGCCGGGCACGGAGCGCTGAGCCGTGCAAGGGGCCCCGTTGCTGTCCCCCCGGCGACGCGGAAGGTGCCGCCGACGAGGATGCCCTGCGCATCGCCCGCCATCGAATAGACACGCCCATCGGCAATTGCGCCGAACGCGTGCCAACTCGTTCCGTCCCAGCGCGCGAGACGAGGCATCGCCGTGGCACCCGAGTTCTGGAAGCGACCGCCGACGATCAGATCGCCGTTCGCGGTCACGATCGACGCACCGGCCGGCCAGTCGAGGCCGGCGCCCATCGCGCGCCACGCGACACCGTCCCAGCGCGCGACGTTGTTCACGACCGTCGGGAACGCGTGCGTGAGCCAACCGCTCGCCAGGATGTCACCGTTGGGAAGCTCGCCGAGGTATTCGAGCGACGAGCCGTTGAAGCCGGCGCCGACCTGCGACCAGGACGTGCCGTTCCAGCGCGCCACGCGCCGCGCGAGCGTACCACCGATCCACGTGAAGTCCCCGCCGATGATCAGTTCGCCACCCGGTCGCGCGAGCATCGTACGCACCTCGGCGTCGATCACCCCGGGGAACGCGTGCCACGAAGTCCCGTCCCAGCGCGCCACACGACTGGCCGCGAGCGTTCCGATGTTCGAGAAGTCACCCGCGACGTAGAGGTCGTTGCCCTGAACGGCGAGTGCGTTCACCCGCCGATCCGGAGCGCTGCCGCCGAGGAGGGTCCAGCTCGTACCGTCCCACTTCGCCACTCGCCCCGACGTCGGACTGCCGATGATGGTGAAGTTGCCGCCGGCGACGATGTCGCCATTGGGCAATTCGGCCAGCGAGGTGACCTCGCCGTCGAGGCCCGCGCCCATCGCCGACCACGAACTACCGTTCCACATTGCGACGCCGCGGGCGGGGATGTCACCGATGTGGACGTACCAGCCGGCGATCACGTGGCTGCCGTTGGCAAGTCGCAACACCGACCTGATCTCGCCATCGCACCCGGGATTGACAGGACTCCACACCTGCCCGTCCCACTGGGCGATCCGGAGTCCAGGCGACCAGAAGCCGCCCGCCACGACGAGGTCGCCGTTCGACAGTTCGCACAAACTGGTCGCCCCGTCGTTGACGCCGGAGCCGTACGCGTGCCACGTCGCGCCATCCCAGCGCACGAGGCCGTAGGCCATCTGCGCGCCGAGCAGCACGTGGTTGGTGCCAACGGCGACGTCGCCGTTGCTCAGGACCCACGTGTTCCTGGGCGCGGTGACCACGCCGCCGATGTCGCGCCAGGTGACGCCGTCGAAGAATGCCATGCGCGCGCACGCGACGGTGCCAACCGACGAGAACAGTCCGCTGATGACGACGCGCGAGACGCCATCAGTGCCGAAGGTGTAGATCGAGTTGTTCGCGACAGCGAACGTCTGCCACTGCACCCCGTCCCACCGCAGCACGTGGTTGCCGCTGACGCCCAAGAGGTCGTTGCCGAACCTCGCGATCTCGTGATAGAAGCCGCCGGGCAGACCTCCCGCGAGCGGATGCCACGCGGCCCCGTCCCAGCGCGCGATGTTCGTGGCCATCACGTTGTCGACCTGCACGAAGTTGCCGCTCACCACGATGTCGCCGCCGAGCAACACGTCGACGTAGTACACAGGGTAGAGGCAGCCGGTGCCGAACGCGTGCCAGTTGGTGCCGTCCCAACGCGCGACGCGGTTGACGACGACGTTGCCTGCGGTGACGAAGTCACCCACCACGATGAGATCGCCGTTCGGCAGCGAGACCATGTCATGGACCCACCCATCGACGCCGCCGCCCAGCTCCGACCACTGCAGTGTCTGGGGATCGCGGACCGCGAGACGACTGGCTACGGCGGTGCCGATCGCGGTGAAGCGACCGCCGACCACGAGCCGCGCTTGCTGCGGTCCAGGGCCGTCGGGGTCCCACTCCGTGACCGCGAACACCTCGTGGTCAGCGCCTGGCACGCCGTCGTAGTCGGACCATTGCAGGGCGCACTGCGCGCGGCCGGCACCGCACGCCGCTGCGAGCACCACCAGCAGGCGCAGTCCGACGCCGAGCACGCCGATCCAGGTGGAGAGGGGAGAAGGGGTATCGCAGTGGCTCATCAGGTTCCGTTCGATTCGAAGATCTCAGCTGCCGACGGTCGCGGTCGTCGCTTCGGACATGACTGCGCTCAGCGGATTGGCCGCGCCCGCATCGGGCACGACCGCCTGTTGGTGCAGTTGCAGGCCGAGCAGGCCTGGCCACGCGGGGATGGCGAGATCGAAGGTGGCGAAGCCCGCAGTTCCGATCACCACAGACAGCGCCTGCACGTCGACACGCTGGTAGCAACCGGGCATTCCCGCCGCCGTCAATTCGAGCGGCAGCGGCCCGTTCGGCGATGTGGTGGTGCTCCAACCGTGGACGAGAAAAGCCATCGACGCGGGCAGGTTGACGAGGCCGAGCCGCCAGGTCTCGCCAACGCGCGGCACGTCGTAGGGCACGAGCAGCGTCACCGGCATCGAGCCCGCGCAGCCGGTGCCGATGCGCACGTGCGCGCCGACCGGGCGAACCCGCGCCAACACGGTTGCGGCGCCGGCGCGCAACATGCCGTAGCCGAGGCCGACCGCGAGCGGCGGCACGTTGCGTTGCCCGTACAGGTTGCTGCCCCAGCCAACGACCGAGCCGTCGCTGTGCGCGACGACGCTGTAGGCGCCGTCGGCGTCGATCTCGGTGTTCGAAGTCCCGATCGGGACCCCAGGCACGTTGAGCTGGCCGTAGTACGACTCTCCGAAGGCGAGCACCCGACCATCGGTGCGCCACACCACACTGTGACGCTGACCGGCGGCGATGCGGGCATATGACAGTCCAGATGGGAGCACGGGAACCTGGCTCTCGCCGGACGAGCCATCGCCCCAGGCGACGACCTCGCCGTCCGAACGCAGCGCCAACGCGTGATCCTGGCCAACGACGAGCTGTTGGTAGGTGACACCGGCAGGCAACGATGGCGGCGAGAACACGCCGGAAGTGTTGTTGCCCCAGCCGACGATCGCACCGTCCGAACGCAGCGCCAGGCTGAAGCCGTCGCCCGTAGCTGCGGCGACGTACGTGACGCCGGGGGGCAGCGACGGCACGTTGCACTGCCCGTAGTAGTTGCTCCCCCAGGCGACGAGTGAACCGTCAGAGCGCCGCGCGATGCAGTGGCTCACTCCGGCCCACCCCGCAGTGTAGGTCAGCCCCGCGGGCAACGGCGGCACGAGGTTCATGTTGTCGGTGCCACGTTCACCAAAGTGCACGATCACGCCGTCGCTGCGCAGGCCCAGACAGGTGCCGCCCTTCGCCGAGAAGTCGAAGTAACGGACCCCGGTCGGTGGTTCGGGGATGTTGGCTTCCACGGCTTGGTTGCCCGCCCACAGGCTCACCTGTCCGTCCGAGCGCATCGCGCACACCTGGTAGAAGCCCGGCTCGAACTGCACGAACGAGACGCCGGGGGGCAGCGTCGGCAGCTGGCACTGTCCAAGACGATCGTCACCCCACGCCACGATCTGGCCGTCGGTCCGCAACGCGATGCTGAAGAAGGCACCGGCCCAGACGCGCGCATAACCGACCCCGGCGGGCAGCTGCGGCACGTCGCACTGGCCGTAGCTGTTGTCACCCAGCGTCACGATCTGCTGGTCGGACCGCAGGAACAGGCTGTGGCCGTAACCGGCGGCGATGTCCACGTACTGCACACCACTGGGCAGCGTCGGCACCGGCAGTGCGCCCCATCCGATCACCGATCCGTCGCTTCGCCGCGCCAGCGAGTGCGCGTTGCCGACTGCCACCTGCACGACAGGGACCTGCCAAACGAAGCTGGGGACGAACGTCGTCGAGCCCCAGGCGACCACGACGCCATCGCTGCGCAGTCCCAGGAAGTGGTCGTATCCACCACGGATCTGCACGAACGTCGTGCCCGCGGGCAACGGTGGATCTGGCCAAATGCTGTCGCCCCAGCCGACAAGCACGCCATCGGAGCGCATCGCGGCGCCGCGGCGCCTGGTCAAAGCGACCGACGTGTAGGTCGTGCCGACAGGCAACGGCGGCACGACGCACACCTCGTTCAGGGTCGAGCCGACGACGTCGATCGTGCCATCGGTGCGCAAGACCGCGGTGTTCCCGGCACAGGCGGCTGCCTGAAGCACGTCGGTGCGACCGAACCAACGAGTGTCGACATGAACGGCGCCCCATGACGTCGTGTAGTCCTGCGCCACCGCGACCCGCAGCAGGCAACTCCAGGCGATCGTGAACAGCAGGGCGATTCCCGGCGGACAACGGCTTTCCATCGCGCACAAGGTAGCGACGCCTCGCAGGCCAACAACTCCTGGGCGCCCCCTGGCAAGAGCTTCACATCCGCCGCACCGTCACTCCGCAGCGATCGGCAGCTCGATCACGAACACGGTCTCGCCGGGCCCCGACCGCTCGAGGCGGATCGAACCGCCGTGCGCCTCGACGAGCCGCCGACAAATCGCCAGACCCAGCCCGGTGCCGGATGACTTGGTGGTGAAGTAGGGCTCGAACAAGCGCTCACGCACCGCCTGCGGCACGCCGGGGCCATCGTCGACCACGCGAACTACGGCGCGCTCCGCGATCACACTCGAACGCACCGTGATGAGCACACCCGTCGGACTCGCGTCGGCAGCGTTCTGCAGCAGGTTGCCGAACACCCGCGCCATCGCGGCGCGATCGATCGCGACGCGCGCCGACTCGGCGCCGGCCTCCAGCTGCAGGCGCAGCGACTTGCCCGCGAACAGGTCGCGCTTCTGGTCGCACAGTTCTTCGAGCCAGTCGTCGAGATGCACGGCACTGCGCGCCGCGGGCGCGACGCCGGCGACGGCGCGGAAGTCGCTGGCGATGCGGTCGAGCTGATCGGTCTGCTCGAGCACGGTGCGCGCCAGCCGCTCGGCGATGGTCTCGGCGCGCGGATCGCCTTCCTTACGCGCGCGCTGCAGCAGCTGCGCGGCGAGCCGCATCGGCTGCAACGGGTTCTTGACCTCGTGCGCGACCTGCCGCGCCATCTCGGCCCAAGCCTGTTCTCGTTCCGCCGACGCCAGCCGCTCGCGCCCGGCGGCGAGTTCGGACGCCATCAGATTGAACGAGGACGCGAGCTCGCCGAGCTCGGGGCCACCGCGCGCATCAACCGCGACCGCGAGGTCACCGCTGGCGACGCGGCGCGTCGCTGCGACCAACGCACGCACCGGCGAGACGATGGTGCGCGACGCCAGCAACGACCACAGCACCAGCACCCCTACCGAGAAGCCGATCGCCAGCAACCAGACGCGTGCAAACGCGTCGCTGGGCGCGAACAGTTCGGCTTCTGGCGCGGCCACGCCGAGCACGAAGCCGCGTGCGCCGCGGCCGAACGGAGCGAAGCCGGCGCGCCAGTGCACCTGATCGCCCGCGATGTACGCACCCCGCCCGCTGCCCGTGGCGTTGCACAACTGGGCGGCGAAGTCGGCGGGCGCCACCGGCAGGCCATATCGCGCGCGGTCGGTGTGCGCACAGAGACGACCATCGCCATCGACCAGGAACACCGACGCCGACGGCAACTGCGCGCGATCGACGAGCACCTCACGCGCCTCGTCGACGATGCGTTGCACCTCGGCCCAGCGCAGCAGCGCGAACAGCACACCCGGCGGCCCGGTCGGCTGCGGCACGTCGAGCACCACACCCAGGTGATGCTGACCGGGGTCCATCGACCGCTGCTGCAACCCGCGGTGCAGATACGGCGAGCGGCCCCACGGCAGGAACAACGCGCCACGTTCGACCTGCGCGCGTTCGAACCAGGTCTCGTCGCGCACGTTCTCGGGGATCAGCGCGGCGCGCCGACCGTGAGCGCTCGGATCCAGCCGCATGCCGTCCTGCCAGTAGACGACGTTGCCGAGCGGATCGGCGAGCAGCAGCAGGTCGAGGTAGTTGTCGAGCAGGTCCGGCACGAGTTCGACCTGTTCTTCGAACACCGCCATGTCGCTGGGATTGACCAGAGCCCGACGGGCGATCTCCCGCACCACGGCGCAGGCCTGATCGACCTGCTGCAGGTGGGCTTCGATCTTCTCCGCGTGGTCCGAAGCCAGCTGCGGCAAGAACACCTGCACGACCTGTTCGTCGATCTGGTCGCGCATGCTGCGCAGGGACAACCACCCGTAGAGCACGAGCGGCAGCACGGCCGTCACCACGAGCGTGACGAGAAAACGGCTGGCCAGGGACATCCCACGCACGGCGGCATTATGCCGCTGCGGAGCGGCGACTACGGCCGCCCGTCCGACTTGCCGGACGACGAACCGGCCGCCGCCAGCTTCGCCTCGAGCCTGGCGATCCGGTCCTTGCCGTCCTGCCAGCCGGGGTAGTAACGCTCCGCGGCCTTGTAGTGTTCGAGCGCTTCAGCGAGGTTGCCAGCCGCCTCGGCGGCTACCGCCGCGTCCCATTCGGTCTTCGCGCCGTCGACGTCGACACGCAGCGCGTCGGCACGAATGGCTTCGTCGAGCAGCCCATCGGGCCAGTCGGTGCGGATCGCTTCGAACGCCGCCAGCGCCTCGGCCTTCTTGCCGAGGATCTCGAGATCGCGCGCCTGCTGATAGGCCTTCTCGCCGCGCATGCGACGACACTGCATCATCAGTTCGCCGATGCCGGCGCGCGAGAACTCGGACTTCTTCAGCGCATCCTCCAACCCCTGACGGGCCTCGTCGAAGCGCTCCATGCGCATGTCGATCTTGGCTTTCTCGACCAGGCGGGCCGCATCGACTTCGCGCTTCATGCTGGCGATCGCGTCGTCGATGCCGGGGAAACCCGGATCCACGCTGCGCACGGCGCGATACTCGATCATCGCGGCACCAAACTGGTCGGCGTCCTGCATCTGCTTGGCGCGTGCGAATCTCTGCTCGAGGATCTGCTTCTGCGCGCGCTCGGCCAGTTCCTTGGCGTCGTCGCGCGAGGCGTCGTTGGTGACGGCGTTCAGTGCGTGCCACTGCACCTCGACGTAACGGAACTCGGGCAACTTGCGCACGCCTTCGAGGAACTGCTGCTGGGCGCGTTCGGTCAACAGCAGCACTGCGGCGCGCACCTTCTCGGCGCCCTCGTGTGCCAACTCGTAGTCGGGCTGGCGCGACAGAGCCTCGAGGAACGACTGCAGCGCCTCGTGCAACTCCCCTTTGACCAGGTGCTCGTTGCCGACCTCGGTGGCACGGACCGCGAGCTTGAGGGTCGCGCGCCCACGCAACAGCGCCACCTCGGCGGGGTCGGCGCCGACCGCGAGCGCCTCGTCGAGCAGCTTCAGGGCCTCCTCCTCGTGCTCTTCGAAGATCGCCCGGCGGGCGCGATAGATCGCGTAGCCGATTTCGGCATGCCGGTACGCCTGCAGGAACTCGGCCGAGGGCTCTTCCTGCTCGGCGGCCAGTCGTTGCCGCTCCTTTTCGAGCAGGTCGAACGCGAGCAGATAGTTGCCGCGCCGCGAGTAGACCTCGCTCTCGCTGATGACCGAGGTCGACGCGCACGCCCCGAGCAGGGCGAAGATGATCAACAGAGGGCGGAACTTGGTCATGACGCGTGGGGTGGCCAGCGGGGCCAGGCCCCGCCACAATGGGCCAGGACGCCTGAGACCACGCTCGGGCCCCGCATCTTCCCTCTCCCCCCTCTGATGTCCACAGCTTCGACGCCAACCTTCTCCCTGCACGACTACGTGCGCACGATCGGCGACGTGCTCGACCGCCGCCCGGCCAACAAGGTCATCATCCGGGAGGTCTCGCTGGCGACCAAACAACTGGTCGCCGACGACCGGTGGCTCGAGGAGCGGTTCCGGGTCGGCAGCCCCGACTGTTACACCCGCCACCTGCTGCACAAGGACCCGCACAACCGCTTCGTGGTTCTGGCCCTGGTCTGGCAACCGGGCCAGATGACCCCGATCCACGACCACTCCTGCTGGGGGGTCATGGGCATCGTCCAGAACATGCTCGAAGAGGTCTGCTACGACCGGCTCGACGACGGCTCGCGGCCCGAGTTCGCCGAACTGGAGCAGTCGCGCGGCACCGACGTCGGCGAAGGCGGCGTCGCCTACCTGCTGCCCCCCTACGAGGAGATCCACCGCATCGGCAACACCAGCAACAAGCCGACGATCTCCCTGCACGTCTACGGCCGTGATCTCGACGAGATCAACGTGTTCGACGCGCACTCGGGCAAGGTCAGCCCGATGCGCATCAAGTACTACTCGCCGGAGTGCGGCAAGGCGCCGTTCGTGATCTGAGCGCGACGCTCAGGCCTTGCTGATGAACGCTTCGAGATCGGTGCGCAACTCTTCGAGCCCGTAGGACGGCACGGTGATGCTGCGGTAGATGATGCGTTCGAGCTCGCCCGGGGTCTTGGGGTTGAGCACGTGCGGCGGCGTGTAGCTGAAGAAGTAGCTCAGCGACAGTCGCTGGGTCTCGCCACCGCTCTGCTGGCCCGCGAACTCCCACGGCACTTCGTCGAACGGCAAGGTGCCGGTCAGGATCTCGTAGATCATGATGCCGATCGCCATCACGTCCGCCTTGCTCTCGGTGAGCAGCAGCGGGTTGTAGTGCGGCGTGGTCGTGACGACGCGAGTCTGCGGCAGGCGCATCGCCGGATCGAGCATGACGACCTTGCCGCTCGGCTTGACGACGAGGTTCTCGGGCTTGAGGTCGCCGTGGTAGTCGAGCGTGCCGGCGTCGCGCAGCGAGATCAGGGCGCGCACCACCGCCAGGAACCAGTTGAGGTGGATGCCCTCGAGGCTGCGGATCTTCTCGCGCAGCGTCTTGCCGCGCACGTAGTCGAG
>CAYMPV010000074.1:0-10210 GCA_964392305.1 uncultured candidatus Brocadiaceae bacterium
TGGTGGGGCGTCGGATTGCTTTCCTCTTCCTCATCACCTGAGATCTACCAATGGCCATCCGTGTCCTCGTCGTGCCCGGCTCGCTGCGCCGTGAGTCGTTCGCCAAGAAGCTCGCCCGCGCCGCCGGCGCGATCGTCACCACCCAGGGCGCGGAGGCGACGGTCATCGACCTCGCCGACTTCGTCATGCCGCTCTACGACGGCGACCTCGAGGACCAGCAGGGTCTGCCCGAGGCCGCGCTGCGCCTGCGCCGGTTGGTGCAGCAGCACGACGCGCTGCTGGTCGTGTCGCCCGAATACAACGCGTCGATCCCGGCCGTGCTCAAGAACGCGCTCGACTGGGTGTCGCGCCCCTACGCGGGGGAGCCCGGTGTGTCGGCGTTCCGCGGCAAGGTCGCGGCGGTGATGGCGAGCTCGCCGGGGGCGCTGGGCGGCCTGCGCGGACTCGTGCATCTGCGGCAGATCCTCATGAATCTGGGTCTGCTGGTGATCACCGAGCAGTTCGCCCTGGGGGGTGCGGCGAAAGCGTTCACCGAGGCTGGCGAACTGGCGGAAGACCGTTCCGTGAAGTCGGTTACGGGAGTCGTTGCGGGGCTGGTCGGGGTCGCCGGCAAGCTGCGCTCGGGCTCCTGAGAGACTTCCGCGAGTTGTAGACTTGCCTTCAGTTTAGACACGGTCTAAACTGAAGGCATGGAAGCGCCGGGCTACGCCGAACTGATCGCTCACCTCGAGCAGCACGACGTGCGGCCCTCGGCGCAGCGGCTGGCGATCGCCGGCTATGTCCTGACCACGGCCGATCACCCGACCGCCGACGAGGTCTGGCGGACCGTGCGTGAGCACTTCCCGATGGTCTCGCGGGCGACGGTCTACAACACCCTGCAGCTGTTCACGGCGAAGGGGTTGCTCAAGCAGTTCGTGCTCGACGAAGGCAGCGCCGTCTACGACGCCAACGTCGAACCGCACCATCACTTCATCGACGACGAGACCGGCGTCATCGAAGACATCCCATGGTCGTCGCTCGCCGTGCGCGGCATCGACGACCTGCTTGGCATCGACGTGCGCGACCACATGGTGGTCGTGCGCGGCAACCGTTCTCCATCATCACCACCATCCACAACCGACCAGTCATCCACAACCGACCAGGAGGATCGATCATGACTTCTTCTCCGAGCCACCTCTCCGCCGATGCCCGCAAGCAGATCTGCGACGCGCTTCGCGCCACGCTGACCGACGGCATGGACCTATACACGCAGATCAAGGTCGCGCACTGGAACATCCGCGGCCCGCACTTCACGTCGCTGCACCCGCTGTTCGACCAGTTCGCGACCGATCAGGCGGCCAACAACGACATGATCGCCGAGCGCATCCTGACCCTCGGCCACCTCGCCGTGGGCACGGCGCGTCACCTCGCCGCCAACTCGCGGCTGCCCGACTACCCGCAGGACGTCACCAAGGACCTCGAGCACGTCAAGCTGCTCGCCGCGCGCATCGGCACCTACCTCGACGGGTTGCGCGCCGCCCGCGACGGGGCGCAGGAGCACAAGGACGAGGAGACCTTCGGCATGCTGTCCGGCATGGTCGAGCAGTTCGAGAAGCACGCCTGGTTCCTGCACGCGACGCTGGGCGGCTGAGTCGATCGCGGCGTCGGCGACGCCGGTGTTGCCGCCGCCGGTGTTGCCGTCGCTGGGCGCACCCCTGATCATCGGCGCCGATGGCTGACATGAACTGCATCGTCGTGCGTGAGCACGGCGGCTTCGACCGCCTGCTGCACGAACAACGGCCCGTGCCGGCGCCCGGCCCGGGCCAGGTGCTGATCCACACGCGCGGCATCGGTCTCAACCACCTCGACACCTGGGTGCGGCGCGGTGTGCCGGGGCACACGTTCCCGCTGCCGCTGGTACCCGGCAGCGACGCCTCGGGCGTGATCGCCGGGCTCGGTGCCGGCGTCTCGGGACTGCGCGAAGGGGACGAGGTCGTGGTGTTGCCCGGGGTCTCGTGCGGCAGCTGCGAAGCGTGCCAGAGCGGCGTCGACCAGCTCTGTCGCCATTACCACATCCTCGGCGAGAGCTGCGATGGCACCGCCGCGCAGTACTTCTGTGTGCCGGCGGCCAACGTCGCCGCCAGGCCGGCAGGGCTGTCGTTCGTCGATGCCGCTGCGATCTGCCTGGTGTTCCAGACCGCCTGGAACATGCTCGTGCGCCGTGCGGAACTGCGCGCCGGCGAGACGGTGCTCGTGCACGCGGGCTTGTCGGGTGTCGGCGCGGCGGCCGTGCAGATCGCGCGCCTGCTCGGCGCGCAGGTGATCGCGACCGCCGGTGGCCCCGAGAAGTGCGCGAGGGTCACCGCGCTCGGCGCACACCACGTGATCGACTACCGCAGCACCGACTTCGTCGCCGAAGTGCGCCGCATCACCGGCAAGGCCGGCGTTCAGGTCGTGTTCGAGCACGTCGGCGAAGCGACCTTCGCGGGGTCGCTGAAGTGCCTGCAGCGCGGCGGCCGGTTGGTCACCTGCGGCGCGACCACGGGCGGCAACGTGCCGCTGTCGCTGCACGCGGTGTTCTTCAAGAGCCTGTCGATCATGGGCTCGACGATGGGCAGCAAAGGCGATCTGCGCGCGATCCTGCGCTTGTTCGAACAGGGCGTGTTGCGACCGGTCGTCGATCGCTCGATGCCGATGGCCGAGATCGGCACCGCGCATCGTCTGCTCGAAGAACGGCAGGCGCTCGGCAAGATCGTTCTGGTGCCGTGATGTTGCAGCAGGGTTTCGCCTTCGCGCGCGATCCCGACGAGTCGCTGGCGCCAGGTGCCAAGGTGTTGCGCGGCTTCGTGCTGGGTGCGGCGGCAACGCTGTGGACCCAGGTGCAGCGCGTCGCCGCGGCGGCGCCGTTCCGGCACATGCATACGCCGGGCGGACGGCGCATGTCGGTCGCGATCACCAACTGTGGCAGTCGCGGCTGGATCACCGATCGCCGCGGTTACCGCTACGTCACCGCAGACCCGGATGGTGTTGCGCCGTGGCCGGCGATGCCGGCAGCCTTCGCCGAAGTCGCCGCGGCAGCAGCGGCCGCCGCCGGCTACGCGGACTTCCGTCCCGACGCCTGCCTGATCAACCGTTACCAGCCCGGTGCGCGCATGACGTTGCATCAGGACGTCGACGAACGCGACTTCGACCAGCCGATCGTATCGGTGTCGCTCGGATTGCCGGCGGTGTTCCTGTTCGGCGGCGCCGAGCGCGGCGACCGGACCACGCGCGTGCCGCTGCAGCACGGTGACGTCGTCGTCTGGGGCGGCCCGTCGCGGCGCTTCTTCCACGGCATCGCACCGTTGCGCGACGGCGAACACGAACTGCTGGGCCGCGTCCGCGTCAACTTGACCTTTCGTGTCGCCGGCTGATCTCGCGGTTGGCACCGTCCCCGGCCGCGGGCAAGATGCTCCGCCCCGATGACCGAGACTGCCAGGATCCTGCAGGAGCGCCGCGGTGACGCGTTGCTCGTCACCCTGAACGCTCCCGAACGGCGCAACGCGATCGATCAGGAGATGGTCGACGGCCTGCATCGCGTGCTCGACGAGCATTGGCACGACGAGACGATCGCCGCGCTGGTGCTGACCGGCGCCGGCGACAAGGCGTTCGCGGCGGGCGCCGACATCGCGCAGCTGCGCGATCGCACTTCGCGCGACGCCGGCAAGGCGATCAACAGCACGATCTTCAACCGCATCGAGGAGTTCCCGGCGCCGGTGATCGCGGCGATCCGCGGTTACGCGCTGGGCGGCGGCTGCGAACTGGCGATCGCGTGCGATCTGCGCGTGCTCGGGGAGTCCGCGAAGCTCGGCCAGCCCGAGGTCAAGCTCGGCATCATCCCCGCCGCCGGCGGCACCTATCGGCTGCCGCGCCTGATCGGCCTGGGACGCGCGCGTGAACTGGTGTTCACCGGCCGCATGGTCGACGCCGCCGAGGCGCTGCGCATCGGTCTCGCCAACGTGGTGGTGCCCGATGCCGAGGTGATCGAGCGGGCGCTGGCGCTCGCCGCCGAGATCGGCCAGAACGGCCGCCTCGCCGTGCGCGGCGCCAAACGTTCGCTCAACGCGTTGTCGCGCCCCGGCCACGAGAACGCGATCGCGTTCGAGAGTTCGGTGCAGGCCGTGTTGTTCGACAGCGACGACAAGCGGGCCCGCATGGACGCGTTCTTGAGCAAGCAGAAGAAGAGCTGAACATGACCGACATCCAGTCCGCCGCCGTGTCGTTCCCCGATGTCACCGTGCTCGGCGCCGGCACGATGGGCGCCGGCATCGCCCAGGTGTGTGCGCAGGCCGGTGCCAAGGTCGTGCTGCAGGACATCCGCGACGACCTCGTCGACAAGGGGATCGGTCGGATCCGCGACTTCCTGCAGAAGGGCGTCGACAAGGGCAAGGTCAGCGTCGAGCAGCGCGACGCGACCCTGGCGCGCGTCAGCGTTGCGACCGATCGCGCCGTCGCCTGCCGCGAAGCCGATCTGGTGATCGAAGCCGTGCCGGAGATCCTCGACCTCAAGAACAGCCTGTTCCGCGAACTGGCCGGAGTGGTCACCACCGACTGCGTGCTCGCCAGCAATACCTCGTCGCTGTCGCTCGCCAAGGTGTTCGACGGCGTCGCTGCGCCCGAGCGCTGCATCGGCATGCACTTCTTCAACCCCGTGCCGCTGATGAAGCTGCTCGAGTTGGTGCGCACCGCACACACCTCGGCGGCGACCATCGAGCGCGTCACGGCGTTCTCGCGACAACTTGGCAAGGAGCCGATCCTGGTGATCGACAGCCCCGGCTTCGCGAGTTCGCGGCTCGGCGTGTGCCTGGGCCTGGAGGCGATCCGCATGGTGGAGGCCGGCGTCGCCTCGGCCGAGGACATCGACAAGGCGATGGTGCTCGGCTACGGCCACCCGATGGGGCCGCTGCGGTTGACCGACCTCGTCGGCCTCGACGTGCGCCTGGCGATCGCCGACTACCTGCGCCAGGAACTCGATCATCCCGGCTTCGAGGCGCCGGCGCTGATGCGACGCATGGTCGACGAGGGCAAGCTCGGCAAGAAGAGCGGTCAGGGCTTCTACACCTGGTGAGCCCCGACCCTGGCCGGCGCCGCGCGAACGGTCGCGCGGCGCGTTCTCGGCGGGCGACTCACCAGCGCACCTGCGACTTCATCAGCCGCTTGGTGGTGCGCGTCGTCTGCACCATGTTCTCGAGACCGAGCCGGCGCATGTCGCGGCCCAGACCCTCGAGCACGCCGAGCAGCATCTCCATCTCGGGCGGGACGCCGCCGAGCATGTTGGCCTGCTGCAGCACCGTGTCCAGACCGTCGAGGATGCTCGCCATCGGCGTCACGGTGATCCCGCTCCAGCCCTTCGCCATCGCGTCGACCTGCGTCTTGACCTTGGCAGGAAGCTCGGCGGTCTCGCCGCTGGCGCGCTGATCGAGCACCGCGCGCAGGTTGCGCCGCGACGCCTCGTCGCCGCCGATCGCCAGCAGCAGCACTTCGTCGGTGACGCAGTACTCGGCTTCGACGAGGCCGCCCAGGCTCAGGCGGTGCACCTTGGCGCCCTGGTACTCCTCTGTCTTGCGCGCCGCGTGCATGCCACGCGCGCGCAGCGCCTTCTCCAGTGCTTCGCCGAACAGCTTGCCGTCGCGCAGCGACAGGCAGATGCACGAGCCGGCGAACGCCGCCATCGGGTCGTCCTCCTCGGCGACGGCCGCGACCTCGAGTCCGGCCTGGAAGTCGGTGATCGTCAACAGTTCGGTGCCGACGTGATCGAGCAAGTCCTCCTTGAGGCGCACCTTCAGCTCCTCGGTGGCCATGCTCTCGAAGTCGCCGAACGACATCGGTACGACCCCCTCGAGCCCGGTCCAGACGTTCTTGGCGACGCGATAGACGGCGCCGACGTCGAACGCCATGGCGCTGAAGTGCTCGGCGCTGGCCGGCAGGTAACGCAGCAGCTTGGGCGTGGCCTGATCCAGCATCACCATGCCGAACAGTCCCGGTTCCTTGTCGTTGAGGCCCAGGTCGAAGTCGGCGACGAGCTGGCGCTCGTCGGCGCCGACGCGCAGGTCGACGCTGTCGAGCGAACCCATGCCGATGTCGCCGAGCACCTGCGCGACATCGAAGGGGGCGCCGCCCTGCTCGGCCTGCGCCGCGATCAGGTCGAGGAAGCCCTTCATCAGTCCGCCGATCGAGGCGTTCACCGAGAGCGTGGACTCGTCGTTCGCACCTTGGCGCCGGCCGTCCTTGGCCAGCATCTGCGCGGCTTGGTGCTCGAGGTCGTTGCCCATCAGCATCACGATGTGGCCGTCGATGAGCTTGGGCACGCTGACCTGCATCTCCTCGTCGTCGCTGACGCGCAGCCGCAGTTCGCCGACCTGCAGGTCGCGCAGCGGCACGCGGTTCTCGTCGTTCTCCTCGATCGCCTTCTCCATCGCCGCCGCCAGCGCGCCGAGATCGAAGCTGCCGTCGGGTGCGAACGAGATCACCACACCGACCTTGGGCGGTTCCTGGTTGGTGATCGCCTCGGCCAGCCTGGCGCCGTCGAACTGCACGGCGAGGACGATGTCGCCGCGGTAGTCGCTGACGTATTTCTCGATCAGGTCCGCGTCGAACTTGCCGCTGCTGCGCAGTTCGGTGAGCAATCCCTGCATGCCGGCGTCGATCTGGTCGAGCATCGGCGCGAGCGTGGCCGCCTGCAGCAGCTTGGCGACCTGGGTCTTCTCGAACTTGGCCTTCCACTTGGCCGGCGCGGCCAGACGCACGACGACGGTCGAGTCCGCGGGCACGAAACGGTTGTGGTCGACGTCTTGCGCGGCAGCGGCCACGCAGAGCACGGGGAGCAGCAATAGATGACGCATGGGAATCCTCAGTGTTGTTGCAGGAAGATGAGAATGCGGTCGTGCGCGAGCAGTGCCAGGTCGCAGCGGCCGTCGCCGTCGAGGTCGCCCGTGGCCAGCTCACGCGGTTCGTTGTCGGGCTCTTCGCTCGGGCCGGCCTCGAAGACCGGGATCGCCAGGGCGCGCGCCAGGCCGGCACTGCTGCCGGCGAGGATGTGCACGCCGGGCAGGCGGCCGTCGACGATCGCCAGATCGACGATGCCATCGTGGTCGAAGTCGCCGGAGCGACCGAACCAGAAGGCGGTCTTGTCGGTCGGTGACTCGAGCACCGCGAGCCGGTCCAGCATCGGGCCGTCGCCGAACGGCACCCGCAGCACGCCGCGCGGGCCCAGCAGCAACGCGGCGTCGCCGTGCAGGCGCAACTGCGCGAAGTCGTAGGCGGGCACGTCCACCGAGGTCGGCGCCTGGCCGCTGATCGCACGGACCAGCTTGTTGCTCTTCTTGTCGAGGTACAGGCGACCGCCGCCGGGCAGTTCGGCGGAGAGGCTCAGTTCGTCGAGCCCGGCCGGGCCGTTGTCCTGGCGCAGCACCTGCACCTGGCCCGCGGCGTCGATGCGGAAGGTGCGCACGAACCGTTCGCGCACGGCCACCAGCGCCGGCTTGCCGTCATGGCTGCACACCGCCAGCGCGCCGTCGTCGAGCTTCTTGGTGAAACCCGCCGTGCCGCTGTTCTTGGCCGCCGCCTTGCCGGCGCCACTGCCGTCGCCACTGCCGGCGCCGCTGCCGGCGCCGAGGGTCAACACGCGCAGGCCTTCGTTGGGCACGATGAACGCGACCTCGAGCCCGTCGGCATCGCCGATGTCGGCGACGATCAGGCAACCCGGATCGGCGGGCAGGCGGCCGAGGTCGAGCAGCGACTCGGGCGCGGCGTCCGGGCGCACGCGATGCAGATGCGCGTTGCGCCGATCGTTGCGGCCGAGCACGAGCACGCCACCGGCCGGGTCCACGGCCACCGCGACGGGCTTGTCGACACCCTGCAGCGCCACCGGGAACGCGTCGAGCGGCAACGCGCCCGACTTCCAGGCGACCGTGTCCTCCTCGGGGCTGGCCAGCACCAGATCGTTCTTGCCGTCACCGTCGACGTCGCCGAGCGCGAGCGAAGTGACGCCCGCGAGCGTCGGCAGCGACGAGGTCATGAAGGTGCCGTCGCGCCACTCGAAGAACAACAGCCGCGCGCGTTCGGGCTGCGCCAACAGCACGTCGTCGTCGCCATCGCCGTCGACGTCGCCGAGCACGAACGGCGGCGTGCGGGCACCGTCGTTCAGGACCGCCCACCAGTCGAGTGCGCCCTGACCGCCGTTCGCCGCGAACGTCTGCAGCGACACGCGCGGGAAGGAGCCGTCGATGGTCGCCAACGCGTTCTTGCCGCTGGCGGTCGGCGTGCCCCACAGGTAACGCAGGTTGTCGATCGACAGGATCTGCCACGCGCCGAAGGTGCCGTCGCCGTGGCCGCGCCGCAGGCGCAGGTTCATGGTCGCGCCGGGCACGATGCAGGCGAGGTCGAGCTTGCCGTCGCCGTCGAAGTCGAGCAGCTCGAACGCGTAGGCGTTCTCCTCGAGTGTCTCCATCGGCGACAACACGGGTCCGGTCGCGATCTTGGTGATCCAGCGCAGGGAGCCGCGTGAGAACGCCAGCAGGTCGGCCTTGCCGTCGCCGTCGAGGTCGCCGGTCTCGAGCACCAGATTGCGTGCGCCCAGCCCGAGGTCGATCGGTCGGCTCGCGTTCTTGCCGATGCGCAGTTCGAGTCGCCCCCGGCTGTCGACGACGAGCAGGTCGCTCTTGCCGTCGCCGGTGGCATCGGCGAGCGAGTAGCCGCCGATCTGGCCCTGGGTCGGGATCTGCTCGAGGCGGGTCTCCTTGCCGTCGGTGCGGACCACGGTGAGGCGCGCGCGCCGCGGGTCGAGCACGACGGCTTCCTTGCGGCCGTCGCCGTCGATGTCGGCGATGCGCAGGTTGGCGATGCCGAAACCGATCTTGGTGATCAGCGGGCCGGTGAAGCCGAAGCGGCTGCGCAGCTCGACCGGGATCGGGTCGGGTGTGCTCTGGGCGCGCAGTCCGGTGGGGAGCAGGGCAAGGGTGAGGTTCGGGTTGAGCAGGGTCGCGACAAGGATCGCGGCCCTCTGCAGTCGGGTCTTGGCGAGCATCGTCGGCGCACTCTATGGTTGTCGCGATGGTGCTCGCAACTCTCACCCTGCTCATCGTTCTGGCCCAACAGGAACCGGCCCCGGCGCCTGCTGCGGCGACCACTGCCCCGACCGGCCAGGTGTCCATCCTCGAAGTCCTCGACCTCGGCAACGGTTGCCAGCTGCAGGGCCGTGTGCTGCGCAGCACCGAACAGGCGATCCTGCTCGACGTCGGTTACGACGTGCTCAAGGTGCCGACCGCGGCGGTGCTGCGGCGCCTGCCGGTGAAGGGCGAAGCCGCGGGTCGGGTCGAGAAGGAAGACCTGTTCGCGCGCGCCGAATTGCCCGAGCGTTCGGTCGCCGAGGGCGCCAAGGTCATGGGCGAGGCAGTCGTCAAGATCGAGGCCGCCGGCGGCCAGGGTTCGGGCTTCATCACCAACGCCGACGGCTGGATCGTCACCAACTTCCACGTCGTCGAACGCGAGGTCGAGGTCGACGTGGTGATCTACCCGGTCGGCAAGAACGGCCTCGAGCCGCGCACCGTGCGCAAGGCCAAGGTCGCGGCGATCAATCCGGCGATGGACCTGGCGCTGGTCAAGATGGAGCCGCCGAAGGACCTGCAGCTCAAGACCGTGTTCCTCGGCGACAGCGACTCGATGAACGTCGGCGACACAGTCTACGCGATCGGCGCGCCGATCGGTCTCGACCGCACCGTCAGCAGCGGCATCATCAGCGTCACCAACCGCACCTTCGAAGGCCGCTGCCACTTCCAGATCACCACGCCGATCAACCCCGGCAACTCGGGCGGTCCGCTGTTCAACCTGCGCGGCGAGGTGGTCGGCGTGAACAGTGCCGGCTACCAGGGTTTCCAGGGCCTCAACTTCGCGATCCAGAGCAAGTACGTGATCGACTTCCTACGCAACCGCGACGCCTTCGCGCTCGACTCGACGCGTTCGGAGAACGGTGTGCACTACCTGCCGGCGCCGGGCAAGCCGGCGGTCGACGGCAAGTAGCCGCGGCAGCCCGGTGCCATTCCTCCGCGAGCTACCGAATGTCGCTGCGCCGGAAGGATCTGCCTCTCATACCGAGCCTGATGGATTGCCGTTCGCGAGCGATGACCTCACGCGGTTGTAGGCACCTCGTGCACGCTGAGCCGCCCGTGCCGCAGCCAGCCCTGGGTCAGCATCC
>CAYMPV010000075.1:0-9981 GCA_964392305.1 uncultured candidatus Brocadiaceae bacterium
GCACCGAGCGGCATTGCGGGCTCTCGCACCTTCCCTCATGAATGGTCCGGGCTAGGGTGGGCCGCGAACGGGGAGTTCGGTGCGCCGTCGACGTTGCCGCGGTGCTCATCACCGCCATGCGTTTCACCCTCCTGCTTTCGGGGTTGGTCTTCACCAGCCATCTCGCCGCTCAGCCACGACCCGCTCCGCAGCCGGCCGACGAAGTGCGCGCCAGTGAGGTCGCGGCGCTGCAACACCTGCGCACGTGGCTCGCGGGCCCGCCCGACGTGCACGTGCCGATCAGGCCGCGGCAGCTCGGTTACGACGCCGTGGTGTTCGGCTTCGATCGCAATGGGGATGAAGTGCGTGGCTCGGCAAGCAGCATCGATCCCGAAGCGACCAGCGTGATGATGATGGTGCCGCGCGCCGACGCGTTGTGGGATGCTCGCCTGCTGTTCGCCAATCGCGCCGGCCGCATCTTCGTGGGTGAGCGGCCGGCCGACGCCGGGGCGGACTGGCGGCCGACGGTGGCGACGGTGTCGGGGCCGGGCGTCGACGTGCACCTCAACAACATGCTGCTGCAGTCGGGCACGGCGGTCGACGGAACGTCGTGGTTGCGCATCGACGACTCGCCGGCGTTTGCACAACGACCGCTGCGCGTGGTCCTGCGCAGCCGCGACGACGCGCGCGTCGCGGCCGAGCGGGTGGAGATCGGCAGTTCACCGTTCCTGTGGCATCCCTCGGGGGTGCCGGTCGCCGATGCGCGCGTCGTCTCGTTCCATCAGCGCGTGAAGGCGACTGACGCCGCCGAGGTCGTGCTCGACGGTCGCGGTGTCGCCGCGCCCGGAATGCGGCTGTTCGTGCCGGGGTTGCGGCTGGCGGCGACGAACGTGACCTACGGGGAGGAGGAGGTCGTCGTCACCTACGGACGCGACGACCTGGCGGATGCCGTGTGGCTCGAGGATCAGGCGTGGGCGGTGCACGCGCTGCGGTTGTTCGCGGTGGCGCAGCGAACGGCGCAGAAGGAGTGCCGCATCGATCGCGATCGCGACGGTGTCGGTGAGTTCGGTTCGCCCGACGAGGTGTTGCCCGCTGGGCAGCGTGACTATCAGCGGTTGAAGAACGGGCGTTACCTGTTCCGCAACCATCTGTTCGAGGTGCACGTTTCGGCCGACGCCGACGGCGCCGAGCAGCGCTTCCTCGCCTATGCGTGGCCGGAGCGGGCGCACGACCCTCACGACCGCGCCTTCTGCATCGACGAGAGCGGAATGGTGCGTTGGTGCGCGGCGGCGGGGCGGTTCGCGGGGCACGAACAGCCGCCCGCGATCGGCACCGCGCCGTCCGCCTGGCAGCCGCTGTTGCCCTGACGGTCGTCGGCCTTCAGCGCCGCCGCGGTGGCGGCAACGGTAGTCCCGGCACCGGCGTCTTGCGCTGCTCCTTCTGCTCGCGCGTGCTCGGCACGAGCCTGGTGCTCGCCGCGGTCAACTCGTTGGCGACGACTGCGAACGTCGCCTCGAGATCCTGTTCGTTGCCTGCGGCGTCGGTGCAGTGCCACAACGACGTGTGTGTCGCTTTGCCCTTGTTCAGGTCGACCTGCGTGTTGCTGCCGATCGACTCGAGCTTGCTGCAGCCGCGACGGTGCGCTTCGACCCCGCCGTACACCTGCGCCAGGAACGAGTAATCCATGCCGTGCCCCCTGTCGCGGCGCGCCTCGACCTGATTCTGCAGGCGGGCGCGCACCGCCGGTGGCGCCTGCATCGCCTGCCAACAGCTCTTCCAGAACGGCAGGTCGTCGGTCGCGATCTCGCGCAGTTGGTCCGCTTCGACGTAGAACGCCGTGCGCACCTCGTTCTCGCTGCCGGCAGCGAACGTGACGTTCGCAAACCGGCCGCGCAGGTAGCAGGCAGCTTCCTCGAGCGGCAACCAGATCACGCTGGGTTGCTGGTCACGCGCGCGGGCATCAGCACGCCACTGTCGTGACACGGCGTCGTCGTCGAGTTTCGCCGGCGGCTTGCCAACGACGTGGCTCACGAGTTCGCGCGACTGCGAGCCGTTGCCGCCAGCATGTGTTTCCTTGACCAGACCGATGTCGCGCGCGAACCACAGGTCGCGCACATGTGGCTGTTGCCACCACGCGCAGGTCGAGGTGATGCGCACGTGCGCGGCCTTGAATGCGCCGGCCGGCACCGTCACCTCTTCGGCCATCGCCAGCAGTTCGCCGACGCACGACACCTTGTCGTGTTCGGGATCGCGTTCGACTTCACCCATGGTCTGGTAACTGAGCTGGTAGTTCCACGTCCAGCGGGTCTCGACACCGAGCGGCGCGGGCACCAGGCGCGTGCGGGTGCGGCCCGGGCCGCGGATGCCGCCGGTGTAGCGGTGGTCATGTTCGTAGATGCCGGTCGCGTCCGCGGACCAGTAGGCCGCGTTCACGTCGGCGTACTCGCTGCTGGTCATCAGCAGTTGGTGGCACGGGCCGGCGTCGCTGGGCACTTCACCGAAGTCCCAGGCGACGACCTCGCTGACGCGCTGGCTGTCGTCGCTCTGGACAGTCAGGCGCCAGGTCCACGAGGAGCCCTGGACGAGCGGCAGGTAGGCGACGCCCGATCCCGGATGCGTCGCGTGCGGCTTGGGTTCTTGCGCGGCGGCGCGAACGGTCGCCGCAGCGACCAGCAACAACGCGGCGGTTGTGAAGGTGCACGCGCGGACACGCAACGGCAGTGGTGACATCGGTTCGGTCTCCTTGGCGAGCAGGCGCCGGACCCGATCGCCGAGCGGCGAACGGCCCAACGCGGACAGCAACAACGGGTGGCCGTGCGCGCGTTCGGCGCGTTCGGCGAAGGTCAGCAACGAGCGGGCGTAGGCTTGCGCGTCGCCGCCGGTGGCGGCGGCGTTGTCGGCGACGTCTTCCTGCGTCGCGGCCAGCGTCGCGAGCAGGCGGTGGGCGAGCGGATGCCAGCCGAACACGGCGCGCAGCAGCACGACCGCGATGCCCTGGTGGTGGTGACCGGCGGCCAGGTGTGCACACTCGTGGCGCAACATCGCCGCGGTGGTCGCTTCGCCGTGCTTGTGCAGCAGATCGTCGGGAACGAGCACGAGCGGTCGGCGCACGCCGAGGGTCGCGGGGCACAACACGTGTCGGCCGGCGCGCAGCGCGGGAACTTCGCGCAGACCGAGTGCGGCGGCGGCCGCGGCGAACGTGCGCTGCAGCGCCGGCTCGGCTGGCGGCAGGGTGCCGGCTGCACGCTGCAGGCGTGTGGCCGCAAGCAGGTCGAGCGACAGGCGTACGATCGCGAACGCCAGCCACAGCAACGTGAGCAGTTCGCCCAGAGCCGGCCAGCTGCCGGAAGTGGCGCGGATCGTGACTGGCGCGGTGGTGACTTCCCCTGCGTCGATGGCTTCGAGGGGCTGCGCTGCGAACGTCTGCTGCGTGGGTGCCGGCGCTGGCAGGTGCTCGGGCAAGGTCGAAGCCGGCGCTTCTTCCGCCTGCAGCGTCGGCGCCGCCGGCAACAACGCGATCCCGAGCCCCGTCGACATGCTGATGCACTGCACCAGGGGCGCGAGCAGCATCAGCAACACGGCGGCGAACGCGACCTGGTTGCGCAACATCGCCCCGTGGCCGCGCAGCAGGCGTGACGCGAGCAGTCCAACCGCGGCCATCAGCGTCGCAACGACGACTGCCGCCAGCATCGCGGTGAGCAACGGATCGTCGGTGAGTGTCCTCATCGGCCCTTCTCCGCGCGTTCGATCAGCTCCCGCAGCTCCCGCAGTTCGTCCTTCCTGATGCGGCTGCCGCCGAGCAGCGACTTGACCAGGCCCGACGGCGAACCGGCGAAGAAGTCGGTGACGAACCGCCGCGCCAGCAGTTGTTCGGCGCGGTCCTGGTCGAGTGCGGCGCGATAGGTGGCGACGCCGTCGCGGTCGTCGCGCACCAACCAGCCGCGCTTCTCCAGCCGTTGCACCTGGGTCAGCACGGTGGTGCGCGCGACGTCACGCTGCTGCGCCAGGTGGTCCCAGATCGCGGCGACCGTGGCGCCGGTGCTGCCGGCGGTCCAGACCGCCTGCAGGATGCCGAGTTGGGTGGGGGTGAGGTTCTCGTCGGGTTTGGGCATCGGCGGGTTGACTACGGGTGTCGGCAGTATTGACGACAGACGTAGTCACCGCAATCCGCCTGCCCGGATCGGGCGGGATTCCCGGTGGTCCGGTCGTTGCCGGCGCGGCTCAGCGCCGCGGCTGCAGGTGGATCTGCGTGATCGCCGCCTTCGCCGCCGCTGCGACTTCGGCGTCGGTGTCGGTGGTCCAGTCGATCAGGAACGGCAGCGCTTCGGGAACGCCGAGCGTGCCCAGCGACGTGATCGCGAGCAGCCGCTGCGCCTTGGGCTGGTCGGGTTTGCCCTGCAGCAGCAGCTTCTCGGCGGCCGAGGTCGCGCTCGCGTCGATGCCCTTGAAGACGCGGTCCCAGTGCGCCTGCTGTTCGTGGAAGAAGCGGATCTTGGTGAGCGAGTCGGCGGCGGTCGTGCGCACGTTCTCGTTGGGATCCCGCAACAGGCGGACCAGTCCGGGCACGGCCTGGGTGCTGACCTTGGCGCCCAGATACTCTGCAGCCTTCTGCCGCACCCAGATGGAGTTGTGGTCGAGGAAGGGCACCAGCGCGTCGTCGGGTGCCTGGGCCTTGCCCGTGGTGACCTGCTGAAACGCCCAGTGACGCAGCGACGGGTCGCCATCCGCGAGCAGCGCGGGAACGTCGATCGGTCGCCCAGCGCGGTGCAGCGCTTCGATCGCCGTCACCGAGGTCTTGCGGTTGTTGCGCAGTGCTTCGACCGTCGTCAGGTGCTGCTCGATCTCGGCTGTGTTCATCGCCTCGAGAACCGGCACCTGCAGTCTGTCGGTTTGCAGCGCGGTCTGTAGCCACTCCTGCCAGTCGTTCTTGCCTCCGCGCTCGCGGGAACGTTGCAAGGCCAGCTTTTGCCAGGTGCGTGGCTCGCCGCCGTTCATCGAAACGCTACCGAACAGGGTCTCCGCGAGCATGCGCAGCATCGGGTCTGCCAACCGTTCGATGGATACAAACGGAGAAACCGGCAGCGAGTTGGTTGCCGTGAGGCGGGTCACGACTCGACGTGCGTCATCGGCCGAGAAACCGTGCGGTGGGTTGGGGTTGTCGTAGAGCAGGTACTCGAGCGGCGTGAGTTCCTCGGGCTTCGCTTCCGGCGCGACCGTGGCGTACGGATGCGGATGCCTTTCCGAGTCGTTCTGCACCAGATCGAGTGTCGCCTCGTCGTGCATCGACAGCAGGGCCATCGTCAGTTGGTGTCGCGACCACTTGGGGTCACGAATCAACTCCCGCATCACGCCGAGTACGGCCTCTTGCCGGTTGATGCGTGCCAACTCGAGCAGCGCCTTGTCGGGAGGACTCCAGCCGCGGGGCAGCGGACAGTCGCGCATCCACGCCGCCGCCTCGCTCGCGCCCGTGCGCGCCATCGGCATCGCGAACCTCCACACCGGGAACTGCGGATCCTTGGCGCCCCATTCGGTGGCGAGCTCACGCATTTTGGGGAACAGGCTCTCTGGCAGCCGCGGTTGTTGAAACCAGCGCAGGAACCTCTCGCGGTCGCTGGCGCGCACGCGATCGGCGCGCGCCAGCACTTCGGCGGCGTTGTCGCCCGTGACCTTGTCCTGCAGCAGATCGATGACTCGATAACCGGCATCGCTGAGCGCGAACACGTCGTGGACGATCGCGGCGTCGAGCCGGCAGCCGAGGCCCATGAGCAACTGGTCGACCCAGTCATGGCTGCGGTGCTCGGCGCCAAGCTGTAACGCGCAGGCGACGCTCTTGGGCCACAGGCGTTGGGCGGCGGCGATGGCCACGTGACCGGTGTTGTCAGGCTCGACCATGTCGTTGGGCGTACCTACCCACCGCAGGCGCAACTGCGGATGGGAGGGCAGGATCCTGAGCAGCAGCTCGAAGCCGGCGATGCTGCCCTGCAGGATCCCCGACGCGAGCGCCTTCTCCGCCGAGGTGCCCAGCGCCGGATCGGTGCTGCTCAGGCCGCGTTCGACCAACGCCGCGTAGCGCTGGCTCAGTGTGGTGTCGTCGAAGGATCGCTGGCGATACAGGTCGAGCACGTAGGCCGCGACCTCGGCGGGTCGGTTCTCGGCGAGATCGAGCAGCAGCGCCGGCGGCAGGCGTTGCTGCAGTGTGTTTGGCGATGCGTAGGTGGGGTTGCTGAGCATCACCCTCGCAGTCAGCCAGTCGACCGCGGCCACCTGCTTGCCGGCGAAGACGAGCATTTCACCATCGCTGGCCGCGGCCGCGGCGGCGGCCGTGATCCCGCGACGCGATTCCTCGGCGAGGGACCGAGCCAGGAAGGTCTGGGCCTGGGGACCGCCGATGCGCCACAGCAGGGCGTTCAGGCCCGTCCCTGCGCTCGTGCTCATGCCCATGCTCTCGAGCGTGGCGATGATCTCGGGCACCGCCGGCCTGCCGATCCACAGCAGCCGTTCGGGCAATGGCCCAGCGAGTTCCGGCCAGGAGATGTCGTTGCGGATGAGATCGCTGGGCTCCTTCAGCAGTTCCCGCGCCTGTGCCCGCAGCGCCGCCTCCCGCGCCACGTCCTGTGCCGCGAGTTCGTCGGTGACGTCATCGAGCGACACCACGTCACCCTTCGCCGCCTGCAGGAACGGTTTCGCCGCCTCGTCCTTGCCGAGCCGTTCGAGCAAACGCCCCAGCCGCAGATTCGCGCGCACGCGGGCCGCAGCCGACAGCGTCTTGCCGGCGAGCAGTTCGCGATACATCGCTTCGGCTTTGGCGAGGTCCCCTTCCTGCTCTTCGACCGCGATCACCGCGGCGAGTTCTTGCTGCGGATCCTGTGCCGTCGGTTGTTGCGCGGGTTGCCAGGCGGCGAGCGCCGTGGCGAACAGGGCTACGAGTGGCAGTTGTTTCATGATGGGCATCGGACCTTGCCAGCGGCGCAGCTCGGTCCGGTCGCGGTCAGTTCGGTGTCAAGCATCGGTCAAGGGGTGCGCGTTCACTCGGGCTGCTCGACGAGCCGGTAACCGACCCCGTGCACCGTCAGCAGGAAGCGCGGCTGTTTGCTGTCGGCCTCGACCTTGTTGCGCAGGTTGAGCATGTGCGTGTCGATGGTGCGGTCGCCGACGAATTGATCGCCGCCCCAGACTTCGTTGAGGAACAACGCGCGCGACACGGCGCGGCCGCCATGGCGGCGCAGCAGGGCCAACATCGCCGCTTCCTTGGGCGAGAGCGTCGCGGCGTTGCCGCCGCGAGTGACCGTGAACGCAGCGAGGTCGACCTGCGCGTCGCCGAGCGCGAACTGCGAGACCGCAGCGCTGTCGCCCTGCTGGCGGCGGCGCAGCATCGCCTTGACGCGCGCCAGCAGCTCGCGCAGCGAGAACGGCTTGGTGACGTAGTCGTCGGCGCCGAGCTCGAGGCCGAGCACCTTGTCGCCTTCTTCGCCGCGCGCGGTGAGCAGCAGCACCGGCGTGTCGGTGTCGCGCGCGCGCAGCTCGCGCAGCAGTTCGAGACCGCTCGGACCCGGCAGCATCACGTCGAGCACGACCAGGTCGAAGCGGCGCTCACGCAGCAGCGCACGCGCTTCGTGGCCGTCGGCGGCGGCGATCACCTCGTGGCCTTCGCCCGCGAACGCGTCGGTCAGCGCGACGCGCAGCGTGCGGTCGTCTTCGACCAGGAACAGGCGGAAGGTCATGCGGCGGACTCGCGGGGCAGGGTGAAACGGAAGCACGCGCCGGGGCCGGTGGCGGGGGTGATGCAGGTGAGTTCGCCGCCGAGCCGTCGCACGATCGTGCGCGCCAGGTAGAGGCCGATGCCGACGCCCGGGGTGTTGCCGTGCTGCTCGCGGCGACCGCGGACGAACCGTTCGAAGATGCGTTGGCGTTCGTCCTCGGGAACGCCCGCGCCGTGGTCGCGCACCTCGATGCGCACCGCGACCCCGTCGCTGCCGGTGGCGATCTCGATCGGGCCGGCGCCGTACTTTCGCGCGTTGTCGAGCACTGCGACCAGCGTCTGCACCAGCGCGGCGCGATCGCAGCGCGCCCGCGGCGCGTTGGCGGCGACGACCACGATCTCGGCCGCGCCCTGGCTGGCCAGGGGCTGCAGCAGCGACACCGTCTCGCGCACCGCGTCGTCGACGTCGACGGCGCGCAGGTCGAAGGCGCGTTCGCCGCGTTCGGCGCGGCCGAGGTCGAGCACGTTCTCGATCAGCATCGACAGGCGTGTCGCTTCGCCGACCAGCATGCGGTGGTACTCGGTTTCGCGGCCCGGCACGCGGCGATCGAGCAGCATCTCGCCGAGCAGCCGGATCGACGCCAGCGGCGTCTTGAGTTCGTGCGTGACGTTGGTCAAGAACTCGGCCTGCGCGGCGACCGCGGCGGCTTCGCGCTGCGCGGCGCGGAACTGCTGCCAGACGGCGACGCCGAACGCGAGCAGCAGCAGGAACGTCAATGCCGGCAGCAACCATGGCTGCTGGCCCAGTGCCGAAGCGCGCGCCGGCCGCAGCCCGGTCAGGAACGGCACGCCGACGAACGTCGCCGCGGGGTCGGCGGATGCATCGGCGCCGGATTCGGTGGCGAACTCGGCTTCGACGAGCCACGGCCACTGCGGCAGGTCGCCGCGTTCGCCCGCGGCGATCACGGCGGTGAGCCACTGCGGCGCCGTCAGCAGCGCCGCGTCGCGCGTTGCCGGCGCAGCGTCGGTGGGGGGCAGCCACCACAGGAAGGTGTCGTCACCGACGATGCTGGTGCCCGCCAACCCCGCGATCGACGGCGAACGTTGCAACTGCGCGCCGGCATCGGCGCGCTGCAGCAGTTCACGGCGCTGCAACACCGCGTGCTGCTGCGTATGCCACGCCTGGTTGTCGATGCCGGCCAACGCGCCCGCCGGCAGGAACGACACCAGGTCCTCGGCCCAAGCCGGTGCGGCGTCGGGCGCAGCGAGCCGCAGCGCCGCGGCGACGGCGCGCGCGATCGCGGGTCGCGCCAGATCGGCGGGCCGCAGCTCGCCGATGAGGTTGTCGAGTTCGCGGCGCTGCGTCGCCACGCGAGCGGCGTCGTCGGTGCGGCGGCTCTGCCACGCCGCGGCGGCGAGCACCACGATGCGTTGCAGCGACGGCAGTGGCCCGGTGAGCAGCGTGTCGAACTCGCGCGCGGCCGCGAGTGGATCGTGATCGACGAACTCGGCGCGCGCGGCGCGCTGCAGACGATCGGCGACGACGAGGTCCTCGTCGTGGCGTCCTTCGATGGGGTGCAACCAGGCGATCTGCGGTTCGGCGACGACGCCGTCCTGGTCGAGCGTCAAGCGCTGCGCGGCCGGCACCTGGTCGAGCACCGCGTGCGAAGTGACGGCGCGCTGCAGGATGCGTTCGGCGACGCCGAGCGCGCGTTCGATCTGCAGTGCGCGGGTGTTCTGTTCGAGCTGCACCGTGCGCCACAGCAACAACGTCAGCGCCACCATCAACACCGCGCCGAGCAGCAACAGCACCGCCTGGAGGCGGCGGCGCGGTGTGTGGGCTGGGCGGGGCGAGAGGGAGGCCACGCGGCCACCATAGGTGCCTGGTTACCGTCGCTGTCAAGAAACGGTCAAGCGGCGGCCGGTGGATCGGCCGTGGTCGGATGGATTCTTCGGCAGCGAGATGCTGCTAGTCTTGCGCGTCGCCATGCACCTCACCACGCGCCTGCTCTCCCTCGCCACCGTGCTCTGCGGTTTGCCGTTCGCCGCAGCCCGGTTGGTCCCCGCCGATCTGCCCAAAGCCTTCGTCGACGGTTCGGGGCCTGGTTGGCAGGTCCTGAGCCTCGACGACTTCGTCAACGTCAACGGCACCGCCGAGACGTGGACCGAGAAGGACGGCGTCATCGCCGGCACCGGCAAGCCCATCGGCGGCGCGCGCAGCAAGCAGGTCTACACCAACTTCGAGCTCGTCGCCGAGTGGCGCCATCTCTCGCACGCGGGCAATTCGGGCCTGTTCTTGTGGT
>CAYMPV010000076.1:0-8127 GCA_964392305.1 uncultured candidatus Brocadiaceae bacterium
TGGCTACGCCGCCGAACTACGCTGCGGCGGCACCCACACGAACGTCAGGAGCTCCGTATTGTAGGCGGGGTCGTTGTTGGTCGCGATCATCGTATCGGACTGCCCTCCTGAGACCATCACGAACGTGTCCGATATCAGGGTCACCGTCGGATACCAGCGCGGCAGCCGCATCGGTCGCGGATTCGGAATGCTGCCAGACGCAATGAAATCCCAACCGTAGTCAGGTCCCGTATGCGCGGACAATGGATCCCACAGCCCGACGAAGCGACTCCCCAGATACCCGACCAAACCGCCACCGGCACCTGTCTGGTCAAGACCAGGACCGATACCTGCGTACTGCGCGTTGCCCCCCGCTATGAAGAGGCGACCATCGGGAAGCCAACAGTGCCCTGCGCAGAACAGGTCGCCATAGAACAGTCCGTTCGGACCAAGAGGGATCGTGACCCATCGATTGACGAAGCTGCTGGGCACCTCCGGATTGCCGACGGTGTATCGCTGCTGCCATGGCACCGGGACAGGTGGCTGCAAGGCAGGGTCTTGGGGGTTTAGATCCCACCCGATGATGACGTCGTTCGCATTCAGGCCTGTGGGACTCCGGTTTGGGATGACGGCCATGTTGACAACCTCGAAGGTGGCAGGCCAACCGGCAACGCCATTGGTGGGGTGCTGAAAGGGCGCTCCCCACGTGCCCGTGATCTGGCCAGGAAGCGCGCCAGCGAGAATCCCACCTACAGCGAACAGCGAACAGCGAACAGCGAACGACGACTGCATGGGAGCGTCCTTCCGCATTCTGCGGCTGCGAGTGTCTCTGAGCGTCAGCGCCTGCGTCAGGCGACCGGGCGGAGGGTATCGCTGTTCCGGGAAGCGTCAATGCCCCCTGCCGAGGTCCCGAGACCCAGAGCCGCCAGGAGTCACACCGACTACGGCGTCCACCCTTCCCCAACAGTGCCCCCCCTGCGAGAATCCCGCCGGTCGCCTCACCCCTCTCGCGCCCTTCCGTTCCGCGCGTCCAACCCCGGCACAGCCGGCCCGACCCCTCCTGCTCCATGAAGCCAACGACCATCCTGTGGTGCGCCGCCGCCGTCGCTGCCTGCGCCCAAGCTGCCCGTCCCTCGGACGAAGCGACCTTGCGCCTCGCCGAAGCCCAACGCACCCTGGCAACCGATCCCGAACGTTCGCTGCGGATCACCGACGAGCTGCTTGCGGCCACTCCGGACTGGCGGCAGGCGCGGCTGTGCGCGGCCGAAGGCTCGCTGCGGCTGGCGCGCAGCGACACGAGCACGCGCAAGGACCTGCTGCTCAGCGACGCGGTGCGCAACTATCAGCTCGGCATCGAGGGTGAAGAACCGGCTGCGAACCCGAGCGCGTGGCTGCAGCTGGCCGAGTGCCACTTCGAACTCGGCGAGTTCGAGGCCGCGGCCGAGATCGGCGTGCAGGCGGCCAACGGGTTCGTGGCGGCGAAGCCGGCCAACGAGACCCTGGCCGCGGAGGCGCAGCTGCTGGTCGGCAAGAGTTACTACCGGCAGTTCACGGCCGCTCGTCAGCACGAGCTCGACAACAAGGAACCGGACCACCGCGGCGTGGTGGTGCCCGAGAAGGAGACGTCCAGGCTCGCCACTGCTGCGATCACCGCGTTCGCGGCGGCGCGCCAGCAGCGGCCCGGCGAGGCGACGACGCAGATGGCGCTGGTCTATCAGTGGCTCGGGCAGAGCCAGGCCGTGATCGCCGAGTACGAACGAGGCATCCGCACGGCCCCCGGCGAAGCCGCGATCCACGACGCCTACATCGCCTGGATGAACAACCTCGGCCAGCGCGACGCGATGGTCGGCGCCTACGGCCGGTTCGTGAAGGAGAGCCCGTCGGTGCCCGTGCTGCGTTGGCATCAAGGCCGCGCCCTCTACGGTCGCGCCGACCAGCTGCGCGCCGAAGGCAACTTCCAGGGCGCCATCGAAGGTTACGAGAAGGCCCGCGCGACGTTCGCCGACTACGGCGCGCAGATGCCGCGCCACAAGGACAGCGTCGGTCAGTGGCTGGCCCTGTGTGAGCTGTCGATCGCGCGCACCAGCGTCGAGATCGGTGACCTCGCCGGCGCCAGAGAACACCTGTTCGCGGCCGATGCCGCCTCGCCGCTGACCAGCGCCGATCAGGACGGCCGACCGCAGCTGGTCGACTCGTTCGGGCAGCACTACGCCGGCGTTGCCTTCGCCATCCATCGCGCCACCGCCGAGATCGCCGCCGATCCGCTGCGCGCGACGCTGGCGTTCAACGAGGCGCTGCTGGCGCGGCATCCCGACCGCTGGGGCTGGGTCTACAACAACGCCGCGCTGGCGGCTCGCGATCTCGGCGTGCAGGTCGCCAAGGACGGCAAGGAGCAGGAGGCGACGCAGCTGTGGGAACGCAGCTACGCGCTCTACCAGAAGGCCGTGGCGCTGTCGCCCGACGACGCGCGCATCGTCAACGACTGCGGCCTGATGCTGATCTATCACCTGCACCGCGACTACGACCGCGCCCGCGCACTGTTCGAGCAGGCGATCGCCGTCGGCCAGAAGCAACTCGACGCGCTGCCTGCCGATACCGATGCGAAGGAACGTGAGCTGCTCGAAGAGTCTGTCGGCGACGCCTGGCAGAACATCGCCGTGCTGCTGCGTGAGCACCAACACCGGCCGTTCGCCGACTACCGCGAGTTCTGCGAGCAGGCGGTGAAGTACTATCCCTACCAACGTCGTGAGGCCGCGGCGCTGCTGCGCGACGGCGGCGCCGGCGCGCTGCAATCGACGCAACGCTCGGCGACCACCACCGACGCGGCGACCCAGGGTGGCGCCGCCGAGGCGTTCGCCAAGGCGTTGCCGGCCGCCAAGGCCAAGGCCGATGGCGGCGACTTCGACGGCGCGCTCGCCGAACTCGACGGCGTCGCCAAACAGTGCGCCAGCCACGCCCCATACCAGGCCTACCGCGGCGAGCTGAACCTGCAACTCGCCAAGCAGGCTCGCGACGCCGGCCGCAAGGGCGTCGAGTTCCTGTTCGCCGATGCGGTCAACGCGCTCAAGAAGGCGGTCGAACTCGACAGCGAACCGGTGGCGCCGCGGCGCCTGCTGGCCGAAGCCCAGTACGAGGGTGGTGACCTGGCGGCGGCGGCACAGACCGCTTCGCAGCTGCTGCTGCACATGCAATCGCAGGGCGGCGGCAAGCCCGACGACGTCGCCGCGGTGCACCTGATCCGCGCCAACGCCGCGGCCCGCGCCTACGCCGCCAAGAAGGGCGAAGGCGGCGACGACCCCGAGATGCTGACCGCCGCGCGCACTTCGTTCCGCCTGCTCGAGCAGCAGGACCGGCTCGACGCCGCGCTGCGTTCGTTGTGGTCGGTGACGGAGCAGTGGGCCAGCGCCCCCGCCGAGGCGGTCAACGTCTACGTGCGCGCCCTGGCCAAGAACCCCGACGACCAGGCGCTGCTCGCCAGCGTCGTCGACACCGCCGCGACGCTGGGCCAGCTGCCGCTCGCGGTCGATGCGCTCGCCCAACGCAACGACGCCACCGGGCTGTGGTATCTGGGCCGCGCCCGCTACCTGCTCGCCGACAGCGAACGACAGGCCGGCAACTCGGACAAGGCGCAGGCGCTGCTCGACCAGGCGCGCACCGCCTTCACCGATTCGATGGCCAAGAACGCGGCCTACCGCGACAGCTGCGAGCAGTGGGTCGCGATGTGCCTGGGCAAGAAGGGCAACATCGCGTTCTTCGCCAAGGACCTCGACAACGCCGAGAAGTGGCTGCTGCAAGCCACGCGCCTGCGCCCCGATCGCATCGGTGAAGATCTCGGCCTGAGCGAGACCACCAAGCTCGGGCTGCTGCGCGTCGCCGACAGCTACTTCAAGGCGCGCGACCTCGGCAAGACCGAAGCGCTGTACCGCGCCGCCAGCGACATCGCCAACGGCGACCTCGACCTGCTCAACAACGCCGGCCTGTTCGCGCGCGACTGGGGCAACCAGCTCGAGCGCAACGGCAAGCAGAAGGAGGCGCAGGAGATGTACGAGCAGAGCTACAAGGCCTACCGACGCGCCCAGCAGCTCGATCCATCGAACGTGCGGCTGCGCAACGACTGCGCGCTGATCGCGATCTATCACCTCGATCGCGACTGGGAGCTCAGCAAGCAGTTGCTCGACGCGGCGATCACCGACGGCAACAAGCAGCTCGAGAACCCGCCGGCCGATCGCGATGCCCGCCAGAACCTCGAGGAAGCCGTCGGCGACTGCTACGAGAACCTGGCGCTGTGGCACATCAAACACAGCAAGGACGGTGCGGCCGCCAAGGCCGCCGCCGAAGCGAGCCAGAAGTTCTATCCAGGTGCGCGGCGACCCGGCGCGCGCCGCCACCTGCAAGAAGCGGAACGGCTGTTGCAAGGCAAGTGAGATGCGCATCGCCGCCCTGCTGCTCGCCTCCTTCCTGCTGCTCCCCGCCGCCAGCTGCCAACAGCACCCGCCGGCAACCGAAGTCACCGCATCGGCACTGCGCGAGCGCGCTGCGGCTGCGGAGAACCAGGGGCGTTTCGGTGACGCCGCCGACGCGTTCGTGCTGCTGACGCAGCGCGAACCCGGTCGCGCCGAGTGGTTCGTCGAAGCCGGCCGCTGCCTGGGACGCAGCGGCCGGTTTCGTGAGGCACTCGACCTGCTCGACGGTGCGCGCAAGCGATTCCCGGACGTGATCGAACTGCCCGCGATGCTGGCGCGCACCATGCTGCTCGAGGCCGAGAGCCCCGGGGCGCTGCAGCCCGAGATCCTGTGGACCGACGCCGCGGCGCTCGCCGAAGAGGTATTGCAGCTCGAGCCCGATCACCTCGACAGCCGCCTGCTGCTGGCGCAGGCGCGTTACCTGCTCGGTGAGTGGGACACCGCGATCGCGGTCGCCGAGGAAGCCGCGCGCCGCCACCCGCAGCACCCGGGCGCGCACATCCTGATCGGCCGCATCGCCACCGAACGCTTCAAGCAGCTGCTCGCCGCCCACGAACGGGTCGGCAGTGACAACCCGACGCTGCAGCAGCAACTCGTCGCCGACCTCGATGGCCAACGACAGCTGGCGCTGCGCTCGTTCCGGCGCGCCGCCGAGATCGACCCGAGCCGCGCGCACCCGCACATGGCGTTGGCGCAACTGGCGATGCTCGACAAGAAGACCGACGCCGCGCGCGCTCACTTCGCCGACGCGCTGGTCGCCGACCCGAACGTGCCGCTCGACCACTTCGCGCTGAACCGCGAACTCGACTGGCAAGCCCGCAGGGACTTCTACGCAGGCCTCCTGCAGCGTTACCTGGCGCGCCCCGGACACGACGCCGCCAGAGCCGCCACGCTGCGTTGGCACCTGGGCCGGGCATTGTTCGACGGCGAGCAGTGGCAGGCGGCGATCGACAGCTTCACGGTCGCGCTCGCCGACGACCCGAGCGCCAGCAACAGCTACTACTACCTGTGCCTGTCGGCCTACCACCTCGGCGATCACGACGGCGCCGAGAACCATGCCGCCGCCTACGCAGCGCTCGGTGCGCCTGCCTTCGCCGACGTGTTGCGCAGCCTCGACGTGCAGATGCGCGGTCAGGTGCGCGCCGTGCTGCAGTTCCTCGGCGACCGCGCCTTCCAGCGCGACCACAAGGCCGCGAGCCGCGACATCAACCACGTGATCGCCTGCCTGGTGGACAGCGCCGACGCCTGGAACAACCACGCGTTCCTGTGCCGCGAGACCGGTCGCTTCGACGACGCGTGGAGTTCGTACCAGAACGCGATCGAGAAGGAACCGCAGTCGCCGCAGCTGTGGAACGACGCCGCGGTGATCCTGCAATACCACCAGGCCACCCCCGAGAACCTGGTCAAGGCGCGCACGATGTACGGCAAGGCGCTCGAGTTGGCAGCCGCGGTCGAACGCGATCCGGCGACGACGCCGGCACAACGCGAGCGCGCCGCCGGCGCCATCAAGGACGCCCGCGCCAACCTCGCCGAGCTCGACAAGGCGAAGTAGAGGGCGTCCGACAAGCACTCACCCGCCGTCAGCCGGGCGGTGGCAGTTCCTCGGGCAACAGGCGCCGGCCGAGGTTGCCGTAGTTGCGGTAGGCGGTCACGTCCGGGGGCCCCGGCGCGAACCGCCACAACAACTGTGTCGGGTCGCCGGCCGGGATCGCCAGCAGCGAACTCGATACGGTGCCGTAACCATCGCCGCGTTTGGTGATCGCGTGGAAGCCGTCGCCGCCACGATCGGCGAGCACCGCGGCCAGGCGGTCCAGGCGCGTCGGCACGTCGATGCCGGGCGCCACCGCGCGCGACAACCCACGCAGTTCGAGTTCCCCCGGGGCGTGTTCGTTGGTGACCACGAGCACCGAAGGCGGCCAGTCGATGCGGCGCAACACCCCGTCGCGGTGGCGCAGCACGATCGTGCGGCGAGCGTCGGCGAGCACCAGTTGGAAACCCGCGTGTCGGTGCTCGGCGACGCGGCGCTCGACCGCAGCGACCCCGGCCTCGAGCGTCGGCTCGTCGAGCGCCAGGTGCGGCAGCAGCCCGCGCGACGGCGCGTCGGGCACGGGCGGCACACCGACGAGGTTGGTGATGCCGGCGAGCCGGCCGCCGTCGTCGATCGCCAACCAGGTACCTCCGGCCACCTTGTCGCGCGGCGACAGCATACGGCGATGCCGGCCGACGAACAGGCCGGGCGGCGCCGAACTGCGGTCCGTGCGTTCGTCACGGTTGGCGGCCACCACCAACGGGTGCTCATCGTGAAATCCGCGCAGGACGATCAGGATGCACATCGCTCGGCGGCGCAGTCTACGGCGTTGAGGTTCACGGCGCAGCCCCGACCGGCGACGTGCGGCGCAGCACCACCATGCCGGCGCCGGCCAACAGACAGGTGACGCCCGCCGCGACGTAGGCGTGCCGGTAGTCGGTGCCGCCGTCGCCGCCCCAGACCGCGATCTGCGCACCGAGCAGTGGTCCGACCGCGAACCCGAGCTGCATGCAGCTCTGCACCAGCGAGAACGCGAACGTGCGCCGTTCGTCGGCGACGCGTTTGCTCGCCGCGGCGTAGGCCAGCGTCATCGAGCCGGCCATCAGCATCGCGGCCACCGCGCGCAACACCAGGTATTGGTCGATCGTGGCCACCGCAGCCGTCGCACACAGCAGCGCGCCCAACGACAACGCCAGCACGTAGAGACAGCGCAACGGTCCGTGCCGATCACCCCAGTGCCCCCACAGCGGCGTCATGAACCACTGCGTGATCGCCAGCACCGCGAACGCCACGGCGATGGTGCGCTCGAGACCGAGCTCGGGGGTGCTGCTCAGTTCGGCGATCCACGCCTGGGCTCCCAGTTCGCGCACGAACAGCGCGACGAACGGCTCGAGCATGTTCTGGCCGACGCGCAGCAGCAGCACCAGCAGCAGCAACCACGCGAACACGCGATTCGCGAGCAGGACCCGCGTCGCGGCGAGCAGGTCACGCAGGAACGGCGCCTCGTCGACCTTGCGTTCCGGTCTGGCCTCACGCGCGAACAACGCCAGCACCAAGGCCGCCACGAACGACAACGCGCTGGTCACGAAGAACAGCGAGCTGCGGCCCCACCAGTGCGTGACCTCGGCGCCGAGCAGCGGCCCCAGGAACGCGCCGCACGCCATCGCCACCTGCAGCATGCCGATGACGATGCCGTGCTTCTCGCGCGGGGCGTCCTGCGACACGAGCGCCATCGACGGCGCCACATAACCGGCGAGCACACCCTGCACGCAGCGCATCAGCATCAGCACCAGCGGGGTCGGCGCGAACGGCATCAGCAACGTGCTCAGGGCGATCGCGAGGTTGGCGCGGATCGCCATCAGCTTCTTGCCTCGTCGGTCGCCGAGCGTGCCCCAGATCGGTCCGGCCAACGCCGCCGACAACGGCGCGATGCCGTAGACGACGCTGACCCAGGCCGCGAGTTCGGCCGGATCGTCGATGCCGTAACGTTCCTGGACGAACAACGGCAGCACCGGCAACACCGCCATCAGCCCCATCGACGTCGCGAACAGGCTCGGCCAGACCGCGTAGAAGTTGCGCCGCCAGGGAGTCAAGCGAGCGTTCTAGCCCGGACTATTCATGAGAGAAAGGCTGCGAACCCGCCCTGCCCCTCGCTGC
>CAYMPV010000077.1:0-8110 GCA_964392305.1 uncultured candidatus Brocadiaceae bacterium
CGGCCGTGCGCGGTCGTCGCCGCCTGCCGCTGCACGGCGTCGAACAGCAACTCGGTGGTGCCGTTCGGTGCGCTGGGGTCGCGCAGCAGTTCGGTGATCACGGTGGCGTCGCCGCCGGTCCGGATCACGCCTGCGCAGCCGACCAGGCGTGTGTCGACCTCCGCCAGCCACAGCGTCCGGCCTTGATCGGAACGCGCCGGATCGAGCCGACACAGGAACTGCATCGGCGGCAGTTCGTGCAGTTCGGCCCAGCGCTGCTGCAGCTGCTCGAGCCGCGCCCGCAGGTCTGCATCGAGTTCCGCGGCGGTCGCCGCGCGCACCTGCACACCCTTGTTGCCGGCGCGGCGCAGCTGGGCGCGCAGCGAGGTGCTCGCCGCCAAGGTGGCCGGCCAGCGGTCCGCGCGCCACCAGGGTTCGGCGCCAATGCGCAGGCCGGTGAGCTGCAGTTGCGTGACGAAGCGGGCGTCGACGCCGAACCAGACGACGCGACAGCCGCGCTGCCGGGCGCTGGCCATGAACCGGCGCGCCACGGCTACCCGGTGCTGCGGTGCGGCGCGCGGCGGCGCGGCCGCGATCCAGCAACCCGGCGTCACCGCGTAGTCGACCTCACCGGCCGCGTCGGTCCAGCGGTGCGCGGCACCGGGTGGGGGCGGCACCGCGCCCGCGGTGCCAGCGCGCAGCGGCATCACCATCGGCGTAGGGCCCATGCACACCATCGACCTCAGTGTCCCACGTGGCGCGTGACCGCGGCCATCAACATGTTGCAATCGAAACGACCGGGCCCGATCCTTCGCCGCGCCCGCGCGCGTGCGAAAGTCGTGCGCCGCCATGGCGTTGTCCCACTAGGAATCCATGAACTGGTTGCTCGACTTCTGGCGATCGTCGATCGGCGGCAAGGTGGTCATGGCGATCACCGGGCTGCTGTTGTTCGGCTTCGTCATCGCCCACTTGCTCGGCAATCTGCAACTGCTGAGCGGTCCGGACAAGATCAACGCCTACGCGAAGATGCTGCATGACCTCGGCCCGCTGCTGTGGGTGATGCGCATCGGCCTGTTGGTGGTGTTCGTGTTGCACGTCGCCACCGGCATCCGCCTGGCGCGTGCCAACAAGGCCGCGCGACCGGTCGCCTACGCCAGGGAAGCGACCATCGCGGCGACGTTCGCGTCGCGGTCGATGGTGCTGAGCGGGTTGTCGTTGCTGGTGTTCGTGGTCTACCACCTGCTGCACTTCACGCTCGGCGTGACCAACCCGGGCCACAGCGCGCTCAAGGCCGCCGGCGCGGGCGGGCACGACGTCTACGCGATGGTCACCGCCAGCTTCTCGGTGCCGGCGATCGCGATCGCCTACATCGCGTTCCAGGTGGTGCTGTTCCTGCACCTGTCGCACGGCGTGCAGAGCCTGGCGCAGACGCTCGGCATCAACCATCGTCGCTACACGCCGATGGTGCGCACGTTGGCCTACCTGCTCGCCGCCGCGATCGCCGGCGGCAACGCCTTCCTCCCCTTCGCCGTGCTCAGCGGCATCGTCAAGGTGGCCTCATGAAGCTCGACGCCAAGATCCCCGCGGGCCCCATCCAGGAGAAGTGGGACGCCCGACGCTTCGAACTCAAGCTCGTCAACCCCGCCAACAAGCGCAAGTACAAGGTGCTGGTCGTCGGCAGCGGCCTCGCCGGCGCGTCGGCGGCCGCGTCGTTGGCCGAACTGGGCTACCAGGTCGAGTGTTTCTGCTACCAGGACAGTCCGCGGCGCGCGCACTCGATCGCGGCGCAGGGCGGCATCAACGCCGCGAAGAACTACCGCAACGACGGCGACTCGGTCTGGCGCCTGTTCTACGACACGGTCAAGGGCGGCGACTTCCGCGCCCGTGAGGCCAACGTCTACCGCCTCGCCCAGCTCAGCGGCAACATCATCGACCAGGCGGTCGCGCAGGGCGTGCCGTTCGCGCGCGAATACGGCGGCCTGCTCGACAACCGCAGCTTCGGCGGCGCGCAGGTGTCGCGCACGTTCTACGCGCGCGGCCAGACCGGCCAGCAGCTGCTGCTCGGGGCCTACGCGTCGCTGTCGCGGCAGATCGGGCTGGGCACCGTGAAGATGTTCGCGCGCACCGAGATGCTCGACGTCGTGCTGGTCGACGGGCACGCCAAGGGCATCGTCGTGCGCGACATGGTCACCGGCGAGGTGCGCTCGCACGCCGGCGACGCGGTGGTGCTCGCCACCGGCGGCTACGGCAACGTCTTCTACCTGTCGACCAACGCCAAGGGCTGCAACGTCACCGCGACGTGGCGCGCCTACAAGCGCGGCGCCGGCTTCGCCAACCCGTGTTACACGCAGATCCACCCGACCTGCATCCCCGTCAGCGGCGATCACCAGAGCAAACTCACGTTGATGAGCGAGTCGCTGCGCAACGACGGGCGCGTGTGGGTGCCCAAGGCGCGGGGCGACAAGCGGCAGCCGAGCGAGATCCCGGACGCGGAACGCGATTACTACCTCGAGCGCAAGTACCCGAGCTTCGGCAACCTCGCGCCGCGCGACATCGCCTCACGCGCGGCGATGCAGGTGTGCGACGAAGGGCGCGGTATCGGCGAGACCGGCCTGGGCGTCTACCTCGACTTCCGCGACTCGATCAAACGCCTGGGCAAGGACGCGATCGCGGCGCGTTACGGCAACCTGTTCCACATGTACGCGAAGATCACGGCCGAGGATCCCTACTCGCGGCCGATGCGCATCTTCCCGGCGGTGCACTACACGATGGGTGGGTTGTGGGTCGACTACGACCTGCAGTCGACGATCCCGGGCCTGTTCGTGCTCGGCGAGGCCAACTTCAGCGACCACGGCGCCAATCGGCTGGGCGCCTCGGCGCTGATGCAGGGCCTGGCCGACGGTTACTTCGTGATCCCGTACACGATCGGCGGCTACCTCGCCGGGCAGAAGGCCGGCGGCGTCGGCAGCGACCGCCCAGAGTTCGCGAGCACCGTCGCCGGCGTGCAGGAGTTGACCCGCAAGCTGCTCTCGATCCAGGGCAAACGCACCGTCGACGACTTCCACAAGGCGCTCGGCAAGATCATGTGGAGCAAGTGCGGCATGGCACGCAACGAGGCAGGCCTCTCCCAGGCGCTGCAGGAGATCCCGGCGCTGCGCGAGGAGTTCTGGCGCGACGTGCGGGTGCTCGGCAACAACGAGAGCCTCAACCAGTCACTCGAGAAGGCCGGCCGCGTCGCCGACTTCCTCGAGTTCGGCGAATTGATGTGTCGCGACGCGCTGCTGCGGCGCGAGTCGTGCGGCGGGCATTTCCGCGAGGAATGGCAGGACGAAGGCGAAGCCCGGCGCGACGACGAGAACTTCTGCCACGCGGCGGTGTGGGAACACCAGGGTGAGGGCAAGGCGCCGGTGCGTCACGAAGAGCCCCTGCAGTTCGAGAACGTGCACCTCGCGGTGCGCAGCTACAAGTAGGCGCACCAAGGAATACGACGATGAAGGTCACACTGCACATCTGGCGGCAGAGCAAGCAGAGCACGAAGGCGGACTTCGCGCAGGACGGCAAGATGGTCCGGTACGAGCTGGACCACGTGTCGCCCGACATGTCGTTCCTCGAGATGCTCGACGTGCTCAACGAGCAGCTGATCGGCAAGGGCGAAGAACCCGTCGCGTTCGACCACGATTGCCGCGAGGGCATCTGCGGCGCGTGTGGTGTCGTCATCGACGGCGTGCCGCACGGTCCTGAGCGCGGCACGACGACCTGCCAGTTGCACATGCGCAGCTTCCGCGACGGCGCCGAGATCTGGATCGAACCGTGGCGCGCTGCCGCGTTCCCGGTGGTGCGCGACCTCGTCGTCGATCGCTCGTCGTTCGAGCGCGTCGTGCAGCACGGTGCGTTCATCTCGGTCGCCACCGGCGCGCCGCAGGACGCCAACGCGATCCTGGTGCCCAAACACGACGCCGACCGCGCCTTCGACGCGGCCACCTGCATCGGCTGCGGCGCCTGCGTCGCGGCCTGCAAGAACGCGTCGGCGATGCTGTTCGTCGGCGCCAAGGTCTCGCACTTCCGCTACCTGCCGCAGGGCCGCGTCGAACGCGAGCGCCGCGTGCGCGACCTGGTCGCGACGATGGACGCCGAGGGGTTCGGCAACTGCACCAACCAGTACGAGTGCGAAGCCGCGTGCCCCAAGGAGATCCCGGTGCGTGTCATCGCCGAGATGAACCGCGAGTTCGTGCGCGCGAAGGCGCTCGAAGAGCCGGCGAGCGGCAAGGCGATCGGCGGGCACGGGTAGCCATGCACGCGCGCGACAATGCGCGTCGGCACACGTTGCCCGGCAGCCTGGAGTCGCTCGCGGTGCTGCCGCCGATGGCGAAGATCATCGCGGGCGCAGTCGTCTCCTGCATGGCGCTCACGCCGCTGGTGCTGCAGGCCCTCTCGATCTTCGGCGTCGTGCTGTTCGTGTTCGGCAGCGCCATCGGCCTGCCGCTGCTCTTCGGCGGCTTCGCCGCGCGGCGCACCGCGAAACTCGAAGCGGAAGAGTTCGCCAGAGGCATGGCGGAACTGCCTCTACTGCGCGAGGCCGTGAAGGCCGCGGTGGCGCAGCGGCAGAACGTCGGGCGCCTTCTCAGGCAGCGCGGCTACACGAGCGCACGCGTGCGCCGCAAGCTCGCGCTCGAGTGCGACGTCGTGCTGCAGGCGGGCAAGGACGACTGACGCGCGCCGCTTTACGTGGAACTTGCACACGGCGGCGCCGTTCGTGCCTAGGGTGACGCGTCGGTTCAAGACGCCACGAAGGGAGCCCGAATCACGATCATGAGCACGTCCGTTCCGTCGTCGCCATCGCGCCTCGCCGTCTGCCTGTTGGCAGCGGCACTGGGTGCGCAGGCGCCATCCCCGACCGTTCCGCCCGCGACTTCCACCGCGCTGCCGGTGCGAGAGGTCACCGTCTTCAAGGACGGCCACGCCTATGTGATCCGCGAACAACCGTCACCGGGCGCGGGCCGGCGCCAGGTCGTGCTCGACGAACTGCCGCAGCCCGTGCTCGGCACCTTCTGGCCCTACGCGAGCGGTGGGGCGCGGCTGGTCTCGGCGAAGGCCGGGCGTCAGGAGGTGGAGGAGTCGGTCGAGGCGCAGGACCTCGCCCAGTTCGCGCGCGCGAACCTCGGCAAGGACGTCGTGTTCGTCGACAGCACGAACACGCGCGTCGACGGGCGGCTGCTCGACGTCACGTCGGCGCCCGGAGCCGCCGAGCACCTGCCGCGCGAAGCCATGCTGCTGATCGCGACCGCGAACGGCACACGCATGCTGCCGCTTGCCCATGCGCGCGAGTTCGAGATCAAGGGCGAACTGCAGCGCAAGTTCACGCAGAAGACGCAGCAGGAACGACTCGCGCTCGACGTCGAGGGGGGTGAAGACGGCGCCGTGGTCGGCGTGATGTACGTGCAGCGCGGCCTGCGGTGGATCCCGGCCTACCGCATCGACATCGACGGCGAGGGCAAGGCGAAGGTGCAGTTGCAGGCCACCTTGGTCAACGACCTCATCGACCTCGACCGCACCACGGTGCACCTCGTGATCGGCGTGCCGAAGTTCGAGTTCGCCGGGCTCGTCGACCCGATCTCGCTGCAGAACGAGGTCGCGCAGGTCGCCGCCCGCACGCGTGACTCTCGCTTCTCGAACATGCTGTCGAACTCGCTGATGACGCAGGCGCGCAGCTCGGCGGCGATGGCGGAGGGGACCGAGCAGGATCCGCAGCCGGTCGTCGAGGGCGGCCAGTCGAACGAGGACCTGTTCGTGTTCACGGTCAAGGACGTCTCGCTCAAGGTCGGCGAGCGCCTGGTCGTGCCGATCGAGACGTTCGAGCTGGCCTACCGCGACGTCTACAAACTCGAGGTCGACTTCGCGCCGCCGATGGAGGTGCGCCAGAACCTGCAGAGCCAGCAGGTGCTCGAACTCGCCAAGGAGCTCGCCGCGCCCAAGGCCGAACACGTGCTGCGCATCACGAACGGCAGCAAGGTGCCGCTGACGACCGCGCCGGCGCTGGTGCTGCGCAACGGCCGCATCCTCGCGCAGGGCCGCATGCGCTACACGCCGGCGGGAGCGCAGACCGACCTGGCGATCAACACCGCGATCGACATCGGCGTGACGATCGAAGAGCACGAGACCGGGCGCAAACCGAACGCCGAGAGCTGGGCCGGCAACAGCTACGGGCGCATCGAGCTGGCGGGCACGATCGCGCTGCGCAACGACAAGGACAAGGCAGTCGAGATCGAGGTGCGGCGCCGCGTGCTCGGCATCGCCGACAGCGTCGGGCAGGACGGCAAACACAAGCAGCTCGACCTCGTCGGCCTGTGGGGTGACAACGCCCGGCCGGCGTGGTGGGGGTGGTGGAGCTGGCCCTACTGGTGGTTCCACTTCAACGGGTTCGGCGAGTTCCGTTGGACGGTGCAGCTGCAGCCGCGCGCGACGACGACGCTGCAGGCCGATTGGCACTACTTCTGGCGGTGAAGTCGCGAGCCGGTTGCTTCAGAGCAGCAGGGTCACGAGAGCCAGGAAGATTGCCGCGCCGGTCAGGTCGGTTAGCGCGGTGACCGCTGGTGTACTGATCAGCGCCGGGTCGATGCGCAGTGCGCGTACGAGGTTGGGTATCGATGAGCCGAGTACCGCCGCGAACACTACGTCAGCGGCCATCGCGATCGCGATCACGGACGCGTACCACCCGGTTTCGCCGAGTGCGATGCCATCGCCCTTGATCGCCTGCAGCAGTACAGCGTTGCCGAAGGCGACGCCGCCGAGCACACCCGCGAGCAGCAGGCCGACCAGCAGCTCCTTGCTGACCATCGTCCGGAAAGTGCCGTGTTCCTTCGTCGCCAAGGCGCGGATCACCAGGGTGCTCGCCTGGCTGCCAACCATGCCGCCGATCGCCATCACCATCGGCATCGTCGCCATCAGCAGGATGTTGCCGCGCAGCAGTCCTTCGAAACCCTGGATCACGGTTGCCGTGAGCAGCCAGAACAGCGCCAGCAGGCAAATCACGGGGGCGCGGCGGCGCAGTTGCCGCAGCACGGGTTCGGCGAGGAAGTCATCACCTTCGCTGGCGCCGGTCACGCCGGCCATCAGCTCGAAGTCCTCCTGTGCCTCTTCTTCGACGATGTCGACGGCGTCGTCGTGGGTGACGATGCCGACCAGGTGCCCACCGGTGTCGATGACGGGCAGCGCGATCAGGTCGTAGTCGCGGATGATGCGCGCGGCCTCTTCCTGGTCGGAGTCGGGATAGACCGACACGAGGTCGGTCTTCATGATCTCGCCGACCGGCGTCGTCTCGTTGGCGAGGATCAGGTCGCGCAGCGACACGAACCCGAGCAGCTTGCCCGAACGGTCGAGCACGTAGCTGTAGTAGATCGTCTCCTTGCTCGGCGCCTGCCGGCGCAGTTCGGCGATCGCCGCGCGCGCCGTCAGCAGCGGGTTGAGCACCGCGTAGTCGGTGGTCAAGAACGCGCCGACCTGTTCGGGCTCGAAGGTGGTGCGGCGCAGCAGGTCTTCGCGCGCCGCGTTGGGCAGCAGCGGGATCAGTTGGTCGCGCACGCGCGGGTCCAGGCGTTCGAGGAACGCGGCCCGGTCGTCGCTGAGCATCGAGTTCAGGACCTTGATCGCGTGCGCCCGCCCCGCGCCCTGGATGAACAGTTCCTGCACGTCCGGCTCGAGGTAACCGAACACGTCGCGCTCGAGGTCGACCGGCAGCAGGGCCAGGGCCTTGGCGATCTCGTCGGGCTGCAGGGCGCTCAGGATCCCGGCGGCGTCGGTCGGGTGCATCTCCTGCAGCACCGACAGCAGGTCCCCTTCATTGCCCTCGTGGAGCAATTCGCGGACTTCGGGGATCAGCAGATGGATGCGCATGGCGAGGGCGGTGACCGCGGACCGCGGGCACCTTAGCCGTGGGCTTGGGGCAACGCACCTGTGGCCCGTGAACCGAATAGAGACATGCGCGATCGCGCCCTTGACCGGCGCACGAACGCTGGCTAGTCTCCTCGGCCCGCTTCCCGGTCCGACCGGTAGGCGCTCAGGTCGGGGCGTGGCTCAGCTTGGTAGAGCGTTGCGTTCGGGACGCAAAGGTCGGAGGTTCAAATCCTCTCGCCCC
>CAYMPV010000078.1:0-7708 GCA_964392305.1 uncultured candidatus Brocadiaceae bacterium
CGATGACGCTGTCACCGTCGAAGTCCCAGGCCCAGCTGGTCGGCGTCGGCGTCGACGTGTCGGTGAACTGGATCACGCCGGGCGCGATCAAGGCGTGGGTGAAGCTCGCATCCACGGCGTCGGTGACGATGTAGGCCGTCTGCGTGATCGTGCTCGGCGCGTGTGAGGCGTCGACGACCGTGAGCGAGACGTTGTACGAGCCGCAGTTCTGATAGACGAACGACGGGTTCTGCAGGGTGCTGTCGATGACGCTGTCGCCATCGAAGTCCCAGGCCCACCCGAGCACACCGGCCGGGTCGCTGCTGTAAGAGTGGTCGGTGAAGTTCACGGCGAGCGGCGAGGCGCCACCGGTGACGTCGCTGCTGAAGCTGGCGAACAGGCCGTTGGCCGGCACGTAGGTGAACTCGGTGACCAGGCCGTAGTCGGCGGTCGAACCGCTCGCGGTCGGACCGTTCGAGCTCGCGGCGTCCCACATGCGCGAGCACAGCGACGTGCCCGAAACAGCGTCACAACGGAAGCCGGCACCCGTCCAGCCGGTGCCATCCAGCTGCACCTCGAAGGCGAGGTCGGCGCCCGTGGTCGGGTCATAGAGGAACGGCGTCGTCAGCGGGATGTCGATGTGCCACTGTCCTGGCACGCCGGCGCCGTTACCGGCACCGGGCAACACCGTGACCGCGCCCGTCATCACGTTGGTGAGGTCCGGCCCATGGTTGCTGGCGAACGTCGTGCTGTAGGCCGAGTAGTCGACCGCGGAGGTCGACATGAAGATGCCGATGTTCGGCCAGGATCCGCCCGCCCACGTCGTCGTCGCGGCCACCGCGTCGGCGCGGAAGCGCAGGTTCTGGATCAGGATCGGGCTCGTGACACCCTGCCCCGTGAAGTGCGTGCTGTCGTAGATCTGCATGTAATGCATGGACGAGGCAGCACGCCCCCACGGGTAGATGTTGTTCGAACCGCCTTCGGCGGCGGCGTAGCCCGAGGGGGCCACCAAGGTGAACTGCGCCGAAGCGACCGCGGCGAACGCCGTGGCGGCGAGGAAGAATCGCGACTTTTGCATGGATGAAGCCTGCTCGATGCAGGTGGAACAAGTTGCTCGGGGGAGGAATGGCGACACCGGCCGACCGCAAAACACGGTACGCACCTCGTGCCTCCAAAAACACGCCACAGACGGCGGCAGCCGGATCGAGTGTTCCCTTCGGTGGCCTGATTTGCTGCGCGACCTCCGCCCGTGCGACTACTCGTGCTGACCCCGTGTACGAACAAAGGCCGCGCTCCCCAGGGGGTGCGCGGCCTCGTGAAGCAAGCGGGAAGGTCGCCCCACCCGCCCTTGCATTCACGCAAGGGCACTCGCGATCAGTTGCCGATCAGCATGCCGGTCGCGTCCGACATCACCGCGCCGACAGCATTGGCGGCGAAGTCGATGACGATCGCCTGGTTGTAGAACTGCTGGCCCGAGAACGCCGGATCGTTCGGGATGTTGAAGATCCAGTTCACCTGGTTGCCAGCGCCGGCGAGGAACAGCGGAGCTTCGGTGGAGACGCGCAGGAAGCAGCCCGGCGCACCCAGCGAGGTCAGGTCGAGCGGCAGCGGGCCGAACAGCGACGTCGTGTTGCCATAGCCGGTGACCATGATCGCGTTCGACAGCGGCAGGTTGTTGACCGCGATGTTCAGGACCGAGCCCAACGTCGGGTCGGCGCTCGGCGTCAGCGCCGAGACCTGGCCCAGCGAGTTGGCGCAGCCCGTGCCGGCGAAGCCGATGCCGGCGGCGCCGTCGTCGCTCCACGTCGAGTAGTGGAACTCACCGTTCCACATGCGCGGCGTGAAGCCACCCGTGCCGAACAGCGTCGTCACCGAACGGCCATGGCCGCCGACGAACATGTTCATGTTGGCGTCGCTGACCGGCCCCAACGGGCCGTTGGTGTAGGCGATGCCGACCGTGCCGGCGGGGTTCTGCAGGAACACCGCGAAGCTGTAGTCACCTTGCGGCAGGTAGACATCATTGCTGAGCGGGATGAACTCGAGCGGCAAGGCGCCGGTGAACGGCGGATTGGTCGAGTTGCCGGTGCCGGTGGCCAGCAGCCGCCAGGCCGACGGCGTCGCGTAACGCGGCGTGGCTCCGACGGTGTCGAGGTAGCTGCCCGACGAGGCGTAGAAGGCGACGTTGTACGGACCCGAGAACGAGTACGGACGCACCGAGATGCCGCAGATCTTGACGCCGTCGGGGTTGGTGATCTGGCCGTCGAAGACGTTGCCCACCCACGTGGCGCTGGTCGTGCCGTTGCCGCCGGCGTTGGTCAGTTGGAACGAGTTCGGGGTGATCACGATCGCCTGCGACGCCGTGTCCGGCGGGCCACACAGGCGGCTCGCCGTGAGCGTGACGTTCGCGCCGGTGCAGGCCGCCGCATAGAAGTGCGCCGGGTTCTGCGTCGTGTCGTCGATGACGCTGTCGCCGTCGAAGTCCCAGGCCCAGCTGGTCGGCGTCGGCGTCGAGGTGTCCGTGAACTGGATCACGCCCGGCGCCAGCGTCGTGAACGTGAAGCTCGCGCTCACCGCGTCGGTGACGATGTATCCCGTGCGAGTGATCGTGCTCGACGGGTGCGACGCGTCGAACACCGTCTGGGTCACCGAGTAGGTGCCGCAGGTCGGGTAGACGAAGGTCGGGTTCTGCAGCGTGCTGTCGATGATGCTGTCGCCGTCGAGGTCCCAGGCCCAGGCGATCACACCGAGCGGGTCGCTGCTGTAGGACGCGTCGGAGAAGTTGACCGTCAGCGGCGAGGCCCCCGTGGTCACGTCGCTGGTGAAGCCCGCGTACAACCCCGAAGCCGGGATGTAGTCGATCTGCATCACCAGGATGTTGGTGTCGACCGCGTTGGCGTTGGGGTAGAGCGTGCTCGAGTAGACGCGGCTGGCCAGCGGCGCCGGCACGCCGGCGGCGGTGACGCTGGCGAGCGCGGTCAGGCCGCCGCCGCCCCACGATCCGGTCGGCACGTCGCAGTCGACGCACAGGTCGCCGAGGTTGGGGTCGTACAGGAACGGCGTGGTCGGGAACTGCACGTCGACGTGGTAGGGACCGGGCACACCGAGGCCATTGCCGGTGCCGGGCTGCACCACCACGGCGCCGTTGAGGATCGTGGTCAGGTCGGGGCCATGATTGGCGGCCCAGGTGGTCGAAGCCGCGGTGTAGTCGACGGCCGCGGTCGACAGACTCACCGTCGCGGTGTTGTAGGTGCCGCCCGTCCAGCTGCCGGCGGTGTTCGCGGCGCGCCAGCGCAGGCCCGTGATCAGGATGGGGAAGTTGATCAACTGGCTGGTGAAGTGCGAGCTGTCGTAGACGTGCAGGATGCGCAGCCCGGGGTAGCCGGTGATTGCGTTGCCGAACGGAAAGACGTTGGCCGAGTTCTCGACGCCCGTGTCGTAACCGGCGGGCAGGACGACGCTGAACTGGGCCGTGGCCACGACCGCGAGTGCGGAAGCAGCCGCGATGACGCGCATGGATTGCATGAGATGCTCCAGGCAGGAGGGCAGAACGGAACCGTCACCTCGACGGTGGCCGGAACTTACTGCCCGCAAGCAGCGGCACAACGGGCCCTGGTGCTGGGATTCGCCAGGGCAAGACGCAGTGGCGAAGCAACCGGACAAGGGCGTCCAACCTGAGCCGGCCGCGTGCGGTCAGTTCGAGCCACCGCCGCGAACGCCACCGCCGGGCACACCCGCGAGCTCGCGGAACCGCCGCATCGTCGTGCGCACCCGGTCGAGCACTTCCTGCACCGGCAAACCCGTCAGCAGTTCCACCGCCTCGGCGACGGTCGCCGCCGCGAACACGTGAAAACGCCCACCGCGCACGGCCTCGACCACTTCCTGATCGAGCATCAGGTCACCGACGTTGGCGCGCGGCATCACCACGCCCTGATCGCCGGTCAGTTCGCGCGAACGACACAGCCGGAAGAAGCCCTCGATCTTCTCGTTGACCGCGCCGACGGCCTGCACCTCACCCTTCTGGTTGACCGAACCGGTGATCGCCAACCCCTGACGCAGCGGCACGTCGCCCAGCGAACTGAGCAGCGCCAGCAGCTGCGCCAACGACGCCGAGTCGCCGTCGACGCCGTTGTAGAGCTGTTCGAAGCAGATCGTCGCCTGCACACACAGCGGCCCTTCGCCGCCGTACTCCTGCAGCAGGAAACCCTCGAGGATCATCACCCCCTTGTCGTGGATCGGTCCCGACAGGTTGGCGAGTCCCTCGATGTTGACGAGGCCCGAACGCTGCGGCACGGCCACCCCCGAATTGCAGGTGATGCGGCACGGCCTGCCGAACTCGAGCGTGCCCGTGTCGAGTACCGTCAACGCGTTGACCTGGCCGATCGCCGAACCCTCGGTCGACAAGCGCATGTAGCCGGCCGCGTACTCACGTTCGACCTGCTCCTGGGCGAGGTCGTGGCGGTAGCGCTTGCGCAACACCGCGGCTTCGACGTGCTGGCGCGCCACGCGCCGGGCACCGCGTTCGCCGGCGAGCTGCGAAGCCTCACGCGCGAGGTCCCCGAGCTCGCTGTAACGCGTCACCAACCGATCGCAGCGCCCCGCGGCACGCGCGCCGTACTCGGCCACCGCCGCCATCGCGGTCGGTGCGAACGGCAGCAGCCCCTCGTGTTCGGCGAGCCACTGCAGGTAGTCCGCGTAACGCACCAGGTTCTCGGGCGTCGTCGGGATCGACGTGTCGAACTCGGCGTGGATCTTGAAGATCTGCGGGAACTGCGGGTCCTCGGCCGCGAGCTGTTCGTAGACGCCCGGCTCGCCGATCAGCACCACCTTGATGTCGATCGGGATCGCCTCGGGCTGCATCGTGCCGGTCTGCACGCCGGAGCCCTGGTCGTACTCGCGGATCTCGAGCTTGCCCGTCTGCAGCGCGCGCTTGAGGTACGGCCACACGCCGGGTTCGCGCACCACGTCCAGGCAGCGCAGGATCAGGTAACCGCCCTCGGCGCGCAGCAACGCCCCCGGATGCACGTGCCCGGGGCCCGGCCCGGCACCTTCGTAAGGCGCGCCGATCGCGCCGAACAGATTGCCGAAGGTCGGGTTGGTCTCGATCACCACGGGACAAGCCGCGTCGATAGAGGTCTTGACGACCTTGGCGACGAACTCGCTGAACCGGCCGGGCAGCGGCGCGCCGCTGAGCACCTCGAGCTCGCCGTCGTCTTCGGCGCCGACCTGATCCGCAGCCAGGAATCGCGACAGGTGCCCCTCGACGAACTCGCCCGCCGCGTCGATCCAGTCGGCGACTTCGGGTTGGGTCCAGCGCTGCACGAACGTGCGCGTCTGTGCCTGCAGCACCTTGCTCACCAGCTGCCGGTCCATGGTGCGCAGTTCCAAAGCCACCCGGGTCTGCTCCTCGCGGATGCGTTCGTTGACCTCGCCGAGTCGTTCGAGCAACTGCTCACGCACGCGCAGCAACCGCTCGCGATGCGGCTGGGGCACCTTGCCTTCGATCGCCAGCGCCGACAATGCGTCGAGCGTGATCGGCTCGCCGTCGACGACCGGATAGACGTCGGCGGTGGCGGCGCCGTTCTGCGCCTGGAACCGCACCAGCGCGCAGCCCTGTTTGCCGGCCTGCCGCTGCAACGCGTCGAGGATGCGACGCGCCCGCGCCTCGCTCGAACGCAGCACCACGCGCCTCGACATGCGATGTGGCCGTGAACGCAGCGCCGCGGCGAGCGCAGCGTGCAGGTTGTCGCCGAGCTCGGTCAACTCGCTGGCGAAGGTGTTGGCCTTGCCCGGCGGCAGCGACACCAGGATCGGTCGCGTCGGCTCGCGGAAGTTGTGCACGAACACGCGGTCGGGCACGCGCCGGCAGTACGGCTGGATGTCGCGCAGCAGCAGTTCGACGACCGCGGTGCGGCCGCTGCCCATCAGTCCCGACACGAACAGGTTGTAGCCTGGCGCGTGGATGCCCAGACCGGTGCGCAACGCCGCCATCGGCCGCTCCTGACCGAGCAGGAACGCCGCGGTCGGCGGTTTGCCCGAAGGCTTGATCGGACCGCAGGTCCAGCGCAGCCGGCCGGCGGCGACCGCGCGCCCCGCGCCGTTGCCACCGCTGCCCGCGCCGCTGCGCGCGCGGGCGCGACCGGCGGCTCCGCTCGCGGACCTTTGGGGGGACTTGCCGCTGGACGCCTTGCTGCTCGGGGACTCACCCCGCGAGCTGCCAGCCGGAGGCTTCGAGTTGGCCGCAGGACGCTTCAAGCGCGCGCCACCAGCACCGGGCACGGCGCGGCCTTGAGGATTTCACCGGCCGTGCTGCCGAGCAGCGCCTTCATGATCCCGGCGCGTCCGGCGGAACGGATCACGATCAGGTCGACCTTCTGCACCAGCGCCTCCTTGAGGATCTGCTCCTCGACCTCTTCGTCGATGGTGACGTGGCCGAGCGCCTTGACGCCGAGCCCGGCGGCCGAATCGACCAGCCGCTGGAGAATCGTCTGCACCTCTTCGAGCAGCAACTTGTCGAAATCGCCGCGGCCACCGGCGAGCGCGCGGTGGCGACCGACCAGCGCCACGGTCGACGGGGTGTCGATCACCGCCAACAGGATCAGCTCGGCGCGCAACTGCGCACACAGGCCGATCGCGTAGCTGAGATCGGGCTCGCTGGTGTCGACCAGTTCGACCGGTGCAAGGATGCGGCGCACGACGGTAGCGGGCATTGGCCGCGACGATACGCAGCGGCCCCGGCTTTTGAAGGCCGCGTTCGCTATACAAGCTGCTCCTCCCACCCGCCCAGCACCGCCCTTGGACCTGCAGAGCCTGAAGATCGACCGTGGCGCACCCGCCACTTCCCGCCCCAGGGTCCAGCGGCGTCGCAGCCCGTGGCCGCTGCGCCTCGCCGGACTCGTCGTGCTCGGCGTCACCGGCTGGCTGCTGTGGCCCCAACTACAGCAGTTCAGCGACCGGCTGCGTTTGCCCGTGGTCGAAGCCCACCTCGTCACCGAGGCTGCGCCAGCCACTGCCGCCGCCGCCCGCGGCACCGCCGCCAACGGCTACGTCGTCGCGGCGCGGCGCGCGGCGTTGTCGAGCGACGTTCCCGGCCGCATCGTCGAGATGCGCGTGCGCGAGGGTTCGGTGGTCGAGAAGGGCGAGATCGTCGCGCGCCTCTACGCCGACGAGTACGCGGCGGCGCTGCAGCGCGCCATCGCCGACGTCGCGGTCGCCGCTGCCGACGTGTTGCGCAGCCAGGCCAGCGCCCGCGCCGCCGCCGCCAGCGCGGCCGAGGCGGCGTCGATGGTCGACACCGCCAAGGCGCAGCTCACCGAGGCCGAGGCCAATCGCGACTGGGCCCGCAGCGAACTGCAGCGCACCACCGGGTTGCTGCGCGAAGGCGCCGGTTCGCCGCGCGATGTGACGCGCGCGCAGAGCGACCTCGCCGCGGCCGAGGCCCGCGTCGCCGCGATGCAGGCGACGGTGTGGACCAGCGAGCGCGCCAAGGACAGCGCCGCGCAGCGCGAGGCCGTGGCCGTGGCCGAACTGCAGGTGGCGCGCGCCCAGGAACTGGCGGCCGCGGCGTCGCGCGACCAGGCCCAGACCACCTTGGACAAGACCAACGTGCGCGCGCCGTTCGCCGGCATCGTCGTGCTCAAGGACGCCGAGGTCGGCGAGGTCGTTTCGCCCAACTCGCAGGGCGGCAGCAACGCCCGCGGCGCGGTCTGCACGATGGTCGACTTCGACTCGC
>CAYMPV010000079.1:0-7565 GCA_964392305.1 uncultured candidatus Brocadiaceae bacterium
GAAGTGGTCCCCCGCGAGCTTCAGCGCGCAGCGGATGACCTCGTCGGCCTCGGCCGCGTCCGTCACCGCCTTGTCGTCCGTGAAATAGCCGGACTCGACCGACTCGCAGGCCAGCTGGATGAGGGCCGCGAGGCGCTCTTTGCTCAGCTGGGCGCTCGCCACGACCTCGCCGAGCGACTGGCTGAACGGCCGCTCCTGCATCGGCTTGGCGATGAGGCGCACCGCGAAGTCCTCGTCGAGCAGGCGGAAGTCGTCCGCGCGCAGGTCGGGCGAGGTGACGAGGATCGGGACGAGCTTCGTCGCGTCGTGGCTGCGCAGGCGGTTGTAGAGCGCCAAGCCGCTCGGGTTCGCGATCTCCCACTGCAGGATCACCGCGTCGTAGCGCGTCGCGCTGAGCTTCTTCCAGGCCTCCCGCCCCGAGCCGGCGAGGTCGGCTTGCATGACGCAGCGCTTCGCCAGGTAGCGCGCGATGGTCTTGGCGAAGGCCGCGTCCCCCTCGACGACGAGGACGGTCTGCAGCGGGAAAGCCTCGGTCGGGATCGTCGGCCCGTTCGGCCCCGGGATCGACATCTTCATCAGCGCTTCGCGCAGCTGCTCGGGCGGCGCCGTCAGCAGGCGGCGCAGGTCGGTGCGCCGCGCCAGCGCGATGTCGAGCTCGCTCTTCCACGCCTGGCCGATCTCGTAGGCGTCCCGATGCTCCGTCCAAGGCGGCGGCGGCGTCTGCTGGACCTCGATGTCGGCCATCAGCACCTTGCGCACCATCTTCGAGATCGCGTCGCGCGCCAGCGGCTTCACCAGGAAGCGCGAAGCCCACGAGCCTTGGGCCTTGTTGCGGCTGTCGTGCGAGCCGAAGACGATCGCGCTCATCGAGTCCGGCATCTCGAGCGTGAGCTTCAGCGCGTCGGGCGCGTCGATGTCGAGGAAGATGATGCGATCGGCGTCGTCGTGCGCGAGATCGGCGGCTTGCTCGAACACCGGCTCGCGCATCTCGACCGAGTCGAAGCCCTCCTCGCGCAAGCAGCGGGCGAGCACGTCTTCGCTCATGCGGTCGGTGGAATAGACGAAGGCTTTCATCCGGTCGCCCCGCGGCTTCTGCTCATACCGTCGTGCGTAAGCCGAAAAGGATGCGTTCGTTGATCTCGGCGCGGCTCTCGTTGACGAGCACCATGCCGCCGGTGAAGAAGATATAGGTCCCCGCCCAGTGGTCTTCCATCTCGATCTTCTCGCCGATCACGCACATCATCATCATCCGCACGCCGTCGTAGCGCGTCACGTAGACGCGGAACTTGCGCCGTATGATCGGCTTCGCATCCTTGATCTGCTCTTTGGGGATGATGAGCGTGCAGCTCGTATGGTGCGTGCGGTGGTGCTTCTCGAGGCAGGTGCGGCAGGTCCAGGTCTCCCAGATCTCGCAGAACATGTGCGCTTTGGACTTCTTGTCGCAGTGATAGCAGATCTGGACCTTGATCTGCTCTTCGGTGTTTTCGCTGCTATCGGCCATGGCATGGGCTCGGACTGCGGGAAGAGTGGCGACCGGCCCTACTCGGCGACGAGAGTACCGCGCTGCACGTCTTTCATGAGATCAAAGATGTTGTATTGTAACGTCTCACGATTGCGTCCGCAAAAATTCGAAACTTACCTCGCGGGCATCAGTCCGCGGTCGCGTTGCGCATGGCACGCTCGCGTCGCCAGCAGCACGCCCCCCTCGAAGTCGGCGTCGCACCCGGGACGTTGAGGACTGAAAGTCACAAGCGTGCCCCCCCATCGTCTGGGGGGCCTGAATTGACCGCCTGTCTGTTTCCGATCAAAGTGGAAAGGAGCTCAGTCACATACGGTCGGAGGCGCGATTTGCTGGCGGACAAGCAGCTCCGGTTTGCGACACTTGCGTGGCTGCTGGCCGCGTCGCCCCTGCTGGCGCAGGCGCCACGGGTGCCCGCGGCGCAGCCACCCGCGGCTGCTGCGCCTGCTGTTTCCGAACCTGCTGTTGCCGAGCCCGCACCCGCACCCGCACCTGACGCCAAACCCCCCGCTACCCGCAAATCGGAGCAAGCCGCCAAAGCACCCAAAAAAAGCTCCACCCCCAAGCCCACGCCCGACGACCTACCCAGCAAATACTGGCGCCAGAAAACCTGGAGCTCGGTGCTCCTCACCCTCGCTCCCGGCATCATCCTCCTCGACAAAGCCGGCCTCGAAGCCGACTTCGTCCCCTGGCGCTACCTGAGCGTCGGCGTCGAAGCCATCACCTCGAGCATGGACTTCGAATACGCCGGCATCCAGTTCGGCAGCTTCCGCGAGAGCGTCGTGACCATCAACGCGCGCATCTACCCGTTCACGAACACCTTCAACGTGCTCGCCGGCTATGGACAGCGCTACTACACGTTGGAGCTGGGCCAAGGCGCGGCCGACGGCATGCTCACGCCCGGATGGAGCGCGGCCCTCGGCTCCGAGGCGCGCATCGAGGTCGACAACGAAGTGCTCGAACTCGGCTTCGGCAACCGCGGGCAGTTTCGCGAGCCGCCGAACACGATCGGCCAGTTCCTCCTCGGCAACGCGGCGCTGATTCCGCCGATGCCGCTCCACGACGGCTTTCTGAACATCACGTCGACCGCCGGAACCAGCATCCTGCGGTTCCCCGGCATCAGCACCGGGACCGGCGCGGTCGACTACAGCGTGGACTTCACGCTGCCGCCAGCGGCGAGTGCGGTCCTGATCGACTCGAGGCTCTACTTCCAGTTCTGGTATCGCGACGTCGGCTTCGGCCCCAGTGGGTCCAACCTGTCGAACGGCTTGTCGGTGGGCTTCGTGAACTGACGAGTCGGAGCACGCGTCAGTCTCGGGCGGTGGCGGCTGGATCGCCGAAGCGCAGTTCTTCGAGCTGTCGACAGGCCGCTCGTCGCGCCGCCTCGATGCTCTTCTCGAGTTCGTCCGGCAAACGCACGCGGGACAGGCCGCCGTCCTGATCGCCGTCGACGATCGAAGTGACCTGGGCCATGTCCATCTGTTCGGGCGGCCGGGCCGGCATGAGGCGATCGTCGTCGCTGCTCAGCAGGACCAGTGCGCCGCCGCGCACGAGCGTGTCGCCGACCGCGTCGACCCAGTCCATCGGCACGTCCATGCGCGTCGAGAGTTCGGCGGCGGTGACGCCGCGCTTGCCGGTGCGAAAGCCGTCGCAGGCGGCCGCGACGAGGTGCCACGCCAGCCGCTGCTGCACTGCGCGCGGTGCCGGTGGCAGTTGTTCGCTGCCGTGCAGCGATGAGAGGTTCTGCACGGCGTAGGCGACTTCGGCGCCGGCCAGCACGATGGTCCACACGAGCTGCAGGTAGACCAACAGGATGGGCAGGGCCGCGAACGTGAGGTAGACGGCGTTGGCGCTGGCGACCCCGACGTTCAGTCGCATGTAGATGCTGTGCAGGGTGACCAGAAGGATGCCCGCGAACAAGCCGCCGACGGCCGCGCTGCGCCAACGCACCGGCGCGTTCGGCATGATCTTGTAGAGCGCGGTGAAGGCGATCGAAGCCAGCGCGTACGGAACGAAGCCGAGTCCTGCCTGGTAGAACCAGTCGAGCAGTTCGAACTGGCGCAACCAGACGATCAAACCGACGCCGTCGAGCAGAGAGGTGGACAACAACGCCAGCATGTTGAGCGGCGGTACCAGCACGAGGAGGGCGACGAAGTCCGAGATGCGGCGGTACCATGCCCTGCTGCGGCGCGTGCGCCAGACGCGGTTGAGCGCCTGTTCGACCCTGGTGAACAGGGTCATCGCCGACCACACCAGGATCAGGGAGCCGATCAGCCCCATGGCGCCGAAGTTGACGTTCGCCAGCAGTTCGCGCAGCTTCTCGAACGCAGGCGCGGCGTCCTTCGGGAACTGCTCTTGCCAGTGGCGCAGGTGCTCGTCGAATCGGCTGGCGTAACCCAGGCCCTTGGCGATCGACATCACCAGCGCCAGCATCGGCACCAGCGCCAACATCGTCAGCAAGGTCAGGCCGGCGGCTTGCAGCGACGCCAGGTTCTGCGAGAAGCTGCGCAGCACATGCACGATCACGCGCAGGGTGCCGAGCGCGAAGCGGCGCGCCGGCGGTAGTGACTGCAGCTTCTCTTGCCACAGGCCGGTGCGCAGGTAGAGAAGGCTGCGGGAGACGAAGTTCACGCGCGAAGGCTAGCGCCACCGCGATGTGGTCGCGATGAGCGCCCAGGATCCGGAATGCGCCGTCCCCGGTGATACGCGCATCATCGGTCCGACGCGTGCGCGGTTCGTTCAGCTGACGGACGAGCCCGTCGGACGGGTTCGAGGCCTGCATGCCGGTCGCGGGACCGAACACCGCCGCCTGCCAGCGCAGCGCCACTCCGATGGCGGTGATCGCGGCGGCGGGCGGGTTGGTGAACCCTTCGCCCCTTGATTGCCCGGGCACGAAGCCCGCGGCCGAGGGTCGACATGGCTTGCCCGACGCACGGCCCTGACAGCACTGCGTGCCCAGCGGGACACGAGCGTTACGCAGCGGCAACCGCCGGACGTGCGCAACTGCCTCTAGTTCGCTATCCTGCGCCGCCTGCCTGCAGGAACGACCATGAAACACTGCCTTTCGATCGCCCTGGTGCTGTTCGCGGCGCCGCTCTTCGCCCAGAAGACCGCTGCGGTCGGCGAAGCCGTGCCCGAGTTCGCCTTTCCCAAGTTCCTCAACGGCGACGGCCGCCAGAGCATCGCCGAGTTCTACGGGCAGCCGGTGATGATCGATTTCTGGGGCACACATTGAGGCCCTTGCCTTGGTGGCTCCGTGCCGAGCGCCATTCGTCATGACCAGGAACTCTCCAGCAAGGGGCTCGTCACCGTGCTGATGGAGCGTCAGGGCTCCAACGATGCCCAACTCGAGTCGTTCCTCTGGCAGCGGTTCCCCGACAACGATTGTTTCGCGTGCGTGAGCGGCTTCGTGCCGACGCCGCCGAGCAATGGTATCCCGCACGGCGCACTGATCGGCGTCGACGGCAAGCTGCTGTGGTCCGGCAACCCGTTGTCCGACTCCAAGCAGATCAGCGAGCTGATCGACGCCGAACTCGACAAGGTCAAGAAGGGCTGGGGCGAGAGCCCCGAGGCGCGCAAGGTCCGTGCAGCGCTCCATGGCAAGGGCAACCTTGGCGGCGCCGTGGCCCTGGTCGCGGCGATGGCCGAAGGTGACGAGCGCACCGCGCTGCAGGCCGAGATCGATCGCCGCTACGCCAGCCAGAAGAAGGCCGTGACCACGCTGCAGGAGGACGGCCGCTGGCTCGACGCTCAGGACGCCTGCAAGGAACTGGGCAAGAGTGTCGGCAAACACGAGGTCTGGGCCGCGGAAGTGGCCGAGCTGGCGGCTTCGTTCGAGACCGAGGCAGGCAAGGCCGAGCTCTCCGCCGACAAGAAGTTCGAGAAGATCGTCAAGCTGCTGCGCAACAAGAAGGGTGACGCGGCGCCCAAGCAGATCGAGGCGTTGCTCAAGAGCGCCGCCAACACCAAGGTCGGCGCGCGTGCCCAGCGCACGCTCGAGGCGTTGCGGACGCCGGTGCACTCGAACTGAGAACGACGGCGCTCAGCCGTCGAGTGCCTGCCGGTGCTCCGGCAGGTTCTGCACGATGCCCTGGAAGGTCGCGGCGAGTTCGAGCGCTGCGGCCTGATCGCCGGGCCAGCTGCGGTAGGCCGCCCGCTTGGTCAACTGCACCGCGGTCGCCGGCAGCGCCGCGATCTGGGCGGCAAGTTCGCGCGTGCGGTCGAGCAGTCGTTCTGCCGGCACGATCTCGTGCACGAGTCCGAGCGCCAGCGCTTCCGCGCCCTGCACCAGCCGGCCGGTGAGCATCAGTTCGAGCGCGCGCGGAAAGCCGATCGTGCGTGCCAGGAAGAACGCGCCGCCGTCGCCGGGCACCAGGCCCACCTTGACGAACGTCGAGCCGAGTCTGGCGTCGTCGGCCGCGAGGCGCAGATCACACATGCAGGCGAGGTCGAGGCCGGCGCCTATGGCTGCGCCGTTGATCGCCGCGAGCAGGGGTTTCTCGAACTCGGCGATGCGTCGCGGGATCGCCTGGATGCCCTGCATGTATCGATCGCGCAGTTCGGCGGGGCCGCCCGCGAACATGCCCGAACGCTCCTTCATCGCCTTGACGTCGCCGCCGGCGTGGAACGCCTTGCCGGCGCCGGTCAGGATCACGCAGCGCACCGCGGTGTCGGCGCTGGCGCGGTCGAACGCGGCGACCAGTTGTTCACACATCTGCTCGCTGTAGGCGTTGCGGGCCTCGGGGCGGTCGAGCGTGATCGTGGCGAGTGGACCGTCGGCGTCGTACCGGACGTGCTGCGGCGTGCTCATGCGCGCCGTTGTAACCAAGGCGCGCGGTCCGATCAGGCGCCGGCGGGTCTTTCTCGCAGCTTGGGAAACATCCGCACGAAGTCGAGTTCGTGCATCGCCTCGGCGGTCACTTGCGTGCCCGTGCCCGGCTTGGGGAACGTCAGCCGCGCACCGTGCAGCATCGTGCGCGAAACCCCGAACGTGGCCTTCGCCGCGACGTTCCTCGCGGCGTCGCCGTAACGCGGATCGCCGAGCAGCGGGTGACCGATCGCGGCGAGGTGCGCGCGGATCTGGTGGGTGCGCCCGGTCTCGAGCTGCACGCGCACCAGCGCGCTGTCCTTACGCGTCATCTCGACGGTGACGTGCGACACCGCGCGTTGGCCCTGGGGGTCGACGACGGTCTTGGGGCGGTCGCCCTGCGGCTCGTCGGTGACGCGCAGCGGCAGGTCGATGGTGCGCCGTTCGAACTCGGGCACGCCGGCGACGATCGCCAGGTACTCGCGCGTGATCTCGCCGGCTTCCATCGCCTTGCCGAGCAGGGCCAACGCCGGTGCATCGCGACCGATCAGCAACAGGCCCGAAGCTTCGCGATCGAGGCGTTGCGCGAGACCGGCGCCGGGCAGCACTTCCTCGAGCGAGTCGGCCACCGAACGGTCGACCAGGGGACCGCCGTGCACGGCGAGGCGCGGCGGTTTGTGCAGCACCAGCACGTCGTCGTCGGCGTAGACCACCGGGATGCCGAGCGCCAGCGACAGGCCGTGATGCTCGGGATACCAGCCCAGCAGGTCGCCTTCGCGCAGCCGTGAGGTCGCCTCGGCGAGCACGCCGTTGACCGCCACGCAGCCGATCGTGATCAGGTCGCGCGCCTGTTTGCGCGACGCCTCGAGCAGCGTGTGCACGGCCGCGTCGAGGCGTTTGCCGTCCTGGCCCGCGGGCACGCGCAGCGAACTCAGCACTTGCTGGCTTCGAGCAGCTCGACGAAGCGGCGGAACAGGTAGAGCGCGTCGTGTGGGCCGGGCGCGGCTTCGGGGTGGTACTGCACCGAGAACACCGGCAGTTCCTTGTGGCGCAGACCCTCGACGGTGTCGTCGTTGAGGTTCTTGTGCGTGATCTCGACGGCGTCGGGCAGCGACTTGGGGTCGACCGCGTAGCTGTGGTTCTGCGAGGTGATCTCGACCTTCCCGGTCAGCAGGTCGATCACCGGCTGGTTGCCGCCGTGGTGGCCGAACTTCATCTTGTAGGTCTTGCCGCCGAACA
>CAYMPV010000080.1:0-7478 GCA_964392305.1 uncultured candidatus Brocadiaceae bacterium
AGTTCTCGGGCTTGAAGAACTGCATCAGCGCGCGCTGCACCTCGCGGTCCTTGAGCTTCTTGACGGTCTCGACGGGCAACATCGTCATCGGGTCGATGCCGGTGAAGTACATGCACGTCGCGATGTCCATCGGCGCGGGGATGAAATCCTGCACCTGGCGCGGCTTGTAGCCGCGCGCCTTGAGGAACACCGCCAGCTCGATCATCTCGCTCACGCCCGAACCCGGGTGCGAGGCGATGAAGTAGGGGATCAGATACTGCTCCTTGCCCGCGCGTGCGCTCGCCGCCGCGAACTTGTCGGCGAACTCGTCGAAGGTGTTGGTCGCCGGCTTCTTCATCAGCGAGAGCACCTTCTCGCTGGTGTGTTCGGGCGCGACCTTGAGCTGGCCGCCGACGTGGTGGCGCGCCATCTCCTCGAGGTACTCGTCGTCGAAGCGCGCGAGGTCCATGCGGATGCCTGACGCGACGCGAACGGTCTTGACGCCCGGGGTCTCGCGCACCTTCTTCAGCAGTTCCTTCGTGGGGCCGTGATCGACGCCGAGCAGCTTGCACACGGTGGGGTGCACGCACGACAGGCGCCGGCACTTCGCCTCGATGTCGGGGCGCGAGCAGCGCATCTGGTACATGTTCGCGGTCGGCCCGCCGACGTCGCTGATGTGCCCCTTGAACTCGGGGTCCGCGGCCATCTGCCGCACTTCCTGCAGGATCGAGCCCTGGCTGCGGCTCTGGATCGCGCGGCCCTGGTGCATGGTGATCGAGCAGAACGTGCAGCCCCCGAAGCAGCCGCGCATCGTCGTCACCGAGTCCTTGATCATCGTGTGCGCGGGGATCGGCTCGGTGTAACGCGGGTGCGGTTTGCGCGTGTAGGGCAGGTCGTAGATGCGGTCCATGCCCTGCTCGTCGAGTGCGAGCGCCGGCGGGTTGACGACCAGCACGCGGTCGCCGTGGCGCTGGATCAGGCGACGGCCGTTCTTCGGGTTGGTCTCGTGGTGCAAGAGGCGCGTCGCGGTGGCGAACGCGACCTTGTCGGCGGTGATCGCTTCGAAGCTCGGCAGTTCGACGGTCTTGTTGTCACAGTCCGCGTCGTGCCACTCGTGCTGCGGCAGTTCTTCTTTGCTGCCGAGCAGGTAGGCGATGCCGCGCAGGTCGCGGCAGTCGCGGATCGACTTGCCCTCGCGCAGCCGCTTGCAGACCTCGACGATCACGCGTTCGCCCATGCCGAAGCCGACTAGGTCGGCCTTGCTGGTGACGAGGATCGACGGCCGCACCGTCTCCGACCAGTAGTCGAAGTGCGCGACGCGCCGCAGCGACGCCTCGACGCCGCCCGCGATCACCGGCACGTCCTTGAACGCCTCGCGACAGCGCTGCGCGTAGACGTTGGTCGCGCGGTCGGGCCGCAGCTCGATCCGACCACCGGGCGAATAGGCGTCGTCGTTGCGCCGCTTCTTGTTCGCCGTGTAGTGGTTGATCATCGAGTCCATGTTTCCGGCGCTGACCGCGAAGCACAGCCGCGGCCGGCCGAACTCACGGAACGCGTCGGCGTTGTGCCAGGCGGGCTGCGGCAGGATCGCGACGCGGAAGCCTTCGGCCTGCAGCACGCGCCCGAGCAGTGCCGCGGCGAACGACGGGTGGTCGAGGTAGGCGTCGCCGCTGACGAACACCACATCGACCGCATCCCAGCCGCGCGCGTGCATCTCGGCAGCGGTGGTGGGCAGGAACGCGGACGCGTCGGGGGTGCTGCAGGGGGTCGCCGGGTGGCTGGGCATCGGGGCGAAGATGGTAGCCGATCGGCGGGGGAAGCGCGGAATGGTGTCACCGCGGGCGAGTTCGGGGCACCAGGTGCGATGTGGGGGCGATCGGGGCGGTCCAGTCCTGGTCGCCCGCGTGCCATCGTGTTGGCGCGCTGCGCCGGTTGCCGCGGTGTCGGCGAGTACCTTGACCGCCGTGATGCCAAGAGGCACCTTCGCCGACGTCTGCAGCAGGCGCGGTCCGCGTTCTGCCTCCCCAGGAGAGTGACCCGACATGCGGAACCCGAACCTGTCATTCGCTGTGCTGTGCCTGGCCATGCTCCCCGAGACCGCCACGGCGCAGATCCAGAGCGTGCCGGTCTACGCGTCGAATGGGGGTGGAGGCATCGCTCTGCCGACGATGGTCCGGCGCGAGGAAGACCTGATCCACGTCGCCTTTCGCGATTCCTACCAGCCGGCTGGTGTCGTCTACGTGCGCTCGCCCGACGCCGGCAGAAGTTGGACTTCGCCGATCGTGTTGGCTGCGTCGCATTGGAGCAGCGGAGTTCTGGCTTCGGCCGGGGCTCGCGTCTACGTCGCCACCGATGCCGCGTTCCACGCATCGGGTGATGGCGGCGTCAACTGGCATTCGACCGCGAACACCTCGGGTCTCGCAGTCGCCAGCGCCGTCGCCGCAGGGACGAACTGCCACGTGCTGCTGTATCACCGGCCGACCTCGCCGGGGTCCCATCCGGTCGCCTACGTGCGAACCACCGACGGTGGCGCGACCTGGTCGTCGCCCGTCGTCATCGGGATGTCGCCTTCGATCCTCAGCCCCGGAATGGTCGTCGACGGCAGCGCCGTGCACGTGCACTGGTCCGACAACGTCTTGACCAACTATCAATCCTCGACGGATGGCGGGGTGACGTGGCGGGCTGCTCCGGCATTGCTCGGTTCGGCGTCGGCGTTGGGCGAACGTCTCGCAGTGTCCGGCAACTTCGTGCACATCGTGCGCGGCACCTCTGCGGTGGAGTATTTCCGTTCGGTGGATGGCGGGGTCACGTGGCAGGCCGCGGTGACCATCCCTGGGACGGCCTACGGCGACTCGTTGGCAGTGTCTGGTTCGGACGTCCACGTGTTGTTGTGGGGTGCGTTCGGCTCGAACGCGCTGTCCGTCGCGAGTTCCTTGGACGACGGCAGCACGTGGGCGCTCTCCACCCTGAGCTCGAACTGGCCCAACGGTGCCGCGATCACTGCCAGTGGTAGCTCCGTGTGTGCGGCCTGGCACGAGGCCGCCACCGGTGCCGCGTGGATCGCCATGTCCGTGAATCGGGGGGCAAGCTGGCAGGCGTCGCCGGGCAGCTGCCAGTCCTTCGACCCCACGACGATCGACATCGCCCTCGACCCGCCATTCGTCGCCGTGCGCTGGTTGCCGCGGGGCTGGCTCGGGCCGGCCTTGGCCTGGTGGCCTGTGGCGCTCGACGTGTCGGCCGACCTCGGTGCCAGCTGGCACCTGCAGCAGGTGTTCGGCGGCACGTTCTCCTCCGGGCCGACCGCGTTCGCGGCGAGCAGCGATGCGTGCGGTCTGCTCTGGTCCGACGGCACGACGCTGATGGGCGGCCCGGTGCAGCCAACGAACCTGCATTACGGGACGATCTATGGGCACGAACACTACGGGCAAGGCAAGCCCGGCAGCGGCGGCGTCGCACCGGCGCTGCAGCCGTCGGGACGGCCGATGATCGGTTCGGCGGTGACCGTGACCATGTCCGGCGCGCTGGGCGGCGCTCTCTCGCTCGTCGGGGCGAGTCTCGCCGGCGAGGCCAGCGTGCCGCTCGGCAGCGGGCGGTTGCTGCTCGCCTCGCCGACTTCGGCGCTGTGGGGCGTGGCGTCGGGCGGCGCAGGACTGCCCGGCGCCGGCTCCTTCTCGTTGCCGCTGTCGATCCCCAACTCGCCGGCGTTGCGTCGGACACGGATCTGGTTCCAGGGCTTCGTGCTCGATCCGGGTGCGCTCGATGGCTTCTCGTCGACCGCGGGGCTCGAACTGTTGGTGCTCTGATCCGCTTCCGCTCACTGCAGTCATGCGTCGACCGCGTCGGTGAACTTGAACGCGTCAAGGCACGTGTTCGGCGGTGCGCCGGCGTACTGGGGCGCCAGCGCCGTCAGGCGTTCGTCAGCCCTTGCGGCGTGTGCCCGGCGCTGGGATCGTGCCGCGCATGCCAGTCCGCTGTTCCGTAGTGTCCCTCGTCCTCACCACTCTCGGCTCGCCGCTGCTCGCGCAGGCGAAGCCTGCCGCCACGCCCCTTCCTGCACCCCAGATCCTCGGCACGCCGGTGCGCACGTTCGACGGTCTGCCGCTCGACGCGTTCTTCGCGCGCGACGGATCGCTGCTGCTGACGTCGTGTGCCGGCGCCCGCGCGCAGGTCTGGGATGCCAGGACCGGCGCGCGCGTCGCCGCGTTCGCAGGCAAGGGCGAGGCGCGGCACGCCTACTTCTGTGGCCCCAAGCAGGACCGGGTCGCCGTCGCGTTCGTCGACGACGGGGTGCGGCTGTTCGCCGTGCGCACGGGCAAGGAGCTGGCAACGCTGGCCGGTGCCAAGAACCTCTGCGTGGCGCCCTCCGGCAGCGCGCTCGCGGCGACAAAGGGCGAGGATCTGCTGGTGCTCGACACCGTGGCGCTGAAGCCGACGGCGACGATCAAGATCGGTGGCGAGCTGCTCGGCGCCACCTTCTCCGACGACGGCAGACAGGTCGTCGTGAGCACGAATCCGGGCGGCAAGAATCCATTCGCGCGCCTCGACAAGATCGTCGACCTCGCGCAGAAGAAGGTCGTCGAGGAGAAGAAGACCGAACTCGGCCGCGGGCGGTCCGTGCCGCTGGGCGACGGCAAATCGGCGATGCGCGGCCGGGCGATGCAGGTCGAGCGGATCGCGCTGCCGGGCGGCGAGGTCGTCGGGACCTGCAAGGTGCCGCTGCTCGTCGTTTCGCTCGCCGCGCTGCGCGACGGCGCCGAGATCGTCGTCGGTGACAACGACGGTCGCATGGCACACGTCGAGTTCGCCACCGGCAAGGTGCTCCACCAATGGAGCGAGCACCTCAACACGGTGTCGGATCTCGCCGTGTCACCCGACGGCAAGACGCTCGTCAGCATGTCGTGGGACCAGACGATCCGGTTCTGGAACCTCCAGGACGGCGGCGAACTGTTCGTGTCGCCGCAGCACAACAGCGCGGTGACGGCGGTCGCCTTCGCGCCGGACGGCAAGACTCTCGCGTCGGGCGCGCACGACCACAGCGCGATCCGCTGGTCCGTCGACGGCAAGGTCGTCGTGCGCCATGCCGCGCACGAGGGCTCGGTCCTCGGCGTGGCGGGGACCGCCGCAGGGCTCTGGTCGGCGAGCCTCGACGGCTCGCTGCGGCTCACCGACGACAAGGGCGGCGAGGTCGCTCGCGTGCAGCTCGACGGCAAGTACGCCTATGCGACCGCGCTGTGCAACACCGCCGACGGCACGCTGATCAGCGGGCATCGTGACGGCACCGTGCAATGGCGCGACGGCAGGACCGGCGCCGAGACCCGGCGCGGCGACGCGCACGAGAACGACGTCGCCTGCGTCGCCTGCGATGCGGCGGGCGGCGTCGTCGTGAGCGGAGGCAAGGATGGCAAGATCGTGTTCTGGGACCCGGCAACGGCGGCGCCGCGCCACGAAGCCGCTGCGCACGAGGACGGCGTCGCTGGCCTCTGCATCGGACCGGAAGGCATCGCGTTCAGCTGCGGCCGCAGCGGTGCGCTCGCGCAGTGGAACACGGCGACGGGCGAGCTGGTGCGCAACGTAGTCGTCGGCGGCGATGATCCGCCGCACCTGCGTGCGGTCGCCGTTCTCGGCGGGCCGGGCCTCGTCATCGCCGCCGGCCGCAACCGCCTCTACTGCCGCAAGCTCTCCGACCTGTCGCCCGTCGGCGAAGTCGAGCTGCCCTGCGGCGTGACCGCGCTCGTCACCGGCAGCGACGGCAGCCAGCTCGCCGCCGGTCTCGAGGACGGGACGGTGGCGCTTTTCGGCGATGGAGCCGCGGCCAATCGGGCCAGCGCAGCAGACAAGCGGGGGGCTGGCAAATCGAAGAAGTAGGAGCGGGGCCTGCTGGGCCCCGCAGTCAGCCGAGAGTCGCGGTGGGGGAGCGGTCTGTGGTGATGGGGTGAAGGTGCGCCGAGGCCTCGAGGACAGGCGGCGATGTGCGAACGGCCCGTGACCCGTCTGGGCAGCCGCGATACAGCGCCTCGCGGAACCGCGGCCTCGCCGGGTGCTCACTATGCTCTCGACTTCGCGGCGGACAGCGCCCCCAGCCCTACCTTGGTCCAAAGGACTTCGATGCACAGGCTCGTTCCTTTCGTGGTTGTCTCGGCTTTCGGCTTGCTCGGTGGTGCCATGGCCCAGATGCAGCTCGCTCCTCCGTTCCAGAACGACTACGCGCTGGCGCAAGCAGGCTCCCTCGCGATTTGGCCGGGCGGTGCGTTGACGATCCTCGCCGATGACCCCGGGTTCATGCTGTTCGGCGCCAACCCGGGAACGGGCAGCGCGATCCTGATGCGGCAGCAGGTCACGCGGGACGCCGAAGGGCACGTCACCGGCGTGATCGGACCGAGGACGCAGGTGGCGAACGTCGGCTACATGAGCTCGAGCATGGCCCAGGGGCCCGGCGGTCTGCTGTTCTACGCGACGTCGCTCACGAACCTGCTCGGCCAGATCGCGCCGGGCAACCCGTCGCTGCGCCGAGAGATCGACCTCACTCCGTTCGGGCTGCAGTCCGAGTTCCGCGGCGTCGCGATCGTGCCGACGGGGTTCGCCACCGCGGGGGAGCTGCGCATCGTGTCCCACAGCGGGAGCGTGCACGCGTTCCAGCTGGTGCCGGACGGCAACGGCACCTTCGACCTGGTTGTTGCCCGGCCGCCGGTGACGATCGGCATTGCTGCGCGGCACCTCGTGTTCGTGCCGCCCGGTTCGGCGGGGTTGCCTGATCATCAGTACGCGCTGGTGAACGAGTACGGCTCGTCGGGCCAGACCGTGCTCTACCAGCTCGACGCCAACGCGATGCCGATCCCGTCGACGCGGCAGCCGTTCCTGTGGCCGCTCGGCTACCCGGTCGGGGCGTGCATCGATCCGATCACGGGCGACCTGCTGCAGCTCCAGCACGGCTGGGCGGTGATCGACATCACCCGCGTCGAGGGCTTCGGGCGCTGCGGCTCACAGGTCGTTGCCGGCTTCGGCATCGCGGGCACGAACGGTGCGCCGACGATCACGCCCAGTGGTTGTGCCGGTCGTGGGGAGCTGTGGACAGCAGAGATCGCGAACGGGTTGGCGAACGCTCCGGGCTTCGTGATCGTGGGCATCGACCAGCAGAGCGTGCCGTTCCTCGACGGCACCCTCTACGTGGTTCCGTTGGGCACGTTCTTCCACGTGCTCGATGGCGCGGGACGGGGTGCGTTGTCACTGACGATGCCGAGCGCGCCGCTCTGGAACGGGCTCGAGGTGCACGCGCAGGCCGTCTATCTCGACCCTGCGGCGACGTTCGGCGTGAGCGCCACGAACGCGCTGCATTCCTGGGTCCGCTGAGATGGGGCTGGCGAGCGAAGCGCCGGAGCTGGCGCCGGCGCGGGCGCCGCCGGGAGAGCGGGAGGCGGAGTGGGGAGCGTGAGCGGGGCGAAGGGCTGCGGCGGGAGTCGCGGCGGGGGAGCTGGCTGTGGTGATGGAGTGAAGGGGCGCCG
>CAYMPV010000081.1:0-3217 GCA_964392305.1 uncultured candidatus Brocadiaceae bacterium
CGTGCTGATCTTCGGCCCGCTCAAGAGCGGCAAGTCGACGCTGATGAACGCGATCGCCGCCGCCTACGTCAGCGAGGTGTCGAGCCTGCCGGCCTACCCTTGCCTGGTGTTCGTGCGCAGCGGCAGCCGCCGCGAGTACGTCGTCAGCCACTACGACGGCAGCACGGTCAGCTTCACCGACACCAAGGCCCTGCACACGCGCATCGACGCCGCCCACGGCGACCTCGCTCGTGCGATCCGCGCCGCCGAAGAACGCGGCGAGGTGTTCGATCCGCAAGAACACTTCCCGCAGGCGATCCGGCGCGTCGACGTGCGCGTGCCCGACAGCGCACTCGACGAGACCGGCGCCGTGCTCGTCGACACGCCCGGGCTCTACACACGCATGCGTTTCGGCTACGACCGCATGACGCGCGACTTCCGCAATGCCGCGGCCTGCGCGATCTTCGTGGTCAAGAGCGACACGCTGTTCCTCGAGCAGGTGTTCAGCGAGTTCCAGCAACTGCTCGACCTGTTCAGCCGCATCTTCCTGGTCGTCAACGTCGACTCGCACAAGCGCGACCTCTCGGCCGACGGCAAGCTGGTGCCCAGCCTCGAACAGTCGCAGCCCGAGGCGGTGCTGCGCGCGTTCGAGCAGCTGGCGATGTCGGCGCCGCTGCAGAAGGCCGCCAAGGAAGGCCGCGTGCGCATGTATCCCGTCGACCTGCTGCAGGCCGGCAGCGCCGTGTTGCAGAAGTTGCCGACCGACAAGCAGCCCGCCGGCTTCCGCGACTTCCGCAAGGACCTCTCCGACTACCTCGCCAGCTCCGAGTACCTCGCCGCGTTCCTGCGCGACTCGCTGCAGCGCGGCCAGACGCTGCTCGGGGAGACCGCCGCGACCGTCGCCAGCGACGAGGTCACGCAACTCGACCAACACCTCGACGACCTCGACCAGCAGCTCACCTTCACGGCGAACGAGCAGAAGCGGGTGCACGCGGCGCTGCAGCTCGACTGGACCGAGGCCTTCGCCCGCGGCCGCCGCGAACTCGACGCCGAGCTCGAACGCTACGCGCGCGACAGCGGCGCCAAGCTGTTGCGCACCCTGGGCGCCTCGATCGACACGTGGTTCCTGTCGAGCCACAGCCTGCAGTGGCTGACCTTGGGCCAGTGGTTGCCGCTGCTGCAGGACTACCGCGACAACGTGCTCACCGCCGGTTTGCGCTGCTTCGAGCAGCAACTGGCGCAACTGGATGCGGGCCTCGACCTGCCCGACGGCATCGCCGAACTGCTGCGCCGCGCCGACGTCGACCTGCGGCGACTCAAGACACATTCGCTCGCCGAACTCGGTCCGGTGGCCTGGGCCGACACGCCGCGCGTGCCGATCGACCTCGACAGCTTCCCGGTGCGCCGGTCGATGCTCGACGTGGTCGCCTTCCGTTCTCTCGACAAGGTGCGCTCGCGCCTGTTCGGACCGGCGACGGCGCCCGACACGAAGATCCCGGGCAAGGAGAAGGCCGCGCGCCTGGGCGAGCCCGGGCGGTTGTTCCTGCACCAGTGCGTGGCGCAGTTCCGCAGTGATCTCGTCCCGAACACCGTCGCGACGTTGTGCCAGCACTTCGGCCAGCACCTGTTCGCGGCGACGGTCGCGGCGCTGCGCGCGGCCCTGCAGGCGCACCTGCCGCGCCTGCAGAGCCACGAGGCCCGGCTGCGCGCCGAACACACGCGGCTGCTCGCGATCGCCACGCCGCTGCGGCACCTCGCCGGCCAGACCAGCGAACTGCGTCAGAAGCTGCACGCGCTGGGCAGACAGTTCGACCAGGAAGCCACCACCGCAACGACGCCCGATGTGGTGTTGCGCCCGCAGCCGCGGCGCGACAGCGAGCCGACGACGCGACCCGCACGCGAGCAGACTCCGGCGCGAAGGTCATCCGGGAAGTCCGGACAGTCCTGAGCAACCAGTCCTGAGCAACGCGGCAGCGCCTTGCGGCGAGTTTCGGGCGAAGTCCCGTCCCCGAGCGCGACACCTGCGGTGCGCTACACACGAGGCCACGTTCCCGAGCGGAAACGTGGCCTCGCGCGCCGGGTGGATGAGTTGCTTCACCCACCACCCAGGAACCGGGCTGGGATCAGTTGCCGATCACCATGCCGGTCGCGTCCGACATCACCGCGCCGATCGCGTTGGCGGCCGGGTCGAGCACGATCACCTGGTTGTAGAACTGCTGGCCCGAGAACGCCGGGTCGTTCGGGATGCCGAAGTTCCAGGCGATCTGGTTGTTCAGGCCTCCGAGGAACAGCACCGCCTCGGTGCTCACGCGCAGGAAGCAGCCCGGCGCGCCGATGCTCGTGCCGTCGTACGGCAGCGGGCCGAACACGGACATCGTGTTGCCGTAGCCCGTGCACATGACGCCGGCCGACTGCGGCAGGTTGTTCGCCACGATCGTCATCGTCGTGCCGAGTTGCGGGCTACCGGTCGGCACCAGGCTCGAGACCTGACCGAGCGAGTTGGGGCAGCCCGTGCCGGCGAAGCCGATGCCGGCGGCGCCGTCGTCGCCCCACGTCGAGTAGTGGAACTCACCGTTCCACATGCGCGGTGTGAAACCACCGGTGCCGAACAGCGAGGTCACCGAACGGCCATGGCCGCCGACGAACATCGTCATGTTGGCGTCGCTGACCGGGCCCAGCGGGCCGTTGCTGTAGCCGATGCCGGCCGTGCCGGCCGGGTTCTGCACGAACACCGCGAACGTGTAGTCACCCTGGGGCAGGTAGACGGGATTGCTCAACGACACGAAGTCCAGCGGCTGCGCGCCAGCGAGCGGGGGATTGGTCGAGACGCCAGTGCCCGTCGCCAGCAGACGCCAGGCGGAGGGCGTGGCGTAACGCGGGGTCGTGCCGACGGTGTCGAGGTAGCTGCCCGACGAGGCGTAGAACTGCACGTTGAACGGACCCGCGAAGTTGTACGGACGCACCGACAGGGCGCAGATGTTGACGCCATCGGGGTTGGTGACCTGGCCGTCGAAGACGTTGCCCACCCACGTGGCGCTGGTCGTGCCGTTGCCGCCGACGTTGGTCAGCTGGAGCGTGTTCGGGGCGATCACGATCGCCCGCGACGCGGTGTCCGACGGGCCACACAAGCGGCTCGCCGTCAGGGTGACGGTCGCGCCGGTGCAAGCGGCCGGGTAGAAGTGGGCCGGGTTCTGCGTGGTGTCGTCGATGACGCTGTCACCGTCGAAGTCCCAGGCCC
>CAYMPV010000082.1:0-3030 GCA_964392305.1 uncultured candidatus Brocadiaceae bacterium
GCCGCGCGCGCGCAGCATCGTCACCGGCGGCCTGCCGCCACCGCGCGCGCCCTGAGCGGCCGGCGCCGCGTCGCGGCGCTCGCGCGTCCTCGGCCCCCCTTCGCGACCGGCGGGTGGGCCCTTCCTCGAACGGTCGCCGGGAGCCTCGTGTGCTCCCCCGCTCAGCATCCGCATTCCCATCCGTACTGTCATGAAGCTCGATTTCGGTTCGATCCCCGCGCGCATCGGCAAGGCCCTGCAGGGCATGTTCGGCAGCGCCAACCAACGTTCCCTCGCCGTCTACCAGCCCATCGTCAAGGCCGTCAACGACCAGGCCGATTGGGCCAAGAGCCTCGATCACGACCAGATCAAGGCGGCGATGGCCGCCTTCAAGGCAGAGGTCCAGGCCGGCAAGAAGACCCTCGACGACGTGTTGCCGCAGGTGTTCGCGCTGGTGCGTGAGGCCGCGACGCGCACCCTGGGCCTGCGCCACTTCGACGTGCAACTGATCGGCGGCGCCGTGCTGCATCAGGGCAAGATCGCGGAGATGTCCACCGGTGAGGGCAAGACCCTCGTCGCGACGCTGCCGGCGGCGCTCAACGCGCTGTCGGGCAAGGGCGTCTACGTGGTGACGGTCAACGACTATCTCGCCAAGCGCGACCGTGACTGGATGGCGCCGGTGTTCGAGTACGTCGGACTCACCGTCGGCGCGATCCAGTCGAACATGCCGCCGCAGCTGCGCCAGAAGGAATATGGCTGCGACATCACCTACGGCACCAACAACGAGTTCGGCTTCGACTTCCTGCGCGACAACATGAAGTGGCGCGCCGAGGAGCAGGTGCAGAGCCGGCTCAACTACGCGATCGTCGACGAGGTCGACTCGATCCTGATCGACGAGGCGCGCACGCCGCTGATCATCTCCGGCGAAGGTGAGGGCTCGATCGAGCGCTTCTTGATGGCCGACCGCGTCGCGCGGCAGCTCAAGGTCGACGAGCACTTCGAGGTCAAGCTCAAGGAGCATCAGTGTCTGCTCAACGAAGCCGGCATCGCCCGCGCCGAGAAGCTCGTCGGCGTCGACAGCTTCTACAGCGACCCGTCGCTGATGGAGTGGCCACACCTGATCGAGACCGCGCTGCGTGCCCACCACGTCTACGAGAAGGACAAGCACTACGTCGTCGTCACGCGCAAGCAGCACGAGGCCGCCGAGCCCGAGCCCGAGATCGTCATCGTCGACGAGTTCACGGGTCGCCTGATGCCGGGCCGCCGCTGGAGCGACGGTCTGCACCAGTGTGTCGAGGCCAAGGAAGGGCTGCCGCCGCGCGAGGAGAACCGCACCCTCGCCACGATCACGCTGCAGAACTACTTCCGCATGTTCGAGAAGCTCTCGGGCATGACCGGCACGGCGATGACCGAGGCCAGCGAGTTCTCGCGCATCTACAACCTCGACGTCGTCTCGATCCCGACCAATCGGCCCAACCAGCGCGACGACCAGAACGACCAGATCTACCTCGACAGTGCCGGCAAGCTCGACGCGATCGTCGCCGAGATCCGCGCGGAGCACGAACGGGGGCGGCCGATCCTGCTCGGCACGACCTCGATCGCCAAGTCCGAGGCGATCTCGCAGAAGCTGACCGAAGCCGGCATCCCGCACAGCGTGCTCAACGCCAAACACCACGAGCGTGAGGCGGAGATCATCACCCAGGCCGGTCGCAAGGGGCAGGTCACGGTCGCCACCAACATGGCCGGTCGCGGCACCGACATCGTGCTCGGCGGCAAGGCCGAGGCGCTGTGGCGCGACGAGCTCAAGAAGAGCGGCATGGCCGAGGACAGCGACGAGGCCAAGGCGCTGCTCGAACGGCTGTTGGCGCAGTGCAAGGCCGAACACGACGAGATCCTGCAGCTCGGCGGTCTCTACGTGATCGGCACCGAACGCCACGAAGCGCGCCGCATCGACAACCAGCTGCGCGGCCGCTGCGGTCGTCAGGGTGACCCCGGCCAGACCAAGTTCTTCCTGTCGTTCGACGACGACCTGATGCGCATCTTCGCCCGCGACTGGGTGAAGACGATGATGGAGAAGATGGGCCTCAAGCCCGGCGAGGTCATCGACAGCCCGATGGTCACGCGCAGCATCGCCAAGACGCAGAAGAAGGTCGAGGCGCGCAACTTCGACATCCGCAAACACCTCATCGAGTACGACGAGGTGATGGACAAGCAGCGCAAGTTCATCTACGCGCAGCGCCAGGAGGCGCTCGAGTACAAGGGGCTGCGCGAGAAGATCCTCGGCATGTTCGAAGAGGTGCTCGAGCCGATCCTCGAGCGCTACTCGGGCGACAAGGACAAGCCCGTCGACTACGAGGAGATCCGCAAGTGGCTGGCGCACCGCGCCAGCGACGCGCTCGATCTGCAGGGACTCGAGGCCGTGTCCCGCGAGAACCTGTTCGACTGGATCATGCAGCGCGTCGAGCAGCTGCACGAGCAGCGCGCCGCGCTCTACGAGGGCGACTGGGACGCGATCCAGCGCTTCTTGGTGATCGACACCATCGACAACAAGTGGAAGGACCACCTGTACGCGATGGAGGTGCTCAAGACCGGCATCGGCCTGCGTGGTTACGCGCAGATCGACCCCAAGAACGAGTACAAGAAGGAGGGCTTCGAGAAGTTCCAGATGCTCAAGACCGAGATCGCCGAGCACGTCACGGGCTTCGCCTACAAGCAGGAGGCGACCGATACGATCCGCGATCTGGTCACCGGCAGACTGCAGCGGCAGGCGCCTCAACCGCAGCCGCAGATGCAGATGCCGCGCACGCCCGAAGAGCTGCAGAAGCTGTTCGAGTCGCTGGTCGCGGCCGGACGTGTGCCGCAGGAAGTGCTCGACCGCATGGCCAAGGGCGAACGCTTCGTGCTGCGGGTCACGCCGCAAGGTCTCGAACTCGCACCGGCCCCGGCCAACCCCGACGGTAGCGAAGGCGGTGCGCCGCCGGCCGAAGGCAACGCGCCGCCGCCGCCGCCGCCCGCCGCACCCGCACCGCCCGCGGCGCCGCAGCTGCCGCC
>CAYMPV010000083.1:0-2619 GCA_964392305.1 uncultured candidatus Brocadiaceae bacterium
TCGTCTGCTGCAGGCGGCGTTGCCAGTAGTTCTGCTCGACCAACAGGCGCGTCGGATCGACGGCGCGGTAGAGCTGACGCACGTTCTTGCGCAGTTCGGCTTCGGCCTGCAGTTGCTCACCGCCTTCGATGCCTCGCCGCGTGCCGCCGAGGAAGAAGTCGTCGCTGCCGGTTTGCGCGGCAGCCTGCGGGTCCTTGGCCTTCTTGGCGAGTTCCTCCTTCTCCTCGCCGTCGTTCTTGTTGGGCTCGCGGCCGCCGACCCGCCCACCCGCGCCGGCGCCCAGGCCGACGGCGCTGTTCCACTGGTTGCTGTCGAAGGCGTTCTCCTTCGGCGTCTCGGGCGCGTTCGGCGATTCCGCAGGCGCGGGCAGGCCGTCGTGGTCGATCTCCTCGGCAAACTCCTGCGTCTTCAGCGCCAGGGTCACGAGCCGATCGAGCATTTCGACTTGCGCGGGGCGCAGTTCGAGCTGTTCGCGCACGAGGCGCGCGATCGAGCCGCGGCCTTCGTCGTCGAGGCGTCTGGCGAGCAGGATCTTCTCGATCAGATTGAGCTGGGCGAAGGCCCAGGGGTCGAGGAACCGGCGCAAGTCGTCGCCGAGCAGCCAGTGGTCGAGGAAGGTCTTGTCGCGCTTGCAGAGCAACGCCGGGCGCACCACGGCGTCGAAGAACTCGCGGTCCTTCTGGTAGAGGAAGAAGTGCAGCTCGTGGCACGCGCGCTGTTCGTAGAGCGCCAGCTTCTGCTCGGGCGAGGTCGTCGGCCACTGCAGCACGAACGCGAACTGCGACCAGTCGCCGTTCTGCGAGATCGTCGCCAGCGCGCGGTGCACGCTCGCCAGCGAGTCGAACAACTCGACCTTGGCGGAGCGCGGGTCGCCGAGCGGCACCGTCGCGCCGCCGGCCACGAACTCGATGTGTTGCAGCTGGGCGAAGTGCTGGGTGCCGTCGAGGGCTTCCTGCAGGCGCCGGGCGCGCGTCGTCAACGGCTTCTCGTCGAGCACCAACGTCGTCTGCACGGCCTGGTCACCGTCGAGCGCCAACACCTGCACCAGGTGGTCGTCGCCGAGAGCTGCGCGCGGAATGCGAATCTCGCCGTTCTGGTCGGGCAGCAGGTTGAAGAACTGGGTCGACGTTGCCGACAGGAAGTCGAGGTTGGGTTGGGCGGCGAGGTCGGCGTTGCTGCCGCCCTTGGTGCTCGCGCGCTCGCGGAGCAATTCGTCGACGCGTTTGCCGTCGGGGTTGCCGCGGAACGCGCCGCCCGGGCGTCCGCCCAGCCCCACGGCCTCGTTGTGCGAGTCGTCGTCGAGCTTCCAGGGGTTCACCAGCAGGCTCGGCCTGGTGAGCATGTTGCCCGGGAACTTCGCGGCGAAGCGGCGCTCGAGCACGTAGCGGTACTCGTCGCCGAGCGAGCGGCCGACCTCGAACTGGCTGGCGGTCAGCGGCGTGGCCTGGGCGATCGGCGATCGCGGGGTGTTGCCGCGCAGGTTGGCGAACATGTCGTAGGCCGGCCAGTAGCGCGTCGCGACGACATGCACGCGCGTCGCCGGCGAGGGGTTGCTGACGTTGACGACCACGGTGTCGTCGCGGCGCGTCGCAGCGAGTTGCAGCGGCGCCGGGTCGCTGGCCTCGAGGATGCGTTCCTTGCCCACGATCCAGCGGTCGTCCATGGCGCCATCGACGACGCGCACGGTCATGGCTGTGTCGGTCTCGTGCAGCATCAGCGTGTAAGTGCCGACCGGAAGATTGCGCAGCACCACGAAGCCAGCTTCGAGTGCGAGGTTCGCGAACGCGTCTCGATCGGCGGCGAGCAGCGAGAACGCCGCACGCGTCACGGTCTTGGCGTTGCCCGAGTAGGCGACGCGGATCGGCACACCGGCTGGCGCCTGCACGACATCGGGATGCGCGCAGGTGTCTGCGGTGAGGTCGAACGCGCCCCATTGCGTGGGCGTCTTGACCATGATCGAGTGGATGCCAGCGAGGTTGCCGAGCAGCACGCGACCGGTCGCGTCGGTCTGCAGACTGACCGTGATCGGGTCGCGGAAGTCGCGGTGGGCCAGCTCCACGGTGCAGGCCTTGTCGATGCCGGGTTCGCCGTCCTTGCCGCGCAGTTCGACCGCGTACCCCTGCGCGGTGCGCACCAACAGCACGTTCTTGGTGGCGGCGTTCTCGTCGATGCGGTTGAGCTCGAAGCCTTCGGTGGCGGCCGAGAGGTCGACGTCCTTGCCGCCGATGTCCTTGATCTTGGCGCGCAGCGACACGGACAGGTGACGCAGTCGCTCGGGCACGTTGAGTTCGTGTTCGAAGGCCAGGTCGTCGGCCAACCTGGTGAGCGGGACCTCCTTGGTCGTCTGCAATCCGTCGAGGTCGGTGGCGACGAGGGTCAGCACCGGGTCCTGCAGCAGCGACAGGGTCACGGTGCGATCGGCGAGCCGCAGCTGCGGCCGCACCAGGATCTTCGCCTTCTTGCCGGCGATCAGCGCCTCGCGGTCGACGTGCACGTTGCAACGCAGGGCGTAACTCTCGGCGTCGTGGGCGAAGCGCGCCAAGGACGAACGGTTGCCGGCGCGCAGCACGACCTGCCGGGTGCCCGGGTCGGTCGAGAACGGCACCAGGATCTCACCCT
>CAYMPV010000084.1:0-2619 GCA_964392305.1 uncultured candidatus Brocadiaceae bacterium
AGGGTGAGATCCTGGTGCCGTTCTCGACCGACCCGGGCACCCGGCAGGTCGTGCTACGCGCCGGCAACCGTTCGTCGATGGCGCGCTTCGACCACGACGCCGAGAGTTACGCCCTGCGTTGCAACGTGCACGTCGACCGCGAGGCACTGATCGCCGGCAAGAAGGCGAAGATCCTGGTGCGGCCGCAGCTGGCGCTGCGCGATCGCGCCGTGTCGCTGCGCCTGCTGCAGGAACCGATGCTGGTGGTCGTCGCCACCGACCTCGACGGTCGCAGCACGCCGCAGGAGGTACGCAACCTGACGCTCGCCGACGACGGCGAACTCGTGCACGAGATCACCGTGCCCGAACGCCTGCAGCGCCTCGAGATCTCGCTGCAGGGCAAGGTCAAGGACCTCGCCGGCAAGGACACCGACCTGAGCACCGCCAGCTCGACCTTCGCGATCAACGGCATGGACAACGCCGCCGGCACCACCAGCGCGGTGCTGCTGCGCACCGGGCGCGGCTACGAACTCGAACTGCGCGGCAAGGACGGCGAGGTCAAGACCGGCAAGCCCGTGCAGCTGCAGTTGCTGCACCGCGACTTCCGCGACCAGATCGGCGTGACCCTCGCCACCGACGTGCGCGGCCGCGTCAACCTCGGACCGCTCGAGGACATCACCTCGATCTACGTGCAGAAGAGCGGCGAGTTCGGCGGCAACTTCATGCTGCTGCGGGACGCGGTGGCGTTGCCGCCGCGCCTGCACGGCCAGGCCGGCCAGACCTTGCGCGTGCCCTACCGCGGCGGCGCAGCGGCGCCGACGCGCGCGGCGTTCACGCTGCTCGGGCAGGATCGCGATTGTTTCTCGCACCTCAACGTCACGCGCGGCTTCCTCGAACTGCGCGGCCTTCCCGCCGGCAACTACGAGCTGGTGCTGCACGAGACCGGCGATGCCGTGGTCGTCTGCGTCACCGACGGTAAACCAGACGGCGACTGGCTGGTCGGTCGCGAACGCACGCTGCAGGCCAGCAGCACCGCGCCGCTGACGTTCACGGGCAGCGAGATCGCCGGCGACGAGCTGCGGCTGCAACTGGGCAACGCCACCACGTCGACGCGGGTGCACGTGATCGCGACGCGCGCAGTGCCGGCCTTCGACGTGTTCGCGAACCTGCGCGGCAACGGGGCCGCACCGCTGCAGGTGGCGACGCGGGAAGTGGCCGACAGCTCCTACGAAGCCGGACGCAAGCTCGGCGACGAGTACCGCTACGTGCTCGAGCGGCGCTTCGCGGCGAAGTTCCCCGGCAACATGCTGGCGCGCCCGAGCCTGCTGGTGAACCCGTGGCGCCTGACCGACGACTCGTGGAACGAGGCGGTCGGCCTGGGCGGCGGCGCCGGCGGCAAGTTCGGCGGCCGCGGCGGCGGTCGGCGACAGGGCGGCGGCCCGGGTCGCGACGCGCGTGACGGCGGCGGCGGCGGCGATCTCGGTACGTTCGCCAACCTCGACTACCTGCCGGCGACGTCGAACACGCTCGCCAACCTGCGCCCCGACGCCAACGGCATCGTGCACGTCCCGCTCGCCGCGCTCGACAGCGGCAACCTCGTGCACGTGCTCGTGCTCGACGGTGAGCAGGCACTGCAGGACACGCTGGTGCTCGACGAACAACCGCTGACGCCGCGGGCCCGGCACCTGCAGGCCGCGCTGGACAGCACCGTCGCCTACGCCGAACACAAACGCATCGAGTTCGTGGCCGCCGGCGGGCAGGCTCCGCTCGGCGATCCGCGTTCGACCGAAGTGGAGATGTTCGACTCGCTGACGGGCGTGCACCGCGCGCTGCTCGCGGTCAACCGCGACGCCGACCTGACGCGCTTCGCGTTCGTGCTGCACTGGCCGACGACGTCCGCCGAGCAGAAGCTCGCGCTCTACGAGCAGTTCGCCTGCCACGAACTGCACTTCTTCCTCTACCACAAGGACCGCGGGTTCTTCGACGCCGTGGCGCGCCCGGCGCTGCTGTGCAAACGCGACAAGACGTTCTTGGACCGTTGGCTGCTCGGTGACGACCTGCGCCGGTTCCTCGACCCGTGGGCCTTCGCCCAGCTCAACCTGATCGAGAAGATCCTGCTCGCCAGGCGCCTCGACGACGAAGGCCGCAGCTCGATCGCCCGCCTCGTGCGCGAACAGCTCGAACTGCGACCGGTCGCAACCGAACGCCTCGAGGAGTTGTTCGATCTGGCCTTCAAGAGCAACTCCCTGAACGAGCAGCAGAGCCTGCGCTTTGATGGCCCCGCCGACTCGATGCCGCCGCAGGCTGGCGGCGGCCGGGGTCGACCTGGTGGCCCGACCACCGGTGGACCGGGCGGCCCCGGTGCGCCGGCACCGACCGCACCCAAACCCGCGGCGCCGGCCGAACGCGCGCGCCGCGCGCTGCAGGATCGCAAAGCCGAGGACAAGGACGCCGCTGCAGCGGAGCCGGCGGACGAGGCCGGCATGCCGGCGCTGCAATCGGTGAGCGCGGGTGTGCCCGTCGAGAAGCTCGTCGAGGAACTCGGCCAGCGCGGTCAGGCCAAACAGCTCTACCGCGCCGTCGACCCGACGCGCCTGTTGGTCGAGCAGAACTACTGGCAACGCCGCCTGCAGCAGACGA
>CAYMPV010000085.1:0-2021 GCA_964392305.1 uncultured candidatus Brocadiaceae bacterium
CGGATGACGGCGCCGCGCTGCTCGTGCATGACGAGCACGGCGTAGCGGTCGGCGCCGCGGTTGGGGTCGTCGGAGAGCGACGCGTAGTCGAAGCGCCCGCGCAGGTCGGTGTAGCCGTCCTTGTGGAAGCGGACCTGGCCGTTGGGCAGCCTGGCGAAGACCTTGACGTAGGTCTTGGCCAGGGGCTTGTTGCCACCCGGTTCGCTGACCGCGACCTGGCCGTAGGACTCGAGGAAGCGCACGGCGAGGGCGTTGGCGAAGAAGGTCTGCGAACGCACCAGGCCGGCGGCGCGGACCTCGACGAGCACGTTGGTGTTGTGGAAACGCGCGGGCAGCTCGAAGACGGTCTCGGCGGTGGTGGCGGCGAGACCGACCTGCTGGCTGAGGATCGGCTGCACGTAGGCGGCGGCGCTGCGGTCGGAGCTCGCGAACGGCTGGGCGCTGAAGGCGAACTCGACGTCGACCGGGTAGTAACGGACCTCACACTGCGCGAGGTTCTTGTGCGACAGCCGCACGGCCTTGCCGTCGAGCACCATCTCGAGCGACGGCGCGGTCGCGGCGAGCGAGTCGCCGGTCGGCTCGGTGCCGGGCACGGCCTTGCCGTCGATCTCGTCGAGCTGCTGGCGGATCTGGCCGAAGCGCTTGTTCCAGTGCGCGACCGGGTAGTCGCGGTAACGCTCGGCGATGCGGCGCGCCTTGCCGGTGTCGGCGGTGAAGAAACACAGGTAGGCGGCGAGGTAGTCGTACTGCAGCTGCTCTTGGACCTCGTTCTGCTGCACCTTGGCGAACGCGGCGAGCGCGTCTTCGATGCGGTCCTGCAGCAGGAAGTAGTAGGTCGTGGCGATCCAGTCCTCGCTGCCGAGCTGCGGTTTGTAGCCGAGGATGTTCATCAGCGCGCCGTACTGCTGCGCGAGGTCGCGGTTGCCGATGCGGCGCTGGCTGCCGAGCTGGTGCGCGCGCTGGTGCACGAGCGGGTCGAGTTCGACGTGCTGGTAGGCCTTGCGTTCGATCGGGTCGATGCGCACCAGCTGCGACTCCAGGAACGCGCCGCACTGCGCCAGGAAACCGTCCTGGTGCTCGAGGAACTCGCGTGTGGCGGCGGCGTCGCGGTGCAGCACGCCGTAGCTCCACAGCGTGTTGTCGTAGACGTGGCGACTGCGCAGGCGCTTGGTGACCTCGGCGAAGAAGGCGCGGTCCTCGAGGCGCCAGGCGATCTTGGCCAATTCGAGGCGCTGCACGTTGTGGTTGTCGAGGAAGGTCAGCACGTCGGCGGCGCTGCCCTGCTGGCTGACGTGTTCCCACGAGCCGGTGTCGACCTTGCTGGGCACGTTGACGACGTGCAAGGTGCGGGCGGCGGCGTTGGCGGCGAGCTTGCCCTTCTCGGCGGCGTGCGCGGGGTAGTGCGCGAAGTCGCCTTCACCGGGGAAGTAGAACGCGTACTCGAGCTGGGCGGTCGCGTAGGGCTGCAGTTCGACGGTGACGCCGCGGGTCCAGAAGCCCTTGTTGACGGGCACGGCCCCGGCGGGGATCTGCAGCAGCACGTTGGCGATGCGCTTGCTGCTGGTGGGGTTGGTGACGACGACCTGGCAGCCGTAGGCGACGTCGGTCAAGAACTCGTCGGTGACGAAGGCGTCGCGCTGCTCGCCGTTCTCGTAGCGGTAACGATCGTCGAGTCGGTAGAAGTTCTCGCCGAGCAGCAGCGGCGCCTGATCGGCGGCGGTCTCGGTGGGGGTGACCTCCTTCTTGACCAGCAGCAGCGGCGTCGCCGCCTTCAGCGTGGTGCGGTCGCCGTCGGTGACGAACTCGTGTTTGCCGGCTTCGAACGGCAGGTCGAGCACGGCGAGCGCCATCATCATCTCGAGGAAGCTGCCGTTGGCCTGCAGCACGGCGGCCGAGACGAACGGCTTGCCGGCGGGCGCGGTGGCGTAGTCGGCCCAGAACTGGCTCGGCGCGACCACGTCGGGCGTCGTCTGCTGCAGGCGGCGTTGCCAGTAGTTCTGCTCGACCAACAGGCGCGTCGG
>CAYMPV010000086.1:0-1861 GCA_964392305.1 uncultured candidatus Brocadiaceae bacterium
TGCCAGGCGACCAGTTGGCGCCACTGCTCACCGAGCCGCTGACCGCAGCCCCCGCGCTGATCCTGCTCTGCCGCGACAGTCGTCAGAACGAAGCGATCCTGTTCCACCATCTGCGCACGCGCTACGCGGTCCAGCCGACGCGCATGCACGCCGGAGATCCGGCGTGTGCGCTGATCGCCGATCTGTTGATCGAGCAGCGCGCGCCTGGGCTCGCGGCCTGGCTGTGGCAGCTGCCGCACGAGCCGCTGTGCATCGTCGCCTGCGACGTCGTGCCGCCGTGGGGTGAAGCGCAGGAGTTCTCGATGAGCAGACCGCCGCGGCAGCCAGTCGCGCCCGCACGCGAAGGGTTCCCCGAGCGCCCCGCCTACCGCTTGCTCGGCCTCGATGCCGCCGCGATGGCGATCGCCAACCGACGCCTCGGCGAACCGCTCGAACTCAGCCTCGTCGCGCCCGGGCGCAGCACCATTGGTTATCTGCGCAACGGCGAGATCCCGCACGTCGTCCTGCACGGCTCCCCGCTGCACCACGATTGGCTGCGACGGCTGGCGGGCCCCGCCGCAACCCCGCCGCTCGTCGATCCGTGGCGCGCCGAACTGCAGTTCGTCGACGGACCGTCGTTCCTGCGCGCGGTGCAGGAACGACGCGACGCCTGCACGGCGGACCTGATCGCCAGGCGCGACCGGCTCGTGGCCAACGGCGCACTGATGACCGACGACGCGGCCCGCTGCGCGACGACCGTGGACGTCGAGGTCGTCGACCGCCGCACCACGCGTCAGGTGGAGCTGCCCGAGATCCTGGCCGCAAAGTGACCCGCTTCGCCGTCCGGGTCCGGGATACCATGCCGCGCCATGAGAACGACGCCGCTCCGGTTCCTGCTGGCCTGCACGCTCCCCGCGGCGCTGACCGCCCAGTCCGAGCAGATCACCGCGCTCACCTCGGCCCTGGCCAGCGACCGCCCCGTTGCCGTCGCCACCGCAGCGCACGCCGCGCGCGAGGTCGAATCGCGCGAGCTGACCGCGGCGCTGCAGAAGGCGCTGCAGCGTTGGGCCAAGGACGAGCAGGAACACGGCGAGCTCGTGCGCCTGTTCCTGCTCGATGCGCTGATCGCGCGCGATGCGAAGGTCCCCGGCGACCTGCTGGTGCCGATGCTCGACGAGCCCACGACCGAGATCGCCGCGCTCGTGCTGTTGTGCCGCGAGCCGGCGATCAACGAACGGCTGCTGCTCACCGCGTTCGCCGAGCGTTACGGCAAGCCTCACGTGCACGGCACGATGGAGGACATGCGCCGCGTGCTCGTCGGCACCGTGCTGTGCGAACGCCGCGCGCCGGGCTTCGCCGCGTTGCTTTGGCGAACCGCCAACACCGCGCTGCACGTGACGGTGAACAATCCAGGCGGCGGCTTCGGTCGCGCGATGTCGTTCCAGTTGCCGGAGACGCGGCGAACGGCGCCGCCCGAGGGCTTCCCGAAACTGCCCGACTACCGGCTGTTCGAACGGCAGCCGCAGAAGGACCCGGTCGATCGGCTCGCGTCCGACGGGCGGCAACACGAACTGCTGCTCGCGCGCACGCCGACCCGCGTCGGCTTCTCGCGCAACGGCCAGGTGGAGATGCGCCTGGACGCTGCCCTTCTCTGGCCGAGTGCGCAGCGCGAGAGCACGTGGCTGACGACGATCGCGTCCGGCGCCCCGGACCATTTGCGCGGCATGCGCAACGTGACCGTGAAGCTCGGTGACGACGAAGCGACGTTCGTCACCGCAGTTCGCGAGGCGCAGGCCAAGTTCGTCGCGGCCAAAACCGTGCTGCGCGACAAGCTCGTCGCGGCCGGGGCGCTGACCGCGGAGGAGGCGGCGAAGTGCGACAC
>CAYMPV010000087.1:0-1829 GCA_964392305.1 uncultured candidatus Brocadiaceae bacterium
CTGGGCTGGGAGGTGTGGCTCAACGGCATGGAGGTGACGCAGTTCACCTACTTCCAGCAGGTCGGCGGCATCGACTGCAAACCGATCACCGGCGAGATCACCTACGGCCTCGAGCGGCTGTGCATGTATCTGCAAGGCGTCGAGAACGTGTTCGACCTGCAGTACACCGACGGCCTGAAGTACGGCGACGTGTTCCATCAGAACGAGGTCGAGCAGAGCGCCTACAACTTCGAACACAGCGACGTCGCGTTCCTGTCGACGGCGTTCGCCGCGCACGAGCAGCAGAGCCAACACCTGATGGCGAACGAGCTGGCGCTGCCCGCCTACGAGCAGCTGCTCAAGGCCGGGCACACGTTCAACCTGCTCGACGCACGCGGCGCGATCTCGGTGACCGAACGCGCCGCCTACATCGGCCGCATCCGCAACCTGGCGCGCGCCGTCGCCGCGAGCTACGTCGACAGCCGCGCGCGGCTGGGCTTCCCGCTGGCGCCGAGACCTTGGGCCGACGAGGTGCTCGCCAAACGGCAAGCCGACGCCGACAAGGTCGCCGCCAAGGAGAACAAGGGCAAGCAGGGAGGTGCGGCATGAGCGCTTCACCGAGCCTGTTGGTCGAACTGCTGGTCGAAGAGCTGCCGCCCAAGGCGCTGCGCAAACTCGGCGAGGCGTTCGCAGCCGCGATCGAAGCCGGGCTGCGCGCGGCGGCACTGCTCGCCGACGACACCAAGACCACTGCGTTCGCCAGCCCGCGCCGCCTGGGCGTGCTGCTGACACACGTCGCCGCACGCGCCGCCGATCGCCAGGAACGCCAGAAGCTCGTGCCGGTCAAGGTCGGCCTCGACGCCGAGGGCAAACCGACCGCGGTGCTGCTCAAGAAGCTCGGCGCGATCGGTCAGGACGAGAGTGCCGTGGCGCGACTGGTGCGTGAGGACGACGGCAAGAACGAGGTCCTGTTCCTCGACGTGACGGTGCCCGGCGCTGCCCTGGCGACCGCGTTGCAGCAGGTGTTCACGACGGCGCTCGACAAGCTGCCGATCCCCAAGGTGATGACCTACCAGGTCAGCGACGGCTGGACCTCGGTGAAGTTCGTGCGGCCGGCGCACGGCATCGTCGCGCTGCACGGCAGCGAGGTCGTGCCGCTCACCGCGCTCGGACTGACGGCCGGGCGCGTGACCAAGGGCCACCGCTTCGAGAGCAGCGCGCCCGAACTCGAGATCCGCAGCGCCGGCACCTACGCCGACCGCCTCGCCATCGACGGCGCCGTGCTCGCGTCGTTCACCGAACGCCGCGCCGAGATCGAGCGCCAGCTGCGCGAACGCGCACCAGAAGGCCTGTTGCCCATCCACGACGACGCGCTGCTCGACGAAGTCACGGCGCTGGTCGAACGACCGAACGTGCTGCTGTGCGAGTTCGAGAGCGAGTTCCTCGCGGTGCCGCAGGAGTGCCTGATCCTGACGATGAAGCAGAATCAGAAGTACTTCCCGCTGCTCGACGCGCAGGGCAAGTTGACCAACCGGTTCCTGGTAGTCAGCAACATCCGACCGAAGGACCCGAGCGCGATCGTCGGCGGCAACGAACGCGTGGTGCGGCCGCGCCTCGCCGACGCCAAGTTCTTCTTCGACCAGGACCGCAAGAAGACGCTCGAGATGCGTCTGCCGGGACTCGAGAAGGTCGTCTACCACAACAAGCTCGGCACCCAGCTGCAGCGCGTCGAGCGCGTGCGCGCGATCGCCAGAGCGATCGCAAGCAAGCTCGGCGGCACCACGCTCGCCGCCGCCGCCGACCGCGCTGCGCAGCTCGCCAAGGCCGATCTGCTGACCGAGATGGTCGGC